>JBCBUG010000002.1:0-560891 GCA_039818265.1 Pseudomonadota bacterium | reverse complement strand
CACTCAGCGCTACCGCCCAATCAACAACCTCAGATGCCCCCAGTCTCTCCTGAGCGTCTCAACCGTCTCTCCGGCCCGTCTCCGCCGTCTCTAGCGTCCCAGCAACAACCTCAGCGCCGCCGGTGAAGGGGTATTTACGGATTAGGTCTGACACCTGCAACCCCCATTTTGAAAAAACTTCACATTTCTCGGCAGAAACTTACCCAGGTTAATGAAAACAACAGGTTAGCTTCAGAAACTCCGCCAAAAACCTGCTGGCCCATTGCTTCGATCCCAGCAAAGATCAACCATCCAGTGGAATCGTACCCAATGCTTGGTATGCACACTAGAGCCGAGTCAAAGAAAACGCCGCCCGAAGAGACACGGGCGGCGCAAGTTGCGACGATCGTCGCGCGATTAGTTCATATCAAAACGATCCGCGTTCATCACCTTGTTCCAGGCCGAGACAAAGTCACAGACGAATTTACCCTCGGCACCGGCCTGACCATAGACCTCGGCCAACGCCCGCAATTGCGAATTCGAACCAAAGACCAGATCGACACGAGTGCCTGTCCACTTGACCTCGCCACTCGTGCGGTCGCGGCCTTCGTATACGCCTTTGCCAGACGGCTTCCATTCTGTACTCATGTCCAGAATGTTGGTGAAGAAGTCTGTGCTGAGCGTTCCAACACGATCTGTGAACACGCCATGTTTGCCGTCGCCAAAGTTGGCGCCCAGAACACGAAGACCGCCCACAAGCGCTGTCATCTCAGGTGCTGACAGGGTCAGCAGCTGTGCACGGTCGACAAACAGCTCTTCGGGCGAAACATTGTATTCAGCCTTCTGATAGTTACGGAATCCGTCAGCGGCGGGCTCCATCACTGCGAAACTGTCCACATCCGTCTGCTCTTGCGTCGCATCGGTGCGGCCCGGGGTAAACGGAACCTCGACCTCCTGACCACCAGCTTTCGCTGCCTGTTCGACACCTACAGCACCGGCCAGAACGATCACATCGGCCAGAGACACTTTCTTGCCCCCAGACTGCGCATCGTTGAACGCAGACTGAACACCTTCCAGAGCGCCCAGCGCCTTGGACAGTTTCATCGGCTCGTTCACATCCCAGTCTTTCTGCGGCGCAAGACGGATACGGGCCCCGTTGGCACCACCGCGCTTGTCCGACCCACGGAAGGTCGAAGCCGAGGCCCAGGCCGTCGAGACGAGCTCCGACACCGACAGGCCGGTAGCGGCGATCTTGGCTTTGAGGTCGGCAACATCCGCATCATCGACCAAATCGTGATCGACGGCGGGGACGTTGTCTTGCCAGATCAGTTCTTCGGTCGGAGCCTCCGGGCCGATATAGGCTGCGCGCGGACCCATGTCGCGGTGAGTCAGCTTGAACCAGGCCCGAGCGAAGGCGTCGGCGAACTCGTCCGGGTTCTCGTGGAAGCGCTTCGAGATCGGGCCATAGATCGGATCCATGCGCATCGCCATGTCGGCGGTGGTCATCATGGTTTTGACCTTCTTCGACGGATCATGCGCCTGTGGGGCCATATCTTCTTCTTTGACGTTCACCGGCTCCCAGATCCACGCGCCCGAAGGGCTTTTGGTCAGATTCCAGTCATAGCCAAACAGCAGGTCAAAATAGCCATTGTCCCATTTGATGGGATTCGCCGTCCATGCGCCCTCAATGCCCGAGGTCGTGGTGTCGTCACCCTTGCCCGAGCCGAACTTGTTGATCCAGCCAAGGCCCATATCCTCAATCGGGGCCGCCTCGGGGTCTGGACCGACCAAATCTGGGTCACCTGCACCATGCGCCTTACCAAAGGTGTGGCCACCTGCGACCAGAGCAACGGTTTCTTCGTCATTCATCGCCATCCGGCCAAAGGTATCGCGAATATCCCGACCTGAAGCCAGCGCATCAGGCTGTCCGTCTGGACCTTCGGGGTTCACGTAGATCAGACCCATCTGCACGGCAGCCAGCGGGTTTTCCAGATCGCGTTCACCCGAATAACGGCTGTGCGGGTTGTCGGTCGGGGCCAGCCATTCGGTTTCCGAACCCCAATAGATGTCTTCCTCGGGGGCCCAGATGTCTTCGCGGCCACCAGCGAAACCAAAGGTCTTACCACCCATTGATTCAATCGCGCAGTTACCCGCCAGGATCATCAGGTCGGCCCAGGAGATCTGGTTGCCGTATTTCTGCTTGATCGGCCACAGCAGGCGGCGCGCCTTGTCCAGGTTGCCGTTATCCGGCCAGCTGTTCAGCGGTGCAAAGCGCTGGTTGCCGGTCGAAGCCCCGCCGCGGCCATCTGCCGTGCGATAGGTCCCCGCGCTGTGCCAGGCCATCCGGATGAAGAAACCACCATAGTGGCCGTAATCTGCCGGCCACCAGTCCTGTGAGTCCGTCATAAGCGCATAAAGGTCGTCTTTCAGCGCCTTCATATCCAGTTTCTGGAATTCTTCCGCATAGTCAAAGTCAGCATCCATCGGGTTCGAGGCTGGCGCATGCTGATGCAAGATCGACAGGTTCAGTTGATTGGGCCACCAGTCACGATTTGATCGTGTCCCGGCACCGTGCATCACGGGGCATCCGCCCGTTTTGGGGTTATCACTTCCATCCATATCGATCTCCAATGCTGGCTAAGGACTTGCGGCTTTGCGCAATAAAACTTGCAATCTACAAGATCACAGAAAGATGTCACCGATATCGTTTTCAAGCCTAAGCCCAGAATGATGATGCGGAATCTTTACTGATCTCTTGCGTCGCGCCTCGTATACCAAAGTGAAGTCATGAGAATAAGTTCTCTTTTTGGATGGCAGCAATAGATTTTTCTTATAGCTTAACGACTACTGAGGCAGACACTATCCTCGCTTTTCAAATGACCCTGTGTCCGAACTGAAATTGGCGATTGTGTTTCTACATCCCGCTCGGGCACAGTCGGCTTCATTACTACGCGCCGTTCCCCCTGACCCCCAAAATACCACGCGGCGCTCCCAAAACGTTAAAGGCACTTATATGGAATTTGACTATGTCATTGTCGGTGGCGGCTCGGCGGGATCTGTCCTTGCCAACCGTCTAAGCGAAGATCCGCAAAAAACGGTTTGCTTGCTCGAAGCTGGGGGGCTGGGCGATCACCTTATTATTCGAATGCCCGCCGCCATCGTTGCCGCGTTACCGGGGCGCCCAAAGATCAGCAACTGGGCGTTCGAGACAGTTCCTCAACCCGGTTTGAACGGGCGCAGGGGCTATCAGCCGCGCGGCAAGGCCTTGGGTGGATCAAGTGCCATCAACGCGATGCTTTATGTTCGGGGGCAGCGACAGGATTATGATGGCTGGGCCGATCAAGGGTGCATCGGTTGGGATTGGGACAGCGTCTTGCCCTACTTCAAAAAGTCCGAGAATAACGAACAGGGCGCTGATGATTTGCATGGCGACAAAGGCCCGCTGCAGGTGTCACATCAAAAAGAACCGCGCCCAGTGACCCATGCCTTTGTAGAGGCAGCAGAACAACTGCAACATAGACGCACCCAAGATTTCAATCGCGGCAATAATGAGGGCGTGGGCCTGTATCAGGTCACCCAGTTTCATGATCCGGACAGAAATGGCGAACGCTGTTCGACCGCAGCTGCTTATGTTCACCCGGTGATGGACCGCCCCAATCTGACGGTGATCACCTATGCGCACGCAAAGGAACTGACCTTTGAAGGCAAACGCGCCACAGGTGTGATCTACAAGCGAAAGGCGAAAGGCCCCGATCTTAGTGTATCTGCCAGGCTAGAAGTGCTGATCTGCGCCGGGGCGCTTCAATCGCCGCAACTGTTGCAGCTTTCGGGGATCGGCGCCGAGGATGAGCTGCGCCAAAACGGAATACCCGTACGGCACGCGCTGCCCGGCGTAGGCAAGAACCTGCAGGATCACCTTGATTTCATTCTGGCTTACAAAAGCAAGGACACCGATAATTTTGGTCTGGGTCTGGTTGGTGCAGCGCGCCTGTTGGGCCACCTCTGGCGATGGCGCAAAACCGGTGCGTCGATGGCAGCGACACCCTTTGCCGAAGGGGGGGCTTTCTTAAAAACCTCTCCGGATCTCGACCGCCCCGATATCCAGCTGCATTTCGCCATCGCGCTGGTCGATGATCACGCCAGAAAACTGCATTATGGCTACGGCTATAGCTGCCATGTCTGTAAGCTACGCCCGCACAGCCGCGGCTCGGTCGGGCTGCAGAGCGCCGACCCGTTTGCCGCCCCTGCCATTGATCCCGGGTTTCTATCCGACGACCGCGATCTTGAAACCATGATCAAAGGCGCCCGCATGATGCGCGAGATTATGCAAGCGCCTGCTCTGTCCAAGTTCAGGAAATCCGAAATGTTCGGAACCGACACCGCAACCACGGATGCGGATTGGGAACAGCATATTCGCGCCCGCGCCGACACGATCTATCACCCCGTCGGGACATGCAAAATGGGCCTGGATGATATGGCCGTAGTCGACCCCGAGCTTAAGGTGCACGGTATCAACGGACTAAGAGTTGTCGATGCCTCGATCATGCCGACGCTGGTATCGGGCAACACCAACGCTCCCACGATCATGATCGCTGAAAAAGCGGCTGACATGATCAAAGCGGCGGCGCGATGAAACGGGCTATTGCTCTTTCAGCAACGCCTCAAGACCAACGCGATAATTGGGGTACAGCAGCTGCACCCCAAGCTCGTCCTTGATCCGATCATTCCGAACGCGCTTGTTTTCATTGTAAAAGCTGCGCGCCATCGGGGTCAGATCAGCTTCGTCATAGGTTACGGCTGGCGGGAGAGGCAGGCCTTGTAACTCCGCCGCGTAGCCGATCACATCCTGCGGCGGTACAGGTTCATCATCACACACATTGTACACTGCGCCAGGATTGGGTGCCGTCATAGAGGTCGCCAAAACCTGCGCGATATCGTCGACATGGATACGTGAAAACACCTGCCCCGGTTTTATGATCCGCCGCAACCCACCGCGTTTGAGCTTGGAAAACGGTCCGCGTCCCGGTCCATAGATCCCCGCCAGACGGTAGATATGAACGGGCAACCCTGGAATTGCCTTCCATTGCTCCTCGGCCCGCAAACGCCAGCGGCCCCGCTTCGCCGTGGGCGCAGGCGGGGTAGCTTCGTCCACCCAAGCGCCCTGATGATCGCCATAAATCGCCGTGGTGGACAGATAGCCCACCCAGGTGAACTGAGCCGCCCGCGCCGCAATATCATCCCTCAACGCCGCCAGAACAGGATCACCCTCTTCGGTCGGCGCCGTGGAAATCAAAACATGTGTCACACCGTCCAGGTCTGGCATCTCTCCGGGCCAGACCAAGGGCACGGCCCCAGACGCTCGGATCGCAGCCATGCCATCCACGTCACGCGTGGTCCCGATGATGTTCCACCCATCCGGCGCCAAGCGGCGCGATAGGGCCTGCGCCGAATAGCCGTGGCCAAAAGAGAAAAGCGTTCGTGTCATCCCCCCTAGATGATCTGGACGGAACCGGGATGCAAGAACCTCATGGACGACTTGATTCGAATCCCCTCCTGCGCCTTTCATGACAGCATGACCAACAAAACACCCGACCTGCACGCCGCCTATGCGCTGACCTCACCCGAGGACAACAAACGTCTCTATGCCGAATGGGCAGGCGACTATGATGACGGTTTCGCTATGCGCGAGGATTATCAGCTGCATATCCACACCGCCCACGCCTTTGTCGGCGCCTTCGGGCAGGGCCCAGTGCTGGACGTGGGCGCAGGCACCGGCCTTTGCGGAGCAGTTCTGACCCGCTTGGGCGTAGGACCAATCGATGCCACTGATATCAGCGCAGAAATGCTGGAACAAGCCATGCGCAAGGACATCTACCGTGATGCGATCGAGGCCGACCTCAACACCGGTATCCCCGTGCCGCGCCATAGCTATTCGGGCATCGTATCCTCAGGCACTTTCACCCATGGGCACCTCGGCCCCGAGGTACTGCCCAGCTTGCTACGCGTTGCCCGTCCGGGCGCTCAATTCGCGCTTTCAATTAATACGAAGCATTTTGAAAAACTGGGCTTTGCCGAAGCGTTCCGCCAACTTGAACAGGGTGAGATCCAAAACCTCTCCCTACCCGAAGTCAAAATCTATGGCGATCTCGCCGCCGGCCCCAACAAAGACGACACAGCATTCATCGCGCTGTTCGAGCGCATTTGATCCGCTCTTCATCTGGCCAAAAATATCCCGGGAGAGGTGCGGCTTGCCGCGCCGGGGGCAGAGCCCCCTACCGCCCTTTCCAAACCGGATCGCGCTTTTCAGCAAAGGCGCGCGCGCCCTCCAGATTGTCCTCGGATCCGTACAGCACATCCACACTGGGCAGTTGCCGCTTTGTGATCCGGTTCATCGCATCCTGGAACTTCGCATCCTCGGCATCGCGTACGATCTCCTTGATCGCCGCATAAACCAAAGGCGGACCGCTGGCCAACAACCGCGCAAGTTCCCAGGCGCGATCCATCAGTTGATCGCCGGGCACAATTTCGTTGACCAGCCCCCAACGATGCGCCTCAACCGCGTCGAACCAGCGCCCGGTCAGCAACAGCTCCATTGCGATATGATACGGGATGCGCTTGGGCAACTTGACGCTGGCCGCATCGGCCACTGTCCCTGACCGTATCTCGGGCAAGGCAAAACTGGCGTGATCTGCTGCGATGATCATGTCAGCACTTAGCGCCAGTTCCAGCCCGCCACCGCAGGCGATACCATTGACCGCAGCGATCACTGGCTTGTTCAGGCCGCGCAGCTCCTGCAGACCGCCAAATCCACCAACACCATAGTCGCCATCCACCGCATCCCCATCAGCGGCCGCTTTCAAATCCCAGCCGGGGCAAAAGAACTTCTCTCCGCCGCCGGTCAGAATAGCCACACGCAACTCGGGATCATCGCGGAACTCCTGAAACGCTTCACCCATGATCCGGCTTGTGACCAGATCAATCGCATTGGCTTTGGGCCGGTCCAAAGTAACTTCGAGAATTGCGCCATCACGGCGGGTTTTGATCGGACTCATTGGCTTGCCTTTCGGATCAGCGCATCCACTGCAACCGCGTCCTCGGCGGTGCAGATCAGCGGGTTAATCTCAACTTCTTCGACTGTTGCCGCATTGGCAATGACATAGTTCTGAACAGCCTCGACTGCATCCAAAATCGCGTCCATGTCGGCAGGTGCTTTGCCGCGATATCCTGATAACAAAGGTGCACAGGCCAGCTTGCCCAGCGCCGCCTGAACAGCAGCCCGAGAAGACGGGATCAGGACCGAGACCGAGTCGCGCAGAATTTCCGTCAGCACCCCTCCGGCCCCAAGGGTCAAAACATAGCCATGCGCCGGATCACGGGTCACACCGATCAACAGCTCGGCGACTGATCCGGTTGCCATTTCCTCGATCAGTACCTTTTCGGTGCCAATCGATCTGGCGGTTTCGGCCAGATCAGATCGCGTGACACTCAGCCGAACCGCACCATGTTCGGTCTTATGCGCCAGCCCGACGCCTTTCACCGCAAACGGCTCTTGCAGGTCGTTTGGAATCTGCGTTGCGTCTTGCGCTGCAATCTCAAAACTGCGCGGGATGCGCAGGCCAAAACCCGCAAGTGCCGATTTCGCCTCTGCCTCGCTCAGAACCTGATCTGCGGGTGCATCCGAGGGCAGCAACACCGGATCAGAGGCGGGCGGCAAAGGTCGCGCAGCGGCCTCTACGGCCGACAGTGCCTCATGCAGCCCGGAAAAGGGCACCACCCCACCGTCTGACAATTGCTGTGCCACATGTTCAGGCATCAGCTCCGGCAAAGTCGCCGTCACAGCAAACGGTCGACCAGTCGCGGCAACACAGTTCAACGCGGCCTGCGTGGCACACACCCAATCTGTCGCATCCGTATGCGGATAATCCACGATGGCCATGGTTATGCCCTTGTCCGGCCCGGTGATCCCCGACCAAGCGCGGGTCATCGCCTCGGTATCCCGCCAAATGTAGGTGTGATAATCCAGCGGATTTGCCAGCGCCACCATCGGGCCCAGAGCGGCACGCAGGTCCGTGCGCTGTTGATCGGTCAGGGGCGGAAAATGCAGATCTCGCCCTTCGGCCATGTCAGCGGCCAGGCTAGCCTCACCGCCCGAACAGCTGATCATGCCTAAACCGTTTCCGTCCAGCCGACCCGCAACATGCAGCAGCTTGAGGCATTCCAGAAAACTGGGGATATCCTCCAGCCGCGCAATGCCCAGTCGATCCAGAAACGCCTGTGCTCCAGCATCCCCACCTGCCAGTGAGGCCGTATGCGAGATCGTCGCCGCCTGCGCGTGTTGCGACCGGCCCATCTTCAACGCTATGATAGGCACGCCCCGGTCCTGCGCTTTTGCGGCCAAAGCCTCCCATTTCCGCAGATCACCAAACCCTTCGATATGAACACCAATCGCGGTGATCCGGTCATCATCCAAAAGGGCCGAGGCGATATCGGCCTGATGCGTCTGCGCCTGGTTCCCGCAGGTCAGCATGAAGGCCAACGGCAGCGCGCGTTGCTGCATCGTCATATTGATGGCAATGTTCGAGCTTTGCGTCAGGATCGCCACACCTCGGTCAACCGGCCGCATTCCGTGCTGATCGGGCCAGATTGCGGCACGTTCCAACCCGTTGACGAAGCCATAGCAGTTTGGCCCAAGGATCGGCATGTCACCCGCCGCCGCGACCAGTTGCGCCTGAAGATCAGCACCCTGATCATCTTCGGCCTTGGCTTCGGTAAACCCGGACGCAAAGCAAACCGCACCGCCCGCGCCCGCTGCGGACAGTTCTGAAACCACCGGGATCGTCGAATGGCGATTGATACCAACAAAAGCAACATCCGGCGCGCGCGGCAAATCCGCAATCGAGGGCACAGCACGCTCGCCCGAGACCTGATCTGCTTTGGGGTGAACGGGCCAGATATCCCCGGTGAACCCGAACTTTCTGGCCTGAGCGATAACATCTGCACACCAGGCCCCGCCGCCGATCACGGCCATCGATGACGGGTTCAGAACACGCCCCAGGGGCCTCATGCGCCCAGCGCCCTCAGCAAGTCCCGGCTGATGATATGACGTTGGATCTCGCTGGTGCCATCCCAGATACGTTCGACCCGCGCATCCCGCCAGAACCTTTCCAGCGGATAGTCATTCATCAATCCCATCCCACCATGAACTTGAATGGCTGCATCGGTCACTCGTGCCAGCATTTCAGAGGCATAGAGCTTGGCCGAGGCAATCTCTCGGTTCGCGGGCAGGCCTTTGTCCAGCCGATCCGCCGCCGCCAAGGTCAACAAATCCGCCGCGTCGATTTCGGTGATCATGTCGGCGATCTGGAAGGATACACCCTGAAACTTGCCAATCTTCTGGCCAAACTGCTCGCGCGTGGCGGCATAGTCCAGCGCATAGTCAAAGGCCCGGCGCGCGCGCCCGACCGACATGGCGGCCACGGTGATCCGGGTGGCATAAAGCCATGTGTTCATCACCTCGAACCCGCCATCAACCTCGCCCAGCACCTGCGCATCCGGCAGGCGGCAATCATCGAAGTCCAGCACCATGTTCTTGTAGCCGCGATGGCTGACCGACTTGTACCCATCCCGGATGGTGAAACCCGGTGTGCCGCGATCCACCAAAAACGCGGTGATGCGCTTTTTCGGCCCTTTGGGCGTCTGATCCTCACCCGTCGCGATGAAGACGATGATGAAATCCGCGTGCTCGGCGCCCGAGATGAAATGCTTGGTCCCGTTGACCACCCAATCCCCGCCATCCCGAACGGCGGCACATTTCATCCCGCGCACATCCGATCCCGCGCCGGGCTCAGTCATGGCCAACGCATCCATCCGCTCACCCCGTACGGCTGGCATCAAGTACCGTTCGACCTGTTCACCCTCGCAGGCCATCAGGATGTTCTGCGGACGTCCGAAGAAATGGTTCAACGCCATCGAACCGCGCCCCAGTTCACGTTCAACAAGCGCAAATTCCAAATGGTTCAGTCCGGCGCATCCGACGCTTTCGGGAAAGTTGCAGGCGTAAAAGCCCAACTCGAGGGTCTTGCGCTTGATCTCTTCCGCGATCTCATGCGGGACTTCGCCGGTGCGTTCGACCAACTCTTCATGCGGGTAAATTTCGTTCTCGACAAAGCTGCGCACGGTCGAGGCGATCATTTCCTGTTCGTCGGACAGACCATATTGCATCTGAATTCTCCACATCTGAGCCTGCGCGTATCGTGACCGGGCTTGAAAATCAGATCATGCAGAGGTAGCCATTTATCATGCGAGTTTGGACTAAATCCGCTGCCGCACCGCAGCAAATTGGTGTACTTCTGTTCGACGGGTTTTCGAACCATTGCCTCGCCAACTCAATCGAGCCGTTGCGGGCTGCAAACATGCTGTCCGGACGGGATCTGTATCGCTGGACGTTTCTATCCCTTAGCAACGGACCAGTGACATCTTCATCGGGTTTGCAGGTCGCACCGCATGACACGCTGCAAAACGCAAGCGGTGACATTTTGATGGTGATGCCGTCTTACGGGTTTCAGTCTCATAGCGGCTGGCAGACCCTCTCGGGTCTCAGATCAGCCGCATCGCGCTATGACGCGCTGGCCGGGTTGGACACTGGCAGCTGGTTGCTGGCTTTGGCCGACCTGCTGGACGGGTATCGCGCGACAATTCACTGGGAAGAGCTGACGGGATTTACCGAGCGATTCCCCGAGGTTGATGCGGTGCGCGAACGATTTGTGATTGATCGGGATCGTATCACCTGTTCTGGCGCAATGGCAGCGTTCGATCTGGTTTTGCATCTGATCGGGCAAGCGCAGGGTCAAGCGCTGGCGCTGGAAGTGGCCCAGCTATTCATGACCCGCGATTCCGCGCGATCACATATGGGTGGCGCGGGTGCGACCAGCGGATATGTGAACAAGGCACTTGCTTTGATGCAGGAACATCTGGAAACACCCCTGCCCGTGTCCGAGATCGCCCGCCGCGTTGGTCGATCTCACAAGGCGCTTTCGGTGCGGATGCAAACCGAGCTGGGCGCAGGCCCAGCGCAGGTCTATCGACGGTTACGGCTGAACCTAGCCCGCAAATTGGTGTTCGAGACGGACCTGCCCATTGCCGAGATCGCCTTGCGCGCCGGGTACGAAGACCCCAGCGCCCTGACCCGCGCGTTCAAGGGTGAATTCGGAATGGCCCCACGCACTTTGCGGGCGGGTTAGGTATACATCTGCTTCTTGTAGGCCCGCGTGCGGGTTGTCGCCTCAGCCGATCCATCGTGATAGGTGCCGAACCACTTGTCGAACGGGATTTCCGAGGTGCCGTAGTTGCATTCGAAATACCGGTGATGAAGCTGATGGAAGAAATCCCCGGCGCGCGCAGCCTCGGTATCCCCGGCCTTGAGCTTTTCGAACCCCGAATGCGACAGGACCGGGCTGATCTGCTGGAAATACGCGTGGAACAGCAGGTGCAGTGGATGTGACGGAACAATCAGGTGGACGAAGTATGTGGTGAAATACAGCAAGTTCTCAAACCAATGGTTCGAGATCCCAGACCACGGCCCGATATTCACATTGCGATGATGCACAGCGTGGACGTGTTTATAGAGTTTCGGGTGATGCTCCAGCCGATGCACCCAATAGAAATGCAGACCCGACCACATGGGGATGAACAGCATCCATAGAACGAACCAAACCGATGCAGCCGCCCAGGTCACGGTCGGGACATACCCGTTGGCCATCGCCCAATAGATCACCCATTGGTAGATGGTGGCCACAGTCATCGCGCTGCCAAGCGTCCACCAGATATTGTCCAGAACCTGACTGCGGAAAGTGAAGTTCCCGTTGTCACGGGTCAGATCGCGACGGTCGAATTTCTTGTACATGCCCTGCCCTTTGCGCATGTACAGCCACCAATGCAGGCCGCCAGCAATCAGTATCTGAGGCACCATGTTCAACAGCCAGATACGGAACATCCATCCGGCCGAAAAGCTACCCATAGACTCTAAATCAGGGAAAAACAGCACATAGGCTGTGATGGCTAGGCCCAGGCAAAGGCTCAGCGCCGTTATCTGTAACCACGCGCCGCTGTACCACTTCAGCACCGCGCCCGGGCGCGGCGGCCAGCTAAACAGCGGGTTCAAACCCACCGGACCTTCGGGGTGGTAATTCCAGCGGGCGGCTTCGGGGTCCTGAGCGGTGTCGGTCATGGCAGTCACTCCGGGTATGAGGTCAGGTTGCGTAGTCCGAGCCTTCGGCATCCAGCATCGCTTTGATCTCACGCAGATGCGCCTCGGCCTGATCGGGGTAGTCATCCAGTTCCCGAGCGGTCTTTTCGGCGATCTCATTCGAGAGCGAGCGCAAAGGCTGTCCGGTTTGCAGCGCGCGGATGTAGGTTTCTGCAGCGCGCTCGAAATAGTAGAGTCTATTAAAGGCATCTGCCGGGTCGCTGCCGATTATCAGAACGCCATGGTTGCCCATGATCATGACCTTTTTCTTCGGGTCTGATAGCATTGAGGCACAGCGCTCTCCTTCGCTTTCAAACGCGAGTCCGCCGAATTCCTCATCAATGACATAGCGGTTGTAGAACGTGGCCGTATTCTGATCGATGGGCGGCAGATTGCTGTCTGCCAATGAGGCCAGAACGGTCGCAAAAATCGAATGCACATGCATCACGCAACGCGCATGCGGACAGTGACGGTGAATCGAACCATGCAAACCCCAGGCCGTTGGATCCGGCGCGCCTGGTTGGGTCATCACGTCGGGATCATTGGCGTCCAGCAGCAACAGGTCCGAGGCGCAGATACGCCCGAAATAGATCTGATTGGGGTTCATCAGGAACTGCGTGCCGTCATCATTCACCGCCAGACTGAAATGATTGGCCACCCCCTCATGCATCTTCAAACGCTCGGTCCAGCGGAAGGTCGCGGCCATATCCACACGCTCGGGCCAATGGTCGATATTGGGGCGAAGATTGGCGACACTCATGTGAACGCTCCTTTGAAGGCTGATCTGGGCAAAAGCCTGCCTCGGGAGTGAAAGTTTGACCAACGAAAAAAACGCAACTATTCCATTAGCAAAACTTATGCCGAGGTTATGAGAATGCAAAACTCCCTGCCGCCCTTAGGGTGGTTGCGCACATTCGAGGCTGCGGCACGTCATCTTTCATTCACCGGAGCGGCGCGCGACCTGAACATGACGCAAAGCGCTGTCAGTCAGCAAATCAAATCGCTGGAGGGGCATCTGGGTCAGCCGCTGTTCCTGCGTCGCCCCAAGGCGCTGGAGTTGACCGAGGCCGGAATCACCTATCTGCCCGTCGTGCGCGAGGCGTTTCGGACGCTGGTGCGTGGCACACAGGCGGTGACGGGGGCGCAGCAGAATGCGGTTCAGGTTCAGTGTAACATCAGCTTCGCGGTGAACTGGCTGGCCCCTCGCCTGCCTGCATTCCAGGCTGAATACCCGGATGTGCAGCTGAACATCTTCACCGAATTATGGGAGCCGCGAGAGATGGCCGAGGGGGCCGCAGTTGAAATCCGATTCTCGCTGCGCCCTGCCGATACTGTTCGAACCGAGTTGCTGCGGCAAGAATACTACTACCCCGTTTGCGCACCGGGTTTTCCGGCCACTTTGGAAACGTTACAGCAGCAGCCGCTGTTCGACTGTTCGAACCTTCTGTCAAACTGGGCAAGTTGGGCCGAAGAACAGAGCCTAAATTGGGAAAAACCTGCGATCACGTATGCGACGACGTATCTGGTCTGCTTGTCGGCGGCGATGGCGGGGGGTGGGCTATGTCTGGCCCATGGCGCCATTGCGGGGCATTTGATCGAACAAGGGCAGCTGATTGCCCCGTTCGATCATCGCGCCCCGATGCCCGAAGCCTATTATCTGTTGCTGTCCCCTCAGGCCGAGGACAATCCCGGCGCTGTTGCTTTTGCCAATTGGATACGGCGGGAAATCGGGTAGCTCCCGCCCATCGTCGCTGCCCCTAACGGGACATCTCCTCTGGTTGGGCCGGGCAGCGCTGACGCGCTGCGGATGGGATTTGTGATGATTTGATGATCCGAAATTACCGGGGTTGCACCTGACCGCGCATTCGGGAAAGTTGAGCCATGGAATACACACCTTTCCCAAGCTGGCCCGATGTCGCCCCTCGTTTGATTGCAGTTGCTGCCGGGCGCGACACCGCCGATATGGTTATTCGCAGCGGAGTGTGGGTCAATGTACACAGCCGCGAGCTGTTGCCGGACCATTCAGTTGCCATTGCAGACGGGCGGATTGCCTTTGTCGGGCCGGATGCCACCCATTGCATCGGCCCTGAGACGCAGATCGTCGAAGCAGAAGGTCGCTATATCTTGCCCGGTCTATGCGACGGCCACATGCATATCGAATCGGGCATGCTGACACCCGCAGAATTTGCGCGAGCCGTGATCCCGCATGGCACCACGTCAATGTTCACCGATCCGCACGAAATCGCGAATGTGCTGGGTCTAAACGGCGTGCGCATGATGCATGACGAAGCGATGATGCAGCCGGTGAATATCTTCACCCAGATGCCCTCTTGCGCGCCATCGGCTCCGGGATTGGAGACGACGGGCTACGAGATCACGCCCGAGGATGTCCGCGAAGCGATGAATTGGCCCGGCATAGTCGGGTTGGGTGAAATGATGAATTTCCCTGGTGTGATCCACGGTGACCCTAAGATGCTGGCCGAGATCGCAGCTACTCAACGCGCCGGCAAAACGGTAGGCGGACACTATGCATCCCCTGATTTAGGGCCAGATTTCGCGGCTTACGTCGCAGGCGGGCCTGCAGATGATCATGAAGGTACTTGCGAAGCCGATGCCATTGCCCGCGTGCGGCAGGGTATGCGCTCGATGATGCGGCTGGGCTCGGCCTGGTATGACGTGGAAAGTCAGATCACGGCCATCACCGAAAAGGGCCTGGACCCGCGCAACTTTATCCTGTGCACAGATGATTGCCACTCGGGCACTTTGGTGAACGACGGGCATATGAACCGGGTTGTGCGTCACGCAATTGCCTGCGGCTGCGATCCGCTGATCGCGTTGCAGATGGCCACGATCAACACCGCCACCCATTTCGGGCTGGAGCGTGAGATTGGTTCAGTCACTCCTGGGCGCAGTGCGGATATCATTCTCAGTTCAGACTTGACCGAATTGCCGATTGAGATGGTGATCGCGCGCGGGCAGGTGGTCGCAGAGGGTGGTGAGCTTACAGTTGATTGCCCGCATCTGGACTGGCCCGACAAAGCCCGCAACACCGTGCATCTGGGCCACGCGCTGAGCGCGGACGATTTCGAGATCAAACCCCCAGCGGGGGCCAACCGGGTGCAGGCCAACGTCATCGGAGTTGTCGAAAACCAGGCCCCGACCAAAGCGCTGAAGGCGGAACTGCCGATCATTGGCGGGCTGGTTGAAGGCGAAGGTGATGTCTGCCAAATCGCGCTGGTGGAACGTCATCAGGCGACGGGCGGGGTGACGAATGCCTTTGTCTCGGGCTTTGGCTATCAGGGCAAAATGGCCATGGCCTCAACCGTGGCGCATGACAGCCACCACATGATTGTAGTCGGCACCGACCGGGAACAGATGGCCATGGCGGCCAACCGGCTGGCCGAAGTGGGAGGCGGGATCACTTTGTTCCGCGATGGGCAAGAGCTTGCGTTGGTCGAATTGCCCATCGCTGGTTTGATGTCCGACAGTCCCGCGTCTGAGGTCGCAGCAAAAGCTGAAAACATGGTCGAGGCTATGCAGGCCTGCGGCTGTACCTTGAACAACGCCTATATGCAGCACTCTCTTTTGGCGCTGGTTGTGATCCCGGAATTGCGGGTCTCGGACCTTGGGCTTGTAGATGTGCGCACATTTGAAAAGATTGAACTTCTGGAACCACTGGCATGACAAAAATAAGAACACCTGATGCAATCGCACCGGAACAATTCACAGACCCCAAAGCAGCCGTAGCTCGGCTGGAAGTGCTGTACAAACAAGCCACCGAATTTCTGTGTGACAACTTCGCCTCGGCCCTGCAAGACGGCGCGCCAGAGGAACGGATCAGAGCCTACTACCCGGAAATTCGCATCAAAACCACGTCTTACGCACAGGTCGACAGCCGGTTGAGCTTTGGCCACGTGTCCGAGCCCGGCATTCACGCAACCACCGTCACCCGGCCCGATCTATTCCGGTCCTACCTGACACAGCAGATCGCCTTGCTGATCAAAAATCATGGCCAGCCCGTGACCATCAGCGCATCTGATACGCCGATCCCGGTTCACTTCGCAGTTGCCAACAATCCGAATTTGATGGTGCCACAACAGGGGGCCGCCGGTTTCACCCTGCGTGACGTATTCGATGTGCCCGATCTGAGCACAACCAACGATGACATCGTCAACGGTGTACTCGATCATGACACGGTAGGCCCCTTGGCCTTGTTCACGGCGCAGCGTGTGGACTATTCGCTGGCGCGACTGGCGCACTACACGGCAACAGATGCCGGGCATTTTCAGAACCACGTTTTGTTCACCAACTACCAGTTCTATGTCTCGGAGTTCGAGAAATACGCGCGCGAACAACTGGCAGACCCCGAAAGCGGCTATACCAGCTTTGTTTCGACAGGGAATGTTGAGATCACGACCCCGGATGCAGACCTGGAACAACCCCTGAAACTGCCGCAGATGCCCACCTACCACCTGAAACGCGCAGATGGGTCAGGGATCACTCTGGTCAATATCGGGGTCGGTCCGTCGAACGCGAAAACCGCAACAGACCATATCGCCGTCTTGCGACCGCATGCCTGGCTGATGGTCGGACACTGCGCCGGGCTGCGCAACACACAAGCGCTGGGGGATTTCGTTCTGGCCCACGCTTATTTGCGCGAGGACAAGGTACTGGACGACGATCTGCCCGTCTGGGTGCCGATCCCACCGCTAGCCGAGGTTCAGGTTGCTCTAGAACATGCTGTCGCTGAAGTAACCGAGCTGCAAGGCTACGAACTCAAGCGGATCATGCGTACAGGCACCGTGGCTTCGGTCGACAACCGAAACTGGGAGTTGCGCGATCAATCCGGTCCGGTGCAGCGGCTCAGCCAATCCCGCGCGATTGCACTGGATATGGAAAGCGCCACCATTGCTGCAAACGGTTATCGTTTCCGGGTGCCATACGGCACATTGCTTTGCGTGTCAGACAAACCCCTGCACGGCGAATTAAAGCTTCCCGGCATGGCATCATCGTTCTATACCACCCAGGTCAGCCGCCATCTGGCAATCGGAATACGGGCGATGGAACACCTGCGGGGCATGCCGCTAGAGCGCCTGCACAGTCGGAAATTGCGCTCTTTCGACGAAACAGCCTTCCTGTGACGTAAAAAAGCAACGAAATCCCCATATTTTTAGGGGTTTTGGCGCTACTATTCGTTGTGTTTAACCACAATATACCGTTACAGTTACGCGGTGAGGCCCAATTTATCGGGCACGTTAAGGAGACCAAGAAATGGCAAAGCCTATGACAAAGACTCAGCTGGTTGCTGCTCTCGCTGAGGAAATGGGGACTGACAAGAAATCAGCGAATTCCGCGCTGGAGGCCATCACCGGCCTGATTACCCGCGAAGTTTCGGCTGGCGGCGCAGTTACCTTGCCCGGCGTTGGCAAAATCTACTGCCGCGAGCGCCCCGAGCGCATGGTGCGCAACCCCGCCACCGGCGAGCAGTTCAAGAAAGAGGCCGACAAGGTGGTCAAGATGACCATTGCGAAGGCGCTGAAGGACAGCGTGAACGGCTGATCCCAGCTGTCACTGCGAAATGATCAAGGGCCGCCGTTTGGGGGCCCTTTTTCTTTGGAAAGCTCGATTTACGTATTGCCTAAGTCTGTCTGCGATATTTGGTGTCGACCAAAGAACTGCCGAACTACGGCAGCACTATTCATTTAGACAAAGCGCAAACTATTGAGTGAGCAGCTTCACTGACGAGACAACAACCATCAGTTAAACATTGGGAGTTCTTCCAGTAAAATTGGAGTTCTTCTTATGTATCTTAACCTATTAATATCATTAGTAATTGCATATCTTGGTCAAGCAACCTTTGTTCTTGCACAAGAGATTCAAACTGAGACGATAACGTCCAATACCCTGACTAGACTGAATTACGAAGTTGTGGAGCAAGGAACAGTTAGCATTTTTCTTCCCGCGCAAATCCTGCCAGGCGATACCGTGTCCAGTCGAATTCGAACGAAAACCCTGCCGGATGGAAAGCTCGACACCTATCGAATTCGTATGGCGAACAAATCGCACCCCGTGCAGGACGGCTTGGTCGAGTGGACCGTTCCGAACGACGCAAGCGCAGAGGTGAACTTCGAGTTAGTCGATGCATCGGGCGACGTTTCTGCCCGAGTTGCACTGTCGCTTGCCAATCATCCCACCAAATCCAAAGGATCGCCGGGACGCGATGGCACCGGTATCAAAGCACTGCCGATGCGTCCAAGGTCAGGATCATATACACCTATAGCAGACGACTTTTTTGAAGGTATTGAAATCATGGCTGCGTCTCCTCGTGAACTGATAATCTTTGACAGCCTTGTTCTCGATATTCGACCTGATCCGGTTTTATGCTGTTCGGAAGGCGGGCCATGCGGACTAACCAGCTGCTGCGACTTCATACCGTCCAGCAGTTGTTTACACTGCAACGTGTCAGGGTACGATGTTTGCCTTGCAGACGCGGGACCCCCGACACCTAACCCAAATCCTGACTAATCGTTCGTCGATATAGTTTCGCTTGAATAAGTCATTCCTGCGACGCAACTCAGCAAAACATCGGAGCATGAATACACTCGATAGAGGCAGATGTTTAATAGAGCATCTGCTTCAATTCACCTAAGCAACGTGATCTGGAAAACAACTTGATAGTGCCAAAGCGAATATCCTGACCTTCTAAAATTAGGTTGATATGAGGTTCATGCTCTCGTTCAAAGATCGCAAGCTTTGAATTTGTTGGTTATCGCCTCCGATTGTTCGTGGGCACTTCTTGCAGATGATTCAATTTTCGGGAATGGTCCCCACGTTGAGACGGGGGCCGTTATGGATCTACGCGCCATTGCAATGGGGCTGACATTTGCATTCATCTGGTCTTCGGCCTTCACCTCGGCCCGGATCATCGTGGCCGATGCATCACCTCTGTTCTCCCTTGCCCTGCGGTTTTTGATCTCGGGCCTGATCGGCGTCGCCATCGCACGCGCCATGGGGCAAAGCTGGGCGCTGACGCGAGCGCAGTGGCGGGCGACTATTCTGTTCGGAATATGTCAAAATGCCCTGTATTTGGGTCTGAATTTCTATGCGATGCAAACGATCGAAGCCTCGGTTGCAGCCATCATCGCTTCGACTATGCCCTTGCTGGTGGCACTGGCCGGTTGGCTGTTTCTTGAGGACAAACTTCGGCCCCTAGGGGTACTCGGCCTACTGGCCGGATTCGCCGGGGTCGCCCTGATCATGAGCAGCCGCGTTACCGCTGGGATCGACCTGTTTGGTGTGATGCTGTGCGGCATAGGTGCCCTGGCGCTGACTTTTGCCACGCTTGCGGTGCGGGGTGCGACCTCGGGCGGGAACTTCATGATGGTTGTTGGTCTTCAAATGCTGGTGGGGTCGGCAGTTCTGTTCGTTGCAGCGCCTGTTTTCGAGAGCATCTACATCAACCCAACCGTCCCTCTTGCGCTGGCGTTCATCTACACAACCCTTTTCCCCGGCCTTTTGGCGACGTTGATCTGGTTTCTGCTGCTTGACCGTATCGGCGCCACCCGCGCGGCCACATTCCACTTTCTGAACCCGGTCTTTGGGGTTGCCGTCGCAGCGATCATACTCGGAGAGAAACTTGGGCCGTTGGACCTGTTAGGCGTTGCCGTCACAACCCTTGGCATCTTGGCCGTGCAGATGTCCCGGCAACCCGCTCAGCGCAGCAGCGCTTCGACCTGAGACAACAGTTTATGCGAGTCTGGCCTGACATTCGATCCAAAGGTCGCCGCAACCTCGCCGTTGGGATCAATCAGGATCTTGTTGAAATTCCAGTTGGGCACAAAACCTGTCTGACTGGCAACTGCCTGATAGAACGGATGGGCGTTTCGGCCTGTGACCGGTGTGATATCCGTCATCGGAAGGGTCAAACCATAGTTCATTTCGCAGAATTGTTTGACCTCATCCGCTGATTCCAGCTCCTGATTGAAGGAATCGGACGGAACGGCCAGAACCACAAGACCTCGGTCCGCGTAAGCTTCATACACATCTTGCAACACAGCATATTGCCCGGTGAACCCACATTGAGACGCTGTGTTTACAACCAAAACCGGCTGCCCACGCCAGTCTTCGATCGACAGCGTGCCGCCATCTATCGATTCAAACTCACCCACCAGCGGGGCCGCCTGAACTACGCGTCCCACCAATATCAAAGCAGTCAAAAGCATTAGTCTCAACACTGACCATCCTCCTTTTAAGACTTCTACGTCCGAAACGGGCCGGCAGATCACTTGCACGAAGGCGCGAGGCCTCTGAAATATGACTTTGCTTTCCCGCGCTCAAACCCCAAATATTGGGCAAAAGCCACGAAAAGGAGACGCCATGACCCGTTATACCAAAGACCCCGAGGCCATTGCCGCTCTTTCCCCTGAAGAGTTCCATGTGACTCAGCGCAACGGCACCGAACGACCCGGAACTGGGAAGCATCTGGGCAACAAAGAACCCGGCATCTATGTGGACATCGTTTCGGGTGAACCCTTGTTTGCGTCGACCCATAAGTACGAATCCGGCTGTGGCTGGCCCAGTTTTACCAAACCCATCATCCATGAACATGTGGAAGAGTTTCGCGACACCACCCATGGTATGATCCGAACCGAGGTCCGCTCGAAACACGGTGACAGCCATCTGGGGCATGTATTCCCTGATGGCCCGCGTGACCAGGGCGGGCTGCGCTATTGCATCAACTCAGCCGCCTTGCGGTTCATCCATCGCGATGAGATGGAGGCCGAGGGCTACGGCGACTACCTGAATCATGTGGAGGAAATCTGATGACCATTGAACGCGCCGTTCTGGCAGGGGGCTGCTTTTGGGGTATGCAGGACCTGATCCGCAAACTGCCCGGTGTATCGCGCACGCGTGTTGGATATACTGGCGGCGATATCCCCAACGCCACCTATCGAAACCACGGCACCCATGCCGAAGGGATCGAAATCTGGTTTGACCCTGCAGGCATCACCTATCGGGAACTGCTGGAATTTTTCTTCCAGATCCATGATCCAACCACCCCGAACCGTCAGGGCAATGACCGCGGGATGAGCTATCGCTCGGCCATTTACTACGTCGACGAGGCACAGAAACAGGTGGCGCTGGACACGATTGCCGATGTGAACGCCAGCGGTCTGTGGCCCGGTAAGGTTGTGACCGAGCTTGAACCCGTGGATGACTTTTGGGAGGCCGAGCCAGAGCATCAGGACTATCTGGAACGCATTCCCAACGGCTATACCTGCCACTTCCCGCGCCCCGATTGGGTCTTGCCCAAGCGCGACGCAGCAGAGTAAATATCGGCCCCTCTCAGAGGTCTGAGGGGGGTTATCCCGTCGCCACGCGCGGGCGGCCACTGGCCTCAACAGTCAACATCGCCTCGACAAACACGTCCCGCTCTTCGATCCGGGCCGTTCGGATATCGCGGTCGACGACCAACCGAATATCGTCGGCCCCGGCATCCCTTACCGCACCCTCAGCCTCAGTACGCAGGACCTGTTCCAACAGCGCAAGCGCTTCATCGGAAGCGCCGAAGTCCCGAGGACCATCTTCCAAATGAACGCGGTATTGCCCTTCAGAAGGCGATGTGACGGTGCCCGACCGCCGCAAGGTCAGCCGCCCGACCACCGCACCGATGGCATTGGCGACACCTGCATGTTCAGGCAACACCATCTGACAGCGCAACCGATCCCCCACCGCAGGGTAATAGCTGGGGGCGGATGCGCCCAGCCCCACCACATCCACATTCAACGCTGCATCTAAAGCCAGCAAACCCCGGTGTTGCGCCAAACACCGTTGGGTCAAAACATGGCGGGCAAGGTCTTTGGCGGGCAGTTCGAAATCATTGGCTTCTTCGGCGAAAGCAGTCTCTAACAAGGTCAAACTGGTCTGTTCGGTAAGTTGGTCGATGATCATCTGGGCCAACTGTTCAGGCGAAGAGGCCAGCATATCACCTGACCCGACCCGCTTACGGGCCACCAGCTCCAGTCCCTTGCGCGCAGCCTCGGAATCCCAGGCATCGACCCGCCCCAGCACATGGCTGGCATCTGACGGGGTAATACCCGAGATCTGCACGAGCCCGCGATCCACCAATCGGGTGAGTGCACCATTCTCCATCCGAGTTCGCAACAAGGCGCTCAGCGGAAGAACCTGATCGCCAAGCCGATCGAGCAAAGCCTCTTCTCGCGCGCCAACGCCATCCGCGTGAACCCCCGGCACGCGACGGGCAAACCGGGTATCATGCTCGCCAACGGTCGTTGCACGCAGTTGTTCGTCAAGCACCGAATGCACCACTTCAGGGGCCTCCGAAGCGATGAGAGAAATCGGCAACACCCGTCGTGGCCCCAGAAAGACTCCGCCGCCCAGCCCTTCGGTCACCACATGCACCTGGCTGTCGCCGCCCAGACCGTGGGTCCGCATGGCAACCGCCTCGACCATAGTGCGATACCCGCCAACCTGCGCACCCGCCGGATCAATCGCGGGTTTGCCATCGCGGATCAGCGCCACATCGGTCGTCGTCCCGCCAATATCCGAGACCAGAGCGTTTTCAGCCCCCGTTAACCAGCGCGCACCCACAATCGAAGCAGCAGGACCGCTGAGGATCGTCTCGATCGGCCGCTCACGTGCCTGTTCGGCGCTCATCAACGCGCCGTCCCCGCGCACGACCATCATCGGGGCCGTAATGCCCAACGTCAGCAACTGATCTTGCGCACGCCCGATCAACCGGTCGATCATCCCGATCAGACGCGCGTTCAACACTGCTGTCACAGCGCGTTTCGGCCCGTTCAGCTTGGCCGACAGATGGTGGGAACATGTGACAGGCGCACCCGTCTTCTCTAAAATAATCCGCGCTGCCTCGAGCTCATGCGCCGGATTGCGTGTCGCGAACTGCGCAGCAAC
Organism: Pseudomonadota bacterium; assembly: GCA_039818265.1. GTDB lineage: Bacteria > Pseudomonadota > Alphaproteobacteria > Rhodobacterales > Rhodobacteraceae > Ruegeria. The sequence goes on along the minus strand of JBCBUG010000002.1, from coordinate 537,733 downwards.
CGCAAAGCCGGAAACCCCTTTATGAGAGTCTAAGAAGCCCTCCAAAGCCTCGACATCCAATGGCTGAACCTCACCACCCGCGTGACTGTGCCCACCGGCCACAACCAGCGCTGGATCGTCTTTCAACGCATCCCTTAGCCCATGTTTTTCAAGATCGCTTTCCTTGAACCCGATATAGATCAGCGCGACCCGGCCACCTTGTCCCTCGACCAGCGCATTGGTCGCTAAGGTCGTCGAAAGCGACGCCATGGATATCTGATCGGGCGTAACCCGTGCCTGATCCAGCACCGCCGAGATCGCCTTACCCACGCCAATCGCCAGATCAGCCCGCGTGGTCAGTGATTTGGCCGAGGCGATCACCTCAGCCTCATCCCGGATCAAGACCGCATCGGTATAGGTTCCGCCCGTATCCACCCCCAAAGCCAGCACCATCGGGTCCTCCATTCATTTGCTTCGCACGGGTGTAGCGGTTTGGACCGACACGTCCAGCCTGTTTGCGGCATTCAAGTCAATCGTTGAACCGCCCAGCGCGCCGCATCAGCCACCGTCGGATCGGAGTCATCGGTCAACGCCTCAGCAACCGGGCGCAAATCTTCCTGACCCGAGTTCCCTATCGCGTACAATACATTGCGCACAAACCGATCCCGCCCGATCCGTTTGATCGGCGAGCCTGAGAACTTCGCCCGAAACCCGGTGTCATCCAGAACCGCCAGGTCCGCCAGCGCGGGTGCTTTCAAATCATCGCGGGCCGCATACCGAATATCGCTCGCCGCAACGGCGAACTTGTTCCAGGGGCAGGCGGCCAGACAATCATCGCAACCGTAAATCCGGTTGCCCAGTTTACCCCTTAGATCCTCGTCAACAGGACCTTTATGCTCGATGGTCAGATATGATATACACCGCCGCGCATCCAACTGATATGGGGCCGGAAACGCATCCGTCGGGCAACTCTCCAAACACGCACGGCATGATCCACAGTGATCGACTTCCGGAATGTCCGTAGGCAACTCCAACGTGGTGAAAACAGACCCTATGAAAGCCCAATTGCCCCAATCTCGGCTCACCAGATTGGTATGTTTGCCTTGCCAACCCAGCCCGGCAGCGTGCCCCAAGGCCTTCTCGGGCACCGGAGCCGTATCGACGAACACTTTCACCTCGCCGCCGGACTCAGCAATCAACCACCGCGCCAATCGCTTCAGGCGCTTTTTGACCAGGTCGTGGTAGTCCTTGTTCTGCGCATAAACCGAAATCGCCCCACGCTCGGGATGCGCCAACACCTCGGTCGGGTCATGCTCGGGCGTGTAGCTTTCGGCCAACATGATCACAGATCGCCCGTCGGGCCACAGCGCCGCCGGGTCACCACGCCAACGGGTCCGTTCTGCCATCCAGCCCATCTGCCCATGATACCCGGCCTCCAAAAAGGCTTCCAACCGCGCAGGCACTTGGGGCACATCCCACGGTCGACACACCCGGCACGAGACAAATCCCTCGGCCAAAGCCCGCGCTACCAATTTGTCCTTTAAACCCGATCCATTCTTCATCTGGCTAAAAATATCCTCGGGGGTGAATTGGCCTGTAGGGCCAAGAGGGGGCAGACAGCCCCCTCACCACCTTATCAGAAATCCAGATCGGCGTAATGGGGCGGGGGCCGGAACCCCGGCACCTGATCAGCCAGAATCGAGCGAAACGCAGGGCGCGACTTAATCTTGGCGTACCAATCCTTCACCGCTGCACTGCGGTTCCAATCAACGTCCGAGATATAGTCCAGCGACGACAGATGCGCCGCAGCCGCGAAATCCGCCAGGGTCATCTGATCCCCGGCCAACCAGCGGCGATGATCCAGCAACCACGCCATGTAGTCCAAGTGATACTTGATCGCCCGCGCACCTTCTTTGACGTTCTTACTGTCCGGATAGCCCTGTCCGGTCATCTTCTTGTTGACCCGCTCATACAACAGCTTCGATGTCACCTCATGATGAAACTTGTCATCGAACCATCCGACCAAGCGGCGAACTTCAAATCGCGCCTCGGGCGTTTTCGGCATCAGAGGCGGTTCGGGTCGCGTATCTTCGATGTATTCACAGATTGCCGCGCTTTCTGACATGATCTGCCCATCCAACCGCAAGACAGGTACTTTGCCCGCCGGGTTGCGGCGCAGGAAATCGGGGTCCTGTTCCCAGTACTTCTCCTCAACCAGTTCAACCTCGATCTTCTTTTCCGCCAGAGACAGCCGAACCTTGCGGCAATAAGGGGATAGGGGAACGTGAAACAGACGCGCCATGGGCTTCCAATCGAACCAGTGAGTACTTCTCAGCTTTAGCCCCGAGAGGCGATGAGTTTCAATCCTCGAAACAATCCGCGCGACCATCTGCGCGGATGGTGGCCGCCCCCTGCAGGATGGCAGCCGCCCGCCTGCGGGTAAACACCGATGGATCCGTGACCGAGCGTTTGCGCGGTGATGGCAAGATCGCCGCGATCCGCGCTGCGTGTGTCGGCGTCATGTTCGCCGCGCTGACACCGAAATTGCGCTGTGCCGCAGCCTCGACTCCAAACACACCTGTACCGGTTTCGGCGACGTTCAGATAGACTTCGAGAATGCGCTGTTTGCTCCAGAAAATCTCGACCACCGGCGTAAGCGAGGTCTCCATCGCCTTGCGCACCCAACTGCGGCCCTGCCAAAGGAACACATTTTTTACGACCTGCTGCGTAATGGTCGAAGCACCACGATTGCCGCCATCCTCTAACGCATCACGGATAGCGGCGACATCGAACCCCCAATGCAGGCAGAAATTTGCATCCTCAGCCGCAACAACCGAACGCGCCATGATCGGGTTGATTTCTTCGATGGGAACCCAATCCCGCTCGACTTTGCCTAGTCGCCGCCATTCGGACCAGATCGTATGGGTGATCGGTGGATTCACCACAGAGTAGAGCAACACCAGCGCCAAAAAGAAGCACACAATGCCCACTGCTGCGCGCGTTGCACAACGGCGCAGTTTCTGACCCAATGGCATTGTCTTTTTGCGTGCCTTGCTTTTCTTACCGCTCGATTTGCGGGCTGCTTTCTTTGCCATATCACAGCTATACGACGCGCGCCGCTGCTTTGGAACGGCCTATATTGCGATTGCCCGCGCCTCGCGCGGTGGAACCACAGGCCGGGCCGTATCGGGCAGTTTTGCATCCCGTGCTTTTAATTCTGGGAACAGCCGCAGGATTTCGGCCTGAGTGTCGCGTTCCGACGCCGTCAGCGCATGGCCGGGGTAGTAGCTTTCACTTTTGGCCCCGTTGGCAATGACAATTTCATGCTGCTTGAACAGCAGATGGAAATAGACAACCTCGCCACCTTCGACGCGCGTGACCGTATCGCCATTGACCAAGGTATGCGCGGCCACCAACGCTTCGCTATAGCCAAACATGTAACCCGCCCGCCAATCGTCGATCAGCATCCGGTGCTGCGGAGAAACCAGCAAGGTTTGTTCCAACCCCAACACGCCTGCCGCGAACCGGATTGGGGCAAATTTGCCCTGTGCTTCAACCTTGGTTTCACCAACCCAGATCAATGGCTGTGGACCATGATCCACCGTCATCACAAGATCACCTGCCTTCAGGCTTTCCACCGGGCGTTCGCCTTCTGGTGTTGCGATCATCGTTCCGGGCGTGAAACAGGGTGGTCCCAGATCGCCAACTTCCAGCGGACCCTGCGTGTTTACAAATGTCGATGACACAAACGTACCAGGTTGCAGCACCTGACCGTCCGTTGGTGTAAACACTCGTGTTCCGTCAGCGAGATAAAAGGTTGTACCGGTATAGGTGACATTGCCAACACCAGTTACGTTGATCGTCACGGTATCGCCGGGCCATGACGCGGTGACGTCCTGACCGTTTACGGTATCCCCGCTAGGCGCGTCGATTTCGCCGTCGTCATCCACATCGGTCAAGTTGAACTTGTCAACGACAACCGCCGTGCCACCTGGGGGCGGATTCGCAGGGTCAAACGAATAGAACTGATCAAGATATGTCGTTGGCATTTGATGCTTCCGGTGTACTCACGTGTGTTGAAACGCAATATGGCAGAAATTCCAGATCAAACTATGGCAAAATTTATATTTGGTTTATGCGGATGTGGCAAAATTGTGGCGAAAAGCCCTGATTGAGAAGGGCCCCGCTAGTGTCAAAGCGCATGCGGGGTCCTTAACCCAAAAAAGGCCACAGAACTATTCGGCCGGGACTGCGGTTGCCTCAACGCTCAGCGGATGAATGAGCTTGTTCAGCATCTCTTTGGGGCAGACCTGAAGGAAATGAGCCTTCTCTACATCCCAATGTTGCAAGATATCCGCGGCCTTACGGCTTGAGGTTTCCCTGGCGTGACGTTCGATTAGCGATTTCAACCGATCTTCCCAATGGTCGACGGTCACCGGGCAAGTCACCAGCGTTTCCATGTTCATAAGCAATTCGGCCTTGCCCTCTGGATCGTACAAATAGGCCATACCCCCGGTCATGCCCGCGCCAAAGTTGGCACCGATATCACCCAGAATAACGGCTACTCCGCCGGTCATGTATTCACACCCGTTCGAACCGCAGCCCTCAATCACAACTTTGGCACCCGAGTTACGCACGGCAAACCGCTCACCCGCACGGCCTGCTGCGAACAGATGGCCATCGGTGGCACCGTATAGAACGGTGTTGCCAATGATTGTGTTGTCATCTGCCTTCAACGGGCTGACCTGCGGCGGGCGCACGACGATCATGCCACCCGAGAGACCCTTGCCCACGTAATCATTGGCGTCACCCGACACTTCCAGTTTCAGACCGGGCGCCGCAAACGCACCTAGCGACTGGCCTGCAGAACCCTGCAGTTTCACATGCAGATGGTCATCCTGGAATGTGTTCCGCATGCCGAAATTCTGCACGATATGGCTGGAGACACGAGTGCCCACCGTCCGGTGCGTGTTCTGCACCGCATAAGACAGCTGCATCTTCTCGCCCTCCTTGAGGAACCGCGCCGCATCGCGCACGATCTCGGCGTCCAACGTATCGGGCACCGCGTTGCGGTCCTTGTCGCGGTTGTAGACGATGTCATGCGCGCCATCGACGGTGATCAGCAGCGGGTTCAGGTCCAGATCGTCCAGATGAGCCGAGCCCCGGCTGACCTGAGCCAACAGATCGGCCCGTCCGATGATCTCATCAATCGAACGTGCGCCGAGGCTGGCCAGCAACTCCCGCACTTCTTGCGCATAGAAGGTGATCAGGTTGACGACCTTATCCGCATTGCCGGTGAATTTGGCGCGTAGGCTTTCGTCTTGGGTACACACGCCGACCGGGCAGGTGTTCGACTGGCACTGACGCACCATAATACAGCCCATTGCGATCAGGGCAGCGGTGCCGATCCCGTATTCCTCGGCCCCCATCATCGCGGCCATGACGATGTCGCGACCGGTCCGCAGGCCACCATCGGTCCGCAGGGTCACCCGGTCGCGCAGGTTGTTCATCGCCAAAACCTGATGCGCTTCGGTCAGGCCCATCTCCCACGGAAGACCGGCATATTTGATCGACGTCGCCGGCGAGGCGCCTGTACCGCCATTGTGACCCGAAATCAGGATGATATCCGCCTTGGCTTTGGCCACACCGGCCGCAATCGTGCCTACGCCCGAGGACGCCACCAGTTTCACCGTCACCTTGCAGCGCGGGTTGATCTGCTTGAGGTCATAGATCAGCTGCGCCAGATCCTCGATCGAATAGATATCGTGGTGCGGCGGCGGCGAAATCAGTGTCACCCCCTTGGTCGAATGCCGCAGACGCGCAATCAGGTCGGTGACCTTCATGCCCGGCAGCTGACCACCTTCGCCGGGTTTCGCACCCTGGGCGACCTTGATCTCAAGCTCTTCGCACTGGTTCAGGTATTCGGCGGTCACACCAAACCGGCCCGAGGCCACCTGTTTGATCTTGGCCGATGGGTTATCACCATTGGGTTCCGGCACGAAATGGGCCGGATCTTCGCCACCTTCACCCGAGTCGGATTTCGCACCAATCCGGTTCATCGCCACGTTTAGCGTCTTATGCGCCTCGGGCGACAGCGCGCCCAGCGACATGCCCGGCGTGACAAAGCGTTTGCGGATCGAGGTGATAGATTCGACCTCTTCAATCGGGACCGGTTTGCCCAGCGGTTTGAAATCCATAAGGTCGCGCAGATGGATCGGCGGATTCGATTGCATCTTGGCCGAGTACTGCTTCCACAGTTCATATGAGGCTCTGTTACAGGCCATTTGCATCATATGCATCGAGGTCGCTTCCCACGCGTGAGTCTCACCCGACTTGCGCGCCTTGTAGAAACCACCGATGGGCAACACGTCCAGACCGCTGTGCCAGCCTTTGCCATGGATTTCCTCGGCCTTGGTCTGAATACCGGTGACGCCGATACCCGAGATCCGGCTGGTCATGCCGGGGAAATACTCGGCCACCATGGCGCGGCTGAGGCCCACGGCTTCAAAGTTCAGACCGCCGCGGTACGAGGAAATCACGGAAATCCCCATCTTGGCCATGATCTTCAACAGGCCTTGATCGATAGCTTCGCGATAGCGGGCTACATTCTCGGTCAGCGAGCCGTCCAGCAGGCCACGATCAATACGGTCGGCCAGCGAATCCTCGGCCAGATAGGCGTTCACCACGGTCGCACCACAACCGATCAGAACCGCAAAGTAATGCGGATCGACGCATTCGGCGGACCGCACGTTCAGCGAACAAAACGTCCGCAGCCCCTGCCGCGTCAGATGGGAATGCACCGCGCTGGTCGCCAGTATCATAGGCATAGCAACACGACCCTGACCCGAGTTCAGATCAGTCAATACCAGATGCCCTGCACCCGAACGCACGGCCTCTTCTGCTTCGGCCCTAATACGGGCCAAGGCGGCGTTCAGAGCACCACGCCCGGGTTCAAAACTACAGTCGATTTCAGCCAGCGGAGAGTTGAAGTTTTCAACCAGCTTGTCCCACTGCGCGTTACCGACAAAGGGACTTTCCAGCACGATGATCTCGGTCTGGCTGCTGTCTTCGTCCAACACGTTCTTCAGGTTCCCGAACCGTGTTTTCAACGACATCACGCGGTATTCGCGCAAACTGTCGATGGGCGGGTTGGTCACTTGGCTAAAGTTCTGACGGAAGAAATGACTCAGCGGGCGATATTGCTTGGACAGAACCGCTGACGGTGTGTCATCCCCCATTGAGGCCAAAGATTCTTTGCCATCCTCGGCCATCGGGGCAAGAATTTGCTCCAACTCTTCCACAGAATAGCCCGCTGCGATCTGGCGCTTGCGCAGTTCTTCGCCCGAAAAGATCGGCGTCTCGGTCACTCCGGCAAGCGATTCATCAACATCATTGATCTTGCCGACCCATTCGCCAAAGGGCAGCGCACGCGCCAGTTTGTCTTTGATCTGCTTGTCGCGGAACAGCTTGCCCTTTTTCATATCGACAGCCAGCATCTGCCCCGGCCCCAGAGCGCCTTTTTCGGTCACGCTGGCCTCGTCAATCGGCACCATCCCGGCCTCGGACCCCGCGATGACCAGGCCATCACCGGTGACGACATAGCGCATCGGGCGTAGACCATTCCGGTCCAGACCGGCACAGACCCAGCGGCCATCGGTCATGGCCAGAGCGGCAGGGCCGTCCCACGGCTCCATCACTGAGTTGCAATAGGAATACATGTCGCGCCACGCCTGCGGCAGTTCCACCGCTTGCTTTGACCAGCTTTCCGGTACCAGCATGGTTTTTGCCATCGGCGCCGAACGACCCGCGCGTACCAGAACCTCAAAAACCGAGTCTAATGCAGCCGAATCTGACGATCCGCCTGCGATAATCGGCTTGATATCCTCGGCGTAGTCACCAAAGGTTCCGCTGGCCATGCGGATCTCATGGCTTTTCATCCAGTTGATGTTGCCCTTCAGCGTGTTGATCTCACCGTTGTGAGCCAACATGCGGAACGGCTGCGCCAGCCACCATTGTGGGAAAGTGTTGGTCGAGTAGCGCTGATGATAGATCGCAAAAGCCGATTCGAAGCGTTCGTCCATCAGGTCGGGGTAGAACACGGCCACCTGTTCGGCCAGCATCATGCCCTTGTAGATGATCGACCGGCAGGACAGCGACGCCAGATAAAGGCCGGAGATCCCCGCAGCCGCAGCCGCTTTTTCGATCCGGCGACGAATCACATACAGCTCGCGCTCGAACGTTTCTTCATCGACGCCTTTCGAGTTAGAGATCAGAATCTGTTCGATCTCGGGCCGGGTCGCGTTGGCCTTTTCACCCAGGCAGGTCACATCGACCGGCACATGGCGCCAGCCATAGATGTAGTAACCCATACGCAGAACTTCGGTTTCCACAATGGTTCGGCATTGTTCCTGCGCACCAAAATCGGTGCGCGGCAGAAAGACCTGACCAACGGCAATCAACTCATCCAGGTTGGGTTCATGGCCGGTGCGACGGATCTGGTCGTAGAAGAATGGAACAGGGATTTGCACGTGGATACCCGCGCCATCGCCGGTCTTACCATCGGCGTCCACGGCACCGCGGTGCCAGATTGCCTTAAGCGCGTCGATCCCGGCATCCACCACCTTGCGTGATGGCTTGCCATCGACGGACACAACCAGGCCCACACCGCAGGAGGAATGCTCTTCTTCCTCGGAATAGAGACCGTTTTCGGCCATCCATTGACGTTTGGTTTCTTCGGCTCGCACCCAATCGGCATCATATTTGGTCACTGGCTGTCTCCTTCTTCCGGCAAGGCGTACATGGCTTCGACCTCTGCTTTGGTCATCTGCCGGCGTTCACCTGCGAACGCGTACCCGTCGGGCTTTTTGTCGATATAAAGTTCCAGTTGCAGCGCGTTGCCCGTGTCTGGGAACAGGCCCGCCGCCATTTGCGTTTGTCCGTGCATCTCGCCCGGCAGCGTGATCCGGTACCAGAGCGCCGATCCGCAGTCGGCGCAGAACGCCCGTTCGGCCCAATCGGACGATGTGAACGTCTTGACCGGACCCAAAGCGGCATATCCGGGTTCAGCTGGAAACGTCACCAACATTGAACTGGTCCACCGGCGACACTGGTCACAATGGCACGCGCCAAGCGAATCTTTTGCTGGGATGGCGCTGATCGTGACCGCACCGCACATACATTGGCCTTTCAATTCAGGCATCTGAACTCTCCTGTCGCGGGGCGTTGATCACTCGGCCGCAATTGCAGCTTTGGCGTTGAACCGTTCGATGATCGCGTCGGCACAATCGCGCCCATCGCGGATCGCCCAAACGACCAGAGAGGCGCCGCGCACGATATCTCCGATGGCATAGACACCGTCCATTTCGGTCTCACCCGTCTGGAAAGCCGCCTTGACGGTGCCCCAGCGGGTCACGGGCAGATCGGGCTGGCCAAACAGGGTCGGCAGGTCCTCGGGCTCAAAACCCAGCGCCTTGATCACGAGATCGGCGTCTTCAACATAATCCGCGCCTTCGATCACCTCGGGCGCTTGGCGGCCAGATGCGTCAGGCTGACCCAAGCGCATTTTCTGCACCATCACACCGGTGACATTATCATCGCCGGTGAAGCCCTTTGGTGCGCTAAGCCATTCGAACACAACGCCTTCTTCCTCGGCGTTTTGTGTTTCGCGCTGCGAGCCGGGCATATTCGCGCGGTCGCGCCGATACAGGCATTTGACCGAAATCGCTCCTTGTCGGATCGAGGTGCGCACGCAATCCATCGCGGTGTCGCCGCCGCCGATCACAACGACCTTCTTGCCCGCAGCGTTCAAGCGGCCATTGTCGAAATCTTCGACGTCGTCGCCAAAGCTTTTACGGTTCGAAGCAGTCAGGAAATCGATCGCCTTTTCGATTCCATTCAGCCCGCTTCCCGGCATCGACAGATCGCGCGATTTGTATACACCGGTAGCAATGATGACCGCGTCGTGCTGCGCCCGAATTTCATCAAACTTAGCTGCGTCCACATCGCAGTTCAGAACAAATTTGACCCCGCCATCTGCCAACAGGTCGTTGCGGCGCTGTACGACGTCTTTTTCTAGTTTAAAGCCTGGAATTCCGTACATCATCAATCCGCCCGCACGGTCATAGCGGTCATAGACTGTCACTTGAACACCCGCGCGGCGCAGCATATCCGCTGCAGCCAACCCGCCCGGGCCACCGCCGATAATACCAACGCTTTCACCGCGCTCAGCAGCCGGAACAACGGGCTGTACCCAGCCTTTGCCCCAGGCGGTATCAGTGATGTATTTCTCAATCGTGCCGATGGTGACAGTGCCGTGTCCCGACTGTTCAATCACACAATTGCCTTCACACAAGCGGTCCTGCGGGCAAATACGACCGCAAATCTCGGGGAAGGTATTGGTGGCCTGACTGGTTTGGTACGCCTCTTCCAGGCGACCGGTTGCTGTCAGGTTCAGCCAATCAGGAATATTGTTGTGCAATGGGCAATGTGACTGGCAATAAGGTACACCACACTGGCTGCACCGGCTGGCCTGCTCTGCCGCTTTTTCTGCAGCGAATTCCGCATAGATTTCGTCAAAATCTTCTCTACGGTCATCGGCGGCACGCTTTTCGGGCATGGCACGGTCGATCTGCACAAATTTCAGCATCGGTTGCTTGGCCACGGGTCAGACTCCATGAATTGGCTTGGTCGGCATTCTTTACGAGATGCGATTTCAGATGAAAAGTCAATTATACTGACCTAATTTAGAAAAAATGCTCGCAAGGAGAGATTCTGGCGAATTTTCGCGTTAATTTTAGTTCCGATTCGGACCTATCAACCTGCTTTCCTTTTTCCGAGCGCGGGAATACCCATGAACCGTAAACACAAAACGGTAGCGGTACGGCAGGTTAAATGAGTCTCTTTCACTTGATTCTGGTGGCGGTCATTCAGGGACTTACAGAGTTTCTGCCAATATCTTCATCAGGTCACTTGATCCTGCTGCCAAACCTGACAGGGATGCAGGATCAGGGCCAAACCATTGATGTCGCTGTTCATGTGGGCACGCTGGGCGCGGTCGTGTTGTATTTCTGGGGCGACGTGAAAGACGCCATCCGCGGCTTACCGCGTGCCCTGTTGGGTCGTACGGATACCCCGCAATCGCGGCTGGCACTTGGGCTTATCATCGCAACGATCCCGACTGTCATTGCTGGGCTGATCCTCTATCTAACGGGACTGGCCGAGGCATTGCGTTCTATCGCGGTTATAGGCTGGACGATGCTTTTGTTTGGCCTGTTACTCTATTGGATGGATCAGAAGGGACCGCAAACCAAAACCGCACTGGATTGGGGCCTGCGGGATGCAATTGTCATGGGCCTGTGGCAGGCCGTCGCCCTGATCCCCGGCACTTCGCGTTCGGGCATCACGATTACCGGCGCACGCCAGCTTGGGTATACCCGAGAGGACGGTGCCCGGATCGCCATGCTGATGTCGATCCCGACCATCATCGCCTCGGGGGTTTTGCTATCTGTAGATGTTATCCAGCAGGCGGATGCACAGCTTGCAAAAGACGGGGCAATCGCTGCGGCCTTCGCCTTTGTCTCAGCTCTACTGGCCCTAAGCCTGATGATGCGCCTGTTGCGCAGCGTCAGCTTCACACCTTACGTGATCTATCGCGTGGTTCTGGGCATTATCCTGTTGGCAGTCGCCTACAGCTGATCAGGTTCGCAGATTGTTGGCTGAATTCTGAATGTCATCATACTGGCCCGAGGGACGGAACTTCCACAGATACTCCGGCAGAACCGACGCCAGTGTCGTTGGCTCGATACCCAACTCCTTGAAGGACATAACCCCATCCGAGACCACATTGTCGTGACGCAAGCTTTTGAGCTGGTCGCGGGTCAGGATATTGTTGGGGAACAGCTGAAAGCTGACGAATTTCACAATGTCCAGTACACCGGCCATGATCTTCGCCACAAAGAAGGGCACACCCAAAATGATCCGACGACGATGGATCACCTCAAGCATCTGCTGCATCAATGCGCGGAAGGTTTTCACCTCGGGCCCGCCAAGCTCATAGACACCAGCCGCTGCTTGCCCCAAAATGCCCTTGACCGCAGCCTGAGCCACATCATCCACATAGACCGGTTGAAACTGCGTTTCCGAACCGACCAGTGGCAGGAACGGACCCATGCGCGCCATACTGGCAAAGCGATTAAAGAACTGATCTTCGGTACCAAAGATGATCGACGGCCGCAGGATCACAGCACCGGGCATATGCTGTAGCACGCCAGCTTCACCTTGCGCTTTGGTGCGAGAATATTCGCTTTGGGCATCCGCATCCGCCCCGATCGAGGACAGATGCACCATACGGGAAACACGCTGCGCGGCAGCCAATCGTGCGATCCGTTCGGCGCCTTCGGCCTGAACCGCAGGAAATTCGTTCTTGCCCAATTCGTTCAGAACGCCCACGCAGTTCACAACCGCGTCCGCGCCTTGCATCGCTTGCGCAACGGATGCGTCATCGCGAATGTTGCACAAGACCGGCTCGACCTGACCAACAACGCCATAGGGTTTAACAAACATCGCCTCATTCGGGCGCCGTACCGCAACCCGGACACGCCAACCCTCACCCGCCATGCGCCGCGCGATGTAGCGACCGACAAAACCTGACCCGCCATAGATCGTGACCAGTTTGGACATGAGAGGCCTCCTGTTCGAAGTGTACGCCTTAGACCTAACGCTCACTCAGCCCCGGAACAAGGCGCTAAATCGCCACGCAATACCCATTGTCTTTTGCCCCGTCTAAGGTACGGATCAGCAGGTTCAAAAAACTTTCAGAATTCTTCTCGAATCCGGTTGACGCCCCCCGTCGCTGGGCTTAAACGCCCCTTCATGACACCTGCCCAGGTGGCGGAATTGGTAGACGCGCTAGCTTCAGGTGCTAGTGTCCGTATGGACGTGGAGGTTCGAGTCCTCTTCTGGGCACCATATTTTCCGAACATAGATAGATACGACTGCTCGGTTTCATTGAGCTTGCTACTTACGTTCAACTTGCAGCCCATCCGAACGCCTGCTGCAATGCGCAGGCGTCAAGTTCCGCCACGTGCCTGCGCCTTATGCAGCCAATCCGGGCGCATCGGGCTGTACAAAAGCCCGATTGAGACAATCCACGGCACCAGATACGCGCGATGGTAGATGTGGGTGAAGCTCACCATCAACGCAGCAAAGGTCAGCGTCGCGGTTATGACCGTCGTGCGCGCCGCGGTTCTATAGGGCGTATCGGGGCCCGCAAGCGTGGCATAGGTAATCGCTGCCAGATACAAAAACAGCAGGCCCATCAGTGACATCAGGCCACCTTCGTTAGCCAGCAGCAGATACAGATTATGGACCGGCAGATCATGTGAGCTGAGTTCGCGGTACTGCTCGGCTCCCATGCCCAGAACATAGTAATCGGGCAGGAACCGCCAAGCCTCAATCATCAGTTCAGCACGATCACTGAAGGTGCCGACACCCTCGATATTCCCTTGTTGAAGAGGGCTAAGAACCCGTTCGACAAATTTCTGCGGCAGGATCTTGTCGGCAAATGTAATGCCCACCCAAGCAGTCACTGCAAACACCGCCGACCAGATGAAGAAGATACGGAATTTACCTAGTAAGAACAGGTAGATGGCGCCACTGATTAGCGCTCCTGCCAGGTTTGAATTTGAGCTGGTGAAGATAAGCCCGGTAAAGGTCAAGGCGAAGAAGCACGCAAATGTAATCATCTTATAGGCGCGCACCAAGCCGAGATACCAAAGCACCGGGAACCACAGCACAATGATCGCCGCAAAGGCATTGGCGTTGTCGGTCAAACCCGTCAGTCGGTTGTTGCCCGCAACAAGCGCAAGCTGCCGTCGGTGCCCGCCATTATACCCGATTGAATAGGCACCAAGGCCGACAAGACAGCTAATGACAACGGACATAACACCCATTTTGGCCAGCAGAACCGCCTCTTTGTGCGGACGGCCAAGAATGGCGAGCGGCAATGCGACAAATGAAAAGAAGTACTGGATCAGGACAACCACGGCATCCACCGGATCGCCATAGGCGATGCTGCCGATCAGCAGCCCGGTCATCAGCATGGCGATGCCCAGCCACCACATCGAAGAGGCCGCCTGCATCGGGTATAGCGGGATGGCCCTGATAAATCGGAACAAAAGCCCGAAGGTGATAAAAAAATCGCTGACCGTGAAGGAAGCGCCGGGATGACGCAAAGACGCAAAAGACGAAAACAGCACACCCAGGACGACGCAGAAAAACTCGGCGCTTTCCAACGATGACCGAGGTCGCTTGAATGTTTCGCTGCTGATCATACTGTCATTCAACCTACGTCATCGCGCGGATGTCACCTTCCCCGGTCAAGCCTGCTAACCGCCGATCTTCAAAACATTATTTGTAATAGTCATAATGCCCATAATAGCCTTCATACCCGATCCAGCGGAACTTTTTGGGATCGACGTCATTCAAGATGGTTCCGATGACATTGACATCGGCCTGAGATAGGCGCCGCGTTACCGCCTGCACGGCATCCTGGGGCGATCTACCCCAGCGGACCACAAGGATCGCGGCATCGATCAATGTGTTGTTCCGATAGACCTCATCCATGACCAGCGCGGGCGGGGTATCGATCACCACCAGATCGTACCTGGATGTCAGCGTGTCCTTCAGCTTGCGCAGCTTCATTTCGGCATCATCTGTCAGCTCACGCGTCGGGGATTCGACAGTGATCAGGTCCAGCTTACCCGGCGCATCCTGAGCGCCAACAACCTGCTGCGGAACGATGTCATACGAGTACAGGTCCGAGCATTTGATATCGGCGCTGTCCGGGATCAGAAGCTTGGTTGCCCCTTTTCGGTACACATCCAGATCAACAAGGGCGACATTCATTCCATCTGCGGCCGCCGTGGTCGCCAACACCGTACTGATGAATGATTTCCCTTCGTTGGGCAGCGCCGATGAAACCAATACCACCTTCGAGTGTTGAAACTTGATGCAGTTGGTCAGAATCCCGCGTGCCGTTTCTGCCAGAGGGGTCCGCGGGTTCTCAATCGGTTCGAACACGGCAGCAGCACGTCCTTTTGGCCCGTATTTCTGCTTTACGAAGTAGCCAAGATTCTGCAGCCCTGTCGCATTGAAAATCTGTTTCTCGGTCTTGATTGTTCGATCAAGCCCTTCCCGGATCAGTGCCAGAACAAAGCCGATCATGATCGACATCGCTCCGGCCAGGGCAACTGTCAGCGCACGATTGGGCGCGTATGGCACTTGTGGAACGCGGGCGACGGACACCTGGCTTGTGCCTGCTTCGATCTGGCCGCTTCGGGTTTCCAGCAGATTCAACTCATCAACCGAGGCCTGATACCGCGATCTGAGCAGCTCGATTTCCCGCTCCTTACGCAGCAGCGTCAGCTCTTGCCGGGTTCTGAGTTGAAGCCGTTCCTCAGCGGCGGCCAGTTCTTCACGCAACGCCAGTTCTTCTTCCGGCGGAACGTTTTGCTCCAGACCAATGGACAGGATGGTGCGGGCCCGTTCGGCCGCGCTGCGCAATTGGTCCAACAGCTGCTCGTCATCCAGATTGTCCGAGCGGATAAAATTCGCCAGGTCCGCTTCGTTGCTGGTAAGTTCTTCGCCCAGCAAATTGACACGCCGCCGAACGTCATCGATGTTTTTGTCCAAACGATCAATGCGTTCGCCAAGCTCGTTACTTATGTACTGCGTGATGACCGTATTGGCCAAAGCAGCAGACAGTTCGGCATCTGTGGACCGACCCTCCACCGAAATCGCCAAGCTTTCGCCAGCGCGGGACAGGCTGTACGAGCCGAGAACTTTGTCAATCACAGCTTCGCGGTGAAGTGCAGCAGGTTGTTCGAGCCCGGTATCGGGGTTTATGCGAGAAACGAAACTATCAT
This sequence comes from Pseudomonadota bacterium, assembly GCA_039818265.1. Taxonomy (GTDB): domain Bacteria; phylum Pseudomonadota; class Alphaproteobacteria; order Rhodobacterales; family Rhodobacteraceae; genus Ruegeria. Next base: position 521,831 of record JBCBUG010000002.1, on the reverse strand, counting down.
CCTCAAACAGGCCCAGTGTTTCCGCCACTTGACCCGCGAAATCGCGGGATTTGAGCTTTTCGATCTCGGTCTCGATACTTGATCGGCCCAGTTCAATGGTTTCAAGACGCCCCGTCGTGTCACTGTATCGTGTCTCTGACAAAGACAGCACCATCTGGGCGACGGTGCGGTACCTGTCGGGAACCGTCCGCATGTACAGAGATGTCAAAATCACTGCGATTCCAAACAGGAAGGCCACCGGAAGCAGATTGCGCCGGATCACCAGCCATATGCTGACGAACTCTCCCGGGTCGCCCTGACCACCTTGAAAACCATTGTTGGAAAGCACAGGAATACTCCAAAATCTCAGATACAATCTTCAACTGGCCCAGAGGCGCTGCGCGCAAGAAGATTGAAATACCGGGTGTTTGTAAAGCTACTTTAACGGCCTTGAATTACGATCTGTAGGCGTCATCAATCACCAGTCATGATGCCGCTATTCGGTTTGGTAGAACTTATTACAATACTGGGCGGAAATAGAAAGCTCTGCAGCGCAGCTTTTGAAACTGGCCATCGCTGTTGAATAAGGATTGGGAACGTCAGATTTGAGAGAATGTGAAGCCGCGCACAGGTGCGGCGACCACTAATCAAAAATCGGATATGCAGTGTCGAGTGTTCTCTGAGCGCGTTCGACAATCTTTGCATCAGACAATTCCGCCAAATCACGCGCTGGTTGCGCACCGTTAAAGGCCATGATGATCGGCTGCCCAGAATAGGGATAAAGGTTTAGCCATTGGTTGAATTGTCCCTGCGGCAAACCGGTTTCCGGCGTGATGATCCATGTTTTGTCGGCATCCCAAAAGACATCTTCATACCGCAGATACACTTTGTCTAACGTGCCCATACCAAGACTTTCGATGGCGCTTTGCCTTCTATTTGGTAAAGGCGGAGAGAAAGTGATCGAACCCTGTTTCAGCACACCCAACGGAACCGTCACGATGACTGTGTCGAACCTGTCCGATTGCCCCGCCTTATCTTCCAACCGAACCCCTTCGCCATCAAACTCGACACGCGCCAATACGCGATTCAACTGGATGTCGTAATCGCTGGCAAACGCGTCGAGCAGCTGTGCATAGCCCCCCGGTAAGACCACCTCTTCCCCGCCATAGTCGGTATCTCGCAGATAGGCCAAGACATTGATCTCGGCAGTATCCGCGCCTGCGCTGTGCTGAACGGACACAACATTATCAACCCAATCAGGGGTATCATCATCCGGTATTTCGCGCCCATCACTGCCACGAATGACATAGCTATCCGTCGTTGCCAGGGTTGCTACGCCCTGTGATTTCGCAAGCTGTGTTAGCGGATTGCCATCGGTGCCGTGTATCCAGCTCGCGCCCAGATCAAGCGCTGCGCCAAGGCGATTGTCGGTCCAGATGCGTCCACCGATACGGTCGCGCGCTTCCCAGATCGTGATATCATATCCGCGCCTTGCCAGCGCATCCGCGGCGGCAAGCCCGCTCATCCCTGCGCCAATGATGGCGACGGTATTGGTACCTGTTTCAGAAACCGCCTCTGACGCCATAATCCCGGATTCATAAGCGGCATGCACCGTGCTGTTATAGGATGGATGGGTGGCCTCGCCTGCAAAAAACAGGCGATCACCGACTGGACGGCCAAGGGCTGCGTGATCCTTACGCCACGATCCTTTGGCAAGATAGGAATAGGACCCAAGGCTATATGGATCGCGGCTCCAATTTGTTCGGATGTATCCGGTTGCAGTACGTGTGCCTTGTGCAGCCCCGGCAATGGGCACAAAACCAGACGTCAAGGTACCCAAAGCTGCAGCTATGAAAGCTCTGCGATCCATTGTAACCCCGCGTCTGATCACTTCTTCGGCTCCCAGCCCGGCGGCCTGATCAGAGTAGAGAAAGCTTCTCGGATGCTTTTTGACCGGGCAATATCCCGGATCAGGTCCGGCCATTCCGAGAACCAGACTTTGATCGGGTTCCGGCTGTCAAAATCGCGTGTCAGGCCATAGCGGGGGGTTTCTTCCTCAATCTGGAATGTGCCCCAGATCCGATCCCAGATGATGAAGATACCGCCATAGTTTTTATCCAGATACTTGTCATCACACCCATGGTGGACACGGTGATGAGACGGCGTGTTCATCACATATTCAAGCGGTCCCAGCTTGCCGATCAGTTCTGTGTGCAGCCATGTCTGATAAGCCAGCACTGCGATCACGCCAAACACAATCGCCTCGGGTGCAAACCCCATCAGGGCCAGTGGAATATGAGCGATCAGGGACCATACACCTTCCAGAGGGCCAAATCGGATACCGGTGATGATGTTCATATCGCGCGAGGAATGATGCACCGCATGTTGTGTCCAAAGCAGGCGCACCTCGTGGGCAATGCGGTGTTCCCAATAGTAGGTGATGTCGGCCAGCACGATCACAAGGATCACACTCCACCAGGTCACGGGGATGGCCCATGGCAGACCCTGAGAGATGATCCAATACAGCCCGTAGGCCCCAGTCAGAACAAAGGTTTCGACCAACAGATACGGGATCTGGGTCGATGCGCTTGCTAGCATTTCGCCGAACGTCTTGGCTTTGAAATCGCCTTTAAAGAGCATCTCGGCGATTTCGATCAACAAGATCGCAGCGCCGATCAGAAAGAACACATCGTCGATCTGTGTGGTCAGGGTTTCGAGATTCATTCAGCCCCTCCTTTCAATCCTTGGGAAAGTGTTCGCCAGGCCAAATCGGCAGCTTGCTTGGCTGTTGCCTCGCCGGATTGGACAAGGGACCAGGCGGCGTAGATGAGGTTTTCATAGGCCTCAACAATCCAGTCAGTTGGAACGTTCGGGTCAAACGCGCCTTCTTGTTTGGCCGCGTCGACATCGTGCCGAAGCTCCTGAAGGCCTTTGTCATAGGCTGCGGCTATTTCAGGGTCTGCCTCCAACCCTTCATTGGCCAGAAACAACTGACGGTTTGCCAGTGGAACAATTGCGTGCAGTGACAGCCGAAAGCCTTCTTCATAGCTTGTTGCGCCTGCCGTGGCCTGTTCAACAGCTTCATCAAGTTCGGCTATTGCGATCTTTGCCAAGGCGCGCATCAGTTCGGGCCGTCCAGGGAAATGCCGATGCAGCGTCGCACGGCCCACGCCGGCATGCTGTGCGACATCGCCAAGTGAGGCAGCTTGGTTTTGCGAAAAAACCTCGAACGCGGCTTCGATGATGGCATCTTTGGTGGTTGGACGAATTACACTCACGAGACACAGATGTATCATACGAGACTTGAATTCAACCCCGCCCGCGATTTTAAGTGCTTACCCGGCCGGCAAGCCCGCAATCAGCATGGATTTTTTTGGAATCGAGCCAAAGAAGACCCCAAAGCATGTCTCCTCCAGTCGCCCTTACCGGACACCCCTATCGCTGTTCGACATTCCCGATACGCGGCGCATGAACATGGGTGCGGATCACAAGGGCTGCAACGGCTCCGGCCAGGGCACCAAACAGATGCGCCTCCCACGAGACACCCGGTTGGCCGGGCAAAACACCCCAGATGATCGAACCATAGACCAAAGCCACCAAGAGCGCGGCCCCAAGCGTCACAAGAGACCTGTCGACCACACCACGCCCGACAAGAAACCCGAACCACCCAAACACCAGACCAGATGCGCCGATATGGATGGCGTTGCTGCCAAAAAGCCAAACGAGCGCGCCGCCCAGGGCGATAATGACGGCATTCACCAACAGAAGCGCGCGCGTTGCGGTCAGCGCAAGCAACGTGCCCATCAACACAAGTGGCGGTGTGTTTGACATGAGGTGAGAGAAGCTGGCGTGCAGAACCGGCATCCCGAAGATTCCGTCAATCCCGCCGATATGCCGAGGGATCAGACCGAAGGCCAGATTCAAACGATAGCCCAGCGCCCAGTTGATGACCTGTATCGCCCATAGCGCAGCAATGAAGATAGCCAGCGCCCAAAGTCGTTTTCGAACCACACTGTTGTTGTTCTGAACTGTCATCTGGACCAGATAATTCCTTCGCGAAAACCGATCAAGAAGGGCTGGGTTAGACCGTCTCGTCCAACCGAATGGCAATCGCCAGATCGCTCATGGCGTCTTCAACAACACGTCTGGGTATCTCAGCCAAACACGGGCGCGCACCGGGACGCGGTTCGACAGCCCCGCGCAGGATTGCACGACAGGTGATACCCGGCACAAACGGGCCATCTCCGTCCTCAGCGATCAGGGTCCATGTTCGGGTGATGCGCTGCCCGTTTTTCCGCCCCGTGACACGCACCTGCATCCCCCCGCGATCTGTTCCAAACGGACAGAGCGCTTTCGACAACCAGTAAAGCGCCGAATACGCCGTTTCGGGCAGGGAAAGGCGCCAGCGGCGGCGAAGCCAGGCCAATACGGACAGCGAGGCATTCATCACCCCCAATTCCAACCCGGCCCGAAACATGACTGTTGAAACGGCAATTCTATTGGGCAGCAGGTGTATGTCGGGGACGTCCACGAAATACCCTGCACGCCGCAACCCCGGCGCAAGCGTGTAGACTTTCCGATCTGTCCAGCCCCGCACTGTCTGCCAGATATCATCCCGAAGAACCTTTGAGGGGCGGCCAACACCGCTGACAATGCTCTTGATCACCGACATCCCGCGCGGCGCCCGGTTGCCCGGCAGTATTGCAATGTCGATAAGGTCGATCTTGTCCAGCCCGTCGATCAGATCTTCAACGATGATCGAGGACAGGCCCGGTACGCTGGACGCGCCCGAAAGCACAAAGACATTTGCGGCCTCGGCCTGTGCGTTCAACCCCGCGATACCCATTGTGAATTCTGAACTGTCGGACAAATCCAGATAATGGCAGCCGTGCTGAACACATAAGCGCGGGACAAGATATGGATCCAGGCCATAATGCTGGAACGGCCCCGCCGCATCGATGACAACATCCGGCGCGACGTCAAAAATGACCTCAGGCGATGAATGAATATCGACCGCCAGGGTCTTTGCCCCGAGTTCTCGGGCAAGGGCGCGACCCTTTGAAGGCCGCCGCCCGGCCAACCACAGTTGATGCCCATCGCGCGCAAGCAAACGGGAGGTAAGCGCGCCAAAGACGCCATACCCACCGATGATCACAACCTTCATGGCGTGGTTTGGAAGATCAGGCATCGGTCGCCTCAACGATCTCGGCATCGAAGAAGACCGCATCCTGATAGATGACCGAACCCAACAGCCGATGAGTCAGTGCAAGCGTGAACTTGAACTGCCCATCACCCAGTTCTTCATGCCCGATGACAAGATTGCCGGGGCACACCCATTTGGGCAAAGGGATGCGCCAGCGGCCCAGTTTCACAAAATAGCTGTCGCTGATGAACAGCAAGGCGTTCCGGGTGCTTTGCAACCGCAATGCAATGCCAATTCCATAGCCTATGTATTCCTCTAACCCGGTCGGACCGTCGAAGCGTTTGGAGCTGCTGACAATCTGCGGAAACCCCGAGGACCGGCCATATTGCCTAATCCAGAATTGACCCCCGGTTGCAACGTCTTCGGTGACAACCACAACGGCAGAGCGCCCGGCCGATGTGCGATCAAACGGCAGCGGCGCGCCTATGGCTCGCATGACAAAAGCCAGCAATCGCCCGGCCAGATTCATCTGCATCTCGGACACGCGACCCTGATAAACAAGACTGGCACCTCCAGACAATCGTTTGCTAAAGCGCCGCCTGATCGCAGCGGGCAATCGGTTCCATCCGTCTTTCCCCAACAGCTCGAAGAAACGGGTATCCACTTTGTGCCGATCAGATGGCTGCGTTTTGACATCAGCCTCAATAGGCTGAGCGTTTTGAAAGGGCTGCGCTTCGTGTTTTTCGAACATTCTGTTATTTCCGTCAAAAGAGAACTTATAAGTCAAAAATTTTTAGCCGCTTGGCTTGCCCCCCGTGAGCTTCAGGAATGAGGCGACTTTGCTGCCCATCTTCATAAGCATGATCAGCTTGGGCCGAGGAACCGTCAGCATATCGTGATACCACTTGTCAGCCGTGCTCAGGAAATCCTGCATCGCCTGCATACGCTGCAATACCTCCGGCTCTAGCCCACTTTCGCTTTCAGCCTGCGCGACACATGTGCGAATGGCTGCAGCAGCGGGATCGATCTCACGCTCTTTGCGGCCTTGCGCGATGCGGATCACCATCTCCCAAACATCGGTCTCGGCCTCGAAATGTTCGCGCCGCTCACCCGGAATCGGCACCCGCCGGATCAAACGCCAGCTGACAAGTTCTTTCAAAGAGTTCGACACATTTGAACGCGCGATCCCAAGCGCTGCTGAGATTTGTTCCGCATTCATCGGCTTGGTGCTGAGGAACAGCAGCGCGTGGATCTGCGCCACCGACCGATTGACCCCCCACTGGGTCCCCATATCACCCCAATACAGGATGAACTGGCTGGAGGCGCTGGATTTCGATATGTCAACAGTTTCTGTCATAACAGAAATATCAGACTAATTGAAACGAATGTCAAGCTCCTGATCTGTGATCTCTTTGCCGTGTGCTTTGATCCGGTATACTCTGACCAGACGGGCCATTGCCGAAATCTGCGCAATGATCGATTTGAGTGAATGTATTGAGCTGAACCAAGCCGTGGTTGGCAGAAGCGCCTAGCCTACACCTTTGCGGATGTGGCGAGATTCAAGGCGCGACGCCCCATCCACCATGGCGCATTTTATATGACAATCACAGCGACGGTCGGAATGTGCCGAAGCAATTCAAGGAGATTGGGTATGGGGATTTTGGACTCAGAATGGCGGAACGATGAATACGCGCGCAAGGTGATGGTAGGCCCCGACCATAAGCCGTCGCCCGAGTGTTTCTTGGATCTCGAACATGGCCAAACCTACTATGAGTTAGACAACAAAGAGGAGGACAAAGGTAAACCTTTGCTCATCTGCATTCACGGTTGGTCAACCGCAAGCTATGTGTGGACCGCGCTGAAACCCGAGCTGCGCAAGAAGGGCTACCGCATCCTTAGCTATGACCTTTATGGGCGTGGGTATTCCGACCGCCCAGATGATGTGACTCACACGGCAGAACTGTTCACACGCCAACTGACCCAAATACTGGTACACCTGAAACTGAATGACCGAAAACTGAACATTATTGGCTACTCAATGGGCGGTGCCATTGCCGCGCGGTTTGTGAGCGAACGGCCGGGTGATGTCGAACGTCTTCTGCTGATTGCTCCGGCTGGCATGGCGGTTCAAAAACCGTACCCCCGCTTCGTCGCCCGGAAGATTCCCAGGCTTTCCGATCCAATCATTTCAGAGTTTTTACCCTGCGCCCTATGGAAACAGTTCAAAAGAGCAGCAAGAGACTTTCCGAATGACAAGAACGTGCAGTTTGTCCTTCAGAATCAACTGGCAGAGCTGGAGTACCGGGGGTACATCCCAGCGCTGTTATCCTCACTAAAGGGAGTGCTGGCATCCAAGATGAGGGTCGAGCATGAGGCGATTGCAGATTCAAACGTGAAAGTTCTGGCGATTTTTGCGGACCAAGACAGCACCATACCGCATCCTGACGCGCAAACGCGCTTTGACAGATGGAACCGAAACCAAGTGAGCCGCGTGATCGAAGGTGCAGGCCAGGCAGTGACCTATACTCACGCCCAGGAAATCATGACAGAGGCCGGTAACTTCCTGTAGGCCTTCCGCCACCGCAAAGAACTACGGTGGCGGACGGAGTCTTCAAATCGGATCAGGCGTCAGAGTTTGATCCGGAAGGCGGCAAACCCGTCTGCACCTTCGCCAGCATCCTCGATCGTGACCCCTTTGACATCGCTCATATAATCGCGGGCTTTCGGGCCGGTTTCGAACAGAACCGTAGTGCCCTCAAGCGGCGCAAAGGACCAGTTGGCGTCTGCCTTTGGATCGATGGTGCCCTGCTCAACGATGTAGCGCACTATGACATCGCGGTTGGTATCAGGCGCTTCGAACACCACTGTATCGCCCAACGCGCCAGGGAAGGAGCCCCCACCCGAAGCGCGATAATTGTTGGTGGCGATGATGAACTCCATGTCATCTGTAACCGGCTCACCGTTGAAGGCAAGGTTCACGATCCGGGCGGCGTCTGGGTTGACCTCTTCCCCTTTCGGTCCAAAGCGCGAGGGTTGTGATAGGTCGATCTGATAGGTCACGCCATCCATCACGTCGAAATTATAGGACGGGAAATCCGGGTTCAGCAGGATCGCATCTTCCGCACCAACTTCAACCTGATTGAACATGCCTGCCGACCGCTCGAGCCATCCACGGACCTGAGCGCCGTTCACACGCACCGCGCGCACCGTGTTGGGGTACAGATACAGGTCAGCCACGTTTTTGATCGCCACATCACCGACCGGAACATCGGTGTAGTATTCAGGACCGCCCCGGCCACCAGCCTTGAACGGAGCCGCTGCTGACAGAATGGGCAGGCCTTCGTGCTCGGTGCCCTTCATCATCTCTTCGACATACCATTTTTGCGCGATTGAGACGATCTGGACGGACGGATCATCCGCGACCAGCGCAAAATAGCTGTGCAGCGGGGCCGAGGTTTTGCCAACAGCGCGCCGGACATAGGCCAGCGTTTCGTCGTGATCCTGCGCGACCGAGTCGAGCACCGTCTGATCATCACCCACCAAGGCGGTGATGGAACGATCCTCGTTGCGTTTGGAAATCGGACGCGCTTCGGACGTGGTGGTAACCACCCGCCATTCATTTCCATCCCGCTCCAACAACAGATCCAGCAGACCAAGATGCGAGCCCCAGAAGCCGCCCATGACAGCGGGCTTGCCCATAAGCGTGCCCTTTTCCACGTCGATGCCAGGGCGATCCGCAAAGGTTGGTGATGGGAAGACAAGGTGATTGTGGCCCGTGACCAGCGCGTCGATGCCATCAACTCCGGCCAGAACGACCGAAGCATTCTCCATCCCGACCGCATGATCTGCCTCACCAATCCCCGAATGCGACAGCGCTATGATCAGATCGCAGCCCTGTTCCTTCATCTCGGGCACATAGGCTTGCGCGGTCTCAACGATATCACGCGCCTCGACATTGCCCTCAAGGTGCTTACGATCCCAGTTCATGACCTGCGGCGGGGTAAAGCCGATCACCCCGATCTTGATCGGATGCTTGGTGCCGTCGCCCATTTCAATCTCACGATCCAGGATCGCGTAGGGTTTCACCAAGGTCTTGTCCTCACGCGGGTTTGCGCCTTTTTCCTTGGCGATGTTGGCCAGAACAACCGGGAATTCGGCCCCGGCCAGGGCCTTATCCAAAAACTCCAGACCGTAGTTGAACTCATGATTGCCCAATGTCGCGGCATCATAGCCAACCGTGTTGAAGGCCATGATGATCGGGTGGCTGTCGCCATCCTTCATGCCCCGTTCATAGGCGATGTAGTCACCCATCGGATTGCCTTGCAGAAAGTCACCATTGTCGACCAGTAGAGAGTTCGTTGCCTCTGACCGGATCTCATTGATGATCGACGCGGTGCGGGACAGGCCAACCGTATCGCGGGGTTTGTCCGCGTAGTAGTCATAGGGGAAGACATGGACATGAATGTCCGTGGTTTCCATGATCCTCAGATGTGCCTGGTTGCTCGCTGCAGCCGCCGAGAACGGGTGCAACGTAATAGCCGCAACACTTGCAGTTGTTGTGGCGAGGAACTGGCGGCGAGAAATCTGATTGCGGCTGGAGAAAGACATAGATCACCTTTCGAGTTTGTGAATCAACGCGCCTTTTCTGAACTTTTGACTACACGCGTATGACAAGAGAGGTCAGACTTTCGGGTTCGTCAAAAGTAAGGGCAATACGCGACACCATATCTCAATATGACATGATTCCCAGAGTATCATGGGATGAAGAACAAAATTCTGCCGATGTATCTCGCCAACTTGTCAAAGGGCGCAACTCGCTGGATTGAGGCGGTTCCACACTAGGCCAATTCCCAATGGTTCAGGCTCGGAATTGCCACGTCAAACATCGTGCTTTGAAAAAGTGGTGAGCCGTGCAGGATTCGAACCTGCGACCCACTGATTAAAAGTCAGTTGCTCTACCAACTGAGCTAACGGCCCACTCTTTTGTTGGATCTTGCTGATCCGTGGCGCTCTGTAAGGTATTTTCCCAATCAGGTTCAAGACCTTATTTCACACCTCGTTTCGCCTGCGTTTTAGATGTTTCCGGCGACCCGATAGGCGGCCTACTTATGCAGGTGGCGCAGGGGGGTCAAGACCTTTTTTCACGAATCGTTGCGACAGGGTGGATTCATCATTCCACCGACGTTATATGCCCGCCATGCAAAAGAGACTCGATACCGGTTTGCCCTTCATGAAGATGCATGGGCTGGGCAATGACTTCGTCATTGTAGATGCGCGCGCGCATGCGACACCCATCTGGCCGGAACTGGCCAAGGCCATCGGGCACCGCCAGTTCGGCGTTGGCTTCGATCAACTGGCTGTTATCGAAAACGGCGCCGAAGATGCGCACCTAGTGTTCTATAACGCCGATGGTTCGACCTCGGCCGCTTGTGGCAACGCCACGCGCTGCATTGCCCGCTTTCTAATGGACGAGGCTGGAAAGTCCGAGCTCTCATTGACCACCGAACGGGGCTCTCTCGCGGCCAAAGATGCGGGCGATGGTATGACCTCGGTCAATATGGGGCAACCACAGCTCAATTGGCGTGACATTCCTTTGGCAGAAGAGATGGATACGCTGGAACTGCCGATAGAAGGCGCACCCACCGCGACCGGCATGGGCAATCCACACTGTACGTTTTTTGTTGAAGACGCCGAGGCGATTCCCCTCACTGAGTTCGGGTCACGGTACGAGTACCACCCGCTCTACCCCCAGCGCACAAATGTGCAGGTGGCGCAGATCATCGGTAAAGACCATATCCGGATGCGGGTGTGGGAGCGGGGCGTTGGCATCACTCTGGCCTCGGGCTCGTCCTCCTGCGCTACAGCCGTTGCCGCCGCGCGCCGTGGCCTGACGGGTCGCAAGGTTCAAATCGAACTGGATGGCGGTAGCATCTGGATCGACTGGCGAGACGATGGCGTCTGGATGACAGGACCAACGGCGCATGTGTTTTCCGGCACTCTGACACCCGAATTCCTAAGGTCTTTGGGATGAGCGCCCCAAAGTTCACCACCCTGGGCTGCCGCCTCAACGCCTATGAAACCGAGGCGATGAAGGAACTGTCCCAGCAGGCTGGCCTGACCGACGCGGTCGTGGTGAACACATGCGCGGTGACGGCCGAGGCCGTCCGAAAAGCCCGTCAGGAAATCCGAAGGCTGCGGCGGGAAAACCCTGACGCGCGCCTGATTGTCACCGGCTGCGCGGCACAAACCGAACCTGAGACCTTTGCCAAAATGGATGAGGTCAACGCGGTCATCGGCAACACCGAAAAGATGCAGCCCGATACCTGGAAGGGGATGGCTGCAGATTTCATTGGCGAGACCGAAGCGCTTCAGGTTGATGACATCATGTCCGTCACTGAAACCGCCGGTCATCTGATCGATGGCTTCGGCACACGATCCCGGGCCTACGTGCAGGTGCAGAACGGATGCGACCACCGTTGCACTTTCTGCATCATCCCCTATGGCAGAGGCAACTCGCGCAGTGTGCCCGCAGGCGTCGTAGTGGATCAGATCAAGCGTTTGGCTGATAGGGGCTACAACGAGGTTGTGCTAACCGGCGTTGATCTGACCTCATGGGGCGCAGACCTGCCCGCGAAGCCCAAGTTGGGTGATCTGGTGATGCGCATTCTGAAGCTGGTGCCAGATCTACCGCGCCTGCGGATCAGCTCGATCGATTCCATCGAAGTGGACGAGAACCTGATGCAGGCAATCGCGACCGAGCCGCGCCTGATGCCGCATCTACACCTGTCCCTGCAACATGGCGACGACCTGATCCTGAAGCGGATGAAACGCCGCCACCTGCGCGATGACGCCATCCGCTTCACCGAAGAGGCGCGCAAGCTACGCCCCGAGATGACCTTTGGCGCCGACATCATCGCTGGGTTCCCCACTGAATCCGACGCTCATTTCGAGAATTCTATGAAACTGGTCACTGAATGTGATCTGACCTGGCTGCATATCTTTCCGTACTCAAAGCGCGACGGCACTCCGGCGGCACGCATCCCGCAGCAGGTCAACGGCACAACCATCAAAGCCCGCGCCGCCCGTCTGCGCAAAGCAGGTGAGACACAGGTCGCCAAACATCTCGCCTCCCAGATCGGCAAAACCCATCAAGTTCTGATGGAAAACCCGCATATGGGTCGAACCGAACAATTTACCGAAGTAACCTTTGACGCGCCCCAAGCCGAAGGCCAGATCGTAACTGCAACGGTCACCGGTCACACTGCGACACAGCTAACAGCCTGATCCACTCTTCATCTGGCCAGAGATATCCCGGGGATGAATTGGCCAAAGGCCAAGAAGGGGCTGGCCCCTTCAGCCCACTCTTAAAGCAAAAACCCCCGCGACCTGATGGTGCGGGGGTTTTCAATTCCAATTCGATAAGAACGATCAGTCCTTACGCGCTTTGCCCTTGTGCGGTGCCCAAAGGCGCTTGTTCACCAGATACAGCAGCACAGACAGAACCGTCAGGAAGATCACGCCGACAAAACCGGCATTCTTACGGTCGATCAACTTTGGCTCGGCTGTCCACATCAGGAACGCAGCCAGGTCTTCCGACATATGCTCAACGTCATTTGCGTGACCATCGGCAAACTCGACCTGCTCATCCGACAGAGGCGGTGCCATCGAGATCCAACCGCCGGGGAAGGCTTTGTTCTCGTACAGGATGGTTCCCGCCTCTTCTTTCTCTTCTCCCGTATAGCCATTCAGCAGGGACGCGATGTATTCTGCGCCACCCATGCCTTTGACCAGCTGGTTGATCCCGAGACCATAAGGTCCGTGGAATCCCGCACGCGCCTTGGCCATCAGGCTCAGGTCAGGTGCGCCAACCCCTGTGTTGGCCGGGAAGTGATCGGTCGGAATCGCCGGGCGGAAATCGTCCAACTCAGGGTCGAACACCTCAAAGTTGGCGGCCGCATAAGCGATCACCTGTTCTTCCGAGTACCCCAGCGCTTCGAGATCACGCAGAGGCACATATTGCAGGCCATGACAGGCTGCACAAACCTCGGTGTAGATCTGAAGACCGCGCTGCAGCTGGAATTCATCCCAAGTACCAAACAGCCCTTCGAACGAGAACGCATAGTCTTCGATATGCTGCTCACCGCCACCTGCCGCAAAGGTCGACGCGGGCGCAAGGGCCAGGGCAAACGCGGCACCGATTGCAAGTTTCTTGAACATGTTTCCGGTCCCTCTTCTTACTCGGCCGGCGTGGCTTCGGCGTCAGCCTTGCCATAATGCGCGTTGAAGTCTTCTTCGATCGTTTCAGGCTGTGGCAGCGGCTTCTCGATCACACCAAGTACGGGCAGGATCACGAAGAAATAGGCAAACCAGTAGGCCGAAGCGATCAACGAGAAGGTCGCATAGGGTTCTTCCGCAGGCATCGCACCCAGCCACATCAGGGCAAAGAAGTCGACGATCAGCAGCAGGAACCACCATTTGAACATCGGGCGATACTGACCCGAACGCACGTTCGACGTGTCCAGCCACGGGGCCAGCGCCATCGCCAGGATCGCGCCGAACATCGCAACCACACCAAAGAACTTGGCATCGACGATGCCACCGGTGATGAAGCTGGCAAACTGAACCACCCAGACCTCGCCGGTGAAGGCACGCAGGATCGCGTAGAAGGGCAGGAAGTACCATTCGGGAACGATATGCGCAGGCGTAACTAGCGGGTTCGCTTCGATATAGTTATCGGGGTGACCCAGGTAGTTCGGCATGTAACCGACGATGGCCCAGAACACGACCATGATAACAGCCAGTGCGAACAGATCCTTGATCACGAAGTAGGGCCAGAAGGGCAGCGTGTCTTTCTCGGCCTCGGCTTTCGAGCCACGGCGAACCTCAACACCCGTTGGGTTGTTGTTGCCGGTGGTGTGGAAGGCCCAGATATGCACGATCACCAGCGCCGCAATGATAAACGGCAGCAGATAGTGCAGCGAGAAGAAGCGGTTCAGCGTGGCATTGTCCACAGCCGGTCCGCCCAGCAGCCAGGTCTGGATCGCATCACCCACAAACGGGATCGCGCCAAACAGGCCGGTGATCACGGTCGCACCCCAGAAGGACATCTGACCCCAGGGCAGAACGTAGCCCATGAAGGCCGTGCCCATCATCATCAGGTAGATGAGCATCCCGATGATCCACGTGATCTCACGCGGGGCTTTGTACGAGCCATAGTAGAGGCCGCGGAACATGTGGATATAGACCGCAACAAAGAACAGCGACGCGCCATTCATGTGCAGATAGCGGATGAAGTAACCACCATTCACGTTGCGCATGATGTGTTCGACGCTGGCGAAGGCCAGATCGACATGCGGGGTGTAGTGCATCACCAGAATGATACCGGTGACGATTTGCAACACCAGGCAGAACGCCAGAACGATACCCCAGATCCACCACCAGTTAAGGTTCTTGGGGGTCGGGATCATCAGGGTGTCATACAGTAGGCCGACGATGGGCAGGCGGCTATGCAGCCACTTTTCGCCATTTGTCTTCGGCTCGTAGTGATCGTGGGGAATTCCGGACATAAGTTGGGTCTCCCTTAGCCGAGTCGGATTGTCGAATTGTCGACCCATTCCGCAGGCGGAACAGGCAGGTTTTCAGGCGCGGGACCCTTGCGGATACGACCGGCCAGATCATAGTGCGAGCCGTGGCAGGGGCAGAACCAGCCACCAAAGTCCCCGGCATCGCCCAGCGGCACACAGCCGAGGTGCGTACAAACACCCATCTGAACAATCCATGCACCCGGCGCTTCACCTTCGGGCGAGGGCATAACGCGGTTCGCGTCAGTTGCGGGCGCGTCGGCGTTCAGGTTAAAGTTACGCGCCAGCGGATCCGGCAGGGCATCGACGCCTTCGGCGTCTTGATCTTGCGCTTCGGCGATTTCTGCGCCGGTGCGATGACGAATGAAAACCGGTTTGCCCAACCACTTGACGGTCAATTGCGTACCCGGCTCAACCCCGCTGACATCCACGCGGATCGAGGACAGGGCCTGAACATCTGCGGATGGGTTCATCTGGTTGATCAGGGGCCATACGGCTGCCCCGGTAGCAACGACACCTGCGCCGCCAGCGACGTAATACAGGAAATCTCTGCGGGTGCCTTCGTGGTCTTCTGCGTGGGACACGAGGTAATCTCCGATTGTCTGGCGCCCGCGTGCGGGCAAATAGCTCGTACACCGCGCGAAGGCGGTGTCTTAACCGCGTTGTCTACCGACGCAATTAGTATTCGTCCAGCGGTCATAAACGCGCAATACGCCGCATCTGTGTATTTTGTCACGACACACCGGGTTTTTTGGGGATTCTATATCACTCTGTCTGCTAATAAAACGAATCGAACGGGCCTGATTCGGGCCAGCTTTCGGCACGTCTCGGCATCAGCTTTGCCTGTTTCGCTGCGCTTGGCTTTTGTAAGATTGGTTCGAAACCGGGCACGATCTGAGGCACGAATATCCCTTTGTTCCGCAACAAATAATACCCCTGAAATAGATGATTTTCGCAGCACGAGATCCGGCGGAATATCGTTGCGCTTCGCCCAGATACATCAGACATCAACTCCTGCGCGAACGTCAATCAGGAGACTACGATGTCAAAACCCCCCTTGGCTGCCGTTCTGTTAACGATTGCCCTGTCTTCTCAGGCCACCGCCGCCGGTGACCCTGTCAAAGGCGAACAACTCTATAACCGATGTTCATCCTGCCATGCGATTATCAAGGATGGCGAAGTACTGGTGAAAGGTGGAATCACCGGTCCCAATCTATATGGCGTAGTCGGCCGCATTGCCGGAACCGAGAACGACTACCGCTATGGCAGTGAACGTCTGCCAATCGGCATGTTTACCGATGACATGATCCGTGCAGGCGAGGAAGGTCTGGTTTGGACCGAAACCAACCTTATCGCCTATATGCAGGACCCAATCAGTTTCATCAAAGAGTATCTGAACGACGATTCCGCCCGCCCGAACATGAGCGTTAAGCTCAAAAAAGGCGCGGAAGATATTACCGCCTATCTGGCCACCTTCGGCGACTAGGCAGGGTGGTCTTAAGTGAAGGCACCCCGATTTCGCGCGGGGTATTGCGACCTGACATATCTGGCAATTGCGGCGCGGCTCCCCTCTTGCCAGATACAATCCAGCCAATCGGCAAAGGCTTGGGCAAACCGTGGGTCCTGCCCTATCTCACCATAGAGGTTGGCCACATCCAGCCATTGTGCGGGATTTGCTCGAGCCGCGCGGGCGGCGGCCTGCAAATCTGGCCAAATGGGGTCATTGGGCGCAATCGTAGTCCCATCCTCACGCACGCCAGCGCACATGCGGCACCAGAAGGCTTCGGCCAAGGCCAACCCTGACAACGACGCGCCCGAGGATATCGCATCGCGAAGTGAAGGAAACAGAAACCCCGGATGCCGCGCTGATCCGTCAAAGGCCACACGGCGTGTGGAATCACGGATCGTCGGGTTCAGGAACCTGCGCTCAACCTGCTTTAGATACGCATCTGGGCTGGTCTCGGGCACGCCTTTGATATGAGGCAGTATCTCTTCGGTCTGGACCTTGCGAAAAAAGGCCGAGAGGTCTGCATCCTGCAGGCAGTCCGAAATCGTAGGCAGGTTCAGAACCTCACCCGCGTTGGCCAAGATCTGGTGACCGCCATTGAGAATGCGCAGCTTCAACGCCTCATAGGCATGCACATCTTTGGTGATCGCCACCCCAAGCGTTTCCAAAGGTGGACGCCCGGCGCAGAAATCATCCTCGATCACCCATTGGCGGAAGTTCTCGTGCGAAACCGGGGCGGCGTCCGTGATGCCCAGCGCCTGACACTGGCTGCGAAGGTCTTCCGAAGTGGCAGGCACGATGCAATCGACCATCGAGTTTGGAAAGGCCCCGGTCTGATCGATCCACTCCGCAAGTTCGGGATCAGACAGGCGCGCCAAACCGACCACACTGTCACGCAGGATCGCACCATTGCCTTGCAGGTTATCGCAGCTGAGCGCCGTGAAGGGCACATGACCGGCAGCGCGCCGACGCTTCAGCGCGGCAACAAGCGCGCCGAAAACGGTGCGCGGCTGTTTTGGGTTCTGCGCGTCATGGCGAATATCATCATGTTCCGTATCGAACACACCCGTTTTGGCGTCCAGATAGTATCCGCCTTCGGTAATGGTAAGCGACACGATGCGGATGGCAGGGTCTGACATCCGTTCGATCAGCGGCCCGTTGCCCGGCTGAATCGGCACATAGTCGATCATCGGGCCAATCACTTCGGCGGATAAGGCCGCCGGATCAAGCTCAACCAGTGTTGTCAGGCAATCCTGCTGAATCAGCTTTGCCCGCAACTCTGCATCATAACTGCGCACACCCGCGCCGATGATGGCCCAGTCCAACGCCAGACCTTGCTGCATCAGCCGGTGGATATACCACGCCTGATGCGCGCGGTGAAAATTGCCAAGACCAATATGGACAATACTGGGCGTCAGGTCCTTGCGCCTGTAACGGGGCGTTTTAACATCTGCAGGAAGCTGGGACAGATTGTCCAACCGCAGCTTCACTGGTATATGAGTACGCGCCAATGGATCCATCAGCTCATCCAATTTCCGCCATCCACGTTGTAGGTCTGTGCGACGACATAGTCCGCTTCATCTGAGGCCAGAAACACCGCCATCCCGGTCAGATCCTCGGCACGCCCCATACGGCCATGCGGAACTGCAGCGGCGACCTCGCGCTTTTTCTGTCCCGGTGGCTTGCCCTCGTGCTTCGCAAAGAACGCATCGACCCAGTCCCAATGCTCGCCATCCACCACACCCGGAGCGATCGCGTTCACATTGATACCATGTTGGATCAGGTTCAGCCCGGCGGATTGGGTCAACGAGATAACGGCCGCCTTACTGGCGCAGTAAACCGCGACCAAGGGCTCTCCGCGTCGCCCGGCCTGCGACGCCATGTTGATAATGCGGCCTTGGATCCCCTGTTCGATCATGTGCCGCGCGACAGCCTGAAGGGTGAACAAAGTGCCAGCGACATTGATATCGAAGACGCGCTGATAGTCTGTACGCTCAATCTCAACAACCGGCGCGGCGGTGAAGATCGCAGCATTATTGATCAGGATATCGATCTGCCCAAAACCATCCAACGTTTGCGTGATAGCAGCATCAATGCTGTGTTGGCTGGTGACATCCATCTCAACCGCAATCGCGGCTTCGCCGATCTCCTGTGCGGCCATTTGCGCGCGGGCGACATCAATATCAGCCAATGCCACGCGCGCGCCTTCAGAGACATAGGCTTTGGCAAAAGCCAGCCCAATCCCGCGCGCTGCGCCTGTGATTAGCGCCGTTTTGCCCGCCAAGCGCTTCATTCAATCCGCAATCCTTTGGCGTCAAATCGGTGAATGACGTCCGAGCGCGGGGTCAGGTGAATACGATCCCCGTGCCGGAACCCGACCTCGCCATCTGCGCGGACGGTGATCGTTTCGGCCAGCCCGGTTTCGTGGATGTGGAAGAATGTGTCCGATCCAAGATGCTCGGACACGCCCACAATGCCGGACCATGTACCGCCGCTCTCGGACACAGTGATATGCTCGGGCCGGATACCAATCGTCTGCGCATCATGTTTTGCGGCCTCTTCGCCTTCGATAAAGTTCATCTTTGGCGAGCCGATGAAGCCTGCCACAAACAAGTTTCGCGGAGTACGATAGAGCTCCAGAGGCGAGCCCACCTGTTCGATCACACCGGCCTGAAGGACAACGATCTTGTCTGCCATGGTCATGGCTTCGACCTGATCGTGGGTCACGTAGATCATGGTGGTCGCCAGACGTTCGTGCAGTTCGCTGATCTCAAGCCGCATGCCAACTCGCAGTGCCGCGTCAAGGTTCGATAGAGGTTCGTCGAACAGAAACGCCGCCGGCTCGCGCACGATAGCGCGCCCAATGGCAACACGCTGGCGTTGTCCGCCGGAGAGCTGTCCGGGACGGCGGTCCAGATAATCGGTCAGGTTCAGGACGCTGGCGGCGCCTTCGACGCGCTTGTCGATCTCGGCCTGATCCAACTTGGCCATACGCAAGGGGAACGCGATGTTCTTGCGCACTGTCATATGCGGATACAGAGCATAGGATTGGAATACCATCGCTAGACCCCGCTTCGCAGGCGGGACATCGGTGGCGTCCGCGCCGTCAATGTCGATAGAGCCTGAGGTGATATCCTCCAACCCCGCGATCAGCCGCAGCAGGGTGGATTTACCACAGCCCGAAGGGCCGACGAAGACGGTGAACTCGCCATCTTCGATGGTCAGGTCGAGCGGTGGAATGACCTCAACGTCGCCGAAGCTTTTGGTCACGGACTTGAGTTGTATGCGTCCCATGAGGAATGCTCCTTATTTCACAGCGCCGAAGGTCAGGCCACGGACAAGTTGTTTCTGGCTGAACCAGCCAAGGATCAGGATTGGCGCAATCGCCATGGTCGAGGCCGCGCTGAGCTTTGCAAAGAACAGGCCTTCGGGGCTGGAATAGCTGGCGATGAAGGCTGTTAGCGGAGCCGCGTCGACGGCGGTCAGGTTGAGGGTCCAGAACGCCTCGTTCCACGCCAGGATGAAGTTCAGCAAAACGGTCGAGGCGATGCCGGGGATGGCCATGGGGGTCAGGACATAGAGGATTTCTTCTTTCAACGTCGCCCCGTCCATCCGTGCAGCCTCCAGAATCTCGCCCGGAATTTCGCGGAAATAGGTGTAGAGCATCCAGACAATGATAGGCAGGTTGATCAGCATCAGGACAACGACCAACCCTCCGCGCGTGTCAAGCAGACCCAGCCGAATGAACAGCAGGTAGATCGGGTAGAGAACGCCGACCGCAGGCAACATCTTGGTAGACAGCATCCACAGCAGAATGTCCTTGGTGCGCTTGGACGGAACGAATGCCATCGCCCAAGCAGCGGGTACGGCAATGATGACGCCCAGAATGGTCGAACCACCGGCTATGATGACCGAATTCCACAGGAACCGCATATAGTCCGAACGTTCCTGCACGACGGCGTAGTTTTCCAGGGTCCAGTTGAAATTCAGGAACAGCGGTGGGCTGGCGATCGCCTGTGCCTCGGTCTTGAAGCTGGTCAGAATGGTCCAGAGGATCGGGAAAAAGATCAACAATCCAACGGCCCAAGCGAGGGCGGTATTCAGCGATTTGCGGCGGGTTGTGACAGCGCGGGCCATGATCTTACCTCCTCACGCGTCCAGGTTCTTGCCGACGATGCGCATCAGGAAGATCGCAACGATATTGGCTAAGATGATTGCGTAGACACCTCCGGCGGATCCGAGGCCAACATTCTGGCTTTCCAGCACACGTTGGAAGATCAGGTAGGTGAGTGTTCGGGTGCCGAATGCGCCGCCGGTGGTCACGAAGATCTCGGCGAAGATCGACAGTAGAAAGATGGTCTGGATCAGGATCACGATGGTGATCGCGCGGCTCAGATGCGGCAGGACGATGTGATAGAACCGTTTCAGGACTGGCGCTCCGTCCATTTCGGCCGCCTCCAACTGTTCGCTGTCCAGAGACTGGATCGCAGTTAACAGGATCAGCGTTGCAAAGGGCAGCCATTGCCACGAGACGATCATGATGATCGAGGTCATTGAGGCTTCGGATAGCCACGAGATCGGCTCAGCCCCGAAGAAGCGCCACAGATGCGCCAGCAGGCCGTTGACCGGATCCATGAACATGTTCTTCCAGACCAAGGCGGACACGGTAGGCATAACGAAGAAGGGCGCGATCACGAGGATGCGGACAACACCTTGGCCCCACATCGGTTGGTCCAGAAGCATCGCCAGAAGGATGCCTAGGACAACGGTGATGACCAGAACCCCTCCGACGATCATCAGCGTTGCCTGAACCGCGGGCCAGAAGGAGCTAGATGATACGAACCGAACGTAGTTGTCGAAGCCGACCCAGCCCAGATCACCACCGCGCAGGGGCAGATATTTCTTGAAGGAAAAATACAGCGTCATCGTCAAGGGTACGAGCATCCAGCCAAGCAGCAGGACCACTGCGGGTGCCATCATCAGCCGGGCAACGGATCGGGAATGTTGGGTCGCCATGATGCAAGACCTCTCTGTTCAGGCACTGTGCTAGCCTGCGAGAAAAACACAAATTGAGAAAGAGGGGAGCGGGGGACAGATTGCCTGTCCCCCACGGGAGGGAAGCCTTAGTAACCTGCGGCTTCCATTTCTTCGGCTGTGAAAGCCTGCGCTTTGGCAAGTGCTTCCTCAACCGTTTGCTGTCCGGCATAAACTGCCGAAAACTCTTGGCTGACCTGTGTCGCGATGCCTGCAAACTCTGGGATCGCAGCGAACTGGATACCAACATATGGGACAGGCTTGACCGTCGGGTTGTTTGGATCAGCGGACAGGATCGAATCCAGCGTCATCTTGGCAAACGGAACCTTCTGGTATTCAGGATTCTCATACAAAGAGGAGCGCGCACCCGGCGGGACGTTTGCCCAACCTTCGTTTTCTGCGACTAGCTCAATGTAGTCTTTCGACGTTGCCCATTCGATGAACTGCTTGGCTGCGTCTTCTTGCTGTGTACCGGCCGGAATAGCCAGCGCCCATGCCCAAAGCCAATTGGAGCGCTTGCCCAATCCGGTATCGGGTGCCAGAGCAAAACCAACGCTGTCCGCGACGGTCGAGTCGTCAGGGTTGGTCACGAATGACGCCGCAACAGTGGCGTCGATCCACATGCCGCATTTGCCTTGCTGGAACAATGATAAGTTTTCATTGAACCCGTTGGTCGCATAGCCAGCCGGACCGGATTCCGTCATCATCTCGACGTAGAAATTCAGCGTGTCAGACCATTCTGGCTGGTCGAACTGGGGCTTCCAGTCTTCGTCGAACCAGCGCGCGCCGAACGAGTTTGACATCGCCGTGATGAACGCGCCGCCTTCACCCCAACCAGCTTTGCCACGCAGGCAGATGCCATTGATGTCGGCGTCTCTGTCGGTCATCGCCGCCGCTGCCTCTTTGATGAACTGCCAGCTTGGCGCTTCGGGCATTTCCATGCCTGCTTTTTCCATCAGGTCGGTGCGGTACATGATCATTGAGCTTTCACCGTAGAACGGCGCTGCGTACAGCGTTCCGTCATGGCTTAGGCCGCCCGACATCGCGGGCAAAATGTCACCGACATCGTACTCTTCGGACAGACCATCCAGAGGTACCAACCAACCGTTCGCACCCCAGATCGGGGTTTCGTACATGCCGATGGTCATGATGTCGAACTGACCGCCCTTGGTGGTGATGTCAGTGGTCACGCGCTGACGCAGCACGTTTTCTTCCAGCGTCACCCATTCCACATCAATGCCGGTCGCTTCGGTGAAATTGTCGGTATAGCCTTGCATCCGGATCATATCGCCATTGTTGACGGTGGCGATCGTTATAGTTTGTGCATGGGCCGCTGCCGTAGCGACGAATGTCAGTGCAGTCGCCGCACGAAGTGCGTTCTTCAGATACATCCCTGTCCTCCCTGAGCTTGGATGTCGTACAAAGAGGGTAGTTCCAAAATTGTCGCGACGTCAATAAAAACTTTACGCGCGTTAAGTTTATTGACTCACGCAGATTCTCGAAGCACCAGCCGCGCAGGGAACAAGGTTTCGGTCCTCTTGCCAGAATTTCCCGCATTTTCAATAAGTTCAAACAAGGCCTCGACGCTGCGCGCAGCCACGTTGTCATAGTCATGTGCAGCAGTTGTCAGGGACGGACAGGTAAACTTGGCAAAGGGATGATCGTCATTTGATGCGACGCGAAGCGCGCAATCCGGACGCCGCCCCACGCGAATCCCCTGCTCGTAACACGCCGCCAGAAAGCCAATGGCAAGGCGGTCATTGCTGCACAGGACTGAGTCCGTGCGCAGCAGACCTTGATCCAAAACCTTCAAAGCCCCCTGATGACCGATCTCTTCGAAAGCCCAGCCTTCACCATCGATCTTGATGACATGGGGCTCGAACCCCAAACGATCCATCACCTCGACATACGCCTTACGGCGTTTGTTGGCGTTTGGGTTGGCAGGAGTCCGCATCTCGAAGAATGACGGCGGCTCACCCGTCCGAGTCATGTATTCGACCGTCTGAGAGACAAAGCTGAAATTGTCCGAACCAATAAATGCAGCGCCCAAACCTTCGAGGTTACTGTCAAACAGCACGGTCGGGACATTGGCGCAGAACTTTTCGATCTGAGACCGATCCGATGCGCGCCCCAAGGGGGCCAGCAGCACGCCCGCCGGCTTCAGCGACCGCAAACTGTCGAGAATCTCATTCTCCAATTTCTGTTCGCCATGCGAGCTGAACAAGGACGGTCGATACCCCGCGGCGATACAGCTTTGTTCCAGATACCTTGCGATCTCGGCAAAAAACGGGTCAGCGAGATAAGGCACCACGATGCCGATATTCTTGGTCAGCTTGCGGTTCTGGTTCACCGCATAGATGTTGGGACGATAGTCAAACTGTTCCAGCGCTTCTTCGATCCGTGCCCGCGTCGAGGGCCGAACGCTCTCGGGGTCGTGGAAGTATTTCGAAACCGTCGGCCTTGAGATACCGCTCAGCGCCGCGAATTCTTCCATGTTCTTGATTTTCGTCATGCCTACCGCTTGCGGACCCTTGCTGCCTGTATCTTGTCACAGCTTTTCATTTTCTTTACGCGCGGTAAAAAATCAATAGCGGCGCGTGCCGCTATTTCTGTCCTGTTGGCTGAACGGTGTTGAGTGCTGTTTGTTGCTCGCGTCAGGAAGCCCCCTGCTCGGACACGATCTCACCAAACCGTGTGAAGAATTTTCCTGACAGTTTCTTGGCTGTTCCGGCGATCAAACGGCTGCCCAGCTGTGCGATTTTGCCGCCGATATCCACCTTCGCGGTATAGGCAAGCACTGTCTCATCCCCGTCCTCGGTCAGGGTTACGTCGGCCCCGCCCTTGGCAAACCCAGCAGCCCCGCCTTTACCTTCGCCAGTGAGCGAAAATCCATCCGGCGCCTTGGCGGTATCCAGCGTCACCTGACCCGCAAACTTAGCTTTGACCGGACCAATCTTCAGAACCACCTTCGCCTCAAGCTCCTCGGGTGCGGTTTGCGTCAACTCTTCACAACCGGGGATACATTCCCGCAAAATCTCCGGGTCGTTCAGGGCCTGGTAAACCACGTCACGCGGGGCCGAGATACGTATTTCGTCGCTCAATTCCATTCAGATCTTTCCTTTTTCAACAGCATCTCGGGAAGACGATCAGCGCCAGCTCTTCTTTTTCCTTCAGGCTAAGATCAGGGCGCTTCGGCCACGTCGCACGGCACAGCTTAAGCAAGCCTTTCATCATGCGAAACCTCCTGTGCGGTATCACTGTTCCGCCAAAGCACGATCTCAGCCAGGATCGACAGGGCGATCTCGTGCGGGTCAATTGCATGAATATCCAACCCTGCTGGGGATTTAAGGCGCGCGGCGCGCATCGGATCCAACCCATCGGCGATCAGTTTCGCCAACAGCGTATCAGCCTTGCGGCGGCTGGCGACCATCGACACACGATCGGCAGAACTATTCAGCGCCGCCCGAAGTGCAGCACCATCATTGCGACCTTGAGAGGCGACAACCACAAAGTCGCGCCCCTCGATCCCCAGGCCTTCCACCTGATCAAGTGAGAACCGCCCATAGTCGTCCGAGGTAACAGCTTCATCCTCAAGATAAATACGCAGCCCAGCCAATGCGCCATGGGCGGCCAAGGCCGAAGCAATGGGCGATTCACCAAAAATCACCAATCGCGGGGCCTGTTGGTAGGGTTCGACCAAAAGATCAACGGTGCCGCCAGATGGGCACCCGCTTTTGAAGGTCTGCACATCATCGGAGTCCGTCATGCTCACCACCTTTTCCGCAGGTTTCACGCGGATCATCTGCGGGACGCCACTCGCCAGTGCTTCTTGCGCCGATGTGCGAACAGCCCGTTGTACACAGGCACCACCCAGATGGCCCAAGATATCCCCGTCGCAATTGATCACGGCCTTGCCCCCCGCCTTGGCCGAGGTCGCATCCGCAGTTCGCAGAACTGTCGCTACGCAGAAAGGCTGATCGCTCTGTCTCAACTGCTCGATTCTGTCGAAGATGTCGAAATTCGCCATATTAGAGCCTTTCAAAGCTTCCGGAACTCGGATTCAAGTGCCGCCAAAGCGTCGAGCGTATTGGCGGGTAGATGCGCATCCAGATGGGGTTCTGCCGCCTGCATGGCAGTCGCGATAGGCTGATAGTCTTTCCATCCTTTGATAGGGTTTAGCCAAACAATGCGCCGCGCTTTGTGTCGGATACGTGCAAGGGCATGGCCCAGCGCCTCGGGATCTCGGCTGCAATAGCCATCTGACAGGATCAGCACGATCGTCCGCCCATTTAGGGCACGCGCGCCATACCCGTTCAGAAAGGTTTCGAGGCTGCCAGAGATATCGGTGCCGCCACCAAATCCCTCGGCCATAAGCGATAACCGCCCAGCGGCCCTCAGTGTGTCATGATCCCGCAACGCGTCGGTGACCCGCATCAGCCGTGTATGAAACAGATACGCGTCGGCTTCAGTCCCGCTACCGATTAGGCCTTTTAGAAAGGCAAGGAACACGCGAGAGTACACGGTCATCGAACCGCTCACATCACACAACGCAACGATCCGCATCGGGCGCGGTGGCCGGACGCGGCGATACAGGTCCAATGGCTCTCCACCCCGCGCAAGGCTTGCGCGCTGAATACGTCGCATGTCTAGCGCAGGTCCTTTCAGCGCCTGTTTTCGTCTGCGAGAGCGTCGATCCCGCATGGCACGCGCAAGCCTCAAAGCAGCCGTTTCCGCCTGTTTTAGACTCTCTTCGCCCATCAATTCACGAAGATCGCGGCGGGATAGGTTTGTCGTCTGGGTCGCAATCAACTGCCCATCGATCCCCTCAGCCTCACCCGCGCCCGTTTCCGGTACAGCAGCTTCTGCATCCGCTTCAGCCTTAGGCTCTTCTGCCCGAGGGTTTTGACTTTGCCAGATCATAGGCTTCGCCGATTGTACCCTGACATGTGTGGTTTTGGACGAACCCGAGAGCTGTTTGCCCGCGTTGAACCAGTAGGCGTCAAAAAGATCGTCGAACCGACGCCAATCTTCTGCATCGCCCGCCAAAAGCGCGCACAATGCCTGACGTGCCTGTTCGGAATCCGTTGCCTCAACTGCGGACAAAGCCGCCATCGCATCACCAGTTTCCCGCGGCCCCACACGAAGGCCGTTCATGCGCAGATGTGCAATGAAGCCCGACATACGGTCTGCAATCCCTGCGCCGCGCGAGGGGAACCGAGTGACTTGCATCACGCCACCTTCCCAATCAGCCGATCCATCACTTCGGGTGGGGCAGCATCATAGTCAGCAGCTGTCTTGAGCAAACACACTAATGTTGCCTGCACCTCATCCCGGGATTTCGCCAGATCATTGACCCCAAGACCGGACAAGGCAGCCGCCCAGTCCAACATCTCGGCAATACCTGGTGTTTTTTCCAGTTCTTCTTTGCGCAACGCTTGCACGACCCCGATGATCTGCCGTGCCAGGATCCCTTCGACCTCTGGCATTCGTGCGCGCAGGATCGCCATTTCGGTTTCCTTAGACGGGTAGTCGAGAAAACTGTACAAACACCGTCTTCGCAACGCGTCAGACAAGTCCCGCGTTCCATTCGCCGTCAAGATCACGGTTGGCCGTGATCGGGCTGTAATGGTCCCTAACTCCGGAACCGTGATCTGAAAATCCGACAGTATCTCCAGCAGATACGCCTCAA
Organism: Pseudomonadota bacterium; assembly: GCA_039818265.1. Taxonomy (GTDB): domain Bacteria; phylum Pseudomonadota; class Alphaproteobacteria; order Rhodobacterales; family Rhodobacteraceae; genus Ruegeria. The sequence continues at coordinate 494,898 of JBCBUG010000002.1, read as the reverse complement.
ATTCTTCATCCGCCCGATCAATCTCATCAATCAACAAAACCGGCGGCGTTTCTTCAGATATAGCCTCTAACAAAGGTCTTTTAAGCAGGTAGGCATCCGAAAATAGCTCTGCCTCACCAACCCCACCTTTTGCTTCACTCGCTCGGATAGCTAAAAGTTGACGCTGATAGTTCCACTCGTAGATGGCGTGGCTCGCATCCAACCCTTCATAACACTGCAAGCGGATCAAACGCGCCTCACGCCACGCAGCCGTTGCCTTGGCCACCTCGGTCTTCCCGACGCCAGCAGGACCTTCCAGCAACAAGGGGCGCCCGAGGGCTCGCGCCAGATGCAGCGCCATTGCCAACCGATCATTGGCAACATAACCCTGCGCGGCCAACCCGTTCTGCACATCCGATAAAGTCAAAACCAGGATCCATTCTTCATCTGGCTAAAAATATCCCGGGGGTCCAAGGGGGCAGAGCCCCCTTGCCTCGCTCGGATCGGTCAAGCCGATCCGATCCCAATCACCCATGCATCCCCAACCCGTTGGCAATCTTCCAGATCCGCCAATGGTCATGCGGCATATGGCTCTGGACAAGGCCAAAGGGCCGGAAGGCATCATGAACCGCGTTCGAAAACGCCGGTACACCGCCAACATTCGGGCTTTCGCCTACACCTTTTGCACCAATGGGATGGTGCGGAGAGGGCGTGACCGTATGATCGGTCGTGTAGTTCGGCGTTTCCCACGCGGTCGGCAGGAAAAAGTCCATTAACGTGCCGGTCTTCACATTGCCCATCTCATCATAGGCAATTTCCTGCCCCATCGCGATAGCCAGCGCTTCGGTCACACCACCATGAACCTGCCCCTCGATGATCATCGGATTGATCCGGGTGCCGCAATCATCCAGCGCATAGAACTGCCGAACGTCCCATTCGCCGGTATCCACGTCGATCTCCATGACACAGATATAGGCCCCGAACGGATAGGTCATGTTCGGCGGGTCGTAATAGCTGACAGCTTCTAGGCCAGGTTCAAGCCCTGGGATAGCCTGATTATAGGCAGCGAAGGCGATTTCTTTCATCGTCTTGAACCGCTCGGGCGCACCTTTGACGGCGAAGCGATCCACATCCCATTCGACGTCGTCGTCGTGGACCTCAAGCAGGTAAGCCGCGATCATCTGTGCCTTGGCGCGGATTTTGCGGGCAGCCATTGCCGTTGCCGCACCCGCGACCGGCGTTGACCGGGACCCATAGGTCCCCAGCCCGTAAGGCGCGGTGTCGGTGTCGCCTTCCTCCAGCGTGATGTCGTCGGCGGGCAGGCCGATCTCACTGGCGATGATCTGGGCAAAGGTCGTGGCATGGCCCTGACCCTGAGAGATCGTTCCCAGCCGCGCGATGGCCGAACCCGTCGGGTGGATGCGGATTTCGCAGCTATCGAACATGCCAAGCCCGAGGATGTCACAGTTCTTCACCGGTCCAGCGCCAACGATTTCGGTGAAATGCGTCAGACCAATACCCAGCAGTTTGCGCGTTTTGCCGGCTTTGAAGTCCTCGACCCGCTGTGCCTGTTCTGCCCTCAGGCCTTCGTAATCGACAGCCTTCAGCGCCTTGTCCCAAGCGGTGTGATAGTCGCCCGAGTCATACTCCCACCCCAGTGCGGACTGATACGGGAACTGATCGGCCTTGATGAAGTTGATCCGGCGCAGTTCAGCCGCGTCCATGTTCAGCTTGATCGCTAAAACCTCGATCATGCGTTCGATGAAATACGCCGCCTCGGTCACACGGAACGAACAGCGATAGGCCACCCCGCCCGGAGCCTTATTGGTATAGACCCCATCCACAGCCAGATAGGCAGTTGGGATGTCATAGGACCCGGTGCAGATATTCATGAACCCAGCCGGGAATTTAGTCGGGTCCGCACAGGCGTCAAAGCCACCATGATCCGCCGTCGTATGACACCAAAGGCCGGTGATTTTACCGTCCTTAGTGGCGGCGATCTTGCCCTGCATCCAGTAGTCGCGGGCAAACGCGGTGGACATCAAGTTCTCCATCCGGTTTTCGACCCATTTCACTGGCTGGCCGGTGACAATGGAGGCCACGACCGAGCAGACATAGCCCGCGTAAGCCCCCACCTTGTTGCCAAATCCACCGCCAATATCTGGGCTGATCACCCGGATATTGTGCTCAGCCAGACCAGAAATCAGCGATACGACAGTGCGGATCGCGTGCGGAGCCTGGAAGGTACCGTATAGCGTCAGCTTGCCGGTCACTTTGTCCATTGAGGCAACACAACCGCAGGTCTCCAGCGGACAAGGATGGGTGCGGTGGTAATAAACCATCTCTTCGGCGACCACATCGGCCTCACCAATAACGGCCTCAGTCGCGTCTTTGTCGCCCTGTTCCCAAGTGAAGATGTGGTTGTGGTGCTTGCGCGGCCCATGGGCACCCTCGGTCTGACCTTCCAGGTCTTCACGTAGGACCACATCTGATTTCAGAGCATCGAACGGGTCGGTCAGGACGGGTAGTTCTTCGTACTCAACCTCGACCAGCTCTGCCGCATCTGCTGCGATATACCGATTTTCAGCAACGACATAGGCAACCTCCTGGCCCTGGAACAAAACCTTCCCATCGGCCAGAACCATCTGCTTGTCACCCGCTAGTGTCGGCATCCAATGCAGGCCCAGCGGTGCCAGATCTTCGGCGGTCAGCACGGCAACAACACCAGGCACGGCCAGTGCGGCCTCTTTGTTCACACTGACAACGCGGGCGTGAGCATAGGGCGAGCGGACGAATGCGCCGAACAGCATCCCGTCCAGCTTGATGTCATCGACATAATTGCCTTTGCCTTGGGTAAAACGCACGTCTTCCACGCGTTTGCGAGCACAACCCATCCCTTTAAGATTGGCGGCGCGTTCTTCGGGGGTCAGAGTTTGGTCGTTCATTCCGCAGCCTCCTTCTGAGCGTTCAGCATATCAGCCGAAGCCGAGATCGCTTTGACGATATTCTGATAGCCGGTGCAGCGGCAGAGGTTTCCAGCCATGCCAAAGCGGATATCCTCTTCGGTCGGGTTTGGATTTTCCTGCAGCAAGCGATGCGCACGGGTAATCATGCCCGGCGTGCAGAAGCCGCATTGCAACCCGTGATGTTCGCGGAACATCTCCTGCAACACGCCTAGGCTGCCGTCATCATTGGTGAGGCCTTCGACGGTGGTGACATCGGCCCCGTTCACCTGCGCCACAAAGGTGGTGCAGGATTTGACGGATTTGCCATCAATATCCACGGTGCAGGCCCCGCAATGGCTGGTCTCGCACCCGATATGAGGGCCGGTGATTTTCAGATCTTCCCGCAGGAAGTGGATCAGCAGTGTGCGCGGCTCGGCCAGTCCTTCGACCTCTTTGCCGTTCACGGTGAGTTTTACGTGCATTTTCGACATGGTTTCCTCCCCTCAAGCCGCGCGACTTTGCGCACGGTCGATGGCGCGGCGCAGCATCACGGCGGCCACGTGTTTTTTGAATTCGACGGGGCCGCGGTTGTCGGCCACCGGGTCGATCGCATCCAGCATTGCCGTAACGCAGCCATTTACATCACCATCGGCCAACGCATTGCTTGCGCTTTCTGACCAGATGGGCGTATCGGCCAGATTGGTCATTGCGACCGATGCTGTGCCGTTGCCGACCATGACCGCCGCAGCCGCAGTCGCATAGTCGCCGATCTTGCGCTTTTGCTTTTCGTAGGCCTGACCAACGCCTGCGCCAGGCAGCGGGATCGAGATGCGGGTCAGGATTTCCTCGTCTTCGCGCGCCGTGAAATAGGCCGCCTCGTAGAAGTCGCGCGCAGCAACGTCGCGCGCTCCGTCCGGACCCGATAGATGAAAGGTCGCGTTTAGGCATTGCATCAGACCCGGCATGTCATTGCCCGGATCGCCATTGGCCACATTGCCGCCAACAGTGCCCATGTAACGCACTTGCGGATCAGCGATCTGCAACGCCGCTTCGCGGATCAAAGGGATCGCCGAGGCCAGGCCATCATGCGTGATCAGCTCATGCTGCGTGACCATGGCACCCAGAGTCACAGTGTCGGACCCGACCTCGATGCCCTTCAACTCATCAATCGCCTGAAGGTCGATCAGATGGCCCATTTCAGCCATACGCAGCTTCATCATCGGGATCAGGCTGTGCCCACCCGCAATCACGCGCGCCTCGTCTCCATGTTCTTGAAGAATGCCAATGGCCGAGGCGATATCGCCTGGCCGGTGATACTCAAAACCGGCTGGTATCATATTTTCCTCCCTGGGTCCGAGCGGTATGCCTTGGGGGACCTAGGGAAAGAAAAGAATACCCGGCGCTATCGCCGCCAGAGGCGTGAAACAGGGCGCGCCGGATGTTTCACGAATTGCGAATAAGCTGCACGAGTTGCGATCATAGGCCCAGCGCGTCGCGGATTGCCGTCAGTCGAGATCGGCTGACCGGAACCTTAGGCAAGGCATCAACACCGTCGAAATAGCAGGTGCCATTGTCCTTGTGCCGTTCGAAACTCGACACATGTTTCGGGTTCACCAGATAGCTGCGATGCGCCCGCAAGAACCCGTCGGGTTTCAGGCGCGTTTCAGCCTCGGTAATGGACCAGGGACAGAAGAGTTTTTCGCCCCCCATGTAAAGCACCGTATAATGCCCTTCGGCCCGGATTGCTGCCACGCTGCCGGCGTCTGTAAAGAAGGTCTGTCCTTCGCGCTCGAACGGAACACCTGCGCGCAACGCCGTTGGCTGAGGTTCAGGCGCGGGGTCTGGCATCGGGGCTACATCAGCGGGCTGAGGCCCGATGAAGGTGATTCCGGTCAACAGGAAAGCCCCACAAATCAGGAAAACCGAGACGGTCACACCCATCGCTAGCACCTGATTGTTCAGTGCAGGCCCTGCTCCACCCGCGTTGTCGCTGGCAACAAAATCGGTCAGACCAGCGGCCACGAAATGCATCGTGAAGACGGCGAGACCAAAACACACAGTGCCCAGCAAAATGTTGCGCTGGGTACGGTTGTCATAGGCCACCCAGATCGCGAGCACCGACAGAACCACCGAAGCCACGGTCGAAATCGCAATGTCCCAGAAGGTATAGACGGGGCGGCACAGCTCCATCCCGGCCATGCCGACATAATGCATCACCACAATGCCAAGGCCCACGATCACACCTGCCGTCACCATAGTCTGCATCGTGCGAGGTCGGAAATGCAGCAGCAGCAACGCAAGTCCCACCATCAGGATCGCCACAAGGGCTGAGATCAATGTGATCAACGCGTCATAATAAAACAGGATCGGCAGTTGCAGGCCCAGCATCGCAACAAAATGCATCGACCAGATACCGCCGCCCAAAATAATCGCGGCCAGCGCGACCACGAATTTGCGCTTTTGATCATCCAGTTTCGATGCGCCATGCGTCAGGTACAGCCCGGTAAACCCGGCCATCAACGCCACAGCCAGTGACGCCGCCACCAGCCAGGGGTTATGCGAATAGTCTAACATTCAGATTTGGGTGCCCTCCCCGACACGAGGGCGACGTTAGCAAACGGAATTGGCTGGGACAATCATCTGCCCACCAGGAGTGTCAGGCCTGTTTCTCGACCTTCTCGTCGACCGTTTCGACATCCAATTCGATCACATCCACTGTTTCTGCGTCGCCAGCGTCGGTCTCGTCCTCGGTCTCGGAGTTGTCTTCCAGCGCGCCGACGATCAACGGCAACATGTGAACACCGGTTGCACTGGTGATCTCGGGTGTTTGCGGAACCTTCCAACTGAGCGTGTCAAAGCTGCCGCAATTATCGCAGACCGGGGTCCACTCCGCCTGAATATGCTGGCAATTGTCGCAGACCCATTGCGGCCCGCGCGGCGCAGTCAGGGCTTTTGCAAGCCAGCCCTGTACCACGGAGTCCGACGCACCTTCGCCCCGTTCAATCGCCGCCATCAAAGTGTAGCCACGCGCATCTGCCTGCTGCTTAACCACGTCCCCGAGCGCGCGGCGCGCCTCGGGAAAGTCTTCGGCAACGATGTTCAACTCGGCCAGGATCAGGCGGGTTTCTGGGTGTTCAGGATGAATGCGAGTCAACGCCGCAAAGCGTTTGATCCGGTCCTGAGCAGACTCATCCGGCGCGATCTCAGCAAACGCATGGGCGAGGTCTGGATGCGGCTGAGCCTCCCACGCCTTTTTGATGATCTTAGTTGCGGCGCGGGGTTTGCCTTTTTCGATATAGGCCCGCGCGGCCATTGCAGCGGCAGGCACCAGATCGGGCGACATACGGTTGGCCTCGATCGCGCGTTCCTGCTGATCCACACTGGCGTCTTCGTTCAGGATATCCTTGGCCTCGGACAGGGCCAGAACCGCATCGCGCCGTTTGAACACATCGCGCGGCAGATACCCGGCCTTGAGCTTTGAGTTCAAAGTAGACCGCGCACCAGCCCAATCCTGGACCTTGGTCTGAAGGTTCAACAATACGTCCTGCGTTTCCTCGTGGCGCGGTTTGATCGCCAGGGCTTTCTCGGCCAGTTTACGTGCGGTGTCTTGATCGCCTTCGGCCAGCTTCTGCTTCATGATGCCCCGCACGCCAACAAACCTGGTCGCGCTATTGGTCACCAGTTTCTTGTAAGTCTCGGACGCTTTCTTGGTGTCGCCGGTCATTTCGGCAGCTTGAGCAACCAGCAGGTTGGTCAGCTCCGGCTTGTTCAGCAATCTCTCGGCCTTGTTCGCCTTGGTCATCGCCACGCGCCCCTCGCCCGAAGCCAACGCCATCAGACCGTCAGACAGCGCCTGATAGCCGCGCTGTTCGCGGCTGCGGTCGAAATAACGCGACAAGGCGGTTTCGTCGCCGTTGAGGAATTTCAGTGTCGCAATCAGAAGGCTGAGCAATTTGAAGAACAGCCACACCGCAAAAACCAGCACGCCCAGCGCGATGACCGATTGCAGCGGGCCCAGCGTATATTCAGTTCCCGCGACAGTGATCTGCACGCCTCCGCTGGTCTGCATCAAGAACTGGGCGCCGAGGGCCAACAGTCCGATAATCGCAACGAATACAAGGATTTTAAACAATGACCACAGCATGGCAGGTCCCTCAGTTCGAATTCAGGCTGGACGCGAGCGTATTCGCGGCCTCTACGGCAGAGACCCGCGTCTGTGCCGCCTGCTCCCACTCGGCCACTGCGGTCTGCGCCGCTTCGGGCAGTGATTTCAATTCCGTCAACGCCCCGTTCAGATCGCCCGAGGCCAGGGCGGCTTGCGCACGCGACAGAATGGCATCCGGGTCGTCCCCATCCTGAGGCGTTACCGACCGCGCACCGGTCTGACGCTGCAGGAAGGCGACAAAGCCTGTGCCTTTATCCGCGTCCCGGGCATCGGCCAACGCTGTTCGCGCAACCGGATCAAAAGACGCCCGCAATGACGCAAGTGTTTCAACGCCGCTTTCTGCCGGGCCGGCCAAAGCATCCGGAACATCCACACCACCTGCTTTCAGCTCAGTCACAAGGTCTTGATACGGCTCGCCCGCCTGCATCTGACCACGCAGGCGCGACAGGATCGCGGCATTGGTCGCCGCGCGCGCCTCGGCCGAGGCTTTGGCCTCAAGCGCTTGCGCATCCGCAACCATCTTTTCAACCTCAGCCCGCTGCGCTGCCAATGAGTCTTGCAGCTTGGACAATTCGGCCTCAAATGCGGCGGTTGCTTCGGGCGACGCGTTTGAGGTGACCGGGTTCGCTTCGAGCGCATTCAACCGATCCGATAATGGTCCGACTTGTGCACTCAGCGCTTCAACGCTGGATTTCACTGCGCCCAAGTCGGTTTCGACCGGGCTTAGCTTGTCGGACAAGGCTTTGATTTGATCCGTAAGGCCCGAGGTTTCAGAAGTCTGGGCAAGTTTCGCAATCTGATCGGATTGATCTGCCAATTTGGCTTCCAGCGCCGCAATGGCCTGGGCCGGGTCGGCTTCGCCCGACGGGATCAGGTCGGCACGTCCCGCGATGAACCCGATGGCTGCGGCAACGATGCCTCCGATCAGCGCGGGCACAAACCCACCGCGCTTTTCAACCACGCGTTCGTCAGTTTTTTCCGGCGCAGAATGTGTTTCCTCCACCGGCGCTTCGGCTTCGGCTTCGGCTTCGGCTTCGGCTTCGGCTTCGGCTTCGGCTTCGGCTTCGGCTTCGGCTTCGGCTTCGGCTTCGGCTTCGGCTTCGGCTTCGGCTTCGGAAGTCAGGTCTTCGCCTGGGGCGTCCTGGTCAAGCGGTGCATCATCTAAAGGCTCAGCCATTTCGATAACACCTTCGTCCACCAGATCGTCCGATTTCGGGGTTTCCGCCGGTTTCTGATCGGTTTTCTTTTTGCCCGCCACCGTCACATTCCCCTTATCGATTCTAAAATCACCAGAACTACAGACTGGTCCAAGTTAATCCGCGCCCGGCTCGCCCTCAACCCGCATCGCGTGTTTCACAAGCTTTTTAACGGCTTTACGCATGTGCTTGGGTGTGGGTTCTTTGGCAACCTTCAATCGCTGGAACCCCAAGGTTTTAAGGGGCTCTGCGGTCGCCTCGCTGATTGCAGCCAGCCATAGTGGGGCAGTTCCGGCCCAAATGTCGGCAAATTGTCGCGCGGTTCGGGGTGAAAACAAGGGCGCGATGACCGGCCTTTCACCGATTGAGGTTGCTGCGGCCTCATCGCTCAGCGGCAACAAAAGCTGCTGATAGACGGGCTGTTCTCGGGTGGTCAGACCCAGCGCTGTCAACCGATCGGCCACGTTGCCCCGGCTATGTTCTCCTCGCAGATGTAACAATGGGCTCGTCGGCCGGACACGCAACAGCGTCGCGACCAGTTCCTCTGCGGTGGCCCCCATCATCTGCGCGTCCCATCCGGCACCCTTTGCGGTGCCGGTGGTCGTAGGGCCCACGCAGAAGGCCGGCAGATCGCGCCTGACCCCCAAGGAGGCCGCCGCGTTCACCGCATTGGCGGAGGAAAAAACCAACCCTTGGATATCGTCAGTCTGCACCTGAACAGGCAGCGGTCTAATTTCAAGAATAGGGGAATAAATAACCTCGACCCGTGATCTGGTGCGGGTTGGCAGCTGCGCCACAAACCTCTCCGAGGCAGCACGCGGGCGGGTCATCAACAAATACAACGATCTGCGCCTTTGGCCATGGGATTGTTTGCATCCGCGCAGGGTGATACCCCGCATGCCAATCATGATGCAACGGAACGGGCCAATGGTGCAAACACTAACCATCCTTGGGTTAGAAAGCAGCTGTGATGACACAGCCGCAGCCGTGGTGCGGCAAACTGACGGTACACCGGCTGAAATCCTGTCGTCGGTTGTGCATGGTCAAACCGATTTGCACAGCGCGTATGGCGGTGTCGTACCCGAGATAGCGGCGCGCGCTCATGCTGAGAAGCTGGATATCTGCGTGATGCAGGCGCTGGATGAAGCCGCATTAGCGCTTGGCGATATTGATGCTATCGCCGTGACGGCCGGGCCCGGGTTGATCGGCGGTGTCATGTCGGGCGTGATGTGCGCCAAGGGGATCAGCGCCGCCACCGGGCTGCCGCTGATCGGCGTCAACCATCTAGCGGGCCACGCCCTGACACCGCGCCTGACTGACGGGATATCGTTTCCCTATCTGATGCTGCTGGTCTCTGGCGGTCATTGCCAATACCTGATCGCCCACGGCCCTGAGGCATTCACTCGCCTTGGCGGCACAATCGATGACGCGCCGGGCGAGGCCTTTGACAAAACCGCCCGTTTGCTGGGTTTGCCCCAACCCGGCGGGCCTTCGGTTGAGGCCGAGGCTCGGTCAGGCGATCCCAAGCGGTTCCGGTTTCCGCGCCCGCTGCTGGATAGGCCCGGCTGCGATTTGTCCTTTTCCGGTTTGAAAACGGCACTGATGCGCATGCGGGATCAGATCGTAGCCGAGAACGGCGGGCTGACCCGCCAGGACCGCGCCGACCTTTGCGCCGGATTTCAACAAGCGGTCATAGACACGCTGGCTGAAAAAACACGCCGCGCCATTGGCCTGTACCTTGAACAAACCCCTGCAGAGCCGGTGATCGCTGTGGCAGGCGGGGTTGCTGCAAACTCGGGCATTCGCGCCGCATTAGAGTCTGTTTCCGATGAAATGGCTGCCAGGTTTACTGCCCCTCCGTTGGCCCTTTGCACCGACAACGCAGCCATGATTGCCTATGCCGGATTGGAACGCTTTCGCGCCGGTGCACGGGACGGTCTGGACCTGACGGCCCGCCCTCGCTGGCCCCTGGATCAAACTAGCCCTGCCATGTTGGGCAGCGGCAAGAAAGGAGCCAAGGCATGAGTGTTTCTGTTCTGGGCTCCGGCGCATTTGGAACCGCCTTGGCCATATCGCTGGCCGGTAACGGGCCGGTGACCCTTTGGTCCCGCGATGAGGCGCAGGCGAGAGCGATGCAAGAAACGGCCGAAAACGCGCAACGCCTGCCCGGCGTGGCTTTGCCGCCCCAGATTAGCGTGACAGCGCAAATCGATCAGGCGTGTCAAGCGGATGTGCTGGTGGTCTCGGTGCCCATGCAACAGCTGCGCACGGCTTTGGAGCAGCACAAATCGGCCTTGGCAGGCAAAACCCTTGTCGCCTGCTGCAAAGGGATTGAGCTGTCCACCGGTCTTGGTCCGGTGGCGGTGATCCGCGAAACCGTCCCGGACGCGCAACCTGCGCTGCTAACCGGGCCCAGCTTTGCAGATGACATCGCACGCGGTCTGCCGACTGCGCTGACCCTGGCCTGCGCCGAAGCGGCTTTGGGCAAAGACCTGCAGGCGAGACTAACCACCGCCAACCTGCGCCTCTATCGCACAACCGATACCACCGGCGCCGAACTGGGCGGTGCGTTGAAAAACGTTATGGCGATTGGATGCGGGGCCGCCATCGGCGCGGGTTTGGGTGACAGCGCACGGGCTGCCCTGATTACGCGCGGCTTTGCCGAAATGCAGCGTTTTGCCACCCAGCGCGGTGCACAGGCAGAAACCTTGATGGGCTTGTCCGGGCTGGGGGATCTGGTCCTGACCTGCTCGTCCGAATTGTCCCGAAACTATCGTTTTGGCCAAAGTTTGGGTCTAAATCGGCCTTTTGATACAGGCACCACAGTCGAAGGTGTCGCTACTGCACGCGCTGTGGCTAAGATTGCCAAAGCCGAAGGGCTGGAGATGCCCATTAGCACAACGGTGGCGGAACTCAGCGTCGGTGCCTACAGTGTGGCACAAGCGATTCAGTCATTGCTGGGTCGACCCCTGAAGGAGGAATAGAATGCTCATCGCCCTGATCGCCAAAGATAAAGACGGCGCCTTGCAAACGCGACTGGACAACCGATCGGCCCATCTGGCCTATATCGAGGAAACAGGCATCGTTTCACAGGCCGGTCCCCTTTTGGACGGAGACGCCATGATCGGGTCAATGATCATTCTGGATGTCGAAGACTTCGCGGCCGCGCAGGCTTGGGCAAACAATGACCCCTATGCCAAAGCCGGGCTGTTTGCTTCGGTCGAGTTGATCCCCTGGAAACGGGTGATTGGCTGATGGCATATTGGCTGTTCAAATCCGAACCTTCGACCTGGAGCTGGGATCAGCAGATTGCCAAGGGCGGCGCAGGCGAAGAATGGGATGGCGTGCGTAACTATCAGGCCCGGAATTTCATGCGGCAGATGGCCATCGGCGATCGCGGCTTTTTCTATCACTCGCAGAAAGACAAAGCGATTGTCGGGATTGTCGAGGTCTGCGCCGAGGCCCATCCAGACAGCACCACCGACGACCCACGCTGGGAATGCGTAGACATCAAAGCAGTGCGCCCGTTTTCGCAGGCCGTTACATTAGATCAGATCAAAGCCGATGAGCGGCTGTCCGAGATGGTGTTGGTGCGAAACTCACGCCTGTCCGTTCAACCCGTCAGCGACGCGGAATGGGATGTGATCTGCGCATTGGGGAATACGCAGGCCGATTAGGAACAAATAAAAGGGAAGGCCCTGAACGATGCAGAACCTTCCCTACCCCGCGTGCTCCCTACTCACCACACGCATCTGGAAATATCTGGTTCTGACCGTCCTGGTCACTGAACTATCTATAGACCGGTCAAGACCCCGGTTTCAAACGGCAAGTCCTTAAACTCTGTCTCAAATGCAAAACGCCCGCCTTGAGGACAGGCGGGCGCTTGTATCTTTGGCTGGATCGGATCAGCCGTAAACGGATTCTTTTCCGAATTGCTTGGTCAGCATGTAATACACGACAGCGCGGTATTTGTTACGCTCGGACATGCCATAGGTTTCCAGGGCTTTGTTGATCGCTTCCATCAGTTCCGGACCATCGGACAGGCCCAGCTTTTTGATCAGGAAGTTGTTTTTGACAGTCTCAATTTCACCGTCCTGGCTGGCGGCAACAGTCGATGCATCCGCATCATAAATCGCAGGGCCACAACCGATTGTGACCTTGGTCAGCAGGTCCATATCCGGATCCATGCCACATTTGTTCTTCAGGTCATCGGCATATTTGGCGATCAAGTCGTCGCGTTTTCCCATTAAACAGTCTCCCTATCAGCAGTCCTGGCTGCGGTTACTCAAATCCTTGAAACAGGTGCGGGAAGGTTAATCACAAGTGTTTTCAACACAAAGGGAAAAATTCCAAGCTTTCCCCCTAAGCGGAGAGACGCTTTCGCGAAGCCGAACGAAACGCTTGATCCGCTAACTCAGAGAAAGCCCGAACCTTTCGGCCGGGCGTGTTACTACCTGCGTGAACGAATGAAATCGGAGCCGCAGGAGATTTCAGTAACCCCGGCAGAACTTCAACCAGCGCACCCTCTTCCAGTTCCCTCTGAACAGCCAGCCGTGATTTGACCGCAAGACCCAAGCCCTGCACAGCGGCATCGGTCAGCATATCTGAATTCGACACAGCAATGCGCCGGGCTACAGATAGCTGTCCCTCATAGGTGTCGAAACGGGTTTGCCAAGGCAAACAAGCCCAGCGCATTTGCCGTAAATCCTCGACAGATGTCGGGGTGCCGTGACGGGCAAAAAACTCCGGGGAAGCGCAGATTATTCGGTCATTTTCGCATAGCTTGCGCGCCCTCAAGTTACTATCGGACATTTTTCCGACACGAATAGCGCAATCTATGCCTTCATCCACCAATGATACATAGCGGTCCACCGCCAGAAACTCGATCGTCAGGTCGGGGTGCCCAGTCTGGAAACCGTCTAACAAAGGCATGATAAAGCGGGATAAAATCCACGGGGATAGGGTGACACGCAGGTGCCCGCGAAGGGCACCTTTGCCGCTCCCGGCCTCCAGCTCGGCCTCGCGCAGATCCGACAGGAGGGGTTCGATCCGGTCCAAAAAAATCAACCCCTCGTTGGTTAGCTGAACCCTGCGACTGTTGCGGTGAAAGAGTTTGAGGTTCAGAACCTCCTCCAGCTTCGCAATTCTGTGGCTGACAGTCGCCGCTGAGATGCCCAGCGCCTGCGCCGCTGAACCAACGCCACCAGTTTTAGCGACCGAGACGAAAGTCAGCAGATCATTCACATGGTACATTCGAAATTTCCCAACGCTGGTTTCATAATTCAGGCAGTTATCGAAGAAAAAATCAAATGATATCTGCTCTGTCACGATCAGAGGAGGTCTCGATGAAATCACTTTATGCAGCGGTCTGCGCGATGACGCTGGCAACTCCGACCCTGTCGAACGGGTTGGAGACGTATCTGGAATTCGACAAATCGATCCCACCCGGAAATCTGGCCATCGGGCCGGATGGGCGGATGTTCATGTCGGTGCATGAATTCTACGGGCCTGAACTGCGTATTGTCGAAGTGATGCCCGATGGGTCGACCAAACCCTACCCGACAGAAACATGGGCCCGCGCACCACAGGATGATGCGGACGGGCTGAACGGCGTTCTGGGTCTGCGGGCAGATCGGGAGAGCATTCTTTGGATGCTGGATGGTCAGGGCGAGAACCAGACCGGTCGAATCGTGGGATGGGATACCAATACCGAAACCTTGCATGCGATCCATTACATCGGTGCGCCGGTGGCACGGCCTACCTCGTTCCTGAACGATCTGGCCGTGGATCGAGATCATGAGGCGATCTATATATCGGACACGGGCGACGGCCAGAACTCGGCCATTATCGTGGTCGATCTGGAAACCGGTCGCGCGCGGCGCGTACTTGAAGGATCGAAATACACGATCCCCGAAGATACGCCGATGGTGATCGACGGGCGTGAGATCACGCTGGGCGGCAACCCTGCGAAAATCGGCATCAACCCGATCACGGTCGATCCGACCAACACATGGGTCTATTTCGCTCCGATGACTGCCAGCGCGATGTATCGCCTCCGCACCACCGACCTGTTAGATGAAAGCTTGTCCGATGCTGACCTGGAAGCGCGGGTGGAACGCTATGGGGACAAGCCGATATCGGATGGCTCTACCGTGGACACGGGCGGCAATGTCTACATCACGGCAATGACCGACAACGCGCTGGGTGTGACGAAACCCGATGGCAGCTATGAGGTGCTATACCAGTCGGATGACGAATTGCCCTGGCCCGACGGGTTCTCGATCGGAACGGATGGCTATGTCTATGCCACCATCAACGAACTGCACCGCTCGCCCGTCTTGAACGGGGGCGAGGATGCCTCGCAAGGTATCTACAAGATCGTTCGGTTCAAAGCGTTGGCTGACGCTGTCAGTGGGCGCTGATCGCGCTCTAACTCAGCAAGGCCCCGGTAAGCTATCGGCAAAAACCCCAACCGGGGCCCTGCAGATGAAAATGATCCGCATGCAAGCGGTTGTATTCTGGGCCCAGAACGACGCGGAACCAATCACAGGCCCCTTGCCCGATCTGTCTTAGAAACGTGGCCTCTGGTCCCGCAACACTCCAATCTGACAACAGCGAAAGCGTCCGCCCATCGGCCAGCTCGACCCCCACGATATCAATCGAGTCGGCGGTGGCATGGCTGCTCCATCGGCTAGATTGGCCTTGCGCAGTGCGCATACGGCGGCAGTTGTAGCTGCCTGCATGGCGCAGCCGTTGTACACCCGTACCCAGGAAATCCCGTGCCGCAGGCTGCACGACATGGTGTTCCCACATCGCCAAACGCAGGGTTGTCCTACAACTGGTCTCGACCGCGTCGATCCGCGAGGTCACCAGCTGTGACAACAGCCCTCGCCCGGTGATCCCGCAGCTCTGATCGACGACCAGATCATCCATCGCCTCAAATCGGGCGCCTGCATCCGACAGCACGGACCTGCACTGCGCCTCATCCGCAAGGGCGCGGTTCAGTTGGTATTTGGTAACGGGTGTGACCGGAGCCTTTACCCTGAGATCGCGCAAAGGGTTCCAATGTGATGGCACGGACGTTTTGGGATGCGCCAACAGGGCCCAGCCACCGCCACCCAGAAGGATTGCAACGACGGCTATTCTAAAAACGAGAGACGCCGCCAGATACAGGTATCGGCGGCGTCCGGAATTCTGTGTCATTTTCAGACGACAATCAGTAGCGGTAGTGTTCCGGCTTGTAGGGGCCTTCCGGCTTCACGCCGATATAGGCCGCTTGCTCATTGTCCATCTTGGTCAGCTTGACGCCGATACGATCCAGATGCAGGCGGGCGACTTTCTCGTCTAGATGCTTGGGCAGGATGTAGACATCGTTTTCGTACTCATCACCCTTGGTGAATAGTTCGATCTGCGCCAGAACTTGGTTGGTGAAGGACGCAGACATCACAAACGAAGGGTGGCCGGTGGCGTTACCAAGGTTCAGCAGACGACCTTCGGACAGCAGAATGATGCGGTTGCCCGAAGGCATCTCGATCATATCCACCTGTTCCTTGATGTTGGTCCATTTGTGGTTCTTCAGGCTGGCCACCTGAATTTCGTTGTCGAAGTGACCTATGTTGCCAACGATGGCCATGTCCTTCATCGCACGCATATGCTCGATGCGGATCACGTCCTTGTTGCCAGTGGTGGTGATGAAGACATCTGCGGTTTCGACTTCGTCTTCCAGCAAAGTCACTTCGTAGCCGTCCATTGCAGCCTGCAGGGCACAAATCGGATCAACTTCGGTGACTTTAACGCGGGCGCCCGCGCCGGATAGCGACGCAGCCGAGCCTTTGCCCACGTCGCCATACCCGCAAACCACGGCAACCTTACCGGCCAGCATG
Organism: Pseudomonadota bacterium; assembly: GCA_039818265.1. Lineage (GTDB taxonomy): Bacteria > Pseudomonadota > Alphaproteobacteria > Rhodobacterales > Rhodobacteraceae > Ruegeria. The sequence continues at coordinate 478,730 of JBCBUG010000002.1, read as the reverse complement.
GTGTCGGTGGCGCGGCGGATGCCGTCGACCAGCGATTCCTTACAGCCGTATTTGTTGTCGAATTTCGACTTGGTGACGCTGTCGTTCACGTTGATCGCGGGGAACGGCAGGTGGCCTTCTTTCACCAGCTGATACAGGCGGTTCACACCGGTGGTAGTTTCCTCGGACACGCCTTTGATCTGGTCGCGCATCTTGGTGAACCAGCCCGGGCTTGCCGCCATACGCTTGGCGATCTGCTTCTTGATCACCTCTTCCTCTTCCGAACCGGGAACAGGGATGATGTCTTCGCCCGCCTCGGCGCGGGCACCCAGCAGGATGTAGAGCGTTGCGTCGCCGCCATCGTCCAGGATCATGTTGGGGCCGTCGTCGAACAGGAAAGATTTGTCGAGATAGTCCCAATGCTCTTCCAAAGTCTGACCTTTGATCGCAAAGACCGGAATACCCGCATCAGCGATCGCCGCCGCCGCGTGGTCCTGGGTTGAGAAGATGTTGCACGACGCCCAGCGCACATCAGCGCCCAGGGCAACTAGCGTTTCAATCAGAACCCCGGTCTGGATGGTCATGTGCAGCGAACCCACGATCCGCGCGCCTTTTAGAGGCTTGCTTTCACCATACTCGGCACGCAGGGACATCAGCCCCGGCATTTCGGTTTCGGCGATATCCAGTTCCTTGCGGCCAAACCCGGCAAGCGAAATGTCTTTAACGATATAGTCCCCGGCCATCTGGCGCTCCATTTTTGCGGTCAATCACACTGTGGCTGCCCCTAGCATCCCTTGGGGCAGGTGGCAATGTAGATGTCCGAAAACGGGATGTTACGCCACTGATACTAGCTTGGCGTGCCGTCAACTTTGACTTTCGGGATCGCTTCGAAAAAATCGGTGCCAACGGCGACAATACAGGAAATGCCGTTCGCCTGGGTCACCAAAACGGTATAACTGCCCGTTTCCTTTGAGGTCCAGACCTCCATGACCGACTGCGCGCCGCGTGTTTTTTGCAAACCACCAAAGGCCAGCTCTTCCGAGTAGCTTTTCTGCAGCTTGGCAATCACGTGCGCGCGCTCTGCACAGGTTTGGGCAAAGGCGGGCGGGGCTGTAGCGGCCATGCCAAAGGTCAGGGCAAGGGCGAATAAACGCTTAAACATAGCAAACTCCTTTCGTTTCGCGTTTCGCTTTGTGAGAGGAGCACACCGGGAGAAGCGTGCGCCCCCTCGGTTTTTATGTCGGCATCGCATCGTTTCATTTCAAAGCACGAATGCTCAAGAAAACGTTGGCAGCTGGTGATCCTGACAGGTACATCATAGCAGAAAATCGTGATTTTAATGTGTCCCACTTCACAAGGCATGGCAGAATGGCAACACAACCTCGCGCTTGGCAACGGATGCTATCGGGTCGCAGGCTGGACCTGCTGGATCCGACTCCGGTGGATATCGAGATTGAAGATATCGCCCATGGGCTGGCATTTGTCGCGCGATGGAACGGGCAAACACACGGTGATTTTGCCTATTCCGTGGCCGAACATTCCCTTTTGGTTGAAGAACTCTATGGCCGGATCGCGCCCAATGCACCGGCGAAATGGAAGCTCGCCGCACTGCTGCACGACGCGCCGGAATATGTGATTGGTGATATGATCTCGCCCGTCAAATCCGCCGTCGGCGCGGGCTACGGCGCGCTGGATGACCGCCTGATGGCAGCGATCCACATCCGGTTCGGGCTGCCCGCCGAAGTTCCGAAGATGGTGAAACGGCAAATCAAGAAGGCCGACAAGATCAGTGCGTGGATGGAAGCAACCCAGATCGCGGGGTTTTCTGAAGGAGAGGCGACGAAGTTCTTTGGACAACCGGACAAGGCGGTTTTGGAGGGGTTGCAGATCACGCTGCGACCACCGGTTGAGGTGCGACTGGCTTATATGGCGCGGCATAAAGTGCTTTTGTCGGAATTTTAAGGACGCTTGAGTGATTAAGCTTTTTCTTACAGTTGGTTTTGTGTGCTGCGCTGCATTCAAGGTATCTGCTTCACCAGAAGACGATGCAAAGTACATTGCAAGCCAATTTCTTCTGGAAGAGCAAATCCTTACGATGAGGAAAAATGCATCGAGGTATTATGTTGAATACCTCGATGGTCTTTTGAGTAAGTACACCGTACGCGTAAAAGACACTAAGCGTCTTGAAAACCTTGTTCCCGAGGAGATTACGGATATCGCCATCAACGGACATCTTGATGAAGTTACACAATGGCATCTTGAAACATACGACGAACAACAGCTAAGCGAGATCAGGGCCTTTTACCTGACAGGCGCTTGGCAAAAGCTGAAAAAGCTAAGTCACAAAGAATGTAAGGCCGGATGGGTAGAAAAAACTGTTATCGCTCCTCAATTGCGCGGATATGAAGAAGCCCGGATTCAAAGACATCTTTCCCCATCGGAGTTCCAAAATTATCTAGATTTCTTTGGCAGTGAAACCGGAAAGGCCTTTGGTAAACTGCGTGAATACGAGGTTACATGCAGCGAGCAGTATACATCCACAAGCGTCTTTGAACTAAGGCAAGGTGAAGAGACGCTAAGAACAGAATTTGTACTTAGTGCTCTTAAAGCAAAGGGGCTATTTCAGTTCTCGAACCCAGTTGCACGCAAAGACTTTATAGCCAAGATTGAGAGCGAGATTCCATAAGGCTCTCTCTGCGAACAACCGCACGAAACAAATTCACCGAGGACTACACCTCACCAAAATCTGCTGCAATGTCTGGCTGTGCATGTTCAGGTTACTGGCGGTTTCCGAGACGTCTCCGTCACACTCTTCATAAACCCTCTGAATTTGTTCCTACCGAGCGCGGTCGGTACTCCTGTGAAATTTGATACCAATCAGGTGAGGTCTTTTGTGAACCAGACAACGTGTTTCAGAAGGTTGCAGACCACGCAGCGTTCAAACTAATCCGCCCGTAGTTCAACCTTCTGGATGATGCGTCCTTCAGACTCGTGGGCTGACCATCGGACAGGTGTGGCGGTCACGCTTGTGAGTGTCGTTTTGCCTTCGGTCTTTTGAACTTCCGCCTGCAATATCACACTGCTTGCGATATCTTTATGAGAGAACCCCCACAGCAAGCTACCCAGCGAATAGGCAATAGGTACTGTTTTGTCTGTGTCGGACTGTAGCCGATAAAGCTGAATTGGTTGTGGCACATGCGGGTGGTGACAAACGATGATATCTGCTCCAAATTCCGCCAACTCCTCTGCCGCTTCTTGTTGCGCCCGTCGTGGATACAGCTCGAATTCGTGACCCCAATGAAGAACTGCAATGACCAAATCGCATTCGGCGGTCTTTGCGTTTGATATCTGCGTTTTCAGTAGCTCGATATCGGGCGGCTGATGCTTGGAGGTCAGCTTGGCCAGATTGACAGTGTAGCCGTGTTCGTCGGGTAACGTTCGACCATTGGTTCCAAACGCGCAGGAGGCAAATCCGATCTTGATCCCGTTTCGTTCGATGATGTTAACAGCGCTGGGCTCAGCCGAGGCTTCACTCACCCCAATCGGCAGGATGTTCCGCTTGGCCAGTGTGGCCAGTGTCGTTTCCACGCCTTCGATGCCCATATCGAAGATATGATTGTTTGCCAGATTCAAGACATCAATCGCCCGACCTTTATGGCAGGTCAATGCATCGAACTGATCCTCTGACGCACATTCAACAGGAGGGCCGGCATCGCCGATTACTTCATCCACCAGAGGTTGGGTTGTAACAGGCGATTCATAGTTGGCGATGACGATATCGTTTTTGAACAACAAGTCTTCGATCTGTGCATAAACCTGATCCTGCGCGGGCTCAGCCCGATGCGTGCGCAGGATATCCCCGGCAAAACTCAGCGTGAGAGGCTCGACCTTTTCACCCTCAGCGCGCGGAGCAAGCTGAGCGTGCTTTGCTTTCATAAACTCAGACGTTTGCAGCTCGGGTTCGGGCAATTGCACCGGATTTTTGCTTTTATAAACCCAGTACAGATTATCCAACAAATTCATCTCCGAGACTTCACTCGCCGCCCCCTTGCGCGGGCGCGCCCAAAACCCGAATACTTCAGCCGATTTTGTCACCAGCGCGACAATCCCTTTCAAAACTGGATTGGAGATTTTCAGCGCCTCATACGGCGTGTTTGGCAATAGGGACACTGGGGCCTCTCACTTATCGATTCTGAACCTTCAGTACGCATGCAGATCACCTACATGCACAGGTCCTCGCGGTAGCACATATAGGGTTAACAAAACGATACTCAGAATATTGTTGCACTGTAAATCCGTCACACAACCAGACCAAAAAACGCGACCAAAACGGTCGCGTGGTCAATGTTCAAAAGTTGGCAGGAGTGGCTCGACCAGACGACAGCCTGGCCATGTCAATCCGTCAGCGCGGGCTGCGCTTGGCCAAAATGCGCTGCAATGTCCGGCGGTGCATGTTCAGACGCCGCGCAGTTTCAGACACGTTGCGATCACACAGCTCATAGACTCTCTGGATGTGCTCCCATCGCACGCGATCTGCGCTCATGGGGTTTTCCGGCGGCGGGGGCAGCTCGTCGCCCTTGGCCAACAGCGCGTTGGTGATGTCTGTGGCATCCGCAGGTTTGGAAAGGTAGTCTGTCGCCCCGATCTTGACCGCAGCGACTGCGGTGGCAATCGCGCCGTAACCAGTCAAAACCACAACCCGGCTGTCAGGGCGTTTTTCGCGCAGCACCTCGACAACATCGAGCCCATTTCCATCCTCAAGCCTGAGATCGACAACCGCATAGGCAGGCGGACGGGCGGTGGAAATGGCGCGACCAGCGGCAACAGAACCGGCGGTTTCAACCTCGAACCCGCGTTTCTCCATGGCCTTTGCCAGACGCCTCAGAAACGGCTCATCATCATCCACCAGAAGCAAAGTTTTGTCTGGGCCGATATCAAGCTGAGAAGGGTCTGCCATTCTTGGGTCTTTCGGTTATTTCATGCCTTTGGCTTGAACATGAGTAATAGCAGCGCCGCACTAAAGGTCAAACCGGCTTGTCCTCAGGATGCCTGATCGAGAAAGCAACCAATCTTGTCGGCCATTTGTTCGGCCGTGTCGTCGCGTTTGAAAAACTCCAGAAATCCATCCTCGGGTGTGACCAGATAAGTAAAGGTCGAATGGTCAACAAGATAATATTCGTCGCTCTTGTCGTGGGCCTTGTAGTAAGTTTTATAGGCCTGGCTGGCCGCTTTGACCTGTTCGGGCGATCCGGTCAGGGCAATCAACCGATCGTGCAGGTTGAACGCATAGTCGGCCACGACTTCGGGCGTATCCCGATCCGGGTCGATGGAGATGAACACGGGCGTCACCGATTGCCCGCGCTCGGCCAGAATATCCACTGCATCGGCATTGCGGGACATGTCAAACGGGCAGACATCGGGGCAGAAGGTGTAGCCAAAGTAGACCAGCGTCGGTTCGGTGATCACATCTGTGTCAGTGACCTTCTCGCCCTTGCCATTGACCAGCTCGAACGGTCCGCCAATCGCAGCGGTCCCGCCTGCGATCTGGCTGGACCGGCATTGGGCGTATTTGTCATCCGACCCTGATCCTTGTGTCAAAAGCCACATAGCTCCAAGGCCAACAGCCAGGACAACAGTTGCGAGAATTGCATAGAGGCGGGTCATGACGAATATCCATACGCAAGGGATTGTTGATCGTGTCGGCCGGGACACCTATCAAGATGAACAGCTGATGCAACAGGACATAATCGACCCATGGCAGATTCCAATCAGACGTTTTGGCGCGGCCAGGAGCGCAGCAGCTGGATCCGGCTGCGCACACTAATCCTGCTGCGCTGGGTGGCCATCGTGGGTCAGATCACCGCCATCACGGTCGCGCAGCAAACCTATCATGTGCAGCTTGAGCTCGGGCTGTGCTATCTGGCCGTCGGAGTCTCGGTCCTCGGCAACCTGACGGCGATCTTCCTGTTTCCGCAGAACAAGCGCCTGTCCGAGTTCGAAAACTTCCTAATGGTGCTGTTTGATCTGCTGCAACTGGCGTTTCTGCTGTATCTGACCGGTGGTTTGAACAACCCGTTCGCCTTGCTGCTGTTGGGGCCCGTCACGATCTCGGCCAATGTTATGAGCACGCGCTCTACCCTGATCGTAGGCGGTGTCGCCATCATCCTTGCCACCTTACTGGCTGAATTTCACCTGCCCTTGCGCACCGATATCGGGTTCATTCTGCGCATCCCCGATATTCTTCTGTTCGGCAACTGGGCGGCTATCATCATTGCGATCGTCTTCATTGGGGCCTACTCGCATCGTGTCAGTTCCGAAGTGCAATCCATGTCCGAGGCGCTGTCGGCCGCGCATATGGCGCTGGCGCGTGAACAAAAGCTGACTGATCTGGGCGGCGTTGTCGCTGCCGCCGCGCATGAGCTGGGGACGCCACTGGCCACAATCAAACTGACAAGTTCCGAACTGATCGAAGAGCTTGAGGATCGCCCCGATCTGAAAGATGACGCCGCACTGATCCGTGAACAGGCTGATCGCTGCCGCGATATTCTGCGTGATATGGGGCGGGCAGGTAAGGACGATTTGCATTTGCGCCAAGCCCCAATCTCGACCGTGATCCACGAAGCCGCGGAACCGCATATCGAACGCGGCAAGCTGGTGCATTTCATCGAAGGCCCGGCGCTGGATGGGGATGTGCAGCAGCCCTCGATCCTGCGTAAGCCCGAAATCATTCACGGGCTGCGCAACCTGATCCAGAACGCGGTGGATTTTTCACGCGCCAATGTCTGGGTCGAGGCGCATTGGACCGCGGATCAGATCACCGTCAGCATTATGGATGATGGGCGTGGATATCCCTCGCACCTGATTGGCCGGATCGGCGATCCGTTCATGCGCCGAAGGCGGGCCGAGTCAGACCAACGCGCGCGCCCCGAATACGAGGGGATGGGGTTGGGCCTGTTTATCGCCAAAACCCTACTGGAACGCAGTGGAGCCGAGCTTGAGTTTGCCAATGGCGCAGACCCCTATCAGCATTTGTCAGATAATCCGGCACATCGGGGGGCTATCGTGCGCGTTTCATGGCCGCGCAAAATGATTGACGCGCAAAAAGGTGACACGCCAGTGCCATCCGGTAGCAACCAGCGCATTCGGGCGTGAGTTAATAGTGCGTTAACCAATCGGAGCAATAGTCTGATCCCAGCACGTAATCTGGCATGGGGTTTCCTATGGCTGACTGGATCATCCTGGCCTCAATCAGTTTGGTTTCATGTTGTCTGGCCGTTCAATGGCTATTGCCCCGGCGCCCGCGGCGGGATGACAGCTATGGACTGTTTTCAAACGCGTCCTTGTTTGACGCCGTCTTTCTGTTCGACGGGGCTCGGTTGATCAGCCATTCGGACATCGCTCTGGCCGGATTTGACGATGTCAAAAACTGGAGCGGTCTGCACCGCCTGTTGCAAAGGGATTTTCCCACCTTTCCTGAAACGCCTGAACTGGTGCGCGATCAAGGCAATCTGGTTGTCTCGGCCATCGACTGCACTGTCGAACGCGAGGTTTTGTGCGAATGGATCGACGGAATCGTCCGGGTGCAACTACACGAACCTACCCGACCAACCGAAACACATATGCGCGACCCCAATGACCCGATCCGGAACGCGATGGATCAGGCGCCCTATCCGGTTTGGCTGCTGGATCACAACGGACAGGTCAGATGGTGCAACACCGCCTATATTGCTGTCGCGCGCAAGGCGCGTGGCCTGGACGTGGACCTGACCGCGCCCCTGTTTTCCAATGCGGATGACAAACCGGGGCCCAGTGGCAAAGCGCGTGTCGCGGTCAAGGTTGATGATTGCGACAGTCAGCTTTGGTTCGATCTGACGCAGGTCGAGGACGAACAAGGCTGCCTGTGCTACGCCGTCGACATCAACGCCATTGTCGAGGCTGAAACCGCCCAGCGCAAATTCGTTCAAACGATGACAAAAACTTTTGCGCAGCTGTCAATTGGTCTGGCCATCTTTGACCGCAACCGCCAACTGGCCCTCTTCAATCCGGCGCTGATCGATCTGACGACATTGCCGCCTGACTTTCTCAGCTGTCGCCCCAGCCTCTCAAGCTTTTTTGACATGCTGCGCGAACAACACATGATGCCAGAGCCAAAGAACTACCGCTCGTGGCGCAATCAGATGAACGATCTGCTCGAAGCGGCAGAGGATGGAAATTATCAGGAAACCTGGTCTTTACCCTCAGGGTCGGTCTATTCGGTCAGTGGGAGGCCACATCCCGATGGCGCGGTGGCCTTTTTGTTCGAAGACATCACCGCCGAGATCACGTTGACCCGCCGTTTCCGGTCAGAAATGGACCTGATGCAATCCATCTTTGACAAGCTGGCAGATGCGATCGCGGTGTTTGCCGATGACGGCACGCTGGCCTTTACAAACTACGCTTATCAACAGCTATGGGGCGATCCGGCGGATGCGGGGTTTCAGGCGGAAACAGCCATGGATGTCACCCGGAAATGGCAGGAGCACTGTGTCGCAACACCTGTTTTGGGTGAGATTCGCGATTTCATCGAAATGCGCGATAACCGGGCCGAATGGACGGCCGAGATTGGCATGCGCGACGGCACGAAATTGGATTGTACCGTAACCCCAATGCAGAACGGTGCGACCATTGTCCGATTTGGTCATGAGGCTCTGATCAGCAGGCAGCCTACAATCGAACAAATCAGCGCCTGAACCGGGTTGCAGCCGCCCGGACGTGGGGCCATTGTGGCGGCATGACGATGCCGCCCCATTCCATGACCCTGGTTTCACCCGAAGACACGCTCGCATTGGCGGCCCGATTGGGGACGGAATTGGCCGTTGGCGATGTTCTGCTACTGGAAGGTTCGATTGGCAGCGGCAAGACCCATTTCGCACGCAGCCTGATCCAATCTCTGATGCAGGTGCCCGAGGACGTGCCTTCACCTACATTCACGCTGGTGCAGGCCTATAACACCACGGTAGGTGAAATCTGGCACTGCGATCTCTACCGGTTCAGCTCGGTCGATGAGGTTGAGGAACTGGGCCTGATCGATGCCTTTGAAACTGCAATCTGCCTTGTCGAATGGCCCGAGAAGCTAGGTCCATTAGCTCCACAATCCGCGCTGACCATTTCCTTTGCGATAGATCCGAATGAAACCGAAACACGGCATCTGACACTTACGTGGTCTGACCCGAAATGGACGCATAAGCTAGAGGCGATCACATGACAAACCGTGCCGTATTGGCCGAGGCCCTGATCGCGCAGACACCATGGGCTGGCGCCCAGCGCGCGCACCTGGCAGGGGATGCCTCGAACCGACGATATGAACGGCTGACCGACCCGGCGACCGGTCGGACTGCCGTTCTCATGGATGCACCACCAGAAAAGGGTGAGGATGTCGACGCTTTTGTGCGTGTCGCCGAATATCTGCGCTCGGTCGGGCTGAATGCGCCGGAAATCTACGCGGAAGATTCCGAGTTCGGCTTTCTGCTGCTAGAGGATTTTGGCGACGATCTGTTTGCGCGTGTTCTGGATCATGATCCGGGTAAAGAGCGACTGCTTTATGGGGCCGCAACCGATGTTCTGGTGCACCTGCATCAGGCGCCACTGCTGTCACTGCCATCATACGACCCTGCCCTGATGACTGACCTTTCGGCCCTGTCGTTCACCAAATACGCCCAAGGCATTCAGGGCGGTTATGACCACGCAGCGATGGACCGATTTCAAACCCGGTTTTCGGACCTGCTGCATCAGGAAACTTCGGGTCAGAAAGTTGTCATCCAGCGGGATTATCATGCCGAGAATCTGATCTGGTTACCGGACCGGGACGGCGTGCAACGTGTCGGATTGCTGGACTTTCAACTCGCGATGCTGGGGCACCCAGCCTATGATCTGGTGTCGCTGTTGCAAGATGTGCGCCGCTCGGTTTCCGCAGGAACCGAAATGCAGATGATCAATCGCTACATCACGGCCTCTGGTGCAAACGATCACGACTTCAGAGCTGCCTATGCGGTGCTTGGAGCACAGCGGAATCTGCGCATTTTGGGCGGTTTCTCTCGTCTGGCCATGGAGTACGGCAAGCCGAAATACATCGATCTGATTCCGGCCACCTGGTCTCATTTGATGCGCGATCTGGAACACCCTGCCCTGATCCCGGTGGCCCAATTGCTGCGAGACGCTTTGCCCGAACCCACGCCCGACAATCTGGCCAAGCTGAGGGCCGCATGACCGACACTCCTACCGCTGTCATGATGTTTGCTGCCGGGTTTGGCACCCGGATGGGAGAGTTGACGAAGGACCGCCCCAAACCGCTGATCGAAGTGGCTGGCCGCGCCTTGATTGATCACGCGCTGGATCATGTTGAGGCGCTGGAACCGAAGCGGATTGTGGCCAACCTGCACTACCGCGCCGATCAGCTGGCGGCGCATCTGACACCCAAGGGTGTGCTCCTGTCGCGGGAAGAGCCCGAGATATTGGAGACTGGCGGCGGGTTGCGTGCTGCCTTGCCCCTGCTGTGCTCGAACCCGGTTTTCACTATGAACACCGATGCCATCTGGGCCGGTCCGAACCCTTTGACATTGCTGCAACAAGCGTGGGATCCCGAGCGCATGGATGCGCTGCTGATGTGTATCCCGATTGGGCGCACGATTGGTCACGGCGGTGACGGGGATTTCACCGCCGATGCAGACGGTCGGATCACACGCGGGCCAGGGCTGGTCTATGGCGGGGCGCAGATCATCAAAACCGACGGGTTGCAGGATTTCGCAGAACCGGCCTTTTCGCTGAACCTGCTTTGGAACCGGATGCACGCGCAAAGTCGCCTGTTTGCGGTCGAGTATCCCGGCCGCTGGTGCGACGTTGGGCGACCCGAAGGGATCGCGCTGGCCGAGGGGCTGCTGGCCGATGTTTGACGCCAGCCTCCTGCCCCGTATCTTCGCCGTTCCACCCGGCGCGGATTTTCCCAAAGCGTTGGTTGACGGGCTACGCCAGCGCAGCGCTGGCCCGCCCGAGGCGCTGGCTCGGGTGCAACTGGTGGTCAATACCCGCCGGATGGCGCGCCGCGTACGGGACCTGTTCGATGAGGGGCCGCCTTGTCTGCTGCCACGGCTGTCTTTGGTCACAGATCTGGGCGAAAGCGCTGATCTGGCACAAATTCCACCCGCCATCCCGCCGCTGCGACGGCGCTTGGAGCTGACACAGCTGGTCGCCAAACTGCTGGATCAACAACCGGATTTGGCAGCGCGGGCTTCGCTGTTCGATCTGTCCGACAGCCTAGCCGCATTGATTGATGAGATGCAGGGCGAAGGTGTGCGTCCCGATGCGATCCGTCAGCTGGATGTCAGTGATTTGTCCGGGCATTGGGCGCGCGCGCAGGCCTTTATCGGGATCGCGGATCACTTTGTTGATGCGGGCGATCGGGCGATGGATGCGCAGGCCCGGCAACGCCGGGTGGTTAAGGCGCTGATCGCGCGGTGGTCAGAGTCCCCTCCCCAGCACCCGATCATTCTGGCGGGCTCAACCGGGTCGCGGGGCACCACTTTGATGCTGATGCAGGCCATCGCGCGACTGCCGCAGGGGGCACTGATCCTGCCGGGGTTTGATTTCGACCAGCCGCGAGCGGTCTGGGATCGGTTGGATGAGGCGCTGATTTCGGAAGACCATCCGCAGTTCCGGTTCCGAAAACTGATGCGAGAGCTGGGCTTGACCCCAGATCAAATCCAGTCTTGGACAGGGGATGAGCCCCCCTCTCGCGCGCGTAACCGTTTGGTATCATTGGCGTTACGCCCGGCACCCATCACTGATGCGTGGATGTCCGAAGGGCCGCAGCTGACAGATCTGGATCAGGCAACCAAAGACCTGACACTGGTCGAGGCGGATTCACCCCGATCCGAAGCGCTGGCCATCGCGTTGCGCCTGCGTGAGGCAGCCGAAACTGGTCAGACAGCCGCGCTGATCACCCCCGACAGGATGCTGACCCGGCAAGTCAGTGCAGCGCTGGACCGGTGGAACATTTTGCCTGATGACAGCGCGGGTCTGCCCTTGCAGCTGTCACCTCCGGGTCGGTTCCTGCGCCATGTTGCGGGCCTGTTTGTCCGGCGTCTGGACGGTGAGGCGCTGTTGACCCTTCTGAAACACCCCCTCTGCCATGATGGTGGAGAGCGTGGCGCCCATCTGCTACAGACCCGCGATCTGGAGCTGGACCTGCGCCGCCATGGTTCCCCGTTTCCGGATCGTGTCAACCTAACGGCGTCGGCTATCAGAACCGAAGCATCCGCAGACTGGATTGGCTGGGTTGGTCAGAATTTCTGCGATCAGCAGGTTTCAGGCACGCATCCGCTTTCCGATTGGGTCAGGCGGTTATGGGATCTGGCCGAGGCGATCTCGGCTGGATCTGCCGGAGAACAGGGTACGCTCTGGGACAAAAACGCAGGCCAAAAGGCGCTGGACGTCCTGGCTGCCCTGCAAGATGAGGCCCAACATGGCGGCCCAATGACCGCACATGACTTTGCAGACCTTTTGGGGGCTTTGCTGGCCGGGGAAGAGGTGCGCGACCGCGACGCACCGCATCCCTATATCATGATCTGGGGAACGCTCGAGGCACGGGTGCAAGGTGCTGATCTGCTGATCCTCGGCGGGTTGAACGAAGGCAGCTGGCCCGAGGCCCCGGCTCCAGACCCCTGGCTGAACCGTCAGATGCGCGATAAGGCAGGCCTGTTGCTGCCAGAACGCCGGATCGGCCTTTCGGCGCATGACTTTCAACAGGCCATCGGCGCGCCCGAAGTTTGGCTGACCCGCGCAACCCGCTCGGATGATGCGGAAACCGTTCCGTCCCGCTGGTTGAACCGCCTGACCAATCTGCTGAATGGCCTGCCAGATCAGGGGGGCCAAGCGGCACTGTCTGACATGAAGGGGCGGGGGAAAACCTACCTGAGTTGGGCCAAGACATTGGAACAGGCGCCCAGAATCAACCCTGCACACCGGCCATCGCCGCGCCCTCCGGTTGCTGCGCGACCACGCCGGTTGTCGGTGACCGAGATCAAGCGGCTGATCCGCGACCCTTACGCAATCTACGCCAAACATGTGCTACGTCTAAGGCCCCTTGATCCCTTAGTACAAGCCCCGGATGCGCTGCTGCGGGGGATCGTTGTGCATGAAATCCTTGAGCATTTTGTCAAGGAAAGCGTGTTGGACACCGCCTTGCTGACACGCGAGAATTTCTTGAAACGCGCCCATGATTTGCTGGAAAAGCACGTCGCATGGCCCACCGCGCGCAAGCTTTGGCTGGCGCGGTTGGACCGAATTGCCGACGATTTTCTGCGCGCTGAGACCGCCCGACGCGGTGATGGCGGACCGGTGGCCTTTGAAGCGGCAATGAAACTGGCGCTGACTCCACTAGATTTCACCATTGCCGGGCGCGCCGATCGGATTGACCGCAACAGCCGGGGTGTGTTGCGGATCATCGACTACAAAACCGGTGTGCCGCCGAGCGAAAGCCAACAGGCCAAATTCGACAAGCAATTGCTGATCGAAGCGGCGATGGCTGAACAAGGGGCCATTGAAGGGATCGACCCAACAGACGTGGCCGAGGCGATCTTTATTGGGATGGGTGGCAGCTACAAAGAGGTTGCAGCCCCCCTAGTCAAAGAACCAGCCGAGAAGGTCCTGACCGAGCTGAAACAGCTCATTTCCGCCTATTTAGAGCCTGATCAGGGGTTTTCATCCCGCCGGATGCTGCACAAGGACACCGATATCGGCGACTATGATCATCTGGCGCGGTTCGGTGAATGGGACCGTTCTGCCGAAACCCGGCCAGAGGATCTGACATGACCGCGCGCAACGATGCGACCGAGCGGCAAGTACAGGCCGCGCGCCCCGACGCCTCAACCTGGCTGGCCGCCAATGCGGGCTCAGGCAAGACACGGGTTCTGACCGACCGCGTGGCACGGCTGTTGCTGGATGGGGTGCAGCCGCAGCACATCCTGTGCCTGACCTACACCAAGGCCGCGGCCAGCGAGATGCAAAACCGGTTGTTCAAGCGCCTGGGTGAATGGGCAATGCTGGATAACCACAGGCTTGAAGGCGAATTGGTCGATTTGGGAGTAACAGGGGCGATTGACCCAGATCGGTTGGCGCAGGCGCGGACCCTGTTTGCCCGTGCGATCGAAACGCCGGGGGGGCTGAAAATTCAGACGATCCACTCGTTCTGCGCCTCGCTCTTACGTCGTTTTCCGTTGGAGGCTGGCGTCAGCCCACAATTTGCGGAAATGGAGGACCGCGCCGCGGCCTTGTTGCGCGAAGAGATTATCGAAGATTTCGCCGAGGGTCCTCAGGCACCATTGATCGAAGACGTCGCGCGGTTCATCACCGATACCGGATTTGACAGGCTGACAGCGGCAGTGACCCAAATGCGGAACTTGTTTGATCAGCCTTTGCAATGGTCTGACCTTTGGGATCGCTTTGGTCTGCCGAATGGGTTTGATGAAAATAGCCTGCTTTCCCAGGTATTTATGGGCGGTGAGGTTGAGTTGATTCAATCGCTCTTGCCTGCGCTAGTGGAAAGCGGCGGCAACAATGCCAAGGCAGCAACAAAACTGGCCGGATTCACCGAGGCGCGATTGACGCAACTGCCGCTGATCGAAAGGGTTTTGCTGACGGGTAAGGCTGCAAAGGAAGCGTTTTCTGCCAAGATCGGCACTTTCCCGACGAAGGCGCTGCGCGAAGGCGCTCTAGCCGACCATATGCCCCAGCTTGAGGCGCTGATGTTGCGGGTCGAAGCCGCACGGGAACAGCGCCTGGCGCTGGTCGCCGCCCAGAAAACAGCCGTTCTGCATCGCTTTGCCGCCGCCTTCCTGCCGGAATACGAGCGCCGCAAACAGCTGCGCGGTTGGCTGGACTTCGACGATCTGATCCTGCGCGCTCGACAAGTGTTGAACGACCCGGCCGTGGCGGAATGGGTGCTGTATCGACTAGATGGTGGCATCGACCACATTCTGGTGGACGAGGCGCAGGACACCAGCCCGGATCAATGGGATGTGATCGAAAAACTGGCACAGGAATTCACCAGCGGGGAAGGGGCCCGGTCCGGGGTCGAACGCACGATTTTCGTGGTCGGGGACAAAAAACAGTCGATCTATTCGTTCCAGGGCGCAGACCCGCAAGCCTTTGATCGGATGCAGGCAGAGTTTGGGCGGAAACTGGCAGAATCAGGCTCTAAGTTGGATAAATCTGAGCTTGCTTATTCCTTTCGTTCCTCAAGCGCGATCCTTTCTTTAGTCAATATTCTGTTTGAAGAGCACGCTGAAGCGGGTTTTCAGGACGAGGCGCTTCACATTGCTTTCAAGGAAAGCCTGCCAGGGCGTGTCGATCTTTGGCCAGCAATTGAGAAGGTTGAGGATGATGAAGACGGCGACTGGACCGATCCGGTAGACCGGCCCGGATCGCGCCATCACACGGTTCTTCTCGCCGACCAGATTGCATCATCGATCCAAGAGATGATCGATGGCGATGTAACGATACCCGAGGACGGTCAAGAGCCCGGCACTTTCGTGCGTCGCAAAATACAGCCGGGTGATTTTCTGATCCTTGTTCAGCGTCGCTCGGACCTGTTTGCCGAGATCATACGTGCGTGCAAGGCCAAAAGGTTGCCTATCGCAGGGGCGGATCGATTGAAAGTGGGCGCAGAACTGGCGGTCAAAGACCTTGCGGCGCTGTTGAGTTTTCTTGCCACGCCCGAGGATAGCCTGGCGCTGGCCACTGTTTTAAAATCCCCGCTGTTTGGCTGGACCGAACAGGCGTTGTTTGATCTGGCCCATCGACGGCAGGAAACCTATCTTTGGGCCGCGTTGCGCAACCGGGCGGAAGAATTCCCCGAAACGCTCGCCATGCTCAACGATCTGCGCAGCCAAATCGACTTTCTGCGCCCTTACGACCTGATCGAGCGCATTCTGACCCGCCACGACGGGCGGCGAAAGCTGCTCGGGCGGCTTGGGGCAGAAGCCGAGGATGGAATCAATGCCCTGCTATCGCAGGCCTTGGCCTATGAACGCACCGATATTCCCAGCCTGACCGGCTTTCTGGTTTGGATGCAGACCGATGATCTGGAAATCAAGCGGCAGATGAGCGGTGTGGGCAACATGATCCGCGTCATGACGGTGCATGGCTCAAAAGGGTTGGAGGCGCCCATTGTGATCCTGCCCGACACCGGAAAACGCCAGGCCCCGCGTGATGCTGAGATCATGGTCGCAGATGGGACTCCGTTGTGGAAAGTTTCGACGGATACCTCACCCAAACTGATTTCACGGGCGCGGGAAGAGGCGCGCAGCCGGGAAGAAAATGAACGGTTGCGGCTGCTCTACGTGGCTCTAACACGGGCTGAAAAGTGGTTGATCGTGGCGGCTGCGGGCGATGTCGGCAAGGATGGATCCAGCTGGTATCAGATGGTTGAAGCGGCGATGGCGCGGGCAGGGGCAACACAACTGGACGGAACAAATACGCAGCGGTTGGCGCATGGCGATTGGGATGCCTTGCCCCTTATCGCGCATTCAGAACCGCAGGAACCAAACCTCAATCTGCCCGAGTTTTACAAATCACCCGCGCAAGATGCGCCTGAGACCCTTGAAACCGTCAGCCCATCCGATCTGGGCGGGGCCAAAGCGCTTCCTGGTGACGCGGGCCAGGATGAAGAGGCCGCAAAGCTGCGCGGCACCCGACTGCACTTGCTGCTGGAGCATTTGCCCGGCACGGCGCACGATAGCTGGCCCGAGCTTTGCGCCCGCGTTCTGCCCGATATGCATAACGGGGAACGAAATGAGCTGCTGGCCGAAACCACAGCAGTTCTGACAGCCGCACACCTGCAACCAATATTCGCCCCCGATACTCTGGCCGAGGTTCCTGTGTCTGCCAACCTAAACGGACAGCGCATGCATGGGGTTATCGATCGGTTGATCGTGACCGACACCGAAGTGCATGTGATTGATTTCAAATCAAATGCTACAGTTCCCACAAACGCCGAAGCCTGCTCCGAAGGCCTGCTGCGTCAAATGGGGGCTTATGCGCGGGCGCTGACACAGATCTATCCTGATAAGACCATCCGCACCGCGATCCTTTGGACGCGCAGTGCTGAACTGATGTGGCTGCCACACGATCTTGTGACGGACGCGCTGACCCGCACCCAGATATCTTGACCTTCCCTACGGCGGCACCTACGTTCTGATCCCAAGTTTACCCCATTCAGGAGACAGAATATGTCGACCGTTGCCGTTACCGACGACACCTTTGACGCCGAAGTCAAGAACTCGGCCGTTCCCGTAGTTGTGGACTTCTGGGCCGAATGGTGCGGCCCCTGTAAACAGATCGGCCCCGCGCTGGAAGAACTGGCTGCTGAGTATGGCGACAAGGTCAAAATCGCCAAGGTCGATGTAGACAGCAACCCGAACTCCGCCGCTGCCATGGGCGTGCGTGGCATTCCGGCACTGTTCATCTTCAAGGACGGTCAGGTTGTCTCAAACCGCGCAGGTGCCGCGCCTAAGGCAGCCCTGCAAAGCTGGATTGACGAATCCATCTGATCCAATTGAGATCAGAGAAAGACCAAAGGCGCCTGCACCCGGGCGCCTTTTTTGTTGAAAAACCGGAGGGGGCAGATGGCCAAAACACGGGTATTGGTGGAATTCGGCATGGGAACATCCCTGCGCCGAGCGGATTACACCGAAGCTGCGCTGCGGGCGATCAAGGATGCGCTGTGGCATAACTCGATCAACATGGCCGAGCTGTTCGGCTTTCCGAAAGAGGCAATGATCATCGATGTCGAAATCGGGGTGCAGCAGCCCAATCAGGTGGATACCGAAAAGCTGTTGGCGGTGTTTCCGTATGGAACGCCCAGCGTCACGGTCAGCAAAGGCGGCCTTGATATCGAAAAACCGGGCCGAGAGGGCCGAACAGTGATCGCCAATGCCGCATTGGCGGTTTCGTTTGATATGGAGGCCGTGCAATGAGCGAACAGCGCATCATTCTTGAAATGGGGATGGGGAACGACCTGTACGGTCAGGATTACACCAAGGCTGCGCGACGGGCGGTGCAGGATGCGCTGCATCATTCCTCGATCACATTGTTTTCGACCCTGGGGATCAACCACACCGAGATGCGGGTCCAGGTGACGATCGGTGTGCAAAGCCCCGGCCAGGTCGATTGTGATCTGGTCGCAGCTGATCTTCCACGCGGCAAAGCAGAAGTGCGCGCGGTTCTGGGTGGACAAGATGTAGAGGATAATGTGGCAGGCACGCGGCACGTGGTTGCCACTGCCGCGATTGAGGCCTTTGTGCCATCTCAGCTAGGGAAATACGTCCAAAGCTGACAAAGAAAAAGCCGCTCGGGGATCCGGGCGGCTGTTCCGATTTGGCGATCCGGTCGAAGGATCAGAGCTTCGCGATATCCGCGCGAACCAAGCCGATGTCTTCAAGCTGGGTATCGCTCAGCTGAGACAGCAGTTTGCGGGTTTTGCGGCTCTCGTTCCATTCAACAACGGTTTCAAAAGCGTTCGAGAACGCGTCCACTACGTGCAGGATGGTAGCTGCTCCGAGCGGCGCATGAATATTTGCAGTGGTTGCCATGTGCGCAGTCCTTGGATTTGAAACAGCCGACCCGTTGTCGGTTGTAAGCCTCATGTAGGATGCGCGACCCGGACTCACAATTGCTCGTTTGGCAGTCCCGATCTGCGTTTATTGCATATCTTTTACGCAGTTTTAGAACGGGTTGCGCCGATCCAGCGCGCGGCCCATATATAGCGACAAGCAGAACGGAGGCTTTCATGGCAGACACCGATTTCCCCGGTTGGCACGGCACGACCATCATTGGCGTCAAGAAAGGCGGGCAGGTTGTCATTGCCGGGGACGGGCAAGTCAGCCTGGGCCAGACCGTGATCAAGGGCACCGCCCGCAAAGTGCGCCGCCTGTCGCCCGGTGGGTTCGAGGTGGTTGCTGGTTTTGCGGGATCAACTGCCGACGCCTTCACACTGCTGGAACGGCTGGAAGCCAAGCTTGAAGCCACGCCCGGCCAACTGGCCCGCGCCTCTGTGGAACTGGCCAAAGATTGGCGCACCGACAAGTACCTGCAAAAGCTTGAGGCGATGCTGATTGTCACCGATGGCAAGGACCTGCTGGTGATCACCGGGGCAGGGGATGTGCTGGAACCCGAGCACAACGTGGCTGCCATCGGATCGGGTGGGAACTTCGCGCTCGCCGCAGCCCGCGCGATGATGGACAGCGACAAAGAGGCCGAGCAAGTGGCGCGTGAGGCCATGGCCATTGCCGCGGATATCTGCGTCTACACCAACGGCAATCTGACTATCGAGACAATCTCAGGCTAACAGCGCCTTGATCTCTTTCCCTTTCCACCTCAGGTGCATCCCGATCAGGCCCATCAAGGCGGTCGCGATCACGATGTAGTAGGGCAGGCGGATATCGATGCTCATCAATCCGCCACCAATCAACGACATGATGCCCCCCGCAAGGCAGAAGACGGCTGTGGTCACACCCATGACCCAGCCCTGATCCGTTTCGGCAACGCTGGAGGAAAACAGGCCCAACAGCGTAGGATAGGACACGCCGAAGAAGAAGTAGAAGAAGAAGACCGGCACATAGCTCAGCACCCCGCTGGGGCTGAAGGCGAAACCGAAGCCGCAAATCACCATGATGACCAACGAGGTGTAGATGATCTGGTGCTTGCTGAATCTCTCCTGCGCCGGTTTGACAAGGAAAGTACTGGAAAAGGCCAGCGCAAAACCGATGACCATCATCGCCATGCTGCCGCCGATCACGCCATAGCCCCAGGCGCTGGCCAGAAAGTTGTCGACAAACACATAGAAGGTGACGTTGGCGACCATGAACAACGCATAGACCGGCATGATCTTCAGAACCATCGGGTGGCCGCGCACGGCGATCAGGCTGTCAGTGATGTCGCGCGGGCGAAAGACAAAAGGCTCGCGTTCGGTGCGGGTGTCCTTGAAATATGTCATCACAAGGAAGATAGCGATCAGCACCAGAACAAACGCGCCATAAAACGGGGTTTTCAGCGTCGCGTAGCTGCCCAGCAGGGCGGCATCTGACAGGACGGCTCCGATAATCGGGCCGCCCACAAGGCCAAAGCTGACGCCCGTCACGATATACCCCATGTTCCGGTCACGGTCCGCAGCATCTGTGCTGCCGTCGATCATTGCTGCCTGCGCGATGGGCTGGTTGCCTGCCGTGAACCCTGTGATCGACCGCCCGACAATCAGCATGATCAGACTGTTCATATAGAGCGCCGCGATGGTCAGCGCATAGCCCACCAGCGCCCCGCCCAGACAAACCAGCAAAGCATTCTTTCGCCCGATGGAATCTGAGACTTTCGAGACATAGACCACACCAAGAAACCAGGACAGGAAGAAGCACCCAATCACGAGACCATAGTAGAAATGCCGCTCTCCTTCGGGTGTGCTGTCGGGCAGGAAGCCCGATTTCGTCTCCATGATCAGCGAGTTGATTATCGGAAAAACAAGGCCTTGTCCGATCAGGTCCACAAACACCACAAATAACAGGGTGATCTTGGCGATTTTCGTCATCTCTGCGCTCCTGACCCGCAAGGCATTGAAATCACTGTAACAGAGTGGGCGCGCTTCACCTATAGAAAGCATTGCAAACCGGGTGGTGCATTGCTAACCAACGCTGCCAATACAGCCACTTGGTTGTTTTCATGCCGCACATGATTACCTAAGCCCAAGCTTGACCTGCCGACTGAAAGGACTGCGCCTTGACCGACCTGACCCCGCGCGAGATTGTCTCGGAACTGGACCGTTTCATCATTGGTCAGAAAGACGCCAAGCGCGCCGTTGCCGTGGCGTTGCGCAACCGCTGGCGGCGCAAGCAGCTGTCTGATGACATACGGGATGAGGTCTATCCAAAGAACATCCTGATGATTGGCCCAACCGGTGTGGGCAAAACCGAGATCAGCCGCCGCTTGGCCAAGCTGGCGCGCGCACCTTTTATCAAGGTCGAGGCCACCAAGTTTACCGAGGTCGGTTACGTGGGCCGTGATGTTGATCAGATCGTCCGCGATCTGGCCGACGCCGCCATCGTTCAAACTCGTGAATACATGCGCGAGGACGTCAAAGCGCGCGCGCATCAGGCCGCCGAGGATCGTGTAATCACCGCTATTGCAGGCGAAGACGCACGCGAGGGCACGCGCGAGATGTTCCGCAAAAAGCTGAAAGCGGGTGAT
The DNA here is from genome assembly GCA_039818265.1 of Pseudomonadota bacterium. Taxonomy (GTDB): domain Bacteria; phylum Pseudomonadota; class Alphaproteobacteria; order Rhodobacterales; family Rhodobacteraceae; genus Ruegeria. Next base: position 457,484 of record JBCBUG010000002.1, on the reverse strand, counting down.
CTGGATGATACGGAGATCGAGCTGGAGCTATCGGAAACCGCAAGCCCGATGCCGATGTTCGATATTCCCGGCCAGCCGGGTGGCCAGATGGGGATGATGAATCTGGGCGATATCTTCGGCAAAGCCTTCGGTGGGCGGACAGTCAAGAAACGGATGACCGTTGCCGAAAGCTATGACGCCCTGATCGGCGAAGAGGCCGACAAGCTGCTGGATGATGAAACCGTCAACCGCGTGGCACTGGAGTCGGTTGAACAAAACGGTATTGTCTTTCTGGATGAAATCGACAAGGTCTGCGCCCGGTCAGACGCGCGCGGTGGCGATGTAAGCCGCGAAGGGGTACAGCGCGACCTGCTGCCCCTGATCGAAGGCACGACGGTCAGCACCAAACATGGCCCGGTGAAAACCGACCATATCCTGTTCATCGCTTCCGGGGCCTTCCACATCGCCAAGCCGTCGGACCTGTTACCTGAGCTTCAAGGACGCTTGCCCATTCGGGTCGAATTGCGTGCGCTGACCGAAGAAGATTTCGTGCGCATCCTGACCGAAACTGACAACGCCCTGACCCGCCAATATACCGCCCTGATGGGCACCGAAGAGGTCACGGTCAGTTTTACCGAAGACGGCATTGCAGCGCTGGCGCGGATTGCAGCAGATGTAAACCAAAGCGTCGAAAACATCGGAGCGCGGCGGCTTTATACCGTGATGGAGCGTGTGTTCGAAGAGCTGTCCTTTACCGCGCCCGACAAGGCCGGGTCTGAAATCACGGTCAATGCCGCCTTCGTCGAAGAAAACCTGGGCGAGTTGACCAAATCCACCGATCTGAGCCGTTACGTTCTGTAACAGATTCAGCCGGATTTTGCCGCCGCAGATTCCCCGTGTCACTGGACGCGGGGACAGAAATCGATAGCTTAGCGCAAAACATTTCCAAAGGTCTTGTGCATTGCGCTATCTGCTCATTCTGTTTCTGGTTTTCTCGGTTGGGGCCTGTGTCGACAGAACCGTCACGGAAACTGTGCCCTCGGCACTGTCTATTGGTACACCCAAGACGGTGTTCGCCAGCACCTCGCGCGCAAAAGAACCGGATGGATCCTATGGGTTCCGGCGCGGCGACAGCCTGCGCTTTCTTGAAACCACGGTTTCGATCCCACCGACCCATACACCCGGGACGCTTAAGTTTTCATACGCCAATGCAAACCCGAAGAAAGAGTTTGTGCTGGCCAATGTGACTGAATTGGATGGCCCGAACGGGTTGAAAGAACATCTGCAGGGTCAGGATGACGTGACGATCTTCGTCCATGGCTACAACTCGACCCAGACCGAAACCCTGTTCCGGGCGGCGCAGCTGTCGAATGATATCGGAATACCCGGCTCGATCCTGGTTTATTCATGGCCAAGTCGCGCTACGGGGTTTGGCTATGCCTATGATCTGGACAGCATGCTGTTCGCGCGCGATGGGCTGGAACAAACGGTTCGCGGTTTGAAATCCATGGGCGTGAAACGGGTTGTTCTGGTCGCGCATTCCATGGGCGGCGCGCTGTCGATGGAGATGATGCGACAGGCCGAGCTGAATGAACCTGGCTGGGCCAAAAGAAATCTGGAAGGCGTTGTTCTGATCTCTCCTGATCTGGATGTTGATCTCTTTCGATCTCAGATGGCCCGGATTGGAAACCCGCCCGACCCGTTCATCGTGATGGTGTCGCAGAAGGACAAGATACTCAATATCTCGGCTCGCCTGCGCGGGACCGCAGAAGGTGAGCGTTTGGGAAACATCAGTTCGATCGATGCGCTGGAAGAGTTTCCAATCAACGTGATCGACACAACTGCGTTCAACAGTGATGCGCAATCCTCGCATTTCGTGGCGGCCACTTCGCCAGCGCTTTTGGCGATTCTCGGCTCGGTCCGGCGCGTCAGCGGCACGTTCGGGCCAGACGACAGGCGCAGTCGGGGCATCAACACTCTGGTGCCTGAAGATCAACGCAACCCCGATGGCGCAACCGAAATTGTACTGACCGAAACCGGACAAGCAGAGGTGACAACACCGTGACGCGGTTCAACCTGCGTCAGTTCCTTTATGACAATGCAACATGGCTTGGCGCTGGTCTTCTATTGACCTTCTTGTCGAGCTTTGGACAGACGTTTTTCATCTCTGTCTTCGCGGGCGAAATCCGCGCCGCTTATGGACTAAGTCATGGAGCTTGGGGTGGGCTCTATTCACTGGGCACCTTGGTTTCAGCCGGGGTGATGATATGGGCCGGAGGCTTAACAGATGTGTTCCGCGTCCGCGTTCTGGGGCCCGTCGTCCTTGCGGGGCTTGCCCTTGCGGCACTTGCGCTGGCTTGGAACACCTGGGTCGCCCTTTTGCCGGTGGTCATCTTTCTGCTGCGGCTGTTCGGGCAGGGGATGAGCACCCATCTGGCACAGGTCGCCATGGCACGCTGGTTTACCGCATCACGTGGCAAAGCCCTGTCAATCGCCTCGCTGGGCTATTCCATCGGTGAGGCTCTGCTGCCCCTCAGCTTTGTTGCTGCAATGGCTTTTGTGGATTGGCGCTGGCTTTGGGTTTTGGTGGCAGGTCTGATCCTGCTTGGTAGTCCGGTTCTGATCCGTCTACTGCGTCAGGAGCGAACACCCCAAAGCCTTGCGGATGAATATGCGTCAACGGGAATGCAGGGCCGTCACTGGACCCGTCGTGAGGCGCTTTTGCATCCGCTATTCTGGTGCATGGCGCCGGCCATTTTGGGGCCCTCGGCGTTCATCACGGCCTTTTTCTTTCATCAGGTTCATTTGGCCGAGGTCAAAGACTGGGTTCATATTCAATTGGTGGCCTTGTTCCCGATCTTTACCGTCGTTTCGATCGTCTCAATGTTTGCGGCGGGATGGGCATTGGACAAATGGGGCACCGCCCGGATCATGCCATTCTATCAGATACCAATGGCAATGGGCTTTGGCGTCATGGCCTTTGCAGACACCATCGGCATTGCTTTGATTGGCCTGGTCTTCATGGGCATCACCGGCGGGGCACATAACACATTGCCCAGCGCGTTTTGGGCCGAGTTCTACGGCACCCGGCATATCGGGGCGATCAAGGCCTTGGCGACAGCACTGATGGTGCTGGGCTCTGCCATCGGTCCGGTTCTGACCGGTGTCTTGATCGACTTTGGTGTCCCGCTCAGCCTGCAATTCCTGTGGATCGCAGCATTTTTCCTACTGGTCTGCGCTTTAGTCGGATTCGGTATCCAGCGAGCGAGGACTGATTTCTAACGTGTGCGTCTTAGGTAGACGTAGTAAGCCCCGTCCCCACCATGGCTGATATGGGCCGGGGTCACTTGCATCACCGCCTGCGCCAGCGGCGGGATGGACAGCCAGTGCGGCACCTGATTGCGCAGCACGCCGCGCGGGGTCGGGATAGGCCCGGGTTCGTCCCGATCCTTACCCTTGCCGGTAATCACCAGCACCAGCCGCTTGCCTTGTGCCTGCGCCGTCAGAACAAAGCGCACCAGCGCCGGATGTGCTGTTTCAATCCGCATCCCATGCAGGTCCAGCTTGCCCTCGAGCTTCAGCTTGCCGCGCTTCATCCGACCGAACGCCTTGGTGTCCATCTGCACTGGCGCAGCGCGCAACGTTTCCGTTATCGATGGCTTCAAACTGTTTCCGGACGGTCTGCCTTGATGGGTCTGGCCCAGTTCAAAGGTTTCGAACCGAGGTTTCGGCAGCTTCTTAGGTGTCGGCTTGGGCAGGGTTGTCGGGTGCAAGGTCTGAGGCATCTCGGGATGCAACCGTTCAGCCTGTTTAGTGACCTTGCGCCAAAGATCGATCTCGTCACTTGTCAGTTTGCGCCGGGTCATCAGAATTCATCCGGCAATAGGGCGTAAGCACGTTGAATGGGTAACAACAGGATCATCCGGCCCGGATCCTTCAACCTACCCGCAGCTTGTCCGGCCTCGTCACCAGTTCCAAAAAAGATATCAGCCCGCTGCGCACCTTTGATGGCTGATCCGGTGTCCTGTGCGATCATCAAGCGGCGCAGCGGGTTTTTTCCATCTTTCTCAACCCAGACCGGCGCGCCCAGCGGCGTATACGCCGGATCGGCAGCAATACTGCGCATGGTGGTCACAGACCGGTTCATGGCGCCCAACGGTCCCAATTCGGGCGCAACGCGGCTCACTTCGCGGAAGAATACGTAGGAAGGGTTGTGAAACAGCAACTCGGCCCCGACCTGCGGGTTTTTTCGCACCCAGGCGCGGATCATCTGGGCGCTGACTTCGTGCGATCCCAGAATCCCGCGCCGGATCAGCTCAACGCCTATCGACCGATAAGGGTGCCCATTGGCACCACCATAGCCGACGCGCAACGCGCCACCATCGGGCAGCTTTATCCGGCCCGAGCCCTGAATCTGCAGAAAGAACAACTCGACTGGATCATCGACCCAAGCGATCTCCAGGCCACGGCCTTGCATCACATCACTGGTCAGGATTTCCCGACGGCTCAACCATGGCCCATCACTTCGGGCTTCGGGCGGCATTTTGTAGATCGGATATTTGAAGCGTTCTGTGCGAACCCTCGAACCATCGAGCTCAGGCTCAAAATACCCGGTGAACAGCGCGTCCTCACCGTCCTCAACCAGAACCGGGCGAAAGAACAGTTCAAAGAAAGCACGTGCGGCATCCGCGTCATAGCTGCGCGCAACACCGCAAAGCGCGCGCCAATCCGGATGTCCGAAATCACCGCAGGTGTTCAGAAAAACGGAAAGGGCCGCGCCGTGATCATCCTCGGCCCAGCCCTGCAAGTCATCAAATGACAGAATGGATCGCGTCACCTCTGCTCCGGTGGCGCTGGCGGTGGTCATTGCACCCACCAGGAAAAGCGACCGGAGCGTTGCAATCATGCGTCCGTGGCAACAAGCAGCCAGTTCGGATCGTCCTTGCCCATCACGCGGGCAAAGGTCCAGCTGTCCTTTTGGCGTTTCACGGTGTTCGGATTGCCTTCGATGATGTCACCACCACGATCCCGCACGACCGAGGTCAACTCACCCACGAACTTCATGGTGATCTCGGCCTCATTGGTGTCCTTGTCGAACTTCACATCCGTCAGGGTAGTTTCCCGTACGCCGATGAATTCCGCCTCGATCGTCAGACCCTTGTCTTCGCGATCGGCAACAACCGAAACAAACGTGTCAAACACCTCTTCCGACAGGAAAGGCTGGATTTCATCCAGATTGCCCTTTTCAAAGCCCATCACGATCATCTCATAGGCACCGCGTGCACCCTGAACAAACTCACTGACGGAAAAGCTGGGCTCGATCCGCTTCATCGCGGCCAGAGTTTGCGCCTGATCGCTGTCTTCCGGCACATGGTCGGTGATGTCATGATCGGGGCCGCCTTCGATCACCTCAAAATCACGGCGCGACGAGCCTGTATCGGGCTGGTGCGGGACAGGAGGCTTTTCAAAACCCTCACGCGAACCCAATACGCTTTTTAAGCGCAGGATCAGGAAAACGGCAATTCCGGCCAGGACCAGCAACTGGATCATGGGTTCGTTCATTTCATCCTCTTCTCAGAGCCAAGACTTTGTGTACACGGCCTCTTGCCACTATGTAGGTGACAGTGCGAGGCAAGTCCACAGCCCGGCCATATGGAAAGGATAGCGCAAATGTACCTGTTCTTGGCATTTTTGTTGGTGCCGATCATCGAAATCGCCCTGTTTATTCAAGTGGGTGGTCTGATCGGCCTGTGGCCAACGCTGGGAATTGTGGTTTTCACAGCGGTTTTGGGCACTGTTTTGGTGCGGACACAAGGTCGCATGGCGCTGGGGCAGTTGCAGCAATCCTTTGCCAAACTGGATGACCCGACCGAACCACTGGCCCATGGCGCGATGATCCTGCTGTCAGGCGCGTTGCTTCTGACGCCCGGCTTTTTCACCGATGCTATTGGATTTGCACTGCTTATCCCGGGTGTCCGGGTCGCGGTGTTCCGCTATCTAAAGTCCAAAGTCAAAGTCACCCAATTCCAGATGGGGTCTGGGGCGGGTTTTCATACCCAGCGTGGCCCTTTTGATCAGGGTGATGTGATTGACGGAGAATTTACCGAGGTGCGCCCCCGGAAAGACCCCTCAAAACCATCGAAATGGGTCGAAGGCCCCCACGAGCATTGAGGTGCCGCGCCCAAGTTGATAAGCAGTGGCGAATTTCATTTTTGGAGTAGATCCATGGCCGAAGAAAACGTTGCAGAAAACACTGCGGCACAAACTGCCCCTCAGGTGCAAATGCGCGTTCTGGGACAGTTCATCCGCGACATGTCCTTTGAAAACGTGATGGCACAAAAAGGCGTGTCGGGTGACGTACAGCCCGAAATTCAGGTTCAGGTGAACCTGGATGCCAAGAAACGCCCGAACGAGCATCAGTTCGAAGTGTCGATCAAACTGAACCTGACGTCCAAAGCCAAAGGCATGGATGATGTCCTGTTCTTGTGCGAGCTTGACTATTGTGGCCTATTCCATGTGGAAGGTGTGCCAGAAGATCAGATGCACCCGTTCCTGATGATCGAATGCCCGCGCATGCTGTTCCCATTCCTGCGACGCATTGTCAGCGATGTTACCCGTGACGGTGGCTTCCCGCCAGTGAACTTGGATAATATCGATTTCGTCGCACTATATCGCAACGAATTGATGCGCCGTCAGGCAGCTCAGGCGGAAAAGACCGACGCCTAAGGTTCTGACCCGCGCCTGACCGGTTCAGGCGCGGGTCCAAAGGGCGCTTTCGCCCAATTTCTCGACAAAAGCCTCATGCGCTGCGCGTTCCTCATCGGTGATCCGAGAAGGCAGTGGTGTTGCGCGTGGGTTTGGCCGCCAATCATCTGCTCCACCCGGACCCGAGGCAGCAGAGGTGGACAGGCCGAAATCTGGCTGACGGCCGCCGATCAGTTCCAGATAAACCTCGGCCAAGATCTCCGAGTCGAGCAACGCCCCGTGCAGCACCCGGTTCGAATTATCGATGTTGAACCGACGGCATAGCGCATCCAAAGACGCAGGCGAGCCGGGAAAGCGTTTCCGCGCGATGGCCAACGTATCAATTGCTTGATCCATCGGCAGCGGGGCCATACCCATCCATTTTAGTTCTGCGTTCAGGAACTTCATGTCGAATGAGGCGTTGTGGATCACCAGCTTTGCGTCGCCGACAAAATCGCGAAACCCCTGACCGACCTTGGCGAAAACCGGCTTGTCTTTCAATGTAACTTCACCCTTTTCAGCCGGGCGCGGAGTTTCCAGCAGGTCGGGGCCAATCCCATGCACACCAAACGCCTCTTCCGGCATGGAGCGTTCGGGGTTGATGTAGACATGATAGGTCTCACCCGTGGCGACATGGTTCCACAGCTCAACCGCACCGATTTCCACGATCCGATCCCCGCTTTCAGGATCGAACCCTGTGGTTTCGGTATCAAGCACAATCTCACGCATCTGCCATCCCCGCCCGTATTTGCCTGACCACATCCTGCACTTGCGCGCGGGCGTGGTCCAGAGTGTCGGTCACGATCACATAATCAGACCGTGCGCATTTTTCGTCATTTGGCATTTGTTTGGCTCTGATCTGCTCGAGCTGAACCTCGGTCATCGTTCCGCGCGCCATAACCCGGCGCTTTTGTTCCTCAGCAGGAATGGAAACGCAGGCTACCGCGTCCATGGCTTTATTGCCGCCGGTTTCGAATAACAGGGGAATGTCAAAGACCAGAATATCCACTGTTGCGTTTTCGCGGAATGCGGCACGGTCTGCCGCGACCAAGGGATGGACAATGGCCTCAATGGTTTTCAATGCAGAGCTATCCCGTGAAATGATCTGTTTCAGCTCCTCCCGACTAACCGCTCCATCGATGATGGCGTCAGGAAAGACCGCGCCCACCGGCTCAACCGCTGCGCCTTCGGGCGCATACAACCGATGAACAGCCGCATCCGCATCCCACAGCGCGCAACCTTCGTCGACAAACATCTGAGCCGTTGTGCTTTTGCCCATACCAATCGAGCCGGTCAGGCCAAGCGCGAAACTCATGCCAAAGCCGCCGCACGGGTGTCGGCGTCGACCTCTGGGCGAACGCCGAACCAGCGCTCGAACCCCGGAACTGCTTGATGCAGCAACATGCCCAACCCATCGACCGTGGTGCACCCGGCCTCTTCCGCCATTTTCAGAAGGTTGGTTTTCAGCGGCGCGTAAACCAGATCAGTCACCACCGCACCAGGCTGCAACCCATCCAATGGCACCCGCAGTTCCGGCTGGCCCTGCATGCCCAGAGAGGTTGTGTTCACCACAAGTTCTGCATTTTCCACGACATTCCCAGCCTGAACCCAATCGACCACGGTAATGCGCTGACCGAATTCTTCTTTCAGATGGTCCGCGCGGGTGCGGGTGCGGTTGGTCAGCAGAATCTCGGGCACGCCCGCATCCGCCAACGCTTGCAACACTGCCCGTGCCGCGCCGCCTGCGCCGAACACAACCGCCGGGCCATCCTTGGCGTTCCAATCTGGCGCGCCGTTGCGAAGGTTTTCCATAAACCCGTAGCCATCCGTGTTGTCGGCATGAATTGAACCATCTTCGCGAAAGACCAGTGTATTCGCCGCCCCGATCACCGTTGCCCGGTCAGAGACATGATCAGCAATCCGCAAAGCGGATTCTTTATGGGGCACGGTCACGTTCGCGCCGACAAACCCGGCCTTGGGCAGTGTTCGCAACACAGTCTCAAGATCCGCTGGGGCCACATCCATTGGAATATAGTGCCCCGGCAGCCCATACGTTTTTAGCCAATGCCCATGCAGCTTGGGCGACCGAGAATGCCCAATTGGATGCCCAATCACCCCGGCCAGGGGAACACGATAGTCAGTCATTGATCGATCACCCCTTTGACAGCCAGGTAGTTGAGCAGCTCCAACAGGGGCATACCCAAAACGTTATAATAGTCGCCGTCAATGGTCGCAAACAGGCGTACACCTTCTTCTTCCAGTTTATAGGCCCCAACCGCATGGCGAATACTGTCCCAGTTCCGGTCAACATAATCTCGCAGATAAGCGTCCGAGCTCATCCGCATCCACAGACGGACCTGACCCACATGCCGCCAGATCGGCTCACCATCCTGATAAATCACCGCTGCAGACAATAGCATGTGTCGCTTTCCGCGCATGCCTTTGAGTTGCTTCAACGCGTCCTCGGGTGTTTTTGGTTTCGACAGCAACTGCCCCCCAAAATCCAGCACCTGATCACACCCCAGCACCATCGCGCCCGGAGATTTGTCACTGATCTTACGCGCTTTGATTTCCGCAAGCGCATCCGCGATATCACGCGGCGCGGCATCTTCGGCCAAAAGCGCGCGTTTCATGGTATCCTCGTCCACACGCGCCATTTGAACAGTAAAAGGCACGCCTGCATTTTTCAGCAGTTGCGCGCGAATGGTTGAGCCCGAGGCCAGGATGATGGGGACAGACATGTGGAAAACCCCGTGTGCAAATCAATGAGCGGTCTTGGACGCTTTGTATGGTTTTCAGATTGACACGCAAGCCCGGGAAAAACCCGCGAAACTTCCCTGAGTCGCTCAAACACTGTCCAGCCGGGACAAGGATAAGTCCGGATCACAGGATAACTCTATCCCCCATAGATATTCCGTCAGTTATCCCCAGCTTTCAAGGAATGATAAAGTTATAAGCATTTGATATATATATGATATTTATGAAACTCACAAAAATCATCTAAGCTTCGGTAAAATTGTCCACCTGGGGAAAACTGAAGGGCAAAAAAGTAATCCACGGTAATTGCTTACATTACAAAACCATCATCCTTTCTTCTTTCTTCTTTTTTTATTAGGGAAAGGATCGAACAACGTTCGGAGCCAGAATGACTGATCTTCTTTTCACGATCTACCCGTGGGTGAAGGCACTTCATATCATGGCTGTGATCTCATGGATGGCTGGCCTGTTCTATTTACCACGCCTGTTTGTTTATCACGTAGAAAAGGCGCAATCAGTCGATGGTGCGCCAGAGATTTTCTTTGAAATGGAAGAAAAGCTACTACGGGTGATCATGGGACCGGCCAGTATCGTGGCTTGGGTCTGTGGGCTGATCATGGTGTTGACACCAGGCATCGTCAGTTGGGATTTTGTCTGGCCTTGGACCAAAGGGGCGGCTGTGATCGGGATGACTTGGTTTCATCATTGGCTCATGGTGCGCCGAAAGGACTTCGTTGCAGGTCGAAACACGCTCACAGGGCGCCAGTACCGCATGATGAATGAGGTTCCGACCGTTTTGATGGTGATCATCGTCCTGTCGGTTGTTTTGAAGTTCTGACGGCTTGTTTGACTCTTTCCAACTAAGCGCTTATCTACACCACAACACGCCCGTCCGGGCGGCGTATTTTCCGTACTGAAATTCCACTTCGTGCCGCGCTATCAGCGGTGAAGGTATGTATCATGACAACTGAATCCCTGAATCTGGCCGATCTGAAAGCCAAAAGCCCCAAAGACCTTCTGGCGATGGCCGAAGAGCTGGAGATCGAAAACGCCTCGACCATGCGTAAAGGCGAAATGATGTTCCAGATCCTGCGCGAACGCGCGGATGAGGGCTGGACCGTTGGTGGCGACGGTGTGCTGGAGGTCCTGCAGGACGGCTTCGGCTTTCTCCGCTCGCCCGAGGCGAACTATCTGCCGGGCCCTGACGACATCTATGTCTCGCCTGACATGATCCGTCTGCATTCGCTGCGGACCGGGGACACCGTCGAAGGTGAGATTAAGGCGCCTGACGACAATGAACGTTACTTTGCGCTGACCAAGGTCACCAAGATCAATTTTGAAGATCCTGAGAAGGCCAAGCACAAAATCCTGTTCGACAACCTGACGCCGCTCTACCCGGATGAGCGTCTGAAGATGGAGATCGAAGATCCGACCATCAAGGATAAGTCGGCCCGTGTGATCGACCTGGTCTCGCCCATCGGTAAAGGCCAGCGGTCACTGATCGTGGCGCCGCCGCGGACCGGTAAGACGGTGATCTTGCAAAACATCGCACACTCGATCGAACAGAACCACCCTGAGTGTTACCTGATCGTCCTGCTGATCGACGAGCGCCCGGAAGAGGTGACGGACATGCAACGCTCGGTGAAAGGTGAGGTTGTGTCCTCGACCTTTGACGAACCCGCAACGCGCCACGTGGCTGTATCCGAAATGGTGATCGAAAAAGCTAAGCGTTTGGTCGAGCACAAACGAGATGTTGTTATTCTTCTCGACTCAATAACAAGACTTGGTAGAGCGTTTAACACTGTGGTCCCATCCTCGGGCAAAGTTCTAACCGGTGGTGTGGATGCCAACGCGCTGCAACGGCCTAAACGTTTCTTCGGTGCCGCGCGGAATATCGAAGAGGGTGGTTCGCTGACCATCATCGCCACCGCGCTGATCGACACCGGCAGCCGGATGGACGAAGTAATCTTTGAAGAATTCAAAGGCACCGGTAACTCGGAAATCGTTCTGGATCGCAAGATCGCGGACAAGCGCGTGTTCCCAGCCATCGACATCCTCAAATCCGGCACACGGAAAGAGGACCTGCTGGTCGACAAGGGCGATCTGGCCAAGACATTCGTTCTGCGCCGTATCCTCAACCCGATGGGCACGACCGATGCAATCGAGTTCCTGTTGTCCAAGTTGAAACAGACGAAGACCAACGGCGAGTTCTTCGATTCGATGAATACCTGACACAGGTCTTAACTGACGCGAGGCCTTCGAATGGACACGATATTCGCCTTGGCCAGCGCGCAAGGCAAAGCCGGGGTGGCGGTCATCCGCCTCTCGGGTCCCGATGCACATCGCGCTGCAGCCGAGATGTCGGGCGGTGCCCTGTCACCACGGGGTATGGCCTTTCGCACTTTGCGTGATCTCGGCGGTTCTCGGTTAGATGATGGGTTGATTCTGACCTTTCAAGCGCCAGCCAGTTTTACCGGCGAAGACGTTGCTGAACTGCAAATTCACGGCAGTACAGCTACTGTGGACGCTGTGATACGATGCCTGTCTGATGTGGATGGCGTGCGTTTGGCCGACCCCGGAGAATTCACCCGTCGGGCGTTGGAAAATGGCAAGATGGACCTGACACAGGTCGAAGGCCTTGCCGATCTGATCGACGCTGAAACCGAAGCACAGCGACAGCAAGCTCAAACCATACTAGCAGGGGAGTTGGGGCAGCTTGCCGAACGTTGGCGGCGCGACCTGATCCGGGCAGCTTCGTTGTTGGAAGCTGTGATTGACTTCGCTGATGAGGAGGTCCCAACCGACGTTACGCCCGAAGTTCGGCAGTTGGTTTCTGGTGTTGTCGATGACCTTCAGCGCGAGGCAGATGGTGTTCAGGTTGCTGAACGTATTCGAACCGGATTTGAAGTGGCAATCATTGGGCTGCCGAATGCAGGTAAATCAACCCTGCTAAACGCGCTTGCAGGGCGTGAGGCAGCGATCACTTCGGAATATGCAGGAACCACGCGGGACGTGATTGAGGTACGCATGGACCTCTCGGGGTTGCCTGTAACGCTGTTGGATACCGCTGGTTTGCGAGAAACCGAAGACCACGTTGAAAACCTTGGTATCGAACGCGCGCGCAAACGTGCAGAAACGGCCGATCTGCGTGTTTTTCTCTCTGACGATCCCTCGGAACTTGGCGTACCGTTTCAAGAGGGGGATATTTTCGTTCGACCGAAATCAGATCTTAAACCAGATGTCGAGAATGGAGTTTCCGGGAAAACTGGCCAGGGAATTGACCTGCTGGTTAACAATATATCGCGTATATTGAATGGTCGCACCACTAGCCATGGTATAGCTACACGGGAGCGGCACAGGGTTGCGCTGATTGCTGCAAAGCGTGCTTTGGACAGTGCAATGTCGGTTCTGGAATCAGGTCCGGACCTGTATGATATCGCAGCAGAGGAAATGCGTACTGCGATCAGGGCACTTGAATCTTTGGTAGGTAGAATAGGTGTCGAAGATCTATTGGATGAAATCTTCTCAAGTTTCTGCCTTGGGAAATAAGGAGTGTTTCACGTGAAACATTCAGGTATTGATGTCGTCGTTATCGGCGCGGGGCACGCGGGAACTGAAGCTGCCCATGCGGCTGCACGTATGGGTGCGTCGACCGCGCTCGTGACTTTGTCAGCAACCGATATCGGTGTGATGTCCTGTAATCCTGCGATTGGCGGCTTGGGTAAAGGTCATCTGGTGCGAGAGATAGATGCACTGGATGGGGTCATGGGCCGCGTCGCAGATCGCGCAGGTATTCAGTTTCGACTGCTTAACCGCCGCAAGGGCCCAGCCGTTCAAGGACCTAGAACGCAAGCTGACCGAGCATTGTATCGCGCGGCGATGCAAGCAGAAACGGATCAACAAGAGAGTTTGACCGTTCTGGTTGGTGAGGTTGTGGATTTCAAAATGGAAGGCGACCGCGTTGCAGGCGTAATCCTTGGTGACGGATCGGAGGTTTCAGCACGCGCGGTTATTCTGACTTCAGGCACTTTTTTGCGTGGCGTGATTCATATCGGCGATGTATCGCGACCGGGTGGCCGTATGGGGGATCGACCATCTACGAAGCTGGCTCAGAGATTGGACAGCTACGAGCTGCCCATTGGCAGGCTGAAAACTGGCACACCACCCAGGCTTGATGGACGGACGATCGATTGGTCGGATTTGGAAAGGCAATATGGAGATGATGAACCAACGTTGTTCTCGTTCTTATCGGCATCTGTAGTCGCGCCCCAAATCTCATGCGGCATCACCCATACGAATGCCCACACACATGAGATTATTGAGAATAATCTCAGCAAGTCGGCAATGTATGGAGGGCATATCGATGGTGTTGGTCCAAGATACTGCCCATCCATTGAGGATAAAATTGTTCGGTTTGCTGACAAAGCCTCACACCAGATTTTCTTAGAGCCTGAAGGTGTAAATGATCACACCATCTATCCCAACGGCATCTCGACCTCATTGCCGCAGGATGTTCAGCAGGATTATGTTAGGTCCATCAAAGGGCTTGAGCAGGCCGAAATTCAGCAACCTGGGTATGCAATTGAATATGACTATGTGGACCCCAGAATCCTGACTGCCTCGCTGTCGCTTGCTTCAGTGCCAGGCCTATATCTTGCGGGTCAGATAAATGGAACCACAGGATATGAGGAAGCGGCAGCCCAAGGTATGGTCGCTGGCCTGAATGCCGCGCTAGAGGTGCAGGGGCAAGAACCTGTGCATTTCACTCGCGCGGATAGCTACATCGGCGTTATGATCGATGATCTAACGACCCGGGGTGTTGCTGAACCTTATCGTATGTTCACCTCAAGGGCTGAGTTCAGATTATCACTGAGGGCGGATAACGCGGATCAACGCTTGACACCGGTCGGGGTGCAGCTCGGCTGCGTTGGTGAAAACAGGCGCGCGCTTTTTGAAAGTAAGATGGCGAAGCTGGAGAGTGCAAAAGCGATACTTACTGATCGCACCTATACTCCGAAAGAGATCAAAGCCGCCGGCATCAACGTAAATCAGGATGGAAACCGCCGTGACGGCCTTGCGATTCTGGCGTTTCCAGATTTGTCTTTTGAAGACATAGTCCCCTTGATCCCCGATCTGCATGATACCGCACCGGAAATTCGCCGGCAAATCTCGCGGGACGCGCTCTACGCCAATTACATAACTCGGCAGCGGCGTGATGTGGAGGCGATGAAGCGTGATGAAGCTTACGTAATCCCGCAGAGTTTTGACTATAGTACGCTCGATGGACTGTCTGCAGAGATGAAGCAGAAGTTATCTGCCGCGCGCCCAGCCAACATCGCACAAGCCAGCCGGGTTGAAGGTGTGACACCAGCGGCGCTGACACTTGTGCTGGCAAGGCTTCGTCGTGACGAGAGGCTGCGGCAGGCATGACGTCTGAATTTCCGGAGTTCAACGCACTAGATGTTTCACGTGAAACACTCGATTGCCTCACAACTTATGTCGAGCTGGTCAAGCGTTGGAACCCCAAGATCAATTTGGTTTCCCGCAAGAGCCTGGAGGATATCTGGAACCGGCACATCCTGGACTCGGTGCAGGTGTTCCGTTGCGCGACGTCCTTTAGAACATGGGCTGATCTCGGAAGCGGGGGCGGGTTTCCTGGAATGGTCTGCGCGATTATGGCTGCGGACGAGGCGCCACAGGCGCGTTTTCAGTTTGTCGAAAGCGATCAGCGCAAATCGGCCTTTCTGCGCAATGTCGCGCGGGAATGCGGTGTTCATTGTGAGGTGATCCCAAAGCGGATCGAGGCAGTTGACCCGCTGGGCGTGGATATCCTATCGGCTCGGGCCTTGGCTGATCTCAAGACGCTTTTGTCATTTTGTGACAGGCACTTAAGCGAATCCGGCTTAGCCTTGTTGCCGAAAGGCGCAAATTGGAAAAAAGAGATGGACGAGGCGCGCGAGGAATGGAAATTCGACGCGGAGCCGATTACAAGTTTAACTGAACCTCAGGCCGTTATCCTTAAAATCAAAGGAGTATCACGTGGTTGATCTGTCTCGTCCTTCCGGGCCCCGGATAATCGCGGTTGCCAATCAGAAGGGTGGCGTTGGAAAGACTACGACGGCAATAAACCTTGCGGCTGGGCTGGCCGAGGCTGGATGCCGAGTTTTGGTGGTTGATCTTGATCCGCAGGGGAATGCATCGACAGGGCTGGGCGTTGAAGACCGCGATTGGACGACTTACGATCTAATTCTTGATGATGCACCGCTTGAGGCAGTTGTTCAGGAAACCGAGATCGGAGGTCTGTTCGTCATTCCGGCCACTGTGGACCTAAGCTCGGCTGATATCGAGCTGATTTCAAACGAAAAACGCAGCTATTTGTTGCACGACGCCCTAAGACAGACGTCAATCGATGAATTTGATCTGGATTTTGTTCTGATTGATTGTCCGCCTTCGCTGAATTTGCTGACTGTAAACGCAATGGTTGCTGCACATTCGGTATTGGTTCCACTGCAAAGTGAATTTTTTGCATTGGAAGGCCTCTCGCAGCTTATGCTGACGATCAGAGAGGTTCGACAGACCGCGAATCCGGACCTGAGAATCGAAGGTGTTGTGTTGACCATGTATGACAACCGCAACAACTTGTCCCGTCAGGTCGAAAAAGACGCGCGTGACAATCTGGGTGAGATGGTTTTTAAGACCAAGATACCAAGAAATGTGCGGGTCAGTGAGGCACCATCCTTTGCGTTGCCGGTTCTGCAGTATGACTCGGGATCGCTTGGGGCGATGGCCTATCGGCACCTGGCGCGCGAAGTCATGCACAAGAATAACAAAGTCGCCGCATAAGCGATAAGTCAGGAGGGCGACGTGAGCGCCAAGAAAACAAAATCGAGGGGCCTTGGGCGCGGTCTATCTGCGTTGATGGCGGATGTGACACAGGACGGCGATGGGCGCACCCCGGCAGAGCCGCGCCGCCCGGACATGACTGTTCCGATTGAAAAGCTGAAAGCCAATCCCGACCAGCCGCGCCGTACATTTATGCCCGAACAGCTGAACGAGCTTGCGGCCTCTGTAAAGGAAAAGGGCATCATCCAGCCTTTGATCGTGCGGTCGATTGGCGACGGGGCATATGAGATTGTTGCGGGCGAACGCCGCTGGCGTGCGGCACAAATGGCGCAACTACATGATATTCCAGTCATAATTCGTGATTTTGACGATACCGAAGTGCTGGAAGTTGCGATTATCGAAAATATTCAACGCGCTGATCTGAATGCGGTTGAAGAGGCTGCTGGATATAAGCAGTTGATGGACCGATTTGGTCATACGCAGGAAAAAATGGCCGAGGCTTTAGGCAAAAGCCGCAGCCATATCGCAAACCTGCTGCGCCTTTTGTCTTTGCCGATGGATGTTCAGACGCTGGTGATCGAAGGCAAGCTGTCAGCCGGTCACGCGCGGGCGCTTATTACGGCAGAAAATGCGTCTGAATTGGCAAAACTTGTTGTCAAAGATGGCTTGTCGGTTCGGGCGACCGAGGCGCTGGTCAAAAAGCAACAGCAGGGGGATACTCCCCTGACAGCGCCTCAGTCTCGCAACTTGACTGCAGGTAAGGATGCGGATACGCGCGCGCTAGAAAAGGATCTTTCGGCCATTCTGGCAATGAAGGTGGTGATCAACCACAAGCCGGGCACCGAAAGCGGTCAGGTCGTTCTGACCTATGAAAACCTGGATCAGCTCGACGATCTCTGCGCGAAACTTAGCCGTTAGGCCGTGTCCAGATAAAGGTCAGCACAGCGCTCAGGACTATGGCTTGAATGATCAGGACATAGGGTGGGGCGGATAGAATTAAAGAAATGCCAAAGACGGCGGCGACAGAAACAGTTGCCGCTTTTTTTGCGGCTGGACGAATAGCGCCTGAGCGTTGCCAATCTTCGATCATTGGCCCGAACAGCCGATGCGTCAGAAGCCAGTTGTGAAGGCGGGATGAGGATTTGGCGAAGAAAAATGCTGCCAGCAGAAGAAACGGAACCGTGGGCAATAGGGGAAGGATAACTCCAAGCATTGCCAGTGCAACACAGAGCAAACCGAATGTGGCCCAAAGATACCGCATGCACCTAGCTCAATAGCTCTCGGATGACCGCATTTAGAACGGCGCGCCCGTCTTTGGTTGCTGACACATGGTTTCCGTGTTGTGAGATCATGCCGATCTGGGTCAAGTGATCCAGTTTGGATTGCTCCAGCGGCTTTCCGGCTAACGCACTATACCGATCTATATCTAGTCCTTCTGAAATACGAAGAATCATCATAAGGTATTCACTCGCTTGATCTCGAGAAGATAAGGCGGTGCGGCTTTTCTCTCCTGACCCGTTTTGTGCCGCGGTCAGCCATCCGTTGGGTGACAGATAAGTTTCGGTCGCTAGTTTCTGCCCGGAAACGGTGATCCTGCCATGTGCGCCAGGACCGATCCCGGCATAGTCGCCATATCGCCAATAGATCAGGTTGTGCAGTGACTCGGCGCCGGGTTTTGCGTGGTTTGATACTTCGTAGGCGGGCAGGCCGTGTGCTTCGCAAATCTCCTGTGTGGCAAGATACATATCTGCGGCGCTGTCATCTTCGGGTAAGCCCCGCAGCTTGCCGACCGCGTATCGGTCGCCAAAGGCAGTGCCGTCTTCGATCGTGAGCTGATACAGAGACATGTGGTCGACAGCCATCGACAATGCCTCGGTCAGTTCGGCTTTCCAAGTGTCCAAGGTTTGATGTTGCCGGGCATAGATCAGGTCAAAACTGACACGATCAAAGCAAGTGCGGGCAATATCAAATGCGGCGCGTGCCTCGGCGACTGTGTGAATGCGCCCTAATCGGCGCAAATCATCGTCGTTCAGCGCCTGAACGCCCATGGATATTCGGTTAACCCCAGCGTCGCGATATGCTGAAAACCGGCCCGCTTCGACAGAGCCGGGGTTGGCTTCGAGCGTGATCTCCATGTCGTTGGCTGGGCGCCAGAGAGTGCGGGCTTCGTCGATCACGGCGGCGACGGTTTCAGGGGCCATCAGTGAGGGCGTGCCACCACCGAAGAAGATTGTGTTCAGCACCCGATCAGGTGTTTCGGCGGCAGAACGCTGTAGCTCGCTCAGATAGCTCTCAAGCCATTGTTTTTGATCGATTTCACGGGAGACATGACTGTTGAAATCGCAATAGGGGCATTTGGCCTCGCAAAAGGGCCAATGCACATAAAGGCCAAAGCCCCCGTTGCGCCAATCATCCGCCAAAGCAGCCCTTCACGAACATCTCCACTGCGCGGCCGCGGTGGCTGATCTTGTTCTTTTCCCAGCGATCCATTTCCGCAAAGGTAATGTCGTGGCCTTCGGCGACAAACATTGGGTCATAGCCAAATCCGTCCTTGCCCCGGATCGGCCAGACCAGATGACCGGGCGCGACGCCTTCGAACACTTCATCATGCCCGTCGGGCCAGGCCAGAACCAGCGTGCAACGGAACTGAGCCAGGCGGGGATGCGCGGCGTTTTTGGCCTCCAGCTCGCTATGCGCGCGGGTCATCGCCATCAGGAAATCGCGGCCATTGCCGGTTTCGGCCCAATCGGCGGTATAGACTCCGGGCGCTCCGTTCAGCGCGTCGATGGTGATCCCGGAATCGTCCGACAAGGCAGGCAGACCTGTTGCTTTGGCGGCAGCATGCGCCTTGATCCGGGCGTTGCCGACAAAAGTGTCTTCGGTCTCTTCCGGCTCCGGTAACTCCATCTCAGCCGCACCAACCACGGTCACGCCAAATGGTTCAAGCAGATGTGCCATCTCCTCGA
Source organism: Pseudomonadota bacterium (assembly GCA_039818265.1). Classification (GTDB taxonomy): domain Bacteria; phylum Pseudomonadota; class Alphaproteobacteria; order Rhodobacterales; family Rhodobacteraceae; genus Ruegeria. The sequence goes on along the minus strand of JBCBUG010000002.1, from coordinate 438,195 downwards.
GCTTGCCATTGTTATGGGTTGCGACCAATAGCCTGTCCCCGCTGAACTTACGGGTCATGCGGCGGCGGCTTTCTGGGCGGCGGCCAGTTCACCCACGCCTTTTTCAGCCAGATCCATCAGCTGATCCATTTGCGCACGTGAAAAGACAGACCCTTCGGCGCTCATCTGCACTTCGATCAGTTTGCCCGATCCGGTCATGATAAAGTTACCATCAACACCCGCCTCGCTGTCTTCCGGATAATCCAGATCCAGTACCGGTTGACCCGCATAGATACCGCAAGACACCGCAGCGACGGGATCGATCAGAGGGTCGGAAATAACGTCTCCCGTCTTCATCAGCTTGTTGACCGCCAGACGCAGAGCAACCCAACCCCCGGTGATTGAGGCACAACGGGTGCCGCCATCGGCCTGGATGACATCGCAATCGACGGTGATCTGTCGTTCACCCAGGGCAACCCGGTCAACGCCGGCGCGCAGGGCGCGGCCGATCAGGCGTTGAATTTCAACAGTACGCCCACCCTGCTTGCCCGATGCAGCCTCACGCCGCATCCGCGTGTTGGTTGCACGGGGAAGCATACCGTATTCGGCAGTGACCCAGCCCAGGCCCGAGCCTTTGATGAAGGGCGGCACGCGATCCTCGATGGTGGCGGTGCATAGCACATGGGTGTCGCCCATCTTGATCAGGCAAGACCCTTCGGCATGTTTGGTAAAGCCGGTCTCGATTGAAACGGCGCGCATTTCGTTTAGATCACGTCCTGAGGGTCGCATGGGAATTCCTTTGTTTGCTGGGTTGGGGATACCGCCCTGTAGCGTTACGATGCAACCCCGATTGACCTTTCTTGTGCCTGCTATTTAATGGCTGTCCAGCAAGGGTGCGCGGATGAGCGAAGCGAGCAAAATTCTGAGTGAGATGAACGACCGGTCGCGTGAGGTCTTCCGGCTGATCGTCGAAAGCTATCTGGACAGCGGTGAGCCAGTCGGCAGTCGCAACCTGACACGCACCCTTTCGGAAAAAGTCAGCGCGGCGACCGTGCGGAATGTGATGCAGGATCTGGAGTTTCTGGGCCTGCTGGACAGTCCCCATGTCAGCGCAGGACGCATTCCAACGCAGCAAGGGTTACGGATGTTTGTGGACGGACTGCTGGAAGTGGGTGATCTGGGCGCGGATGACCGTCAGAAACTGGATGAGACTTTAGGCTCTAACGCTGGCGATGTCGGCGGGATGCTGGATCGTGTGGGCTCTGCATTGTCACACGTGACACATGGAGCGTCACTGGTTTTGACGCCCAAACATGAATCCGAGATCAAGCATATCGAGTTTGTCTCACTTGCTCATGATCGCGCGCTGGTGGTTCTGGTTTTTGCCGATGGTCACGTGGAAAACCGGCTTTTCACGCCGCCGCCAGGACAGACGCCAAGCTCAATGCGGGAGGCGGCGAATTTCCTGAATGCGCTGATTGAGGGACGTACGCTCAGCGAAGTACGACGGCAGATGCAAAGCCAGATCGATGCGCGCAGGCAAGAAATTGACGTTCTGGCCCGCGCGATGGTCGAAAGCGGAATAGCGGCCTGGGATGGTGACGGGACTGACTCGGCCCGTTTGATCGTGCGCGGGCGGGCGAATCTGTTGGGTGAATCTGGTCAGGAAGAAGAGCTAGAGCGTATTCGGTCCTTGTTTGACGATCTGGAGCGCAAGCGAGACATCGCGGAATTCCTTGAATTGGCCGAAGAAGGTGAGGGCGTTCGCATTTTTATTGGCTCTGAGAACAAACTTTTCTCACTTTCGGGTTCCTCTTTGGTGGTGTCTCCATATATGAACGCTGATCGTAAGATAATTGGTGCGGTTGGGGTCATCGGGCCCACACGTCTGAATTACGGGCGGATCGTACCGATCGTGGATTATACGGCGCAACTGGTCGGCAAGCTGATATCCGACCGGAGCTAGAGGGTAAGAGATGGCAGAGCCCAAGAACGAAGATTTTCTGGACGATATCGCAACGGCCGAAGCGGAAGAGCTGGCTGAAGAGCTGATGGATATCAGCGAAGAGGCGTTGGAAGTCGACGCGCTGCGCGCCGAGCGGGACGATTACAAAGACAAGTTCATGCGCGCGCTGGCGGATGCCGAGAATGCGCGCAAACGCGGCGACAAAGCGCGCCGGGACGCGGAACAGTATGGCGGATCAAAGCTGGCCCGCGACATGTTGCCGGTTTACGACAACATGAAACGCGCGCTTGAGGCCGCGACCGATGAGCAGAAAGAGGTTGCTGGCCCTCTGTTGGAAGGTGTTGAACTGACCATGCGGGCGTTGAAAGATGTTTTTCAGAAGCACGGGATTGAGGTGATCACGCCTGAAGTTGGTGATCGGTTCGATCCTAATGTGCATGAGGCGATGTTTGAAGCGCCAGTACCGGGAACACGCGCGGGGGACATCATTCAGGTTTCGGCTGAAGGGTTCATGTTGCACGACCGTTTGCTGCGCCCGGCGCAGGTTGGTGTGTCTTCGACACCTGCGAGCTGATTGGCCTCTGCGAGGCCAAGCCTCCGGCGGAGGTATTTTTGAACAGAAGAAGGGGCGGTCAGGATTTGGCCGCCTCTTTCAATTTGTAGATCAGGTCAAGTGCTTCGCGGGGGGTCAGCTCGTCGGGCAGGATGTCGTTCAGCATGTCCGCAACCGGTGAGGCTTTCGGTGCAGGTGGCGGCGGTGGTGGCGCGGCCGAGAAAAGCGGAAGGTCGTCGATCAGGGATTTTTGTTTACCGCCCTCACGCTCGGTTTTTTCCAGTTGATCCAATACGATGCGGGCACGTTCAACAACTGAGGCAGGCAGACCCGCCAGTTGGGCGACCTGCACGCCATAGGATCGGTCAGCGGCGCCTTTGTGGACCTCGTGCAGGAAGATGACCTCACCTTCCCATTCCTTCACGGCGACGGTGGCGTTGTCGACGCCTTTAAGCTTTCCGGCAAGCGCGGTGATTTCGTGGTAATGCGTGGCAAACAAGGCGCGGCATTGGTTGGTGGCGTGCAGGTGCTCCAGCGTGGCCCAGGCGATGGAGAGGCCGTCATAAGTGGCGGTTCCGCGGCCGATTTCATCCAGAATGACCAGCGCGCGGTCATCGGCCTGGTTCAGAATTGCGGCAGTTTCGACCATTTCGACCATAAAGGTCGAGCGGCCTCGGGCCAGGTCGTCAGAGGCTCCGACGCGGCTGAAAAGCTGGCTGACAAGGCCGATATGGGCCTGTTCCGCAGGGACGTAGCTGCCCATTTGGGCCAGTAGGGCGATCAGAGCGTTCTGACGGAGAAAGGTTGATTTACCGGCCATGTTGGGACCTGTCAGCAGCCAAATTGCGGCGCCGTCTTCGGCACTGAGATCGCAGTCATTTGCGACGAAGGCGTCGCCGCTTTGCTGGCGCAGCGCGTGTTCGACCACCGGGTGGCGTCCACCCTGAACCTCAAAGGAGCGCGAAGCGTCGACCTGTGGGCGGCACCAGTTATCACCACGCGCAAGATCGGCAAGGGCTGTGGTCAGGTCGAGTTCGGCCAGCCCTCGGGCGGCCTGGTTGATACGGGCGGCGAGGGCCAGAATCTCGTCAGAAAGTCTTTTATAGAGCCGCTTTTCGATCTCAAGCGCCAAGTTTCCAGCATTCAAGATACGGGTTTCGATCTCCGAGAGTTCAACCGTCGTGAACCGCACCTGATTGGCGGTGGTTTGGCGATGGATATAGGTCTCGGAGAACGGCGGGTTTAGCATCTTCTCGGCATGCGTAGCCGTTGTTTCGATGAAATAGCCCAACACGTTGTTGTGCTTGATCTTCAGCGACGTGATACCGGTGTGTTCCACATATTTCTGTTGAAACCCGGCGATGACAGATCGGCCTTCGTCGCGCAGGGTGCGCGCTTCGTCCAGCTCGGAGTCAAAGCCCGGGGCCATGAAACCTCCGTCGCGGGCCAGTAGGGGGGGGTCGGCCACCAAAGCCTCATCTAGCAAGTTCAGAAGGTCGTCGAAGCCGACAAGGTTTTGCAAAGCGGTTGCCAGCAGGACAGGCAGATCCTGCCCTTCGCAAATGCCCGCAATCGCGGAGGCCTGGGTCAGACCGTTGCGGATCGCCGCCAAATCACGGGGCCCACCGCGTTCAAGCGACAGGCGAGACAGGGCGCGGTCCAGATCGGGGGTTTTGCGCAGGGCCTCGCGCAGGTCCGAGGCGATCAGGCTGTCTACGGCGGCAAAGCTGACAGCGTCGAGACGGGCATGGATCACATCCAAATTGCGGGACGGGCTTGAGAGGCGTTGTTCCAGCAACCGTGCCCCGCCCGGTGTGGCGGTGCGGTCAACCACCGACAACAACGATCCGGCGCGACCGCCCGACAGGGACCGGGTCAGTTCCAGATTGCGGCGCGTGGCGGCATCGATCTGTACCACGCGGTCCTCGGACTCCTTAAGGGGTGTTTGCAGCAGGGGCAGTTTGCCTTTCTGCGTTATTTCAAGATAGTCGATCAGGGCACCCATTGCGGACACTTCGGCCCGGCCAAAGGATCCGAACGCCTCCAGCGCGCCGACGTTAAACAGCCCGCAGATGCGTTTCTCTGCCGCGGTACTGTCGAAACTGGCCCGCCCGACAGGCGTCAGCGAAATCCCAAGGTCGCGGACGGTTTCGTTCAGCGATTGCTCCATCCCGTCGGCAACGATCAGCTCGGATGGGGCGAGCCGGGCCAGCTCGGGGCTGAGGCGCACGGAGGTCAAAGGCATCACGTGAAACGCCCCGGTCGAGATATCGGCCCAGGCCACTGCGGCCTCATCCCGAACCTCAGCATAAGTGGCCAGAAAGTTGTGGCGGCGGGCCTCAAGCAGTGCGTCCTCGGTCAGCGTGCCGGGTGTCACCAAACGCACGACATCGCGCTTTACCACTGATTTAGAGCCTCTTTTCTTCGCTTCGGCCGGGCTTTCCATTTGTTCGCAGACGGCCACGCGGAACCCTTTGCGGATGAGGGTCAGCAAATAGCCATCGGCCGCATGAACCGGGACACCGCACATCGGGATGTCGTCGCCATTGTGTTTGCCGCGCTTGGTCAGGGCGATGTCCAGCGCTTCGGCAGCATTGACGGCATCCTCGAAGAACATCTCGTAGAAATCGCCCATACGGTAGAACAGCAGTGCGTCGGCATGGGCCTCTTTGATCTCAAGATACTGCGCCATCATTGGCGTGACTGTGGACAAAAGTGGCCCCCTTTTGGCGTGTTCCGGGCGCGACCTTACAAACCCCGCATCTTCTGTAAAAGCCGAAAACTCATTCCCGTTGAGGCGCGCGCCTGCCTGCGCTATGAGGCATGAGCCCCGAAGTCATGGAAACGACGTTCAAAATGCCCAAAGCGAAGATCACCAAAGAAGAGGCGCTGGCCTTTCACCTGGACCCAACCCCCGGCAAGTGGGAGGTGCAGGCCACCGTCCCCATGACTACGCAGCGCGATCTATCGCTGGCGTATAGTCCCGGCGTCGCTGTTCCATGTGAAGCCATCGCTGAGGCGCCTGAGACCGCCTATGACTATACCAATAAGGGCAACCTGGTTGCTGTGATCTCAAACGGAACAGCTGTGCTGGGCCTTGGTAACCTTGGCGCGCTGGGTTCGAAGCCGGTGATGGAGGGGAAATCGGTTCTCTTCAAACGGTTTGCGGACGTGAACTCGATCGATATCGAGTTGGACACCGAAGACCCGGATGAGTTCTGCCGCGCGGTGCGTCTGATGGGACCGACCTTTGGCGGCATCAATCTGGAAGACATAAAGGCGCCGGAATGTTTCATCATCGAACAGCGCCTGAAGGAAGAGATGGACATCCCTGTCTTCCACGATGACCAGCACGGCACGGCGGTGATCTGTGCGGCGGGTCTAATCAACGCGTTGCATATTTCGGGCAAGAAGATCGAAGACGTTAAAATTGTTCTGAACGGTGCGGGCGCGGCGGGGATTGCCTGTATCGAACTGCTCAAGTCGATGGGCGCGCGGCATGAGAACTGCATCGTCTGTGACACAAAGGGCGTGATCTATCAGGGCCGGACCGAGGGGATGAACCAGTGGAAATCGGCCCATGCGATCTCGACTGATCTGCGGTCGCTGGAAGACGCCATGAAGGGTGCGGATGTGTTCCTGGGCGTTTCGGTCAAGGGCGCCGTGACGCAGGATATGGTTGCCAGCATGGCCGATAATCCGGTGATTTTCGCGATGGCGAACCCCGACCCTGAGATCACGCCGGAAGAGGCGCACGAGGTCCGCGTTGACGCGATCGTTGCCACCGGCCGCAGCGATTATCCCAATCAGGTCAATAACGTTCTGGGCTTCCCCTACCTGTTCCGCGGTGCGCTGGATATCCACGCGCGTGCCATCAATGACGAGATGAAGATCGCCTGCGCCCATGCGCTGGCCCGTCTGGCGCGCGAGGATGTACCGGACGAGGTTGCCATGGCCTATGGCAAGTCGCTGACCTTTGGCCGCGATTACATCATCCCGACGCCGTTTGACCCGCGCCTGATCCACCGTATCCCACCCGCCGTGGCGAAGGCTGGTATGGACACAGGCGCGGCCCGCCGTCCGATCATCGACATGGACGCTTATGAGCTGAGCCTCAAGTCCCGCATGGACCCGACCGCCAGCATCCTGCGCGGCCTGAACGCCCGTGCGCGTCAGGCGCAAAGCCGGATGATCTTTGCGGAGGGCGACGATCCCCGCGTCTTGCGCGCGGCAGTCATGTATCAGCGTTCGGGCTTTGGCAAGGCGATGGTGGTTGGTCGCCAAGACGATGTGAAGCAAAAGCTCGAAGCAGCTGGACTGGGCGACGCGGTGCGCGAGCTTGAAGTTGTCAACGCGGCCAATACCACGCATTTGGACAACTACAAAGACTTCCTCTATCAACGCCTTCAACGTAAAGGCTTTGATCACAAGGATATTCATCGTCTGGCGGCGCGGGACCGGCACGTGTTCTCGTCCCTCATGCTGGCCCATGGACATGGTGACGGTTTGGTCACCGGGGCGACCCGAAAATCGGCACATGTGCTGGATCGGATCAACCACGTGTTTGACGCTGACGCCCAACACGGCGCTGCGGGTGTAACCGCGCTGTTGCACAAGGGGCGGATTGTTCTGATCGGTGATACGTTGGTTCATGAATGGCCGGACGAAAACGATCTGGCCAATATCGCCGAGCGCGCCGCAGCCGTGGCCCGCCACATGGGGATAGAGCCTCGGGTGGCTTTTGTCAGCTTTTCGACCTTCGGTTATCCGGTGTCAGAGCGGGCCGAGAAAATGCACGTGGCCCCCGCAGTGCTTGATAAACGCGGCGTGGATTTCGAATACGAAGGTGAGATGACCGTTGATGTCGCGCTGAATGTGGACCAACAGGAGGCGTATCCGTTTCAGCGCCTCACCGGTCCGGCCAACATTCTGATTGTGCCTGCGCGCCACTCTGCCAGCATTTCAACCAAGTTGATGCAGGAAATGGGCGGGGCCACTGTGATCGGCCCGATCTTGTCCGGCATAGGTAAGCAAATTCAGATTTGTTCGACGGTTTCAACAGCCAATGATATCCTGAACATGGCCATTCTGGCCTCGTGTGAGATTGGGTAAGCAATGACAATCTGGAACCTCGGCTCGATCAACGCGGATATGGTCTATGCCTTGCCGCATCTGCCTGCGCCGGGGGAAACTCTGGCGGCTAGCGGGCTCGAGAAGTTTCTGGGTGGCAAGGGCGCCAATATGTCGGTGGCTGCCGCGCGGGCGGGATCACGCGTCAGCCATATCGGAGCGGTCGGTGCGGATGGGCGCTGGGCACAGGAGCGGCTGACGGAATATGGCGTCGACACGCGGTTTATTGCTGAGGTCAGCGGCCCCACGGGCCATGCCATCATTGCGGTCGATGCGCAGGGTGAGAACCTGATCATTCTGTATCCGGGCGCCAATCACGCGCTTGAAGATGGGCAGATCGGGCAGGCGCTTGCGTCTGCCAACACCGGCGATCTGCTTGTTTTTCAGAATGAAACCAACGCACAGGTCGAGGCCGCCCGCATGGCGCGCGAGCTTGGTCTGACTGTCTGCTATGCAGCAGCCCCGTTTGAGGCCGAGGCGGTTCAGGCCGTGCTGCCCTATCTGGATTTCCTGATCCTGAATGAGGTTGAAGCTGAACAGTTGAAACAGGAAACAGGTCTAAGTGCGGCCGAATTGCGTGTGCGGCATGTGATCGTGACGCTTGGGTCCAAAGGCGCGCGGTATTTTCAGCAAGGCTGCGATCCGGTCGACTTTGCTGCGCATAAGGTACAGGCCGTGGATACGACCGGGGCAGGCGACACTTTTACCGGCTATGTGTTGGCGGGGATGGATCGGGGTATGCCGATGGAGCAGGCCATTTTGCAAGCCAACCGCGCCGCTGCCCTGATGGTGACACGGCACGGCACGGCAGATGTTATTCCGGACCTGCGGGAAGTGCGCGACGCGCAGTTCGATTAGGAACCAGCAAACGGTGCCTCTGTACCCCAAAGCTGTTTGACCCGCGCGTCCCGACCGCAGGCTTTGCGATAAGCCTTATAGGCGTTCTTTTGGCGCTTAGGCCCAAAACGGGTGAACACAACCTTTTCGCCCTTATAGTAATCCTGATGATAGGCCTCGGCCGGATAAAAGGTGGTTTCCTGCAGAATGGGCGTCACAACGGTTTGGCCGAGCGCGGACTGGGCCTCGGCCTTTGCTTGCTCGGCTAGGGCTTTTTCGCCTGCGTCAGATACGAATATAGCTGTGCGATAGCTATCACCCCGGTCGCAGAACTGCCCGCCCGCATCGGTCGGATCAACAGATCGGAAGAACATGCCCAACAAGGTATCCCGAGAGACTTTGCTGGGATCAAAGGTGATCTGAACCGCCTCATAGTGGCCGGTTCCGCCCTTGGTCACGTCCTTGTAGCTGGGGTTGGCGGTGGTGCCACCGGTATATCCGGACACAGCACCAATCACGCCGGGTACGGTTTCAAAATCAGATTCGACACACCAGAAACATCCGCCCGCGACCGTTAGCGTCTCGGTCCCTGCGGCAGAACCCGGCAGGGCGCGCAGTAGTGCCGCCAGCAAGATCAGTACAAAAAGTACGGAGGGTTTTACACAATCGAGATAAGCAGTCCGTGTCATGGCAGGTCTCCTTCCGAGACCAAGCTGCCCGTAGATGCCTCGCCTTGCAATGCGCTGACATCGATTGTCACGCGCTGGTGAGACGATTTTATCGTCTATCCCAGCAGCTGCCCCAGCTTCATCGCAACGCCCATACTGCCCGAAATCTTCAGCTTGCCCATGGCCACGCCGGTCATCGGATTCAGCTTACCAGTCAGCAATTTGGTCAGGTTGTCCTGTGAAATCCGGATCGTGCAGTCGGTCTCCTGATCCATCGTGGTGGCCTGATTGTCGGCCAGCACGATGACACCCGCCTCGCCGCAATCGAACTTGAGCGAGCCATCAAAGCTTTTGCCGTTCAGCCCTTTTTGAATTCCGTCGGCGATATCTTGCAGCATTGCGCGTCCTTCCTTGGTCGACGCATGCGTAAGGATATCCGGGCGAAACAGGCAAGCCTGACCCAACGAGAAGCAGCATACAAAAAAACCCGGCATCCAAAGGATTGCCAGGTTTCCAAATTGCTTTGGGGTGGTTTACTTGCTCAGCCGCTTGTCGCGCGCGGCCAGCAGTTTAAGCCGCAACGCGTTTAACTGGATGAACCCCGCCGCGTCTTTCTGATCATAGGCGCCGGCGTCTTCCTCGAAGGTTACATGCGCCTCGGAGTACAGGGAATGATCTGACCAGCGGCCAACGGTTGACGCCAGACCTTTATATAGCTTCACGCGCACGGTGCCGGTGACATGTTCCTGCGATTTGTCGATGGCTGCCTGCAGCATTTCGCGCTCGGGTGAGTACCAAAAGCCGTTGTAGATCAGTTCCGCATATTGCGGCATCAGCTGGTCTTTCAGATGCATCGCGCCGCGGTCCATGGTGATGGACTCGATGCCGCGATGCGCCTCCAGCAGGATGGTGCCGCCGGGGGTTTCATAGATACCGCGCGATTTCATGCCAACGAAGCGGCCTTCGACCAGGTCCAGACGGCCGATGCCGTGCTTGCCGCCATATTCGTTCAGCTTGGTCAGAATCGTCGCCGGGCTCATCGCTTCGCCATTGATGCTGACCGCGTCGCCTCTTTCGAAACCGATCTCGATGAATTCAGGCTGGTTGGGCGCGTCCTCGGGGTGGGCGGTGCGCTGATAGACATAATCGGGCGCCATATCGGCGGGGTCTTCCAGAACTTTCCCTTCCGACGAGGTGTGCAGCAGGTTGGCATCGACCGAGAAGGGCGCCTCGCCCCGTTTGTCCTTGGCAATCGGAATCTGGTTTTGTTCGGCGAATTCCAGCAGCTTGGTGCGGCTAGACAGGTCCCATTCACGCCACGGCGCAATGACTTTGATGTCGGGGTTGAGCGCGTAAGCCGCCAGTTCGAACCGCACCTGATCGTTGCCCTTACCGGTCGCGCCATGGGCAACGGCATCAGCACCCGTAGCTTCAGCAATCTCAACCAGACGTTTCGAGATCAGCGGTCGCGCGATGGACGTACCCAGCAGATACAGACCCTCGTATTGAGCATTTGCACGGAACATGGGGAAGACGAAGTCGCGGACGAATTCTTCGCGGATGTCCTCAATATAGATGTTTTCGGGCTTGATCCCCAGCAGCTCGGCCTTCTGACGAGCGGGTTCCAGCTCCTCGCCCTGACCTAGATCGGCGGTGAAGGTCACAACCTCACAGCCATACTCGGTCTGCAGCCATTTCAGAATGATCGAGGTATCAAGGCCACCGGAATAGGCCAAAACAACTTTCTTGGGCGCGGACATCTGATTTCCCTTTGTGCGAAGAACGACTGGCCCCTAGCGGGTTTTGAACGCGGGGGCAAGTTATGTGCGTTGACCGCGTGTTGGAATTGGGGTGAAACGGGCGGATAGAGAACAAGGATTGGTTGAGAGGGCAGAGTTTTGGATTTGGGTTGGAAGATTTTTGCGCACGCAGTTGCAATGGTTCTCGGAAATATGACAGCGGTCATTCGGATATTTTGGGCACCTGCCGCGCTTAGCATCGCGGTGATAGGATCGTTTCTCTATTTGTCCGGTATGAGCGACTACCTAGTTTGGGGCAAGACCGTAACTATTCTAAAAGAAAACATTCCTTCTTTCTTTTTTGTATGGTTCTTTTTGATCTGGATTCTGACAGCCATCATAAGCGCTTGGGGTGTTACCACCTGGCACCGATATATCTTGCTGGAAGAGTTTACCTCCGGCTTCATTCCCCGGTTTGATATCAACCTGGCAGTTGGTTACGTCCTGAGACTGTTTCTGTTGGGAATCATTTTCTTGGCAATTGCCATTCCGACTGGTTTCGTGCTTATGAACGTCGCCCAAGTCATTTGGCCCGTTGCGTTGGCGGGCTTGGTTTTTGTGCTGGTTTTGGTTGGCGTCGCTTTCCTGAGATGGTCGCTTGTTTTGCCCGCATTTGCTGTCGATAAAGCGATGGGCCTGTCAGAGGGTTGGAACGCTTGGAGCCGAATCCACAACCCGGGGAGGACCGCTTTGGGGCTGATTTTCTTCTACATGATGTTTCAACTGATTGTGAGCTTTGCAATCAACTTGCTTCAGTTCATTCCGCCCATTCACGGTATTCTGTCACTTGCCCTTCAAGTCTTCTTGGCGATTCTGAACATTAGTATCCTGACGACGGTTTATGGCTACGTTGTGGAAAAGCGCGAGCTCACCTGACCTCTCGTACACATATGTATTCCTTGCCCTTTTAGTCGGGATAGGCCACTGAAACGGTCATGACTGACTTCATGACCCGTGCCCGAACCGCCGAACAGGCGATGCGTACCGTGTTCCCTGCAACACCGTTGCAGCGAAACGCGCATTTGTCCGACCGTTATGGTGCGGATATTTGGCTGAAACGCGAAGACCTCAGCCCGGTGCGGTCCTACAAGATTCGTGGCGCGTTTAATGCGATGCGCAAACAGGAGGGGCAGGACCTGTTCGTTTGCGCCAGCGCGGGCAACCACGCGCAGGGCGTGGCCTATATGTGCAAGCATCTGGGCGTGAAGGGCGTGATCTTCATGCCGGTGACGACCCCACAGCAAAAAATCCAAAAAACCCGCATCTTTGGTGGTGACAAAATCGAGGTTCACCTGACCGGGGACTATTTCGACGACACTCTGGCCGCGGCGCAGGCGTGGTGCGCGGCGCAGGGCGGGCATTTTCTGTCGCCCTTCGACGATGAGGGGGTGATCGAAGGTCAGGCCTCCTTGGCGGTCGAGATCGAAGAACAGTTGGGTCAGGTGCCTGACCATGTGCTGCTGCCTGTGGGTGGCGGCGGTATGTCCGCTGGTGTGGCGACCTGGTTCGGGGATCGCACCCATTGCCTGTTTGTTGAACCCAAGGGCGGCGCCTGTCTGCATGCGGCGATGGCGGCGGGGCATCCGGTGGCGCTGGACCATGTGGACAACTTCGTAGATGGCGCCGCGGTTGGAAAGATTGGGGCCAAGCCATTCGAACTCTTGAAATCGCGGCATTTGTCGGATGTGCTGGTCTTATCCGAGGACCGCATCTGCACCACGATGATCGAGATGCTGAATGTCGAAGGCATCGTGCTGGAACCCGCTGGCGCCTTGGCAATCGAAGCGATTGCAGATGTGCAAAGCTTTGTTCGCGGCAAAACTGTTGTTTGCGTGACATCGGGCGGCAATTTCGATTTTGAACGCTTGCCCGAGGTCAAGGAGCGCGCGCAGCGCTATTCCGGGGTCAAGAAATACTTCATTTTGCGCCTGCCGCAGCGCCCCGGCGCGTTGAAAGAATTCCTGAACATCCTTGGCCCCGAGGATGACATTGCCCGGTTTGAATACATGAAGAAATCCGCGCGCAACTTCGGGTCGGTCCTGATCGGGATCGAAACCCGCAAGCCCGAGAATTTTGCACGCCTGTTCGCGCATCTGGATGAGGCTGGGTTTACCTATACCGATATCACCGAAGATGAGACGCTGGCACAGTTCGTGATTTAGGTCAAATTACTGGGTAATTCGGCCTGAAACACAGATTTGGATGCGTCATAAGCGGCTAGAATTTCGGCCAAATCAACCTCTGCCGCTTGCCCGGCAGCTGCACACCGCTCGCCATCCTGACAGAGTTTCGAAAACTGATCGAACCCCAGGCTCATGGCGCTGCCTTTGAGGAAATGCAGGTTCTGTTCCAACTCAAGTCGTTCGGTATCGGCATGAAGGCGTGCGATCACTTCCTGCACCTCGTCCAGAAAGATTTCGATGACCTCGTCAATCTCATCTGCGCCGACCTCGTCTCGCAATTGTCTGACTCGGGGCCAGTGGATCATCGTCATCCTCCTACATCGGAATAGAATGATCCTTGCTAACGCGGATCAGGTAAAGGTGCGGTAAAGACCAAAGACCATAGCGCCTTCACGGGATGTTAAACCCCAGCGCGATAGGTTTGCCGCGTCCCTGAAGAAGGAAGCCTGGGGTTAAAGGGTGTCAGCACTAAGTCTTGAACAAACCGGTTCTGAACTGGATTTCGGTGCGATCCGAAAGGTGCTGGTCGTGGATGACAGCCGCCTGCAAAGGCGCATTCTTGTGGCCTCGCTCAAGAAATGGGGATTTGAGGTGCTTGAGGCAGACAACGGTGAAAAGGCCCTTGAGCTTTGCGCCGAGTTTGCACCTGATCTCGTGCTCAGCGATTGGGTGATGCCAGGCATGAGCGGACTGGAGTTCTGCCGTGATTTTCGCGCGCTCGATTCTGAACACTACAGCTATTTCATCCTTCTGACATCGAAAAGCGAAAAGCAGGAAGTCGCGCGCGGGCTGGATGCCGGGGCGGATGATTTTCTGATCAAGCCGCTAGAGGCTGATGAACTACGGGCCCGTATTTCTGCAGGCGCACGCATATTGGATATGCAGAGAGAGCTTTCGGATAAGAACCGCCTGATCGAGTCTGCACTCGACGAGCTGAAGCTGGCCCATGACGCGATCGACAAAGACCTGAAACAGGCCCGCAAGATACAGGAATCACTGGTCCCGGAATTGACGCGAGAGTTCGGTGTTTCCCGGGTCAGTCTGTTATTGAAGCCCTGTGGTCATATTGGCGGCGATCTGGTGGGCATGTTCTCGCCCGGTCCGAACCGATTGGGATTCTACAGCATCGATGTCTCGGGCCATGGGATCACGTCAGCGATGATGACTGCGCGGCTTGGTGGGTATCTGTCCAGCCAGCATTTCGATCAAAATGTGGCGCTGGAAAAGCGGATGAACAAGTTCTACGCGTTGTTACCACCGCAGCAAGTGGCCGAAACGCTCAATTCACGTTTGATGGTGGACACCGGGATCGAAGAGTATTTCACGATGGTCTATGCCATAGTCGATCTGCGCAGCGGGCATATGAAAATGGTGCAGGCCGGACATCCGCACCCGCTGTTGCTAAGGCAGGATGGCAGCACCGAATATCTTGGCGATGGCGGCCTTCCTATTGGATTGATCCCAGACGCGAGCTTTCAGCAGGTTGAAACAACGCTGAATCCAGGTGACCGGCTTTTGCTGCATTCTGATGGTTTCACGGAGTGTCACCTGGCAGAAGGCGGGCTGCTGGAGGAAGAGGGACTACGTGAAATGGCATTGGACTGTGCGTCTGGCCAGGGTGGCTTAGAATTTCTGGATGATATGTTTTGGCGGCTGACCCAGCGCATGCCGCCCAACGAAGGCATGGGAGACGACGTTTCGGCGGTATTTTTTGAATATAACGGGCACTAAAGACCGTTCAGGTGCAGGGCTGCAAAGTGGCGGTCGCCGTCATTTCCCAGCAGCTCAACCGCGTCCGCGCTGTGCATCCAAAGCGCCTCGTGAAAGGCTTCGGTTGGCGGGCCCAATTGCAGGACAGGGCGGGCGCGGTAAATCAGGCAGACCTTCTCGGCCCATAAATCGTATTCAGGCATATAGGTGAACCGGCGAAACGCACCGATGCGTTCCGGCGTGGCGATGCGCCATCCGGTTTCCTCATAAACCTCACGATGCAGCGCGGTGATTGGCGATTCGCCGGGATCAATGCCACCGCCCGGCAGTTGCAGATCGGGGCCCGGTTCGGTCTGGCAGGTCAAAAGCAGATGCTTTTCACGCGGTAGCAACGCATAAACGCCAACCCGGCGCGTGTAGGATCGCCCCGGTTCGGGGCTTTCGCCAAACCGTCTGATCATGTATGGCCCCTTACAACCCAATCTCTGCGACCTATATGGTGCCGGTATGCCAACCTGTGGCGTGTAAGGAAACCCCATGTCTCTTGGAACAAAAATCGCGTGGGACGATACCGTCCTGCCCTTTCAACTTGATGCGTCGGACATGCGTGGTCGCGTGGCCCGTCTGGACGGGGTGCTGGATGGCATCCTGAAACAGCATGATTATCCCGAACAGGTCGAGGCTTTGGTGGCCGAGATGGCCCTTCTGACCGCATTGATCGGGCAGACCGTCGCGCTGCGCTGGAAGCTGTCCCTGCAGGTACAGTCCAAGGGTGCGGTGCGCATGATCGCCACCGATTACTACGCGCCCCCTGTCGAAGGTGAACCGGCGCGCATCCGTGCCTATGCCAGTTTCGACCGGGATCGCCTGACCAACAGCGCCCCCTTCGATCAGGTAGGCGAAGGATATTTTGCGATCATGATCGATCAGGGCGAAGGCACGCAGCCATATCAGGGGATCACCCCGCTGGACGGAGGTTCGATCAGTGCCTCGGCCGAGGCGTATTTTGCACAATCCGAGCAGCTGCCGACCCGTTTCTCGCTGAGTTTCGGCAAATCGACCGAACCTGGTGTGGGCGAACACTGGCGTGCTGGTGGCATCATGTTGCAGCACATGCCCAAAGCTTCGCCCTTTGCGGCTTCGGGCGAAGGCACCGGAGAGATCCTGACCGCCAATGATCTGGTCGATGGTGAAGAAGGTGAAAACTGGGGTCGGGTCAACATCTTGCTGGACACGGTTGAGGATCTGGAATTGATCGGCCCGTCCATTGCGCCGACGGACTTGCTGATCCGCCTGTTCCACGAGGAAAGTCCGCGGGTCTATGACGCGCAGATGGTACAGTTTGGCTGCACCTGTTCGGAGGATCGCGTGCGTCAAAGCCTGTCGATCTACTCGGCCAGGGACATCGAAAAGATGACAACGCCCGAAGGTAAGGTCACTGCCGATTGTCAGTTCTGCGGGGCGCATTATGTGCTGGACCCCGCGACGGTTGGCTTTGATGCAGAAGACGCCAGCGGTGCATGATCCAACGGATCAGATCGCTGCGGCGTTGCGGCGCCCGGGCCATGGATCCAGTGATTTTGATCTGAACCCCGAGACCGTACTTCCCCCTGGGCGCAAATTGCGCCCAGCCGGGGTTCTGGTGCCGATCTCAGTTTCCGGGGACGTACCGCGTCTGATTCTGACAAAGCGGTCGTCCGCTTTGAAACACCACCCCGGCCAGATTGCCTTTCCCGGTGGCAAACAAGATGAGGGCGACGCGGATATTACGGCTGCTGCCCTGCGCGAAGCGCGCGAGGAAATTGGCCTCCCCCTCGAACTGCCCGAGGTGATTGGCTTTCTGCCCAGCCATGAAACCGTGACCTCGTTCGCGGTCACCCCGGTTGTGGCCATCATCCGGCAGCGTTTTGAGCCAGCGCCCGAGCCCGGCGAAGTGGATGAGGTATTTTCGGTTCCACTTGCACATCTGCTAAAGCCCGAGAATTATGTGATCGAGTCGCGCCGGTGGCGCGGCCAGCGGCGAAAATACTTCGCCGTTCCTTACGGTCCGTATTACATCTGGGGGGCGACGGCTCGCATATTGCGTGGGCTTGCAGCACGGGTAAGTGAATGAAGCAGATCAGCGCGCCTTGGGTTTCGGACCCGGCGACTCAGACGGTGTGTGCAGCCCTCACCCAAGGCGGGGCGCAGGCCCTGTTTGTGGGCGGATGCGTGCGCAACGCGTTGTTGGGCGTGCCTGTCTCAGATATCGATATCGCAACGGATGCACATCCCGAACGGGTGATTGAACTGGCCCAAAAGGCTGGCCTAAAGGCGATTCCGATGGGTCTGGAACACGGCACCATCACCATTGTTTGTGATCATGTTCCACATGAAGTCACGACCTTCCGACGCGACGTGGAAACCGATGGCCGCCGAGCCGTTGTGGCCTTTTCGGACAAGGTCGAAGAAGATGCAGCGCGGCGCGATTTCACCATGAACGCCATCTATGCGCAGCCCGATGGTACTGTGCTGGACCCGCTGTCGGGCTTGCCTGACCTACAGGCGCGCCGCGTGCGGTTTATTGGAACCGCTGAAAACCGCATCCGCGAGGATTATCTGCGTTCGCTGCGCTATTTCCGGTTTCACGCTTGGTATGGCGACGCCGATGCCGGGTTTGACGCCGATGCGCTGGCTGCGATTGCGGCCAATCTTGATGGGCTGTCATCGCTGTCTCGCGAACGGGTCGGGGCCGAGTTGATCAAGCTGCTGGGCGCGCCAGACCCTGCGCCTTCGGTGGCAGCGATGCGCAGCGCAGGTGTTCTGACGCATCTTTTGCCTGAGGCAGATGACCGCGCTTTGGCCCCGCTGATCGCCATAGAACAGGCGGCTGGTGCAGCGCCTGATCCGGTGCGCAGGCTGGCTGCGATTGCCACGCCCGAAGATGTCGCGACATTGCGCCTGAGCCGTGCGCAACTGCAACGCATGACCCGAATGCGCGAGGAGGCGCAGGCCACAACCAGCGTCGCTGAGCTGGGCTATCGCTACGGCGACGACGGGGGCCTGCACGAAACCTTGCTGCGCTGTGCCTTTTTCGAACACCCCTGGTCCGAGAATCTGCGCCAAGCCCTGCATCACGGTGCAGCAGCGCGTTTCCCGATCAGTGCGGCCGACCTGATCCCTGACTTCACCGGCCCTGCGCTGGGCAAAAAGCTGGCCGAGCTTGAGGCGCGCTGGATCGCGTCTGACTTCACCCTGACCCGCGCGGAATTGCTGACCGGTTGAAACGAAGTCTCAAAAAGGGATGACAAACGATTTTGTTTGTGGTTACGTGCGGCTGACTCATGGATGGAGGAATGCGAATGTATTACGGGATCTGGTTCGGCTAAAGCCAGGACACTTTCCCCGTAAAGGGTGGTGTTCAGGCGCCATTCTTCTTCGCATGTCTGTATTTCTGCTCAATCGGAGCACTCTCCATGTTTCGCTACTTCGAAAACCTCGTTGACCCTTTTGTCGCCTATCGTGAGACCGATAAGCCACCCACACGGCTCTGGCCGTTCATGCTGGACTACTCGCGCCCGTTTTTCCGGGTGTTCTTTTGGGCTGCGCTGATTTCCATCATCGTGGCCGCTGTCGAGATCGGGTTGATCTACTACATGGGACGAGTCGTGGACCTATTGGGTGGCACCCCGGCAGAGGTCTGGCAAAACCACGGGACCGAGCTGTTGTTGATGGCAGGTTTCATTCTGCTGTTGCGCCCGGTGTTGCATCTTGTCGATGTGCTGCTCTTGAACAACACGATCCTGCCGAACTTTGGTACGCTGATCCGCTGGCGGGCGCATAAACACGTTCTGCGTCAGTCCGTTGGCTGGTTCGAAAACGATTTTGCAGGCCGGATTGCCAACCGGATTATGCAAACCCCACCTGCTGCGGGCGAGGTTGTCTTTCAGGTCTTTGATGCCATCTCGTTTTCTCTGGCTTATCTGATCGGCGCGGCGATCTTGCTTTATGCGGCCGATGCGCGGCTGCTGATCCCTTTGCTGATCTGGTTTGCGTTCTATGGGCTGCTGGTGCACTGGACGGTGAAACGAGTCGGCCCCGCGTCTCAGGCCGCATCTGATGCGCGTTCGACTGTCACGGGCCGGGTTGTCGACAGCTACACCAACATCCACACGGTCAAGATGTTCGCTCATGGTCGGCAAGAGCTGGATTATGCGCGTGAAGCGATTGAGGAAACGCGTCGGACCTTTCAGGTCGAAATGCGGATCTTCACTATCATGGATGCGGTTCTGGTCACCTTGAACGGCTTTCTGATCGTTGGGGTTGTTGGCTGGGCAATTGCCCTTTGGATGCAGGGCACTGCTTCGGTTGGCGTTGTTGCGGCCGCAACGGCGCTGACCCTGCGTTTGAACGCAATGACCGGGTGGATCATGTGGGCGCTGACCAGCTTCTTCCGTCAGCTTGGCATCGTGGCGGAGGGGATGGAGACAATTGCTCAGCCAATCGATCTACTGGATGCACCGGCTTCAAAGCCATTGCAGCTGAGCAAGGGCCAGATCGAAATCCGCGATCTCTCGCACCACTACGGTCGTGAAACGGGTGGTCTGGATCATATCAACCTGACCATTCAGCCGGGCGAAAAGATCGGTCTGATTGGGCGCTCTGGTGCTGGGAAATCGACCCTGGTCAAGCTGCTTTTGCGCTTTTACGACGTCGAGCGGGGCGCGATCCTGATCGATGATCAGAACATTGCGCAGGTCACGCAGGACAGTCTGCGCGGGCATATCGGCATGGTACAGCAGGACAGTGCGTTGCTGCACCGTTCGGTGCGTGACAACATCCTCTACGGTCGCCCGGATGCGACTGAAGAACAGATGATTGCCGCTGCGAAGCAGGCCGAGGCGCACGAATTCATCCTTGACCTGCAAGACCCGCAGGGGCGTACCGGATACGATGCGCATGTGGGTGAGCGTGGCGTCAAACTGTCCGGCGGTCAACGGCAGCGGGTGACACTTGCCAGGGTGATTTTGAAGGACGCGCCGATCTTGTTGTTGGATGAGGCGACATCTGCGCTAGATTCCGAGGTTGAAGCGTCCATTCAGGAAACCCTTTACGGTATGATGCAAGGTAAAACCGTGATCGCCATTGCCCACAGACTCAGCACCATCGCGCAGATGGACCGTATTCTGGTGATGGATGCGGGCCGGATCGTCGAAGAGGGCGCGCATGCTGACCTGTTGGCGCAGGGCGGCCTTTACGCGCAGTTCTGGGCGCGGCAATCTGGTGGCTTCATGAACCCGGAGGCCGCTGAATGAGGGTCGCTGACCTAATCAACCCGTTCAAAAACATCGAAACGCCCCCACCACAAACGTTGGGGGCGTTCATTCGCTGGGCGCTATCCGGAGCTTGGCCCATGCTTTTTGTCGCGGCCTTCTTCTCGGCAGCAGCCGGTACGATGGAGGCGGGAACAGCCTGGATCCTGGGCCGTATAATCGATGTGGCCTCGACCAGCGGGCCGGACGGGTTTCTGGCTGGTGGCAATCTATGGATGATTTTGGGCGGCGTTGCGTTCTTTATGCTGTTGCGGCCAGTGTTTTTTGGGTTCTCAGCCTTCTCGAACAACTATGTGGTCATGCCGAATATCCCGCCACTGGTTCTGGCCAAGCTGAACCGATGGACGCTGGGCCAGTCCGTCACGTATTTCGACGATGATTTTGCGGGACGGATCGCGCAGAAACAGGTTCAAACTGCGACTGCTCTGGCTTCGGTCGTCTCGGAAACGATCAGCGCGATTGTGTTTGCTTTAGCCTCACTTGTGGGCTCTTTGCTTTTGTTAGGGACTATTCATCCTCTGGTGATGCTGCCCTTTATTGCCTGGTTGGTGGTCTATTTTCTGCTTGTGCGTTGGTATTTGCCGCGTATCCGCAAACGATCAGGTGCACGGGCAGGTGCGCGTGCAATGGTGTCTGGTCAAATCGTCGATACGATCACCAATATCAAAACTGTCAAACTGTTTGCACATGCCCAACACGAGGATCAGGCAGCGCGCAATTCGATGGTTGATCTGCGAGAGCGCTCGTTAGAGTTCGGGCTGCTGTCGGCCAGCTTTCGGGTCATTCTTATGACTTTGGCGGGTGTGCTGCCCGTGATGCTGATTGGGGCGACGCTGTGGCTCTGGCAAAGCGGTTCTGCAACTACAGGTGACATTGTGGCTGCTGGCGTTGTCTCGGTCCGTATCTCGCAGATGACTGGTTGGGTCAGCTTCACGCTGATGGGGCTGTATGCCAATGTTGGTGAGATTGAGAACGGGATGAAAACCCTAGCCAAGCGTGACCGGGTCGAGGATACATCGCAGGCTCAACATCTGGTAGTGACCCATGGTGCGATCACATTTGACGACGTCAGCTTTGCCTACGGCCGGGAAATCGGGGGCGTTTCAGAACTGGAATTGACCATTAAACCGGGCGAAAAGCTTGGGATTGTCGGGGCATCCGGGGCAGGCAAATCTACCCTCGTTTCGCTACTTCTTAGGCTCTACGATGGGGAAAATGGCGTTATTCGCATCGATGGGCAGGACATCTCGCAGGTGACGCAGGACAGTTTGCGCCGCCAGATTGGCATGGTCACACAGGAAACGGCCATGTTCAATCGGTCCGCACGTGAAAATATCCTGTATGGGCGTCCGGATGCGTCCGAGGATGAAATGATCGAGGCCGCCGAAAAGGCCGAGGCGCATGAGTTTATCCTGAGTCTGGAGGATGCGCAGGGCCGCAAAGGCTATGATGCGCATCTGGGTGAGCGCGGTGTGAAGCTCAGTGGGGGTCAGCGACAACGGATCGCATTGGCCCGCGCCATTTTGAAAGATGCCCCGATCCTGGTGCTGGATGAGGCCACATCGGCGTTGGATTCTGAGGTCGAAGCCTCGATCCAGACTGCGCTGCATCGGGTCATGCAGGGCAAAACCGTTCTGGCCATTGCGCACCGCCTGTCCACACTCAGCGAAATGGATCGGATCGTCGTTCTGGATGAGGGACGCATCGTCGAAACCGGTAAGCATGATGCGCTGTTGGACCAGGGCGGTCTGTATGCGCGGTTCTGGCATCGCCAGTCTGGTGGTTTC
Organism: Pseudomonadota bacterium; assembly: GCA_039818265.1. GTDB lineage: Bacteria > Pseudomonadota > Alphaproteobacteria > Rhodobacterales > Rhodobacteraceae > Ruegeria. Next base: position 416,271 of record JBCBUG010000002.1, on the reverse strand, counting down.
ATTCAGGCAGAAGCCGCCGAATAAGGGTTTTGTTGCGGCCAAACCCCCGTTATCAGGCCCAGTATGACCGAAACCTACACTATAAACCGGCTTGGCCATCAGGGCGACGGCATCGCCGACGGCCCGGTCTATGCGTCCCGCACCCTTCCGGGTGAGGTGGTTTCGGGTACGTTGCTGGGCCAGTTTCTATCGGACATCCGCGTGGAAACTCCATCGGACCAACGCGTGAAAGCGCCTTGCCGTCATTACAGAGCCTGCGGCGGGTGCCAGCTACAGCATGCATCGGACGCTTTCGTTGCTGATTGGAAGGTGGATGTTGTCCGAACCGCGCTGTCCGCACAGGGGTTGGAGGCGCCTATGCGTCCAATCCATATCTCGCCCGAACGCTCACGCCGTCGTGCGACAATCGCAGTGCGTCGGACCAAAAAGGGGACGCTGGCCGGGTTTCACGGGCGCGCATCTGACGTGATCACAGAAATCCCGGATTGCCATCTGCTGGATCCCGCATTGATCGCCGGCATTCCCGTGGCCGAGGCGCTTGCGTTGCTGGGCGGCAGCCGCAAGGGCGTTCTGGCCGTGACACTGACCTTGTCCGACGGCGGGCTGGATGTTGCGGTTACGGGTGGCAAACCGCTGGATGGGCCTTTGGAACTGGCTCTTGCGCAAGCGACTGAAAAGCACGGGCTTGCCAGGCTCAGCTGGGATGGTGAGGTCATCGCCATGCGCCAGCCCCCAATTCAGCGGTTCGGGCAGGCGGAGGTCACACCACCTCCGGGCGCATTCCTGCAGGCGACGAAGGATGGTGAACAGGCTCTAACACAGACTGTTTTGGAGGCAACACAAGGTGCCAAGCGCGTTGTTGATCTGTTCGCGGGCAGCGGGACGTTTTCATTACCACTGGCTCAGACGGCCGAGATTCATGCCGTTGAGGGCGAAGCCGCGATGACCCAAGCGCTGGATCAAGGCTGGCGCAGGGCGATGGGGTTGAAACGCGTCACAACCGAGGCGCGTGATCTGTTTCGACGCCCATTGATGCCCGATGAGTTGAAGGCCTTTGATGCGGTCGTTCTGGACCCGCCACGTGCCGGGGCCGAGGCGCAGGTGGCTGAACTGGTTCAGGCGCTGCGCCCAGTGATCGCTTATGTGTCCTGTAACCCGGTGACCTTCGCGCGCGATGCAAAAATGCTTGTTAACGCCGGCTACACCCTTGAATGGATACAGGTTGTTGACCAATTTCGGTGGTCGTCACATACGGAACTGGCCGCGCGGTTTGTGTTGAACCCCGCATCCTGAGGAGACAGCGAACATGGGCTTTCGACAGCGATTGCAGCACATCATCGAAACACCCCTGTTCGGGCGTTTCATCACCGGTGTGATCATGTTCAACGCCGTGCTGCTGGGTATGGAAACCTCTCCGACCTTGATGGAGATCGCAGGCCCGCTGATTGTGACGCTTGATAAGCTTTGCCTTGCCATTTTCGTTGCTGAGATTGCGATGAAACTGGTGGCGACAGGGCGGAACTTCTTCAAAAGCGGCTGGAATCTGTTTGATTTTGTAATCGTGGGGATCGCTTTGGTGCCCAGTGCTGGCAGCCTGTCGGTTCTGCGGGCGCTGCGGATACTGCGGGTGTTGCGCGTCATTTCGGTTGCACCGCGCCTGCGCCGGGTGGTCGAAGGCTTCATCTCGGCCCTACCGGGTATGGCCAGTGTGTTCCTGCTGATGGCGATCCTGTTCTATATCGGCTCGGTGATCTCGACCAAGCTGTTCTCGGAAAGCTTCCCAAACTGGTTCGGCGATCTGGGCCTGTCAGCCTATACATTGTTCCAGATCATGACGCTGGAAAGCTGGTCCATGGGCATCGTCCGCCCGGTGATGGAAGTGTATCCCTACGCATGGCTTTTCTTTGTTCCGTTCATCATGGTGACGACCTTCGCGGTGGTGAACCTGCTGGTTGGTCTGATCGTAAACTCGATGCAGGATGCGCATCATGCCGAGGATGAGGTCAAAACCGATGCCTACCGTGATGAGGTACTTGAGCGGCTGGAAGCCATCGAACGCCGCTTAATTGAGCAATCGAACATCAAAAAGTGATTTCAGTTTTTTGATTTTTTGGCATAATAGCCAAAAAAAACCAGAGTAGCAGGCAGTGAAACATGGATCGTCGAGCATTTGGATTGGGTGCGATGGCTACGCTAAGCCTTTCGGCTTGTGCCTCAGCCAGCCCTAGAATTTTATCTTACAATGGGCCCGAGGTGACCTCTTTGGTCGTCAACAAGGGTGCGCGGAAGCTGTATCTTCTGCACAACGAACAGATACTTCGACAATATGATGTCGATCTGGGCTTTGCGCCCAGAGGTACCAAAACCAAGCGTGGCGACGGGCGCACGCCTGAGGGCACATATCTGATCGACCGCCGTAACCCGCGCAGCCGGTATCATCTGTCGCTGGGGATTTCCTATCCCAACTCGGCCGATATCGCTAAGGCCAAGGCCGCCGGGGTCGATCCGGGCGGGGATATCTTTATCCACGGCCAGCCGAACCTGCGGTCAGAATTCAAGCGCGCGAAAAAGACGCCGGATTGGACGGCGGGCTGCATCGCGGTCAAGAATGACGAGATGGAAGAGATTTACGCGATGGTCAATCGGGGGACGTTGATCACCCTGCGGGCCTGACCGGGCGCCATTCGCCAAAACCGAATTGATCAAAGTCGCGCTGGTAGGTTTCAACTGCCAGCGCCTGTAGCTTGTCATCGCAGATTTGGTCCAGCGAGAACGGGGTTTCCGCTGCGCAGTTCTCTGGCGTCGGCGGAGTGTCATGGCCCATGGTTCGCGCCAGATCGGGCAGGGCGGTTTCCAGTTCATCGTCGCGCAGGATCAGGTCAGGCATCGCGAAGGTTGATATCCCCTCCAGCGCTTGTGCCTGGGTGCACCAGCTTGCATCCACGCGAATTGGGGTTTGGCCCGCAAGGTTGTGACGCAGGAAGGTCAGGAAGGCGGAAAATGCTTCATAATGCTGGTCTTTGGAATAGTTCTTTTCGCGCACCTGACCGGGGATCGGCAGTTTGAACCGATTGCGCAATTGCGTGCGGAGGTCTTCATAACACTCCGGCCCTTTGTTCAGGATATGGGTGCAGAACGCGCTATGGGCACGTGCCAGGGGATGGCGTAGCACCGTGAATTGGCGATGACCGGGCGAAGATCGCATCCAATCGCGAACCATGTTCGGCGTCAAATCAGTGCGCAATACACCGGCATCAACACCGTCCAGCGCGGCCATCCATTGGCGCACGATCGGTTCGATACCACCATTCAGGGGCATGTAGATCAGCGGAGTTTTGGCTGCGAGGATGTATCCATCCACCGCAGGATCGCGCTTGGGTTCAAAATTCGGGCTGCGCGTAGTCGACAGAAGGTCCAGCCCGGATAGTGTTTTTTGCATTTCATCCGGGTTGGTGACTTTGGACACGGCCGGTGTCGGGTTCTGCGGTTTCAACTGGTCATCCAATTGGCCCAGTCTTGACAAAACCCCAAGCCAGGCGGCCAGGCCGTTCAGAATGCTCAGATCGGTCAGGTCGTTGTAATCAATGTAGAACGCGGCCTGACCAGTGCGTTGCAGATGGGCACGCAGGCGGGACTGAAACCCATAGTGTTGATCCAGATAGTCAGAGAATTCGGGCCCGTCGAAGTCAACTTGGGCCTCAAGCCGTCGTTTGATGTTCTTTAGCTGCCACTGCTTGGTTTTGCGCACAATCTTGAGCGACAGATAGCTGTCCAGCGGATTGCGGGTCAGAATGATCTTGGCACAACGTGGATCATTCAGGGCTGGCTCCAGCACCCTGGGATCATGGTCCTGAAAATAGCGGAAGCCGTTCAACGCATTTGCGTCAGAGCGCATCGCCTCTATCAGCTGTACGGGATCCTTATCCCTTTGTTCCAAAGTTATGCCCAATACATCCAGCGCTTTGACGCGACCGATGAAATGCGGGTTGAAGGCCTCCCCATGGCAGGTGATGCCTTCGAGCGCGTTCAAATTGGCCTCAAGCAGGTTCGAGCCGGTGCGCATGGCGGCCAGTATGATGAAGTAGTCAAACGGTCGCGTCATCGGCCATCACTGAACCAGATAGGGCTTTCGGAACGGTTTGGTCTGGGTTCCAAACACGTCATCGGCGGGGAAATCACCCATAAGTTTCGGGTGCATTCCTTGGTTCTTCAGGTTTTGCAGAAACTGGCCAAAGCCGGACAGATCAACCATCGTGGGTGCTTCGGTCAGATGGCTGGGCATTTGCGTGCCGATCTCGTCAATGATGGTTTGCAGCGGCTCCATTGGCGCTTCGACAAAGTCCGACAAGGTCCAGCTGCGCACATTGGCCTTGGTCCAGACCGAAGTTAGAACCTCGATCTGTTTGGTTTCAATCTGTTGCAGGCGCGCGGCCTCAAGCCGGATATCGGCGAAGTTCAGGTTTGACCGGAATAGCGGAACCGCCCAGGCACCGGTAATGACCGAGATTTGCGCATTTCGGTCCCGCGCCACGAACCAGTTGATGTCTTGGGTATCGTTCGGCCCGAATTGAAAGCACTGGCGCTCACCCCGAGTGTTCCAGACCAGGTTCGACAGAAACGCCGTGGGATTATAGTCGCGCAATGTCGCGCAATCGCTGAGCGCACCATTGGTGATGGTCTGGTCTTTGGAAAATTCAGCACGATCAGGGCCAAACAGATGACCATGCACCCGAGCGCCAGTTGTGGCTTCTAACCAGGCCTCAAAGCCCTCAAACAACTCGCTAAAGCCCTGAAACATCGAGTAGGCCGATGAGGTCAGGCCATTTTCGCTGCCATGTTTGGGAAAGCGGCTTTGCATATACAGCCCATCGCGACCATGGGTTCGACGTTCGACCGCCTTGGCGAAGACCCGGTCAATCTTGCCGGGGTTGGGCTCTGCCGGTCGCAGTGCGCCGGACTGATCTGTGAGAAAGGTCTGATACAGACGATCTGCGCGCCACCAGATCTTGCGCGCCACAAAGCAGTCTGAGCGGCGCAGCAATTGCAGGTGGTCGTCGTAGAAGATGTGTGGACGCCCCTGATAGTCGAATTTCGACAACGTCAGCGAGCGACTTTCGATATGGGTCGAATAGAGCCGTGCCAACGTTTGAAAATAGCTTTCATCCGGTATCCAGACATGCCGGAAATAACGATCATAGGTTTTACGTTTAGGGTCCTGCAGAATTGCAGAGAGTGTCTGGCGGGTCAGGCACCACCACTGGCTGCCCATATGGGGCATTAGGCCATCGGGGATTTGGCGGCGCAAACCCAGCGCACGTTGCAGCCTGACATAGGTATCGAACAGTTTTCGATGCTTGCGCCAGGAAAACGGAAAACGCAGCGTGAAACGCTCATGATCCAGCCCTCCAATGGTCCAGCTGACATCGGCAGTGGTTGCGCTTTCAACAAAGTCCACACGGGGGCGATCGGACAGGTAGCTTACAAGTTCTTGCACCGGGCGCAGGGGCAGGCAGGACCCCGATGACAGAAACACATGCCGCACTTCCGGAAACTTCTCTAGCATTTGTTCGGATGCTGCCTGTGTTCCGGCAACTATACCCCAGCCACCCCAGTCGCATTTGTGGCGATTGGAAAACGTGATCAGGGGGTTGTCGGCGCAGGAGGCTGTAAATTCCGAATACACCTGATCCGGGACTTTCTGGTCCACATGGATCACAACCGGGCAGCCCGCTGCGGTCCAATGCCGTGCCACCTGTTCGGCGCGATCCAAGGCCGTATGGACCAGCATAACAACGCCCAGAGAGCTCATGCCCAGTTTCCTTTTGACATGAGGCCCAGAATTTCAAGCTGCCGCCAATTGATATAGGTTTCAGAGAAATCGCACCAGAATACAGGCTTTTCATCCAATTGTTGGGCATAGGCTTTGTATTCACCGGACCCGCGATAATGCTGGCCGCGCTGCAGCTCTTCGCGGGCTTTGTCGCCCAGCGTGTTGATCAATTTGGCATGTAGCAGCGCGCCGCTGGTCTTTTCACCGCCCCATTCGTCGTAAACCTGGTTCAGCCCGCGTGGCAGCAAAGAATGGGTCGAACTGACATAGACATAGCGCCGGTCCCATTTCACCAGGGGGATTTTGTTCAAAGCTGGCGCTTTCGACGGGTTGTCGCCAAAGAACACGCGCGCCCGCGCACCACCTTGAATCCAGAGGTTTTTATATTCTGGATTCTTGGTGATCATGTAGTTGCCCGCATCGAACCAGCGCGCAATCTCGAACGGATCCTGACCTTCGCGATAGGGTTCATCCTCGACGGGGCCTTGGGGGTACATATCAATCAGCATGGTGCCGAAACTGCGCACAGCGCTGCCATCCAGCCAATCGGTCAGGGCCCGGATCGGGCGGGTATCGCAGAACGGGTAGATAAAGAATTCATCCGGATCGACGGTCAGAACCCAGTGTTTATGGGCATATTTGCGCAGCAGGTAGTTTGACCAATCCAGACCGAACCCTGCGCGTTTATAGCTGGTTCTTGTGCGCCAGACCGAGACATCCGGTTGTGCCCGTAGGAATTCAAAGCTGCCGTCATCGCTGTTGTTGTCGACAAACAGAAAATGATCAATGCCTAGCTTTCGGTAGTATTCCAGAAAAAAGGGCAGGCGTATCTTTTCGTTGCGCACAACGCTCATCAACAGGATGTCGTCGTGCCGAATTGCGGCGGTGTTGTTGCTGGCAGGTTCAAGTTCGCGTCGGCGTCGCACACAGCGCAAAATACGGCGCTTGCGCCGCAATCTCATCCGATACGAATCCAACAGGCTCACGCGTTTAGCCTACCCTTATTGTGACGCGAGCATTAACCGCCCCTTTCAGAAAAAGGGCCGGGATTATGCCAAGTTATGTCATCTTTGCATATTGCAGGGCAATGGATTTAGAACCGGTTAGCAGAAAACATGACATATATGTGTATGTATTTGTCATGGCCGCCATCCTCCGGCATTCATTAACCCAAGTGTTTCGAGCTGTTCCCACCCTTCAAACGGTACTGACTGAGCTGTCCAAAGGGTGGGGCCATCGATGATCCCGTCATAGTACGATCCGAACTGGTTGGGGTCGTGAAAGTGCTGGCGGCGCTGCTTTTCGATCTGAGATTTCTGGATGATTTCAGGCAGGAACTTGGTGTGGAGTAAAACGCCCGATGGTGTTTCCCCACCGGGCCCGTCATAGGCCGCATTCAGCTGCCGCGGCAGAGCCGAATGGCAGGAATTCACATAGGCATAGTGCCGGGACCAGCGCACCAAGGGGATCTTGTTCAATGTTGGCGAACGTTGGCGTGTTTGTTTAAAAAACATGCGCTCGCGCGCCCCGCCCTGAACCCAAAGATTGCCCAGAGGGCTTTGGCGCTGGGCGCGATACGGAGATGCATCGAACCAGTTCAGCACGTCGGTAGGGTCAGTTGCGGGGTCATAACCTTGATCCCCTAATGCGCCCTTTGGATAAATGTCCAGCATCAGCGCTCCAAAGGCCCGGCGCCCGGATTGGTCCAGCCACGCGGTCAGGTCATGCAGCGTTTTTGTCTGGTGGTGGGCGTAGATCAACAGCTCATCCGCATCCACCATCAGGCACCAATGCCCATGGCCGTGCCGCATTTGCAGACAGGTCAGCCAGTCCAGTCCGTAGCGCGACGCGCGATAGCTGGCATGAGTTTGCCAAAGTGAGACATCAGGCTGATCCAGCAGCAGCTCAGTCGAGCGATCGTCGCTGCCGTTGTCGACGATCAGAAAATGATCAACACCCAGCTGTCGATAGTGGTTCAGAAACCAAGGGAGCCGGGTGATTTCATTCCGCAGCGTGGTAAAGGCCAGGATGTTGCCGGGTTTGATTTTGTGCGTCTGATCGTTCCGGCTGGTCAGTTGGTGGCGACTGCGCCAGGATCGCAGCAACAGGCGGCGACGTTTCCAGCGTAGGCGATACGCTTCAGCCCATCCAATCCGGGGCAGGGTCTGCAGCGAAGCGCCGCTCAATCCGACCTCATCGGTCGTAGTGCCCGTTCTGATGCCAGCGCCAGGCATCGGCAATCATCGTCTCTAACTTTGACCTCTTGGGCTTCCAGCCCAGTTCAGCCTCGGCGCGGTCTGAGCCTGATACCAGCTTGGTGCAATCACCTTCGCGCCGAGCACCAACGGTGTAAGGCACAGCCCGGTTGGTCACGGCTTTGGAATGTTCAATCACCTCAAGAACCGAAAAGCCTGAGCCGGTGCCCAGGTTGAAGACCTGACTGCCCTTGCCCTGTTCCAGCCAGTTCAGCCCAAGCACATGGGCGTCGACCAGATCACAGACATGCACATAATCGCGGATGCAGGTTCCGTCTGGTGTGTCGTAGTCCGTGCCGAACACCGTCAGCCCATCCCGCTTGCCGTCGATGGCATCCAACATAAGCGGGACCAGATGCGTCTCGGGCCGGTGGAACTCGCCCACTTCACCCTCGGGGTCTGCACCTGCAACGTTGAAATAGCGGAAGATCACATGGCGCAGGCCATGGGCTGCCTCAAAATCCCGTAGAATATCTTCGATCGCGCGCTTGGACGCGCCATAAGCGTTCAGCGGGTGCTGCGAAGTTGTTTCATCCAGAACCACATTGTCATGTTCGCCATAGGTGGCGCAGGTGGATGAGAACACAAAGTCCAGACATCCCGCTGCGACTGCAGCCTCGATCAAAGTCAGGGAGCCGGTCACGTTGTTGGACCAGTATTTCCCAGGTTCTGCCATCGCCTCGCCCACCTGGCTAAGTGCTGCGAAATGCATCACGGCGACGGGCTGGTGTTTAGCGAACACCTCGTCCAAACGGGCGCGATCCAGCAGGTCGCCTTGTTCGAACGGGCCGAACTTGACTGCATCCTGCCAGCCGGTGATCAGGTTGTCATAGGTCACGGGAACATACCCCGCCTGCGACAACGCCTTGCAAGCATGGGATCCGATATAGCCAGCGCCACCGGTGACAAGAACAGTTTTCATATGCGATCCGTGAGGTCAGAGTTGGGCGTTCCTACGCCATGTTGGGTTTGGGGTCAGGGGGAAAAGAGGTCACTCCAGACCCATAGTGGCCATCATTTCTTCGATTTTTGGCACGTCCTCGGGGTTGTTCAACTCCCAGAACTGACGGCCTTTGGCTTCGACCTCGACACACAGAACCTTGCGCTCGTTTTCCATGAAACGCAGCTGTTCCAGCCCCTCCAGCTGTTCCAGCGGGCCAGTTGGCCAGCCGGGATAGGCGGCCAGAGCGTCCGGTCGGTAGGCATAGACGCCGACGTGGTGAAAAACCGGAGTTGGCGTATCGCCCGCGAATGTATCCGAGGTGAAGGGGACCACCTCTTTCGAGAAATACATCGCGCTTTTGTCGCGGGCGAACACCGCCGTGGTACCGCCAACGCGCCCATGTTTGCGGTCATTCAAAAGGCTGTTCAGCGCATCGCCGTCACAGCGCAGAACCGGTGTTGCCACACCCGCATCAGGTGCGGCGCGCAGGCCTGCGATCAGGTCTTCGACAAACCAATGCGGGGTCAGAGGGGCGTCGCCTTGCAGGTTGACGATGATGTCATACCCGCCACCCAGCACGGCATGCGCCTCGGCACAGCGTTCGGTGCCGTTCTGGCAGGCTTCCGAAGTCATCACGACCTCGGCTCCGAACCCCTCGGCGGCGTCGCGGATGCGATCATCATCGGTGGCCACGACCACCTTATCTACGCCCGAAACCGAACAGGCCGCGCGCCAGGATCGTTCGATCAGCGTCATCGCTTTGCCAGTTGCGCCGGTCAGTGGCACCAGAGGTTTGCCGGGATACCGGGTCGAGGCGTAGCGGGCAGGGATGGCGATCAGAACAGACATCAGGCGTCTTTCAGCTCAACACCAGGAGCGTAGGCGATGAAGAACGGGTTTGCATAGCCGTCCTTGCCATAGGTCAGAGGTGTGTGGTCGTCAAACCGCACGACCTTTCCGCCTGCACCGGCCAAAACGGCGTGACCGGCTGCGGTGTCCCATTCCATTGTGCGGCCGACGCGCGGATAGATATCGGCCTCACCTGTTGCGACCAGGCAGAATTTCAGCGACGAGCCCGCGCTCTTGCTATCCTGCACCTGGTATTTGTTGATGTAGTCATCCGTGGCCTGATCGCGGTGCGATTTCGACGCCACCACCAAAAGCGCTGAATTGTCGGGGTCTGAGACCGAGATGGGCGTGACGTCACCAGCTTGAACTTTGTCCAATGTGCCTGTTTCTTCCACCGCCTGCCCGTCAGCTTGCGTATAGAACATGCGACCGCGCGCCGGAGCATAGACGACGCCGCGCGTGGGAACGCCATTTTCGACCAATGCGATATTGACAGTGAAATCGCCGCGCCGGTTGATGAACTCCTTGGTTCCATCCAGCGGATCAACGATCAGGAATGTTTCCCCCTTGGTCGAATGCGACGCGGCCTGTTCCTCGGTTACAAGCAGGATATCCGGGAAGGCTGCGCGCAGCCCTTCAGAAATCAGGGCGTCGGCAGCTTCATCCGCCTCGGTCACGGGGCTTGCATCTGATTTGACCTTCACGTCGAAATCATCCGCCTGGTAGATCTCCATGATCTTGTCACCAGCTTCCAGGGCCAGACGCCGGATGACGGGGATAAGCGCATCGTAGGTCACAAAAATGCTCCGTTTACGTGGTTTGTTGATCCAAAACTCTGACGGACTTATGATGCGCCGGTTACCGAACGGCAAGGTATTCGTGCCAGTTTGAGGGCAACAAAACAGGAAAGACCCCTCGCGTGTTTTATTTTAAGCGCAGTCAATCGATGCTGGGCAGTGCCTTTACCATCGCAGAACTGGTGTTCCACGGTGTGGTGCGTGACGTGCGCACACAACACTCAAATGCCGTGATCGCGATCTTGATCAATATCCTGCAGATTCTTCTGATCGCTATGGTTTTTTATCTACTTATGACCTTCATGGGCCCGCGCGTGTCTAAGATCAGGGGTGAATTCATCCTGTATCTGCTGTCGGGTGTGTTTCTTTTCATGATGCATACCCAGTCGATTGCTGCCATGTCCAAGTTAGGTGGAAAAAACAATCCGATGATGCAGCATTCTCCGATGAACGCTATGGTCATGCTGCTCGCCTCGGCATTTGGTGCGCTTTACAAGCAGATCATGTCGATTACCGTGATTTTATTCGTCTACAGTGTTGGAGTGGCGCCTCTTGAAATTCAGGACCCGGGTGGGGCCTTTGGGATGCTGATACTGGCGTGGTTCACCGGGTGTTCGATTGGTTTGGTGTTTATGGCGCTTAAGCCGTGGTTTCCAACAACCGCCACAATGCTGAGCACCATCTATCGGCGGCTGAACATGGTGTTTTCAGGCAAAATGTTTCTGGGAAACGCATTGGGTGGAAGTGTTTTGATGATGTTTGCGTGGAACCCTTTGTTTCATCTTATTGATCAGTGCCGAGGGTTTGTGTTCCGCAACTATTATCCACGCAACTCCGACTGGGAGTATGCACTTTGGGTCGGGATCGCTCTGACAATGATTGGCTTGTTGGGCGATTTCTTCTCGCGCAAGCACATGTCCCAAAGCTGGAACGCCCGACGTTAACTTGCCACGCGCAGGGTCAGGTTGATCCGCCCGCCCTTGGGCAACAGGCGGGATGATCCGGGCCTGATCCGATCAACGCCGTGATAGGTCAGCCGAGCCGGGCCGCCCATGATCACCACATCGCCCGAGCTTAGCCAGACGGATTCCGTTTTGCCGCCGCGCGTTGTATTGCCAATGCGAAACAGGGCGTCATCCCCTAGCGAGATTGAAAGCACTGGCCAGGAAAAATCTGCCTCGTCCTTATCCTGATGCAGGCCCATCTTGGCGCTCTCGTCATAGTAGTTGATCAGGCAACAATCCGGTTCACGTTCGGCGCTGACCAAATCTTGCCAAATGGTCAAGATCGCCTCGGGAATCGCGGGCCATCTTTCACCTTTGGGGTGGTGATCCTGATAACGATAGCCTGATCTATCGGTGACCCAACCCAGCGCTCCGGCTGAGGTCATGCGCACCGACATCTCCTTGCCTGATGGTGTCACAGGCCGCACCAATGGCGCGGCTTTCAGAATCGGGCGCAACGCCTCGATCAGCCGGCTCTGGGTTGTGCCGTCCAGATACCCTTTCCTGATATCGAACCCCCGCAAAAGCAGCTGCGCCATACCTGATTCCCCATTCCTTACCAAATCCTTGCCAAAAAAGGCTGCAGATTCCCGAAAACCTGCGATTCAGAGTGCTTGCAGGCCATTGGTCCGGACCTTATATACGCCGGGACGCGCGATGGTGTAGTGCTGTCGCGCACATCAGATCGGGGACAGGATGCCATAACGGGTCCGGCCCTCGGGACATCGCCTTAAATTGAAAGGGATCAAAATTATGGGAAAAGTAATCGGCATTGACCTTGGTACCACAAACTCGTGCGTTGCCATAATGGACGGCTCGCAGCCGAAGGTCATCGAAAACGCAGAAGGGGCGCGGACCACGCCCTCGATCGTCGCCTTCACCGAAGATGAGCGACTGGTCGGTCAACCTGCAAAACGTCAGGCGGTCACCAACCCCGACAACACGATTTTCGGCGTCAAGCGTCTGATCGGTCGTCGTGTAGATGATGCAGAAGTCGAAAAAGACAAGAAAATGGTGCCCTATGCCATCGTTGATGGCGGCAATGGCGACGCATGGGTTGAAGCCCGCGGTGAAAAGTACTCCCCAAGTCAGATCTCGGCCTTCACTCTGGGCAAGATGAAGGAAACGGCTGAAAGCTATCTGGGTGAGGAAGTCACGCAGGCGGTTATCACCGTTCCGGCATACTTCAACGACGCCCAGCGACAGGCCACCAAAGACGCCGGTAAAATCGCCGGCCTGGAAGTGCTGCGGATCATCAACGAACCGACAGCGGCTGCTCTGGCTTATGGTCTGGACAAAGAAGAAACCCAAACCATCGCGGTCTATGACCTTGGTGGCGGTACCTTCGACGTGACCATTCTGGAAATCGACGACGGCCTGTTCGAAGTTAAGTCGACCAATGGTGACACCTTCCTGGGTGGTGAAGACTTTGACATGCGCATCGTCAACTACCTGGCGGATGAGTTCAAAAAGGAACACGGTGTCGATCTGTCTGCTGACAAGATGGCCCTGCAACGTCTGAAAGAAGCCGCCGAGAAAGCCAAGATCGAACTCAGCTCGACCTCGCAGACCGAGATCAACCAGCCTTTCATCTCGATGGGTTCCAACGGTCAGCCGCTGCACATGGTCATGAAGCTGACCCGTGCCAAGCTGGAATCGCTGGTTGCGGACCTGATCAAGAAGTCGATGAAGCCCTGCCAGGCAGCCCTGAAAGACGCCGGTCTGTCGGCTGCTGACGTAGACGAAGTTGTTCTGGTCGGTGGTATGACCCGGATGCCGAAAGTGATCGAAGAGGTCACCAAATTCTTCGGTAAAGAACCCCACAAGGGCGTAAACCCGGACGAAGTGGTTGCCATGGGCGCCGCCATTCAGGCCGGTGTTCTGCAGGGCGACGTCAAAGACGTGGTTCTGCTGGACGTGACCCCGCTGAGCTTGGGTATTGAGACGCTGGGTGGCGTGTTCACCCGCCTGATCGACCGTAACACCACGATCCCGACCAAGAAGTCTCAGGTCTTCTCGACCGCCGAGGACAACCAGAACGCCGTGACCATCCGCGTGTTCCAGGGTGAGCGTGAAATGGCTGCGGATAACAAGATCCTGGGTCAGTTCAACCTCGAAGATATCCCGCCCGCACCGCGTGGCATGCCTCAGATCGAGGTGACTTTTGACATCGACGCCAACGGCATTGTCTCGGTTTCGGCCAAAGACAAAGGCACAGGCAAAGAGCAGAAGATTACGATCCAGGCCTCGGGTGGTCTGTCCGACGAAGACATCGAAAAGATGGTCAAGGACGCCGAAGAGAACGCGGAAGCCGACAAGGAACGTCGCGAGCTGGTCGACGCCAAGAACCAGGCGGAAAGCCTCATCCACTCGACCGAGAAGTCGATGGAAGAGCATTCCGACAAGGTCGACCCGACCACTATCGAAGCCATCGAGCTGGCGATTGCCGCGCTGAAGGACGAGCTGGAAACCGAGAACGCCGACAAGATCAAGTCGGGCATCCAGAACGTCACTGAAGCGGCCATGAAGCTGGGTGAAGCTATCTACAAGGCGCAAGCCGAAGAGGGCGAAGATGAGCCTGCTGCCGCTGACGAAGCACCAGCCGACGATGACATTGTCGACGCCGAGTTCGAAGATCTGGACGACGACAAACGTAAGTAACGGGTAACCGGGCCAATCTGGGCCGGTCCGCTCGACGGGCCGGCCCGATTACGTTGAGGCAGAAGGAAACACTGATGTCAAAACGCGACTATTACGATGTGCTCGGCGTGACCAAGGGCGCATCGGCGGACGAGATCAAAAAGGGTTTTCGCAAGAAAGCCAAAGAGTTGCATCCCGATCGCAACAAAGACAACCCGGATGCCGAGGCGCAGTTCAAAGAAGCGAACGAAGCCTATGACGTGCTGAAGGACGCGGACCGCAAGGCCGCTTATGACCGGTTTGGCCATGCCGCCTTTGAAAACGGCATGGGTGGTGGCGGTCGACCTGGCAGCGGCTTTGGGCAGGGTGATTTCTCTAGTGCATTTTCGGATGTATTCGATGATCTGTTTGGCGATTTTATGGGTGGCCAGCGTGGCGGCGGCGGTGGACGCCGGGCCGCACGCGGATCAGACCTGCGCTACAACCTGCGCGTGACGCTGGAAGAGGCCTATGCAGGCCTGCAAAAAACCATCAATGTCCCTGCTGCTGTGGCCTGTTCGTCTTGTGACGGAACCGGGGCCGAGGGCGGCGCCGAGCCGATTACCTGCCCCACCTGTTCCGGCATGGGCAAAGTACGCGCGCAGCAAGGGTTTTTCACCGTTGAGCGCACCTGCCCCACCTGTTCCGGGCTGGGTCAGATCATCAAAAACCCCTGCAAGGTTTGCAGCGGCTCTGGCCGGGTGGAAAAAGAACGCGCCCTGTCGGTGAACATCCCCGCAGGCGTTGAAACCGGAACTCGCATTCGTCTGGCTGGCGAAGGCGAGGCGGGAATGCGCGGTGGCCCTCCCGGCGATCTCTATATCTTTGTCGAGGTCTCCGAACACAAGCTGTTCGAGCGCGATAGCGTGAACCTTTATTGCCGTGTGCCCGTCAGCATGGCCAAAGCCGCGCTGGGTGGGTCCATCGAAGTACCTACGATTGATGGTGGCCGCGGCCGCGTGCAAATACCAGCTGGCAGTCAGTCGGGCCGCCAGATGCGTCTGCGCAGCAAAGGCATGCCAGCCCTTCGTGGCGGTGGTGTTGGAGACATGTTCATCGAGCTGGCTGTGGAAACGCCGGTTAATCTGACCAGCCGCCAGAAAGAGCTGCTTCGAGAATTCGATGATCTGGGTGAAGATAACCATCCGGAATCAAAAAGTTTTTTCTCATCCGTCAAATCTTTCTGGGATGGGATGAAAAGCTAGAGCAAGAAACAGGCCGCTCCAAAATGGGGCGGCCTTTTGCATTGGGGGCTCTGCCCCTGCCGCTCTACGAGCGTCTCTCCCGGGATATTTAGAGCCAGATGAAGTTTGGATCCCCCGCTTCATCTGGCCAGAAATATCCCGGAGCGCGAGGCAGAGCCTCGCATGGATTCAACCTTAATTGGTCTTATTTCCTTGTCGGATGTGGCCTTATGACCCGCAGATTGATGCTTGATTTCCGAGACCTGTCCTGAGATTGTCCCAATCAACCGTTGGGGTGCCCTGAATTCAGGGCTGAGAGGCGCGTGCGTCAACCCATCGAACCTGATCCGGGCAATACCGGCGGAGGGAACGGTCTAACACAAACAGACGTTTTCTATGCCCGCTTTGCCCAAGTAAGTGGAGCAACGACTTGGTACAAATTGCCTTGACCATTGCGGGATCTGACAGCGGCGGCGGAGCGGGCATTCAGGCCGATCTCAAGGCCATGTCAGCATTGGGAGTGTTTGGCTGCAGCGTGATCACCGCCGTTACAGCGCAAAACACGCAAGCTGTTACGGCTGTGCATGGTATTCCGCTGGATGTGATTGCGGCTCAGATCGACGCTGTTCTGAGTGATTTGGATGTACGGGCCATCAAGATTGGAATGTTGGCCACGCCTGAGATCATCCAGACGGTGGCGGACAGGATTTCAAGATATGGCGGGCCTGTCGTACTCGACCCGGTTATGGTGGCAAAATCCGGTGACGCTTTGTTGGCGCAAGAGGCGGTTCAAACCTTGCGCGAGGTCTTGCTGCCGCGCGCGACGGTCCTGACCCCCAACCTGCCCGAGGCGGCGTGTCTGCTGGGGCAGTGTGGCGCGGCTTCACCCGCAGAGATGATCGCTCAAGGTAAAGCGCTGTGCGCGTTGGGCGCAGGGGCGGTCTTGATGAAGGGGGGGCATGGCGCGGGTGATATCTGTCATGATCTTCTAGTCGATGAAACGGGCATGATTGCCGAGTTTCAAGCCCCGCGGCAGAACACAACAAACACGCATGGAACCGGCTGCACGCTGTCGTCTTCGATTGCTGCCGGTTTGGCCAAAGGACTGTCCCTGATCGATTCGACACGTGAAGCGCATGGGTATCTGCAGGGCGCGATTGCACAGGCAGATACACTAAGGGTAGGAGCGGGTCACGGCCCGGTGCATCACTTTTACCGGATGTGGTCTGCGTGACGATCTGGTCCGTCATAGGGGCCGGTGTGGCAGGGCTGGCGGTCGCCAGCGAGCTGACTGCGCGCGGGGCGAAAGTACAGGTGTTCGATCCTAAAGGCCTGCCTGGCCCGCATGGGTGTTCTTGGTGGGCAGGGGGCATGTTGGCGCCTTGGTGTGAATATGAAAATGCCGAAGAACCGGTTTTGCGACTGGGCCAAGAAGCCATCGCGTGGTGGGCGGATCGTACAGCCGTGAGCCGGTGCGGTACGTTGGTTGTTGCCAACGCTCGGGATGTGCCTGACTTGCGGCGTTTCGCGCGCAGGACCGAAGCGTTTTGCGAGACAGATAGGGAAAGAATCGCCGAATTAGAGCCTGATCTGCATGGATTCAGCAAGGGGCTGTACTTCGGACAAGAGGCGCATCTTGATCCAAGGCAAGCGCTGCATGACCTGTACCATTACCTGGAAGGCCAAGGCGTGGTGTTTCATCACAAGCCCGCACCCGCGCAATTGGAGTGTGCGATCGATTGCCGGGGGCTTCAAGCGCGGGATGCTTTGCCTGATCTGCGGGGCGTGAAGGGCGAGATGCTGGTGGTGCGTTGCCCCGATGTGACGCTGAACCGTCCAGTGCGCCTGCTGCATCCGCGGATGCCGCTCTACATCGTGCCGCGTGGCGAGGGCATCTACATGTTGGGCGCGACCATGATCGAAAGCGAAGACAGCAGCC
Source organism: Pseudomonadota bacterium (assembly GCA_039818265.1). Lineage (GTDB taxonomy): Bacteria > Pseudomonadota > Alphaproteobacteria > Rhodobacterales > Rhodobacteraceae > Ruegeria. Next base: position 398,791 of record JBCBUG010000002.1, on the reverse strand, counting down.
GGATCACAGCGCGCTCAATGCTGGAACTGCTCAGTGCGGCCTACGCTTTGAACCCGGCCTTTGGTGAGGCTGAGGTGCTGGAAATCGGCGTCGATCTGCGCCCAGCCTTTCCTGACAACCTGCCGCGCATCCGGCGCTTGGGCCGGACGATCTATGCCAATGGCCTCTACCGCCATGGCTACCTGTTGGCCCCAGCCCTGGCACAGGGCGTGGCCGATCTGGCGCTTGAGAACAAACATTCGGAGATGGTCGATGAAGATCGTGCTTAATGGCGACCCCAAAGAGGTAAAGGCCTCTACCTTGGCAGAGCTGCTAGAGGAATGTGGTTTCTCGGGCCGTGTCGCAACGGCGGTGAACGAGGAATTCGTCCCCTCCAGTCTGCGCATTGCCCATGCCCTGAGCGAAGGTGACCGGGTCGAAATCCTGTCGCCGATGCAAGGAGGGTGAGGATGAAAAGCTTCTATGGCGTCGCTCTGCCCAACCCGCTGATGCTGGGTACCGCGCAATATCCCAGCCCTGCTATCCTCGAACAGGCGTTCCGCGACAGTGGCGCGGGTGTGGCGACGGTCTCACTGCGGCGGGAAGCGGGGGCCGGGCAGACCTTTTGGCAGATGATCCGTGATCTGGGTGTGCTGGTGCTGCCCAACACCGCCGGTTGCCATACGGTCAAAGAGGCGGTGACCACCGCGCATATGGCCCGCGAAGTGTTTGAGACCAAATGGATCAAGCTGGAACTGATCGGCCATACCGACAGTCTGCAGCCGGACGTCTTCCAGCTTGTCGAAGCCGCGCGCATACTGACCGAGGATGGGTTCGAGGTCTTCCCTTACACCACCGACGACTTGATCGTGGGTGAACGGCTGCTTGAGGCCGGGTGCGAGGTTCTGATGCCCTGGGGTGCACCAATCGGTTCGGGTCGGGGGCTGAACAACGAATACGCCCTGCGCGCGATGCGAGCCGAGTTTCCGGATGTGCCGCTTGTGATTGATGCCGGGATCGGCCTGCCCAGCCATGCGGCCCACGCGATGGAGCTGGGTTATGACGCCGTATTGCTGAACACGGCCGTCGCCCGCGCCGGTGATCCGGCGTTGATGGCAAAGGCCATGATGCGTGCGGTTGAGGCCGGACAGCTGGCCCATCAGGCCGACCCGATCGAGGCTCGGGACATGGCTGAACCCTCAACCCCTGTCGTCGGAAAGGCGTTCCTGTCATGAGCTTGGACCGTTTCTACCCGATCTTTGACCACTCCGACTGGCTGCGGCGGGTGCTGCCCTTGGGTGTAAAGCTGGTGCAGCTGCGCATGAAGGACCAGCCGGACGATGTTGTCCGGGCCGAGATCGCAACCTCTCGCGATCTGTGCAAGCAGCATGGCGCGGTTCTGGTGGTGAACGACTTTTGGCAGGCCGCGATAGATGCGGGTTGCGACTGGATCCATCTGGGGCAGGAGGATCTGGATGATGCCGACCTCAAAGCAATCCGAAAAGCGGGTCTAAAGCTGGGCGTTTCCACCCATGACGATGATGAGCTAGAGCGCGTTCTGGCCATGGACCCCGATTATGTCGCGCTGGGGCCGGTCTATCCGACGATCCTGAAAAAGATGAAGTGGGAACAGCAGGGCTTGCCGCGCGTCACCGAATGGAAGGCCCGTGTGGGCGATATCCCTCTGGTCGGGATCGGCGGTATGAGCGTCGAACGCGCGCCCGGCGTGCTTGATGCAGGGGCGGACATCGTCTCGGTCGTCACGGACATCACCCTGAACGCCGACCCCGAGGCGCGGGTGCGCCAATGGATCGAGGCCACCAGATGAACCGCTATACCCGCCAGATGATCCTGCCTGAGGTGGGGGCCGGAGGGCAGGCGCGCCTATCCAAGGCGCGTGTTCTGGTTGTCGGGGGGGGCGGATTGGCGGCTCCGGTCCTGCCTTTGCTGGCCGGGGCGGGCGTTGGGCATCTGACGATCCTCGATGCGGATGAGGTGGCCCTGTCTAACCTGCATCGACAGACGCTGTTTACCGAGGCCGATTGCGGACGCCCAAAAGCCGAAGTTGCAGCCGATCGCAGTCGTTCTTTGAATTCTGATATCGACGTCGTGGCATGTAAACGGGCTCTAACAAACGAGAATGCGGCTGGTTTTGTTTCACAGGCCGATGTGATTCTCGACTGTGCGGACAGCTATGCCGCCAGCTACACCCTGTCTGATATCTGCCTGACCTTGGGCAAACCTCTGATCAGTGCCTCGGTGCTGGGCCTGTCTGGCTATGTTGGTGCGTTCTGCGGCGGTGCGCCGTCACTGCGGGCCGTGTTCCCCGACGCCCCAACCAGCGGGGCGAGCTGTGCCACGGCAGGTGTGCTGGGGCCAGTCGTGGGCATGATCGGCGCGATGCAGGCGCAGATGGCTTTGGCTTTGATCCTGGACCTCGACCCATCGCCCCTAGGCCAGATGGTGCAGGTGGATGCCCATACTTTCCGAAGCTCCAGCTTCCGCTTTGACGCAGCGCCCGAGCCTGAGCAGTCCTTCGCCTTCGTCGCCGCCTCGCAGCTGTCCTCAGATGATGTGATTGTTGAGCTTCGGGACGAAGACGAAGCCCCTCAACCCATCCACCCCCTGGCGCGTCGCCTAAGCGTGGAACATCTAAAATCAGACCCTAACAAAGCAAAAAGACTGGCTTTGTGCTGTGCAACCGGCCTGCGCGCCTGGCGTGCGGCTGAACAGATTGAACCGGATTGGCCGGGCGAGATTGTCCTCGTCGCGGCCGCAACCTCGTGAGTGAAAAGGAAACGCGAGACATGAAAAAGCTGATGACAGCCATCGCCCTTATGGCCGCTGCGCCGGCCTGGGCCGAAGACAAGATGACCGTTCTGCTGGATTGGTTCATCAACCCCGATCATGGGCCCATCATCGTGGCGCAGGAAAACGGCTATTTCGCCGAGCAGGGCCTCGAGGTTGAGATCGTTCCCCCTGCCGACCCCTCCGCCCCGCCGCGTCTGGTGGCTGCTGGTCAGGCCGAACTGGCCGTATCCTATCAGCCGCAGCTGCACCTGCAGATCCATGAAGGCCTGCCGCTGAAACGCGTGGGTACGCTGGTCGCGACCCCTCTGAACTGTCTGCTGGTTCTGGAAGACGGGCCGATCAAGTCGCCTGCGGACCTGAAAGGCAAGAAGATCGGTTTCTCGGTCGCGGGCGTGGAAGAGGCTGTTCTGGGCACCGTTCTGGGCAAATACGATGTGGCACTGGACGATGTTGAACTGATCAATGTTAACTTCTCGCTCTCGCCGTCGCTGATGACCGGTCAAGTGGATGCGGTGATCGGTGCCTATCGGAACTTCGAGCTGAACCAGATGGATATCGAAGGCCGTCCTGGCACCTGCTTCTATATCGAGGAAGAGGGCGTACCGTCTTATGACGAGCTGATCTACGTCGCCAACCCCGAGACGATGGACAAGGACAAGATCGCGCGTTTCCTGGCAGCAACCGAAAAAGCGACCCAGTACATCGTCAACAACCCCGAAAAAAGCTGGGAGATCTTCGCCGCGACCTCGCCCGAGTTGCAGGATGAGCTGAACGCCCGCGCTTGGGTTGACACACTGCCCCGCTTTGCTTTGCGCCCGGCGGGTTTTGATGCAGGCCGTTACGCCCGGTTCGAGACCTTCCTGAACGAAAGCGGCATGATCGACAGCGTGCTGCCGGTCAGCGACATCACCATCGACGTGACCGCGCAATGAGCGGATATGGTACAGCCTTCGCGCTGATGCGCGATGCGGCGCAGGGGCCGTGGCGGGACTACACCCGCCACGCCTTTGTCGAAGGGATGAAGGACGGCTCTCTGCCCCGAGAGGCGTTTCTGCACTACCTCCGTCAGGATTATGTGTTTCTGATCCACTTCAGCCGCGCCTGGGCGCTGGCGGTGGTGAAATCGGAAACGCATAAAGAGATGCTGACGGCTGTGGGCACCGTGAACGCCTTGGTCGCGGAGGAGATGCAGCTGCATATCGGTATCTGCGAAGCGGCCGGAATCTCTCAGGAGGAGCTGTTTGCAACCCCGGAACGTGCCGAAAATCTGGCCTATACGCGTTTCGTGCTGGAGGCCGGATACAGTGGTGATCTACTTGACCTGCTGGCGGCGCTCGCGCCTTGTGTGATGGGATACGGAGAAATCGGGTCTCGGCTGTCTGCCGAGGCGACCTCGGACACCTATCTCGACTGGATCAACACCTATGCTGGTGAGGACTACCAGGGCGCGTGCAAGGCGGTCGGCGAACTGCTGGATTCGGCTCTAACACGACGTATTGGGGCAGATTTCGAGGCCTCTCCGCGATGGGAGCGTTTATGCCAGACCTTCCAAACCGCCACGGAGCTAGAGGTCAATTTCTGGCAAATGGGTCTGGCCCCATGACCCCGGCGCCCGATCTAACTATCAGCGGACACGCGAGTATTGGCGATACGCCCTTGTTCGCACCGCTGACCCTAACCCTTGGGGCGGGACAGTGGACTTGTCTGCTAGGTGGATCGGGCGTTGGCAAAACCACGGTTCTGCGCCTGATCGCCGGGTTGGAGACAGGCGCGGATTTCACCGGTCAGATCATGGCCAGCGATGGCCAAACCGTCCCGACTCGCGTGGCCTATATGGCGCAGGATGACTTGCTGCTGCCTTGGGCGACGGTGGCGCAAAACGTCTCGCTTGGCGCGCGGTTGCGGGGTGAGAAACCCGATCTGGATCGCCGGGACCGTCTGATTGAACGGATGCGCTTACAAGACCACATGGCCAAGAAGCCGTTGGAGCTGTCCGGCGGCCAACGACAGCGCGTCGCCTTGGCGCGGACCCTTATGGAAGATCGCCCCATCGTGCTGTTGGATGAGCCGTTCTCGGCCCTTGATGCACGCACCCGTGCAGACATGCAGGATTTGGCCGCCGAGGCGCTGCAAGGCCGGACGGTCCTTCTGGTCACCCACGACCCGGCCGAGGCCGCGCGTCTGGGCCAATCCATCGTCGTGATGACGCAGCAAGGGCTGAACCCGTGTGCCCCGCCTGCCGCGCCTGCACCACGCCATGTGGATGATCTGGAAACATTGGAAACCCAAGGTGCGCTGCTGAAGCTGCTGAGAGAGGCGGCATGAAACTCCTCTCCACCCTCGCCGCAACCTTGTTCGCTCTGGCCGTCTGGCAAGCGATTGTCAGCCTGACCGGCCTGCCCAAATTCATCCTGCCCGGCCCGGCACTTGTGGCCGAGACCTGGTGGCAGAGCCGCTGGGTGATTGCGGAACATACCTGGATCACAGCGGTTGAGGTCGTGATCGGCTTGGCGGTGGGAACCGTTCTGGGCGTCGTCACCGCGCTGCAACTGGCCAATTCGCGGGCCGCACGTGTGTTGGTGCAGCCGATGCTGGTGTTGACCCAGGCTCTGCCGGTCTTTGCGCTGGCGCCGCTGCTGACCCTGTGGCTGGGTTATGGCCTTTGGTCCAAGGTCGCGATGGCGGTGCTGATCATCTATTTCCCGATCACTTCGTCTTTCTTTGACGGGTTAATGCGCACGCCGTCCGGGTATCTGGACCTTGCGCGCACCATGCAGGCCAGCAAACGCGCGGTTCTTTGGCATATCCGTATTCCGGCGGCCTTGCCGTCATTGGCCTCGGGGATGCGGCTGGCGGCGGTCTATGCGCCGATCGGGGCGGTGATCGGCGAATGGGTCGGGTCGTCACAAGGTTTAGGCTATCTCATGCTGCTGGCGAATGGGCGGGCCAAGACCGATCTGATGTTTGCCGCGATGCTGACGCTGGGCGTGTTCTCGATTGTTCTACACATGGTCGTCCGCCACGCCACGGCGCGTATGGCGGGTGAGATGCGTTAACCATTCAGAAACCGATTCTGCGCCAAGGTGAGGCCCATGACACAGGACGCCTTTGCCGAAGCCCCAATGCTTTTCGATACAGACGAAGCGCCAGCGCAGCCGTTGCCGACCGGTCGGTTACCCTCCTACATCAAAGACCATCGCAAGCGGCTGCGCGAACGGTTCATGGCGGGTGGCTCTGCTGCGATGCCGGATTATGAACTACTGGAACTGGCCCTTTTCCGCTCCATCCCCCGGCAAGACGTGAAGCCGCTGGCCCGCGCGCTGATGGATACGTTTGGCGATTTCAACCGCGTTCTGACCGCGCCCGAAGAACGGCTGCGGCAGATCAAGGGTGTTGGGGATACGGTGATCACCGACCTGAAAATCCTTGAGGCCTGCGCCCACCGTATGGCGCGCGCACGGGTGATGCAGCGGCATGTGATCTCTGGTTGGGATGCGCTTCTGGACTATTGCCATACCACTATGGCCCATCGTGAAACTGAACAGTTTCGCGTGTTCTATCTGGATCGTAAGAACGTGCTGATCGCAGATGAGGAACAGGCCAATGGCACCGTTGATCACGTGCCGGTCTATCCGCGAGAGGTGGCGAAGCGCGCTCTGGAGCTGAATGCTTCGGCCCTGATCCTGGTGCATAACCACCCGTCAGGCGACCCGACACCGTCGAAATCCGATATCGACATGACCAACCGCATTCAAGATGCCTGCACCGCGTTGGGCCTGACCCTGCATGACCATCTTATCATTGGCAAATCTACCGAGCTGAGTTTTCGGTCCGAAGGATACCTCTAGCGGGTCATTCGACCCAGATTTCAACGCGGCGGTTGACTTTGCGGCCCCATTCGGTGTCGTCGCAGGCCATGGGCATCGCCTCGCCGAACCCTTCGACCGCGATCTCGATATTGTCAGGTATCTCGGTCTCAACAGCCCCGAGAACCGAGTTCCGAACGGTTTGCGCACGGCGCAGCGCGATGCGGGCATTGGTGCTGGCAGGCCCATCCCCGTCACTGAACCCGACAAACAACAGCTTGCGGGCATTCAGCGTTCCGGTCTCAAGTGCCTGAGCGAGGTACTGGATATTCGATCGCGATTGTGCGTCGGGCCGCGATGATCCGGGCTCGAATCGAACTGACAGCGACAAACGCGCCATCGGACGCAAGGTTTCGACCATGCGTTGAACCTCTTCCAACCCAACCTCGGCCCCGCCGGATACAATGGCGTTGGACAGGCGGTCGCCCTGTAGACCAATCCGCGTTCTTTCCGGTGTCTGATCAACAAACCCTGCCTGACGGATGGCCAATTGGGCATCAGCGCCTAAGCTATAGGCCAGCAATTGACGCGCAATTCGTGGCAGGCGTCGTTCCGGCAGGTAGAGGAACATCGGCAGCGTCAGCGGATAGTCTTCGGTCTTGATGGCGTCACGTGATGCGGCGAGCGCATGCCCGCACCCGCCGGTCAGAGGCAGGGCGCGCGTGATATCGGCCGAGGCATGGCTGGCGATCCCAATCGCGAAGGAATCCTTCGCCACGGCCTGTACCAGATCGCCGTTGCGCCCGTGGCGTATGGCATCAGAGAACAGCTCCACATCTGCCGGGGCCAACAGCTGATCCTCGACAGCTTGGGCGAGCCCCGACCCCGCATCCGGCATATGCAGCGCGATAGGCGCATCAGGTCCACCCAGATCCGCCCAGTTCGCAACTTCACCAGACAAAACACGCGCCAGATCGGCAGGTGAAATCTGACTGGTAATGTTGTCCTGGGCAACAACCGGGACCATGGCATCCAACGCAATTACCCGCGACCGGCGAGGGCGGGTCAAATCACCCAACCCGGCCTCTGCCGCCGCGATCTGTTCAGCCTCACGGATTTCACGCAGGGCCATGACGATGTCGGCATCGTTTGCAATTAGGTCGGCAAACCCCTGATCCGTGTTACCAACGCGAAAGAACAATCGAGCAAGTGGCGCCGTTCGCCCGGTCTGAAAAAGCTCATAGGCAAAGCTGCGTTCGTCGACCCGTTTTGGGGTTGCGGTCAGCCCCTCTTGCCGCGCAAACCCGATGATCAAGGCGGGCAAAACGGTTTCGGCCATGACCGATGAGCCCGAAAACCAGACCTCGGCCACGAAATCCGTCAGGTTCGGGCAGGCTGGGCCATCACAGCTAACGCCCGAGCCGTCGACTGTCAGCTCTCCGAATTGTGTGTCGACGCGGTAGAATTCGCCATCAAAACCCAGCAAGTCGCCTGTGATCTCGACCTGTCCGTCATGCGACGTGAGGGTGATGTCCTGCGCCACAGCACTTGTTCCAAGTGTTGCTGAGATCAGCGCGGCCACGGCCACACGGAAAAATGTCATCAGAGAGTCGAGCCTGTCTGCGGGTTACTTTGCCGCGATTGTCAGGTCTTGGAGCAGATTATTCAACACCAGAAACTCGCCCAATTGCGAGCAATCCGGTACAGCCACGCTCAGATCGCGTGAGCGTAGGCCTGTGTTGGCCCGCAGCTCGATGGACTGAACGTTCAAGGTGTGACCGCAATTGTTTTCGGTCACTTCCGCTTCGACGGTCAGGTCGATGGTTCCAGATTGCTGGGACTGGCCCGCCGGGAACGAATATACTTCGATATTTTGGGCGTCTGTCAGTCCTGAATGGCCCAAGCTGACAACACTGCCAGCGCCTGCTGTGGCGCTGTTCGACCAGACGTGACCATCGCCACCATAGCTGGCGCCGAATTCCAGTGCGTGAATTTGCAACGCTTTGTCGCCCTTCCACTGCAGCGCCACTCGATCATATTTCTGCAGGTCAGGGACATGGGTCGTGGCGACAGTCCCGGTTTGATCCGGGAACGAGATCAGAAAGATCGCATATTCTGACAGCGCTGGGATGGTTACCCTCAGCGTGCCGTTTTTATCGGTGACCTGCGTAAGGGTCATGCCGCTGTGGTGAATACTGATCCGCTCATTGCCGCGGCACGGAGATTTGATTGTCAGGCGGGCCTGCGCGCCGGGTACGGCAACAGCGCGGGCGCTTAGGTTACAGGATTTTTGTGTCGGCTTCTGTCGGGGTTCGACACGGGTGGTTTTTGGCGCAACCACGGCGTCATCAGTGTCAGATGCGGTTGCCGAGGCTGAGGTCAGCACGATGCTATCCAACCCTGCCAGAACCGACGTTTGATTTGTTTGCGTAGCCGCAGCAATTTGGTTCTGCGCATCGCTTGGCTGCGCAGCTGTTCCGTATTGCATCAGGTAACCAATGCCCAGGGCACAGGCGATTGTGCCGCACATGGTCACGTAGTTTCTTACAACAAACAAGACACCCTCCCCAGTTGAAGGAGCGAGTCGCACACTGATCCTGAATCGAGGCTTATTTGTGTCCTCGAAACGGACTCATTGTGATCAAGGCCTCGATGACGTTAGGTTAACCTGCCGTGGCAATGTTTGAACTTCTTGCCCGATCCGCAGGGGCAAGGGTCGTTTCGCGACGGGTTCCCCCAGGTCGACGGATCGGTTTCGTCAAAGCCCGGCAGCGCGTCACCTGACGCGGCAGCTTCGGCTCTGGCTTCGGCGCGATCTGTTGCCTGATCCACCGCAGCTTGCGTCTCAGCCTGCTGTGCCGCCATCTGCGCCAGCATCTCTTTCTGCTCTTCTTCGGTCAGCGGACGAACGCGTGAAAGCTGCTGTGTCACGGTTTCGCGCAGGGAATCCAGCATGCCTTCGAACAGCTGGAAGCTTTCGGTTTTGTATTCATTCAGCGGATCACGCTGGGCGTAGCCCCGGAATCCAACGACCGAGCGCAGATGTTCCAGCGTCAGCAGATGCTCGCGCCACTTGCTGTCGATGGTTTGCAGTAGCACCTGCTTTTCGATGTTGCGCATGTTTTCGGGGCCAAAGGCAACGGCCTTCTGCGCCATCATTTCGTCGGCGGATTTAATCAGGCGTTCGCGCACCTGTTCATCGTCCACGCCTTCCTCGGCGGCCCAGTCCTGAACCGGTGCGTCGATGGTCAGCTTGTCTTTGATGGCCTCATGCAGACCCTCGGTATCCCACTGATCCGCATAGGATTTCGGTGGCATGTATTCGTCGATCAGATCGTCGATCACCTGCTCGCGCATATCCGAGACGATCTCAGACAGGTCGTCTGCCGACATGATCTCGCGCCGTTGGCTAAAGACCACTTTCCGCTGATCGTTCATCACGTCGTCGAATTTCAGAACGTTTTTGCGCATGTCAAAGTTACGGCCTTCGACTTTGGATTGCGCGCGTTCCAGAGATTTGTTGACCCAGGGGTGAATGATGGCTTCGCCTTCTTTCATGCCTAGTGTGGTCAGCACTTTGTCCAGCCGTTCCGAGCCGAAGATGCGCATCAGATCGTCTTCGAGGCTGAGGTAGAACACGGTGCGGCCCGGGTCACCCTGACGGCCTGAACGACCACGCAGCTGGTTGTCGATGCGGCGGCTTTCGTGGCGCTCGGATGCCATGACATATAGACCGCCCGCATCCAGAACCTTTTGCTTTTCTTCTGCGTGCTTGGCCTCTTCTGCCGTACGCAATTCGGTCGGGTCGGCTTCGGGGTTCTCGGCCAGTGCCTGCAGAACCTTCATTTCCACATTGCCGCCCAGCTGAATGTCGGTGCCGCGACCGGCCATGTTGGTGGCGATGGTCACTGCCCCATAGCGGCCCGCATCGGCCACGATCTGAGCTTCTTGTTCATGCTGGCGAGCGTTCAGAACGTTGTGCTCGATCTTTTCCTTGCCCAGCATCTGGCTGAGCACTTCGGATTTCTCAATCGAGGTGGTGCCAATCAGAACAGGCTGGCCTTTTTCACTGGCCTCTTTCGCTTCTTTGATGATCGCGCCGTATTTTTCCATCGCTGTGCGATAGACCTGATCGTCTTCGTCCAGTCGCGCAATTGGCTTGTTTGTAGGCACTTCGACTACGCCAAGGCCATAGATTTCGGCGAACTCTTCGGCTTCGGTCAGAGCGGTACCGGTCATGCCGCCCAATTTGCTATAGAGGCGGAAGTAGTTCTGGAAAGTCACACTGGCCAAGGTCACGTTTTCGGGTTGGATCGGTGCGCCTTCCTTGGCTTCGATGGCTTGGTGCAAGCCTTCCGACAAACGGCGGCCCGGCATCATCCGGCCGGTGAATTCGTCGATCAGAACCACATTGCCATCGCGGACGATGTAATCCTTGTCGCGCTGAAACAGTTTATGCGCGCGCAGACCCTGGTTCACATGGTGCACCACGGTCGTGCTTTCGGGATCATACAGGGAATGACCTTCGGGGATCAGGCCTGCCTCGATCAGTTGCTGTTCCAGGAATTCGTTGCCTTCATCGGTGAAGGTCACGTTGCGGGACTTTTCGTCCAGCGTGAAATGCTCATCGCTCAGCGACGGGATCAGGGCGTCAATCGCGGTGTAGAGGTCCGAGCGGTCTTGCGACGGCCCCGAGATGATCAGTGGTGTCCGCGCCTCATCGATCAGGATCGAATCGACCTCATCCACAATCGCGAAATTGTGGTGCTTTTGGTAAATCTCGGCCAGATCGGCCTTCATGTTATCGCGCAGATAGTCGAACCCAAGTTCGTTATTGGTGGCGTAGGTCACATCGCAGGCATAGGCGGCTTTTTTGTCTGGATCGGGCTGGCCCGACCAGATCACACCGGTTGTCATGCCCAGCGCCGCAAACACCTTGCCCATCCATTCCGCATCCCGCTTGGCCAGGTATTCGTTCACAGTAACGACATGCACGCCCTTGCCCGTCAACGCGTTCAGATAGGCGGGGAAGGTGGCAACAAGCGTCTTGCCCTCACCCGTTTTCATTTCCGAGATATTGCCCTGATGCAGGAAAGCGCCGCCCATCAATTGCACATCAAAGGCGCGCAGGCCCAGCGCACGACGCGCCCCTTCACGGACATTGGCAAAGGCTTCGGGCAACAGCGCATCCAGGCTTTCGCCGTCCAGCGCGCGTTTGCGCAATTCCTCAGTCTTTTCCTTCAGACCATCGTCAGAGAGTTTTTCGAACTCGGGCTCCAGCGCATTGATCTTTTCGACCAGCGGGCGGGTCGCCTTGATCTTGCGGTCGTTCGGCGTTCCGAAGACCTTTTTGGCGAGCGTTCCGAATCCCAGCATGTTCACTCCAGCGGATCTGTTCGTGTCTTGGTTGCGACAGGCTTGCCCACCTTGCGCGCAACCCATAGATACGGGGGGTGAAAGGCGGTCCTGTCCAAGGCTTCAAAGCGATGTAAGCGGCAGGTTCTGAAGTGTCAACGCTGCGCCCTGTCGCGGCAAAGAAATAGGATGATTCCATGCCCAAAGGCCTCACTTTTCTGCCATCGCTGGCTTTGACTGCCGTGATGGCGCTGCCGTTGGCCGCCGAAACCAAGTCTGACGCCAGCACTGTAGTGGCGCGGGTTAATGGCGATGAGATCACATTGGGTCACATCATCGCCACTGTCGCAGTGCTGCCGCCACAATACACGCAGATCGAAGACGACGTTCTGTTTGACTTCGTGCTGGAACAGCTGATTCAGCAACAGTTGCTGGGCCAACAGCAACAAGAGCTGACCTCGCAGAACGCGCTGACTCTGGACAACGAAAAGCGGTCCTTGCTGGCGGTGCAGACGGTGGGTGCCCTGACCGACTCGGTTGTAACGGATGAAGCCATTCAGGCCGCCTATGACGCGCAATATGCCGAGTTCGAAGGTGAAGACGAGTTCGACGCCAGCCACATTCTGGTTGAAAGCGAAGACGAGGCCAAGGTGATCAAAGCACAGTTGGATGATGGTGCAGATTTTGCCGAGATGGCGCGCGAACATTCCACCGGGCCGTCCGGTCCCAATGGCGGATCGCTGGGCTGGTTCGGCAAGGGTCAGATGGTGCCAGAATTCGAAAACGCTGTCGTTGGTCTGGAAAAGGGCCAGATCTCGGACCCCGTTCAAACCCAGTTCGGCTGGCATCTGGTGATCCTGAACGACAAACGCAAATCCGAAGCCCCCGCACTGGAGGCGGTTCGCGATGAGCTTACTCAGACCCTTCAGCAGGACGCGATTCAGGCGCGTATCGATGAACTGACCCAGCAGGCGCAGATCGAACGCTCGCCGTTGGAAGTGGCAGGCCCCGAGATCATCCGCCAGCTGGACCTGATTCAGGAGTAATCTGCGTGGCCACGATCACCAAGGTTTCGCCGCTGGCCCCCGCCGGTTTCCCTGACCTGCCCGCAATCGACGGTGTAAGGTTCGCCACCGTTGAAGCCGGGGTGCGGTATCAAGGTCGGACAGACGTCATGCTGGCTGTTCTGGACCCTGGCACCTCGGTCGCCGGGGTTTTCACCCGATCCGCCACCCGCGCCGCGCCTGTACTGGATTGTCAGGACAAGATCGGCGGGTCAAGTGACGGCCCGGCGGCGATCTTGGTGAATTCGGGCAACGCCAATGCCTTCACTGGTCACTATGGCCAGACCTCGGTGGCCGAAGTCACGCAGGCCGTGTCCAAAGCGACCGGAGTTTCGGTCGAGCGAGTCTTTACCTCCTCCACTGGCGTGATTGGTGAGCCGCTGCCACATGACAAGATCGTCGCGCAGCTTGAGGCGTTGAAATCGGGTCTCAGCCGCCATGCAATCGAAGATGCAGCGCGCGCGATCATGACCACCGATACCTTCCCGAAAGGGGCGCGTGCGCAGGTCGAGATTGATGGTAAAACAGTCTCTATTGCGGGGATTGCGAAGGGATCGGGTATGATCGCGCCGGATATGGCGACGATGCTGGTATACATCTTCACCGATGCACAGGTGGACCAATCCGCGCTGCAAGCGATGCTGGGCGCGCATACGGACCGGACGTTCAACTGCATTACTGTGGATAGTGATACCTCCACCTCGGATAGCCTGCTTTTATGCGCCACCGGGGCCTCTGGCGTTGATGCCACTGGAAACGCAGCATTTGCCGAAGCGCTTGAAACGGTGATGCTGGACCTCGCGCAGCAGGTTGTGCGCGACGGTGAGGGGGCCACGAAATTCGTGGAAATCCGCGTGACCGGGGCAGCCGCCGACGCTGACGCCAAGACTCACGGGCTGGCCATCGCCAATTCCCCTCTGGTCAAAACCGCCATCGCAGGTGAGGATCCGAACTGGGGTCGTGTGGTCATGGCCATCGGCAAATCCGGAGCCGCAGCCGACCGCGACCGCCTGAGCATCTCGTTCGGAGACATCCTAGTGGCCGAAAAAGGCTGGGTTAGTCCGGGTTACAGCGAAGACGCCGCTGCCGCCTATATGAAAGGTCAGGACTTGGTGATCGCGGTTGATCTGGGGCTGGGCGAGGGGAACTCCATCGTTTGGACCTGCGACCTGACCCATGGCTATATTGAGATCAACGCGGATTATCGCTCGTGAAAACGGTTCTTGTTTCCGCCGTCGCCCTGATCGACATCGAGGGCCGTGTGTTGCTGGCCCAACGGCCCGAGGGCAAATCCATGGCTGGCCTCTGGGAATTCCCCGGCGGCAAAATCGAACCCGGTGAAACCCCCGAGGCCGCGCTGATCCGAGAGTTGGAGGAGGAGCTGGGCATCAACACCTGGGCCTCCTGCCTCGCGCCACTGACTTTCGCCAGCCATAGTTATGACGATTTCCATCTGCTGATGCCGCTGTTTGCCTGTCGCAGGTGGGAGGGGATTCCGCAGTCTAAGGAAGGGCAGGCTTTGAAATGGGTGCGTGGGAATGATCTGCGCAACTATCCAATGCCTGCGGCGGATGTACCCCTGATACCGATTTTGCGGGATTGGTTGTAGTTGCAGGTTGATACCACGCTGTGGTCAGGTGTCTGGATTGCGGACAAAGCTGACCTTCGCTTCGACTACGCCAAGGTCAGCTTCTCTGAGGGTCGAGTGATGAGGCGCGCCAGAGATCGGCACGCCTCCTTTAGCATTCAGAACTTGTAAAATGCGGGTGCGAAACAAATTTCGCCCGTCGGTGCGTCTGACCCGAATGCAAGTCGTTGAACATAAGAGGGAGCGATGGCCTCGAATGTGAGCCCGCAATCGCCTTCGAAGCCAAATCGTCCATAGTAGTTGGGATCGCCGATGAGCACGCAACCCTTCGCGTTTCGAGCCCTGAGCTTGTCTAGACCCGCCTTCATGAGGGTCTGGCCTATGCCTTGCCTCTGAAAGCGCGGCGCGACTGACACTGGCCCGACACCATACCAGCCATCCGATGCCTCACCTATGGTCGCAGGAGAAAACGCAACATGGCCAACAACTTCGCCGTCAACTACTGCGATCAGTGAGACTGATAGGTCGCCATCGTTGCGAAGTTGGTCAATGATTGGAGCTTCAGTGCCATCAGCATACCGTTTCCCGTCGAATGCGGCTTCTGTGATTCTAAAGACGGCTCTTTGGTCGGCCCGTTCTTCAGGGCGTACATGGATTTTCATGATCTGTTGTCCGATTAAGGTAGCAAGAAACGTCCGTTCGGCATTCGCGCGAACAGTCGTTTACATGATCGCCGACGCCGCCCGGACCGCATAAGCATTGCGGAAACGCGCGGAAGTCGGATTTAGTGAGTGGCTACAATCGGCAACATAGGGGCTAGCTACCAGAAACCGGTCGAATGCGAAAGCAGCCTTTCGTGCCGTTGCAGAAATTGTTTGGTTTGGGCTCAAAGCCGCCACTCCTAGAACAGCAAAGCAATATCGTCCTTAGAGACAGGATTCTGGTGCCCGAGGATCCCCGGGCACCCTGTTGTTAGGTAGAAAGTGTTACATATTGGGGAAGTAATCCTCACACTCCCCGTCGCGATAGACATCCGCCGTGCAGCAATGCAATCCACCGCCAAAGGCGTAGGCGTCGCGCAGTTCGACCTCGACCACTTCCATGCCCAGCTTGTCCATCTGCTCGGCCTGATAGACCTCAGATTTCTCGACACAGACCGTTTTCGGGTCCAGCACCAGCACGTTCATCGACAGCCAGGTCGAGGAATAGCACAGCGGCGGCGGTGTGTTGTGAGCAGGTTGGGCGGCGTCCACGATCTCCCACCCGTTTTTCTCGAACATGCCGCGCTGATCTTCGGGCAGGCGGCGCTGCGGGTTGTTCAGGATCAGGCCGGGGCGCAGCGGTGTGAACGTCGCGTCGATATGGATCGGGTAGGGATCGCCCGGAAAGTTCACCGTGTGGACGCGGTGATCGGGGAAGTGACGGCGCAGCCACTCGATCCCTTTCAGGTTCGTCGTAAACCCGTGCTGGACCACCAGATCGCGGCCGAAGCGCAGCACGTCGGCGGCGTCAAACAGAGGCTCTTCCTCGGTGGTGACAAAGAACTTCTCAGCCGCCCATTGCAGGCGTTTTTCCACGCCGATCTTTTCGCTCAGATAATCGGGATGGTAATCCGCATCGGTCAGGCGCGGCTTGGGCGCGGCCTCATGGCGGAAGTTCGGGTCTTCATCCCAGTATTGTTGCATTAGCGGGCGATAGTTCAGGTATTCGAACCAGCGGCAGCGGTAGGACATGGTGGCTTCGAGGATTTCATGCCCAACGGTCAGCAGCACATCACGCGGGGGCATGCAGCCAAACTGACTGTCGGTGTGGAAATCCGGCGTGGTGGCGGGTTGCGAATGGTCGATGGACGTAGGGCGATCCACACGAATACCGCGCTTGCGCAACTGATCGGCGAAAGTGTCCAACAACTCGTTGGCCCGGTCGATGGTTTCCTGCGGGCGGCGACCCCACTGGCCACGCATGTCGCTGTCTTCGGGGACCTTGGCATCCAGCGCGGGTTCTTCGGGTGGAATGTGGCAATCATCCGCACGACCCACGATGACGTGGCGCAGGGTGTCCCATTCGTTCCAGCTTTTGACTTCGGTTTTGTCTGGTGACCAGGCCATGATTGCCTCCTGCTATGGCAGAGATCGGGGCGGGGCCCTCAATCCCGTGATTGAAAGTCCCGGCGTACAGGATGTGGGGTGAACACGGCTAACGCCCGGCGACGCCATCGCCAGACTGTGTGTCAGCCCCAATAGCATCGCCGACACGTCTTGAAAAGAATGGGTTTTAGGACGAGGGCGGTTTGCGATGCCCTCCTGTTACAATTCGTAAGAATTGAGAAAACATCAGGCAAAACTTGACGTCGATCTTTCGTGCGTCCCTTATCGGGGCATCGGCATTCGGGGCGTGGTCCCGGCCTGTCGGTTCTGGCCCCGGGAGGGGTCGGATGGGGAGGAGAGAAAGATTGGCTCAGACGCAGTCGGGCGCTGAAGGGATGCAGTCCCTTCCGGCGCTTTTACACCGCAATGCGACCCAGTTCGGGGATGCCCCGGCCTATCGGGAAAAGGAATTCGGGATCTGGCAACGCTGGACCTGGGCAGAAGCGGCCAAGGAAATCCGCGCCATCGCGCTGGGTTTTCTGGAGTTGGGCGTTGAAAAAGGCGACCACATTGCTGTCATAGGCCGCAACCGCCCGGCGCATTACTGGTCAATGGTGGCCGCGCAGATGGTGGGCGCGGTTCCGGTGCCTCTGTATCAGGACTCGGTCGCGGAAGAGATGGCCTATGTGCTGGAGCATTGCGGCGCGAAATATGTGGTCTGTGGCGATCAGGAGCAGGTCGATAAGGTCGTCGAGATTCAGGAAAACCTGCATCAGGTCAAACACATCCTCTATACCGACAAGCGCGGGATGCGGAAGTATGACCACTCCCAGATGAACGCGCTTGAGGACATCATGGCCGAGGGCAGCGCTGGACACGCGCGGTTCGATACCGAATTGGACAAGCGTATCGCGGCGATCACTTATGACGATACTTGCGTGATGCTCTACACCTCCGGCACGACGGGCAAGCCCAAGGGTGTGGTGCTGTCGAACCGCAATGTCATTGAAAGCGCAAAGAACTCGGCTGAATTCGATCATCTGACTCGGGATGAGGATACTCTCTCTTATCTACCCATGGCCTGGGTGGGCGATTTTATTTTCTCGATCGGGCAGGCCTATTGGTGCGGCTTCTGCGTGAACTGCCCTGAAAGCGCCGACACGATGATGACCGACCTGCGCGAGATTGGGCCGACCTATTTCTTTGCTCCGCCGCGCGTGTTCGAAACTCAGCTGACCAATGTGATGATCCGGATGGAGGATGCGGGCAAGCTGAAGCAGCGGATGTTCCATCACTTCATGGCCCATGCCAAGAAGGTTGGTGGCTTGCTGCTGGACGGCAAGCCGGTGGGATTTGGCGACAAGCTGAAATATGCGCTGGGCAATATGCTGGTTTACGGGCCGCTGAAGGATACGCTTGGCTATGGCCGGTTCCGCGTAGGCTATACCGCGGGTGAAGCCATCGGGCCAGAAATCTTTGATTTCTATCGCTCTTTGGGTATCAACCTCAAACAGCTCTATGGTCAGACCGAAGCGACCGTCTTTATCACGCAACAGCCGGATGGCGAGGTGCGGGCGGATACGGTCGGCGTTCCGGCTCCTGCGGTCGAGTTGAAAATCGACGAAAGTGGCGAGATCTACTACCGCTCGCCAGGTGTGTTTGTCGAATACTACAACAACCCGGATTCGACGGCCTCGACCAAGGATGCTGAGGGTTGGGTTGCGACCGGGGATGCTGGGTTCATCGAGGAGAACTCAGGTCATCTGCGGATCATCGACCGCGCCAAGGATGTGGGCAAAATGGCTGACGGGTCGATGTTCGCGCCGAAATACGTCGAGAACAAGTTGAAGTTCTACCCTGACATTCTTGAGGTCGTGCTGTTCGGCAACAGCAAGGATCGTTGCGTGGCCTTCATCAATATCGACCTGACGGCGGTCGGAAACTGGGCGGAGCGCAACAACGTAGCTTACGCGTCATATCAAGAACTGGCAGGCCATCCGCGTGTGTTAGAGACAATCAAAGCCCATGTGGAAGAGGTCAACAAGTCGGTTGCGGCGGATGAAATGCTGTCGGGCTGTCAGGTGCATCGCTTTGTGGTTCTGCATAAGGAACTGGATGCAGACGATGGCGAGATGACCCGGACCCGTAAGGTGCGTCGTGGCTTTGTTGAGGACAAGTTCCACGACATCATTGCGGCGCTTTATGATGGGTCGTCGAGCGTTTCGACCACCACCGAAGTGACCTATGAAGATGGTCGTAAGGGCTCGATTTCCGCAACGCTGGAAATTGTCGATGCGCCGGTTGTGTCGGTCGCGCAGCACAAGGTCGCGGCGGAATGATGGGCCGTTCGAGCGCCGCTCGACCTGCGGTCATCGCCCCGCCCGCCGTCCCGTTTTTGCGTAAGTCTGGGAGAGGCTGATGCTGGATCCTTCCGAAGGATATGTCACCGAAGACGGCCGCAAGATCGGCGGTGTGGTGATGGAGATGAAGAACATCACCCTGCGTTTTGGCGGCGTGGTGGCGATCAAGGATATCTCGTTCGATATTCGTGAGGGCGAAATCCGCGCCATTATCGGGCCGAACGGGGCGGGCAAGTCCTCGATGCTGAATGTGATCTCGGGGTTCTATGTCCCGCAGGAGGGGGAAGTTTGGTTCCACGGCTCCAAGCGCCCGCAAATGCGGCCTTTTGAGGTGGCACAGCAGGGGATCGCGCGGACCTTCCAGAACATCGCCTTGTTCGAAGGCATGAGCGTTCTGGACAACGTCATGACCGGGCGTCTGAGCTTTATGAAGACCAACATCCTTCAACAGGCGTGGTGGAAGGGGAAGGCCGAAGCCGAAGAGACCGAGAATCGTGAGGCGGTTGAGCGGATCATCGACTTCCTCGAGATCCAGCATATCCGCAAGACGCCTGTGTCGCGCTTGCCTTACGGGTTGAAGAAACGCGTGGAACTAGCGCGTGCTCTGGCGGCGGAGCCGAAGCTGCTACTGCTGGATGAACCCATGGCGGGCATGAACGTCGAAGAGAAAGAGGACATGAGCCGCTTCATCCTCGACGTGAATGACGAATTTGGCACCACCATTGCTCTGATTGAGCACGACATGGGCGTGGTGATGGACCTGAGCGACCGGGTCGTCGTGATGGATTACGGCAAGAAAATCGGCGACGGCACGCCCGACGAGGTGCGCAACAACCAAGAGGTCATCGACGCCTATCTGGGGGTCAGCCATGACTGACATCGGGATAGTCAATTGGGGAGGCACCTATGCCTGAACAACTCGTATTTGCGATGGAGGTCATCCTCAACGGTCTGATGGCCGGGGTGCTTTATGCGCTTGTCGCGCTGGGGTTTGTGTTGATCTACAAGGCCTCGGGCATTTTCAACTATGCGCAAGGTGTCATGGCCCTTTTTGCGGCGATGACACTGGTCGGAATCATGAAAGGACAGGTACCTTTTGCCCACCTGATCAACGCGATTTTCGGGACGAAGATCCACTATTTTGGTTGGAACGTGCCTGCGCTTTTGGCGATCCTTTTGACCATGGCGGTGATGGTGTTGTTGGCCTGGGCTGTGCAGCGCTTCGTCATGCGCCATCTGGTCGGGCAGGAGCCGATCATTCTGTTCATGGCCACAATTGGTCTGGCCTATTTCCTTGAGGGTGTGGCCGACCTGATGTGGGGGTCAGAGATCAAAACGCTTGATGTAGGCCTGCCGCAGGGCATCAACCTTTGGATTGATGAGACGACCTTTAACATCTTCGATTATGGTTTCTTCATCGACAATCTGGACATCGTGGCGACGATCATTGCGGCGCTTTTGGTGGCAGCTCTGGTCGCGTTCAGCCAGTACACCAAACAGGGCCGGGCGATGCGCGCCGTGGCGGATGACCATCAGGCGGCGCTGTCAGTTGGCATCTCACTGAACTTCATCTGGGTTATGGTCTGGTCGGTGGCCGGGTTCGTGGCTCTGGTCGCGGGGATCATGTGGGGCACCAAATCCGGCGTGCAGTTCTCGCTATCGCTGATTGCGCTCAAAGCTCTGCCTGTTCTGATGCTGGGTGGCTTCACCTCGATCCCCGGTGCCATCGTCGGCGGGCTGATCATCGGGGTGGGCGAGAAGTTGTTTGAATTCGCCATTGGCCCCTTAGTCGGCGGTGCGACCGAGAATTGGTTTGCCTATGTGCTGGCATTGATCTTCCTGGTGTTTCGACCCCAAGGTCTCTTCGGTGAAAAAATTATCGAGAGAGTATAGATGGATAACCTGAGTTCCCTGTTCAAAGCTTTGCCGATTGCCTTGTTGGCCTATGGATTTGCCCGGTCGCTGGCCGAGTGCTTTGAGATCAATTTAGCCGGTTCAAGCATGGCGATGGCCGGAGATACGGAATGGCAGATGAGGATGCTTCTTTATGCCGGGTATTTGCGGGCATTGGATTCGCTGTTCTTCTACGCAGCCTTGGCCGGGGTGGTTCATTGGCTGAACATCAGAAACAGAGTTGCTCCGGCATGACCAAGCTGATCGCCATAATCAACGTCATCGCATGGGCCGGGTTCTGGGCGTTTGGGTATATTGCCCTCACCTCGGATGATCTGAGCGATCGCCAACTGGTCGTGGCGGCGATCCTGGCTTTTGCAGGGCTGGTCACCGGCATCATGGCTTACATGAAACTGGTCCGCGCGTCCGAGGCGAGCGGATATGCCAAAGGGTCCAATCAACTGGATGCTGCTGCCCGGGGTCGGGCACAGGAACAATGGGGAAAGTGACGCATGTTCTATCGTGAGGCCGGGGATTTCAAAACCTCGTACATTGCCGACAGCCAAACCTTCCCGATCAAGTTTGACCGGTATCGCTACTATGTCGTGCTGGCGGTTGCATTTGGCATTATCCCGTTCATCATAAACGACTATTGGGCAAACGCCCTGCTGCTGCCTTTCTTGATCTATGCGATTGCCGCGATTGGGTTGAACATTCTGGTTGGCTATTGCGGACAGGTTAGTCTGGGTACTGGCGGCTTCATGGCCGTGGGGGCCTATGCCTGCTACAAGCTGATGACGGCGTTCCCCGATGTCAGCATGTTCATCCATGTTCTGCTGGCGGGTGGTATTACCGCGATCGTTGGCGTGCTGTTTGGCCTGCCTTCGCTGCGGATCAAAGGGTTCTATCTTGCCGTGGCCACACTGGCGGCACAGTTCTTTCTGGTGTGGCTGTTCAACCGGGTGCCGTGGTTCTACAACTACTCGGCTTCGGGTCAGATCAATGCGCCAGAGCGTGATGTGTTTGGCATCATCATCACCGGGCCGAACGCGCCCGCATGGGCGACCTATCTGTTCTGCCTGATCTTCCTGACGGTCTGCGCCATTGTCGCCCGCAACCTGACGCGCGGCACCACAGGCCGGACATGGATGGCGATCCGCGATATGGATATCGCGGCTGAGATCATCGGTGTGAACCCACTCAAGGCAAAACTGACCGCCTTTGCCGTCAGCTCATTCTTCGTCGGCGTGGCCGGGGCGCTGTTCTTCGCTGTCTATCTGGGCGCGGTTGAGGTTGGCGAAGTCTTTGGTATCCAGAAGTCATTCCTGGTGCTGTTCATGGTCATCATCGGTGGATTGGGTTCGATCTTCGGATCATTTGCCGGGGCCGCGTTCCTGGTGTTGCTGCCGGTTGTTCTGAAACTGGTTGGCGTCGATCTGCTGGGCTGGCCAACGGATATCGTAGCGCATCTCAATCTGGTGATTGTAGGCGCGCTGATCATCATGTTCCTGATCCTCGAACCGCATGGGCTGGCACAGCTTTGGCGCGTCGCGAAAGAAAAACTCAGACTCTGGCCGTTCCCGCACTAAGGGACCGGCCCAATCAGAAGACGGGCAGCTCAAGCCCGAAACCTAACATCGGACTAACCAAGGGAGGAGACACCCGATGAACAAGAAACTGGCAACCCTGGCGCTGGGCGCCGTGATGGCCGCAGGTCCGGTCATGGCCGACCTCGTGTTCCCGTCACTCAGCTATCGGACGGGACCTTATGCGGCGGGCGGTATCCCGTTTGCGGACGGCTATGCTGACTACTTTACCCTGCTGAATGAACGTGATGGTGGGATCGGCGGTGTTCCGGCCCGCGTGCTGGAATGTGAGACCGGCTATAACACCGAAAAAGGTGTGGAATGCTACGAGTCCACCAAAGGCGAAGGCGCGTTGGTGTACCAGCCGCTATCGACCGGTATCACCTATCAGTTGATCCCAAAAGTGACCGCAGATGGCATTCCGCTGCACACGATGGGCTATGGCAGGACATCGGCTGCAAACGGCAAAGTGTTCAGCCACGTGTTCAACTATCCGGCCAACTACTGGAACGGTGCCTCGGGCGCGATCAACTATCTGCTGGATCAGAATGGTGGTGACCTGAGCGGTAAGAAAATCGCGCTGGTCTATCACAACTCGGCCTATGGCAAAGAACCGATCCGCACGCTGGAAACGCTGGCTGAAAAGCACGGCTATGACCTGACCCTGCTGCCGGTGGATCACCCGGGGCAAGAGCAGAAATCTCAGTGGCTGCAAATCCGCCGTGAGAAGCCCGACTATGTGATCATGTGGGGCTGGGGTGTGATGAACCAGGTTGCGGTGCAAGAGGCCGCCAACATCCGCTTCCCCATGGAGAACTTCATTGGTGTCTGGTGGTCTGGTGCGGAGTTCGACGTACAGCCTGCGGGTGACAAAGCCACCGGTTACAAGGCGTTGACCTTCACTGGCCTGGGTGACGACTACCCGGTTTATGCCGATCTGCAGAAATACGTTGTCGATTCGGGCAAAGCTGCTGGCGCGGGTGATCAGCTGGGCACGGTTCAGTATAACCGTGGCCTCTATGCCGCGATGCTGGCTGCCGAAGCGGTGAAAACCGCACAGGACATGCACGGCACCGCAGAAATCGACGCATCGATGATGCGCGATGGCATGGAAGCGCTGGAGATGACTAACGCCAAGATGGAAGCGCTGGGCATGTCTGGCTTCGGTCCCGAGTTTTCGGTCAGCTGTGATAACCACGGTGGCCCCGGCCTTGTTGGTGTCGTTCAGTGGGATGCAGCGGCAGGCACCTGGAACTCGATCCAGGATTTCAAGCCGACCGACGCAGAAGTCATCAATGCGCTGATCGAAGAAGATTCGGGCGCTTACGCGGCTGAAAACAACATCTCACAGCGCTGCGAGTAAGAAACTGAGCGCGCGCCCCGGAATTCCCGGGGCGCCCCAGACAAACGGAGCGGCGGGTTGCTTGCCGCTCCTCACGAACCGCCCTTACTGGGCAGGCATGAGGATACGCGCTGATGCTGGATGCGGCACAAACCACAGATGTACAGGCGGAAACCCTGCTTGAGGTCAACAATATCGAGGTGATTTACAACCATGTGATCCTTGTGCTGAAAGGGGTTAGCCTGACCGTTCCCAAAGGCGGAATTACGGCTTTACTGGGCGGCAATGGCGCGGGCAAAACCACGACGCTGAAGGCGATTTCGAACCTGCTGCATTCCGAGCGCGGCGAGGTGACTAAAGGCACGATTAAGTATCGCGGTCAAAGCGTACATGAAAGCGATCCGGCTGATCTGGTTGAAAAGGGGGTTATCCAGGTGATGGAAGGCCGCCACTGTTTTGAACATCTGACGGTCGAAGAAAACCTGTTGACCGGCGCTTATACCCGCAAAGACGGGAGTGCTGCGATCCAACAGGATCTGGAACTTGTTTATAGTTACTTTCCACGTTTGAAAGAGCGTCGCCGGTCGCAGGCCGGCTATACCTCGGGCGGGGAACAGCAGATGGTCGCGATGGGCCGAGCTTTGATGTCGCGACCCGAGACCATCCTGCTAGACGAACCCTCTATGGGTCTGGCACCGCAGCTGGTCGAAGAGATTTTCGGCATCGTGAAGGATTTGAACGAGAAAGAAGGCGTATCCTTCCTGCTGGCCGAGCAGAACACCAATGTGGCGCTGCGCTTTGCGCATTATGGTTACATTCTGGAATCCGGTCGCGTTGTGATGGATGGCCCAGCGGCTGAGCTGCGTGAAAATCCCGACGTGAAAGAGTTCTACCTCGGCATGTCCGAGGATGGCCGCAAGAGCTTTCGCGACGTGCGGTCCTATCGTCGCCGCAAGCGGTGGTTGTGATCTGATGGAGGATATGGCGATGACCTATTTCGACATACTCGAAACGCGCTCTGCCGATCAGCGCGCTTCGGATCAGGCCGCAGCTTTGCGGGCGCAGCTTGTGCAGGTGGCCTCCGCACCCGGGTTTGCAGAGCATCTCGCCGATATAGACACTAATAAGGTCAAATCTGCCGAAGATTTGCCCCTGTTACCGGTTCTACGCAAGTCAGACTTGACCCGCGCCCAGGCCGCCCATTCGCCATTCGGCGGGTTCACCGTCAAACCAGCGCATCAGTTCCATCACGTGTTCCAGTCGCCAGGGCCAATCTACGAGCCCGGCAATACCGATCAGGACTGGTGGCGCATGGGTCGCTTCCTGAATGCGGTTGGCATTGGCGCGGGTGATATCGTTCAGAACTGCTTTGGCTATCATCTGACACCGGCTGGCATGATCTTTGAAAGCGGCGCGCGCGCAGTTGGTGCCGCCGTCCTGCCCGCAGGAACTGGCCAGACCGAACTACAGGTCACCGCCGCGCGCGACATCGGATGTACCGCCTATGCGGGCACCCCCGATTACCTGAAGGTCATCCTGAACAAGGCTGATGCGATGGGGGTCAAACTCAAGTTCTCCAAAGCCGCCGTGGGCGGCGGGGCGCTGTTCCCGTCACTGCGTCAGGACTATGCAGATCGCGGGATTTCCTGCCTGCAATGCTATGCCACAGCAGATCTGGGCAATGTCGCCTATGAAAGCGCCGCGATGGAGGGGATGATCATCGACGAGCATGTGATCGTCGAGATTGTGACCCCCGGAACTGGCAATCCTGTGTCCGTGGGTGAGGTGGGTGAGGTGGTCGTGACCTCTCTGAACCCCGACTATCCCCTGATCCGCTTTGCCACCGGGGATCTGTCTGCCCTGATGCCGGGTGTCTCGCCCTGTGGACGGACCAATATGCGGATCAAAGGCTGGATGGGTCGTGCCGACCAGACCACCAAGATCAAGGGGATGTTTGTTCGCCCTGAACAAGTCGCCGCTTTGGTCGAAAAGCACGACGAAATCGTCAAAGCCCGCGTGATTGCCGCGCGGCAGGGAGAGATGGACACAATGACCGTTCAGATCGAAAGCCCAGGTGGCGACGATATGGCCTATGCCAAATCCGTGGCCGAAGTGCTGAAGCTGAAAGGTGCGATCGAGGTTGTCGCCCCCGGTTCCCTGCCCAAAGATGGTTTGGTGATCGAGGACCAGCGGGTTTATGAGTAATTCTTATGTAGGGTGAACTTTCTTCGCCCTACTTTTTGTTATTTCATTTGGTGTTCAAAACGCTATGCGCAGATATGGGATCGCCATCGTCTTTTAGTAATATCCCAGAAGAAAGGCTGTAGGCAGAGAAAGTTCTCAAGGGATGAATGTTCCATTTGAAATCTTCTTTCCGAATACTGCCACCAACTAAAATTCCCTCACCGTCATAATGATATGATGTCTTCATGATGTTTCGAGAGTAGGGAATCGGTCGCGACATACGGAAGCCGTTCTCGCCCATCCATTGAACTAACTTGTCTGGGTCCGCCAGTTGCTTGGCTTTGGCAAGCAGGCAGAAATCCAACTCTTCAAGAAATCTGATTTTTTGCCAGTCCAGGGGCGATTCTTCTGTGTTTTCGATCCCGGGAAACAGGCATTTTTCTTCAAAATCAGTATCTGCGTCTGCCGAAACGCACCAGGTGAGGGAAATCAGCAAAGTGAGAAGAAAACGGGAGCGCATTGAATATCCAAATCTGATAGTTGCTTTAGCAAATCCCAAGTGTCTGGATACGGCAAGTCAGGAATTCCTGCTAGGGATGCCGATACGGCAAACGACTTCGCCGAATCTGAGCTGGTGAAAATCGGATTGGCGCTGGAAATCCTGACGGATTTGGTCGAAAAGAACGGCCACGACGCTACAAAGACACCGCATGACCCAGATCGACTATTCTGAAATCGGATCGCGAAACCGCGGCGTGCGCGGGACCCGGCTTTTGGCCGGGCTGGCCTACGTCGTGGCCGGCGCGTGCTTGTTGCCGATGATTGCGGTTGTTCTGGCCGCGCTGACCGGCGGGACCGATGCAATAACGCATTTGGCGGAGACGGTGTTGCCCAGGTACACAGTCACCACGATTATTCTGGTCATATTGGTGGCTATCGGCACGTTCTGCATCGGAACCGGCGCCGCCTGGCTGGTGACAATGACTCGGTTTCCCGGTGTACGGTTGCTGGAGATTGCGCTGGTCCTGCCGTTGGCCTTTCCGGCCTATGTGCTTGCCTATGCCTACACCTTTGTTCTGGATCACCCAGGCATCGTACAGACTACCCTGCGTAACGTGACGGGATGGGGCCCGCGCGACTATTGGTTCCCCGAGATCCGCTCGACCGAGGGTGCGGCGGTGATGCTGATCCTTGTACTCTATCCTTATGTCTACCTGCTGGCCCGCGCCGCGTTTCTGCAGCAAAGCGCAACGGCGTTTCTGGCGGCGCGCGCCTTGGGGAACAATCCGTGGCTGGCGTTTCGGCGTGTGTCGTTGCCCATGGCGCGCCCGGCGATTGCGGGCGGGGTGCTGCTTGCAATCATGGAGACCATCGCGGATTTTGGAACCGTCTCCTATTTCGGCGTTCAGACTTTTGCGACCGGCATTTACACAAGCTGGTTTTCGCTGGGTGATCGCGCTGGGGCCGCGCAACTGGCGCTATGTTTGTTGGGGTTTGCCTTGATGCTGGCCGTGGCTGAACGAACGTTGCGCGGGAAGGCAAAGTATCATCAAAGCGGCAAACACCATGTGGCGCACCCCGCCGCGCATCTGACCGGGTGGCGCGCCCTTGGGGCGTTTCTTCTTTGCGCAGTGCCTGTCCTGTTTGGGTTCGTATTTCCGGTTCTCATTCTGGTCGACATGGGATTGGACTCAGAACAGAACCTGCTGTCGGACCGGTACCTTGGGTTCATCCAGAACTCATTGATTCTGGCGGGCACCGCGGCTCTGGTTACTGTAGCGGCGGCGGTCAGCGTCGGGTTCTTTCAACGTCTCAGACCCGGGCGCGCCTCGACCAGTGCGGCCTATCTGGCGCGGCTGGGATATGCGGTGCCTGGCGGCGTGATCGCGGTAGGGTTGCTTGTGCCCTTCGCTGCGTTTGACAACGCACTGGACGCCTGGATGCGCCAGACCTTTGATATCTCGACCGGTCTGTTGGTCACGGGATCTATCTGGCTGTTGGTTGCGGCCTATATGGTGCGGTTTCTGGCTGCCGCATTGGGCGCGTATGAAGGCGGGCAGAGCACGGTTCACGCCAATATGGACGCCGCCGCTCGGTCTTTGGGGCAAACTCCATTGGGAACGCTGCGGCGGGTCCATCTGCCCATTCTGACCCCATCGCTGCTCACCGCTTTGCTGATCGTCTTCGTCGATGTGATGAAAGAGTTGCCCGCGACCTTGATCATGCGCCCGTTCAACTTTGATACACTGGCAGTGCAGGCCTACCGCTTGGCCTCGGACGAACGGCTCGAAGGGGCTGCAGTGCCTTCGCTGGTCATTCTGGCCGTTGGCTTGTTGCCGGTGATCCTGATCTGCCGACAGATCGGGCGACGGTAAGGAAATACAGCGTTGATGCGCATCAGGCTTGATTCGGGCGCGATTTCCGGCAAGGCTTGAGATATGAATATGCAGCCTCCCAGCCGGTTCTCTGCAAACTCGGCCCAGATGCCCGTCGCGTTCGACCGGCGCGAGATGTCCCATATCCTGTCTGTCTATGGTCGGATGGTCGCCGCTGGAGAATGGCGCGACTACGGAATATCCAACCTGCGCGATACGGCAATCTTCTCGATCTTCCGGCGCACAGCCGAACACCCGATCTATCGCATCGAAAAACATCCGCGCCTGCGGCAGAAACAAGGGATGTACTCTGTCGTTGGTATGGACGGTCGCATCCTGAAACGGGGCCACGATCTGCGCACGGTGTTGCGCGTGTTGGAACGTAAGCTGATCCGCTCAGTTTCCCCGGATTAGAGCCGTTTATGGGCGGTCACAGGCCCGTCGCCTTGTGCCATGATGCGCGCAATCGCTTGATCCATTGGCTCATAGGCCACCGCCATGTGATGCGCATTCGCATGAAGCAGCATGTTGGGCCCCGATACCCAGGCCACATGACCCTTCCAGAATAACAGATCGCCGCGCAAGGGCCCTGTATCCTCTGGCAGAGCAGTGGCTACATCCTGCTCCTGATCCCCGCTATCGCCGGGGCAAGGGATACCGCAGGCCAGCAACCCGACCTGAACCAGACCCGAACAATCGATACCAAACCGGCTGTTGCCTCCCCACAGGTAGGGCGTGCCCAGAAACAGCTCAGCCACTGCCACCGGATCGGTTTGCATGTCAGCGATTGGCGCGAGGTGCGTTGATGGTATGAATCCCAGTTCGGTTTCTACAAATTTCCCGGTTTTTGACAGGGCTTGCACAGTGCTGCCGAAGCTCAGCGAGGCCAAATCGCGCGTCTTCATATCCGCCTGCTCATAGGCATGAGTTGCCGGGGCCGTGATCTTGTGGGTTTGCGGGATATCCGCGCCCAGTTGGGCCGAGCGGACCCAGCCGGAATAGCCGTCCTTGTCTGCAGTTAACCGGCTCCACCCGTCCGTCTCTTCCACGACCTCAACCATGTCTCCGAACAGCAATTGCCGGTCGCGTAGACCGTCTGGCTGACTAAACAGGTCAACCACAGGCTGGATAACGCGTAGCCGGGTCATAGGCCTAGAACCTCCGGCAGGGCGCCGAGGATGGCGCGGGGGCCTTGCCCCAGCCCACCTTTGCTGCGTCCGGGTGATTTGCTGGGCTGCCACGCGTAGATGTCGAAATGCATGTAGGCGCTGTTCTCAACAAAACGGCGCAGGAACAGGGCAGCGGTGATAGACCCCGCGAACCCGCCCGAGGGCGCATTGTCCAGATCGGCGATGCCCGGCTCGATCATCGCCTCATAAGGCGTGTGGAAGGGCATCCGCCAGACCGGATCGGCGGAGCGTTGCGCGGCGTCCGACAGTGCGGCTGCGGTCTGATCGTCATCCGTATAGAACGGGGCCAAATCGGGGCCCAATGCCACGCGCGCTGCTCCGGTCAGAGTGGCCATCGAGATCACCAGATCGGGGTTGCCTTCGTCCGCCAGCGCCAGCGCATCAGCCAGCACCAGCCGCCCCTCAGCATCGGTATTGTTGATCTCAACCGTCAACCCCTTGCGCGAGGTCAGGATGTCGCCGGGCCGGAAGGCATTGCCCGCCACCGCGTTCTCGACCGCCGGGATCAGCACCCGCAATTGCAGGGGCAGGTTCAGCGCCATGATCATCCGGGCAAGACCCAAGACATTGGCCGCGCCACCCATATCCTTTTTCATCAAACCCATCGAGGCGCCGGGCTTCAGGTTCAGCCCACCCGTGTCAAAGCACACGCCTTTGCCGACAAGCGTTAGCTTTGGGCCAGCCGATCCCCAATTCATCTCGATCAATCGCGGGGCCTGATCCGCTGCGCGCCCCACAGTGTGGATCATGGGAAAGTTCTGTTCCAGCAGCGCATCACCCAGGATGCTCTTGCAGGATGCGCCGAATTCTTCCGCCAGTGTTTCAATGGCCTGTTGCAGATGTTCGGGTCCCATATCCGAGGCGGGCGTGTTGACCAGATCGCGGGTCAAAGCCTCGGCATTGGCCATTGCCTCAATACGCGCGGCATCAACGCCCTCTGGCGCGATCAGACGTGCCTTAGCAGGAGATTGGCTTGTATAGCGGTCGAATGCGTAGCCAGTGAGCAGCCAGCCCAGACATTCCATTTCAGCGCGGTCTGCCTCAAGGCCTGATGCAATCCGATAGGTGCCTTCGGGAAGTGCCTCGGCTGCGGTGGCCAAGGCAAAGCGTTTGCGGGCACGTTTCGCCTCGGTTCCATAACCCGCCAGCGCGCAGGTGGTTTCGCCACCGTCGCCGGGCACCAACAGCGTTTGACCCAGCGCAGCGGTGAACCCGTTTGCCGCAGCCCAGAGGCTGACATGTTCGGGCTGATCCGCCAGCCACGCGTCCAGATCAGGTTGCGCGATGACATGAAGCGGGACAAAAGGAACGGTCGGTTCGGCAAAGCTGAGGGGCATGGATGTCTCGATTGTTTGACTTTGCGCCCAGACTAGCCACCCGCGATCCGCCTGCAACCCCCGTCAGACGGACAGGTCCTGCTGATCCCAGATCGCAGTCAATGACCGCTCGCCGATACGGATCAGTCGCCCCAGCGTCGCCCCGGCGGCAACCGCATCCCCGGCATCGACCGATTGTGCGACATCGTTGGCAACCCTTGCCAGGGCCGTCATCCCGATCTGATCGGCAATCGCCACCAGCGATTTCGAGCATTTGCGCAGATTGTCCCAATCGCGTTGGCGCCAGAACCGTTCGCAATTCGACAGGCGCACGGCCAGTTCCTCGACCGTGCGGCACAGAACGTCCAGTGCGTTCTTGTCACCCAACTGCCGGTACAGGCCGCTCAACCTGTCCGGGTCCAGCCGCACCGTTTCTGTATGTTCAAGCGTGAGTATCTTTTCCACCACATTCACCCTAGTTCTGTCGCCCCCACGGCGTAGACCAGATATTGGTCGGGAATTCCTTTGCAAAACCTTGCCCCTGGCCAGAAGAATGGTTCGAATTTTCAGTGAATTCAGACTTGTTTTCGGACGTGAGGCAATAAGCGCGCGCAAATCGACGCAGCCACCCTTGAAATGAAACCGTCATGCTGACACTTACCATCGAAACCAACGGAAAAGGACCGAGTTATGTCGATCACTGCTGACGAACTGACTGCTGCCCGCGTGGCCTGGGGCGATGGATTGATTGCAATCTCAAAAGCCTACGAGGAAGGTGGCATTGACGCGGCACGACAGGTTGCCGAAACCGTTCTGGATGCGGCTTATGGCTACAATCTGGGTCCGGTTTTGTTCAAGCCGACACTTGCATCAGGAGACCAGACCTTTCGCCCAACACGCCACGGTGCGCTGGCCTATTTCGTTGGTCATGACGACGCTTACCCGTTGGACGGCGGTTTTGGGATCAAAGGCTGGCGCGAGATGGAAAGCGTCACTTCGGCCAGTTTTGTGGAAGGCGACGTAGCCATGTGGATGGGCGCCGTCATCCTGACCGACAAGGACGGGAGTGTAACGCAGGTCGACAAGAGTTTTGGCTACAAGAAAGACGCCGATGGTGTACTGCGAATTGTCTTGCACCACTCATCGCTGCCCTATCAGCCGTAGTTCCGACGCTGTCCCATCAGGAACATTGAAAATGGCTCGGATCAGACCTCTGATTCCGGGCCATTTTTTGATATGATCCCGTCAAATAGTATTTTTGGAATCGGATCGGACTCATGAGATTTGTCAAACGTCTTTTTGTCTTTCTGCTTGTGATTGTCGTGGCGCTTGTGGGCGTCTCTTATCTGCTGCCTGGAAAGGCCGAGGTGTCTCGCTCAATTACCATCGACGCCCCGGCTGAGGCGATCTTTCCTTACGTGAACTCCATGCAAGAGACCGAACAATGGTCCCCGTGGCTGCATCGCGATCCCGAAACCAAACTGTCTTATTCCGGTCCGGAGGCCGGAGTTGGCAACACCCTGAACTGGAGTTCGGACCACCCTCAAGTTGGCACCGGATCGCAGGAGATTGTTGAGAGCATTGAAAACGAAAGCGTCCGCACGGCGCTTGATTTCGGCCCGATGGGGACGGCAATGGCTGCGTTTGTCCTGCAGCCCGAAGGCGAGCAGACTCAGGTCACTTGGGGTTTTGAAACCAATCTGGGCCTCAATCCCATGTCGCGCTGGATGGGCCTAATGATGGATAGTTGGGTCGGCGGGGATTACGAGCGCGGTTTGTCGAACCTGAAGGTGCTTGTTGAATCGCAGGGGTGATCCGGGCGGCTTACTCCAAGGACACCCACAAAACGCGAGCGTCTTCTCCGCTGGTCGAGATACAGCCATGCCCCATGCCGCTGTCGTAATACAGTGAGTCCCCAGCTTTCATCGACAGGGGGCGATAGTGTTCGAGCAGTACGGATCGCGACCCGAGAACATCAGAACCCGCCGCGAACTTGGATACGCTGCCGGTTAGCAAACTAACTTTGGTGCTGGTTCTGGTCGGTTTCACACAGCAGATCGATGACATGATCGATTTCCGGGTGGCATCGGGACCTGTGAGGAGTTTCGATCACCAGGGCTTTGCCGGTTTTATGACTGTGCTCGGACACGCGGCTGAGCTGCTGCGCCTCCAGTGCCTGCGCAACCAGCGCAGCATGCCCCATCAGCACCCCCGCGCCTGATTTCGCCTCTTCGACCGCCAAAGCGTAGAGAGAGTATCTTGGGCCGCGTGCAGGATCACCAATGTTAATGCCCGTGGCGTCTGACCATGCTGGCCAATCGCTGTCCCAGGTCTGATCGTGCAGCAGGGGCACGGTTGAAAGCTCGATACCCTGCGCCAGCTTTGGCGAGCAAACCGGAAAGATGATGTCGTCTTCGACGATGATCTGATCTGCGGTTTCGTCCGGCAGGGATATGAAGATTGACAAATCAAACAGATCTCTGGTCAGGCTCGGCGGATTCTCCATCGCCGTGACGGATATGTTCAGATTAGTATGCAGGTCGCGCAATCGACCCAGACGCGAGGGTAACCAAAGCTGTGCGACTGACGGCAGTGCGGCAATGTGAACTTCGGGGTTGGGTGCCAGGTTGCGTAAACTTTGGGTCGCTGCTGCCAGTAGATCGAAAGCCTGTGTGAAATCCTCGGTCAACAAACGACCAGCGGAAGATAATGAAACACCTTGTGCGCTGCGTTCAAACAGGCTGGTGCCAGACCAGGCTTCTACCGCTTTGACATGCTGTGACACCGCGCCTGCGGTGACGCCCAGTTCCTCGGCCGCCGCAACGAAACTGCCCAGACGGGCGGCAGCCTCGAAGGCGCGCAATGCGTTCAGGGGTGGCCCTTTGGGTCGTCGGGGAAGAACTGCCATCCGTCAGCCTTAGTTTTTCTAGGGCAAGAAATAGCAGAACTGATTTGCATTGTCATGCAGACCGCCCATTCTGAAGCCAAGCAAGGAGTATGCAACAATGACAATAGACATAAGATCCTGGGTCCCGGACGCCAGTGAAAAGCTTGTGCAGCAGATCGCAGCGACCACTGCGCGTAGCACCTCGGAGGCATTGCTCGACCGGATTGAAGACTTGGCGAACCGAAACCGCGAGATTCATGAGAAAGAGTGTTTCAACCTCAATCCGGCCACCAACGTCATGAACCCACGCGCCGAGGCGCTGCTGTCTTCGGGTATCGGGTCGCGCCCTTCGCTTGGATATCCGGGCGACAAATATGAGATGGGCCTTGAGGCCATCGAAGAGATCGAGGTGATCGCCACCCAGCTTTGTGCCGAGGTTTTCAACGCGCGTTTTGCGGAAATTCGCGTGCCGTCGGGCGCGATCGCAAACCTTTACGGCTTTATGGCCACGTGCAAACCGGGCGATACGATCATCGCACCTCCTGCGTCGATTGGCGGTCATGTCACGCATCATTTGGCGGGCTGTGCGGGTCTGTTCGGGCTGCGCACCGTTGAGGCCCCAACTGATGCAGATGGATACACCATCGATCTGGATCAACTGCACGCCATGGCGAAACGCGAACGACCCAAACTGATCACGGTTGGGGGCAGCCTCAACCTGTTCGAACATCCGGTGAAAGAGATCCGCGCCATTGCCGATGAGGTTGGTGCCAAAGTGATGTTCGACGCCGCACATCAGTGCGGGATCATCGCAGGCAAGGCGTGGCGAGACCCGCTGGCAGAAGGGGCGCATCTGATGACAATGAGCACCTACAAAAGCCTTGGCGGCCCTGCTGGTGGATTGATTGTCACCAATGAGGCTGATCTGGCCGAGCGTCTGGACGCAATCGCGTTCCCGGGAATGACGGCCAATTTCGACGCAGCGAAATCTGCTGCGCTTGCGGTCACGATGCTGGATTGGCGCGATTTCGGGCCAAGCTATGCGGCACAGATGATCGCAATGGCACAAGCGCTTGCCGAGCGTCTGAATGACAAAGGCGTACCAGTCTTTGCTGGCCGAGAGGGTTTCACCTGTTCCCACCAGTTCGCTGTGTTGGCTAAGGCGTTTGGTGGCGGGCAAGCCGCCTCCAAAACCCTGCGACAAGCGGGTTTTCTGGCCTGTGGCATCGGCCTTCCGGCGCCAGAAGTGCAGGGCGATATGAACGGCTTACGCATAGGCACCCCGGAACTGGTAAGGTGGGGCATGACAGCGAATCATGCAGACAGGCTGGCCTCACTGATCGCGCGCGGCTTGAAGGGCGATGACGTAGGTGCAGAGGTCAGCCACTGGCGGCAAAGTTTTGACAGCCTATCCTTTGTTCATATTTGACCTTCGACGTTTAGGTTGCGGATCGGACAAATATGATCTCACTGCAACGTCATATATCGTTGGTCCAAAAGCCAAACATTTCTAACTCAATGTCTGGATTGCGGACAAACCAGAATTTTACTTTCGCGGCCATTGCTAACGCAGCATCGCTTCGCAGTTGCCGCATGTTCACTGCGATTTTCCAGAGAATGTCGCCAAAGCAGTCATCAAAATCTACAACGCCCCGCGAACCTCGAGCCACTATTTAGCTGTATGGTATCTCGGACGTGTTTCCAGACGCACCAATGGCAGCCAACGCGATCGTTGAAATGCATCGAAACACCAAGGCCTGGAAGCAATCCTGCGGCGTCGACATTTTTGGAATGCAGACGAAACCAGTTGTGCGCCTCTGCCTTCGACCTGTCTATTTGCTGAACAGGTCTGTCAACCGGTCGATTGTCCGGCGTACCTCGGGGAGGTGCCGATCGTCTTGGTGGGTTACGATCCATTGGTCGTGTGTCAGTTCTGGAACAACAGACCCTCTCCGCGCCAAAGATGGATATAGGTCGCCCGCAAAGGTTGGCAGCAAGGCTATTCCGAAACCTGACAACGCCACATCTAGGGCGTTTCGGGGGGTGTTGACCTCGCAAACCGCATCGGAGCCAACGGTTTTCTGCAACCATCTGGCCGACGGGGTTTTGCCAACGACCTTGATCCACCGATCTGGCGCATCCTGTGTTGCGTATCCGCAAAACTCAACTCGCATGATCTTTTTGCCCGCAAGGCGCACATCTTCGGGCCGCGCGTTGCGGAACCCAATCGCCACTTCGCGATGGGGAATGTCCAAAATGGCCTCGTCCGACACAAAGCGCAGGCGCAAATCAGCGGGTTGTCCGGTTATCGCAGTGAGGTTTTGCAACAGCGTCATTGTCGTCCAAGTGCCCGCCGAGATTTTCACCATCGGCACATCATGCGACCGAACGGGGACTGCAGCGCGCAGGATGTCAGATTCCACTTGGCGTAGAGCTGCTTGCAGCCCCTTGCCCTCATGGGTGAGTTCATAGCCCCGCCGGTGTCTTACAAATAGGTCGCGTCCGATGGCACGCTCTAGGGCGAGCATGCGCCGCCCCAGTGTCGCCGGGCTTGATCCTGTTGCCTTGGCCGCGGGGGACAGGCCGCCCTCACGGGCAACAGCCAAAAACAGTTGCAGATCTTGCCAATCATATGGCTTTTCATTCATGAAAAGAACTTTTCAAAACATTCCATTTTGTCAGGAATAGCCATGCGCCACAATGACAGCAAGACAAACCACACAATGAGGGTAGACCATGTACGCAACGAACCAGGACACGCCGCGGCGGCAAACACCCAAAAGCGAAGCGGATTACTTTTACCACGCCCATGGCAGTCTGGGGTGCGTTGCGCTTTACCGTCTAATTGAAACGCTCGACACGGTCCTTCCGGCGTGCTGTGGCGTGTCGATGTTCAATATCCGAAAGCTCCTCATTTTTGTGGCCACCTTCCAGGTAAGCGGGTCCAACAATGATGGACAGTGTAGACGCCCCAGAGATGCCGCTTGCCACACTGGGGCGTGGCGGGCCCATCGTGTCTAAATTCGCCCTCGGCACAATGACATTTGGCGCTGAAACAGATGAAGATACTGCCCATAGACAACTTGATATGTTCACCAGCCGTGGCGTCTCCTTCATCGATACAGCCGATGTCTACAGCGCAGGCGTGTCCGAAGAGATGATCGGCCGCTGGCTTCAAAAACGTGGGCACCATGACGATTTGATCCTGGCGACCAAAAGCCGTTTTGCACCGCCAAAGGGCAGCCATGGTGGGGGGCGGCGCGCCATCACAACATCCGTCGAGGCAAGCTTACGGCGCCTTCAGATCGATGCCATTGATCTGTACTTTATCCATGGTTGGGACAAAGACACCCCGGTCGAGGAAACATTACGCACGCTTGGCGATCTGGTCAGCGCAGGCAAGGTCCATCATATCGCCTGGTCCAACGTCTCCGCCTGGCAGTTGCAGCGCGTCCTGTGCACGGCAGAAGCCAATGGGCTGCCCCGGCCTGTGGCCTTGCAGCCCCAATACAACCTTCTGGACCGTGGCATTGAAACCGAGGTCCTGCCCTGCTGCCTGGAGGAAGGCGTTTCGCTCACACCTTGGTCCCCGCTGGGTGGGGGGTGGTTGACCGGCAAATATACGGCCAAAGGGCGACCAACAGGTGCGACCCGGCTGGGCGAGGATCCGAACCGCGGGGTTGAGGCCTATGATCTGCGCAACACGCAGCGTACCTACGCGGTTCTGGACGTTGTCAAAGAGATCGCGAAAGCGCATGACCGCCCGATGTCACATGTGGCCCTTGCCTGGCTTTCGGCGCGACCGGGGGTATCCTCGATCCTGCTTGGCGCACGGACAGTTGCGCAGTTGCAAGACAACATGGCCGCGGTCGATCTGGTTCTAAGCCCCGATGAGATGGACCGCCTTTCAACCGTTTCTTCCATCGGTACTCTGCCCTATCCGTATAATTTTTTGCGCGACTGGTGCGGGTTGAACATCTGGACAGATCTGAAAACTTGAACTGATGACCATGGATTTGAAAAAAGTGCTCGTCCTAGGGGCGGCAAGCTGGAACCGCATGATCTATGTCCCCGATCTTCCGCAAGGTCAGTCCGCCACTGTGTTCGATGCGCGCGAGATTGAAGGCGTGGGATCTACAGGCGTTGGGAAGGCCATGGCCTTGGCTGCGCTGGGTTGTGGGCCTGTTTTGCATTGCACGCTTGGGCGCGACCAACATGGTCAGCTTGTCAGATCAGCCTGTGAGGCACGTGATATTGCGTTGGTTGTCGATGAGCACGACGCACCAACGCCCCATCATGTAAACATCATGGATCAAAAGGGCGGGCGATATTCGTTGTTCGTTTCAAACGGACCGCCCGATCCTGAGATTGATGAACCGCGTATTGCGCAAACCATACAGGCGGCGGACACCATCTTCGTTAGCCTTTCAGTGTCGTCGAAGAAGCTCCTGCATCTTTTGCAAGGCGTTGAAGCTGAGGTCCTGCTCGACCTGCACGACTATGACGGCCAAAACCCTTGGTATGATGATTTCATCGGTTGTGCTGATGTCCTACAGCTTTCCGACGTTGCGCTGGCGGACCCTTTGCCGATTATCGAACGCCTGTTGGCGGGGCGGGCGCAGCAGGTGGTCCTGACCAAAGCGGACAAGGGCGCACAAATCCACACAACGGAAGGTGTCGCGGTCGTGCCCGCTTATCCTGCCCATCTGCGTGACAGCAACGGTGCTGGGGATGCTTTTTCAGTGGCGCTTTGGTATGCGCAAAGTATAGGTTTTGACCTGCGCAAGGCTGTCAGGTTTGCCGCCGCAGCAGCGGCTTTTGCGGTCGAAAGCAACGCGCTGTTTCCAGATGATGTGTCCATTGAGGACATCATGCGGCGTGCATCAATTGAACCAAGTGCGTAAAGCCCTGTCTAACAACTCGTGGAGGGGCTAAAGACTTACTCCTGTAATTCGAATGCCTGTCGCAAGACGAAGCACCACAGCATGAAAGACAGTAACGCTCCGGCAATTATCCCTGGCGCGAGCATTGACGGCCCACCCAGTTGAAAAAGCCATGTCACGAGCAGACCGGCGATGGCAAAGGGGGCATAGATTAGTGGTAAAAACACAGTCATCACTTGTCCGAAGTTCGCGCTGTCGATCTCTCGATTCCGGACGATGATCGTTTCTACGTCGAGTATGTTGCGCACGGACAAGGCCAGACAAACTGCTGTCGCAAAAACTGCTACGTTGCTCGTCAGAAAGGCCGCTGCTAGCCCAAGTGCAGACAGAGCCATCGCCCAAGTTGCGCGTGTTGGCCGACTGAAGCGACGAGCGACCGATGGGTATGCCCACAACAAAACCCAGGAGCCGATATGAATACCTGCAAACAAAGCTGCCGCACCGGCCGGGTCTTTCTGGAACGTTGTTTCCATCAACACCGGTAGGGCTCCAAAGACGATGCCCTGCAACAAGTTCAGTGCCCAAAGCAGATAAATGAGCTGCCGCAGAGTTGTGTTTGCAAACACATCAAAGGCGATTTTCCGGAGTCCAGCTGGCTCAGCGCGAACAGGGGAGAGCCCCCACAACAAGTTCGAGCGCGCTTGCAGCACATGTGCAGCCATCAATACAAATGCAGCACCCACGATCAGTAGCACCTCAGAGCCAAATGCGATGAGCGTTCCACTGATGAGCGCGCTGATCGTCAAAGCGACACGATCGGCCCGCAGCGCCGCCGAGAAGGTTGCAACGGCGCTGTCATTTTGCGCGTCACCGCTGGCAGGCGAAACTGCATTCAAACCCTTTTCAAACAAGGCAATTGCCCAAAGGTTCAAAAGGCTCAACAGACCTGCACCGATCAGAAGCCACGCGCCAATTGGCAAGACTGCAATAACTAAGAGTGTCGCAATCCGTACGGCATCGACGGCCTGCATCTGGACGCGCGGCTTGGTGGCGTCAATCAGCCGGGCGGCAACAAAGGGGAAGAGACAGCGCGGTGCCCAGATTGCAAAAAAGCTTAACGCGGCGAGTGCGGCGTCATTTGTGTCGCGGTAGATGATGATTGGAATAGAGATTCCAATGAGTTGCTCTGTAAAGACATAGAGCGTCCTGGCGATGTAAAACTGTCGAAGGTCAACCGTGCGCCCAGTGGTGTCAGTGGTGGAATTTCGCGTCATCTGGTCCATCCTGCAACGGGCCAGTACGTTGCCGCAAAGTAGTACAGGCACAAAATGACACCAAGCCCGACAACGATCCATCGCAGGCCGTCTGGATCGAGAAAGCGCGCGGCTTTCGCGCCAACGAGCCCGCCCAATGACGTACCAAACATCATCGCCAAAGCTTCGGGCCAGGCGACCAGCCCGCCCGCAGAGAACACAACAACACTGAGGATCATAAACACGGTCGAAAGAAGGTTCTTGATCACGTTGGCGGTATGGAAGTCTCGGAACCCGATGATCTGCGCCAAAGCCAGCAAAAGAAATCCCAACCCTGCGCCAAAATAGCCACCGTAGATCGAACCGACAAACAAGGCAGGATAAGTTGCATTCTTTCCAGTCCAGCCTTGGCTTTGCGCCAAAAGCCACAGACGCAATCGATCAGCCGACGCAAAAAGCAAGGTCGCAAGCAAAACAAGCCACGGTATCAACGCCTCGAACACCGCCGGGTCTGGGAATAGCAACAGAAGCGCCCCTGTCACCGCGCCGGCCCCCGAAACAGCTAGAAGTGGCATCGCTCGGGTGCCTACTGCGCGCAGTTCAGCTCTGAAAGGCAGCAAAGCAAAGGCATTCGCGGGCATAAGTGCCAGCACATTTGTTGCGTTTGCAACAACAGGTGGCAGGCCTGTCGCCATCAAAGCTGGAAAGGTAAACAACGTTGCTCCACCCGCCACAGAATTCCATGCCCCACCAAACAGACCGACGCCAATTAGAATGGCGACCTCTTGCATGGTCATAAAAGCGCCAGGAATGCAGCAGCGACGATTGAGCCTGCCAAGACAACATTTAGGATACTTTCTGCCAGCGGCGGCAAAGCGGCACGTCCCAGCCA
This sequence comes from Pseudomonadota bacterium, assembly GCA_039818265.1. Classification (GTDB taxonomy): domain Bacteria; phylum Pseudomonadota; class Alphaproteobacteria; order Rhodobacterales; family Rhodobacteraceae; genus Ruegeria. Next base: position 357,940 of record JBCBUG010000002.1, on the reverse strand, counting down.
GACCCCACCTGCCAGCCACAACAGATCAACGACGATCATGACTGCCACGACCACACTCCACTTGAGCACTGCATCAAGAAACGCATCGCCTGAAACCAAAGTCACCGGAGCCATCAGCGCGGCGAACGCGACATATGCCTTTGGGTTGGTCACACCCAAGGTCGCGCCAGCCAGCACAAACCCTCCTTTGGGCGGTTCCACGGTTTCAGTTGGCGCGCCGACTGGGGCGGTCGCGATCTTCCAAGCGAGGTAAAGCAGATAAGCCCCCGCAACGACGGTCATCGCGATGCGCAAAGCTGGAATGGCTGTGACCAGCGACACTAGGCCCGCAGCACTGACCGCAGCTGCAGCGGCCAATCCTAGCTGCAATCCCCCGTAGAACCGGAGGCCTTTGCGCCCGCCATGAACCTTACCAACCGCCACGAGTGCGGCAATGGCCGGACCAGGAGAGCCAAGCAACCCAACCGCCGCAAGTGCAAAGGCGGCCAGCGTTACACTTTCTGTAAGGGACATGAAGAAACCTTTCCAAAGACAAGCTTAGGTTTCTGATGCCTCTAGTTATGGCCGCTCACCAGCTAATTTCCTTTCTGCCCTGAATTAAAGATGTTAATATCAAGGCTATGTTTGATCACGCCAATCGCAATATCGACATCGCGCTGTTGCGTGCCTTCGTTGCCGCGGCAGAGACTGGTAGCATGACGCTCGCTGCGCAAATGCTGAACCGTACCCAAGGGGCGGTCAGTCAACAGATTGCACGGCTTGAAGCCCTCTTTGATGCAAGCCTGTTTGATCGACGGCCAGAAGGCCTTCGTCCCACGACTGCGGGAGAGCGACTTTTGGTGGGCGCTCACCGGATGATCGCAGAGAACGATGCGCTGATGGCCACAATGATGGGCGTAGAAGCTGAAGGAGAGATACGGTTAGGTGTTCCACCCGACGTTGTCGGTGTCTTGATCCCACCCGCGTTGCGTCTTTTCCGCGAAAGGCATCCCAATGCGCGGGTGACACTTGTTAGCGAAGGGACAAGAGCACTCCGAGAGGCAATCGCGAGAGAACGGGTGGACCTTGCCATCACAACAGATGCTGTGCCGGCAGAAGATGCCTCGCCGCTCATGACCGATGAGCTTGTCTGGACAGGTGCGCCGGACGGGTCGGCATACAAGACGAACCCTTTGCCGGTAGCACTCGGTGAAGAAACCTGTGCGTTCCGGGCATCTGCGGTGAACGCGCTAGTGACCGCCGGAATAGACTGGCGACCAGTGCTACAGATCGGGAGCCTGGAGCCCGTGATTGCGACACTTAATGCAGACGCAGCAATTGCCGTCTTTCTTTCAAGAACTATTCCGGAAGGACTAGATCAGGTGGGTCGAAAAACACTACCCAAACTACCAACGGCTTACGTAAACCTGACGACCCCACGTAATCAACCGTCCGATCTTGTTGCTGATCTAATCTCATGCCTCCGCGATACCTCAAACCGGTTGATCGCTGCCTGAGATACCGTCTGCGTTGCAATCCTCACTTAAGAACTATCATCATGTGCTGTCGCGCGCCGGTTTACTTTGGTCAAAAGTACCAATGGACATAACGCCTTGTTTGTATCTCTTTGCCGCGGCGGGATCCCTTGCTCGCGACCGCTACGGTTACCGAACATATGATGCGTGACATGCCACAAGGAGGAAGTACTTAAGTGGAAATCCGTCATTGGCTGATTGCTGAGGTATAACTGCAAAGCCCGTCACTAGGTCCGTGCCAACCTAGACTTCGTTGCGCAAAACGGAATGGCCGGTATCTCTCCTGCCGCTCAGCTTCGTTTACCGAGCGCTTGCAGCGATTCACGCGCTGCAAGCGCGCGCAGCAGGACATCGCTATGACTGGGTTGGGCTCAAAGCGGTCGTTTCCCGCGATGCGTCTTAATGACCGGTTTGGGCCGAAAGTGATACAAGTTCCAAACGCAAACGAAGTCCGCTCTGCGGACTTTGCTGCCTTTTAACACGCCCGCGCCAACGGCAGCTTTGCTTGCTATGAGGAACCTACTTCTTACGTCTTTGCAGGTCGCGGAGCGTGATTCCTTCTGTGATAGCTGCTATTGCCTCGCCAACACGACGTTGTTCTGTTGGAGAGGTCTTTGCAGAGAAGACGTGATTGGTGAACATCCGTTTCTTTCCAGCTGTAAGCTTATCCCATTGCGCCGATGCGGCATCGTCTGATTTCAAAGCCGCGTTCAAGGCGGTCGGCATATCGACGTGATCCTGGTCGTCCACCCTAAATCGCATTTCGCCCTCGTCGCCGACGTCCAGACCGGTATTGGCCTTGATGTCGGGCGAAACAATGAAGTAGCGCCTTCCGTCACCCACCGGCATCCATGCACCACGCACTGGGACGTCAGCGATTTCACCTTCCACCCGCAAGCGCGGGTAGGTCTGGAAGGGCAGTTCGGCCTCAAAACAGGGTGGCATGAATAGAACCTTGTAGGTAATCACCCGCGATTTGCCGACGCCATGCAGGGCAATCTCGCCGACAAATTCGTGGGTGAAGTAACTCATATGACTATCAGGCCGCCTGCTTGTTGTGCTCGTAGGGGTTTTCACCCTTCGGTGGGCGCCCGACGACGTCACCGTTCATGTCAAGATGCGGCGGCTCAGAGAACGCCTTTAGACCGGTAAGGTCTTTCCGGTGCATTTCTCGCGTCCATTTCGTGAGACCAGCAAACTTCCAGATCGCGTTGAATGGGCGCGGCAGTTCGTTGATGAAGTGAGCCAACACGCGTGTGCGCCCTTCGCCCAGGGAGCGAAGTTCAAAGGTCAGTTTCGGTTTATGAGGAGGTCCGGGCCCAACAAGTGTCAGGACCACTTCTTCGTTCTCTTGCAGGCGCACAACTTCCTGGTGGCCCACCCGTTTGCCTTTCGTGAAGAACACCGTTTTGGTGCCTGTTTCACCGTCCGCACCTTCGACAGTGCATGTAGATTTGGTCTCCTTCGGCCAAGCCGACCAACGCATCAGATGCTCTTGGAGGCGTACATCGTCATAGACCTGCTCAACCGGTGCACCGACTGTGATCTCTTCGGTGTACTCAACCCTGGTGGGCGCGAGTGCGGAAAGAAGGGCAATAAGGGCAACTAACCCGAGTACGATATAAAGCGCGATTTCCATTTCAGTCTCCACGGTTCTTGCGTTTCAAATCCAACTGAACGATGATCTATATCAAGTAACTTGAATGTCAAGCTAAATGGATTATGGCCGATGCAAACATCTGACGAAGCGACGCCTCAAGACCTCGTCGCGGCGTGCCGCAGATTGTACGCAAGTATTGATCGGCTCGACACGAAAGCCGCCAACGCCGTTGGCGTCAGCCGGAACGACCTGCGGTGCTTAAATATGCTCGCCGAAGCACCGGCTAAGCCAAGCAAGATCGCAGCCGAATTGGGATTGACCACCGGGTCCGTCACGACGTTGCTAGACCGTTTGGAAAAAGCAGACCTAGCAAGGCGTGAACGTGACCCGGACGACCGACGAGGGATCATTGTCCATCCGACACAATACCTGTTTGAGGCGCTTGGACCGATCTATTCGGGTGTCGCCAAAGAGATCGAACGGATCGCGGCAGAGTATTCAGAAGAAGAACGAAAGGCAGCGGTGACGCATCTCAATGACGCATCATCTGCATATGAGGTCGTTACATCGATCAATGATCGATAGCAGCCATTCGCGCTGCGTGCAGCATTTGTCAAAGTGGGCTCAGAGCGGACTTTCTCGTCGTTTATCGAGCCGACCTGCGGTTCGCTGCTAACTTCACTGCAAACGGAACATTCGATCTTTTGGGGTCTTCTGATGTATAACGTTAGTTTTGTTCTGATCTGACTATGGCGTTTGGGTCAGGGTCGTGTGACGTTCAATTAATTGGTGTGCGGCAAACGTAGAGTTGAGTTACCTTTGCGACGTCGGCGTGTCGACAGTCTCTGATTTATCCCAAGTGACTAGGCTCGCCGCTTCGGCGCTGCCAGGGCTGACCGTCATGGGCGTTGCAAATCCTGGTATGATCTCAACGTCATAGAGTTCCGTGATCGCGCCATCGATGCGGAACCAGTCGACACAGGTGCCGGTGGCAAGGTCGATGATCTGCAGGCCACACCACGCGTCGCTGTCTGCGGCGTCCAGCCGATCTGCCAATGGCAGCCCTTCGAACCGCTTGTAGCGCGGCTTGGACAGACCGACGAAAGCATATCCCTTGTAGAGCCGCAGCCCGCGCAGGAAACCCGGGCAAAATACAATCGGTTTGAACTGACCCGGATCACCCCCTTCCAGCCCATCCACATAGCCTAGCTCACCAGTGCCAGAGTTCAGAAGCCAGAGCTTGCCATTATACCAGCGCGGCGAATGCGGCATCGACAGGCCCTTGCACACAACTTGGTTGTTCTGGACGTCAATGGCGACGCCTCCGTCAACGCGGCGATCTCTCCACCCGTCAATTGTGTTGGATTGCGATACGGCGGTGACATAGGCGGGCTGGCCGTCGCGCATGGCCATCCCGTTCAGATGGCACCGGTCCTCATCCACGATCTGAGTAATCGACGGCGGGGTCCACCCAGGTACGAAGCTGTGGCGCTTGGACAAGGTCGACAGGCAATTGAAACGGGTGTTCACAAAGACGGGGGTGCCATCTGCATCCAGCCCGATATCGTGAACATCCAACTCACCAACACTATGTATAAGCCGTGGCATAAAACAGGCATCGAAGACGTTGTTGATGCGCTCATGCGGGGCGAGAATGTTCTCGAACCTCAGAATTTCAGCGCCCCCGGCCAGCGTCAGCCCACCTTGACCATCATAATGCAGCCCCATGGGTTTTGGCATGGCCGACTGATGTACATGCAACGACCCGTCAGAACCCCGACCCAGATGGTACAACAGCCCGGATTGGTAGGATGAAAACGCAAGCGAGCATTCCAATCGCGCCAACCGATCCACCAAACCTCGGGACTGGCTGTATTCGACGGTGTCCTGTTGGTTTTGTTCGGAGGCGGTGTTCGTCATTTGGTTCCTCGGGGCCTTCTGTTAGGGCCGATGTGGTCGATTGGGGGCCTGAGACTTGTCCAGACCACCCGATTTCTAAACACACACCCGATGAATGCAACAACAGGGGTTTCAGGCTGATGTACCCGCCACGGTGATTTGCCAACAGAAAACCCGTCTGGGTCATGTGGAGCGCGCGCCTCGCTGATATCAACCTGCGTAAAAGCCGACGGGTCGATGGTGGACACAACCCTGATTGGAATCCCTAGCTGATACGGTTGATTAGCGCGTGAATCTGCGGATTTCAGCCGCAAAAGGTCACCATATTTTCTTATTTTCAACATTACGCTGGGACAATTGCGGCGCTTCTTGCTCGATATGCACATGCAAAAGCAGCAGGGTTAGGTAAAAAATGAGTGTCGATCGTCGTGTTTTCGTCACTGGAACGTTGGGACTTGGGCTAGCAGCATTCTTGCCGGTTGGAGGCTACGCGCTTGCTATGGCGGCAGGTCAGGTGGCGCATCGCATTCTGGCTGCGGAAAAGCTGAGTTTTTTAACCGAGAAAGTCGCAAAAGCCACCGTGTTGCTGAGCCTGGGTGCCGAAGCCGACAAGGCTCTGACTGAACTGCAACAAGCGCATGATCAGTTTGACGATATTCTGCTTGGTTTCAAGGAGGGCAAGGGATCGTCGGGCATAGATCGCGAACGGTTCTACTCGGTCAACAAAGCGCTTGAGGAAGTCGCAACATTGTGGGCGCCCTATCGGATCGCGGTTGAGGATATTGTCGCCACCAAATCCGTGAGCGACGCACAATTGACCATGATCGTGGGCGATGTGGAACCTTTGGAAGAGGCCAACCATGGGGTCGTTCGCAAGTTGGAAGCTGCCTATGGCGAGGTCGATATCGAACCGTCTATGGCCTTGGCACTGGAGTTTGCGGGTCGGCAGCGGATGATAACGCAGAAAATCTGCAAGGAAATTGCCCTAGCCGCGACAGGAAAAGACACGGCGGAGCACCACGAGAAGTTCAAGGAGAACGCTGCGAAATTTGGCAAGATCGTCGACGCGCTGATCGATGGTGGCAATGACTATATCAAGATGTCCACACCTCCAAGCGACGCCTCGCTTGCGGCGTTGAAGCAGGTAAAAGCCTATTGGGCCGAGCTTCAGCCGACTGTGGAAGCCCTGAACGCCGCAGATATTCCCAGCCTCGATGACGTTGTGCATTTCTGCGCTGAGATGGATGTGCTTGAAAACGAATCCGAGCGGGCCGTTCTACTTTACGAAGATGCCATAAAGATCGGGTCCTGATCCGGTTTGTCCGGAACTGGCGGTTTAATCAACACCTTCTCACTCAACAGTTTGGCACGCCGCTGTCTGAATTGGCGCATTCGCGTTGCGTTCAGACAATAAAGAAGCCCCGCACGTGATGCTGCGGGGCTTTGTATTTTCTCGTCAGGGTGGTTTTCTTACCCCTTCTTCAGAACCTCACGGCCCAGAAGCTCGGCAATCTGAACTGCGTTCAGTGCAGCACCTTTGCGCAGGTTGTCCGAGACGCACCACAGGTTCAGACCGTTCTCGATGGTCGAATCCTGGCGGATGCGGCTGATGAACGTGGCGAAATCGCCCGCGCATTCGATCGGCGAGACGTAGCCACCCTCTTCACGCTTGTCGATGACCATGATGCCAGGGGCCTCGCGTAGTATGTCGCGGGCTTCGTCTTCGTCCAGGAATTCCTCGAACTCGATATTCACGGCCTCGGAGTGGCCAACGAAAACCGGAACGCGGACACAGGTGGCCGTAACCTTTATCGACGGATCGACGATCTTTTTAGTTTCGACAACCATCTTCCACTCTTCCTTGGTCGAGCCGTCTTCCATGAAGACGTCGATCTGCGGAATGACGTTGAAGGCGATCTGTTTCTGGAACTTCTTCGGCTCAACCTCGGTCGTGGGATTGTAGATGGCTTTGGTCTGATCCCAAAGTTCATCCATGCCCTCTTTACCGGCACCCGACACCGACTGATAAGTCGAGACAACCACGCGCTTGATACGTGCGCGGTCGTGCAGCGGCTTCAGCGCGACAACCATCTGCGCGGTCGAGCAGTTGGGGTTGGCGATGATGTTCTTGTTTTTGTAGTCGTGAATCGCTTGCGGGTTACATTCCGGCACGATCAGCGGAATGTCCGGGTCGTAGCGATAAAGCGATGAGTTATCGATCACCACACAACCCGCTGCGGCCGCTTTGGGGCCGTAGGTTTTGGTTGCGTCCGAGCCGATGGCAAACAGCGCCATGTCCCAGCCGGTGAAGTCGAATGTATCGATGTCCTTGGTGGTCAGTGTCTTGTCGCCAAATGTCACCTCAGTCCCCAGCGAACGACGGCTTGCCAGAGCGGCAATTTCATCGATCGGGAACTGGCGTTCCGCCAGGATGTTCAGCATTTCGCGGCCCACGTTACCTGTGGCGCCGGCGACAACGACGCGATAGCCCATTTTATGTCTCCAAAGTTAAGGACGCGCGTTCATAGCCGCGTTGCAGCAAAGAAAAAAGAGCTTTCGGATCGGTTTTCGATGAATGACGCGGATTTGAGGCGTTCACCGCACTCTAATCGGCGTCCAGCAGAGATCGATAGACCTTTACGATGGCTTCCGCCTCGCCTTCGATTCGAAAATTCCGCTCCACATGGGCGCGAGCGGCCTGTCCGGCGACGGCCAGTTGGGCCGGGTCGGACAGCATCTGATCCAGCGCTTGGGCCAATGCCGGGGCATTGTCTTTTTCAACCAGCCGCCCGGTTTCGCCATCCTTAATCTGGGCGCTAAAGGCCCCTACGCCGTGACAGGCAATCGCGGGCACGCCCGAGGCCATTGCCTCAAGCGGGGTCAGCCCGAACCCTTCGTGGCGGGCGGGGGCGACGAACAGATCGAGGGCGCGGTAGGTCTCGACAATCTCTTCCCACGGGCGTTCGCCGAGGAAATGCACACGGTCAGCTAGACCTGCGGCTTGTAGTTTGGATTCCTGTTCGGCTTGAAACCCTTCGAATTCGCTGGTGGCGCGGCCGGTGAAGATGATGTGGGCATCGGGGTGATTGGGCAGGACGTTCAGTGCGCCGTCAACCAGCAGATCAACGCCCTTCTGAGGGCGAATGCGCCCGAAACAACCGATCAGGGTGCCACTGGGCAAGCCCAGCTTGTTGCGCAGTGTTTGTTTGTCGGTCGCTGGATGGAACAGTTCGGTGTTTACGCCATGCATGATGACGGTTGACGGGTGTTGCAGAAACGAGGCCGCCTGCGGCGTTGTCGCGATCAGCGCGTCCATTTGCGAGATCAGAGTCTTGGTAAACCCCGAATGATCCCGTTGCGCGGCAGAGGTGAATAGCAGTTTCAGATTGCGCCGCAGGACCTTGCGCAGAAACAGCCCCATCAGCATTTCGGTATTGCGTCGCGCGTGCCAGACCCGGCAGGTGCGGTTCGACAGGAACGGAACCTTGATCAGGCGGATATGCGGCAGGTCTTCGGGCAGGCCGGGACCGGTAGCGACGATCCCGATCATCTCTTTCTGGATCGGCAGCAGGCGGATGACCGTGGTTGTGACCCCGGACAGGCTGTGTTTCAGGTTGGGTGCGATCACCTCGATATCCTGCACGGGCCGTTCCTCCGGTTTCCAATCAGTCCAGGCTGTCCCGGCTGAATAGATAGATCACGCAGCCAATGGCAAGGGTCACGGCAAAAAAGCTGAAGATGGCCAGATAGGGCGCGTTGGCTCCGGCGACGACGTTGGCCGCGTGGATGCGTCCCGTGGCGAATTGTGCAATGCCGACGCCTCCGATTCCAAACAGGTTCAGCAAGGTGACCCCACGCCCAACCAGATGCGGCGGCACAAAGGCGCGGCCATGGGCCATGATAACCGGAAAGCTGGCCCCCAGAAACCCAATGACTGCCAGCAGCAGGACCGAGACCCAGATCGCGCTGTTGATCCACAGACACAGCAGACCCAACGCTACGGCCGCCAGCGCATTGCCGCCGAAGATAACCCATTTCCGCGTGCCCAATATGCGATCCAGCGGACCGTAGGTAAAGGTTCCTGCAATCATCGCGGCCCCCATGATCAGCGTTGCAGTGCCGATCTGGGTGGTGCTGAGCCCAAAGACATCGTTCAGATAAGGACCGGCCCATAATCCACGCAGCGCGGCCGAGGGGGCATAAGCCACCAGCATCAAGGGCAGGATCAGCCATAAGGCGGGTTCTTTGAGCAGGTCCAGAACCGATCCCTTATGCTCGGTTTCAACCTTGGCCGGGTCGTGCACGCTGATCCAGATGCCAAGGGCGACAACTGCAGAAACCAAAGCCAGGCCCAGCAGGGTGGCACGCCAGCCCAGCATTTCAGCCGCAAGAGCGGTCGGGTAGGAGGCGACCAGATTACCCACCGATCCCACGCCAAGCATCACTGCGGCAAGCGTGGCAAACCGGGCCGGAGGGTATTCGCGCGCGAAGATGAAATACGATGCCATCAGAACCGGAGAGCACCCAACCCCAATCAGCGCCATCGCAATACTGACGTGAACGGCGGACGTGGCCACGGCAAACACAACCGCCCCACCTGCACCGCCGACCAGCAGCAATACAGCAGCGGTCAGGCGCGGACCGACCCGGTCCAGCGCCCAGCCGACCGGAATTTGCATGGCTGCAAAGACCAAAAACCAAAGGCCCGAGGCAAAGGCCAAATCTTCGGGCGTGGCGCCGATGTCGCGTTCCAGATCAAGGCTCAGGACCGCAAGGAACGCGCGAAAGAACTGGCTGAGGACATAGGCCAGACACAGTACAACCAGCCCAGATTTCATCTAACGTCCCCTTCAAGTCTTGCGATCACTCCTTGGCATGTTGTGGTAAAACGCACAAGCGCGTGTAGAATGTTGCAGGTAACAGACATTGATCACGTTTGAGCTATCTGACCATTCAATTCAATCTGAGGGGGACCATGAAAGACCTCCATTCTGCATTTTACGAAAACCTGCCGCTGCTGCGCGATTTCAATCAGCTGGCAGACCCGTCCTCGTTTGCGGCTGTCCCGGATGAATGGGTTTTGGGCGTTGCCGATATCGTCGACTCGACCGGAGAGATTGCGCGCGGACGCTACAAGACCGTGAACATGGTCGGCGCGGCCGTGATCTCGGGAATGATCAACACGATGGATGGTAAGTTGTTCCCTTATGTCTTTGGTGGAGACGGTGCGGGGTTTGCCGTGCCGCCCAGTGCCGCCGATCAGGCCCGCCAGACGCTCGCCGCGCTACGGCGCTGGGCTGAGGAAGAGTTTTCGATGCCGCTGCGGGCGGCGTTGGTGCCCGTGACAGAGCTGCGCCAGGCGGGAAAGGATTTGCGCGTGGCCCGATATGCGCCATCGAACGGGGTCGACTATGCCATGTTCTCAGGCGGTGGTTTGGCCTGGGCCGAGGCGCAGATGAAGGCCGGAGAGCATCAGGTGCCGCTGGCCGAGCCGGGTAGCCAGCCAGATTTGACTGGTCTGTCCTGTCGCTGGTCCAACAGCCCGGCGCAGCGTGGGCGCATTGTCTCGGTTGTTGTGCAGCCCACGGCGCAGGCGACCGAGCGTGACTTTGCCGATCTGGCGCAATCGGTCTTGCGTGCGTCGGACGGGTTGGACCGCGCGGGTCACCCAGTGCCTGAAAACGGACCACCCATGACATGGCCGCCACCGGGTGTTGATCTGGATGCGCATGTATCGCGAACCGGCCGCAGCCTGTTGCTCCAAAAGCTTGTGTTGCTGGGGCAGAACCTTTTGATTGCGATCTTGTTCTGGACCAATAAGCGTATGGGTCAGTTCGAGCCCGAACACTATAAGCGGATGGTCAGCCGCAATGCAGATTTTCGCAAATTCGATGACGGGCTGAAGATGACGCTGGATTGTGATCCGTCCACGCTTGCCCAAATCGAGCATATGCTGGAAGAGGCGCGCGGGCGGGGCAAAATCAGATATGGCCTGCATGCGCAGGATGAGGCGATGATGACCTGCTTTGTGCCCGCCGCCACGCGGGATGATCACGTTCATTTCGTTGATGGTGCATCCGGCGGGTATGCGCAGGCGGCGGCTTTGATGCGGGGCTAGCCCTAGCCGGACTTCCATTGCGCCGACAGTGCGCGCGCTGCGTTGGCCAAAAGCATGACATCAATACCTACCGCCAGAAACAGCGGGTCCATGTCCAGATAGGCCTGAGTCGCCTTATCATTGGTGCCCAGAATCCCCGGTGCTTTGCCTGCAGCACTGATCCGTTTCATGGCGTCGGCGATGGTGGCGCGCACTTCGGGCGCGGCGCTGTTGCCCTGATAGCCCATATCGGTCGACAGATCAGCGGGCCCGATAAAGACTCCATCAATCCCGTCGACCTGTAAAATTTCGTCCAGCGCAGCCATTCCAGCTCGGTTTTCTACTTGCACCAATAGGCAGATTTCCTGATCGGCGGTCTGTATGTAGTCTTGGGTTGATCCATACATCGTTGCCCGCGCGGATGTTGCGCCAACACCGCGCGCACCCTCGGGTGGATAACGGCAAGCACGTACCAGCTTTCGTGCCTGTTCTGCGCTTTCCACAATCGGCACCAGAATGGTCTGCGCGCCCGCATCCAGAACCATCTTGATCAGCCAGGTCTCACCCACCGGTACGCGGACTACGGGATGAGACGGGCTGTTGGCTAAGGCGATCAACTGATCCCGGATCGACCGGATGTCATTGGGCGCGTGCTCTCCATCAATAACCAGCCAGTCGAACCCTGCGGTTCCCATGACCTCGGCGGTGGAGGGTTCGGCAAAGCTCATCCAGCAGCCGATCTGCCGTTTGCCCTGTGCCAGAGCCTGTTTGAACGTGTTCTTTGGGGCGGGCATTTTGCTGTGTCCTGTATGAGACTCTTGAGATTCTGCTACATTCTGTCATGCAGTCTCGGTCAATATCCATAGCTTTTGGAAACAAACCGCTTGAGATTTCAAGCAATCGCATTCCCGAGGCATTGCCGCAGACCTTGGCTGGAACTCGGCAAGCGCCGTTCCGCCAATACCGTGGTAAGGTTAAACATGGCCGATGATTTACCGTTAACTTCAAGATCTTTACCCATCGCGCTGTTGCGGGCGCGGGAAAAGGTGATGGGGCCAATTCGTGGGCTGTTGGTGGATGCCGGTGTCACCGAACAACAATGGCGGGTGCTACGTGTCTTGAACGAAGAAGGCCCGCAAGAGCCGACGCATATTGCTGAACGCGCCTGCCTGCTGTTGCCCAGCCTGACCCGTATTCTGCAAACGCTAGAGCAGAAAAACCTGATCTTGCGCCGCCGCCATCCTCAGGATGGTCGTCGTCAGATTGTCGAAATCAGTGATGCGGGTGTTCAGATCATTCACGCCAATCTGGCCGTGAGTGTGGAACAGGCCAAACGGGTGCGCAGCCAGCTTGGCCCCGACAAGCATGAAATGCTGCTGGATCTTCTCAATGAAATCAATGATCTGGAAAGCTAAGAGCTTGGTCCGGCCTTAGGTTTGTGACCCCGTCGGAGATGGTAGGGGGAACTCTCCGACGGGGTTTGGCCAGACCCGGACTGGATATGTGCCTGGCCCGTGCTTCGAAGACGTGCAGAACCAAAATTGGTTCGTTACCGAGGCTTAGGATCCAGGGGGATGGACCTAAACCTTTGCGTGTGCTCCGAAGCGGTCATGCTCGTTTGCCGACTTGCTGTCTGGTCCGCAAGCGGTTTCTTTTCGTCGCTTTGATCGTGCTGTTTGTCCGGCATTCCAACGATCCGGTTCTGGCGGTTGATAAAGCGCTCTGCACCAGATCGCGCAGAGCTAAATAGATTGGTTCATTACTTTGGCAACCAGCGTTCTGGGGCGAACAGGATGGTATCCAAGCACTTTTCGTCAAATGGCGATGTGCAGATTCTGGGGCTCATCGCAGGTATCGAACTGCGCCGGGGGTCAAAAAGCGCATCCGATGTGTATTTCTAAAACTGATTCCTCGGGATTCGGGAAACAATTCGTTTCCAAATTGTCAAAATTGGGCAGTTCCGTGCCGAATTTACAGAGAGAGCTGGGTAAAAACCGGCGGATTTCTGCGGGTTGCGGGATTGGTCTTGTGAATTAAGATGCGCGCAAACATCCATGAGGGCCCATCATGACCGACCATTTGTTCCCGATTCCGGATATCCTTGGCATCCCTGTGCAGGGTGAAACGGCCTGGTATCCGGTTGGTCGGATTTTCTGCGTTGGTCGCAATTACGCTGCCCATGCAGCCGAGATGGGGCATGAGGTGGATCGTGAAGCACCTTTCTACTTCACCAAATCCGCGTCGAACGCCATTCTGACCGGCGCGACCGTGCCATATCCGCCGGGCACCGAGAATTTCCATCACGAAATGGAATTGGCCGTTGCCATCGGTAGACCGGTGTTCAAAGCGACCAGCGCTCAGGCCTGGGATGCGGTTTATGCCTATGGTTGTGCGCTGGATATGACGCGCCGCGATCTGCAAATCCGTGAACGCAACAAACAGCGCCCTTGGGATTTGGGCAAGGATCTGGAAAACGGAACGGTTTTTGCACCGCTGACCCGCGCTACCGAATGGGCTCCCGACGATAGCAAGCGCATTCATCTGAGCGTCAATTCCGAACTCCGTCAGGACGCCACCCTGCAAGAGCTGATCTGGAAGATTGATGAGATCATATGCCATTTGTCCGGTTACTATCACCTGCGTCCGGGAGACCTGATCCTGACGGGAACGCCTGCCGGCGTCGGTCCTGTGGTTGCAGGGGATACGATTGAGGGCGGCATTGACGGGCTCGCACCGCTTCGGCTGACCCTGACCGACGCAGAATAGAGCCTATTTTGGCATTTTAAGCCAGTCTTGTGCAAAGCTAACGAGATCCAGACCGGCGAAGCGACGGACCCGATCCAATTCGGCCTCTAGGCGGCGAGTGCGCGCGTCAGACCATCGGATGGCGCGTTCCGGCCAAAGGGCGCGCACGCGCAGTTCGCCCGCATCCCGATGCGCTTTCATATCGATCCGGCCAATCAGCTTGTCGCCCTCAAGCAATGGGAACACGTAGTAGCCATAGGTCCGTTTCGCCTCAGGCACAAAAACCTCGATCCGATAGTGAAAACCAAACAGCCGCTCGGCTCGGTTCCGGTCGCGCAGCATCGGATCAAACGGGCTGAGCACCCGTATGCGCCCGGTTGGCTGGGGCAGGCCCGCCAAATCATCTGTCAGATCGGGTCGTGCGAAAAGCTTGCGCATTCGCCCGTCAACACAGGCAATCTCGATTTCCTCCAAGGCACCGGATTGCAGGGCTTTCGTGCACCAATCTTTTGCCTCCGCCGGGCTGACCGTATCCCAGAACGCCGCGATCTCACCTGATGTGGCGAAGCCAAGCCGGTCCAGCGCGGCATTGCACAACCAATCGACGGTCGCCTCAGCGTCACAAGGATGCTGACCGGGGCACAGATGCGTCTCGATCACCCGCTCCGTCAGGTCATAGCGTTTTTGAAATCCCTCGCGCCCGACCACCGTCAGCGCGCCGGAGCGCCACAGAAACTCAAGCGCCGTCTTGGAGGGATGCCAATCCCACCACCCGCCGGACCCTTTCTTTTCGTCCTTCCCAACATCGGATGAGGACACCGCACCATGGTCTCGGATATGGGTCAGCACCGTCTCAAACTGCTGTTCGAACCCATCCCGGCGCCAATTCTTCCACCTCGACTTCAACAGATCAGCATCACGCAGAAACCGCAGATGCCAATGACGGTAATAGTCCATCGGAATGACAGCGGCGTCATGGGTCCAATGTTCAAATAACGCCCGATCGCGTTCATAGAGACGTTTCAGATTCCCGCTGCGATAGCTGGGCCTGCGCGAGAACAAGATCATGTCATGGGCGCGGGCGACGGTGTTGATACTGTCGAGTTGAACAAAGCCCAGCCGCTGGATTAGCTCCAACAGGTCTGCTCCTTTGGAAGGTCCCGCAGGCGGCTCGGCCAGCGCATGACGATCCATAAAAATCGCCCGCGCTGTGCGGTTGTCCAGTTGCCGCAGTGCCATCGGCCTAGCGCCGTTTCAGCGTATCGCCAAAGCTGATCTTGGGGGTCAGAGTCACGCGGGTCTCAATCTCCGACTCCGGGTCCTTGAGCCGTTCCGCGATGATTTCGGCCGCTTGTCGGCCAATCTCCAATCGGCAGGCGTCCATCGTTGCCAGTTTACGCGGCAGACCCTGCAACAGTTCTACATTGTTGAACCCGGCCAGACCGATCTGTCCGGGAATATCGATGCCCTGCTCCAGTAGATACAACAGACCACCTGCCCCGATCATGTCGTTGGAATAATAAAGAAAATCCAAATCGGGTGAGCGTTCCAACATGGTCTGTGTCATCTCGCGGCCCTTGGCGAGCGCTGAACCGCCGGAATAGAATTCCCGATCCTCGATCTCGATCCCTTTCTTGCCGAGCACTTCGGTGAAGCCTTCAAACCGCTTTCGCGCGCGATGGTCCAACGGCATCTTGGTGCCCATGAAACCGATATGTTCATAACCCGCTTTCAGGATCGCCTGCGCCATCTCGCGGCCCGCGCGACGATGAGAGATCCCGACCATCGCATCCACCGGTTTGCCGTCGGTATCCATGATCTCGACCACCGGAATGCCAGAGGAATCCAGCATGGCGCGTGCTGCTTCGGTATGCTCCAGCCCCGCTATGATCACACCCGAAGGCCGCCACGAGAGCATCTCGTACAGCACCTTCTCTTCTTTTTCGGGCAGATAGTCGGTGACGCCGACCACAGGCTGGAGTTCGGTATCTTCCAGCACCTGGTTGATCCCGGTCAGCACTTCGGGGAACACCATGTTCGACAGTGACGGGATGATTACGGCAACCAGATTAACGCGGCTGGACGCCAGTGCACCTGCTATTTTGTTGGGGACATATCCCAGCTCTTTTGCGGCGGCCAGAACACGGGTGCGGGTGGCGTCGGACACATCCCCTCGATTGCGCAGGACCCGACTGACCGTCATCTCTGAGACCCCCGAAGCCTCGGATACATCTCGAAGGGTCAGCGGGCGTTTGGTTTCTGTGTTCACGAGAGGCACCTGCGTTGTTGTTTTGCCCGATGGTAGCGTGAACAGGTCGACGTGTACAACAATTGTGCAAAGGCAATGACAACCCCGAAATTCCCGGTTACAGAAGGCCCCAAGCGGCCCCGTGGCTCAACTGGATAGAGCAGCCCCCTCCTAAGGGGCAGGTTGCAGGTTCGAATCCTGCCGGGGTCGCCATTTCCGCAAATCTCTGATTTTTCCCCATTAAAATCATAGTCTTGCATAAGCGTGTCCCGCTTTTGGGTTTGCGTGTCCCGTTTCATGCGACCCCCACAAGAAGTTTAACCATGCGTTCCCGATCAGCAGCGCGGGTGTATCGCTCCACTTCGGAAAGGCTCATGTGACCAGCCATAGCCGCGATTTCATGCGTGGATTTCCCTTGTTCGGCCCAATAGGTGCAAAATGCTTTGCGCAATCCATGCAGCCGGGCAGACATGCCAGCAGCGCGGGCTGCATCGCCAAACAGGTTGCCAAGGCTTTCCTTTGCAAAGGGACGGCCAAAGCTATTGAGTATGAAGGTTGGAGCGATGTCCGGCGTCCGCGCAATGACTGCGCGCAGTTCGGGGGTCAGCGGGACATAGGCAGTCACCTTGCTTTTGTGCCGTTCATACACAATCAGGTCGCCCTTGATATTCTTTCGCCCCAGCGCGGCAAGGTCGCCACGTGCAGCACCGGTATACAGCGCCAGATCAAAGACAAGCCGTTCAAGGGTTCCTACAGGCCACCGCTCTTGGAATGCTGCAATGCCGTCTGCATCGGCAACGGGGAATCCTTGGATTGAGGGTCTATCCAGTTCGATCCCGGCCATCGGGTTTTTGGCAACGAAGCCCAAGCGTCGCAAATGCTCAAAGACTGGCTTGAGCGCCTTATACTCATTCACAGCGGCATGACCGCCCTTGGCATAAAGGGCGCGCTCAATTGCATCGCTTGTGATTGTCTTGATCGGGCGGTCGCCCTGGGCTTTGCGGTAGCGTGCAAAAATCGCCAGCCGGGACTTCTTGGTTTCGTCGGAGTATTTGGCCCACTTATCATTGCCAGACGTGTAGAGATCCAATGCCCATCCGAAGGTTTCCGCTTTCGGGGCTTCAATGCCCGGCGGCATGTCTTGCCAGCGCGCGTGTTCCGCAGCCCATGCTGCCAGCACCTTCGGGTCGGCGGGGTGCAAACCATGAACGCCGAGGCTGATTTCAACCTCTTTGCCCTTTGCGCGATCAAAGCGCCGGTAGTAGTGCGCCCAACGTCCAGTCTTGCGACGGCGACGGCTTTTTAGATGTGGGATTTTCTTCATGCCCCGTCCCCCGAAAATGGCCGATCGTCCCAATCCGACGCCGTGGCGGGATTGTCAGGGTAATCGAATTGAACACCATCCGGCCCGATGCACTTGATCCGGGCTTTCGGGTGAAGCGCGGTTACTGTCTTGTGCGCCTCAATCACTTGACGCTCAGTGGGCATGGAAGGGGCGGAAGGGCGCGGCATGGTTACTGCGCAGCCTCCGGCCACTCTGGGTTTTTATCCTCAGGTTCATCTTGGTAAACCACGTCCAGCGACAGATGTGGGTGAACACCAAGGGCAGAACAAACCCGTTGAAATACTGCACTTGCGTTCACGAGGATAAAGTCATCGGACTGCAGGTAGTGACGCATCATAACGTAGAGGTTCTTACCGGGTTCGCTTTCGGTTGGGATTTCAAACGAACGTTCACCTGCAATGCCCCAGAGAGTGTCACCGTGCTCGTAGTGAAATGGTAAAGCACCGTAGCGTGTAGGTAGATCGAAAACGCTGCCGCCACCAGACATGTGAGCGAAATGCCGTGCGTGTTCGAACGACTTATCAAGCTGTAGGCCCATATCATCATAAAGATGATAAGCCATTGCAAATTCCATCATCGTAAAAAAGCTGAAACGAGAGTGCTTACCCGCAGGTTTATCACCATTGACGTTCCGTGGGCCCTGAGCGGTTACAAGACCACGATTGATGTGAGTACGAAGAGTGGTCGGATTTTTTCCAACCACTTCGGCAATTTTTGCCAACGTGAAATTTTGGGCAAGAATCATCGTCATCTCCATTTTGATCCAAGCTAGATCAATAGTCTGATCTTCGCAACCCTTTAATCCATCCTGGATCAAAATGGGTGGACGATTTAGGATCCCTCCTCAGGCATTGCGTGGATGCCGTCGCACAAATCAGAGAGTTCTGTGGCCAGCGGCTTCAGGGCTGAAACCATCGCCCAAACGTGGTCCAGTTCCCGATTTCTAGTTCCTGCGGCTGTCCCGAAGTCGAGTTCTTCGATTTGACACAGCGCGGCATCGACCAAACCCACGACAACGTTGGATTTCATGGCAAGGTCGTTGCGGTCAATGCCGCCTGGCAGAATATCTAAGTTGTCCATTTGCAATCTCCTATTTGGTTTACTTTAATAACACTGTTGTTATTTTGAGCGAGAGAAGCTGTCAATAAAAATAACATGGTTATCATTATGAATGCTGTGCAGTGCAAAATGGCTAGGGTCGCCCTCGGACTTGGGGTAAGGGATCTTGCAACCTTGGCGGGCGTAGCTCAGGCTACAATCTCACGGTTAGAGCGAGGCGAGGAATTGAAAGCTTCGACGGTATCAATAATACAGTCGGCACTAGAAACGGCAGGCGCGGAGTTCATCCCCGAAAATGGCGGCGGTGCCGGAGTAAGGTTGCACAAAAAGGAGTAGAAAATGGCTGTTACACACTTGAGCCTTGAAGACCTAAAATCGGTTGTTCGTGCTGGTGCGGGGCTTAGAATCAACGCTGCAAGTTTCTCTCCTGACTCATTGGCTAGCATTGCGCGGGCAGCGAAGGGCAAAGGCGTTGCAGTTGTTATGGAAGAATGCGGGCATCTACCAGTTGATGCTATGACTACAATTGCCCGAGCAGGCAATGGGTGCGTGATATTTGAATAGGGCGGGCAATTAGCCCGCCCTTGTGCCACGCCTTCCATATGGAGGTTTTGATGGCCGCACTTGTCAGGGTTTACCCACTCACTGACTAACGGGGTTGCTTTGTCCCATGCCGATCCAGGCGCAACCTACCTATTCCATTATCGTGGCGATGCCGTGCCACGGCGTTCACCTTTCCCAATCCACCATGCGCATAGCCCCGGAAACGTCGGCGGCCTTTAGGCCCGCTTCCTGTGCCTCTGTGAGAGTCTTTACAATTGCGGACAGGGCGCGCGCACGTCCGCCAGCATCGAAGGCTTGCAAGGGCCGGATGGTGTCAATCGTGACCTCTGCGCCCAACTTGGCCGACGCTTCATCTGCCAGAAGCGCGGCAATCGGCTGCAAGGTCCAGATCGCCAGTTGCCGTTGGGCTTCGCGCACGACTGGGCCGGTTGCGGCGCGATTGAGAAATGACGGCAGGACACCATAGGCCATTGCGATGCCCTCACGAGCCGACGCCAGTGTTTCCGCCGTCATGGACTTGGAAAGATCAGGCGATAGTTGATCTGACTTCTGGCCGATCTGAGGGTTCATTCCCGCCGCCGTCGCCTGTGCCACGCCTTCGATCACCAGTGTTGAGCCGCGCCGCCCTCGGAATGCACTGCGCATGGAGGCCATGTCATCGGCCCCGGTTTCTGGTAATGGCACGATCTGAGAGCCAAGGGGGGCATTCTCGAACGTCTCGCTGAGTGCCGATTCCACTGCGTGAAGCATCGCCCCGGTAAGACTGGACCGGCGCAACGGCGCGGTGCCGATCCATGGCGTCAAGTGGTCAGAACCGATTCGCAGATGCAAAACCTCAGCCGCAAGGGCAGTTACCGTGCGCCCGCCGCCCGCCTCGGGGATGGACAGGCGATAGGCGCGTGGGCGTCCATCGCGGGTTGTCACATCCCAGTCGGTCGCAGGCACAAGCCCAAGTTCGGTGATCAGGTAGACCGCTTCGCCATTGAGCGCGGCGGCGCGTGCGATCATTGCCATACTCTGCCGGGTCAGCAGATCGGTGCCAGTCACATCTGCCATGGCAAAGCCACCTTCCCAAAGGCTGACGCAGCTTTGCACCGTTGCCGTCAGTTCGGCCACGCCGCGCCGCCCGCTGATGTAACTATCCCGCGCCGCCATGACTTGTGCGGTGTATCCTGAGCCGCTGGACCGGGCTTCAATCGGGCGCAGCCTGTTCTTGAGCCATCCGAGCATGGTCACCTCCACCGGATCGCGGCGGGGCGGTGCGTCATGCGCTTCGCCACCTCGCCAATAGGTTGCCAGTTCCGGGCCTCGATCTGGGCCTGCGGATAGGCGGGTTTCGTGACGGCGCTGATCTCGATCAGGTCTGCCGCCTTGATGGTCCGTAAGATCGCGTTGCCGCGCTCTTCTACCGTCTCGCCGCCTGGACGGACGCGAAAGCCTGGGGACAAGCCGCGCACAAGTCCAGCGGCGTTGGCGGTCAGGAAGTCGCGCACATAACTGACCTGCCCCATGTCGGCGCTGATTGTCGCCTCAATGGTTAGTGCATCGTCGTCTTCAGTCAGCGTGAGAGTGCCGGCGAAACGTGACGCCAGTGGCTTATTGAAGTCATGGCCGGACAGAAAATGCACATCCTCACCGCATTCAATGCGATCTGCAAAGGCACGGGCTGCAATCATCTCACGACGCTCGCGCCCTGCGCCAATGCCTTCGGCCAGCACGGTTTCGCGACCATACGGGAAGGATGCCCGAAGGCGGGTTTCCCCGCCCTCGGTGCGCAGCTCAAGGCCACCAACGTGAGCGCCCCAGAGCATTATACAGCCGCCAGTTCGAGGCCAGTCAGCAATTCAAGCTGAGTCGGGCGCGCCACGGTGACATCCATAGTTGCCAGCGCCGTGATGCGCAGCCCGCCGGATTTTGCGTCGCTGTAGGGATCCCGGATCATGTCCACCGCTCCCCATGCACCCACAAAGATCGGCGCGACCCCGCCCGCCGAGGTAGTCAGCAGCGAAGAGGTTGCAGCGGGCGTCCCGGACGGCTCGGCAAGCGCGTTGTTGGTCATGGCGATATTTCCAGCGGGGATGTTCTTCGTCAGGCGGTCCCATTCGGTCACTGCCGTTCCGGCGATATAAATGTCATCCAGATAATCCCAGAGTTCGGGCCGGATCAGCGCCCGCACCGCATCCGGCGAACCGGCGACGTTGGCGGTCATAAACCGGGTGACGGCAGAGCGGAACGCCCCCCAGCTTGCTAGTGCATCAACCGCCGTAGACGTGATGCCATAAGTTGCCGCCCCGGTGATCACGCCGAGCGGCTGACCATTGGCCCCGGTGCCGAGGAATGCGGCCTGATCCATTGCCGCGCCCATTGCGCCGCTCATGTCACGCCGTACTGCCTGTTCCAGCGCTGCCCCGGACTGCTTAAGCGCCTTACGGGTGATCCGCATCTGAATTCCAAGGTTGTGATCTGGCGACATGGCGCGGTCAACGGTCGCATAGGTGGTCGGCCCCGTCACGTCCGCGGTTTCACCGTCTGCCCAGCCCGCCGTGACGGCCGAGGTTGTGACAGGCCATTCCACTGCACCCGCGTCGATGCTGATCATCTGCGCCCCCATGCGTGCCGCCACACTGTCCGGGAACAGCCGGTCAATGATGGGGCGGGTCTGAATCGGGTTCGGAGTGCCGCCCGCAACAGTTTCACCGGCACGGACTTCGAGGGCCTGCCATGGAACCGGGATTCCACGGAAACCGCCCGCGTTGCGCAGTTCGGTCACGATCTCAGCCGTCTGCCCGTCAAGCTGCCGTCCTTCGTCCAAAGCAAGCGCGACCTGGCGCATTTCAAAACCGGCCATAAGGTCAGCCCATTCTTGCGCGGAGCGGGTTTCCAGTTCGTCGCCAGCATCGCGGCGTTCGGTGTCCTCGGCGATCAGAGCCGCGCGGTAACGAGTTTCATTGGAGCGGTATTCCCGATCCAGTTCCTCCATCTTGCGCACTTCATCTTCTGACGGGGTTTCATTGCCCGCCAGTTCGGCGAGGTTCTGGCGGATTTCGCTTTGCCGCCGGGCGATCTTCACTGAATCGAGCATCGTTTATCCTTTCTGCTCAACAGGGTTTGTGCCGGGTCGTTCAAGCGACTCGACTGCTTGCCGCCAATCTCGGCGGTCCTCTCGGGGCGGGGGATGCCCGCACTCGATCCTGGTCTTTCGGGTGTGGCAACCGGGGCAAAGCACCTGAAGGTTGCGCGGGTCATAGGACAATTCGGGATGCGTTCTGACCGGCTTGATGTGATCCACTTCCAAGCGCCCGCCACAGCCGCAGGACTGGCAGCGGTATCCATCGCGTTCAAGGATTTCAGCCCGAAGTACCTTCCAGCGTTTCGTGCGCGTGACTTTCCGGGAGTGGCGATGATGCTCTTTGCGGATACTCATGGCACATCCCCAGACTTGGCAGTTATCTCAAGGAATCCCCGGATGTCGGGAATTTCTTTGATTCCGTCGATCACAAAGGTGATGCCTTCATGCTGAATGCGGTCATTGCGCGCGATGCTTCGCCCGAATGCCGTCGCCCGGATGATGAACCGCGTTACAAGAACATTGTCCCAATGCGCGGCTCTCAACCTTTCTGCGTCAGAAACATCGCGCCTCCGCGCAAAGATCATTGGGCCAACGTCCTGCCACCGGCCTTCTGGATTGTTGAAGTCATCACGACCAGTTTCGACAAAGCGCTGGATCTGAATGCGCCGATTGAGGTTTCCTGAGTTTAGATCCATGACATCCTCGCTTTGGTCTGGGGCTGAGCCGCCACCCGTGCACCTTGCGCAACGGCCAGCACCGATGCGGCTGCGGCGTCGATCCGACCTGTGCTGCGTGCTTTGGCGATTTTGATGTTATTGGCCGGGTCGCGTAGACAGACGGTGTCGGCGAATGCAGAGCGCAAAAGCAGGGACGGCTTGGCCTTCACCTGCCCGTCAAAGGAGGCGCGGCGGAACCGCTCCGCATCTTCGCCACCATCACGGAAGCCCTGACCACGCCAGACCAGCGGCGCGCGGATCCCCGCACGGGCAATGGCCTCGCCCAATTCTGCTTGCTTATAGCGGTCCATGGTCAGGGCCAGGATCGGCTGATCCTCAACATGGCGTATGACTTCGAGCAGCCACGTGGCAACCGGAACCGTCTTGTCGCCGAGAACGCTCAATTCGCCGCGCTCTTGCATCTCGACATAGCGGCCAGAAACGCCATCGGTCTGGCCCCGGTCCAGTAAGTTCGGCATGGAAGGGAAGGTTCCGAGGCATTCAAGACGGCCTGTCGCGGGCCAGTAGAACGCCGCCGCCGTCATAGAAGCCGATCCGCCGAGGTCGATCCCGATCACGCAACCTCCCTCACGAGGGGGCAAGCTGTTGGTTTCGCAGCTAAGCCATTCGTCCAGCGTGATCAGCATGTCCCGGGCTTCACCGGACACACGTTCATTGCGGTTGTAGAGCCGGAAGGATGTGAGGCTTGAGCCGCCACGCGCAATCGCACGTTTGGCCTGCGCTTCCAACCATTCCAGCGATCCGCCGATTCCATGTGGCGCGCCAGGGTTGGCGACCAGAAGGCTTTCTGGATCGTCGGCAGGCAAACCCGGCGCGGGACGATGCTCTTGGACGTAGGTTCCAGGCAAAGGGTCATCTATCCACCGGGAAAAAGGGTGAGTGTCGTCGCTGGCGGATGTGCTGATGAGGAAGGCACGGCCATCACGCTTGCCAAGGCCAGACAACAGCGCGTGTTCCAGTTCGTCGCCCCGATCCAGCGCCCAGTGACCGCGTTCATCCAAGATCGCCATTGTCGGAGCGCCGCCGAGGGCGGATTTGCCGTCAGCCGCGATAACGCGTAGCACATGCCCGCCGCCATCGCCCTCAAACTCGATTTCGAGGCGCGGGGCGCGGCGGTAGATCAGACGGCGTTGCAGCTCAAGCGGCAGGGTGGCAGCGAACCCGGCCACGAAGTCCCAGATGATCCGGCCCTGATCCCGCGTCCGGGCGGCTGCGATGATCTCGCGCCGGGGCTGGCGATCCCAGACGCCGATCAGACCGCCGAGAGCAAGGCCAGCCGTGATCGCAGATTTACCGTTGCCGCGTCCGATGCTGAGAACCGCGTTGGCGGTGTCGTCCGCCATCGCCCCTGTTATGAATTTGCTTTGAAAGGGTGCGAGGGAAACCGGCTTTCCGGAGTTCGGGCCTTCCGGGATACGAAGTCCATGCATGAATTGCATAGCTCGTTCGGCGGGCGTCCCTTCAGCATCCTGCGCGAAAAGAGAAAACTCCCATCCACGGTTCCCCACATGGACAGATGTTGCGGCATTGGGACCAGTTTCGGGAATGGCATTGATGCCATCGAACAGATCAGCGCGCGCGGGCTCGCGGTTGGATTCCAACAGCGAACCATCTGCTTTCCTCCACTCTCTCGCTTTTTTCGTTACGCCTGTCATTTCGTTTTCCTTTTCTTCGAGGCTTGTCCTGGCTTGCCTCAAAAGCCCTGCTCAGCTACTTGCAGCAGCCCCCCCCGGCTAAACGTTGCGATCTTGCTCCTCCTTGCCCCTGCCAATCGGTTCAGACCCCGGTTGACGGTCAGAAAGCGGGTTACTGCGACGGGGATGAAACCCGTCTCCCGCCCTGACCGCCGCCATGTTGCTCTGCCAATTCGGACGAGCCCCAGCATTAGGCCAGACCTGCCTTTCCCTCGGCTTGGTCCGCTCTCCCATGTTCACCGCCTTAGAGGGTGGCAGTGGGGCCTTCGGGCGTGGAGAGACCGCGTGACACGGAATAGCTGCCCTTGTGCTTTGGCCCGTTTCCCGGTAGCACTGTGATGCGTTAGGCCCGGCTAACCCTTGAAAGCCACCTGGCGCATTGGCCCGCCGTTGCACCGGCGGGCTTTGCTTTTCTCACCTCTCGATCAGTTCAAATTCGTCATCCGGCGTGGTCGCCAAATCGTTGATCATACGGCGCATGATGTGCGCTTGCTTGGGGGATGGGTGCCAAGACCGACGTTTGCCGTGGCGGGCGATGGATTTCGCAAATCCCTGAGCCCATTCGTCCCCTTCGCGCATTGCCTGGCGGATCACGCGCGGCCAATGCAGTGTCAGGATTTGGTCCAGCTCTAGATCGGTCAAATCTGCACCCCGCGATACCGCGCACTGATCCGCACCATGTGCGGTGACTCAGTCATCCATTTTTGTTTGTGTAATGGAGACCGCCCGTCGTAGTGCAACGCGGCCTGATCCATGAGGGCCTGCGCTAGATCCCGAGGTATGTCAGCGGCTGCGTCTCCGAATCCGGCCTGATAGTCGATTGTCATGCGGCTTGGAGACAGGTTGTGATACTCCCCCAACCAGCGAATGTAGGGGCGGTTACCACCGACAAAATCAAAGGCGTTGAAATCGGTACCGTCTATATCCACTGTCGGCACTGCATCGTCCACAACCGGGCCGATAGGCAACCTCAAGCCACTATCTGGCAGTGGATCGAAGATCATTACCTGAATCGTTTGGGTGAGCAGAGCAATCTGGGCGAACTGCTCGATCTCCGCCGCAGCTGTTTGCCCAATGGTTTGGATCGCTAGATCTTCTACGTCGTCGGTCACACGTAAGTGCAGCTTCAGATCATCGAGGTAAAAGGGCAGCTTTGCGCTGCCCATAGTCCGGCGAACAAGCATCTTCATACCGCTACCTCCACTTCGGAAATGTGTTTGCGGAAAGCCATCTGTTCATGCGGCGGTAGAGCTTCGTAAGCCGCCAGAGCATAGGCTTTCTGTTCGCTCAAAGAAGCGAGCGATGCCCACCAACGAGCGTCTTCAAGCGTGTTGAGGAAGGGCATGGGCGCGTCAGCGCGGCCAATTACGCCATCTGCAATGATCTCGGCCTGATCTGCAGTGTCCAGTGACCGCAGCGCTGCCCAAGCCAAAGCCGCACGTTCCATCACTGTGAGTCTGGCTTTTGCGATGATTACAAAGCCGGACCAAGAGTTGAATCCGCCTGTGGTCAGGCAATACCCCAACACGCGTGACATGCGCTTGTGTTCGGGCTTCATGTATTTGGACAGGAAAGAGGACTTGCGGGGCTTGGCGTGTCCCGCTTGCCTATCTAAGCTATTGACCTGTAACGGCCCGGAAATGCCCGCAGTGTCCCGGTTGGTAGCTTTGTTTTGCTTGGCAGATTCGTCGTTTCGGGCAGTTCTGCCGGGGTCGCCATTGTTACTGCACCACAGGCTCCGGAAACCTGTCGCGGGTCCGATTGGCGAAGGCGACCAGAGACAACATCACTGGGACTTCGACAAGGACGCCCACCACTGTTGCTAACGCAGCGCCAGAGTTCAGACCAAACAGGCTGATGGCCACGGCGACGGCGAGCTCGAAGAAGTTGGACGTGCCGATCATGGCACAGGGTGCCGCGATGCGGTGCGGGACTTTCAGGGCATAGGCCGCGCCGTAGGCCAGCGCAAAGATGCCGTAGCTTTGGATCAGGATTGGGATGGCGATCAGGACGATGACCATAGGTTTGGACAGGATCGTCTGCCCCTGAAGGCCGAACAGGATGACCACCGTGGCGATCAGGCCCATGATGGACCATGGTTTAACGTGCGCAGAAAAGGCGTCGATTGCGTCTTGTGACCCCAGCTTTCGGCGTGTGAGCAGCCCGGCGATTAGTGGCAGAACGACATAAAGGACAGTGGCCAGTACCAATGTCTGCCATGGGACAGATATGTCGGTCACACCAAGCAGAAAGGCTACGATCGGCGCGAAGGCCACCACCATGATCAGATCGTTCACTGAGACCTGCACCAGCGTATAGGTCGCATCGCCCTTGGTCAGCTGCGACCAGACGAAGACCATCGCGGTACAAGGCGCTGCGCCCAGCAGGATCAAGCCTGCGGTGTATTGGGCGGCATCCTCGGGTTCGATCCAAGGCGCAAAGACATAGTCAAAGAACAGAACGGCCAAGAGGGCCATGGTGAAAGGTTTGATCAGCCAGTTGACCACCAGCGTCACAATCAGGCCTTTTGGTTGGCGTGCGACACCGGCGACCGCTCGGAAATCCACGCCAACCATCATCGGGTAGACCATTGCCCAGATCAGAACGGCGACAACCAGGTTGACGCTTGCGAATTCGGCTGAGGCGACCAACTCGACCAGACCGGGTGCTGCCAGTCCGATCAGCACACCACCGACCATGGCGAGGGCGACCCAGATGGTCAGATAGCGCTCGAAGATACTCATGAATATGC
This sequence comes from Pseudomonadota bacterium, assembly GCA_039818265.1. Lineage (GTDB taxonomy): Bacteria > Pseudomonadota > Alphaproteobacteria > Rhodobacterales > Rhodobacteraceae > Ruegeria. Next base: position 330,616 of record JBCBUG010000002.1, on the reverse strand, counting down.
CTGAGTTGTTTGGTCGGTCAGTTTGCCCGAAGTGAGCGCCGCAAGCGCCACCATGACAGCCGCCGTGCCCAACACAAGGGGCAGCCCGCCGACCTGATAGGTAAAGCCGGACAGGACGGTGCCCAAAAGGCGTCCTGTCGCGTTGGCCATGTAGTAGAAGCCGACGTCCATCGTGACCCGCTCGGACTTGGTGAAGGCGAGGATCAGATAGGAATGCAGGGATGAGTTGACGGCGAAGATTGCTCCAAACACCAAAAGCCCAACGACCAACGCAATTGTCAGCCATGTCTCCGGCCCGGAAGACAGCAAAACCGCGAGTGTTAGAGCCGCAGGAACGCAGAAAAGCATGGCGGCCCAGCTGCGCGCGGCGCGGATCAAATCGCCCTCGGATCGGCCTGAGGCCCGAAGGATCTTCGGCGCGTTGGCCTGAATAACGCCATAGAGGATGATCCAGAAGGCCATAAAGGTGCCGATCATGAAAAAGGCGGCGCGGTTGCCCTCTGCGGTGCCATCCGAGAGGACGGCATAAAAATAGATCGGTATGCCGACCACGAACCACACGTCGCGGGCACCAAACAGGAAGACCCGCGCGGCGGACAGCCAGTTGACGTTGGCAGATTTCGAGAAGACCTCTGAGAACTTCGCGCCCTTGCGCCCTTTGGGCAGGCCGGGGGGCATGAAGCGGATGACGGCGAACAGGATCACCGCCAGAACGACTGCCATCACGATGATCGCTGCCTGAAAGCCCAGCGTGGCCAACATGGCTGCACCCAGTAGAAAGCCCAGCCCTTTGACCGCGTTCTTTGATCCGGTCAGCACCGCCACCCAGCGAAACAGCCCGCCACCGTCGGTCGGGGCCAGCAGCTTCACCGCAGATTTCGAGGACATCTTGGCCAGATCCTTGGCCACACCGCTTGCGCCTTGCACGATCATGACGAAGGCAACAGATGCGCCAATCGCCCAATTAGGATCTAGTTGTGTCAGCGCCAGCAGCGCCACAACCTGCAAGCCCAGCCCGGCATAGAGCGTTGAGGTCAAGCCAAACCGCGCCGCGATCCAGCCCGCCGCAAGGTTCGTCACCATCCCAGCGATTTCATAAAGGACAAACAAATAGGCCAGCTGCACCGGCGAGAAGCCCAGCGTATGAAAGTGCAACAGCACCAGCATCCGCAGGGCCCCATCGGTCAGCATAAAGGCCCAATAGGCCGTAGTGACCGCGATATAGGCCGACAACCCCTCGGGCCGGTCGGTCACAGCGAGGTCCCAACCAACAGCGCCACATCGACCAGACGGTGCGCATAGCCCATTTCATTGTCGTACCAGGCATAGATTTTCACCTGCGTGCCGTTCACTACCATGGTCGACGGCGCATCGACGATCGAGGAGCGCTCGTCATTGGTGTAGTCGGTCGACACCAGCGGGCGGGCCTCATAGCCCAGAATGCCGTTCAACTCACCTTCGGCTGCCGCTTTGAAGAAGGCGTTGACCTCTTCGACGGTGGTCTGACGCTCAACCTCGAACACGCAGTCGGTCAGTGAGGCGTTCAATAACGGCACGCGCACCGCATGGCCGTTCAGACGCCCCTTGAGTTCAGGGTAGATCAGTGTGATCGCCGTGGCCGAGCCGGTTGTGGTCGGGATCAGAGAGTTCAGCGCAGACCGCGCGCGCCGCAAGTCCTTGGCGGGGCGGTCCACGATGGTCTGCGTGTTGGTCACGTCATGGATTGTGGTCATCGAGCCGTGGCGGATGCCTAGGTTCTCGTGGATGACCTTCACCACCGGGGCCAGACAGTTCGTCGTGCAGGAGGCTGCAGTTACGATCTGATGGGTCGCCGGATCGTAGATGTTGTCATTCACACCCATCACGATATTGGCGGTCGGGCCGTCCTTGACTGGGGCTGAGACGACAACTTTTTTCACACCAGCTTCGAAATAAGGGGCCAGCTTTGCCTCGGTCTTGAAGACACCGGTGCAGTCGATCACCACATCAACGCCGTTCAGCGGCAGGGCGCTCAGGTCCTTGGTGCCGATGAAGGGCAGCCGGGTGCCGTTGATGGTGACGCTGTCGTCATCATGCTCGAAAGTGGCGTCCCAGCGGCCATGGACGGTGTCGAATTCCAACAGATGCGCGTGCATCCCGGCGTCTCCGACCGCGTCGTTGATCCAGGCGATCTTGGCGCCTTTTTCCAACAGCGGTTTCAGGGCCAGCTTTCCTATACGGCCCAGGCCATTCACAGCATAAGTGGTCATTTTAGTCTCCGACAGAGGTTCTGCCGATTTCATCGACAGCAGATTGTAGGGCGATCCGGTCAAGGCTTTCGACCGGCAAAGAGGTGAAAGCTTCGATCCGGTGCTTCAGCGCGCCATATGCGGTTTGGAAAGCTAGGCTTTTCTCGGCATCTGTTCCGGTTGCTTTGACTGGGTCTTCCATGCCCCAATGGCCGCTGATCGGTTGGCCCTCCCAGGCGGGGCATTCCTCGTTCGCTGCCCTGTTACAGACGGTAAAGACAAAATCCATCTGTGGTGCCTCAGCCGTGGCGAACTCGGACATATGCTTTGAACGCAGGACCGAGGTATCGTGACCCTTATCGTGCAAGACCTGCACGGCAAATGGGTTCAGCTCGGACGCGGGTTGCGTTCCTGCGGAATAGACGGTGAACCGATCCCCACCCATCTGGCGCAGCAGCGATTCAGCAAAGATCGAGCGCGCAGAGTTTCCCACGCACAGAAACAGAACGTTGAACTTGCGGTCAGTCATTTCGCCTTTTCCTTTTGTTGAAGGCATACAGAGATCGGGCCGCCCTCGGCAGCAATCGACGATCAGGAAATCCAGCATCCCCTGCACATTCTTCATGTCGATGGAGTAGAGCAGCGACGTGCCAGAACGTTGCTGTGTCACCAACCCGGACCGTTGCAACGCGTTCAGATAGTTCGACATGGTGCTTGGCTTGATATCCAGCTCAGATGCCAGCTCACCTGCCGGCACGGTGTCAGGAAACCGACGCATTAACATGCGAAACACGGTGATGCGTTGTGGGTGGCCCAGAATGGCCAGCTGATCTGTGATATTTTCTATCATATTTCATGAATTATAGAAATAATGACGGCCGATCAATCCAAGTTCGACCACTTTACAGAACTTTCATAAACCGAGGTGCCCGCTGACTTCCCATGCATATAGACTTGCAGGCCCGATCATGACGGTCTAAATGACGCTCCGCACCCTAGTAAATCGTGTCAGGGCGACCAAAGGTGCCGCTGTAGCTCAGCTGGTAGAGCACGTCATTCGTAATGATGGGGTCGGGGGTTCGAGTCCCTTCAGCGGCACCAAAAACTGGCTTTAGAGCACTCACCAAGGCGATCGAACGAATGTGACGCAACGTCCGAATTTAAGACCGTTTGGTTAGGAAGTTGACGTAAACGTAAGCCTGCCAACAAAAATTTTGACTGACCGGTCAAAACCGCGAAAAACTGGCGGAATTCCATACCTTCCAGGGTCAAATAAAACTCGTAGATGCGCCGTGTCGCTGCGGGTCCCGCTCGCTCACAAAATTTCCTTGAGCCACTTCCCCCTCACGGTTCGGAAACGACTCGCAGCGACCTCATTGATTAAGAAATACACGCGCTGGAGTTTAACAATGTCGATTAAGTCGCTTCTGAACCAATGGTTGGAAAACAAATCGGTCCGTATTTCCATACCGGGAAATCTTGCTCCTGACTCATCTGAGAACGAGCATTTCAATGGGGGCCTAGACCAATCGGAAACCAAAGCTCTGTTTCATAGCGTGCTCCATGAGAAGCAAGATGATGGAATTGACGGTCGCAGATAAGCCTGCGAGCGTTGCACACAAGCTCAGATTAGCGCTTACGCGCGTTTTTCGCCAATCGATGCGACGCCCAGAACATCTAAGACTTTCGCCTCGATATGCTCGGCATTCATACCCGCCACGGCATACATGTCAGCCGGGCTGGCCTGATCGACAAAGATGTCGGGCAAAACCATAGATCGGTATTTCAGGCCCCGATCAAACACCCCTTCATCCGCCAACAATTGCGCGACGTGGCTGCCGAACCCGCCCACAGCGCCTTCTTCAATAGTGATCAGCGCCTCGTGCGTTTCCGCCAGACCCAGAATCAGATCGCGATCCAGTGGCTTAGCGAAACGGGCATCTGCGATAGTGGGCGTGATCCCCCGTGCGGCCAGCGACTCGGCGGCTTTCTGCACCTCTGCGAGGCGTGTGCCAAAGGACAGCAAAGCCACGCGCGCGCCTTCCTGGATCATGCGGCCTTTGCCGATCTCCAGCACCTCTCCGCGTTCGGGCAGGTCAACGCCCACACCTTCGCCACGTGGATAGCGAAACGCGATGGGGCCTTCGTCATGTGCGACTGCGGTGGCCACCATATGCATCAGTTCGGCCTCATCTGCGGCGGCCATGACAACCATACCTGGCAGGTTTGACAGGTAAGCGATGTCAAAGGACCCTGCATGGGTCGCGCCATCGGCACCGACCAGTCCGGCGCGGTCGATGGCAAAGCGAACAGGCAAGCGTTGGATGGCGACGTCATGGACCACCTGATCATAGCCGCGCTGCAAGAAAGTCGAATAGATCGCGCAGAAGGGTTTCATCCCGCCCGCCGCCAGCGCGGCCGAGAAGGTCACCCCATGCTGTTCCGCAATCGCCACGTCGAAACAGCGCGATGGGTAGCGTTCCGCAAACAGGTTCAAACCGGTGCCGTCTGGCATCGCCGCGGTGACGGCGACGATCTTGTCATCGCGCGCGGCCTCTTCCACCAGCGTCTTGCCAAAGACCGACGTATAAGATGGTGCGTTCGATGGCGCCTTTTTCTGCTCGCCCGTCACCACATCGAACTTGGCGGTGGCGTGACCCTTGTCGCGGGCTTGCTCGGCGGGGGCGTAGCCTTTGCCCTTCTTGGTCAGAACATGAATAAGGATCGGACCCGTCGCCCGCGCTTTGACCGTGCGGAGCACCGGCAGTAACTGGTCAAGATCATGCCCGTCGATTGGACCGAGATAGGAAAAGCCAAGCTCCTCAAACAACGTGCCGCCAACGGCCATGCCTTTCAGCATCTCCTTGGCGCGCTTGGCCCCTTCGCGGAACGGCTCGGGCAACAGTGAAACCGCACCTTTGGCGGCGGCTTTCAGATCGTGAAACGGTTCCTCGGCATAGATGCGCGATAGGTAGTTGGACAGCGCACCCACCGGAGGGGCAATGCTCATCTCATTGTCGTTCAGAATCACGATCAGGCGCTTTTTCAGGTGGCCCGCATTGTTCATCGCCTCAAAGGCCATGCCCGCCGACATCGAGCCATCGCCGATCACCGCAATCGCATCGGCCAGCCCCTCGGGCGTGACCCCACCCAGATCGCGCGCAACCGCAAAACCAAGCGCTGCACTGATAGAGGTTGAGCTATGCGCAGCCCCAAAGGGGTCATAGGGGCTCTCGCTGCGTTTGGTGAATCCGCTGAGGCCATCTTTCATGCGCAAAGTTCGAATACGATCACGTCGTTCGGTCAGGATCTTATGCGGATAGCACTGGTGCCCCACATCCCAGATGATCTTGTCGCGGGGTGTGTCGAACACGGCATGCAGCGCCGTGGTCAGTTCCACAACGCCCAGTCCCGCACCCAGATGCCCGCCTGTCACCGAGACGGCGGAAATCGTCTCGGCCCGCAATTCCTGTGCCAACTGATGCAACTGCGCGTCCGAAAACTGCTTGAGGTCAGCAGGACGATTCACAAGGTTCAGCAGAGGCGTGTTCGGGCGATCAGACATTTAGCGCGTTCCTGACTTAGCTGTCCCGGGCAATAACGAAGCGGGCGGCATCCTTCAAGGTTTCGGCCCTTGGTCCATATCCATCCAGCGCGGCGCAAGCCTGATCCACCAGTTCCGCAGCGCGGGTTTTGGCGGGCCCCAACCCCAGCAGAGAGACAAATGTGGCTTTGCCCGCATCCGCATCTTTCTGCAGGCGCTTTCCGGCCCGCTCCGCATCACCTTCCACATCCAAGATGTCATCTGCGATTTGAAAAGCAAGGCCAAGGGCTTGGGCATATTGGCGCAAGGCGGATGGATCAGCCTGCGCCAGCCGCGCGCCCGCGCAAGCGGACCACTCGATCAATGCTCCTGTTTTGCCAGCCTGCAAATGCGTGATCGCCTCAAGCGACAAAGGTTCTGCCGCCGTTTCAGCAGCGATATCCAGCGCCTGCCCCATGACCATCCCCTGCGCACCGCTGGCTTTGGCCAGCGTCAGGGCCATGTCCGCACGCGTTTCGGCATTGCCAACCTCCGGGCGCGTGCACAGTTCAAAGGCCAACGTCTGCAGCGCGTCCCCAGCCAGAACCGCCGTGCCGTCATCCCATTTCACATGGGTTGTTGGCCGACCGCGCCGCAAATCGTCGTCATCCATGCAGGGCAGATCGTCATGGACCAGAGAATAGGCGTGCAATGCCTCAATCGCCGTAGCGGGCCAGATGGCGCAGGCCTCGTCCACGTCATGCACACGGGCGCTTTCCAGTACCAGAAACCCGCGCAACCGCTTGCCGCCTTGGGTGGCATAGGCCATTGCCCGGGTCACATCGAAATCGCCAAAGGCGCTCAGCGCATGGTCAAACTGCGCCTGAATCTGCGCGGCGTCCTGTGCCAGCCTGTCCCGAAACATTTACTGACCGTCGACAGGTGTCGTCCCGGTCGGCTGGCCGCCCGCGTCCAAAGTGATCGCGGCCACCTTCTCTTCGGCCCGCTTCAACTCATCCTCACAGCGTTTCTTCAGGGCAGCCCCGCGTTCATAAAGCGCAATTGACTGATCCAGCGCCACGTCGCCGCGTTCCAGTTGTCCGACTACGGCCTCAAGCTCTTTCATCGCCTGTTCAAACGTCATCTGTTCAACGGGAGTATCGGTCATTGTGCTGCCTTCATCAGTTCTTCCACATGGGCGCGCGTCGCCTCGGCCAGTGCGTTCAGATCATACCCGCCTTCCAGAGTCGAGACGATACGGCCCTCACAAAACTCATCGGCGATCTTGCACAGCTCAGCTGTAATCCATGCAAAATCTTCGGTGGACCAATTCAAATTGGCCAGCGGATCGTCCTGATGGGCGTCAAACCCGGCTGAGATGATGATCAATTCGGGCCTGAACGCACGCAGGGGCGAAAAAGCCAGCGCCTCATAAGCCGCCCGCATCTCAGACCCACCCGTACCGGGGGCCAGGGGAATGTTCACAATGGTTTCATATGCGCCAGTCTCATCCGGTCGTCCCGATCCGGGCCACAGGGGCATCTGCTGGCTGGTAATCACCAACGCGCGCTTCTCGTCCCACAGCAGATCCTGCGTGCCATTGCCATGATGCACATCGAAATCAACCACGGCGACGCGGCTTAACCCGTGATGATCCAGCGCATGTTTCGCTGCGAGTGCTGCATTGCCGAACAGGCAAAACCCCATCGCCTTGTCCGTTTCCGCGTGATGGCCCGGCGGCCGGATCGCGCAAAACGCGTTCGAAACCTCTCCCCCAAGCACAAGATCGACCGCCCGCACCACGGCGCCCGCCGCGCGATAGGCCGCATCGACCGAGCCCGGAGACATAAAGGTATCCCCATCAATCTGCGTATAGCCTTCCGCCGGACGCGCTGCGCGAATATCCCGGATGTGGTCTTCGGGATGGACCCGCATCAAATCATCATCCGCTGCCATCGGGGCCGTTCTGCGATCCAAGTCCAAAGGCTCCAGCGCATGAAGAATATGTTCCAACCGCGCCACGCGCTCGGGATGCCCATCCGGTGTCACATGTCCCAGACAATCGGCATGGGTCAGCAAGGCAGTCTTCATCGGGATCCCCTGTTCATCTGGCTGTAAATATCCTCGCCGAAGGCATAAAATCGCCGCGCAGCGGCCAAATCAATCCGGCGCCAGCATATACCCTGCGCCCCGGACCGTCTGCAAATACCGAGGCTGCTTCGGGTCCTGCTCAATCTTGCGGCGCAAGCGCGTGATCTGAACATCCACCGCGCGTTCCTGCGCCTGTCCTTTGTCGCGGCCCAGATCCTCAACCAGTTTCGCCCGGCTGATCGGCTCGCCCGGCTGGGCCGAGAAAATCTTCATCAGCTGGCTCTCGGTCGCGGTCAGGCGCACGGGGTCTTCACCCTGCCACATCTCGCCGCGTTCAATGTCATAGCGGATCGGCCCCAATGTCAGGATCTTCGCCGCCGCATCCTGCGCAGGCGTTTCGGGCATACGCCGCAGAATAGCGTTGATGCGCAGCAGCAACTCTTTCGGCTCGAACGGTTTGGCCAGATAGTCATCCGCCCCGGCTTCCAAACCGGTAATCCGATGCTCGGTTTCCCCCCGGGCGGTCAACAGCAGGATCGGTGTGCTGTGCGTTTCGCGCAGTGATTTGGTTAGGCTTACGCCATCTTCGCCGGGCATCATCACATCCAGCACGATCATGTCGAAATCCAGCCCGGACAGAACCCGCCGCGCATGGGCCGCATCGCGGGCCGCGGTCACCAGAAACCCGTTCCGCATCAGAAACTTCTTCAACAGATCGCGGATGCGCTCGTCATCATCGACGATCAGCAGATGGGCGTCCATATCGCTCATGAGGTCGTATCCCGCAGCTTCGTGTAGGCATGACGCATATCAGCATCCATCATCGCTTCAAGCACTTTGCGAAAACCAGCCACCGCTTCGGGCCCGGCATCCTTGTAAGCCGCCCGCATCCGGGCGCGCTGGGCGTCGGACAGTGTCGTCTCTAACGCGTGGCCTTTTTCGGTCAGGAACAGATGCCGCTCGCGCTTGTCCACGGTCCCAACCCGGCTTTCAACCATTCCATCCTCGATCAAGGTTCGAAGCACCCGGTTCAGCGACTGTTTTGTTACCCCGAGAATAGCCAGCAGGTTGTTCACCGTGGTCCCGGGCGCGCGATTGACGAAATGGATCGCCCGATGGTGGGCGCGGCCATAAGACATCTCGGACAGGATGCGATCGGGATCAGCAGTAAAGCCGCGATAGGCAAAGAACATGGCCTCGATCCCCTGCCGCAACTGCTCATCAGTAAGAAACAACAGGCTTTCGCCCCCAAACTTCGGGGCGGGGCGGATTTCGGACATATCATGCCTCATGCGTTACACGGCTCCGAGTTTATGTCAGCGTTATTGACATTCCAAGGGTAGACAGGTATCGAATCGCAGTTTTTGCGCAATATTGTGTCCGCATCGGACCTAAATAGCGCAACAATCGGAAATTCAACCCAAGGCTGGAGGTTTCGCATGGCGGGGTATGATGATCGTGATGGCACCATCTGGATGGATGGCAAACTGGTGCCCTGGCGTGAGGCGAACGTACATATTCTGACCCACGCGATGCACTATGCGTCCTCGGTGTTCGAGGGTGAGCGTGCCTATAACGGCAAGATCTTCAAAAGCCGCGAACATTCCGAGCGTCTGATCGCCTCGGCAGAGGCTTTGGATATGCCCATGCCCTATTCGGTCGATGATATCGAAGCCGCCAAGGAAGAAGCGCTGAAAGCCAGCGGTCTGACGGACGCTTATGTGCGGGCGCTGGTCTGGCGCGGATCGGGTGAGGATATGGGTGTCGCCTCGGCCAAGAACCCGGTGCGCATGGCCATCGCGGTCTGGCCTTGGGGTGCCTATTATGGCGAGGCCAAGATGCAGGGCGCTAAGCTGGACATCGCGGAATGGAAGCGCCCCAGCCCTGAAACCATCCCGGTGCACGCGAAAGCGGCAGGCCTGTACATGATCTGCACGATCTCAAAGCACAAGGCCGAAGCCAAGGGGTGTTCCGACGCGCTGTTCATGGATTGGCGCGGCTATGTGGCCGAGGCAACCGGTGCGAATGTGTTCTTCGTCAAGGACGGAGAGGTGCACACCCCGCTGGCCGATTGCTTCCTGAACGGCATTACACGTCAGACCGTGATTCAGATGCTGAAAGACAAAGGCCTCACCGTCCATGAACGCCGTATCAAGCCCGAAGAAATGGCGGATTTTGAACAGTGTTGGCTGACCGGCACAGCGGCCGAGGTCACGCCTGTAGACCAAATCGGTGACTACGCGTTTGAGGTGGGCGACATCACGCGTGAGATCGCCGAAGACTATGAGAAACTGGTGCGCGCCTAAGCGATGTTGAAGCATCAGCTCTGAACCCTCGCATTAAGCGGGGTTTTTCGTTGCGCATCGTTCAAGTTCTTGTGCAGATCGTTCAGACAGCTGGACGAATGCATGAGCCGTTGTAGGTTACTCCCATGCTAGACCTGCTGAGCGATATCCTGACACGCCTGTCCCTAAGGGGAACGTTCTACTTCCGAACCTCTTTCACGCCACCCTTCGGTGTCCAGGTGCCATCCTATCAGAATGTGGCGCGCTTCCACTTTGTGCAACGGGGTGAGTTGAAAGTATTCGTCTCTAACACAGGCGAAACTGTGCGTATTACGCAAGGCGACCTAATCCTGATCCCCCACGGATCTGCCCATGCACTTCTATGCAACGAGGTTCAACCGGTGGATGCGCTGCCGCTTGAACAGGTGCTGAAGGAGTCGGGCTACCAGGGGGATGGTGTGCTGGTTTATGGCGGTGAAGAGGCCGGGCGTGACACTCAGCTGATCTGCGGCCATTTCTCATTCTCAGGTCCGCCTGGACGCCAAGGTACCGGCCATATGCTGATCGACCGCCTGCCACCTTACATCCTGATCGAGAACTATGGCGAAGAGGCCGGGGCCTGGATCGAAGCCACGCTTCGCATGATCGGGTCTGAGGTTAGCGGTGCGCGGATTGGCGGTGACTTGATCGCTCTGAAGCTTTCGGAAGTTCTGTTTGCGCAGGCGATCCGCGCCCATCTTGAACATCAAAGCCCTACGGATTCGGCCCTTGCGGGGTTTGCTGACCCTCGTATCTCGCGCGCTTTGACTGCATTTCATCAAGCGCCCGCGCAAGAGTGGAGCGTTGAGTCTCTGGCGCGTGAGGCGGGGATGTCACGTACGGCCTTCGCGCAGCTTTTTGCTGAGAAGATGGCGACCACGCCAATGCAATATCTGACCGATTGGCGCATGCAAATCGCTTGCCATGGCCTGATCGAGGCGCGCTGGAATGTGGCTGATGCGGCGGCAGAGGTTGGATATGCTTCCGAAGCCGCCTTTTCCCGTGTGTTCAAAAAACAGATTGGCTTGTCCCCGGCAGCCTATCGATCGATGCACTGATCGATCAGGTTTCTGAACGATCTGCACGATTTCGCGAACGATCCGGAATTCTGCGACCGAATACCTGCACCTAACTTGGGGCCATACCAACCCAGGAAAGGAAATCGCAATGTCTGTTCGCTTTGTCACCCGCTCCGTCCACGCATATCTGGACTATCCTGTTGCTATCGCCTTGATGGTGCTTCCCTTCGTGCTTGGACTGGGTCAATCCAATCCACTGGCTTTGTGGCTGTCTGTCGTCACCGGGGCGGCCGCCTTCGTGCTGACTGTCCTGACGGATCACCACCTCGGCATCTGGCGTGTGTTGCCCTACAAATTTCATCTGGCTGTCGATCTGCTGGTCGGCATTACATTCCTGTTTGCACCCAGCATGTTTGGGTTTTCGGGTCTGGACGCAGCATTTTACTGGCTGAACGGGGCTGCAGTTGTCGCGGTTATCTCGCTCAGCGCGCCCGAGCAACGCGTAGCCGCCTGAGCATTTATCCACAGGGCTTCATAATATCATCGTGATAGTTTCAAGAAACTGAGCCGCCCGTTTTACAAATGGGCGGCTCACTGCGGCTTACCAATCGCGCGCCTTCGAACAGGTGTCCAGACAGGAGAGCCCCCATGACCAAATTCCTTCGCCCCAACCGCCGCATGTTTCTGGCTGGAAGCACCGCTGTTGCAGCCTCGCTGTCGTTGCCAGCGATCAGCCGCGCCGTTTCGCGCCCGGTGTTTACCCACGGCGTTCAGTCGGGCGATGTGGACACAAGCTCTGGCATGATCTGGACCCGTACAGATCGCCCGGCGCGCGTGATGATGGAGGTTTCGACCACCGAGAGTTTTGCTGATGCCCGCCAATTACCACCAATGGATGCGATCCCAAACAGCGATTTTGCGGTTAAGCGTCTCATTGATGGGCTGCCCTCGGATCAGGATATCTTCTATCGTTTTGTGGCCGCTGATCTGAGCGATATCAACACCATATCAGAGCCTATTATTGGCCAATTCCGCACCGCGCCGACCGAACGGCGCAATATTCGGTTTGCCTGGTCGGGGGATACCGCCGGTCAGGGCTGGGGCATCGATGACGATGGAATGCGCACCTATGCGACCATGAGCCAACACCGGCCCGATTTCTTCATCCATTCTGGCGATACGGTCTATGCCGATGGCCCAATGCAGGACGAGGTTGAAAAAGACGGGCAGGTGATCTGGAAGAACGCCACTCTGATCGATGAGAAACGCAAGGTTGCGGAAACACTGGATGAATTCCGCGCTCAGTGGAAATACAACATGATGGACGAACATGTGCGGGCGATGAATGCGGTCTGCCCGACCTTTTTCCAGTGGGATGACCATGAAGTGGTGAACAACTGGTCGGATGCCAAAGACCTGATTTCCGATGACCGGTATACCGAGAAATCAGTGCATGTTCTGCAATCCCGCGCGGGTCGTGCCTTTCATGAGATGACGCCGCTGCGGATCACACCGGCTGAACCCGGTCGGGTTTATCGCAAGATATCATACGGTCCGATGCTGGACGTGTTCTTCCTGGATCTTCGCAGCTATCGCGGCCCGAACGGCCCGGCGATGGAAGATGAGATCACGGATCAGTCCCGCATTCTGGGTGCGGCACAGTTGGATTGGCTAAAGCGCGAGCTTGCAGCATCACAAGCGACCTGGAAAGTCATCGCCTCGGACATGCCGATTGGCTTGATTGTCTGGGACAACTGGAAGGAACAGGCCGGGGCGGAGGCGATCTCGAACGGTGATAGTGGACCAGCCAAAGGGCGCGAGCTAGAGATTGCCGATCTGCTGCGGTTCATCAAAACCGCAGGCGTCACCAACACTGTCTTGTTCACCGCAGACGTGCACTATACCGCAGCGCACTACTATGACCCTAACCAAGCTCAATTCCAAGATTTTGAACCGTTTTGGGAGTTTGTGTCCGGCCCTCTCCACGCGGGAACCTTTGGCCCGAATGCGCTGGATAGCACGTTCGGTCCCGAGGTAAAATTTGTCAAAGCCCCCGCCGAAGGGCAGGGCGTCAACCTTCCCCCAAGCGCTGGTTTGCAGTTCTTTGGTCTGGTCGACATTGATGGCGGCACGCAACAGATGACGGTGCGCCTGATGGATCGTGCCGATACCGAGCTTTGGTCGGTGACTTTGGATCCGCAAGGTCAGTCCATCTGAGACTTGTTTCCCTGTGACTTGCGCCCTCGTTGTTTTTCGAGGGCGTTTTTTCCTTGCAATAATATACAAAAATAGTCAGATAAAAGCCAACGCCGGATTGTACCTTGTCAGGCCATGGGTTTCGGGGCGGTTTGCAGGCTTAGCGCGCAAGTTAGTGAAGGCGTGTCGCCGCTTCGAAAACGACCGCGTTGGGTTCTGGCATGGGCGATCCGCTTGAAGAGATCATTGCACGGCATGACGCTGCAACCGCTTGTGGCTGCAGCTGCTGCGACACTGACTTTGCAGCCTATTTCGACTGCACGAAACACGAGAGCGCGATTTCTGAACGGCCCGAGGACGCGACACCACCTGAAAGCGCCACCAGCCGCATGGATTCGATACGCTACATCTTCGAAAATGTACTTCTAAGGCGCTTCGAATAAGGCAGGTGTGGCCCTCTCATATCCTGCCCGTCACGAAACCCCTTAGTAATCAACGCCCCGCTGTGCCTTGATGCCTGATTGGAAAGGGTGTTTTTCTTCGGTCATTTCAGTGACCAGATCGGCATAGTCACGCAGTGCTTGCGGCGCGTCGCGGCCCGTCAGGAAAACGCTAGTCTTATCCGACCGCGCCTTGAGACCGTCTAGTACACGCTCGACCGACAGGTATTCATACCGCAGCGCGATGTTAATCTCGTCCAGAACTACCAGATCATAATCCCCGCCGGCCATCAGATCGCAGGCTTTGTCAAAGGCAGCGGTAGCGGCGGCAATATCGCGTTCGCGATCTTGTGTGTCCCAGGTAAAGCCTTCACCCATCGTGTGCCACGTCACCAGATCGCGGTCTTGAAAGAACCGGCGCTCGCCCGTCTTCCACTTGCCTTTGATGAACTGAACAACGGCAACCTTTTGCCCCCAGCCCAGCGCACGGATCACAACACCAAAGGCGGCCGAGGACTTGCCCTTGCCCTTGCCGGTGTTGATCAGCACCAGCCCGCGCCCAGGATCAACCGCCTCGGACACTTTCTTGCGGTGCTTGGCCTGCACCTTCTGCATCTTTTCCTTGTGATCCTGCGCGTCGCTCATGGGGCACCCTCATTGATTGTTCCGCCCAACCTAGGCGAAGTTTGCAAAAGGTAAAGATCAGGCTTTGGGGTCCGTGACCGAACGCGCCTTGCCGCGTTCCAGCCCAAGCTGATGCTCGCGCCAAATCACGACCACATTGCCCGCGATAACCAGAGTAGCCCCCAGCAGAATGGCCAGTGTTGGCAGTTCATCAAACCAGACATAGCCAATGAAGATGGCAAACAGCATTGTGGTATAGTCATACGGTGCCAGCATCGAGGCTTGCCCGAACCGATAGGATGAGGTGACCAATATCTGAGCCACTCCGCCAATAAGGCCCATTGCAATCAGTATTAGAGCCTGATTCAGGGTTGGCATTGTCCATCCCCAGAACGCAGTCAACGAGGAGAGTAGCGTCGCGGTCATCGAGAAATAGAACACGATGGCGGCGGGATGGTCGACCTTAACAAGTTGGCGGATATGGATCTGTACAAAGGCGCGGGCCAGCGTTGCGCCCAGGACGCATAACGCGCCTATGGTTGCCGCCATTTCCATCTGGGTGCTGCCCAGCCGGGGCCAGATCATGATCAAAACGCCCAGCAGCCCCAATGCAACCGCACCGATGCGGATCATGCGAATACGCTCGCCCAGCATGACGGCGGCCAGAATCAGGGTGAAGATCGGGGTGGCGTAGCCGATCGCGGTGACTTCGGGCAGGGGCAGCAGGCTGAGGCCGGTAAAGGTCAAGCCCATGGCGCTGGTGCCCAGCACGCCACGCCAGAAATGGCCCATAGTCTTCTTGACGATAAAGCCTTGCGCCAACTCTCCACGCCAGATCAGCCAGGCAATGATCACCGGAACGGCAAAGAGTGAGCGGAAAAACACCAGCTCACCCGGCGGGAAATCCTCGGACAGGGCTTTGACCAGTGCCGACATCGAGGTGAACAGCATCAGCGCGGCCAGTTTCAGACCCACGGCAAGCATGGGTCGATGCGATGTTAAGGATTGTGCCATGTGCGGCGAACCTGCGCCTTCGGCGCGGAAAGATCAACGACGGGATTGTACCAATTATGCAGATTTCCAATGATCGGGAACGGGGTGGCCGATTTCCTCTGCCAGAGCCTCAAGATATCCCAGCATCACTGACACACGCGCGGTCGCCAGATCCCGCCCGCTCTGTGTAAGCATGCCGGACGGTAGGTCTAGCAGTTTGATCTTCCAATGGTCGATCGCGAATGTCAGATCGTCCAGATTGCGGTTTTCTGCAAATGGGTCATCAAGATCGTAAAGCGTCCGGTCCAGAGCACCGGCCACGGTGAAACACCGGGCAATCCCAATTGCCCCAAGCGCATCGAGGCGATCCGCATCGCGCAGGATGCGGGCCTCGGGCGAGCGAGGCGGGATATTGGCCGAGTAGCTGTGCGCTTCGATTGCATGTTGGGTGGCATGGATCGAGGGGGCGTCAAAGCCCAAATCGCCCAATATAGACTCTGATATCTGTGCCGATTTACGAGATGCGAGATGTCGGTTCGGATCGTTTTTCGGCAGGTTGACCAGATCGTGCAGATAGCATGCGGCCATGAGAACCTGCATATTGGCCTGATCATCTGCGATGGCCTGTGCGTTGCACCAGACGCGGTCCAGATGCGCCAGATCATGGGCCGGATCAGCCTGCATGCGCTGCGCGACGATGCCGCGCAGCCGGGTGCGGAGATCAGCCAATATGGCCACGGTTCTCGCCGATCTGGCCGCGATGCAACAGCAGGTGATCCAGGATCACACAGGCCATCATCGCCTCGCCTACCGGCACGGCTCGGATTCCGACGCACGGGTCGTGGCGGCCTTTGGTGATGATCTCGGTTTCCTCGCCGGATTTTGTAATCGTCTTGCGCGTGGTCAGGATCGATGAGGTCGGTTTGACCGCAAAGCGCACCACGATGTCCTGTCCGGTCGAGATGCCGCCCAGAATGCCGCCCGCATGGTTCGAGCTGTATTGGGGGCCGTTCTGGCCCATGAAAATCTCATCTGCATTGGCCTCGCCGGTCAGTTCAGCGGCGGCCATGCCTTCTCCAATTTCAACGCCTTTGACCGCATTGATCGACATCATCGCGGCGGCCAGATCAGTGTCTAACTTAGCGTAAATCGGCGCACCCAGCCCAGCGGGGACACCGCGCGCGACGACTTCGACAATCGCGCCGACCGAGTTGCCGGACTTGCGCAGGTCGTCCAGATAGGCGGCCCAGTCCTCGGCGGCTTGGGCGTCAGGTGTCCAGAAGGGGTTCTGTTCTATCTGCGACCAGTCGAAATTGGCGTGGTCGATCCTGTGCGGGCCGATCTGGGTCATGTAGCCGGTGATCTGCACATTGGGCGCGATCTGTTTGATCGCTTCACGCGCCAGCCCTCCGGCCGCGACGCGCGAGGCGGTTTCGCGCGCCGAACTGCGCCCTCCGCCGCGATAGTCTCGGATGCCGTATTTCTGCCAGTAGGTGATATCGGCATGGCCAGGACGAAACTTGTCGATAATATCGCCGTAGTCCTTCGAGCGCTGGTCCGTGTTCTCGATCATCAGCTGAACGGGCGTGCCGGTGGTCTGACCTTCGAAAACGCCAGACAGAATTTTCACCTGATCGGGTTCGCGCCGCTGGGTGGTGAATTTGTTCTGCCCTGGTTTGCGCTTGTCGAGCCAGTGTTGGATCATCGCTGCGTCGATTGCCACACCCGGAGGGCAGCCATCAACGGTTGCACCCAATGCGGGCCCATGGCTTTCACCCCAGGTGGTGACGCGGAAGAGGTGTCCAAAGCTGTTCATCGACATGGGGCATGCTCCTTTGTGGGTTGTGATTAGCGGGCACAGGGCTTGGCCTCAAGCGGATTTCGGATAAGGGGGGAGGGGGCCAGCCCCCTCTTGAGCCGTTGGCTCAATTCACCCCCGGGATATTTTTGGCCAGATGAAGTGGATCAGGCTTGTGCTTTCAGGGACTGGTGGGTTTTTGTGATGCTGAGAGCGGCCTGGGCGGCCTCGCGGCCTTTTTGCACGAAGTGGTCGCGATAGATGGCGTTGTGGTGATCGGTTTCCTGATACTGATGTGGGGTCAGTGAGACCGACAGGACGGGGATGCCGCTGTCCAGCCCGGCCCGCATTAGCCCATCAACTACGGCTTGCGCCACAAAATCGTGCCGGTAGATCCCGCCATCCACCACAAACGCCGCACAGGCGATTGCGGCGTAGCGTCCGGTTTGGGCCAGATCACGGGCCAGTAGCGGCAGTTCGAACGCACCAGGGACATCGAAGACATCAACCTGATCGCTGGGGATGTGTTGCAGAAACCCATCCAGTGCACGGTCGACAATATCGGAGTGCCAGTTGGCTTTGATGAAGGCATAGCGGGTGTGTGTCATTCGGACCTCCTGAGTTACAGACACGTCACCCAAGGCGATCACGAGCAGGCGCGCCGCTGGGCGGCACGATGCACGTTCTCTTTCATCCGGACTGTAACCGTCGGCTCTGGCCTCTCACCAGATCTGCTGACACCCCGGACTTCGGGGCCGCTCGCGGGCTTACGGATCATTACCCGCATACCGCCGGTGGGGAATTTCGCCCCGCCCTGAGAACAGGCAGGACCTTGCATAGAACCCACCTGATCTGCAAGAGATTTGACAGGAGGATTTTCATGCACCCCAATCCCGCATTTCGCGCCGAAGACCGCGCCCGGCATATCACCTTTGCCCGTGACCGTGGCTTTGGCGTTTTGGCTGTGTCGGGCGATACCGCGCCGATCATGAGTCACGTCCCGTTTTTGCTGGACGAGACGGGTGAGCTGGCCGAGTTGCATCTGGTAAGATCAAACCCGATTGTCAGGCTGCTCAAGGAACCGCGCACTGTGCGGATCGCGGTGACGGGGCCGGATGCGTATATCTCGCCCGACTGGTATGACGTGGATGATCAAGTGCCCACCTGGAACTATGTGGCGGTTCATCTGATCGGCCGCCTTGAGTTGCGCCCGCAGGAGGAATTGTTGGATCTGCTGAACCGGCAATCTGCGTTCTACGAACAGAAGCTGCTGCCGAAGCCTCCTTGGGTCACGGGTAAGATGTCAGAGGATGCTTTAACCCGGATGATGCGGATGATCGTGCCTTGCCGGATGCAGGTTGAGGATATTCAGGGCACCTGGAAACTCGGCCAGAACAAGCCCGATGAGGTGCGGCGCGCTGCGGCGGATCAGGTGGCGACCGGGTTTGGCGCTGAAACCGATCAGCTGGCCGCGCTGATGCGTGAGGTGTAGAAGTCCCTGTCTAGAGTCTATTTTTTCTCAAAAAACAGGATCACCTCACCAATGCGGACGCCAAAGCGCGAGACATAGGCGCGGTTTAACAAGCGGTCATCCTCCAGCAGCCACATCCAGTCGTCGAACTTCACGCGCATGGTGCCATCTTTGATCGGCAGGTCGATCTTGTATTTCCAGTTGAACGTATCGCCTCGCTCGATCCCTTCGGCAGTGCCGAGCACGCCGGGGGCGGTGCCGGTCCAGGTATCCTGACCGGTTTTGGTCAGGGTCCAGATACGCTGCTCGGTTGCGCCGTCGTCATAGACGAAATCCTCGACCAGGGTGAGCGCTTCGCCGTCCCAGGTGCCGTCGATATCCACGGTAAAGCGGCGTGGAACGTTGCCGAGGATGTCCTGAAACTGACCATAAGCAACGGTTTTGCCTTCGAAAAACTCCTCTAGGTTCAGCTCGCGATCTGACAGGAAGCTTTTTGGCACGCGGGGCTTGGCCGAGCAGGCGGCCAGAACCACAAGGCACGCGATGGCGGCAAAGGTGATGACAAAGCGGGCGCGGATCATTGAAGTGGTCTTTCCGCAGCCTTGGCATCATAGCCATTTGCACCGTTCAGATGCGCGGTCTTGACCTCGGGTGCGGGGCGCATCGTGGCGATCAGCTCGGCCACTTTGATGCCGAACTTGCGCATTTCCGAGCGGTTCATGATCGCGCCATTTTCCGTCAGATACATCCAGTCGGTCACATCCAGCGTGTGCCCACCCGCATCTTCGGGCAGGATGATCCGATAAGTCAGTTTGACGGTCGAACCCGAGATTTCTCCCTTTCCTTCACCGACAATGTCATCTGCCGTGGCGATGAACGTGTTGCCGGTGCCCATCGTCAGATACCATTTGCGGGTCATCTGTTTGCCGTTAGAATAGGTGAACCATTCGGCCAGTGTGCCCGAATTGCCATCCCATTCGCCGACCATGCGGGCGACAAAGCTGTTCGACATCTTTCCATTCGGGCCATAGATCAGGCCTTCAGACAGGATTTCGCCATTCAAGTGCTTTTTCAGCGAGAAGTTGGGGCCCGTGCCCGCATAATCGGCGGGCGATTGTGAGCGAAAGCTGAGGAATCGCCCCTTGGCCGCCAGAACAGCGAGGATGGCGAGTAGAAACACAACAAGTGTATTCATTTGGCTGTAACCTCCGTGGGCAGGGTCAGAACCATCCCGAACGCGCCAAGCTTGAGGATGCAGGGCAGTACGGCATAGGCGAGGTTGAGTGTTTTCAAAGCCTCGACACTATTGGTTTGACCGGGTGTAAAACCGCTGCGCTCTAGCAGCGGCAGAGTGAAAAAGGCAGCGAGCGCGAGGCCCAGCTTGCCGGCAAAGGACCAGATGCCAAACGCGGCCGAGGCGTTCAGACCCGAGCGCGTCAGCACAACGGAAAACATGGCGGGCAGAACGACCATATCTGCCCCAAGCGCGGCACCGGATGCGATGCAGATGATGGCGAAGCCAACCAAAGCGCCTGCATCCAGGCTGGCCGCTCCGATAAACCCTGCGATCGAGAGCGGCATGGCGATAATCAGGGTCTTTTTCGGGCCGATCCGGTTGCTGAGTTTAGCCCAAAGCGGCACGCTTGCACCGGCGCTGAGGAAGAACAGGATCAGCAGCGGCCCTGCCTTGCCTGGCAGTTGCAGGCGATCTTCGACAAAGAACAAGAACAGGGTGGATGTGATGGCGACCGGCAGGCTGTTGACCAGTGCCAATGCCAGTAGACGCAGCGCTCCGGCCTGTCCGAGCCCGGCGAAGGACAGGCCCTGACCGGTGATTGGCGCGCGCCGCCAGATTGGAATGGTCAGGATTAGGGTTAACAGTGCCAACAGGCCCAGAAACAGGCCAAAGGCGGGGTATCCTTGTGCGGATGCACCCAAGGCCACGAACAGCGCCGGGGCGCTGGCGGCGATCACGACGCCTGTCAATTGCCCACCTTCACGGTAGGCGGCGAGTGTCATCAGCTCTTTGGCATCGGCCTTTTTTGCAAGCGTCACGCTGCGACCATACAAAAGGATCGTACCGAGGCTGTAGGCCGAGAACAGCAGGATCAGGACCACAACCAAGGTGGCAATACTGGCGCCTTCGGGCAGGCCAAACAGCAGGGGGAAGCCGATGGCCAGACCCAGCGCAGCCAAGGCGGCGAACAAAAGCTGCCCGCCCGGCCAGCGGTCGATGGCCCAGCCTATCAGCGGGTCCTGTACCAGATCGACCAGCCGGATGACCAGTAGGACTGTGCCGATCACCCCAAGACCAATGCCCAGGTTCACCGCCGCAAAGCGTGGCAGGTGAATGTAAAGCGGGATACCCGCCGCAGCGAGCATCAGCGCATAGAGGCTGACGCGGGGGTACAGCATCACTGGCCCTTCAAGCTCTGCGTAAAGCTGGCCGAGCGGGTGTTGTTGCCCAGAAAGATCGACATGAACGACTTCTTGATGTCGTTGCTCGCCAATTTGCAGGTCTGGGTACCATTCCGCCAGAAGCCGACCTTGTTTGGCCCCTCTGAGATTGCCAGATAGCTGTCGCCTTTGCTGACAGCCTGAAAGCACTTTTCAAGCTGCGCCTGCGTGGGCTGCGGATTGCCTTGACGGGCCATTTCTTCCAGCGTCGATTCTATCAGCGCTTTTTGTTTCAGATTTTTGCGGTAGGTCAGTTGCAGGCCAAAATCTTCGCTCCAGTTGAACGCGGCCCCGCCTGGTGTGTAGAGTTTCGCATCATACAGCGGCAGGCCGAGAAACCGAAACGTCCCGCTGCCGATCTGTTTGGGGTCTTGCAATTCGCTCGACAGCGGATCAGCCGCCAGCCCACCGGGGGCCAGCAGCGTCAAGGACAGAAGCCCCGCGCGCCACAGGCGCTTATTCAGCCGCGACAGCAGGGATGGCCGGGTCTTGTTCCAAAGTGCCATGGTCAGCTCCGATCGTTTGCGAGGTGCCCTTGATGCGATCCACAACGTGCATCGCGCTGGCAATCCCGTCTTCGTGAAACCCGTGCCGGTTATACGCTCCGGCAAACCAGGTCCGGTTCTGTCCCTGCATCTCGCGGATTTGCCCTTGCGCTTTCAGGGCGGCCTTGTCGAACACCGGATGGGCGAACTCGACCTGATCATAGATTTTATCCGCGGGAATTTCCGACGACGCGTTCAGCGTCACGAACAGCGGATCACTGTCCGGTATATTTTGCAGCCGGTTCATCCAATAGGTGACACCAACGTTTCCGGCTTGTGAGCGATAGGTCCAGCTGGACCAGCAGGCACGACGCTTGGGCATTTGGCTGGGGTCGCAATGCAAGATCGCGCTGTTGGGCTGATACCGGATCGCCTCCAGGGCAGCAGCCTCAGCCGTGGTGGCGTTTTCGCCCAGAATGGCGCGAGACTGTTCGGAATGAGTGGCTAGAATGATCTCATCAAACTGGTCGGTGTGGCCCTGACTGGTCACCGAAACGCCCATGTCGTCGCGCTGAACGTGATCGACCGGGGCAGCCAGTCGAATATCGCAGCCCCGTTCGCGCAGGGCGGCGTCGATGCGGCGAACATACTCGATGCTGCCACCTTTGACCGTATACCACTGATGCTGATTGGCCCGGCCACTGGCCAGCAACGCATGATTGCGGAAGAATTGTACCAGCGAGCGCGCCGGGAACTGATCGACAAACTCCACCGGGGTCGACCAGATCGCGCCGCACATCGGCATCAGATAGTTGTGGCGGAACCAATGGCCCAGACGCATCTGATCCACCAACTCTCCGATTGTGGTGTCATCATCCTTGGCAGCCTTGGGTGCTTCTTTGCTGAACCGCAGGATGTCGGCGATCATCTTGTAGTAGGACGGGCGCGCCAGGTTCCGTTTCTGCGCGGTCAGGGTGCGCAGGTTGTTCAGCCCATACTCGATCCGACCGTTGTCGATGGTTGCGCCAAAGCTCATCTCGGATTTGATGACCGGCACGTTCAACTCGTCAAACAGCTTGGTCAGATAGGGGTAGGTCGCATAGTTGAAGACGATAAACCCGGTATCGACAGGCTGATCGCCATTCTTGCCGGCCATGACGGTACGCGCATGTCCCCCCAGCCGGGGTTCGGCCTCGTAAATAGTAATGTCGTGATCTTCTGACAGATAAAAGGCTGCGGATAGACCGGAAATGCCTGCACCTACGATTGCGATTTTCTTGCGTTCGCCTCGCGTTTCGTCGAACATGTGATCCCCTTAGTGCGACATTTTACAAGGGGATACGTAGCAGGTTTGATGCCGGATCAATCAGATTAGATTATTTTCCACGCTGCTCTATATTGTGACTTCTGCGCCGAATTTCCTGTATGGCGGCGTGATCCAGCATCCGTGCCCGCCCGTAAAATAAACATCAGATCACAATACGGCCCAGACATGAGCAGCTTTGACGGAAAAACCTATTGGATCGTGGGCGCCAGCGAGGGCCTGGGCCGCGCGTTGGCCGAGGCGCTCAGCCGCCGGGGTGCGCATCTGATCCTGTCGGCGCGCAATGCGGATCGGCTGGCCGATATCTGCGCGAGCCTGCCGAATGCCCGTGCGGTTCCTTTTGACGTCACCGATCTGGATGCTGTGCGCCTCGCTGTGGCTGAAGTCGGAGAGCTTGACGGTCTCGTCTACAATGCCGGAGCCTATGAGCCGATGCGCAGCGCCGATTGGGATACTGAGGCGGTACTGGCCATGACCGATGTGAACTACACCGGAGCGCTGCGTGTTCTGGGTGAAACGGTGCCGTCTTTCGTGCGTGCAGGCCGTGGCGATATCACCCTGATCGGGTCTCTGTCCGGCTATCGCGGGTTGCCCGCGGCTGTGGGTTATGCGGCCAGCAAAGCGGCTTTGGTGTCGCTGGCGGAAACCATGCGCTTTGATCTTGCGGGTACCGGGGTCACGGTGCGCATCGTCAACCCGGGCTTCATCAAGACCCGTCTGACCGAGAAAAACAATTTCAAGATGCCGATGTTGATGACGGCTGAGGACGCGGCAGACCGGGTGATCAAAGCGATGTCGCGCCGCCGTTTCCGGACTGACTTCCCGGCCCCGTTTTCATGGGTCATCCGGTTGCTGGACTACCTTCCGGATTGGCTGATCTATCGCGGTAAATAGCGTTGATCCAGGGTCAGCCGCAGGTCAGGCGTTGGATCACGCCGGTATCATCCACAAACACATTCAGACGGTCGATGCGATAATCCTGGGTTGCAATGTCGTTTGGCCCCAGCACGCGACTGCGTTCGGGCAGGTCGGCTTGAATGGTTGAAACCGGCTGGCCAATCGTCTCGGCAAATGGATCACCCTGACAAAAGGCCAGATCGACAGGCGCGGCCTCTGGCTCAATCGGAATATCTTCGGGTGGGGGCGGTTCTGAACAGGCCGCCAGAAGGACCAGGATCGGAAAAAATCGGTGCATTGGCGTTCCTCATTCGGACAATGTCGTTTCTTCAATATCAAAAGTTTAGCCACTCTGTCATGAATGCATAGTTGAAAGAACCCCGTTTTTGACGCAGGGTTTGGACAAACAAGACTGGGAGACAAGCACCATGCGCACCCGTGCAGCCGTCGCCGTTCAGGCTGGCAAGCCTTTGGAAATTATGGATGTGAACCTCGAAGGCCCCAAGGCGGGTGAGGTTCTGGTTGAGATCAAGGCCACCGGTATTTGCCACACAGATGAGTTCACCTTGTCGGGGGCAGACCCCGAAGGCCTGTTCCCGGCAATTCTGGGCCACGAAGGCGCTGGCGTGGTGGTCGAGGTTGGGCCGGGCGTGACCAGCCTGAAACCCGGCGATCATGTGATCCCGCTTTACACGCCGGAATGCCGCGAATGTGAATACTGCCTGCATCCTAAGACTAACCTGTGTCAGGCGATCCGTGAGACCCAAGGTAAAGGTTTGATGCCGGATGGCACGTCGCGATTCTCGACTTTGGATGGTGATCCGATCCTGCACTACATGGGTTGCTCGACCTTCTCGAACCACACGGTTCTGCCGGAAATCGCGCTGGCCAAAGTGCGCGAGGACGCGCCGTTTGACAAGATTTGCTACATTGGTTGCGGTGTAACCACCGGCATCGGCGCGGTGATCAACACCGCCAAGGTCGAACTGGGTAGCCGTGCCATTGTATTCGGTCTGGGCGGTATTGGCCTGAACGTGATCCAAGGCCTGCGTCTGGCCGGGGCCGATCAGATCGTGGGCGTCGATCTGAACCCTTCGAAGGTGGAAATGGCGACCAAGTTCGGCATGACCGATTTCGTAAACCCAAAAGAGGTTGAAGGCGATCTTGTGCCCTACCTGGTGAACCTGACCAAGGGCGGTGCTGATTATACGTTCGACGCCACCGGCAATGTTGGTGTGATGCGCGACGCGCTTGAATCGGCGCATAAAGGCTGGGGTGAATCTATCATCATCGGCGTGGCCCCTGCGGGTGCCGAGATTTCGACGCGCCCGTTCCAGCTGGTCACCGGCCGCTCGTGGCGCGGCACGGCCTTTGGCGGTGCGCGGGGTCGGACAGATGTGCCCAAGATCGTTGACTGGTACATGGACGGCAAGATCGAGATCGATCCGATGATCACCCACACCATGGGTCTGGACGACATCAACCACGGCTTCGACCTGATGCATAAGGGTGAGAGCATCCGGTCGGTGGTGGTTTACTAACAAGACAAAAATACTTTCCAAGGGTGGGCTTTTGCTCGCCCTTTTTGACCCTTACATTCCTCACCATGAATTAAATTTAAGGTTTAGGAATTCAGGTGACGACAGGACGAACAGACCGCCTTGCGGTTCTGATTGATGCGGACAATGTCTCCGCAAAACATGCAGCAGAGATTTTTGAAGAAATCGCAACGTTGGGAGAGGCTGGCCTACGACGGATATACGGCGACTTCTCCAATGGACCGCCGCAGGGATGGGAGGCCAAGTCCCTGGCCGCATACGCCATCGTTCCCCATCAACAGTTTGCCAATACGTCCAAAAAGAACTCCAGCGATATTGCCTTGGTCATTGATGCCATGGATATCCTGCATTCCGGCAGGTTCAGCGGGTTTGTTCTAGTGTCCTCAGACAGCGATTTCACGCGTCTGGCCAGCCGCATTCGCGAACAAGGGCTAGACGTCTATGGTATCGGAGAGCGCAAGGCACCCAAAGCGTTTGTGGCCGCGTGCAATCGGTTTATTTACATTGAAAACATTGAAAAGCCCGAAGCTGGCGCGGCAAAAGCCCAAAAGGGTGAAAGCCTGAAATCCAAACATGACCTGAACCATGCCTTCCAATTGATCCGCAACGTTGCAAAGAACACGAACGAACCCGATGGTTGGGCCAGCCTTGCCTTTGTTGGCAGCCAACTGGGCAAAATCTATCCGGATTTTGACGCCCGCACCTACGGCTACAAAAGGCTGAGCGATCTGGTGCGCGACTTGGACCGGTTTGAAAAAAGCGGTACGAACGGCGACCTCAAGATCAGAAGCACGGAGCCTTGACGACGGAGGCTTATTCCCCCGGCCGTGTCGCCCCGGTATCTGCGCGTGGCGACCGTACCCGCAGAACCGGGGTATTCACGGATGTGGTGTTGGACCGGCTTTCGCGCCAGACCACAAAAACACCAGACGCGATGATGATACTTGCGCCGACGGCGACCCAGCCATCGGGCCGCTCGCCAAAGAAAATCATGCCGAACAAAGTGGCCCAGATGATCTGGCTGTATTGGCTGGGCGCGACGACCCCGGCGGGCGCGGCGCGGTAGGCGAGTATGATCAGGTGCTGCGCGATGACCGAGAACACGCCAACCAGCGCCATCATTGCCAGATGCAGTAGCGACGGTGGCTGATAGACGGCGGGTTGCATCAGGCTCATGACCACGATGGCCAGCAACATGGGGTACAGGATCAGGACGGCGGATCGTTCCTCATTCCCGATCTTGCGCACCAGAACAGACCCGAACGCGCTGCAAAATGCGGCGGTCAGGGCGGCCAGGTGGCCCAGAGTGATATCGGTTGAGCCGGGGCGCAGGACGATCAGAACACCGATCAGGCCAACGCCAACGGCGGCCCAGCGCTGGGCGCGGACCACCTCTCCCAATATCGGGATCGACAGGACGGTCACGATCAATGGGAAGGAAAAGAGCAGCGAGTAGACTTCGGCCAGCGGCAAGACTGAGAAGGCGTAGAAGGCGCAGATCATGGATGTGACCATCAGGGCCGACCGCAGCAGCACCAGCCATGGATGGTGCGGCAGGAAGTTGCCCGTTGTCCGATCGGTCAGGATCGTAACGGCCATCGGTACAAAGGAAAACAGTGTGGCAAAGAAGATGATCTGCATCACCGAATAGGTTCCGCCCAACACCTTGATCAGCGCGTCATGGCTGGCAAAAACCGCGAATCCAAGAAACGCGAAACCAAGTCCCCTAAGGGTGGTGTTCTGAGTGCTCATCGGTGTGGCCTCGGGTGATGTCGGTGTGGTGGCACTGTGCCGTTGCAGCCAAAAGGGCTGTCTTGGCTCTGAGTAAACCCATTCAGCCAGCGCGCATAGCCCCTATTTTACCGCTAACAGTGCAAAGCCGCCATGTCTTGGGATCAACGCAGGATCGGTGGTGCATCCTTGGGCTGACGCGCAGATTGCACCCCGGCCTTCATCCCCACCCCGATTCGTCGTGCCAAGGCGACCCAAGGTGTCGCGGTCTCGGATGGCAACGTCTGGGTTGCAACCTCTTCGAACAGATCCAGCCAATGGGTGAACATCTCGGGTTTCACCTCGGACCGCTCGCTATGAACCCGCTGTGGATTTCCGTCATAGCACCGCTCATACATGATCGCGTTGCGCCAGAACGAGGCGATCTTTTCCTCATGCGCGGGCCAGTCATTGACATGCTGCGCAAAAACGGGGCCTAGCACCGGGTGGGTTCTGACACGGGCGTAAAACGCCCGAACTTGTGCATCGATCAGGTCGGCATTGATCGGAAAGCGCGGCGGCAGGATTGGTCGGGTCATAATGTTTTGGTCCTAACCAGAATCCCGGCGGTTCTACAGGCGTGGTTTTGTCGCGCTTATCCTTAGGGAGAACGGTACCGGGCGATTTGCGCAGGAATCGGGTCGCGCGGCGTGGTCACGATTGGGCATGGTCCGGAAAACCGGAGGATTGATATGTTCAAAATCACTGCATTGCCCACTGACGAAGTCCGCACCCTGCAGCAGGGTGGTCCGGATGCCTATGGCGTCACGCCGGAGCACGCTGTTTCAACCGGCGCAGGCAATCCCTGCCGTCATTGTCTGCAAAACATACCCGAAGGGGCGCCGATGCTGGTTCTGGCGCACAGGCCCTTTGCCGCGACGCATCCTTATGCCGAAACCGGGCCTATATTTTTGTGTGCCGAACCCTGCGAGCGCTATGAAGGGGATGAATTGCCCGAGATTCTGACCAGCTCTCCTGACTATTTGATCAAGGGATACGGGCAGGATGATCGGATCGTTTATGGCACCGGAGTTATTACCCCCACGGATCAGATTGGTGCAAAGGTCAAAGATATCTTTGACCGCCCCGATGTGGCCTATATCCATGTCCGATCTGCGCGCAACAACTGCTATCAAGCGCGGATCGACCGGGGCTAAGGGCTGGTTCTGGGCCGCGCTTACGACGCCCGAGCCTGAGACGAGGTCAGCGCAAGGAACACATCCTCAAGATCTGCTTCCTCGGTGCGCACATCGCGGATGCGGATACCCGCAGCGCGAACAGATTCCAGTACCTGCTCGGCACTGGTCTGGGCGCTGCGATACTGCAGCAGCAGGCTGCCATCGTCGCGCAATGTGGCCTCGACCCCGTCAGCAGATGGAAGGTCCGCAACCGGGCTATCGGGCATGATCACCATGGTGCGCCGGTCCATGCGGCCCAGCAAATTGGCGGTGCTGTCCTGAGTGATCTTCTCGCCATGGTTGATGATCGCGATTTGATCACACATTTCCTGCGCTTCTTCCAGGTAATGCGTGGTCAGGATGATCGTCATCCCCTGTTCGTTCAGCTTGCGCACATTGCTCCAGAGCATCTGGCGCAATTCGATATCGACACCCGCAGTAGGTTCATCCAGAACCAGAATCCTGGGGTGATGCACCAGCGCCTTCGCCAGCAATAACCGCCGCCGCATCCCGCCTGACAGCGTGCGGGCATAAGCTTCGGCCTTGTCGCTGAGGCCGACGAGCTCCAGAATCTCATCGCTGCGGCGCTGGGCCTTGGGCACGCCATAAAGGCCAGCCTGCACTTCCAGCGCACCGCGCGGAGTAAAGAACGGGTCCAGGTTCAGCTCTTGTGGCATCACACCGATGGCGGCGCGCGACTGACGTGGGTTCTGATCCTGATCGAAGCCCCAGATCGAAACCTTACCGGAGGTTTTGATCACCAGCCCGGCAAGAATGTTGATCAGGGTCGACTTACCCGCGCCGTTCGGCCCCAAAAGCCCAAAAACCGAGCCGCTGGGAATAGTCAGGTCAATCCCCTTCAGTGCGTGCTTCTCGGGCTGGCCCTTGCTTGCCCGATAGGTCTTGCGCAGACCTTCGATCCTGATTGCCGCATCGCTCATGTGGCTCTTGCCCCCGGATTGCTCATCGCTCATAAACGCACCTAATGCATGCCCGCGAGGCCGACAACCAGTGAAGGATCGCCAGCCGTGACCATCGAAGCGCCGGAAACCAAGATCGTCGAAACCACCCGCGTCGCTTGTGACGGCGGCGAAGGTGCGCTGGGCCATCCGCGCGTCTGGCTGCAAATCCCCGAAGATACCGGCTGGGTCGAGTGCCCCTATTGCGACTGCAAATATGTTCTGAAAGGCACAGAGCAGGGCTGATTGCCCGCCCAATCGGGTTTCGCCCAAATCTCGCCGTGTTTTTTGTGCTATTTCAGTGGTGCATACAGCTTAGGCGAACGTGATGACCGACATTGCACCCAATGACTCTGCCAACCCGATTTTCGGTTGGATCGGCTTTTGCATTGCCTCTTTGACGCTGTTTGCTGCCTTGTTCGTCTTTTGGGCTGGACCTTTCGCCCCACAGCAATCCGCGGGCGTGTCGCTGGGTGAGCTGGCGGCTGAAATCGGTAAATCCACCCTGCGATCTGCGGCAGGGCTGGAGCAGCCCGAGCCTGTTGCGCGTGCGCGCGATCTGGATGATTTTCTGCAGATTGGCGTAGCCATGCTGGGTGCGCTGGCAGTTGTTCTGTCGGTTGTCGGCCTCCTGCGTCACGAAAGGCGCCGCCCTGCCATTGCCGGGATTGCGGTTGGCGTCGGCGCAATCCTGTTCCAGTTCTTTGCCTTCGCGTTTTTTGCCTTCCTTGGCGTGTTGGTCATTATGGCTTTGCTCAACAGCCTTTCGGACGTTTTCAGCGGCCTCTTCGGCGGTTAGTCCAAGTTCAAGACTGGTCACCCGAGCGACCCTGTGGCAGAACCATCTCTGACCGACAGGGAGCGTGCGCATGAGCAATTTCGGAAAAGGGTGTCACCTGCATCTGATCGATGGATCGGCCTTTATTTTCAGGGCCTATCACGCGCTGCCGCCGCTGACCCGGAAATCGGATGGTCTGCCGATCGGGGCAGTTTCGGGCTTTTGCAACATGCTGCAAAAATATGTCGAGGGGAATGATGGCCCGGATGCACCGACCCATGTGGCGGTGATCTTCGACAAGGGCTCGCACACGTTCCGCAATGACCTCTATGACCTATACAAAGCCAATCGTGAGGCGATGCCCGAGGACCTGCGCCCGCAGATGCCGCTGACCCGCGAGGCGACAAAGGCCTTCAACATCGCTTGCAAAGAGCTGGAGGGGTATGAGGCTGACGACATCATTGCCACTCTTGCCGTTCAGGCACGTGAGGCTGGCGGACGTGTGACTATTGTGAGTTCCGACAAGGACCTGATGCAGTTGGTCGGCGGCGGCGTCGAGATGCTGGATGCGATGAAGAACAAGCGCATCGACCGGGACGGGGTGATCGAGAAATTCGGCGTTGGCCCGGAGCGCGTGGTGGATGTGCAGGCTTTGGCCGGGGATAGCGTAGACAACGTGCCGGGGGCTCCGGGCATCGGGGTCAAGACGGCGGCGCTGTTGATCAACGAATATGGCGATCTGGAAACGCTGCTGGACCGTGCGGAAGAGATCAAGCAGCCAAAGCGCCGCCAGACCTTGATCGAGAAGCGGGACCAAATCGAGCTGTCGAAGAAGCTGGTGCAGCTGGATGAACAGACCCCTCTTGATTTCACGCTCGATGATCTGGAAGTGAAGGACCCTGAGGCCGACGTCTTGATGAGTTTTCTGGCTCAGATGGAGTTCCGTACGCTGACCAAGCGCATTGCGGATAAACTGGGCGTGGACTCGCCAGTAATCCCCGATGCCCCCGCGGCCGAAGCAGCGCCCGAAGTCGAAGCAATACCATTTGACGCCTCGAAATACGAATGTGTTCGGGATGCGGCTGCGCTACAAGTCTGGGTCGACCGGGCCTATGAAACCGGCTGGATCGCCGTTGATACGGAAACCACCGGCCTGAACGAGATGATCGCCGATCTGGTCGGCATTTCGCTTTGTATCGAAGCAGGGGAGGCCTGCTACATCCCGCTGACCCACCGCGACGGATCGGCGGATGATCTGTTCGGCTCGGATGCGCTGGCCGAGGGGCAGATGCCGCTAGATGAGGCTCTAACACTGCTGAGACCGCTGTTCGAGGACCCCTCGATCCTCAAGATCGGGCAGAACATGAAATACGATGCCAAGATCTTTGCGCGCTATGGCATCGATATCGCTCCGATCGATGACACGATGCTGATGTCCTATGCCATGCACGGCGGTGAGCATGGACATGGGATGGATACTCTGTCCGAGCGCTATCTGACCCACACGCCGATCCCGATCAAACCGTTGCTGGGGTCCGGCAAGTCGGCGATCACCTTCGACAAGGTGCCGATTGATGAAGCCACGGCCTATGCGGCTGAGGATGCGGATATCACGCTGCGACTGTGGCAGCTGTTCAAGCCGCAACTGCATCAGGTTCAGGTGACAACGGTCTATGAAACGCTGGAACGCCCGTTGGTGCCGGTTCTCAAAGAAATGGAGATGCAAGGCATTAAGGTGGATCGCGATGTTCTCAGCCGGATGTCGAACGCCTTCGCGCAGAAAATGGCCGGATTAGAGGCCGAAATTCACGAGTTGGCCGGTGAGAACTTCAACGTCGGTTCGCCCGCACAGTTGGGTGAGATCCTGTTCGACAAGATGGGTCTGGAAGGCGGCAAGAAGGGGAAAACCGGGAAGTACTCGACCGGGGCCGATATTCTTGAGGACCTCGCGACCGAGCATGAATTACCGCGCCGTGTTTTGGATTGGCGGCAACTGTCCAAGCTGAAATCGACATACACAGACGCGCTGCAGACCCATATCAACCCGGATACCGGGCGGGTGCATACGTCTTATTCGATCACTGGGGCGAACACGGGCCGCTTGGCCTCGACCGATCCGAACCTGCAGAATATTCCCGTGCGCACCGAGGAAGGCCGCCGCATTCGTGAGGCGTTCATTGCCGAGCCGGGCAATGTGATGGTGAGCCTCGACTACAGCCAGATCGAGCTGCGCATTCTGGCACATATCGCCGGGATTGACGCATTGAAACAGGCGTTTGCCGACGGTCTGGACATTCACGCGATGACCGCGTCCGAGATGTTCGATGTGCCATTGGATGAGATGACGCCGGATATCCGTCGTCAGGCCAAGGCGATCAACTTTGGTGTGATCTACGGCATCTCGGGCTTTGGCCTGGCGCGCAACCTTCGTATTCCGCGGGCCGAGGCACAGGGATTCATCGACCGCTATTTCGAACGCTTCCCTGGTATTCGCGCCTATATGGACGACACCATCGCCTTTGCGAAAGAGCACGGCTATGTGCAGACCCTGTTTGGGCGCAAAATCCACACGCCTGAGATCAATGCCAAAGGGCCGCATGCGGGTTTCTCGCGCCGGGCTGCGATCAACGCGCCGATCCAGGGTACAGCGGCGGATGTGATCCGGCGCGCGATGGTTCGGATGCCGGATGCGATCAACGGGTTGCCCGCCAAGATGCTGTTGCAGGTGCATGACGAATTGCTGTTCGAAGTGTCTGAGGACGGTGTTGATCGGCTGATCGAGGTGGCGCGCGATGTGATGGAGGGGGCCTCGGACCCGGCGGTGAAGCTGGATGTGAAGTTGGATGTCGATGCCGGGCGCGGCGCGAATTGGGCCGAAGCGCACTAGGGCACGCCGCTCATCAGGCCCGATGGGCCCTCTTCGCGACGGATCAGGCCTTGGGCCTGACAAGGCGGTCGACCAGTCGTTTGACGCTCGGTCCAAGGGTCACGATGACGGTGAAGGCGATGGGCCAGCAAAAGGCCCAGGCCGCCATCCAATCCCCAAAGGCGCCTAGCCCAAATCCGATGGCCTTGACGGTGGCAATACCGGTCACGATGCAGGACATCAGCCCTGACATGATCAGGCAGAACATAATATGTGACTGTCGGGCGTGGGTCATCGGTATCATCCGTTCATTCACCGCGCCAAGCTGTGCGATATTTTCGCAGCAAATGCCAGTAACGGGTATGTTAGCGCGCCCTCCAACCCAGCGAGTCGACAGTGCGTGGTGTCGTTGGATTGTATTCGGCGCTGACCCAGCCGTCGTATCCGCTGTTGTCGATGGCGTTGAACAGGGCGGGAAAGTCGATCGGGCCATCGCCCGGCTCGGACCGGTCCGGGGCGGCGCCGATCTGGGCGTGGGTCACGCGACCCTCATATCGCTGCCATATGGCAAGCGCATCCCCATGGATCATCTGCGCGTGAAAGCTGTCAAATTGCAGGCCAATATTGGGACGGTCCACCTGATCCAGCACCTCAGCGGCGAGCGCGTAGTCGTTCAGAAAGTAGTCGGGCTGTGACACCGGGTTCAGCGGTTCGATGGTGAACTGCTGGTTTGGTGCCGCATCCGCAGCCCATTTCAGGTTCTGTATGAAACACGCCATGGCCTCAGGCCCGGAGGTATATCCGGACATGATATGTATCGTCTGAGGGCGCAACAGCTCTGCATAGCGCAGGACGCGCCGGATGTCAGATTGGAACCGCGCCTCGCCCTTCGGCACCGCCGCATAGCCTGGCTGTCCGCCCGTGTAGTTGGGAGGAGGGGCATTGATCAAAACCAGCTCCAGCCCGTTGGCCAGCAAGGCGCGGCGGGTTTCCTTGGCCGCCAGATCATAGGGAAACAGAATCTCGACGGCTTTGAATCCGGCCTGCGCGGCGGCTTCGAAACGTTCGAGATACGGCAACTCGGTAAAGAGCAGCGAAAGATTGGCGGCAAATCTGGGCATGAGTGGTCCCGTGGTTTGGTCGGCAAACACTAACGGGCGGGTGGTTTTCAGGAAAGAGACTGAAAACGACAGATTGTCGAAAATCGACCAGAACGGCCCCGGCAAATCATCGAAATTCTAGGCGACACGGCGAATCATTTTCGAGCGCTGTTTTTTGTGAAGGTTCGATCCAATGGCGATGAGCCCGGACCCCGTGCGCGGGACATCTTTACCTGTGTCTGGTGGGCGCAGCTCGGCCTTGCCAGGCAATGGGCTGGCGGTTGCGTCTATGTTGACATGGGCTGCCGGGTTTCCCGCTGCTGAAGTGTTGTTACAAACTTGGCCACCAGTTGCGTTGCTCGTTGCACGATTGGCGCTCGCTGTGGCTGTCATGTTGCCAATTTGGATTCTGATCGATGGCCAATCGCGCGTCATGCGTGCCCGATGGGGTCATGCAATGTTTGTTGGGGGGATGCTTGGCGCCGGCATGTTCCTGATCATTTTGGCGCAAAAGCTGACAGATCCGGTAACAGTGGCCATCATCGCCTCCTGCGCACCGTTGTTTGCCACATTGATCGAGTTGGCGACTGGAACACGGCGGTTACGCTGGAATTTTGCGTTGGGTGTGGTGGTGTCCATCATAGGCGGTCTGATCGCCACCAGTGCAGTGGCCCCGGCGCAGCTGGGGTTGGGCGCTATTTGTGCTGTTGCCTCGACCGGGCTGTTCTGCTGGGCGACAATGGCAACTGCGAGAGATTTCCCTGACCTTAGCCAGACTGGCCGCAGTACCATCACATTTTGTGGCGGATTGATTGTTGCTGTGTTGCTGTTCTTCGCCGCGCGACAATTGGGTGTGGACGTCATGCCGACAGCGCAGATCGATGTTCAACAGATCGGAATGCTCGGAATTTATGCGTTGGTTGCAATGGGCCTCAGCCAGGTCTTGTTTGTAGGATCCGTTGGAAAGCTGGGCGTTGCATTGGCCTCATTCCACATCAACATAGCGCCTTTTTACGTGATGCTGATCATGCTGATGCTGGGGGATGACTGGAACTGGACTCGCGCGCTGGGCGCAGGGATCGTGGCCGTGGCTGTGGTGCTGGCGCAGGACCGCAAGGTCGCGCGTATCGCTTAGCCCGGTAAATCTGACGCTGAGATTAGCGGAAAGAACTGCCCACCCGACCAGACGCCAAACCAGCCATCATGCTTGGTACCAATATCCACGAGTCGGTAGAAACTTTTGCGGTCAATGCGTGCTTCAAGGTTGTTTCGGATCAATACGTAGGGTGTGGGTTCCTCTGTTTCCGCATCGATGACAATGCGGATCGGATGATCCGGCCCGGCGATGGCCGTATCGCCCACATGGGTGGTAAATGTCAGGTCTTGCGACAGGCCATCCCCCGTCTGGTCGAAGTCGACTGCAAGAAACGGCGCATCCTCGACAGTGATTCCCACCTTCTCGACCGGGGTGACGAGGTAGTATTTGCTGTCTTCTTTCTTAAGAATTGAGGAAAAAAG
Source organism: Pseudomonadota bacterium (assembly GCA_039818265.1). Taxonomy (GTDB): domain Bacteria; phylum Pseudomonadota; class Alphaproteobacteria; order Rhodobacterales; family Rhodobacteraceae; genus Ruegeria. The sequence goes on along the minus strand of JBCBUG010000002.1, from coordinate 295,018 downwards.
CTTCACAAGCTCGAACCGGTTGATGGGCGACCCTAAGTAACTCCAAGACCCATCTTTGGCGATCTTGATGTCCAGATCGCCGCAAAACGGAGGATTCCACAGGTGAACGGGCGGTAGACCCTTGGTTTTGGCCGCTTTGACTGATGCAGCCAAACCATCCGGCGAAGGTTTCACGGGTTTTTGTCCGCTCATTGCTTTTGCCATTTCCTCTTAGCGCGATACACTTCATCTATAATAGTCCACGGAAGGGAAAGTCATGACCGAACCTGCCGACCTCGTATCCGAGATCGAAGCGCTGGAAACCAAGTTGCAAGAGGCCAAGGCCTCGATCACCCGCCGCTTCATCGGGCAGGAGAGGGTCGTGGACCTGACCCTGACGGCGCTGTTGTGCGGTGGGCATGCCCTGCTGATTGGTTTGCCGGGGCTGGGCAAAACCCGATTGGTCGAAACGCTGTCGACTGTGATGGGCCTGCATGGCAACCGCATTCAGTTCACGCCTGACCTGATGCCCGCCGATATTCTTGGATCCGAGGTTCTGGATACGGCGGATGATGGTTCGCGCCATTTCCGGTTCATTTCAGGCCCGATCTTTTGCCAGTTGCTGATGGCGGATGAGATCAACCGCGCCAGTCCGCGGACGCAATCGGCCCTGCTGCAGGCGATGCAGGAGCGCACGGTGACCGTGGCGGGCGAGGATCGCTCACTCGGGACACCCTTCCACGTGCTGGCCACGCAGAACCCGATTGAGCAGGAGGGCACCTATCCGCTGCCCGAGGCGCAGCTGGACCGTTTCCTTGTTCAGGTCGACGTCGAATACCCAGATCGTCAGACCGAGCGGGACATTCTGCTGGCCACTACAGGCGTCGAAGAAGATGATGCGCATCAGATTTTCACCAAAGAGGAACTGCTGGCGGCGCAAGTCCTGTTGCGTCGTATGCCGGTGGGAGATTCGGTTGTCGAACTGATCCTCGATCTGGTTCGCGCGTTCCGCCCGGATGAAGCGGGCGTGTCCCAGCGGGTCAAGGAAACCGTTGCTTGGGGGCCCGGCCCTCGTGCGGCGCAGGCGCTGATGATGACAGTTCGAGCGCGGGCCATGCTTCAAGGGCGTTTGGCGCCGAATGCCGAAGATGTATTGGATATGGCCCGCCCGGTGCTGAGCCACCGGATGGCACTGAACTTTGCGGCGCGGGCGCGGGGCGACAGCTTGTCAGACCTCATCGAGTCTACCGCTGCCAGTTTGATCCGAACCGAGGCTGCGGCGTGAATGCTGCGCTAATCCTTCGAGAGCGATCTGAGGCCGAGGCGTCCCGGCTGCCGCCGCTGTTGGCGCGCGCCGAACATCTGGCCGGAACGGTTTTGTTGGGAGATCATGGTCGGCGGCGATCAGGTATGGGCGATGATTTCTGGCAATATCGCCCGGCTCAGATCGGAGATAGCCGCCGGATGATCGACCACCGCCGATCAGCGCGAGGGGACCAGCAATTTGTGCGCGAACGCGAATGGCAGATCGCGCAATCGGTGATGCTGTGGGTCGATCAAGGGGCGTCGATGCGGTTCGCTTCTGACAAAAGCCTGCCCACCAAATCAGATCGGACGCGGCTGTTGGGTCTGGCCTCGGCCATTCTGCTGGTGCGTGGGGGTGAACGTGTTGGCCTGACGGGCACGACCTTACCACCCCGGCGCGGCAATGCACAGATCATCCGGCTGGCGCAGGCCTGGTCCGAGGATGATCAGGCAGACTACGCCCCGCCTGAACACCGCGCTATGGTCCCGCATGCGCGTGCGGTGTTTATCTCGGATTTCCTTGGCCCGATGGACGAGGTTGAACTGGCGTTGACCAAAGCTGCTGATCGCGGCGTACGCGGTGTGATCCTGCAGGTGTTGGACCCAAGCGAGGAGAGCTTTCCCTATCTCGGCCGCACCATTTTCGAGAGCGTTGGTGGAACAGCCCGCCATGAAACACTGAAAGCCGGAGACCTGCGCGATCGCTATCTGGACAGATTGGCGCAGCGCAAGGATGCGCTCACGCGGCTGTGCCGCGCGACAGGGTGGCAGCTCGGTCTGCATCACACCAGCGATAGTGCGCAGGCGGCGCTGCTTTGGCTCTATCGCGCGTTGGACGGGGGCACGCGATGACGGTTCTGGCGGGCATCGGCTTTACCGCGCCATGGGTGCTGTTGGGTCTGCTGACCTTGCCAATCCTATGGTTGATCCTGCGTGCCGTGCCCCCCGCACCGATCCGGCGCTTGTTCCCGGCGGTGACATTGCTGCTAGGGTTGAAGGATGACGAGAGCGTCTCGGACCGCACCCCGTGGTGGCTGTTGCTGCTGCGTATGCTGGCAGCGGCAGCGATCATCATTGGCTTGGCGGGTCCGGTCCTGAACCCTTCACGCGATGAAACGGGCACCGGGCCTTTGCTGTTGGTACTGGATGCCAGCTGGGGCGGGGCTACACGGTGGTCCTCGACGCTGGACCAGATCGATGCGCAATTGACCGAGGCTGGTCGTTCAAGCCGCCCTGTCTCGATCCTGCGATTGACCGAACCGGAACCACCTGTGTTTCAGGCGGCAGAGGCGTGGCGCAACCGCCTGCCCGGCCTGGTTCCGAACCCATGGCAGCCGACTGAGGCACAGATCGATCAGGTCATAGCCGGGCTGGATCAGGTCGAAGGCGGATTTGACACGCATTGGTTCAGTGATCGGCTGAGCTATGACAGCCATGAGGGTTTGGTGTCAGCGCTGCAATCGCGCGGTGACGTGACAGTTTACCAATCCCCATCGGATGCACTGGCCATCCTTCCGGCTACTTATCAAGATGGCGTCATTCAGATCACGGTGTTGCGGGCCGAGCCGGGCCCCGAGGAAACCGTGACCATTCTGGCGCAGGGCCGTGACCCTGCGGGCACCGCGCGCGTTCTACAATCTGCAGAACTGGCTTTTGAGGCAGGCGCGACTGAGGCGCAGATCGAACTTGCGCTGCCATCGGAACTGCGCGCCCGGATCACCCGGTTCGAGATTCAGGGCCAGAAATCGGCAGGGTCTGTCACGCTAACCGATGACAGCCTGCGCCGGCGCGAGGTCGCGCTGATTGCCGGAACCGTGAACCGCGAGGGGCTAGAGCTGCTGTCGCCGCTTCACTATCTGACCCAGGTTCTGATCCCCACGGCGGATTTCGCCGAAGGTGGGCTACTTGAGGTTCTGCCTGCAAACCCGGATGTGATCGTTCTGTCCGACGTGGCGCAGATGTCCGACACGGAACAGGCGGGTCTGATCCAATGGGTCGAACAGGGTGGTCTGTTGCTGCGCTTTGCCGGCCCGCGCATGGCGGCCAGCGATTTGGGTCGCGACGAGGAGGACACGTTGCTGCCTGTGCGCTTGCGCAGCGGTGGCCGTACCGTCGGCGGCGCGATGAGTTGGGGCGAGGCGAAGACGCTGGCCCCGTTCCCTGAAGCGTCGCCCTTTTATGGGCTTCAGATCCCCGGTGACGTTGTCGTTTCAACCCAAGTCATGGCACAACCTGACCCTAACTTGGCGGATCGGGTGATTGCGTCGTTGTCGGATGGCACGCCTCTGGTCACCCGCAAGGCACTGGGATTGGGGCAGGTGGTTCTGTTCCATGTGACCGCAGATGCTGAATGGTCTAGCCTGCCACTCTCGGGTCTGTTCGTGGAAATGCTGGATCGTCTGGCCGTGGCCTCGGCTGCGAAATCACGGCAGGTGGATCAGTTGCAAGGCACTACGTGGGAACCTGTGCAGATCATGGACGGCTTTGGTACGTTGTCCGACGCGGGCACCCTGGCGGGTGTGGATGGTGTTGAACTGGTCTCTGGTCAGATTGGTCCTGATATCCGCCCCGGTCTCTACGAAAGCGGTAAGCAAAAGCTGGCCCGCAATGTATTGGCCGAGGATGCAACCCTGCGCCCGGTTGTCTGGCCCGCTGGTGTTCCAATCAAAGGACAGGAAGTAACGACCGAGACGCCATTGGGTGGTTTGCTGCTCAGCCTTGCGCTGATCCTTCTGACCGTGGATGTGATTGCCTCGCTTGCCCTGTCAGGCCGGTTGGGTCTGGCCAAAGCAACGGCTGTTGCGTTGGGGGCCTTGCTTTTGGTGCCCGAGGCGCAGGCGCAAACGCCGGATGATACGGATTTCGCTCTCGCCGCGACACAAGAGTTGGTTCTGGCACATGTTCTGACCGGCGATGCGCGGGTGGACGACATCGCGCAGGCAGGTCTGCGTGGCTTAGGGCAGACGCTGTTCTTCCGCACATCTGTGGAGCCGGCAGAGCCGTTTGGCGTGGATCTGGAACGCGATGAGCTGGCCTTTTTCCCATTGCTCTATTGGCCGATCACCCCCGATCAGTCGCAACCTTCAGCCGAGGCCTATGCCAAGCTGAACGCTTATCTGCGGTCAGGTGGCATGATCCTGTTCGATACGCGCGATGCGGATATTGCCGGGTTCGGCGCTTCCAGCCCAAATGGGCGCAAGCTGCAACAGCTGGCCGCCCCGCTAAATATCCCGGCGCTAGAGCCTATTCCCCGCGACCACGTCCTGACCCGGACCTTCTATCTGTTACAGGATTTTCCGGGCCGCTATGCGGGCACTGAGGTCTGGGTTGAAGCTGCGCCGCTGGATGCAGAACAAATTGAGGGGATGCCCTTCCGTAACCTCAATGACAACGTGACGCCGGTGGTGATCGGCGGCAACGACTGGGCCGGGGCCTGGGCGGTGGACCGCAACGGGCAGGCGTTGCTGCCGGTGGGACGCGGTTATGCGGGCGAGCGGCAGCGCGAACTGGCCAACCGCTTTGGGGTCAATCTGGTGATGCATGTGCTGACTGGAAACTACAAATCCGATCAGGTCCACGTGCCTGCTCTGCTGGACAGGTTGGGACAATGACCGGAACCGTCATCTTTGATCCGCTGATACCATGGCCCGTGCTGGCCGTTGTTGCCGCGATTGCGGTCTGCGGGATCGTTCTGGCCCTTTGGCGCGGCCTGTCCGGTTGGGCGCTGCGCGGCTTGGCCGCTCTGGTCGTGATCGCTGCTCTGGCCGGTCCGGTGTATCAGGTCGAAGATCGCGCGCCGCTGACCGATATCGTTCTTATGATCGAAGATGAAAGCGCCAGTCAGACACTCTCAGATCGTGCGGATCAGACCGCCGAGGCCGCTGAGGCGCTGGCCGCCGAGATCGACTCGCGCGACAATACCGAGCTGCGCCGCATCCGTGTTGGCGACGGGGATGGGGATGAAGGCACGCAGGTGATGGCCGCGGTGAACACGGCGCTGGCCGAAGAACCGCGTGCGCGGATTGCCGGTATCCTTGTGGTCTCGGATGGGATCGTGCACGACGTCGATCAGGCGCCCGACCTGCCTGCACCGATGCATCTGCTGCAAACCGGGCGCGAAAACGATTGGGACCGCAGGCTGATCGTCCGCAACGCGCCTGCCTTTGCTATTATCGGCGAACCTGTAACACTGACTTTGCGGGTCGAAGACAGTGGCGCCGCACCGGTTGGTGCCGCAAATGCACCGCTTGAGATTTCCGTCGACGGCGGTGAACCGCAGCAGTTCACCATTCCGATTGGCATGGATGTGGAACTGCCCATCACGCTGCCCCATGGCGGGCGCAATATCATCCAGTTCACGGTTCCCGAGGCCGAGGGTGAGCTGACGGATCGCAATAACACCGCGCTGATCCAGATGAATGGTGTCCGTGATCGGCTGCGCGTGCTGTTGGTCTCAGGCGAGCCGCATCCGGGCGGTCGCACGTGGCGGAACCTGTTGAAATCAGACAGTTCCGTTGATCTGGTTCACTTTACCATCTTGCGCCCTCCGGAGAAGCAGGATGGCGTGCCGGTCGATGAGTTGTCGCTGATTGCCTTCCCGACCCGAGAGCTGTTTCTGGAAAAGATCAACGATTTTGATCTGATCATCTTTGATCGTTACAAACGGCGCGGCATCTTGCCCGCGATCTATCTGGACAACGTGACCGATTATATCAACGATGGCGGTGCAGTGCTGATTGCAGCAGGTCCTGATTTTGCCACGGCGGACAGTATCTTTCGCTCACCGCTCGCGTCGATCTTACCGGCGCAGCCAACCGCGCGCGTGATCGAAGAACGCTATGTGCCTATGGTCAGCGATCTGGGGCATCGCCATCCCGTGACCACCAATCTGGGTGATTCCGAGGATTGGGGCGCATGGCTGCGCCAGATCGACGTGAAGCATCGCGAGGGTCAGGTTTTGATGACAGGGGTCGAGGAGCGCCCGCTGCTGGTTCTGAACAGGGTGGGTGAAGGGCGCGTTGCCATGCTGGCATCGGATCACGCCTGGCTCTGGAGCCGGGGGTTCGAGGGCGGCGGGCCGCAGCTGGAATTGCTGCGCCGTCTGGCTCATTGGATGATGAAAGAGCCCGAGCTGGAGGAAGAGGCGCTATGGGCCGAGGCCAATGGCCAGTCGATGCGCATCATCCGTCAGACCCTCGAAGAAGAGGTTGGCCCGGTGACGATCACCCGCCCTAATGGCGAAACGCTTGAGATGACACTTGATGAGGTCACGCCCGGTCGGCTTGAAGCGCAGTATTTCGGGCCTGAGATTGGTCTTTATCGCTTGCAGGAGGGCGACCTGATGGCTGTGATCGGGCTGGGCCCCGCCGCACCAAAGGAGTTTGAGCAGACCATCGCAACGGGCGACGTTCTGGAACCGGTGATTGAGCAGATGCGTGGCGGCGTCATCCGCTTGGAGGATGGTGTGCCTGCGGTTCGCAACGTCCGGGCCGGGCGACCGGCGGCCGGGCGCGGCTGGATTGGTCTGACGCCGCGCGAGGCGTATGAAACGCGCGATGTTACCCAGGCCGGGCTGCTGCCCCCCTGGTTGGTGCTGCTGCTGGCGGGTGGGTTCCTGTTGGGCGGCTGGCTGCGCGAAGGTCGCCGGTAAGGGTTCACACCTTAATCGACCTGGATCGAGACCTGATCAGACGCGCCGCGTGCATCTACCACCACCAAGTGTGAAAAACCGCGACCGGGATTTGGGATATCAAACTCTCGTTGCCGCTGATCTGTCAGCACCGGAACCCCATCAGCCAGCAAGGAAAACGGACCAACCCCGCCGCGCAGTTTGACGGTCAGGGGGGCTCCGTTTGTCTCTAACACGGCGTTGTTGGGCGGAAATACCAGGTCGGGCGCGCTTGGATCTTTCTCAAACGCGGCGCTGCGCGGATGGAACCGTTGCAAAGGTTGGGGCAATTCAGCCGCGCCAAGGACCAAAGTGGATGGCGGCGGTGGGCGCAAGGGCGTGGGGGCGGGTTTCAGATGCCCGAAGGCTTCAAACAACAGGGGGGCCGCCAGCTCTCCGCCAAAGGCGCCGGGCACCGGGGTGCCATCAGCACGGCCCAACCAAACCCCGATGACATGCTGCCCGTCAAAGCCGACCGCCCAAGCGTCACGATGCCCGTAAGACGTGCCGGTTTTATAGGCCAACCCCGGCGCAGCTGCACCCGAAGGAGGTGCCAGCCCGGACAGGATGTCGGCCACCTGCCACGCGGCGACATCTGACAGGGTGCGCGTGGTCTGTGCTCGGCTAGACAGCATATCGTGATATAGAACTGGCCCCTGACCCCTCGCTGCGAGCGTCGCGTAGAGTTGCACCAGATCTCGCAGGCTGAGTCCGACGCCGCCCAGTGAGATCGCCAAACCCGGAGCTCCACCACTTAGTTTCGGCTGCGTTCCAGCATCGCGCAGGGCGGCCATGACACGGGCTGGGCCCAGTTCATTGGTCAGCCGCACGACGGGGATGTTCAGCGACAATTGCAGCGCGTCGCGCACCCGGACATCACCACGAAACATACCGTCGAAATTGCGCGGGGCGTAGCGTCCGAACATCACCGGGCTGTCGCTGATCAGGGTTTCAGGATGGGCCAGTCCCTGATCGAATGCCATGCCATAGATCAAGGGCTTGAGCGTCGATCCGGGCGAACGCACCGCGCGGGTCATATCGACAAATCCCTGCCGCGCGTCCTGATAGCCCGCTGATCCGACCGAGGCGAGTATGTCACCGCTGCGATGATCCGACACGATCAGAGCGCCCGAAATACGCGGGCCCGCTTCGGTCGTTGCTTGGGCTACCAGTGCCTCTAGTCGGGATTGAAGGCGCGCATCTAGGGTCAGATCGTGGGTCCGGGCCTCGGGGCGCGTGCGTAACGCGTGATCGGTCAGATGCGGTGCAAGGCGTGGGAAGGGGCGCATCTGCGTGGGAACCGCTTCAATCAGCGCCGCCTGCATGTCGTCTGGCGACAGAACTCCATGCCGCTGCATCCGGTGTAAAACGCGATTGCGGGCTTTTTCCGCATTCGTATTTGCCCGATCCGGTCGGCGGGTTTCAGGCGCTTGCGGCAAGGCCACCAGCAGGGCGGCTTGCGCAGCCGTCAATCGCGTCGGGTCTTTCCCGAACCACGCCCGCGCGCCTGCGCGGATACCCTCCAGATTGCCGCCGTAGGGAGCGTGGACCAGATAAAGGTCCAGAATCTGCTGCTTGGTCAGGCGCTGCTCCAGCGCCAATGCGACCCTAACCTGGCGGAGTTTGCCGCTCCATCGCCCGGTGGGGCCATCCTCGATCAGCCGCGCAACCTGCATGGTCAGGGTCGATCCGCCCGAGACTGCGCGGCCATTCCAGAGTGCTTGACCCGCAGCGCGGATCATCGCAGTAGGATCGACGCCTGAATGAGACCAGAACCGCTTATCCTCATACCGGATCAACATGTCGACAAAGCGAGGATCAACCGGGCCGGGCTGCATCCGCCAGATGCCATCCTCGACCGGAAAAGCCCGCAGCAAAGCGCCATTGCGGTCCAGCATCTCGACCGAGGTTTCGGCCAACACCGGGGGCAGTGTGGTCGCGTCGACCCAGTCCTCGGCTCGGTCTCGCGCAAAAGCGGTCAGGTAGAGCGCACAAGCCAGCGCCATTAGCAATGTGGCGCGTCTAGGCATCTCGGTGCCTTGCGTTTTGATATGCTTGACGCGGGATCACTTAACTTCGACCCGACCCGTCTCGGTCCGAGCACGGTTTTGCGGGCGGTACATATCCTCAACCGATGCCGCAGGGTGGTGGAACGATCCCGGCGTGACCGCGCGGGCCACATAGGCCAGCGTCACAGTCTCGTCGCCGGACAAGTCAACCGCCGCCAGGAACCGGTCCGAGCGGAATTCGGTATGTCTGGCCTCTGACAGGTCCAGCCAGTCCAGCGCACGCACATCGCCCGAACGCAGCAGGCTTGGATTGTCGATCTCGATACCGGCGGCCAGAGGATCATCCACCATCAGCCGCGCCCCGCCGTTTTCAAAGGGCGTGACCGTCAGAACGGTGACGAACCGGTCGCCGGTGGTAAAGGAGGTCGGGTCAAGCGGATCGCCGTCCATCGAATAGTAGGCTCGTTCGATTGCATAGCCGGTGCCGCCAGCCTGCGGCTGTATGGTCGGAATGCCCGAGACGGTCAGGGTGATGTCGGTTGGGTTCGCGTCCGTGGCGGTGATGTTCAGCTCATCCGCCAACCCGGTTTCCAGAACCTGAACAAAGGGGCCCGATACCGGAGCGCCATTCACCCTCAATCCAGACCCGGTCGGATCCGTGACCAGCGCATGGGCGGCCAGCAAAGACCAAGAGGCCTCTTGCGTGGACAGATACTGCCGACCAGCGCTGACCCGCTGGATCAGAGCGTTGCGGTCCACCGTCTGACTGCCCGCATTCACCGCAAGCGTCAGCAGACCCGCGGCATCTCGCAGCGTGGTGCCATAATCCGCACGCCAGAGGGATTGCCCTTGTTCAGGTCGTTGGTCCAGCATTTGGGCCGCGCGGGTGAACATGGCATCCGCTCGGGTCTGATCACCGTACGACGCCAGAGCCGCCCCCAATTGCGCTGCGGCCAGCGGAGTGTCGAACGCGTCCCCCTTGGCATCCGCGTAGTAGCGCAGGTCTCCCATCGAGGCCGCTCCTTCACGCGCGAGCACCATCAGAGCGTAGGCAATGTCCTGACCACCCTTGTCGAAATCGGGGGCATAGTTGATGCGGTTGCGCAGGTTATCCATGGCCTGTGCAAAGGCCCGGTCGGGTACTGCGTGACCTTGTGCTCGGGCGCGCGACAGGAAGTCAGTGACATAGGCATCCAGCCAGAAATCGCCGCTGTTTGCTCGCCAGAGGCCGAAGGCACCGTTCGACGATTGCCGCGTCAGGATGCTGCGGATCGAGTCATTGATGCGCTGGTCCACCAGCGGGCCATCGCCCAGCCCGGTCGCCTGCGCGACCGATGACAGATAGAGCAGCGGCAGTGCCTTGCTGGTGATCTGCTCGGTGCAGCCATAGGGGTAGCGATTCAACTGATCCAACAGGCCGGGCGTGTCGAACTTCGCCAAAGCGCCTGCGGACAGGATCGCCTTGGCCGATCCCGGTTGGAAGCCGTCAAAGACATCCTGCGTGAACAGGAAGCTATCACCTTCGCCCATCGAAAACTGCCGTGTCTGAGCCACAACAGGGTCATTCGCACGGATTGGCATCCGTAGGGTTTGAGACAGATCACGGCCATCCGGAGTTGAGATGGCTACGCTGATCTCCGGGTCTCCGACCGCTAAAGCGCGGATGGGGATTTCGAATGACGCCTTGCCGCCGTCGTCCAGCACAAAGTTGCTAGAGGCGTCGCCCAGTTCCAGCCCGGCAGAGGATGTCAGCCCCAACGCCATCTCACCCGAGGGGCCATCGGCATGCACGATCTCCAGCAGCATCCGGCTTTCATCGCCGGGGGCCAGAAAGCGCGGCAGGCTAGCGGTGACGACAACCGGGTCGCGGACGATCATCTCGGCTTCTGCCTGACCCACGGCGGCGTTGGACCAGGCCACTGCCATCAGGCGCACGGTGCCGTTAAAGGCAGGCAAGGGGATGTCGATCTCGACCTCGCCGTTGGCGTCGACCTGAACCGGCCCGCTGAACACAGCCATCAAGTCCTGTGTCGGCGGTGGGGATTGCCGCCGCAGTCCCGAACTGTCCCCGCCCGAACGCACGGTTCCCAGCGCGCCGTTCATCCCGTCGATCAATCGGCCATAAACATCACGCAGATCAACGCCCAGACGTCGCTGGCCAAAATAGTAGCCCTGCGGGTCCGGGCTTTCGAACCCGGTGAGGTTCAGGATGCCCACATCCACAGCCGCTAAAGTCAGCCATACGGGGTCATCCTCGCCCGCATTTCCGACCCTAATAAGGGCTTTTTGCGTTTGCCGAGGTGAGGTCACACTAGGCACGTCAATTGATACTTCCAGTGTACGGCCCACCGGTTCGACCGTTGCATGGGCCACGCCCATGGCGCGCGCGGGGTTCTGGCCAGCGGCGACATCCATGGGTCGGATTACGGTTGCGGTGACGTAAGCGCCAGAGCCCCAGTCCTCGGTCACCTCAAGCGGGATCACGGTTTCGCCCTCAGGCACCTCGACCATCTGGCGATTGATCACCCGGTTGGATAGAACCTCAATTTGAGCCACTCCGGCCATGCGAGGGACAATGCGCAGCTGCGCGGTCTCACCGGGGCGATAGCTGTTGCGGTCCAGCGACATCTCAAGCCGGTCGGGTGAGACCGAGGCATCCGCGGCCTGATACCAACCCGCGGAGAACTCGACCGCCGTTTCCGCGTAAGCGCCATCCAGGCGCTGGACGACCAGCTCATAATGACCCCAATCGACAGGTTGCGACAGGTTTATCGGGTCTGCTGTCGTCTCAATCTCGCCGGTGGCGATGCGCGTGCGACGCGTGGTCGGTTCCCAATTCCAGTTTCCATAAAGCTGATACCATTGATAGCGGGTCTCGACCTTGTTCAGCGTCCAGCGCAGGCGCATGGGTTCCGGCGTCAGATCGGGTGACAGACCGATGATCTGAAACGCCGCCTCGGTACCCTGTTGCAGCACATCCTCAAAGAGTGGTCTGACCCCGATCATCGCCTGCGCAGATTGCACAGGCGCGGTCAGGCGGCGTTCGACCGGGCGGCCCGATCCATCGGCGAGGCGCGCGATGACCACAGCCTCGACGGGTGCGTCGACAGTCTCTAACACGGGGATTTCCACGGCAATGGTGGCTTGTCCCGCTGCGTCGGTGCGGGCATCGCCGAAATAGCTGCTGCGGGTCGATGTCTCGGCATCGTAGCGGCCAAAGCGATACGCCTCATAGCCGGGAACGGTGTCAGCAGGGCGCGCGATGACCTGACCATCAATGCTGAGATCCGAGCCCGGAGCGCCGAAAAGATACCGCGCGTCGATCTGCAAGGGAGGCGTGTCGCCCGGGCGCAAGGGCGCATCGGGCAGCGACAGGTCAAAGTCGATGCGTTCGGGCAAAAAGTCTTCGACCAGAATGGTCTGGCGGGCCAGTGCATCGCCTTTGGGGTCAGATTTGACCTCGATTTTCCACGCCCCGCGCGGCACATCGGCTGCGACAGGCAGAGCAAAGACATGTCCGCCAGCAACCCCGCCATCCGAGACGGCGCGTCGATATTCAACCCCATCTGGGCGGGACAGGATCACGGTCAGCGGCAGGCCGTCAATCGCCTGCGCGGTGTTGTCCCGCGACAAGGCAGTGACGTGGATCACCTCTCCAGCGCGATAGGCCCCGCGGTCGGTCGTCAGGAACACATCGACGGGTCCGGCAGGTGCGCGCCCCTCGACCCCGCGATCCGACAGGTCAAAGGCCGGGTCGGTCAGGGACAGAAAGCTGAAATCCGCATCGCCCTTGGATACCATAACCAGCGCAGGCGCGCTGCCGCTCGTACCGCGTGTCAGACCGGGTTCGAATCGGATATAGCCGCTACCATCGGTCCGACCTTTGGCAATCACCGCATTGGCGTTTGAGATCAGCGAAACATCGATCCCCTCCCTCGGCATGGCGTCTGCCAACCCGCGCACGGTGACATGCAGCCCATCGGTGCCCAGCGCGGTGCTGATCCCCAGATCGGTCAGCACAAACCACTGGGTCGCGCCGGGATCGTCATAGGGATCAGCCCCCGGTACGCGCGCTGTTAGCGCATAGATTCCGGCTGGTTGATCGGCAATCGCTTCAGCCATGGGCAGGCGGGCGGTCATGGTCTGGTTCAGCTGGTTCGTAACTTCGGCGGTTCCGCTCCAGACATCCTCGGCGATTTCATCTGAGAACGCCCGCTCCTGCCATTCGCTGAGCGGACGGCCAAAGAAGTCCTGCTGCACGGCGCGGATCAGGTTGCGGTCACTGACGCGCCGCAGGGTCAGGTCCAATGTGGGCGTATTGACCGTTTCAACCGGCAACGCAGCATCCGCCGCTTTGGGCAGAACATAGCTGCGGCCCGGAAACCGAACCGATGGCGCGCGGTCGCGCACATAGTGGGTCAGCTCAACGGTGTGGTTCAAAACCTCTCCGGACGCGGCAGGAAGCCCCTCACGCAACGCAAGGCGATAGCGCTGACCGTGGGCCACGCCATCTATGCACAGGAATTTGCCGTCCAGCTGGACCACCAGCCCCGCGTCGCTGCGTTGGACGTAGGGGTCATAGTCTACCCCGGCCTTGGCCAGCGGTTCCGAGAATTCGACACAGATGCGGGGCGCGGCGGTGTTGCTTTCGACCATGCTGTCGGTGACGCGAAACCCATACTTTCCGATGGCGTCGTCCAGGGCGGCCAGTACATCCTCGCGCGGTTGCACCTGTTCGGCCAGCCGCAGGGCCGAGACCATGTCGCGCCCGCGATCCAAGGCTTCCAGCGCGTTGGCGAGTGTCAACAAGGCGGCAATCTGGGTGCCCGGTGCATCGGCCCGGAGATACCCGTTGATTGCGGCATCGACAGCGCGTTGGCGCTGTTCAAATCGACTGGCATTCGCGGGCGGTTTGGCGACCTGCAGCAACCGGGCATATTCGACCCATAGGTTTGGCATATCGCTAAGCGATACGGCGGCCCCCGTCCACAGCATCGCCAAGCGATTGTTTTCGGCGGTTCGCGCGGCCTCCAGCAAAGTCTGCAGATCACGGCCCCCCGCGTTGTGAGTAAACCCTAAGTCTCGGGACTGTTTTGCCGCTCGGTTAAGGTCTTTCTGACTAAGGAAGTCCAGCGCCTCAGCCCGCGTTTTCCCCAATATTAGGGTCTGATCCGAGGTTGAAATCTTTTGCGCTGACAAAGCGCCCTGATACACCTCTTGCCGGTTCACTCCGCTTTTGGGGAAACAGGCGCTCGACCGGGTGTTATAGGTAAAGGCCGTACAGCGCTGATTGGCCGAGCAGGCCCGAATGCAGGACGCCAGATCCGTATCGAACAGCGCATCCAGATCCGAGCCATAGAAATCAGCATCCCGCGTGGTGACATAGCGAAACTCAGGAATTGCGGTTTGGGCAAAAGACGCTATCGGCAGGATCAGGCAAGAAATGATGTAAGCAATTGAAATCAAAATAAAGCGGTGCATGACGACCTCCTATTCCAACGTAGCCTCGCACGCGGCCTGCCAGTCACGCAACGGCTTAAACACTTTTTCACCGGTTGGCGGGATGCTGCGCATGGAACGAACGGGATCGAACGCAATGAGTCTTGCACAGAAGCTGGCACAAGAACGACGCGCGCGCCTTGCGGCCGAGCGGATGCTGGAACTGAAACAGGCGGAATTGTCCTCGGCCAATCGCAAGTTGGGCCGCCACGCCATGGCCCTGACCAAGCGCATTGGCGAAACCCAGGCCGAGGTTGAGACGGTTCGTGGCGAGAATGAAAAGGTCAAATCCGATCTCACCGTTGCCAATGCCAAGATCGAAGTGGCTGAACGGCGCCTGTGGCATTCGATCCAGACCATTCAGGACGGGTTTGCCTTTTTCGACGGTGACAGCCGGTTGATCAGTGCCAACACCGCTTATCTAAGCGTGTTTGAAGGGTTGGATGAGGTCACGCCCGGGATCTCATATATGCGCATTCTGGAATTGCTGACCAGCGAAGGGATCGTGGATATCGGACAAGAAGGCGCGACCGAATGGTGTGCCCGCATGCAAAGGCGCTGGACCCGTGCCACCCCACCGCCCGAGGTGGTCCAGCTGTGGAACGGTCAATTCATCCGCTTGATTGACCAGCGCGGCAGCGGCGGCGATGTGGTCAGCCTGGCGCTGAACATCACCGCCTCGGTCCGCCATGAGACCGAGTTGCAGGCCGCCCGCGACAGGGCCGAAGCTGCGAACCGCGCCAAATCGGCTTTCCTTGCGAATATGAGCCATGAGATTCGCACGCCGATGAACGGTATCGTCGGCATGACCGAGCTGCTCTCCGAGACGCCGATGGACGAAGAACAACGCCTTTACGTCAATACGATCCGTAACTCAGGTGAGGCTTTGCTGGTCATTATCAACGATGTTCTGGATTACTCGAAAATCGAAGCCGACAAGCTGATCCTGCATCCTGAAAAGTTCGATCTGGAACGCTGTATTCTTGAGGTTGCGGTGCTGTTGCAGCCCAGCGTGCGCGACAAAGGCCTGACCCTGCTGGTGGATTATGACCTGTTCCTGCCCACGCTTTTTGTCGGTGATCCGGGGCGGGTGCGGCAGGTGCTGACCAATCTGGTGGGCAATGCAGTCAAGTTCACCACCGAAGGGCATGTGCTGATCCGCGTCACTGGCGTGCCCCATCCCGATCAGCAGCACTGCGATATCCACATTGCGATCGAGGATACCGGAATCGGGATCGAAGCCGACAAGATCGGGCATATTTTTGGAGAGTTCAACCAAGTCGAGGATGAACGCAACCGCCAGTTTGAGGGCACAGGTCTGGGCCTGGCCATTTCCAAACGTCTGATCACGATGATGGGCGGCACGGTTTGGGTTGAAAGTGAGCTGGGCCAGGGCTCGTGCTTTGGGTTCCGTATCTCTCTGCCTACAGCGGAAGGTCCGCAACCCGTACCGCCTGATCTGGACGGGCGTCTGAAGAATGTTATGGTGGTCGAAGATCTGGCTGTGAACCGAGCGATCCTTGAAAAACAACTCAGCCGGATGGGCGCTGAGGTCACAGTCTGCGCATCGGGCAGCGAAGCCCTGTCAAAACTGGATGCATCGATTGATCTGATCCTCTGCGATCACGATCTGCCGGATATGGACGGATTGGAACTGGCAACAACGCTGAAAGATCGCGGTTGGGCCGATTTGCCTCTAGTGATCATGTCCGCCAATCCGGGTGTCATCCACGCCAGTCCCGTGCGGCAGCTGATCGACGGCGTTCTGCAAAAACCCATCCCTCGCTCCGAGCTCTATAGCCGCCTGATCGCGCTGGGCAGCGCGGCGCTTAGCCCAGAACCCACCGCCGAGCCAGAACACAAGGCACGTGTCGAAGGCGACAGGCTGATGCGCGTATTGGCCGCCGAGGACAATCGCACCAATCAGTTGATCCTAAGAAAAATGGTGAAAGACCTGAACATCGAACTGCGCTTTGCCGGAAACGGGATTGAGGCGGTCGAAGCCCATCAAGACTTTGCCCCCGATCTGATCTTTATGGATATCTCGATGCCGAAGATGGATGGCAAACAGGCCACCGCCGAGATTCGCAGGCAAGAGATTGAAACCGGGCAGCACATTCCCATCGTAGCCCTGACCGCCCATGCCATGGCAGGAGATGATCAAAGTATCCTTTCAGCCGGACTTGATCACTACCTGACCAAACCGCTCCATAAAAAGCTGATCCATCAAATGATCCTGGATCACCGCCCCGACGGTACTGCTCCGATCAAACCTGACACGGATTGAAATGGCCGCGCCTTCTTCTGTTCAAAAATACCTCGGGGAGCGCGAGGGGCTGGCCCCTCGCTCCAACCGCCTGCCCTGCCCATCAGGCTTGATAGGGTCGTACAAATACCGGTTTGTCAGCTTCTGACAAATCAGGGCGGTATGCATAGCCGCCGCTGTCAAATTCCCGTAGTGCCTGCGGATCGGTCATGCGGTTCTGTATAATGTACCGCGCCATCGCACCGCGGGCTTTCTTGGCGAAGAAGCTCACAATTTTCGGGCTGCCTGCCTTGTCTTCCATAAAGACCGGCGTGATCACACGCAGTTTGAGGGCCTTCAAGTCCACTGCGCCAAAATATTCCTGACTGGCGCAGTTTATCAGAACATCGCTGCCAACCTTGTTGGCCTGTGCATTCAGCGCCTTGCTCAGTTGGTCGCGCCAATACTCATACAGGTTTTTACCACGGCGGGTCTTCAGCTTGCTGCCCATCTCCAACCGATAGGGTTGAATTGCGTCCAAGGGGCGCAACACGCCATAAAAGCCGGACAGAATGCGCAGGTGATCCTGCGCCCAGGCCATCTCATCCGCATCCAGTGACGCAGCTTCAAGCCCCTGATAGGTGTCGCCAGCAAACGCCAGCGCAGCGGGGCGGGTGGTGTCAGCCTCAGGCGCATCGGCAAAGGCGCGATAGCGGTCGCGGTTCAGACGCGCCAGATCATCACTGAGGTCCATCAGCTTTTTCAGATCGCCAAGGGTTAGGTTGCGGGTGGTTTTTGACAGTCGGATTGCGTCATCCTGAAAATCGGGTGACGTGACCTCAACATCCCGCTCTGCCCAGTCCAGCCGTTTGGCCGGGGAAATCACTACCAACATATCCGCCCTCTTTCCTTGCCTTTACCGCGCTATCTAGCCCGCATCCCGCAGGACGTCCAGAAAGGCCGCCCCAAACCTTTCGTGACGGCGATCACCCAACACGTGTTCAATCCCACGTGGGTCATCTGCGCGCAGCTGCGCCACCTTCGCCAATTGTGAGGCAGAGCAAGTCAAGGGTTTGTCGATCCCATCCGGGCCGCGCGACAATTGGGACTGCACTTCGAGCAAACGGTCATAAATCTCGCCCTGATCGCGGCCCGCCAATTTGCGGCGCGCAGGGTGAACTGCAGCGGCCTCGCCCGCGATTACCTCAAGAAACGTGTCGCCATAGCGTTCCAGCTTCTTCGCACCGACCCCGCCAATCCGGGCGATATCATCCAGCGTCATCGGGCGCTTTTCGGCCATTTCGATCAGGGTTCGATCCGGGAAGATGACATAGGCGGGAACACGAGCGGATTCCGCCAAGGCCCGGCGCTTGGCCTTGAGCGCGCTCAGCAATGGCGCGTCTTCCTCGGACACCATCGCCTTGACCGCAGGACGGCGCGTGGCTTTGCGGATCGTGTCTTTGCGCAGATCAATCTCCACCTCGCCCTTCAGGATTGGTTTCGCTGCCTCGGTCATACGCAGCGCGCCGTGGCGTTCGGGGTCGGGGCGCACCAGATCATGCCCCATCATCTGCCGAAAAATCGCCTGCCATTGGGGGCGGGACCACTCTTTCCCGATCCCCCAGGTAGACAGGGCGTCATGGCGGCGGGCACGGGTTTTATCTGTTTCATTGCCCAAAAGAATGTCGATCAGATGGCCTGCGCCGAACCATTCCTCGGTACGCAGGATCGCGGATAGGGCCATGCGGACCGGGGTGGTGCCATCGAACACCTCAGGCGGGGTATCGCACAGATCGCATTTACCGCAGGGTTCGGCCTGTTCCCCGAAGTACCCCAACAGGGTCTGACGGCGGCATTTCAGGGCTTCTGCCAATCCCAGCAAAGCGTTCAGCCGCGCGTGGTCGGCCATGCGCCGCTCGGGCGGGGCGAGCCCCTCGTCGATCTGCGACCGGCGCAAGCGGATGTCATCAGGGCCAAACAGCGTGAGCGTTTCAGCCGGGCCCCCGTCGCGGCCCGCACGCCCGATCTCCTGATAATAGGCTTCGATGGATTTGGGCAGGTCCGCATGGGCAACCCAGCGGATATCGGGCTTGTCGATGCCCATGCCAAAGGCGACAGTGGCCACAACGATCAACCCATCTTCGCGGGCAAAGCGAGTCTCAACAATACGACGATCTTCGGGGTCCATTCCACCGTGGTAGTGACAGGCAACATGGCCTTCGGCGCGCAAGGCTTGTGCCAGCACCTCGGTCTTGTTGCGGGTGCCGCAATAGACGATGCCCGATTGCCCTTTGCGCGCGGCTGCGAAATCAAGGATCTGTTTGCGAGGGCCATCCTTGGCGGCAAAGGCCAGATGGATATTGGGCCTGTCAAACCCACGCAGGAATTTGCGCGGAGCGGTGCCGTCGAAAAGTTTTTCGACAATCTCGTCCTGCGTTTCCGCATCTGCAGTGGCGGTGAAGGCCGCCAATGGAACACCCAGGGCGCGCCGCAGCTCTCCGATTCGAAGATAGTCGGGGCGGAAGTCATGGCCCCATTGGCTGACACAATGGGCTTCATCCACGGCGATCAGGCTGACATTGATCCGACGCAGCATGCCCAGCGCGGACCCGGCGGCCAGACGTTCGGGCGCCATATAGAGGAGTTTCAGCCGACCGGCCTCCAGCGCCTCCCACACCGCATCGGTTTCTTCGGGGGTGTTGCCGGATGTCAGGGCGCCTGCCTCAACCCCTGCTTCCTGCAATCCGCGGAGCTGATCGCGCATCAGGGCGATCAGAGGGGATATCACCACCGTCACCCCATCGCGCAGCAGCGCAGGCAGTTGATAACACAGGGATTTGCCGCCACCCGTGGGCATGATCGCCAACACGTTTTCGCCAGCGGTCACGGCATCGACGATCTCCTCCTGCCCGGGGCGGAAGGCGTCGAATCCAAAGACATCTCGCAGCAAAGGCGCGGAGTCGAACATACGGGGATGACCCTGTTTTAAGGTTTATCTGCTCTTAAGACAGGACAATCACATACTAAGATTCGGTGAACAAGAGGTCAGTAGAAGAACGCCGCATTGTTGGCGAGAATGATGCGTAGGGAAAAAACACCAAGCAGCACGATCAATGGCGCCAAATCCAACCCGCCCATTGGTGGCAACAGGCGTCGAATTGGCGCGTAGATCGGTTCGAGCAAGCGGTTCAGGCCATACCAGATCTGCGCAACAAGTTGTTGGTGAAGGTTAAGCACCTGAAAGTTGATCAGCCAGCTCATGATCACATGGGCGATCACAATGAACCAGACAACGCTCAGCAACATTTGCAAGATTTGGTATAGAGACTGCATCGGGCACTCCGTTCTTTCACCGGCTGAGACGTAAGCGCCCCAGCGTCAAAGAGCAAGTCTGCGCCAACTGAAAGCTTGCGAAATGGGTGAAACGCCCGTCTTATGACGTCAAAGAACAACAGGGGCAGAGATGGCAGAGATTTCCAGGCGGAAGCGCATTTGGGGTTGGTGGTTCTTTGATTGGGCCAGTCAGCCCTATCACACTTTGTTGGTGACCTTTGTTTTCGGTCCCTATTTCGCCGGGGTGGCGGCCGGCTATTATTCGGGCACGGGTTTGGATGCCGAAGCCGCCGCTGCGCAAGCACAAACCGTCTGGGCGAATTGCCTGACCATCACCGGTTTGATCATCGCCTTTGGTGCCCCATTGCTGGGGGCAATGGCTGATGTGTCGGGGCGGCGGATTCCGTGGATTTTCGGCTTTTCGGTGATGTATGCGGTTGGCTCGGCAGCGCTGTGGTACACGATGCCGGACGGGTCGAACATGTGGCTGATGCTGTCGGCTTTTGGCCTTGGTTTCGTGGGCGCGGAATATGCGCTGATCTTCATCAACTCTCAACTGCCCGATCTGGGCGACGACAGTGAAGTGGGCGAGATTTCGGGCTCGGGCTTTGCCTTTGGCTATTTCGGTGGTCTGATCTCTCTAGCGATCATGCTGGCGCTTTTCGTGGAACAGCCCAACGGCAAGACGCTGATCGGGATGGACCCGCTGTTTGGGCTGGATGCGGCGCAACAACAGGGCACTCGCTTTGTCGGGCCGTTCACGGCTGGATGGTTCCTCCTGTTCATGGTGCCGTATTTCCTGTGGGTCCGCGATGATGCGCCGACGGATAAGAAGGGCAGTATGGGTGAGGCGCTGAGCCTGCTGGCCAAGTCCATTTCAAACCTGCGCCACCGCCTGAGCCTGGCCAGCTATCTGGGCTCGTCCATGTTCTACCGCGACGCGCTGAACGGGCTGTACAGCTTTGGCGGCGTCTATGCCCGCTTGGTGCTGGAATGGGATCTGATCAAGATTGGCGTGTTTGGGATTGTCAGCGTCCTGGCCTCGGCGATCTTTGCGTGGATCGGCGGCAAGATGGATAAGAAATATGGTCCTAAGCCGGTTATCCTTGTGGCGATCTGGGTTCTGATCTTTGTCTGTGTGACCGTCGTCTCGATGGACCGAACGCAGGTTTACGGCATTTCGTTGCCCGAAGGGTCGGGCCTGCCTGATATGGTCTTCTTTGGTTGTGGAATCCTGATTGGCGGCATGGGTGGTATCCTGCAGTCGGCCAGCCGGTCGATGATGGTGCGCCATACCGATCCTAAAACCCCGGTCGAAAGCTTTGGGCTGTATGGTCTGTCGGGCCGCGCCACTGCCTTTGCCGCACCCCTTCTGATCGGGATTGCAACAACTATGACCGGCAGTGCACGTCTGGGGGTGTCACCCATCATTCTGTTGTTTATTCTGGGTCTCATACTGATGCGCTGGGTGAAACCGGAAGGGGATCAGAGCAGATGATTTTAAGACGTTTTTTAATCGCTTTGGCCGCACTTGCACTGGCAAGCACGGCGACAGCTGAACCTTTGGCGAAACAGCTGTTTGGTGCGAAACGGGTTAGTTCGCAGCAGAAACCAGCCGCTTTCGGCAGTTATTCGCGCGGATGCGCGGCTGGATCGGTGCAATTGCCCGAAACCGGGCCGACATGGCAGGCCATGCGCCTGTCGCGCAACCGCAACTGGGGGCATCCTGTTGCGATAGACTATGTGCAGGACCTCAGCCGGTTTGCCGCGAAGCAACCGGGGTGGAATGGCCTTTATGTCGGGGATATCAGCCAGCCGAGGGGCGGGCCGATGACATCGGGACATCGGTCCCATCAATTGGGTTTGGACATCGACATCTGGATGTTGCCGGGTGGCGATATGCGCCTAAGCCGCAAAGCGCGCGAGAATCTCTCATCCATTTCTTTGCGCCGTTCCAACGGGGCCTTTGTGAACAACAACTGGACCAAGCAGCACCACGCTGTGCTGCGCGCAGCGGCGAAAGATAAACGCGTGGCACGGATTTTCGTTTTCCCCGGAGCCAAGGTTCAGATGTGTAAGGATGAGAAAGGCAATCGTGCCTATCTGCGCAAGATCAGGCCTTGGTGGGGGCATCACTATCATTTCCACGTGCGCCTGAACTGTCCCAGGGCTTCAAAAGGCTGCGTCAATCAGGACCCAATTCCCAAGGGTGATGGCTGCGCTCAGGCGCAGGAATGGGTGAATAATATTCTCAACCCGCCGCCACCTGATCCGAATGCGCCTGCCCCCAAGAAACGCCGGGAATATGTTCTGGCCGATTTGCCCAAACAATGCGCCGCCGTTTTGTCGTCAAACTGATTGCTGCATCTCTGTGTGCCGGGTCGGTCTGGGCGGTTGAGGTCAAAACCGCTGCCCAGCTTGGCAGTTATGTCTGGAGGGACAACGCCGAGTGGTTCGGCGGATTCTCGGCGGTTCATGTTTCGGATAAGGGGCGTCATCTTACGGTTTTAAGTGACCGGGCGATCCTGATGACGGCGCGCGTGGAACGTGACGGGGATCAGGTCTCAGGCATTCGCATTCTGGGCCATTGGCCGGTCTTATCCAGTACCGGGCGCATCATGCTGGGCTATGCAGGTGATTCCGAAGGGATCGCGATGGCCCCGGATGGTGGTTTCTACATCTCTTTCGAAGGTGTGCACCGGGTCGCCTACTATCCGGCACCAGGGACAAATGCCCGAGTCTTGCCGCGCCCCAAGGCCTTTGATGATCTGGAGCGCAATGGTTCCTTCGAAGCTCTGGCAATCGACGACTCGGGCCGTCTGTATACGCTCACTGAAAAAAGCCGCACGGTAGACGGTGATATCCCGGTCTATCGCTGGGATGGTCACACCTGGTCGACGCCTTTCGTGCTGCCGCAACGTGGTCAGTTCCAACCAGTTGCGGCCGATTTCGGCCCCGATGGCCGGTTCTATGTGCTAGAGCGGACGGCCTCCATTACCGGGTTTCGGTCGCGACTGCGGCGGTGGGATGTCTCTGGCGATACCCCGGAAGCAGAGGAAATCCTGTTCGAGACCAGCAAAGGCACGCATGACAATCTGGAGGGCCTATCCGTCTGGCGCGACGATCAGGGGCGACTGCGCGCCACGATGATCTCGGACGACAATTTTCTGGCGCTGCAACAGACCGAACTGGTCGAATATCTACTGTCCGATTGACAGGTGCAGGGCAAAGGTCTAAACGCACGGCTTGCCTTGGGATGAACCCTTGGCCAAGTCGCCGCTACCTTGTCAAAACGGGCATCTGAAAATGCAACGCTCTTATATTCCCGGCATCCTTGCCATGGCCGCCATTGTCGTGGCCTCGAACATTCTGGTCCAGTTCCTGATCTTTGACGGATTGCTGACCTGGGGTGCTTTCACCTATCCGCTGGCCTTCCTGGTCACTGACATTATGAACCGCGTCTATGGTGTGGGCCCGGCCCGCAAGGTCGTGTTCGCCGGGTTTGTCACCGGTATCATCTGCTCACTGATCGGTAGCCAAATCATGCTGCAGGGTGATGGCTTTACCTATGCCGCCGTGCCGCTGCGGATTGCGGTCGCGTCCGGCACTGCCTTCCTGATCGCGCAGTTGACCGATGTGACCATCTTCAATTCGCTGCGCGGTGGCCGCTGGTGGCGTGCTCCGCTGGTCTCGACCCTTGTCGGATCGGCGCTGGACACCGCGATCTTCTTTACGCTGGCCTTCTCGGCCTCGGTCACCTTCTTCAGCGCAAACGCTGACGCCGCGATCAACTGGGCGTGGGAGCCTGTGCCCTTCATGCTGTCCGGACCGATGGCTCCGCTCTGGGTTACGCTGGCTTTCGCGGATTGGTTGGTAAAGCTTTCGCTGGCCCTGATTGCCCTGATCCCGTTCAAGGTGATCGTCGCCCGCCTGACCGCGGCGCAGCCTGCCTAAAAAAGTTCTTTGAGAACGGCGCATCTTGTGTCAGGATCAAAGTTAACCGCAACAGATAGAAAAGGAGGTGATCCAGTGTCAAGAAAGAGATTGGAGAGAGGTGTCGGAACAACCGGGGGGAAAGCCTGCTAGGGCAGCCCTTGGCGGAGCGCTCGCTCTGGCTGGTCGATTGATCTAACCGACCCAACCTCCTAAACTTTCGAAGGGCCGTCCCACCGGGGCGGCCCTTTCTGTTTTCCCTGACGCCTTGTAAGGTCCGCCCCATGTTGCGCATCACCGACGATATCATCCTGCATGACTGGGAAATGACCGAGAGCTTCGTCCGCTCGTCCGGTCCTGGCGGGCAGAACGTCAACAAGGTCTCGACCGCTGTCGAGCTGCGGTTCGAAGCCGCGCGTTCACCGTCGCTGCCCGAGCAGGTGAAGAACCGCCTGAAACGGCTGGCCGGGCGACGCTGGACCAAAGATGGGGCGATCATCATTCAATGTGAGGAAACCCGCTCTCAGGCCCGCAACCGCGAGATCGCGCGCACCCGATTGGCTGAGTTGATCTCAAGGGCGCTGGTCAAGCCCAAGCGGCGGATTGCCACCAAGCCTACCTACGGCTCAGTCAAACGCCGTTTGGCCGCGAAAAAGGCCCGTGGCGACGTCAAGGCGCTGCGCGGGAAAGTATCTGAAGATTGATCTGGTATCTTGCCGACCCGTTGATACTCTGACCCGCATAAGCGGCGGGAGGGTAACACCATGAGGCTGGAGGGGAAAACGGCAATCGTAACCGGCGGTGCGTCCGGGTTCGGGGCTGGGATCGTACAGACGTTTCTGGCCGAGGGCGCGCGCGTGATGATCGCTGACATCAACGGCGACGCGGCGCAGGAACTGGCGGCCCAACTGGGTTCTAGCGCCATGGCGCAGCAAGTGGATGTTAGCGACGGCGCGTCGATTCAGGCGATGGCCGGCGCGGTCGAGGCCGCATATGGGCAGCTCGATATTCTGGTCAACAACGCTGGCGTCACCCATCTGCCCACCCCGCTGGAAGACGTCAGCGAAGAAGATTTTGATCGCGTCTTCAACGTGAACATGAAGTCCGTTTACCTGACTGCCCGCGCCTTTGTTCCGGCGATGAAAGCGCGCGGCGCCGGGGCGATCCTCAACGTCGCCTCAACCGCCGGGCTTTCGCCGCGCCCCAATCTGAACTGGTACAACGCCTCTAAGGGCTGGATGATCACCGCGACGAAAACCATGGCGGTCGAACTGGCCCCCTTTAGCGTACGCGTCAACGCGATCTGCCCGGTCGCGGGGGAAACGCCGCTGCTGAAATCCTTCATGGGCGAAGACACGCCCGAGATTCGAGCCAAGTTCCTCTCGACCATCCCGCTCGGTCGCTTCTCAACCCCTCAGGACATGGCCAATGCCGCCCTGTTCCTCTGCTCGGATGAGGCCAGCATGATCACCGGCACAGCGCTTGAGGTCGACGGTGGCCGCTGCATTTGATCCGCTTTTCTTCTGTTCAAAAATACCTCCGCCGGAGGCAGCACGCACCAGCGCGCTTTCGGCCCAACAAAAAAGGCGAAAATGACCCCCGGACCCCGAAACCTGATCACCGATGTCCCCGGCCTGAAGGTCGGCAATGCGCAGGATGCGGATCTCAAATCCGGCACAACCATCCTCACGGCGGACGCGCCATTCACTGCTTCGGTTTACGTAATGGGCGGCGCGCCCGGAACACGCGAGACCGATCTTCTGGCCCCCGATAAATCGGTCGCCCATGTCGACGCGATCGCCTTGTCTGGCGGATCAGCCTTTGGGTTGGACGCCTGCTCCGGCGTATCAGATGCGCTAAGAGCCCAAGGCCGGGGATATCCGGTCGGCAATACTGCGGTCCCCATCGTTCCCGGCGCGATCCTGTTCGATCTATTGAATGGTGGCAACAAAGACTGGCCCGAAAATCCCTACCGCGCATTGGGGCGGTGCGCTTTTGAGGTGGCCAGCGAAGACTTCGCGCTCGGAACCGCTGGTGCGGGAACCGGTGCCTTGGCTGCGATGCAGAAGGGCGGGTTGGGCTCGGCTTCAGCAGTGCTAGACACAGGGATCACGGTGGGCGCGCTTGTTGCGGCCAATCCGATGGGGAGCGTTACAACCCCTGGCGACCGGCATTTCTGGGCGGCATCATTCGAACAAGGGAAAGAATTCGGCGGTTTAGGCTCTGATCCGCGCGCCGGATTGGGCCGGCCGGACGTCAGCCGCAAGGCCAGTGCAATGCGGGCCGATCCCGATAGATCGAATACCACAATCGCAATTGTCGCTACCGATGCGGCCTTCTCAAAATCTCAATGCTACAGGCTGGCCGTAGCCGCGCATGATGGTATCGCGCGCGCAGTTTTGCCTGCCCACACACCGGGGGATGGTGATTTGGTTTTTGGCGTCAGCACAGGCAAGGCGCAGTTAGCCAATGAGACCGAACTTGGGATGATTGGCCATGCGGCTTCGCTCTGTCTGGCTCGGGCCATCGCGCGGGCGATCTACCTCGCCTCACCCGCGCCCGGCGATCTGCTACCGTGCTGGTCGCAGCACAGATAGACCGTTTAGGCCCGGCGTTTTGCCACAGCGACACAGACCCGCGCGCGGCAATCTGCGCGTTGACTCACTGGCGCGCGGAAGCTCCTTTTAGGCCAGCCACGTAAATCTGGAGCAAAGACAATGAATCGTTTCCTCGCAACCACAATCGTCGGGCTGCTTGCCTTACCTGTTTATGCAGAAGGGGATGCAGAGGCGGGCAAGAAAGCCTTCAACAGATGCAAATCCTGCCACATGATCGCTGATCCTGCGGGTGATGTGATTGTAAAAGGCGGTAAAACCGGACCGAACCTTTACGGAATTGCGGGTCGGACTGCTGGGACTTTGGAAGGGTTTAAATATGGCGACAGCATCGTGGCCGCTGGCGAGAATGGGCTTGTCTGGGACGAAGAAACCTTTGTCGCCTATTCTCAGGATCCCAGAGCCTTCCTCAAAGAATACCTTGATGACACTGCGGCCAAGTCAAAGATGAGCTTCAAACTGAAATCCGGTGGCGAGGATGTCTATGCCTATATCCTCAGCGTATCAGGCGAATAAGCTTTCAGATGACCCAATGACATATCGAAAAGCCGCTTCACCTGCGGCTTTTCGTAAGGTTGATAATCCGACCGATCATTGCCATTTTGTCCCAACGCGGCCCGATCCGGGGCCGACGGGCCCCGATGCCAAGCCGATCCGGCCATAGCACCACATCAAAGTTCGCCAGTCCGATGGATCGGCATCAGGAGACGACATATGGGAATCATGATCCCGGCTTGGGTTGATGGTGAGTTGACCCCCGTGGACAAACTTGAGGCGCACGAAAAGGGCCTCAAACACAAAGCCGTTTCCGTCTTTGTGGTGCGTGGCACCGAGATACTCATGCAGCGCCGGGCGTTGGGCAAATATCACACGCCGGGTCTGTGGGCGAATACCTGCTGCACCCATCCTGACTGGGACGAAGGGGCCTCGGCCTGTGCGGTGCGCCGTTTGCGCGAAGAGTTGGGGATTACTGGGTTGTATCCCGAATACCGCCACCGTCTGGAATATCATGCCGATGTGGGCAACAACCTGATCGAGCATGAGGTGGTGGATGTCTTCCTTGCGCATGCGCGTGGCCCATTGAAAGTCGAGCCGAACCCGGAAGAGGTGATGGATATCCGCTGGGTCGACTACCACGATCTTCTCGCCGAGGTGCGGCGCCATCCGGAACGCTTCACCCCCTGGCTCAAGATCTACCTGCATAACCATTCGGACACGATTTTCGGCCCGGACCTTATCATTTCCGCACAATCGTGATGCCAAAGCCTGTGTTGGCCTTGCATGGCGGGTGCAAGCCGCCTAAATCAACGCGTCATGGCCAAGCAGAAGACTGATCCGAACTACAAAGTGATCGCCGAAAACCGGCGCGCCCGCTTCGACTACGCAATCGAAGAGGATATCGAGTGCGGCATCATGCTGGAAGGATCCGAGGTTAAATCCCTGCGGTCTGGCGGATCGAATATCGCCGAAAGCTATGCCTCGGTAGATGATGGCGAGTTGTGGCTGATCAACAGCTATATTGCGCCATATGAGCAGGCCAAAGTGTTCAAGCACGAAGAACGCCGCCGCCGTAAGTTGCTGGTCTCGCGCAAGGAATTGTCGAACCTGTGGAATGCAACGCAACGCAAGGGCATGACACTGGTGCCGTTGGTTCTGTATTTCAACCACAAGGGCCGGGCGAAGCTGAAGATCGGCATCGCCAAAGGTAAAAAGCTGCACGATAAGCGCGAGACTCAGGCCAAGCGGGACTGGTCACGCCAGAAACAGCGCCTGATGAAAGATCACAGCTAGGTCGCAATTTTAGTCATCTCGTCCGGGTTCGTTCGGGTTGCTGGAGAACAGAGCAATCTTGTTGCCCTGCGGATCGCGCAGGTATCCGACATAGAAATTGGGTCCGTAAGCGGCGCGAAAGCCTGGCGCGCCTTCGTCGGATCCACCAGCAGCCAACGCGGCGGCATGCAGATCACGCACCTGCTGCTGATTTTGCGCTTCGAATGCGGTCATTGACCCGTTGCCCGCCGAGGCGGGTGCTCCGTCAAAGGTGGGTTTGACATAGAACTCGGGCAACACCGGTGATTGGTTCGGTTCCACAGGCAAGGCATAGCTTAGACCTTCGGGCCCTTCCTCAAGCTCATAGCCCAACGCGGGCATGAAGGCCGAATAGAACCGCTTGGCCCGTGCGACGTCATCGGTGCCAACAGTGACATAGCTGATCATTGTATCCCTCCTCGTCTTGGAAGCCCAAGACAATAGATTTTAGAATGACATGGCCGCCTGTACAGCACGTTGCCAGCGGGCATAGGCGGCATCGCGGGCATCCTGCGCCATCTGGGGCTCAAAGCGTTTATCAAGCTGCCAAGTCTCGGCGAACCCGTCCTGATCAGGATAGACGCCCGCTTTCATGCCGGCCAGCCATGCCGCGCCCAATGCGGTTGTTTCCTGCATCACCGGGCGATCCACCGGGGCCCCCAGACAGTTTGACAGGCCCTGCATGGTCCAGTCTGACGCGCTCATCCCGCCATCGACGCGCAGGATCACATTTGCCTCGGCGCCCCAATCGCCTTGCATTGCATGCCACAGGTCGCGGGTCTGGTAGGCGATGCTGTCCAGCGTGGCGCGGGCAATCTCGGCCCGGCCCGAATTGCGGGTCAGCCCGAACATCGCGCCCCGGCAATCAGGCTTCCAATAGGGTGCGCCGAGGCCGGTGAAAGCGGGGACCAGAACCACATGCTGGGCCGGGTCCGCCTGCGCGGCCAGATCGCCGCTTTGCGGGGCGGCATCGATGATTTTCAGCGCATCCCGCAGCCATTGCACTGCCGCGCCGGCTATGAAGATCGAGCCTTCCAGCGCATAGGTCTTTTGCCCGTCTAACTGATAGCCAATGGTGGTCAGCAAACGGTTTTTTGAGGCGACGGGCTGCGCGCCCGTGTTCAGCAGCGCAAAACACCCCGTGCCATAGGTTGATTTCATCATGCCGGGTTGAAAGCAGGCCTGACCGATCGTGGCGGCCTGCTGATCCCCTGCGACACCCAGAATTGGTATGTTGCCACCCAGCAGGGACGTGCTGCCAAAATCAGCCGCGCAATCCAGCACCTCTGGCAGCATCGTCAAAGGCACGTCCAGCAGATCACAAATCTCGGCGCTCCATTCACCTTTGTGAATGTCGAACAACAGGGTGCGTGCGGCGTTGGTTGCGTCGGTGACATGGCTGCGCCCTTCGGTTAGACGCCAGATCAGAAAGCTGTCGATGGTGCCAAACAGCAGCTCTTGGGCCTCGGCCCGCGCGCGGGCTCCGTCGACGGTATCCAGCAGCCATTTCACTTTGGTGCCCGAGAAATAGGGGTCCAGCAGCAACCCGGTTTGGGCCGTCACGTCATCCTCGCACCCGGCCTGTTTGTAGCGGGCACAAATCTCGGCGGTGCGACGGTCCTGCCAGACGATGGCGTTGTGGATGGCTTTGCCAGTGGTCTTGTCCCAGACCACGGTGGTTTCGCGCTGATTGGTGATGCCGATCCCGGCGATCTGGTCGGCCGAGACGCCGCTGGTCTCCATCACCTCACGGCAGACGGTCAGAACGCTGTCCCAGATATCTTCGACATCATGTTCAACCCAGCCTTCCTGCGGGAAATGCTGAGGAAATTCGCGCTGGGCGGTGCCGACGGCCTGCATTTGTGCGTCGAACAAGATCGCGCGCGAGGACGTGGTGCCCTGATCGATTGCCAGAATATAGGTCATTGCCTGCGCTCCTCCCCCGGATGGTTTTGCGGGACTTTAGCGCAAACACTCGCGCAGGGGCCAGAGCAGAAATCAGGCCACCGGAACAGCGATATTGTCGATCAGGCGCACACCATCAGCCCATGCGGTGATGAACAGCCGGGCCGGGCGTGATGCGTTGGGCAGGGGCTCAAGCGTTTCGGCACAACGCAGTTCGATATATTCCACCTCGGTGAACCCAGCGGCCAGCAGGTCATCCCTGCCTTGCTCTGCAAGTGGCTCGAACGGTGCGCCGGCGGCGAGTTCTTTGGCCATCGCTTGCATAAGCGTGTTCTTTCGCGCTGCGATCTCAAGCCCTTTGGCCGACAGCCGCAGGTTGCGCGATGACATGGCCAAACCCGAGGGCTCGCGGACCGTGGGGCAGCCCACAACTTCAACGGGGATGTCCAGATCACGTGCCATACGTCGGACCACCAGCAGTTGCTGATAATCTTTTTCGCCGAAATAAGCTTTATCCGCCTGCGTTTGCAGGAAAAGTTTAGCAACCACAGTGGCGACGCCCTCGAAATGGCCGGGGCGGAAGGGACCCTCCATCATATCAGTGAGGCCGCCGACGGTCACAGTGGTTGAAAAGCCTGCCGGGTAGATTTCATCGGGATCGGGCACATAGATCGCATCAACACGGTAAGGGACCAGCTTTTGCGCATCCTCGCTCTCGGTACGCGGGTAGTTGGCCAGATCGTCGGGGCTGTTGAACTGTTTGGGGTTCACAAAGATCGTGACGATCACGCGGTCAGTGCCTGCCTTGGCGGCCTGAACCAGTGACAGATGCCCCTGATGCAGCGCGCCCATTGTGGGCACAACGCCGATGGATTCGCCCTTGCGGTGCCAGTCGGTCGTCAGCGCGCGCAGATCGGCCAGCCGACGCAGGATCGGTGCGGTCATACCTTTGGCCCTTTGGCAGGGGCCTGATCGGCAAAGACATGTTCATCCGCCGGGAAACTGCGCGCGCGCACCTCGGCGGCGTATTCGGCTATCGCGGCTTCGGCCAACGGGCCCAGTTCGGCATAGCGTTTGACGAATTTCGGTTTGAACGCCGTGAAAAAGCCCACCATATCGTCAACCACAAGGATTTGCCCGTCGCATCCGGCAGAGGCTCCGATGCCGATGGTCGGGATCGCTACTTCGTTGGTGATCTGATCGGCCAGATTTTGCGGAACTTTCTCTAACACGACGGAAAACGCGCCCGCCTCGGCCACCGCATGGGCATCGGCCAGCACAGCATGTGCTTGGTCATCCCGGCCCTGAACCTTGTACCCGCCCAGCGTGTTGATCGATTGCGGCGTCAGGCCGATATGGGCCATCACCGGAATGCCGCGCTTGACCAGAAAGCGGATGGTCTCGGCCATTTCAATGCCGCCTTCCAGCTTGACCGCACCCGCGCCGGTTTCCGCCATCAGGCGGGCGGCGTTGCGGAACGCCTGCGCCGGGCTTTCCTCGTAGCTACCAAATGGCATGTCGATGACCATCATTGCACTGTCCAACCCACGGGCAACGGCCTGCCCGTGCAGGATCATCATCTCCATCGTCACGCCAAGGGTCGATTCCAACCCGTGCAGCACCATGCCAACGCTGTCACCCACCAGCACAAAATCGCAATGGGTGTCCATCAAACGCGCCATCGGAGTGGTATAGGCGGTCAGACTGACCAGCGGCTCGCCGCCCTTGCGGGCGCGAATATCTTCGGCGTTTGGGGCTTTTTTTCGGGCGGTGGCGCTCATGGTCGCTCCTCGCGGGGTTCATGTTGCAGCGCGGCATAGCAGATCAGGCGGGGCCATAGAAACCCCGGTTGCGCGAACATTTCCTTGAATGACCCAAGGTTTAAAGGAACACTGGGCTCAGAAAAGCCCGCAAACACGCGGCTGCGTTGACTTCAACGGGGAGAGTTTCCATGACTAAGCAGGTGTTTCGAACCTTTGGCTCGGTGCTGGCGCTAAGCGCCGGATTGCTGGCGACACAAGCGATGGCTCAATCGGACATTACAATCGCCATGCAGCTAGAGCCGCCTCATCTGGACCCGACCAGCGCGGCTGCTCAGGCCATCGATTCGGTGGTCTACACCAATATCTTCGAAGGTCTGACCCGGTTCATGGGCGATGGCTCGGTCGTGCCGGGGCTGGCGGAAAGCTGGGAAATCTCGGATGACGGCACCGTCTATACCTTTAAGCTGCGCGAGGGTGTGAGTTTTCACGACGGCAGTGCGATGGATGCTGAGGATGTCAAATTCAGCCTTGATCGCGCAATGGCAGAAGACAGCGCCAACGCGCAGAAGGCTCTGTTTGCCGGGATTGAAAGCGTCGAGGCGGTGGATCCGCTGACCGTCAAGGTGACCCTGTCCGAACCAAACGGTAACTTCCTGTTCAACATGGCCTGGGGTGATGCGGTGATCGTGGCCTCTGAGAGCATCGATGATATCAAGACAAACCCAGTTGGGACCGGAGCCTTTACCTTTGGCGAATGGGTGCAGGGTGACAGCATCGCATTGAACCGCAATCCTGACTATTGGGGTGATCAGCCCGCGTTAGAGAGCGCAACGTTCAAATTCATCTCGGACCCGACCGCTGCTTTTGCCGCCATGATGGCCGAAGATGTGGATGTTTTCGACAATTTCCCCGCGCCCGAGAACCTGCCTCAGTTCGAGGCTGACCCACGGTTCCAGGTTCTTGTTGGCTCGACCGAGGGTGAAACGATCCTGTCGACCAACAACAAGCAAGCGCCGTTTGATGATATTCGCGTCCGGCAGGCGCTGGCCCATGCAATTGACCGTCAGGCGATCATCGACGGGGCGATGTTCGGCTACGGCACGCCCATCGGCACCCATTTCGCACCGCATAACCCGGCCTATGTCGATTTGACCGGGCAGTCTGCCTATGATCCGGAAAAGGCCAAGGCTATGCTGGCTGAGGCCGGGTTTGCCGAAGGCTTTGAGACTACGCTGCACCTGCCGCCGCCCTCCTATGCGCGCCGGGGTGGAGAGATCATCGCCGCTCAACTGGCCGAGGTTGGGATCACCGCCGAGATCATCAATGTAGAATGGGCGCAGTGGCTGGAATCGGTGTTCAAGGGCAAGGATTTCGGCCTAACCATCGTCAGCCATACTGAGCCGATGGATATCGGTATCTATGCGCGGCCCGACTATTACTTCCAATATGACAGCACGGATTTTCAGGCCTTGATGGAGTTGCTGAACACCACCACCGACCCCGAGGAGCGGGCTCGGTTGATGGGAGAGGCGCAGCGCCTGATTTCCAACGACTATGTCAACGGGTACCTGTTCCAGCTGGCCAAACTGGGTGTGGCCAAGGCAGGCGTACAAGGGCTGTGGCAGAACGCGCCGACAGCGGCCATTGATCTGACAGCGATCAGCTGGGCGGAGTAGCGTTCAGCCTAAGGGAAGGCCTATGATCAAACGCTCTTTCCTTGCCTTGATTGTCCTGGCGCAGCTTTGTGTTGCGCCACCCGTATCGGCAGAGACCACTATGGATACGGCAATAGCCTTGTGGCTGGGCGGTGATGATGCCGAGGCGTTGCCAATGCTGGCGGCGCTGGCGGCATCTGGAAACTCGGATGCGCGTTTGTTGCTGGGCCGGATCGAAACCACGGATCTTGGGCCGTCCCCGTTTCGACAAAGCCTTGAGCCTGCCCAATCCCGCGCCCTGTTCCGACGCAACCACAATAGCAATTTTGGCACATCCTGGCTGACCCTCGAGGCCGCCGAGGGGAATGCACTGGCGCAGGCCTTGCTGCGATCCAGGCAGCCTCAGCCTGATCCCGATCAGGTGAAACGCCTCAACGATCTTGGTGAACATCAAGCCACAGATTACCCAACGCGGATCGTTGCGTTGTACGGCAGCCAGGCGATGCGGGATGAGTTGCGCGCCTATGACGGGACCATGGACGATCTGCAGCCCTATCTGGCCTATCTTTCGGACAGTCCCGAGCCGCGCGGGGACGGCTTGGCTGCGCTGCGTCATATTCAGCCCGACCTGGTTTCGGCAAAGTCGGAGCAGGCGCTTGGTATGGCTGGTGTTTTGGCGTTGGGACTGGGTTATGTCGATCTGTCACCGGGCAACCCGTGGCGGCCCGCCGTGGAGAATTGGCTGATGACAGCCGAGGCGACGCGACCCATCGCGCATCTGTGCAACACGCATTGTTCGGCAGAGGCTGCGGCTTGTTCCTTTGCCTTCCTCTCGCTGCTGGGCGGGTACTTCGAGGTGATCCGCATGGACAGCCCCCTTGAGACCATGATCTCGCAATCGCAGTTTCTGGACAGCCCGCGCGCCCGGTTGATGGTGCTGCGTCGGGCGGCCCTTGCGCGCACCGAAACCAATCTGGAAACGTTGGCTGAATCGGCCCCTGCGCAAGAGCTTTCGGCCTGCGCTGTCGATCTGGTTCAGCAAGAGCAGCGTAAGTATAACTAGCCGCTGGACCCGGGCAGGGCGCGCACTTAACCTGCCCCCAATGCTACGTTATGCGCTCAAACGATTGCTCTCGCTTGTGATCAGCCTTGCCATAGCCTCGGTCGTCATCTTTGCGGTGATCGAGGTGGCGCCGGGTGATCCGGCCTCGTTCATGTTGGGGGTCAACGCGCAGCCCGACACATTGGCTGCGCTGCGGGCTGAGTTGGGCTTGGACGTGTCCAGGACCCAGCGGTATTTCAACTGGGTTAGTGGGATGCTGAAAGGGGATTTCGGAACCTCGTACACCTATCGCACGCCTGTTTCGCAGATGATCGCAGATCGGCTCTGGGTTTCTTTGCCACTGGCGCTTTATGCACTGACCCTGTCGACCCTGATCGCCTTTCCCGCAGGCATCTATGCCGCTGCGCGCCGCGGTAAACCGGGTGATCTGACGGTGATGGGAGCAACACAGCTAGGCATCGCGGTGCCGAATTTCTGGTTTGCGATGATGCTGGTCCTGATCTTTGCCATAAACCTGCGCTGGTTCAATGCGGGCGGGTTTGCTGGCTGGGACAACGGATTCTGGGCCGGGCTGCATTCCCTGACCCTGCCCGCGATTGCCCTGGCCTTGCCACAAGCAGCCATTCTGGCGCGGGTTATGCGATCCTCGCTTTTGGACATACTGTGCGAAGATTTCATGCGCACGGCCCGCGCCAAAGGGCTGTCCCGTCGTCAGGCGCTGTGGCGACACGGGGTGCGAAACGCGCTGATCCCGGTGCTGACGATCATCGGGCTGCAGTTTTCGTTCCTTTTGGCCGGGTCGATCATTATTGAACAGGTTTTCTATCTGCCCGGCCTCGGGCGGCTGGTATTTCAGGCGATCTCGGCCCGCGATCTGATCGTGGTGGAATCGGTGGTCATGCTGCTGGTCTTCGCTGTCATCACCGTGAACTTCCTGGTGGATCTGGCCTATGCCGCCGTTGACCCGCGGCTGAGGAGCCGGACATGAGTCGCAACCTGATCCTAGGCGCGGTGCTGTCCTCGCTGGTCCTGCTGGCGGCGCTGATCTCGTTTGTCTGGACGCCCTATGACCATGCCGCGCTGGACATTCCCGCGAAACTGCAGCCACCCAACGCGCAGCATTGGTTCGGCACCGATCACTTCGGGCGCGACATGTTCTCGATGATCATGGTCGGCGCGCGGACGTCCATTGCCGTGGCGCTGGTCGCCGTGGGGATCGGTATGGCGTTGGGCGTGCCCTTGGGCCTGACAGCGGCCGCACGCAAGGGATCGTGGCTGGACGAAGTCATCATGCGCGGCAACGATCTGGTCTTTGCTTTCCCCTCTCTGGTCATCGCCATCCTGATCACGGCCGTGTTCGGCGCGGGTGCCATCAACGCCATCATCGCCATCGGCATCTTCAACATCCCCGTCTTTGCCCGCATCACCCGAGGGGCGGCCCTGTCCCTGTGGGAGCGTGAGTTCATCCTCGCCGCCCGTGTCTCGGGCAAGGGCGCGGCGCGGATTTCGGCGGAGCATATCCTGCCCAATGTGGCCAATCTGCTGATCGTGCAAGGGACGATCCAGTTCAGCCTTGGCATTCTGGCCGAGGCGGGCCTGTCTTATGTCGGTCTGGGAGCGCAGCCGCCAACGCCCAGCTGGGGCCGGATGCTGGCCGATGCGCAGACGATGGTCAGTTTTGCCCCGCATTTGGCTCTGATTCCGGGTCTGGCGATCATCGTTACGGTATTGGGCCTGAACCTGCTGGGCGATGGTCTGCGCGACTGGCTGGACCCCCGAATCCGGGTGGCGCGGGCATGAGTTTGCTGCGGATCGAGAACCTGTCTCTTGGCATTCACGGGGTCGGGATTCTGAAACAGGTCAGCCTGAAAATTGCGCCCGGTCAGATCGTGGCAGTGACCGGCGAAAGCGGCTCGGGCAAGTCGATGACGGCACTGGCGGTGATGCAGTTATTACCGGCTGGGGCCGGCAGCGACGGTTCGATTCTTCTCGACGGGCAGGAGATCCTGAACCGGCCCGAGACTGAGACGTGTGCCCTGCGCGGTGCTTCGATCGGGATGGTGTTTCAAGAGCCTATGACTGCGCTCAACCCGGTCAAAACCATCGGCGACCAGGTGATGGAGACGATCCTGATCCACAAGGCGATGCCTCCTGCGCAGGCACGAGAACGTGCGGAAGAGGTATTGGCCCGAGTTGGGCTGCCTTCTGATCGCTTCCCCCTGTCCCGCTATCCGCATGAATTGTCCGGTGGTCAGCGTCAGCGCGTGGTCATTGCCATGGCGATTGCCTTGCGCCCTAAACTGCTGATCGCGGATGAACCGACAACGGCGCTGGATGTGACCACTCAGGCGCAGATTCTGGACCTGCTCAAGGGCTTGGTGACAGAATACGGGATGGGCCTGCTGATGATCACTCATGATCTGGCTGTTGTCGCTGATATGGCGGATCAGATCGTCGTGATGCGCCATGGCGAAGTTGTCGAAAGCGGTGCAACGGACCATCTTCTGCGCAACATGCAGCACCCCTATACCCGGATGCTGTTTGAGGCGTCGAACCATCAGGTGGCTCTGCCTGATGCAAAACAACCACAACCGTTGCTAGAGATCACGCAAGTGGTCCGTGACTATCGCCTGCCCCGCAAGGGCCTGTTCGATGCGCCTGGTCATACCCGTGCCGTGGATCAGGTCAGCTTTACCCTCAACCGGGGTGAGCGGCTGGGTCTGGTCGGGGAGTCCGGATGCGGAAAATCGACCCTAACGCGGGCTATTTTGGGGTTGGAAGAGGTTCAATCCGGTAACATCTGGTTGGATGGTCAGCCGGTGTTCTCCGGTCACAAGCCTAATCCGGCCGTGCGGCGCAAGATGCAGGTGGTGTTTCAAGACCCTTATGGCAGTTTCAACCCGCGCCACCGGGTTGCACGCCTGATTACCGAACCATTTCATTTACTCGAAATCCCTCCGACTGGAAGCGAGCGGCAGGATCGAATTGCTGAAATGTTGATCGCCGTGGGGCTGCGCCCAGAGGATGCGGACAAGTACATCCACGAATTTTCGGGCGGTCAAAGGCAACGCATTGCAATTGCCCGCGCGCTGATCATCCGCCCGGAACTGATCCTATTTGACGAGGCGGTCTCGGCCCTCGACGTCTCGGTCCGGGCGCAGATTCTGGACCTGCTGGCTGAACTATGTGACGCCTATGATCTGACTTATCTGTTCATCAGCCACGATCTGAGCGTCGTGCGCACGATCACTGACAGGGTGATGGTCATGCAGGCCGGGAAGATCGTTGAACAGGGCGAGACCAAGCAGGTCTTCACCAATCCGCGCCATCCATACACACAAAAGCTGATTTCTGCTGCGCCGCAGCTGCCAGAGATCGGAGTGGGTGCTACGTGATTTTCACCGTGTTAGAGCCGAAATAGGAGTTTTCGATGACCAATGCGACATGGTTTGATCCCAGCCTCTGTGTGATCGGGGGCGCGTGGCAATCGCCGGTCACCGCTCAATCGATGCCCTTGGTCAACCCGTCCGATGGTTCTGAAATCTGCCAGATCGCGCGCGGTGGAGCATCGGATATCGACGCTGCTGTCGTGGCAGCCCGCGCTGCACTAGATGGCGAATGGGGCCGAATGCCTGCATTCGAGCGTGGGCGCATTCTAAGTCGTTTAGGTCGGTTGGTTCTGGACCGTGTCGAGGATCTGGCCGTGTTGGAGGCCAAGGACGTTGGCAAACCGCTGACGCAGGCAAGGGCGGATGCCGTGGCCTTGGCGCGGTATTGTGAGTTTTATGGTGGTGCTGCGGATAAGGTGATGGGCGAGACCATCCCGTATCTGGATGGCTACACCGTCTACACGCTGCGCGAGCCGCATGGCGTGACGGGCCATATCGTGCCGTGGAACTACCCGATGCAGATCATTGGCCGCTCGGTTGGGGCCGCCCTGGCTATGGGCAATGCCTGCGTGTTGAAACCGGCGGAAGAGGCGTGTCTGACCGCGCTGGCCTTTGCCCATCTGGCGACCGAGGCCGGGTTACCGGCTGGGGCGCTGAATGTTGTGCCGGGTCTGGGGGCCGAGGCCGGGGCCGCGCTGTCCGGGCATCCGGAGGTCGATCATATCTCGTTCACCGGATCGGTTGCGACCGGGGCTTTGGTGCTGCAGGCGGCCGGGCGCAATGTAGTCCCTGTGACGTTGGAGCTCGGCGGAAAATCACCGCAACTGGTGTTTGACGACGCCGAATTGGACGCAGCCCTGCCGTTTCTGGTCAATGCAGGCATTCAGAATGCAGGGCAAACCTGCTCTGCCTCATCCCGCATTCTGGTGCAGCGTGGGGTCTACGAACAGGTCAAGGCGCGGATGGCTGAAGCCTATGGTCAACTGACCGTGGGGCCTGCGATGGATGACCTGCGGGTGGGCCCGCTGATCTCGAACCGGCAAAAAACCATCGTTATGGGTTTTCTGGAGAAGGGAGAGGATTTGACCATCGTTGGGCAAGGGAGGATCACGTCGGATGCGCCA
Organism: Pseudomonadota bacterium; assembly: GCA_039818265.1. Taxonomy (GTDB): domain Bacteria; phylum Pseudomonadota; class Alphaproteobacteria; order Rhodobacterales; family Rhodobacteraceae; genus Ruegeria. The sequence continues at coordinate 255,724 of JBCBUG010000002.1, read as the reverse complement.
GAAACAGGTGCCTATGTCCGGCCGACGCTGTTCGCGGATGTTCCCGCCAATCACGTTTTGGCGCAGGATGAGATTTTTGGCCCAGTACAGGTTCTGATCCCGTTTGAAACCGAAGAACAGGCTCTAACTATAGCAAATAGTACCGATTATGGCCTTGTCGCCAGTATTTGGACCCACGATGGAGCACGGCAGATGCAGTTGGCGAAACGCCTGCGCTCGGGACAGGTGTTCATCAACAATTACGGTGCGGGCGGCGGCGTGGAGCTTCCGTTTGGAGGGGTTGGAAAATCCGGCCATGGCCGCGAAAAAGGGTTCGAGGCGCTGTATGGCTTTTCACAACTCAAGACGGTGGCGGCGTTTCACGGCTAGACGATCACCTCAATTGCCTTCTGAGCACCGACGCCGAATACCCGCTTGTATCGGTCGATCTGATCGTCGGGACCCATCGCCTTTTCCGGGTTGTCCGACAGTTTGACCGTTGGCCGCCCATTGGCCGACACTGCCTTGCAGACCAGCGAGAACGGCGCGAGAGCGTCGTTCGGCACAAGCCCGCGGAAATCGTTGGTCAACAAGGTGCCCCACCCAAATGAGATATTGGTGCAGCCGACGAACTGCGCGTGCAGTTCTTTGATCTTGTCGACGTCCAGCCCGTCAGAAAAGATGATCCGTTTTTGCGTTGGGTCCTCGCCGCGAGACTTCCACCAATCGATGGCCTCTTCGGCCGCAATCGCAGGGTCGCCACTGTCGATACGGATACCGGTCCAACCTGCCAGCCAATCGGGCGCGCGATCCAGAAAGCCCTTGGTGCCGTAGGTGTCGGGCAGAATGATGCGCAGATTGCCGTCATGTTCTTCATGCCAGTCGCTGAGAACGTCATAGGGGGCCTGAGCCAGCGCCTCATCCGTATCGGCCAAAGCGGAATAGACCATTGGCAATTCGTGGGCGTTGGTACCGATGGCCTCGACCTCGCGCCGCATGGCGATCAGGCAGTTCGAGGTGCCGGTGAAAGCCGGGCCCAACCCTTCGATCATCGCCTGAACACACCAGTCTTGCCAGAGGAACGAGTGCCGCCGACGGGTTCCGAAATCCGCGATCCCAAGGCCTTGAATGGTGCTGAGCTGTTCAATCTTCTCCCACACCCGGGTCATGGCGCGGGCATAAAGAACCTGCAACTCGAACCGGCGCATGTGGTTCAATACCGCGCGGGATCGCAGTTCCATCAGCACGGCCAAAGCAGGGATTTCCCACAGCATAACCTCATGCCATTTTCCTTCAAAAGTCAGCTCGTACTGATCGCCTTTGCGTTCCAGATGATAGGGCGGTAGGCGCATATTCTCGAACCACTCCATGAAGTCCGAGCGGAACATCTGCCGTTTGCCGTAAAACATGTTGCCCCGCAGCCAGGTGCTTTCCCCTCGGCTGAGGCTGAGCGAGCGGATGTGGTCCAGCTGTTCGCGCAGTTCGCTTTCGTCGATCAGGCGCGCCAATGGCACGTGATTCGAGCGGTTTATCAGCGAAAACTCGACATTTGTTTGAGGCTTGTTTCGAAACACTGACTGGCACATCAGCAGTTTGTAGAAATCCGTATCGATCAAAGACCGCACAATCGGATCGATTTTCCATTTGTGATTGTAAACACGGGTCGCAATATCGACCATGGGGAACTCCTGCGATTTCCGTTGTTAGATCAATCGGCACGACGAATAGCAAGAGTCGCTGATTTGGTGACAATGCCCGTTTGACGCCACAAAGCGGGCATATTGTTTGATTGGATCACCGATTAGTGAGGGTGCGGGATGGAAAGATAAGGTTGTTAGTTGTGAATGAGTCTTCGATACGACTTTGATATTTTAAGAACAGCATCAGACGATCAAACATTTGAAACACTTTCGGGTGAGACCAAAGATGGGGTTCGCCCGGTGGCGATGTTTCGGGATGTGAAGACGTCTGATGCATTGCGCGGGGCGTCGCCCAAGATTCGCAAGATTTTTCAGGATGCGGGGTTCGAGCTGGCCGCGCATGACAGCGGAATTGCGCCCGATGTATACTCGCCGGCAGATAAGGCTGACCGCGACCAGATTTTGCAAGTGCTGTTTGCCAACATCAAAAACCAGGGCGTTCAGGGTGAATACAGTGGTGAGTTCGATCTTTTGCAGTTCCTGGCGCATGTGAAACGCGCGCGGCCAGTGCAGGGGATCGTGCAGCCTGTTATGATTGCCCCCGCGCCCGAGCCAATGCCGACAAACCGAACCAGACGGCGAGCAGTGCCGGGCCGCATTGGCTTTGCCCTAGGGCTGGCCGTCATTCTGTTTGTTCTGTTCAAGTTCCTTGAGGCGACCGGGACCTCGACACCCTAAATTAGAACCACCCCTGCGGTCCGCATCGCCTGCTCAGCCGCTGCCATCGACCCGTCCATATCGATCCCGCGACAGGCATCCAGCCGAACGGTCACATCCAGCCCCAGCTGCGCGGCATCTACGGCAGAATAATGAACGCAGAAATCCGTAGCCAACCCGACGAGGGTGACCTTCGACAACCCACGTGTGTCAAGATAGCCTTTCAACCCTGTCGGCGTCTCACGGTCGTTTTCAAAAAAGGCAGAATAGCTGTCGATTGCGCTGCGAAACCCCTTGCGGATGATCAGATCGGCATCGGTGCGCAGACCGGGGTGAAACGCGGCGCCATCCGTGCCCTGAACGCAGTGATCAGGCCACAGGACCTGCGGGCCATAGGGCATATCGATCAGCTCAAACGGGGCTTTGCCCGGGTGCGAACTGGCAAAGCTGGAATGACCTGCAGGATGCCAATCCTGCGTCAGGATCACCGCGTCGAAATCATCCATCATGGCATTGATCGGTGCCACGACCTCGTCCCCACCCGCAACGGCCAGCGTACCCCCGGGGCAGAAATCATTTTGGACGTCGATTACGATCAGGGCATGGGTCATCTGGGGGCCTCCTTTGACACCTTATCGGTAGGCGGGCGTGGGTTGGTCGTCAATGCGGTCTCTTGCGACTCTGCGCCTGCGGGTTTAGACCGCGCGCATGTACACGATCTCTGCTCTCTATCACTTCACCCGCTTTCCGGATCACGCCGCCTTGCGGGATCCGTTGCTAGACCTGTGCCGCGCCCAATCGGTCAAGGGCACGCTGCTGCTGGCGCAGGAAGGGATCAACGGCACTATCGCGGGTCCTCGTGCTGGGATTGATGCAGTGCTGGGGCATATAAAGGCGCTGCCTGGATGTGCTGATCTGGAATGGAAAGAGGCGACCAGCGACCATCCACCATTCGGCAAGATGAAGGTGCGACTGAAGAAAGAGATTGTGACCATGGGCCAGCCGGATGTCGATCCGCGCGCCCGGGTCGGCAACTATGTTGAGCCAGAGGAATGGAACGACCTGATCCGGTCGGGCGACGTGGTGGTGATCGACACCCGCAACGACTACGAGGTGGCGATCGGCACGTTTGAGGGCGCAATAGACCCTGAAACCGCCAGTTTCAGGGATTTCCCGGCCTGGTGGGAGGAAAACAAAGACCGCTTTCACAACAAGCGCGTGGCCATGTTTTGCACCGGCGGCATTCGTTGCGAGAAATCCACCAACTATCTGCTAGGGCAGGGGGTCGAGGATGTGTATCACCTGAAAGGTGGCATCCTGCGCTATCTCGAAGAGATGCCTGCCGAAGATAGCACCTGGCAGGGCGAATGCTTTGTGTTCGACAACCGCGTTTCGGTCGGTCATGGGCTGGTCGAGGGGCCGCACCGTCTGTGCCATGCCTGCCGCCGCCCGATCCTGCCCGAAGATATGAAACGCCCAGAATACGAGCATGGCGTGGCTTGTCATCGGTGCGTCGATGAAACGACTGAGGCAGATAAGGCCCGGTTTCGTGAACGGCAAAAGCAAATTCTGTTGGCACGCAAACGTGGGTTCGAGCACCTGGGTTCGAGCTAAATTCAGCTTGCGGGTCCGCCCCTTAGGGCGGATGATCAGGGCCATACCAGTGGGACGGAGCCCCAATGCATCGTGAACCCAAAACTCTGGAAGAGTGGAAATCGACCCTGCTGGCCGCATTGGGTTTGGTGATTGCCAGTTTTCTGGCGTGGTATGGCCTGTCGCGCCTGAGTGATGCGACCGCTGGCGATACAATCGGTTCTTTCGCCTCAGTGGGTCTGTTGATCTGGATCGCTTCGCAATCGTGGTACTATGTGACCCAGGTGAAATCCCCCCGGCGGCTGTTGCTGCTGATGGGCGTGTCCTTCATTCAAGTCGTGCCTTTCCTGTTCGCTGCCGTCTACGGCGCCTTTGGGTATAACGACAACTGCGTGATCGGCGCGCAGGGCCCGGCGGACATCCTGTATTTCTCGTATGTCACCTTCACCACCGTCGGCTATGGCGATATGTCCCCAGTCGGACTGTGCCGCGCACTTGCTGCGGCCGAAGCGGTCACCGGCTACATCCTGTTGGGTATGTTTGTGGCGGCCGCGGTTGCAATCTATGCGCGCAACCACAGCACAAATAGCCAAGGTTAGAGCCTATTTGTTCTGATCGATCCAGCGCGACATCATCCGTTTGTCATGGAAACACTCGGATGGGATAGGTCGGCGTTTGCTGCGCGAGATACGCTCGGCAAAGGCGACCTGCTTGCCAGTTGGGTAATTGTCGAATTGCGAGGTTACGCGGGGCTTGTGCGCTGAAATCCAATCAGACAGCATCTTGCGGTCTCGCTGCACATCCACGGGGATTTCCAGCGCAGATTGCTCTGCAATCGCACGGGCATACCGCATCTGTCGGTCAGTCACCGGAAGTAGGTGATAGTCGTTGCTTGGCTCACCCAGAGCCGAATTTCGGATGTGCTGGACCATCGGTTTGTCCTCTGACTATGTGGAACATAAATAGAACATTAAGCAAATATTTCAAGTATTCTGTGGGGTTTGGTGTGTTGTTCGGCGCTTTTCCTCCCACTCAACCCTGTATGACAGGTCCGTATCCAAAAGGTTCACAGGGTTACTCCACTTAATCTTGAAGCTTTCAAAATATCATAAAGGATTCAATTGGGTTGAGTTAAACTCATGTTAAGAAAGCCCTGTTCCCGACATTTCGCGTCGGGAACAGAACATATGCCCATTCCAACCTATGGCTGACTCTTGTTGAAACCTGCCGAGCAGGTAGCGCCCGATTTTTTAGGAGAGATCTCATGAAAACCCACGCACAGGCCGTCGTTATCGGAGGGGGCCTAGTCGGTTGTTCAATCCTTTATCACCTGGCCAAGCTTGGCTGGACAGATATTGTTCTGCTGGAGCGGGATGAGCTGACATCCGGCTCGACCTGGCATGCGGCGGCCAATATCCACGGGCTGCATGACAATAACAACGTTACGCGCATCCAGCATTATACGATGAATCTGTATAAAGAGCTGGAGAAGGAAACCGGCCAGGGTTGCGGTGTATTTCAACCGGGTTCGCTGTACCTGGCCCAAACCGAAGACCGGGAACATCAGCTGCGCTTGCAAGAGGCTAAGGCGCGGTTCTACGGCCTGAACTTTCATGAGATCAGCCGGGAACAGGCAAAAGAACTGCATCCGCTGGCGCAGTTCGATGATATCCGCTGCATCATGTACGAACCCGATGGCGGCAACGTCGATCCATCCGGCGTGACCATGGCCTATGCCGCAGGCGCACGGGCTATGGGCGCGACGATTGAGCGCTTTTGCCCTGTAATAGGGACGGAACAGCAGCCCGACGGCTCTTGGATCGTGCGGACCGGAAAGGGTGACATCCACGCGCAATGGGTGGTCAATGCTGGGGGTCTGTGGGGGCGTGAGGTCGCGGCTTTGGCGGGCATCGAACTGCCGTTGCAGCCGACCGAGCATCAGTATTTCGTGACCGAGGCCATCGACGAAGTGGCCAATATGGGCCGCCGTCTGCCGTCGATCGCGGACCGGGATGGGGAATATTACTTCCGTCAGGAAGGCAATGGCCTGCTGATCGGGGCCTATGAGAAAGACATGCGGTTCTGGGCCGAAAACGGCACGCCGCTGGATTTCGCGCATGATCTGTTCCCTGACGATCTGGATCGGATCATGGAGAACGTGATCCGCGCCACCGAACGTGTTCCGGTTGCTGCCACCGCGGGCGTCAAACGCGTCATCAACGGCCCGATGATCTGGTCGCCGGATTCCAACGCGATCTGGGGGCCGGTCCCCGAGCTACAGAACTATTTCTGCTGCACCGGTATCATCCCGGGCTTCTCGCAATCCGGCGGTCTGGGCCTGCTGGCGGCGCAATGGATGATCGAGGGCGAGCCGCAATACGACATGTTCGCCTGGGATCTGGCTCGCTTTGGCGATTGGGCCGACAAGAAGTTCACCAAGGCTCGGGTCGAGGATCAGTATTCGCACCGTTTCGCCATCCACTTCCCAAACGAGGAACGCAGCGCTGGTCGCCCCGCCCGCGTGCGCCCGGCCTATGAGATGCAAAAGGATATGGGCTGCGTCTTTGGTCTGAACTGCGGCTGGGAACATCAGCTGTGGTTTGCCGACCAGCCCGGCACGGTCGAAACCAACGGTTTTACCCGCCAGAACTGGTGGGAGCCGGTCGGGCGCGAGGTGCAGATGCTGCGCGATGCGGTCGGGGTGATCGATATCTCGAACTTCGCCAACTACGTGGTCAAGGGCCCCGGCGCCTATGATTGGCTGGATCGTCTAGTCGCCAATCGCGTCCCGACCGAGGTCGGGCGGTCCTGCCTGACCCCCCTGATCTCGGTGCGCGGTGGTGTGGCCGGGGATTTCACCATCACCAAGGTTGCCGACGACGAATACATGATGATCGGCTCGGGCATGGCCGAGCGCTATCACCAGCGTTTCTTCAACATGGTCGACCTGCCCGAAGGCACCACGCTGGACGTCGCGACCGACCGGATCGCCGGATTCAACGTCGCTGGCCCAAAATCGCGCGACACCCTGCAGCGCCTGAGCAATGCGGATCTGTCGAACGAGGCGTTCCGCTTCATGCGTTCACAAACCATCGAGGTCGCTGGTGTCACCTGTCTGGCCATCCGTGTCAGCTTTACCGGCGATCTGGGGTGGGAGCTGCATTGCGCCGAATCAGACCAAATCAGGCTCTATTCAGCGCTTTTGGAGGCCGCGAAGGACCATGGCGGCGGCCCGGTTGGCGGACGCGCGCTGGGGTCGCTGCGGATCGAAAAGGGCTATGGTTCCTGGGGGCGCGAATATTCTCAGGAATACTGGCCGCAAGAGGTTGGTCTTGCGGGCCTGATCAAGCTGGACAAGGACTTCCTGCACAAAGACGCGTATCTGTCCATCAAGGACAATGCCGCGCGTGAGGTCCTGTCGATCTTCGAGGTTGACGCTGTAGATGCCGACGCCAGCGGGGGTGAGCCGATCTTTGCCCCGGATGGTACACCGGTGGGCCGCGTGACCTCGGGCGCATACGGCTATTCGGTCGGAAAATCGCTGGCGATCGGCTATGCGGATCCGAAGGTGGCCAAGCCAGGCGATACGGTTGAGGTTTTCATCCTCGGCAAACGGCACAAAGCGAAGATCCTGTCAGAGCCCCCGTTTGACCCGGCGGGCCACCGACTGCGCGATATACAACCGGTGATGGAGGGCGCGGCGTGACCAACAGCTTCGCCCGCATTGCCGATTTTGCGCTGGCGCGGGCGGCTGCCGACATGCCGAACAGCGCGCAAGAGGCTGCGGCGCTGATGATGCTGGACACAATGGGTATCCTGATCGCCGCAGGTCCGATGGAGGCGGGCGTGATCGCGCGCGACACTGCGGCGCTGCTGTATGCCAGCTCTGATCCAGCGTTCAGCGCGCGCATGATGTTCGATGGCCGCACGGTCAGTCTGGCAGGCGCGGCCTATGCGGCCGCGACCCAGACCGATAATCTGGACGGCCATGACGGCTATAACCCGACCAAGGGTCATATTGGCGTGGTCGTTTTGCCCACTCTGGCGGCTTTGGCCGAACATCGCCCCGATCTGTCAGGCCCCGAGGCTTTGGCAGCGGTGATCACAGGCTATGAAATTGCCGGTCGGGCCGGGATATCGCTTCATGACAGCGTCACTGACTATCACACGTCAGGCGCGTGGAATGCTTTGGGCGTTGCGGCCATGGCAGCGCGCCTGCGAGGGCAAAGTGCTGAACAACTGCGGCAGGCCATAGGCATCGCCGAATACCATGGACCCCGCAGCCAGATGATGCGCGAGATCGCAAACCCAACCATGCTGCATGACGGGTCAGGCTGGGGTGCATTGGTTGGTCTGTCCGCCGCCGTGCTGGCCGAGCGCGGGTTTACCGGAGCCCCGGCCATCACGATCGAATCCGATGAAGCGGCATCGCATTGGTCAGATCTAGGGACCTTCTGGCAGGTCGAGCATCAATATGTGAAACCCTATCCCATCTGCCGATGGGCCCATGCGGCCATCGATGCAACGCGGGCGGTGATGATCGAACACGATTTGAGCCCTAACCAAATTGCGACCCTAAAGGTGAACAGCTTTCATCAGGCGGCCTGTCTGTTTTCTGGAGTCCCGCAAACGACATCTCAAGCGCAGTATTCTTTGCCTTTTGCGGTGGCTGTCTATGCATTTCATGGTCGGATCGGTGTTGAGCATATTTCAGGGCCCGGCCTTTCCGATCCAGAGGTTGCTGCGTTCATGTCCCGTATTCAGGTTGCGGAAGTTGAGCCGCACACTGTGCGTTTCCCCAAGGGGCGCTGGGCCGATGTTGAGATTACCACGATGGATGGGCGGCTTCTTCATTCAGGTGATATCCATGCCCGAGGCGGCCCCGAAGCGCCGTTTTCGCGATCAGACGTAATTGCGAAATACATGGAATTCGCTAAGCCTGTGGTAGGCACGGATCGCGCCGAGGCCATCCGCGACGCGATATTGGGCTGGACCGATCCGCATTCGCGCTATTCGGATTTGGCTGTGCTTCTGTATGAACCACCAGCGCCATAGTCTATTTCCAAAGCTCATAGAATTAAGACCGCAAATGGCGTCGCTGGGTTGGTCTATTCTGTTTCAACGATCTCAAGCAAAGCAGCGATTCTTGCGCGTGCCTGAGCACTTTCATCCAGCAGGTTCACAGCATTTGCCAAGGGTTTGTCCTCGATGCGTTCAGGTGCGTCCGCCAGTGCTTGCGTTGTCGCATTTAACTCAGCGAACTTTCCGTTCGAATCCACATCGGCCCGGTCTGGCAAATTTGCCAACCAGTAATATCTGTTTGCGGCTTGCAGATCGCCGGCCTCCTGCAACAAAGCTGCGGCGTTGGCAAAATCGCGGCTGGCGATCATCGCCTCGATCCGCAAAGCATTGGCGGCCTCTGATGGATCATCGGCCAACTCCAGCACCGCCTGATAGGGGCGACCAACCTGCAACGCTGCCTGCGCCCTTAGCAGCGCCCGTTCTGCGCGCCTCGCGCGGTCTTGGTCGCGGTTCGCCAGTGCCGCTGCCTGAGTGCCGAACCCCAGCTTTGTCAACCGCGTGGACAGGGCGATGGCTGTATCGGTCGAAACCGCATCCTTCTGTGGCTGTGAGAGAGTCAGGCTCTGCCGCAAAAGTGTTAAGTCATCGGCGCGTTCTGCAAGCAATTGCAGATGTCGGTCCAGCACGGCGGGTTCTTCTGCGCTATCCGGCAATGTTTCGATCAGCTCAAAGGCCTGTTCGAATTCCTGCATAAGACCTAGTGCAACCACATGTGTTCGGGCCATCATTGGCCCCATTTCGGTTTGGCGATATTCGATCGCATAGGCGGCGGCGAGATCCAGTTCCTGCAGAGAAACAGCGCCCCGATCGTTCCATCGTTTTTCAACCAACCGCGCCAAGGCCAGCGGCGCCTCGGTCGAGGCTTCGGGTGCCCTGATCACCTCGGACAGGTGGCTTTCTTCTGATGTGCCATCCCCTTCGGCATAAGCCACCTCGGCCTTGGCGTTGGAGAGTGAGGGAGTTGTTTCTGGTTCAACACGCTCTACCGACCGCAAAACCCGCCGCGCGGCTTCAAGCTGTTCTGCTTCAACCAGAATTGAGGATAGCCGCGGCCCCAGGCTGCGGCGCAGATGGTCGGGCAAGCGGACAAAGCTTTGCTCGATTGCCTCAACGCGCGCATCGGTTGTCAGTTCTCGCTCGGCAAGCGTAGCCCAAAGCGCGGCATCGCCGTCGCATCGTTGCAGGCCGTGAAATGGGCTGCGCTGTGGAAACGGTTGATCGTCAACGATGTTTGCAATCGCTGCAACCTGTTGAGCCTCATCACTTTGCAATCCTGAAAGGTCGAGCATTTGAAGGGATTCCGCGCCAAAACCGTAATAGGCATAAAGCTTGGACAAAGCCAAAGCGCGATCTGCGTTCAGCCTGTCGAACTCCTGAAACAGCCCTAAGCGCAGCTGTGCGACCTGATCCTGGAAAGGCCGATCATCTGCCCAGGTTTCAAATCCAAGCTCAACGCTTGTGTAACAGGCAGGTTTGGCCTCGATCTGCAGGAATTCGGAACCCAGCAGGGCGTTGAGTTCATCCAATGCGGTCGAAAGCTCTACACTCGAGTTCAAACCACCCGTCAAAGGCAGTGCCTGCAGCTCGGGCCGTCGCCTTGGCCCGATAGTAGCAAGATTCAGATCCAGCACATCCCGATCTGCCCCTTGCAACAGACGCGTCGAGAGTTGGTCCTTGAAACTCTGCCCGCCAAGGGGCAGCGAAGGCAACTCTATGGCTTCTGGCGGGTTAGGGCGGGACGAAAGGTCCCGCTCCGGCACCGATCGGGGTGGCGGGATATTGGCCAGCAGAGGCGGCAGCATCGCGCCGGGTGCAATATCCAGGACGATCATCGAATCGCGATAGAGGAATGCAGAAGCAACGCACTCGCAGCCAAAATCCAGGTCCAGCCCATCGCCCGGCTGTTTCTGCGACAAAGAGGCGAGGCGGTTTGTTGTCAGCCGACCGAACACGCCTCCGGTCTTGTAGGTCACATTGTCCAAATCGACCATCAACCGCGCGCCACCTTTGCGGTGTTTCACAACCCAATCCGTGTTTGGTGGTACATTAAACACAAGGCGTGTGTATCCATCATGCTCGCCAGAGCGAACAGTCACCTCTTGAGACGATGCCCAGGTCGCCCAGGCAATCAATGCGAATACCGACGCGACAAACCGGGTCATGCCGCCGCCTGCTTCAACTCTTTCAGGGCATCTTCCAACTCGGTGAAATCAGGGCGGTTGTGTGTTGGCGTGTTCTGCCGTCCGACCTCGATACACATTGCTGCGTTGTGGTTGTGAAGATTGGCGACAAGCACCTCTTTTATCAGTTGGTAGAAATGGTTGTCCTCTTCGACCACGTTTTTTAACTTGCCTGCAAACGGCCCCACCAGACCATAGGCGAGGAAGACGCCCAGAAATGTCCCAACCAGAGCACCCCCGATTAGCTTACCCAGCACTTCGGGGGGTTGATCAATCGAGCCCATGGTCTTGATGACCCCCAGAACCGCAGCAACGATGCCCAAGGCCGGAAGGCCATCTGCAACGGTTTGCAACGCGTGGCTCGAATGCATGGCGTGGTGAAAATTCGCCTCCATCCGTTTTTCCAACACTTCTTCAACCTGATGAGGGTCGTCATAGTTCATGGCGGCAGAGCGCATCGTGTCGCAGATCAGGTCCACCGCCTCTCTGTCGGATTGAATCTTGGGGTAGGCAGAAAACAGGCTTGAGCTTTCGGGGTCTTCGATGTGCTGTTCCACCTCAACCGGGTTCGCGCGCGCAATGCGGATGAGCGAGAATAGAAGGCAGAGCAGATCGCGGTAATCCTCGGGTTTCCATTTCGGCCCTTTGAAGACTTTGCCCATGTCTTTGATCGTGTGTTTGATGCCACCGGCATCGTTGCTGATCAGAAAGGCCCCAACAGCGGCACCGCCGATCATCATCATCTCGTAGGGTAGTGACTTCAGGATGATCGTCATCTTGCCTCCGGCTGCAAGATAGCCGCCGAACACCATCACAAAAATGACGACAATTCCAACGATTCCAATCATTTGCGATCTCCAGACATGTTCCGGGCAGATGTGCTGTCCATGGGGTCTATTCCTGCGGTGCGGTCGCGTTGCGACCCGCCATCACGACGCTGATGGTATAGGCTGCATCCGGACTGAGACCGGCCAGTATGCTGGCAGCTGCCTCTGGGGGCATGCGCGACAGAAAGCCGGACGCAAAGGTCGGGTCCATCGTCTCAAACAACGCGGCTGCGTCTTTTGGTTTCATGTTCTGATAGACATCTGTCAGCTGGGTCAGGTCCGTTTCGGCGGCTTTGTCTGCCACAGCCAGTGTCGCACGCAGTGACTCTTCGGCCTCTTGCAAAGTGGCGAGGCGCATGTCGATAGCCTCATTGGCAATTTCCAGCGCCTTTTCCTGCTCCATAATCTTGTCTTCGCGCAGTTTTACGCGTTCTTCACGGCGCAATAGTTCGGCCAGAAGAACTTCAACATCGCGCGTCTCAGTCTTTACGGGTTTCTTTTCGGCCTGTTCGGCGTTGGTGGACTTTGCCAGCGCTGGGCCGGCTTCCAGCCCGACACGAATAACCGCTGATCCGATCATCAACAGCGAGATGACCGTCAACACCCCCGCGCGCGGGCGATTTTGCCCTTTATCCGTAGTTTTGGCGCGCATCAGGTAGCCTCGTTCATGTTTCGGCCATGGCGGAAAAACATCAGCCCTTCGGGCGCCTTGGTTGGGGCCTCGTCCGGTTTGTCTTCGGGCTGCCCGTCAGACGACTCCACGATGGCTTCGGCGGAATCGTCTTCCGCTTCAGACTGCGGCCTGGACCCAACCGGCGGTTCCGCAATGTCAGCCACCTCGGGCTTGGTATCCTCCGCAGGAATCACATCGTGCATTGATGCCATCATCAGCTCCAGGCGTTGCGCCACGCTTTCGGCACGCTCGGTCAACCCTTTCAGCGACTCGCCTGACTGATCCGAAGCTTCGCGCGCGCTGTCGAGGGATTTCTTCAACTCATCTGCCTGCGAAGACAGCACCGCAACAGCGCCGCCTACGCCCTTTTCAAGATCGGTAAACCGTCTGAGTCTGCGCGACAGAACAAAGCAATACAGCCCTGCACCCAGAGCGCCCGCGACCAGCAAAATATCCGCAATAAGCTCCAATTTCGCCTCCTAATTCAGTACAAATTCCATGACCAGAACATCGCGTACCCGACCTTCCCCGGTGACAATTTCGATGCGCCGCAGCAGATGCCCCCTGATGCGGGTCAAGGCCATCGAATCCTCCAGATCCGAAACTTCGACTGCACGTAGATAGCCGTTCAGCACATCCATGATTCGTGGCTGCATTTTTTCCACATCAGCGATGTACGGAGCGTTAACTTCGAGCTGCGCGTGAAATTTCAAATGACGCGCCTGGCTTTCGGTCAAAGAGATGACCACGGGCGGAAGATTCACGAAACCGACATCCGCAAGCGGTTCGACCTTGGCGTCGCCCTTGTCACCTTCGGCATATGTCTCCTCGGATTTTGCACCGAAAGGAAGCAGGCCTGATGTGGTCAAAAAATATCCACCCGCCACGCCGGCGACGGCCAGAATCAGCCCGATCATCAAACCCTTTTTCCCCTTTTTCTCAGGCGCTTCTGCCTCTTCTGCCGTTGCGTCGGTCATGGCGTCCTCATCCATCCGTTGTGAATCCGTCATAACCCGCCAGGGACTAACCGATTGTTAAGGGCAATGGTCCAAACAGAGAACGCGCCGGGCAGAATGTCGGCGAGTCGGAGGTGAGCGTGCAGCAGATCGGAACTGTCTGGGCAAGTTTGGACAGGCGAAAACAAATCATCGTTGCTGGTGCAGTTGTACTGGTGTTTCTGGGAATATTGGGCATGTCGCGGTTGGCATCCGCGCCGTCGATGACCTTGCTTTATGCGGGGCTGGAAAGCGGGGCAGCGGGCGATATCGTCCGCTCGCTGGATCAGCGCGGCGTACCGTATGAGATTCGCGGCGGCTCCATCTATGTGCCGGGCGGGCAACGGGATGAGCTGCGGATGACACTGGCCAGCGAAGGGCTGCCTGCAAATGGCAATCGTGGGTACGAATTGCTCGATTCGCTAAGCGGGTTTGGTACCACCTCTCAGATGTTTGACGCCGCCTATTGGCGCGCCAAAGAGGGTGAGCTTGCGCGCACGATTGTCGGCAGCCCCCATATCAGCCAGGCGCGCGTACATATTGCCAACGGATCCGCAAACCCGTTTCAACGCAGCGTGGCCCCAACTGCATCGGTTTATCTGGTGTCGACCGGCGCTGAGATCACCGGTGATCAGGCCAAGGCCATCCGGTTTCTTGTTTCTTCAGCCGTCAGCGGGCTGGCCCCGGAAAACGTGGCGGTGATCGATTCGAAGGGCGCGGTGATCGGAGGGCAGGAGACTGCCGTGGCTGGCAAAACAGCCGATGACAAATCGCGCCAGCTGCGTGAGCGTGTTTTGCGCCTGGTTGAGGCGCGCGTCGGAGCGGGCAACGCGGTTGTCGAGGTCAGCGTGGATACGGTGACCAAAACCGAATCGATCCGCGAGCGGCGTTTTGATCCCAAAGGGCGCGTTGCCATCAGCACCGATGTTGAAGAGCGTTCGGACAGCGCCCGCAACCAGTCGTCGGATGTAACAGTGGCCTCGAACCTGCCGGATGGTGATGGCGCTGGTGGGGACGAAGCGAACTCGAACGCAACCCAGACACGTGAGCGGGTGAATTACGAGGTCTCAGAAACCGAGCTTGAAGTGCATACCGCGCCCGGCGCTGTCAAACGCCTGACGGTTGCTGTGCTGGTCAATGGCACACGCGTGGTCGATGCTGCAGGGGCCGAAAGTTTTGCGCCACTTCCGCAGGCCGAGTTGGACGCATTGCAGGAGCTTGTTGCGTCGGCGGTGGGCTTCGACGCCGAGCGCGGGGATGTCATCACCTTGAAATCGCTGGATTTACCGGTGGTTGAACCGCAAGGCACCCTGGTATCCGCATCGATGTTTCAGAACGTTCATCTTGATGCGATGTCTCTGGTTCAAATGGCGGTTCTGGCGGCGGTCTCACTGGTTTTAGCCCTGTTTGTCATTCGCCCGATCCTGATGAAACCTGCGGTCATGCCCGCCTTGCTGCCGGCGAGCGGGGACGTGGAGGCCGAGAATGCGCAGGTGCTGACAGGTGAGATTACCCCTGATGGTATGTCAGAGTTCGCGCCTTTGGCCGCGCAAGCCGACGTGCCCGCAATTGGCGTAGATCAATCGCAGGATCCGGTGGATCGTTTGCGCGCGATGATTGGCGACAAGCAGGAGGAAACGGTCGAGATCCTGCGCAGTTGGTTGGAAGAAGGTGAGGAGCGTGTCTGATGTCGATCGCCCATCTTCTTGAAGATTTTACCATACTTGCCGGAGGCGGTCAGGTTCATCTGCTGGACGAAGACGCCCTGGAAGAACAGCGCCTTGCGGCCTTCGAACAAGGCTACGGCGCGGGGTGGGAGGACGCGACGCAGGCGCAGGAACAAAGCCGTGGGCAAATCTCGTCTGAATTGGGGAAATCGCTTGAGGACATGTCGTTCACCTACACCGAAGCGGTCACCAGAATGTCCCTGTCTCTGGAACCGATGTTCGACAGCCTGACCCGGCTGGTTTTGCCCGAGATGATTGATCGTGGTTTTGCTGCGCAAGTTGTTGAGCAGTTGACCAAAATGGCCCGCGCGCAGGTTGGTCAGCCCATGCACATCATGGTTCCCGAGGGCCGCGCAGCCGAGGTCGAAGCGATGCTGCCCGCAGTTGTTGGCTCGCCCCCAAAGATTATCGAGGACCCCGTGTTAGAGCCGGGACAGGCCCGCCTGCAGGTAGGTGTCTCGCGCAGTGAGGTGGATTGCAGCGCCGTTCTGGCCTCGGTCGCGCGAGCCTTCGACGCATATCTATTTGAAGCCAGAGAGGCATTGGAAAATGAGTGATCCCCAGATTCAGAAACCCGAAAAAGCCAGCCCGTTCGACGCGGTCCCGATTGAGGTCACGGTCTCAGTGGGTCGTGCCCGTCCGTTGATCCGCGATTTGCTGAACATGGGCGAAAACGCTGTTTTGACCTTGGATAGACGGATCGAAGACCCGGTGGATTTGTATGTTGGCGATCAACTGGTTGCGCGCGGCCTGCTGGAAGAAATGGAAGGTGATCAGGCCGGACAACTGGCCGTGCGCCTGACGGAAATCGCAGATTTGCAGAACGGGATCGGCTGATGCGCCTTCTGATCGGGCTGGTGCTTGTTGCAGCGGTGCTGACACCGTCGCTGGTCGTCGCGCAAGACCTGAGCCTGTCACTGGGCGAGGGGGAATCAATCTCGGCGCGCACTATCCAATTGATCCTTCTGATCACAGTCCTCAGCCTTGCGCCGGGGCTGGCGATCATGATCACCTGTTTTCCCTTCTTGATCACGGTGTTGTCGATCCTACGTCAGGGGATCGGATTGCAGCAATCACCACCGAATATGCTGATTGTCAGCCTGGCTCTGTTTCTCACTTACTTCATCATGGATCCGGTCTTTACCGAAGCTTGGAGCGCCGGAATACGCCCCATGATCGACGAAACGATGAAGGTGGAACCGGCCCTTGAACGCACCTTGCAACCATTTCGGGCCTTCATGGCAGCGCGTCTGGATATAGATACATTTCAAGCCATGGCCGCGCTGAGACCAGGGGGTGAAGCGATGGAGTTATCGCCCGAGGCTCCGCTGTCTGTCCTGATGCCTTCTTTCATGCTGTCCGAAATTGCGCGGGCGTTTCAGATCGGATTCCTAATTTTTCTGCCGTTTCTGATCATTGATCTGGTTGTCGCCGCGGTGCTGATGTCGATGGGTATGATGATGGTGCCCCCGGCCATCGTGTCCTTGCCTTTCAAGCTGGCGTTCTTTGTGATTGCAGATGGTTGGGCCCTGATCGCCAGTGCGCTTGTGCGTAGTTACATGCCCTAGGCGGGCCTAGAAAATGAAGGGCCCGGTGTCAATCATAACAAAAGGGCCGCGTTGCCAGTGGCAATGCGGCCCCTTGCATACGAAACCGAAATTTAAGCGGTCCGGTTCAGATCTTTGATCAGCTGGTTGAGATTACCGCCACGCGCGTCCAGCATAGCCCCGATCTCGGTCCGTTCGGTCAACAACAGGTTCACGCCTTCGATGAACATATTGTAGAACTTGTCGCGCCCGGATTTGTTCGACACCAGAAAGGTGACCTCGAACGGGGACGAGCCCTGCAGTTTTACCCGTGTTCTGACCTCGTAACCGGCGCGGATTTTGCGGGCGTTTCGCACATCGACTTGGCCGCCGATGAACTCTCGGAACCGACGCCCGTATTTGCGCGAGATATAGCCTTGAAAAGCGTTGGTGAACTGTTTCAGCTGTGCTGGGCTGGCCGTGCGTGCATCCGCCCCAAGGGCATAGCGTGCCATGATCGGAACATCGGCATATTGCGCGAAAATTTTCTCGAAATCGCGCAGCATGGCGTTTTCAGATTTGCCTGACGCGATCACGCGGTTGATCTCGGCCACAACACTGTTCACCAGCGCTTTGGCGCTTGCTTCGGTCTGGGCAAAGGCGGATGCAGGTAGCGCAGTCAGCGCCAATCCGGTCAGGCCGGTGAAAACAAAATGACGTCGGTTCAAAGATTTACTCGGCATAGGGGTCCTCGTAAGGGTCTAGATAGGGGTCCCTGACAGGGTCGGTTCCGATTTCAGCATAGGGATCGGAGTACAGATCCAGATAGGCATCCTCATCATCGCGCGTCAGTTCAAAGCGGCGATTTTGCAAATAGATCAGGCGGGCCTGTGCATAGCTGTCGGCGCTTTCATACAGGATCGAGTCAACCGTATCCGAGAACCGACCCCGGTCACCCATGCGGCGCACGATCTCGGCATAAACGCCAAGGTTGTCGGCGGGGCGCGTGGGAGCAAAGTTGATCGGGTTCGAGAACAGGTTGACCACAACGCCCACCGCATCGCGGGTTGTTGAAGGGCCGTAGAACGGCAGTTCGACATAGGCGCCCTCACCAAACCCCCAGACATGTAGCGTTTCGCCGAAATCCGTATCCACGGGCGGCAGGTTCAGCTCATCAGCGGGTGCGGACAGACCAAACCCGCCCACTGTCATGTTCACAACAAAACGCAGCAGGGCGTTGCCCATCTGTTTTGGATTGCCTTGCAGCAGATAGTCGACGGCCTGACCTGGCAGCGAGATATTCTCGGCAAAGGTGCTGAAGCTGGTCACCATCGGATCAGGGACGATTTTGACATAGCCTTTTGAGGCCGGGCGGAACAGGAACCGGTCAACACCCAGATTGAACTTGTGGATGCCCCGGTTGGTCTTTTCGTAAGGATCGAACACCTCACCCCGGGCGGCCTGTTCCGGGGGCTGCGTGGCGCAGGCGGACAGGATCGGCAACAGGGACAGCACAACAAGGTGTTTCAGGCGCAATCTGCTCAACACGGTCTTTGCTACTCCAAAGTAATCCGGCCCATGGTTGCCAGATATTAAATCGATAATAGTGCCGCGTTGGCACAAGTCTTGGTCACATAAATGTTTCAGGTCCAAATTGAAACATCCAGCGTTTAACGCGTCTGCCTGCACGCGGTAAAGTGACATCGCTTCAACACTGCGGAATAAGAGAAGTTATGCCCAGATAAGCGCCACGTTCAAAAATGCCAGTTTCCTGCTTTCCCTGTCGCGCCCAAGGAGGTAGCGTCCGCCCGAGTCAAATGAGGGATGAGGATCATCGCATGAGTATCACCGCAAAACTGGAAAGCCTGGGCGTCAGCCTGCCCGACGCGCCTGCACCTGCCGCGAACTATGTGCCTTTCGTGCGCGTGGGCAATATTGTCTACATTTCAGGTCAGATTTCCAAGGCGGATGATCTGATCACAGGCAAGCTGGGTGATAACATGGATGTCGAGGCGGGCGCCGCGGCGGCGAAGGTCTGCGCGATCAATCTTCTGGCACAGGTCAAAGCGGCCTGTGGTGGCGATATCGAAAAACTGGTGCGGGTGATCAAGCTGACCGGCTTTGTGAACTCGACAGCTGATTTCACCGCGCAGCCGCAGGTGATCAATGGCGCGTCCGATTTCCTGGTTGAGGCGCTGGGTGATGCAGGGCGTCATTCCCGCTCGGCTGTCAGTGCGGCCTCATTGCCGTTGGGCGTAGCGGTTGAAATCGAAGGCATATTCGAGGTCCAATGACCCCGAAACTGCCAGCCGAATTTCTGCAGGCCCCGATCGCGCATCGGGCCCTGCACGACATCTCGGATCGCCGCCCCGAAAACAGTCGGGCGGCCATTCGTGCCGCGGTGGATGCCGGGTACGGGATTGAGATTGATCTGCAGCTGACGTCAGACAACCGCGCCATGGTCTTTCATGACTATGATATGGCGCGTCTGACCGGACAGGCCGGTCCGATCCGACGTATCACCTCCGAGCAAGCGGTCGATATCCCTTTGCTTCATGGCGATGATGGTATCCCAGCGCTGGATGAGGTGCTTTCGATGGTCGCCGGCAAGGTGCCTTTGCTGATCGAGCTCAAGGATCAGGATGGCGCAATGGGCACCGATATTGGTCCGCTTGAGGCTGATACCGTGCGGGCCCTGCAGGGCTACGAAGGCCCGGTGGCGTTGATGTCTTTCAACCCCAACAGCGTGGCCGAACTAGCGCGTTTGGCCCCGCATTTGCCACGCGGGATCGTGACCAGCTCATATGATCCGCAGGATTGGCCTCTGACTGACAGCATCTGTGATCATCTGCGCGGTATTCCGGATTTTGACCGGGTGGGGGCCAGCTTCATCAGTCATGAGGTTCACGACCTGAACCGCCCCCGTGTTGCCGAGCTAAAGGCACAGGGCGTTCCGATTCTGTGCTGGACCGTGCGTTCGCCTGAACAAGAGGCACAGGCCCGCACCGTTGCCGACAATGTGACCTTCGAGGGGTATTTGGCCGCCCATCCGGGTTGAACCTGCCTCGCACTGTCACAGATAAAGAACAGACGCGGAGGGTACATGGATCAGGCGCAGATAGAAGTTCAGGTACTGAACTCACTGTCGCAGATTTCTGCGGCAGAGTGGGATGGCTGCGCTTGCCCCGAGGCGGCAGATGGCGGGCGCCCTCTGGATCCGTTCACCACTCATCGGTTTCTGTTGGCACTTGAAAACAGCGGGTCGGTCGGGTCGGGAACCGGCTGGCATCCGCAATACCTGATCAGCTATCTGGACGGAATGCTGATCGCTGCCGCGCCGATGTATGCCAAGTCGCACAGTCAGGGTGAATACATCTTCGACCATAGCTGGGCGCATGCCTATGAAAATGCGGGCGGGCGGTACTATCCCAAACTGCAAATTGCCGTTCCCTTCACGCCTGCAACCGGGCGGCGGTTTTTGGTGCGACCGGGCTATGAGGCGATTGGCATGTCCGCGCTGGTGCAGGGCGCGGTACAACTGGCGGCCGACAATCAGGTCTCCTCTCTGCACGCAACCTTCTGTACCGAGGATGAGGCGCTTGCGGGCGAGCAGATGGGCCTGATGTTACGCAGCTCGCAGCAATTTCACTGGTTGAACGACGAATATGGGAATTTCGACGGGTTTCTCGCTGCTCTGTCGTCGCGCAAACGCAAGAATATCCGCAAAGAACGGGCGCAAGCGAACGGGTTTGGTGGTGAGATCATCACTTTGACCGGGTCAGAGCTGCGACCCGAGCATTGGGATGCGTTCTGGCGGTTTTATCAGGACACCGGTGCGCGGAAATGGGGCTCACCCTATCTGACGCGGCAGTTCTTTGACATAGCGCAGGACACGATGGCGGATGACATGGCGCTGATTCTTGCCATGCGCGATGGCTATCCGATTGCAGGGGCGCTGAATTTTATCGGGCGCGAAACGCTCTATGGTCGCTATTGGGGCTGTATCGAACACCATGCCTGCCTGCATTTCGAACTGTGTTACTACCGGGCCATTGATTTTGCGATTGCCCAGGGTTTGTTGCGGGTCGAGGCAGGGGCGCAGGGCGAGCACAAATTGGCGCGCGGCTATCTGCCGACGCGCACGCACAGCTTGCATTGGATCGGTGATCCGGGTTTTTCTGATGCTGTCAAAAGATATCTGGACGCCGAAGGCCGCGCCGTAGGAGAAGAGATTGAGATTCTGACGGACTACGGACCGTTCAGAAAGTCGAACCCGGAGGAACAGCAATGACCGAGCTTTTGTCGACCGAGACCCGAGGCCCCCTTTTGGATCCGCTGTTTAGCAACGGTTGGACGATGGTCGAGGGCCGCGATGCAATTACAAAGACCTTTAGTTTCGACAATTTTGTTGCCGCCTTTGGTTGGATGACCCAGGTGGCGATCTGGGCTGAGAAATGGAACCATCACCCGGAATGGTTCAACGTCTACCGAACGGTCGAAGTTGTGCTGTCCACCCACGATGTGGGCGGTTTGTCGTCTCTGGATGCCAAACTGGCGCGCAAGATGGACAGCCTAGTCTAGCCGCGATCCCCGCGCGACCCCATTCCACCGGCCAATGAGGCGGCGACGCCCATCTGTTCGAACTCGGCCGGTGTCACGGTTCCATCACTGACATTGATGTTGCCCGGAATTCCGGTTGTGCGGTTGCCCACCTGACGCACGCTACGCGCAGCCGGATTAATATCCAGACACTTTGTATTGTAGCAGGTCAAACCACTGGTATTGATCTGAATGCGGGCTTGGCCATCCGGCCCCGTTATGATTGGGGCTTGGGGCACATCGCATGCGCAAAGGGCGGCAAGCGCCCCAAAGGCGATCCATTTGTTCATACCACGCTCCTGTTCAGAGTTGGCCTAGTCCAGTTGGCCGTTTCCGTCCTGATCCGCAGTGGTGAAATCATTGCCCATCTGCGCGTCGTATTCTGCCCTTGAGATAAAGCTATCGTTGTTCCGGTCAACGTTTTGAAACTGTTTGATGTCCAGAAACGGCTTGGCCTCATCCAATCCCAGCGTGCCGTTCTTATCCTCGTCCATCGTCTGAAACGCGTAGTCGGAAAAGGCGTTGAATTCGTCCTTGGACAAGAACCCGTCATTGTTGGCATCAATAGCACGCAATTCGTTTTCGTGTAGCTCGGCCACGGTTTCGGCATTGGCCGCAGCGGCAAACGCAACGGACGCGAGCAAAACAAGCGGTTTCATTTTCAGTGTTTTCAACATGCGAACCTCTGCCCTTCGATACCACCTGCAGCAGCGCCTGCTGCCGTCAGAATGGTTTTGCCGGAGCCGCCCCCGAATTGATTGCCAATTGCACCGCCGATCAGGGCGCCGCCTAATGTACCGCCAAGGCAGGCGATTTCGTGCTGGCGCGCGGCTTGTTGTTGCGGGGTCGGGGCCGGGCCGCAAGCGGCCAAAGCACCAGTACAAACCGCGCAGAGGGTTAAAAATCTGAGTTTCATCAATCAACTCCCGTGTTTATGCGCCAAGTATTCGCACAACGGGGCGTTGTCGCAAGTTAAATAGGGTTCATCTGGCCCCGACACGGGTCGGGGCCAGATCGGTTCAGATTGCGTCCAACAGCGCCTCGCCAGCCGAGACTTCGCAAACCCCGGGGTTTTCTTCCAGGTTCAGCGCGACCACCTTGCCGTCCTCGACCAGCATCGCATAGCGTTTGGACCGCGCGATCAGACCCACAGGCGGTGCATCGAAATCCATGCCGAGGGCTTTGGTGAATTCCGATGTGGCGTCGCCCAGCATGGTCAGCCCCGCCGCAGCGGCGCCGGTGGATTCGCCCCAGGCATGCATGACAAACGGGTCGTTGACAGAAATGCAGATCACCTCGTCTACGCCTTTTGCGTCGAACTGGTCCTTGGTCCGGATAAAGCTGGGGACATGGGCGGTGGTGCAGGTGCCAGTATAGGCACCGGGAACCGCGAAGATCACCACTTTCCGGCCTTTGGTTTTGTCGGAAATCCGCACCTCTTCCGGGCCTTCGGCACCCATTTGGGTCAACGTGGCATCGGGCAGCGTGTCACCTGTTGAAATCATTTCTTACCTCCTGTCGTTTGGATTTGCAGAGTCGGGCTTTGCCGCAATATAGGTGGTCGCGTGGATGAGACCACGGGAATTCGACAGGGTGAGAGGAACATGAGCCATATTGTCGTGATCGGTGCCGGACAAGCAGGCGCTTCGCTTGTCGCGCGGCTGCGCAAAGACGGGTTCGAAGGGGATATTACCTTGATCGGGGCGGAATCGCATCTGCCCTATCAGCGCCCGCCCCTCTCCAAGGCTTATCTGTTGGGTGAAATGGAATTGGAGCGTCTTTTCCTGCGGCCCAAGAGCTTCTACGCCGAGAATAATATCACTTTGCTTTTAGGGCAGCGTGTCACCGCAATTGATCCGCAGGCAAAGACCGTGACGGTAGACGATGATGTCATTTCCTACGACGAACTGGCGCTGACTACCGGATCTGACCCGCGCTATCTTCCCGCCTCGATTGGGGGTGATCTGCAAGGCGTTCATGTGGTGCGCGATCTGGCGCATATCGATGAGATGGAGCCTCGTGTCACTGAAGGCGCACGCGCACT
Organism: Pseudomonadota bacterium; assembly: GCA_039818265.1. GTDB lineage: Bacteria > Pseudomonadota > Alphaproteobacteria > Rhodobacterales > Rhodobacteraceae > Ruegeria. The sequence continues at coordinate 232,142 of JBCBUG010000002.1, read as the reverse complement.
GATCGTGGGTGGCGGCTATATCGGGCTTGAGGCAGCAGCCGTCTGTGCCAAGCGCGGGGTCAAAGTGACTCTGGTCGAGATGGCCGAGCGTATCTTGCAACGTGTCGCTGCGAAGGAAACCAGCGATTACTTCCGCGCATTGCACAGCGAATACGGTGCGGATATCCGCGAAGGCGTTGGGTTGGATCGGCTGATCGGTGACAACGGCAGAGTGGTCGGAGCGGTTTTGAAGGACGGGTCCGAGATCGAGGTGGATTTCGTTGTTGTCGGTGTTGGCATCGCCCCATCGACGCAACTGGCCGAGATGGCGGGGCTGGAACTGGACAACGGGATCAAAACCGACGCGCATGGCCGTACTTCTAACCCGTCGATCTGGGCGGCAGGCGATTGTGCATCCTTCCCCCATGGCGAAGGGCGTATTCGTCTGGAAAGCGTCCCAAACGCTATCGATCAGGCCGAGATCGTTGCTCAGAACATGCTGGGTGCCGCCAAGGACTACACTGCAACGCCGTGGTTCTGGTCGGATCAGTATGACGTCAAGCTGCAGATTGCCGGGCTGAACACAGGGTATGACCGCGTGGTAACCCGGAAGGGTGAAGGCGCGACAGTGTCCTTCTGGTACTACAAGGGCGACCAGCTGATCGCGGTCGACGCCATGAACGACCCTCGCGCCTATATGGTTGGCAAACGCCTGATCGATGCGGGCAAGACGGCTGATCCTTCCGTGGTCGCGGACCCGGAAGCGGACCTGAAGCCGCTGCTTAAGGCGTGAGGATCATTGCCGGAGACTTTCGGGGCCGCGCCTTAGCGTCGGTCGGCAAAGGTGATGCGGGCGCGCATCTGCGCCCGACCACAGACCGAGTGCGCGAAAGCCTGTTCAACGTCCTGACGCATCAGATCGATTTCGATGGTCTGCGCGTGTTGGACCTGTTCGCAGGCACCGGCGCATTGGGGCTTGAGTCGCTGTCGCGTGGGGCAGCGCATGTCACGTTTGTGGATGACGGTCGAGTTGCGCAGGGTTTGATCCGCAAGAATATCGAACTGACACACAGTGCTGATCGTACCGAATTGGTCCGTCGGGACGCGACGCGGCTGGGCGACAACCCGTACGCCCCTTATGATCTGATATTTCTGGACCCGCCCTATGGCAAGTCGCTGGGCCAAAAGGCGGTGGCTGCCCTGACCGGCGGTGGATGGGTGGCTGATGACGCCTTGTTGGTCTGGGAGGAAAACGCACCCATGGCAGCGCCTGATGGGTTCAGCCGGTCCGACAGCCGGAAGTACGGAGATACTCATATCTCCTTGATATGGCGCAATGTTTCAAACTGAAACCTGCTGCGCGAATTGATGCCGCTTGCCGATTTGCGCATTAACCTGCGCTCGGCTACGGCGATTGAAAAGCAGACGGAGGCTTTATGCACGATCTGGTCATTTTCGATTGCGATGGCGTTCTGGTCGACAGTGAGCCGCTGTCCAATCAGGTTTTGGTAGACAACCTTGCCCGCTATGGACTGGACCTTACTCTGGAAGACAGCGTTGGTTTTTTCTTGGGCGGTACAATGGCTGGCGTGCGCGACAAAGCACGTGCGCTGGGGGCTGTTTTACCCGACGACTGGATCGATGAAGTCTATTCGGAAACCTACGAGCGTCTGCGTCAGGGCGTGGCATTGATGCCGGGTATTCGGGACTTGCTTGATCGGCTCGACCACTACGGTATCCCATTCTGCGTGGCCTCAAATGGCAGTCCGAACAAGATGGCGATCACGCTGGGGCAAAACGGGCTTTGGGACCGGTTTCAGGGAGTCATGTTCTCAGCCCACCAACTGGGGACAGCAAAACCGGACCCAGAGATGTTTCTGTTGGCGGCGAAGCAGTTCGACGCATCCACACCCGTCGTGATTGAAGACAGCCAGAATGGTGTGACTGCCGCCGTACGCGCGGGCATGCGGTGCCTTGCCTTTGTACCAGAGGGTCACGGCGCCAAACTGGCGGAGATCGGGGCAGAGGTTTTCCACAACATGACCGAGGTGCCGGGTCTTTTGGGAATTTGACGCAACCGTGCTAGTGTCGGGGTTATGGACCGCGTACTGAACCCACCGATCTGGTCATTTTCGCAGGATGCCGATGTCTCCCCGGCCCCCGAGCGTAAGCCGATGCGCGCACCTGTTTTCATTCACGACGCGATAATCCCTTGGCGAGATGAAACGCTGTTGCTCAAGCTGCTACGCGATCAGGCCGTCGATCAGGACGAATAGGTCGGATGGTACTTCCCGCCGGGTGAGAGTGTGAAAATCTCCACCCCATCGGCTGTCACACCCACTGAATGCTCAAACTGCGCGGACAAGGATTTGTCGCGGGTTACGGCAGTCCAGTCATCGGCCAGCGTTTTGGTTTCCGGGCGGCCTAGATTGACCATCGGTTCGATGGTGAAGAACATGCCTTCTTCCAGAACCGCACCGGTTCCCGGACGCCCGTAATGCAGGACGTTTGGCGGTGCATGGAACACACGGCCCAACCCGTGGCCGCAAAAATCGCGGACAACGCTCATCCGGTGCGCCTCAACATAAGCCTGAATGGCGTGGCCGATATCACCGAACGTGTTGCCGGGCTTGACCATTTCGATGCCCTTGAACAGCGCGTCATGGGTGACCTGAATCAGACGCTCGGCCTTGCGAGGCAGTTTTCCTGCAACATACATGCGCGAAGTGTCACCGAACCAACCATCGACAACGACGGTCACGTCGATATTCAGGATATCGCCATCTTTCAGCTTCTTATCGCCGGGAATGCCGTGGCAAACCACGTGGTTTACACTGATGCAGCTGGCGTGCCGATAGCCTTTGTAGCCGATGGTTGCCGAGGTCGCGCCTGCATCCTCGACCATCTGCGTAATCAACCCATCAATCGCACCGGTTGTCTGACCGGGAAACACATGATCGGCGATATCGTCGAGTATCCGCGCAGCCAAGGCCCCTGCCGCGTGCATGACGGCAAAGTCCCCTTGTTCATAGATGCGAATGCCGTCCTTCGTCATACGGCCGCGATGCTCTTTCATCGACGCTAAGCTCCAAATGTGTCGCGCAGCACTCTATTTACGCTGCTTGTGCAGAAAGTTCCAGAGGGCGCGGGGCTGTGACTCCTAAATTGGCGGGTGTGTCGCAGTGTTCAAGTATCGCCAGCAAGGGCCTGTTACCTTAAATTTCTTTCACGAAGTAGTGCATATGCGGGCGCAGCATAGGTTGGTCTTTGTAGGTTGTCGTCTCAATTGCTTCATCGACTTCGACAAAGCCCAGTTTTGGATAAAGGCTGCGCATTTCGACATTGGGTGTAAGCGTATCGGCGACCAATCGTGTCAGACCCATCGCGCGCGCGGCCTGTTCTCGGGCTTCGATCAGCGCTTTTCCGGTGCCTGTTCCTCTTGCGCTCTCAACAACAAAGACTCTCTTGAGTTCACCAGTCTGGTCATCAAGCCGTTTCAGCATACCACATCCGATGATTTCACCCGTGGCATCTCGCGCCACAACGATGCAGCCGTTCGGAGGCAGATAGTCGTTCGAATTGGTCCAGAATTCGGCCATTGCGCTTTCGGGTGCGGCCGGGTCAATGTCGAAACCCATATCCTGCATTCGTTGGACGATGAGGCGATAATACTGCGATAAAATGCTACTGAATGCGTCCTTTTCCGGTAACACGGTACAGGTTTCAATTGATACTTCTACCATCAGGGGGCTCCTAGCTGGCCGCACTGGCTTTTGCCTCAAACAGGTTTCACCGACAACCTGCGATCATATCTTGGTTTCAGATCCGATGCAGGCATTTGTATCAACCCAAACGCCCTCGGGCGTTATCCGAGTGCCATAGGCCAACCGTTCCACTCCTTTCACCTGTGCAGCCTTAAACGCCGCCGCATAGGCTGGATCAATGTCAGCGGCCAGCGCGAAGCGTTCGCAATCGGTTCGCTGCACCAGATACAACATGATCGCCCGGTGCCCTTGTTCAGCCATCTCGGCCAACTCGCCCAGATGTTTGGTGCCGCGTGCGGTCACGCTGTCGGGGAACTCGGCCAGACCGGTTTGGCGGGACAGGGTGACGCTTTTGACCTCGACATAGGCATCGGGCAAGCCGGGCCCGGATAGCAGAAAATCGATGCGGCTGCTCTGGCCGTATTTAACCTCGGGCCGTACGGTATCATAAGCGGCCAGTTCGGGAATCTCACCCGACTGCAACGCCAGACGCAGAGCCTTGTTCGGCACGGATGTATCGACCCCGGTGAAATGTCCGTTCTCATGATCGACCAGCCGCCAACCGTATTTCAGCTTTTTCTTCGGATCGTCATTCGGTTCCAGCCAGATCTTCTGCCCAGGCTCGGCCAGCCCCATCATCGAACCGGGATTGGCGCAATGGGCGGTGACCTCGCGGCCGTCTTCCAGCGTGCAATCGGCCAGAAAGCGTTTATAGCGGCGGATCAGGCGGGCGGGAACAAGAGGGGTTTCAAATCGCATAGCCTAGGGCCTATACCTGCCCCAAAGGTCGATCAAGAGGGGACGCGCTATGGCCAATCCAACCGCTGCAATGGTGGTGATCGGGGATGAGATTCTGTCCGGTCGAACGCGCGATGCGAATATGCACTATCTCGCAGGGGAACTGACCAAGCACGGCATCGACCTGAACGAAGTGCGCATTGTCAGCGATGATGCCCCGGCGATTGAGGCTGCGGTCAAGGTGTTGTCCGACAGCTATGACAACGTGTTCACCAGCGGCGGTATCGGCCCGACCCATGATGACATCACCGCCGATTGCATCGCGCGCGCCTTTGGGGCGCGTATCGATGTGCGGGATGATGCGCGCGCCCTGTTACAGGCGCATTATGACAAATCGGGGTTGGAACTGAACGAGGCCCGCCTGCGCATGGCCCGCATCCCGGACGGGGCGGTTCTGATTGATAATCCGGTCTCAACCGCGCCGGGATTTACCATTGGAAACGTCCATGTCATGGCCGGGGTGCCGTCGGTGTTTCAGGCCATGGTGGCCAGCGTTTTGCCTAAGCTGACCGGAGGCAGCCCGCTTTTGTCGCAGACCCTGCGCGTGGACCGGGGGGAGGGTGATATCGCGGCGACTTTGGCCTCTTTGGCGGATGCTTATGGTGACCTGTCGATCGGTTGCTACCCGTTCCAGATCAACGGGGTTTTTGGCGCAAATGTCGTGATCCGAGGCACCGAGGGCACGCGCATCGACGCCGCCATGACCCAACTGGCAAAAGAGCTTGAATTGTGAGCGCCAATTGGGCCGAGGTCGTCGATGGCACATGGCCTGCTGCCAGCTATCAGCAGTCAGGATCATTTCAACTGCGCCAAGGGCAGGGCGGTGGATCGCGGGTTTCGGCAGCCAGCGCCATAGGCCCGGCCCGCGAAGCGGATATTGATGCAGCAGAACAGGCGATGCTGGCCATGGGGCAAAAGCGTATCTTTTGCCTGCGTCCGGGTGACGAGGCGTTGGATGCCCAGCTTGCAGCGCGCGGCTATCAGGTGCTGGACCCGGTTAATATCTACACCTGCCCGGTATCTTACCTGACTAACCGCCTGATCCCGCTGGTCACGGTATTTCAGATTTGGGAACCCTTAGCGATCATGCGGGAAATTTGGGCAACCGGCGGCATCGGCCCCGAACGGGTGGCGATCATGGAACGTGCCAAAGGGCCCAAGACCAGCCTGCTCTTGCGTCATTCGGATCAACCTTGCGGAGCTGCATTTGTGGCGATGCATGATGACATCGCCATGCTGCATGCGCTTGAGATTCTGCCAGATCACCGACGGCAGGGTATGGGCGAATGGACGATGCGTGCCGCTGCAATCTGGGGGCGCGACAACGGTGCGAAAACGCTCAGTGTGATCTGTACCAAAGCAAACCAAGGGGCAAATGGTCTCTACCGCGCGCTTGGGATGGAGATCGTGGGCGAATACCATTACCGTCAGCTTATCTGACGAAGAGGGCCCCCCCGTGACACAACAAGATATGCCTACCGCGCTGGACCTGCCTATGGTCGATCCGCTGCCGTCCGAGACGCAGAAATACTTTGATATCTGTGTCGAGAAACTGGGCATGGTGCCGAATGTGCTGAAGGCTTACGCGTTCGATATTGATAAGCTCAACGCTTTCACCACCATGTATAACGACCTGATGCTGGCCGATAGCGGATTGTCCAAACTGGAACGTGAGATGATTGCGGTAGTCGTTTCGTCGATCAACAAATGCTTCTATTGCCTCGTTGCCCATGGTGCAGCGGTGCGGCAATTGTCTGGTAATCCGCAATTGGGAGAGATGCTGGCGATGAACTATCGCGTTGCGCCTTTGGATACGCGTCAGCGTGCCATACTGGATTTTGCGGCCAAAATGACCAAGGCTAGCGCCGAGATTGAAGAGCCTGACCGCCAGCACTTGCGCGATGTGGGGTTTAGCGACCGAGACATCTGGGACATCGCCAATGTGGCCGGCTTCTTCAACATGTCCAACCGGGTCGCCAGTGCCACCGCCATGGCGCCAAATTCAGAATATCACGCGCAATTTCGATGATCCGAACGCTGATATTTGTCTTTTTGGTCCTCGCGGGACCTTTGGCTGCGCAAGAGCTGACCTTGCCGCAGACGGCACAGCAGATCAGTGACCGCAGTTCGGCCTTGGACAGCTATGATCTGCCGACCGGGCCGTTTGCAGATGGGGCTGTGCCATCACGGACCGTTGAAGGGCAGGTTGAGCGATACACATGGCGCCTGCAGGCCGGGTCCAGCACGACCCTGCAGTTGCTAGCCCCGTTGCGGGATCAGATCGAAGCGCAAGGATATGACATCCTTTTCGAATGCGAGGCGCGCGTTTGTGGCGGCTTTGACTTTCGGTTTGGAACCGAGGTCGTCCCCACGCCCGACATGTATGTTGCGATTCAGGATTACCGGTTTCTGGCAGCACAGAAAGGGCAAACCGTGCTAAGCCTGCTGGTCAGCCGGGATACGCCCGACGGCTATGTGCAAATGATCCGCGTCACCCCTGTTGACGCGCCCGCACCCGCGCCAATCGTTGTCGACCAATCCGTTGATGGGGCCCAAGGCCTCTTGGCCGAGCTGCAGCAAAACGGGCACGTCATTCTTGACGACCTGCATTTCCGCACCGGTGAGGTGGCGCTGGGGGACGGTCGGTTTGCCTCGCTTGCCCTACTGGCCGGATTTCTGACAGATAATCCAGGCCTGCGTTTGGCGCTGGTTGGCAACACCGATGACACTGGCGATTTAGATGCCAACATTCGGGTCAGCACACGCCGGGCCGAGGCGGTTCGTAGCCGGTTGATCGAAGCTTATGGCGTCGCGGCTGACCGGATTGAAGCGCAGGGCGTGGGTTATCTTGCCCCGATAACCTCGAACGCGACGCCCGAAGGGCGAGACCTGAACCGACGGGTCGAGGCCGTTTTGCTTGTCAATTAGGCTCGGTCTAGCCTGGTCAGAGACAAAAAAAGACCCGCACATTTCTGCACGGGCCGTTCCAGTTCACAGGGAGAAACTTACCAATCCATCGGACCCTTCTCGTTGAAGGATTCGACCAGAAAATCAATGAATGCGCGCACTTTCGGCTGGGTAAAGCGGCCGGGAGGATAGACCGCATATACCCCCTGCACCTCGTCCGGTAGCGATGGCATGGCATCCAGCACAAGGCCAGATTTCAACGCATCCGCATACAGGTAGCTGGGCAGGTGGGCGATGCCCAAGCCCGAAATTGCGGCATTCAAAAGGGACTGCCCGTCATTCACACTCAGCCAGCCGGCAGTCCGGACCTGCCGTTTTTCACCCGAAGGCGCGGTCAGTTTCCACACGCTGCCCGAGGACTGGCTGGAGTAATGCAGCAGTTTGTGTTCGTTCAGATCGTCGATCTTTTGCGGGCGTCCGAACTTTTCGATGTAACTGGGCGCCGCAACCATGCGTTTGACGGTTTCTGTCAACTTGCGGGCACGCAGGGTGCTGTCTTCCAGCTCTCCAATGCGGACAGCCACGTCAAAGCCTTCGGATATCAGCTCAACATATCGGTTATTCAAAACCATGTTCACGGTGATGTCGGGATAGGCTGACAGAAATTCGGACAGGACAGGCGACAGGTGATTGACGCCAAAATCGGTCGCAACGCTGATGCGCAGCAGGCCCGATGGTGCTGATTGCATCGAAGTGACCAGCGCATCCGCCTCGCCCGCATCATTCAGAACGCGACGCGCGCGGTCATAATAGGCCAGCCCGATCTCGGTTGGTGAAACCCGGCGCGTCGTACGGTTCAACAGCCGTGCACCCAGCCGCGCCTCAAGGCTCGACACGTGTTTGGACACTGCCGATTTGGAGATACCCATCTTCTTGGCCGCATCGGTGAAGCCACCTTGGTCCACCACGTTGGCGAAGGCTTCCATTTCGGTCAGTCGATCCATACTCGTTCCCCAGGTCTTGCTCTCGAAGGTGATATTGGTTCCGAATCTGGGCGGAAACGGGGCAGACATGGGATAATATCAGGGTTTTGAATCGGATCGTTTGCAGTTCAGAAACGCGGAAACAGTGGTTTCCGATCCGTCAGCATCGGCGATAAGCACCGAATTCTACATAATTTCGCGTTTATGCTATGGTTAGAATGGCAATTTTGTGACCTGGGAGGAGTTAATGAAAACGTTTCTATTCACCGCCGCGTTCTGTCTGAGCGCAAGTTTTGTCTGGGCCGGGGGCGAGGCCCCTTCGAATCCCGATGCCAAGGTCTATTTTGTGAATCTTGCGGATGGCGACAGTGTTCAATCTCCGGTCACTGTCGTCTTTGGCCTCAGCGGAATGGGTGTCGCGCCTGCGGGAACTGAGGCTGAGAATACAGGCCATCACCACCTGCTGATCAACCGCCCACCGATTGGTGAGGGCGAAGACGGCGCGGATGAGTTGGCCTATGGCCTGCCCGCCGACGACAATCATATGCATTTTGGCGGCGGCCAGACAGAGGTGACATTGGACCTGCCTGCCGGGCAGCATACGCTGCAACTGGTGCTGGGGGATGCGGGCCACGTGCCGCATAATCCACCTGTGGTGTCCGAGGTGATCACGATTACCGTGGAATAAGCGGCGCGTCTGCCGCACCTGTTTACATCCCATCAGAAGTGATGAACTCTGCGCGGACTAGTCGGAGGGAACCATGTCGCTTGAGTTTCTATTCACGTCTTTGATCGTTGTGCTATTGCCCGGTACGGGTGTGATCTACACGTTGGCGATTGGCCTCGGGCGTGGGTTCCGCGCCAGCGTCGCGGCAGCGGTTGGGTGTACCGTTGGTATCCTTCCAGCGGCTTTGGCAAGCATCGTTGGTCTGGCGGCACTGTTACATACAAGCGCTTTGGCCTTTCAGGTGCTCAAGTATCTTGGCGTGTTGTACCTGTTCTATATGGCCTGGGGAATTCTCCGCGACGGCGGTGCGATGGAAGTGAATGCCGATAAATCCACCCGAAGCTACCTTAAGATCGCCGTGACCGGCACGTTGATCAACGTGTTGAATCCCAAACTGTCGCTGTTCTTTCTAGCCTTCCTGCCTCAGTTCGTACCAACTGACACAGCCCATGCGGGTCTGGCGCTGGTTCAACTTGCCGCTGTCTTTATGGTGATGACGTTTGTTGTTTTTGTGGTGTATGGCGCATGTGCTGCGTTCGCACGTGACTATATCGTCCACCGCCCATCAGTCATGGCGTGGATCAAACGCTGCTTTGCCACAACTTTTGGTGCGCTTGGGGTCAAGCTTGCCCTATCTGACTGACAGCGCCTAAAGCGCTGCCGCCAACCATGTCCCCTGGTTGATCGCCCGTTTGGCATCTAGTTCGGCCGCCACATCGGCGCCACCGATTACATGTGGGGTGATCCCGCGATCAATCAGCGCATCGGCGAGGCTGCGGTCCGAGATCTGACCGGCGCACAGCACAATCGTGTCCGCCGCAATCACCGTGGGGTCGGCGCGCTCTTCGCCAAAGCTGACATGCAGGCCATCTTCGTCGATCCGCTCATAGTTCACGCCGCCAACAAAGTTGACATCTTTCATCTTCAGCGTCGCGCGGTGAATCCAGCCGGTTGTTTTGCCCAACCCTTTGCCATGCGCCTGTTTCTTGCGCTGCAGCAGGGTGATCTGACGGGCTGGCGCTTCGGGCTGCGGTCCTTCGGGCGCAAGGCCCGAGCGGTGTTCAGCTGGGTCCGTCACGCCCCATTCCTTCATCCAAAGCGGTAGGTCGGTGGTGGCGCTGTGCCCGTCCTCCAGCAGGAATTCAGAAACATCAAACCCGATGCCACCCGCGCCAATCACAGCCGCTGATTTTCCTACATCAGCCTTGTCGCGCAACACGTCGATATAGCTGAGCACATTGTCCCGATCCTGACCGGGGATTTCCGGATCGCGAGGGGTAACGCCGGTGGCGATGACCACTTCATCAAAGCCGATCAGGTCATCCACGCCGACTTCGCGGTTTAGTTCCACGTTTACACCCAGATCATCCATCATGGTGCGGTACCAGTCGACAAGGCCCCAGAACTCCTCTTTCCCCGGAACCTGCTTGGCCATGTTCAGCTGCCCGCCGACCTCAGGCGCGCGGTCGAACAGGGTAACGCTGTGTCCGCGTTGGGCCGCGGTCATCGCAGTGGACAGACCTGCGGGGCCAGCGCCTACGACGGCTACGGATTTCGGTGCTTCGGCTTTCTCGATCACCAATTCGGTCTCGTGGCAGGCGCGCGGGTTGACCAGGCACGAGGTCAGCTTGCCGCTGAACGTGTGATCCAGACAGGCCTGATTGCAGGCAATGCAGGGCGCGATTTGCGCCGACTGCCCCGCGATGGCCTTGTTCACAAAATCCGCATCCGCCAGTATGGGCCGGGCTAGCGACACCATGTCGGCGCAGCCGGTGGCCAGCACCTCTTCTGCCACTTCAGGCGTGTTGATCCGGTTCGAGGTGATGACCGGGATCGATACCTTCCCCATTAGCTTCTTGGTCACCCACGCAAACGCCGCGCGTGGAACGCTGGTTGCAATGGTTGGAATGCGCGCCTCATGCCAGCCGATTCCGGTGTTGATGATCGTGGCCCCGGCCTTTTCAATCTCTTGCGCCAGTTGCACAACCTCGTCATGGGTCGAGCCATTGGGAACTAGATCGATCATCGACAGGCGGTAGATGATGATGAAATCCGTGCCCACAGCCTCGCGCGTGCGGCGCACCACCTCAATCGGCAGGCGCATGCGGTTTTCATAAGAACCGCCCCAGCGATCTTCGCGCTTATTGGTATGGGTCACCAGAAACTGGTTCAGAAAGTACCCTTCGGACCCCATGATCTCGACGCCATCATAGCCTGCCTTCTGGGCCAAGACGGCGGCATTCACGATGTCGCTGATCTGTTTCTCAATGCCGTCTTCGTCCAACTCATTCGGCGGGAACGGAGAAATCGGGGATTTCACCGGGCTGGGGGCAACGCATTTCGGGCCATAGGCATAGCGACCTGCGTGCAGGATTTGCATTGCGATCTTGCCGCCTGCTTCATGCACACGCTGTGTCACGATGGAATGGTTCGCTACTTCCTTATCATTGGTCATCATAGATGCGCCGGGCAGAACTGAGCCTTCGAGGTTTGGACCGATGCCGCCTGTCACCATCAACGCCACGCCGCCACGCGCCCGGTCTGCGTAGAACTCGGCCACCCGGTTCCAGTCACCGGTTTCTTCCAGCCCGGTATGCATCGAGCCCATCAGCACGCGGTTCTTCAGCGTGGTAAAGCCCAGATCCAGCGGGGCCAGCATGTTTGGGTACGCAGTCATGGCGAAACTCTCCCTCCCGAAGTTGCGATCTAAATTGACCTGCACGTCACCTTTGTCACGCGAAACCTAACGTCACCCCCTTTGCGGGCGCTTTCACCCTTGTTAGAGGTTGGCCGGACAAGTGAAGAGGCCGCATATGACCCCTGATGAGATTGCCAAACTACCCTATCGTCCCTGCGTTGGGTTGATGCTGATGAATGCCGAGGGCAAGATCTTTGTGGGCCAGCGCAATGACCGCCACAAGGATGCTTGGCAGATGCCGCAGGGTGGGGTGGACAAGGGCGAGGACCCGCGCGATGCGGCCCTGCGCGAGCTATGGGAAGAAACCGGGGTGACCGCTGATTTGGTCGAGGTCGTGGCCGAAACCGACGGCTGGCTGCCCTATGATCTGCCGCATGAAATCGTGCCGAACATCTGGAAAGGCCGTTATCGCGGGCAAGAGCAGAAGTGGTTCCTGCTGCGTTTCATCGGGACCGATGATCAGATCAATATCGCCACGGATCATCCCGAATTCACCCAGTGGAAATGGCAAGAGCCGAACCAACTGGTGAATGAGATCGTGCCATTCAAACGTGATGTCTACGAACAGGTTCTGATCGCGTTCAAAGCGCATCTGTCTTGAAAGCACCATTTGCGCGGCGCCTAACGTTAGGGAAGGTTGGACATTTCCCGGGCTGATGGGTAGCGCGGAGATGGCATTTTCGGGCTTCTCATGACGTACACGACCTTTCCAAGCACCGCTCAGGCACACCGTAGTGCAGACATGGCCGTTCATGCGGTCGGGTTACTGCTGATCCTGTCAGCGGGCAGCGTTCTTTTGATCAATGCCTATGCCCGACTTGAGACGGCTTTGTTTCTTGCGGTTGTGGTCTACGTTCTGTGCGCGTTGGTCTCGAACCTGGCGTCCTGGGCCTATCACTTCGCCCCCTGGCATGATCGTCGCATGGTGCTGCGCCGGATCGATCATGCAGCAATCTACCCCAGTATCTGCGGGACGTTTACGCCGTTCTTCGTTCAGGCGGCTACGGCGTGGACCATGACCTTGCTTTGGCTGTGCTGGGGTCTGACCATTGTGGCGGTCTGGAACAAGATCGCAAACGAAACCATCAAATCCAAATGGTCGACCGCTTCTTATCTTGGGCTCGGGGGTATTGGGCTAAGCGCGATGCCCGATATGACGACTGTACCGGTGGCGACCCTGTGGTGCATCGTGGCCGGGGCTGCGAGCTATGTAATCGGTACGGTTTTCTACGCGCGAAACACCATGCCGTTTCGTTATGCGATTTGGCATTCCTGTGTGAACATCGGCGGGATCTTCATGTTCGCCGGTATTTGGCTCGCGCTGTTCTCGGACAACTAAAAAAGGCCGGCGCGCACTCCGGCCGTTTTAAATTCGACCAGAAGACCCGATTAAAGCAGGCTTTCGCTTTTTAGCAGTTCAACCATATTCGCCTCGGGGCGCGGGCCGATATGGCTGATCACTTCGCGAGCACAGACATTACCAATCTTGGCGCATGTCTCAAAATCCCGACCTGTGGCCATGCCGAAAAGGAAACCGGCCGCGAACTGATCGCCCGCGCCGGTTGCATCCACCGGAACCACCTTTTCGACCGCCACATCCACGCGCTGACCCTCGTGCAGTACGGTCACACCGTCGCCCGACCGGGTACATACGACCAGCGGGCAAATCTCGGCCGTTTTGGCCAGTGCTTCTTCCAGATCGTCGGTCTCGAACAGAGATTTGATCTCGGCCTCATTGCCAATCACGAAGTCTAGCTCATTCTCGATAAGCAGCAGGAAATCGACCCGGTGACGCTCGACGCAGAAAGGATCGGAGATGGCGATACCGGCCTTGCCGCCGCCCTTGTGACAGGCGCGCGCGGCCTCAAGAAACGCGGCTTTACCCTTTTCCTTGTCGAACAGGTAGCCTTCTAGGAACATGATCTGGCTGTTTCCGGCAACCTCATCCGAAACATCCTGAGACGACAGTTCCGAGGAAATACCCAAATAGGTGTTCATCGACCGCTCACCATCGGGTGAGACAAATATCATCGAGCGTGAGGTCGGCAGCTCGCCTCCCGGCACAGGCGGGTTCACGAAATCCACGCCGTCTTCGTTCATCGCATCGGCATAGAAGCGACCCAGCGCGTCATCATGCACACGGCCAATAAAGGCTGCATCCAGACCCAGCGCACCCGCGCCCGCAATGGTGTTCGCGACCGAGCCGCCCGGTGTCTGCACCCGACCCTCCATCGAGGCATAGAGCACTTCGCCGCGCTCCTGCTCGATCAGTTGCATGATGCCTTTTTCAATGCCCATCAGTTCCAGGAAACTGTCATCGGCCTGGGAAATGACATCCACAACGGCATTTCCGATGCCGGTCAGTTGGTAGGTTTTCATAGGGTCTTGTCCTCGAATTGACAGAGATCACGGATGATACAAGTTGGGCATTGCGGCTTGCGCGCTTTGCAGTGATAGCGCCCGTGCAGGATCAGCCAGTGATGTGCATGGAGTTGAAAGTCGGCAGGAATGTTGTCCTCGATGGCGCGTTCGACGGCGTCTACGTCCTTGCCGGGGCAAATACCAGTGCGGTTGCCGACACGGAAGATATGCGTGTCCACCGCTTGCGCTGGTTGCCGCCACCACATGTTCAGAACCACATTGGCCGTCTTGCGCCCCACCCCGGGCAGGGATTGCAACGCGGCGCGGGAATTGGGCACCTCACCACTATAGTCCTCGACCAGAATGCGGCTAAGCTTGATGACGTTCTTCGCCTTCTGGCGGAACAAGCCGATGGTTTTGATATGCTGGGTCAGACCCTCCTCGCCAAGATCCAGCATCTTTTGTGGTGTGTCGGCGATCTTGAACAGTTCGCGGGTGGCTTTGTTGACCCCCGCATCGGTAGCCTGCGCCGAAAGAGCAACGGCAACAACCAGAGTATAGACGTTCACATGCTCCAGTTCGCCCTTGGGCTCGGGGTCGGCCTCTTGAAAGCGCGTAAAGATCTCGCGGATCGTGTGGTAATCGAGTTGCTTTGCCATCCGAGCCTTAATGCCGCCCAAGGGCCAATGACACAAGCCCAAAGCCAATGCGCAAGTTCCGGGTCGCTTGGACGCGTCCCGCGCGCTATGCTTTAGGCCAGAGAATGAGGTGAGACCCATGAACATCCAGACCCCGGAAAGCGGCTATCACTACAACGTCATGCGACGCGCGATCGAGCTGATTGATCAGGGCGGAGAAACCCTCAGCCTCGACGAACTGGCGCAGCAGATGGATATGAGCCCGGCCCATTTCCAACGTCTGTTCTCGCGTTGGACTGGCGTATCACCGAAACGCTACCAGCAATACCTGACGCTGGGCCATGCCAAGGCATTGCTGCGCGAGCGGTTCACGACACTGGAAACCGCCCATAATGTGGGCCTGTCCGGTAGCGGTCGCCTGCACGACCTGTTCCTGAAATGGGAGTCCATGAGCCCCGGCGAATACGCCCGCAAAGGCGCGGATCTGACGATCTATTGGGGCTGGTTCGAAAGTCCCTTTGGCCCTGCGCTGGTCATGGGCACCGACAAGGGCATCTGCGGCATGGCTTTCGGGGCCGAGACCGGCGAGGAAGAGGCGATGGAGGATATGCTGTCGCGCTGGCCCTTGGCCGAGTTTGTCGAAGACCCGATGCACTTGCGCCCGTGGGTGCTGACTGCCTTTGGATTGGTCAGCGACCGTTTGCAGCCAACGCCTTTGTACCTGATCGGCTCTCCCTTGCAGATCAAGGTTTGGGAGGCGCTGATGCACATCCCCTCGGGGCAGGTCACCACCTATTCTGAAATTGCGCAGCGGGTTGGCTCGCCACAGGCCGTTCGTGCAGTCGGAACGGCAGTCGGGCGCAACCCGGTCAGTTGGCTGATCCCCTGCCACCGGGCGCTGCGCAAATCAGGCGGCCTTGGTGGGTATCACTGGGGCTTGCCCGTCAAGCGCGCGATGCTGGCCTACGAGGCGGCGCAAGCTGACGCCTGATTGACAAGCGATCCAAACATCGCCAAAAGGCGCGGCAGGTTCGGGTCTCCTGCCGTTCGCGGCCCTTGGCTTTGGTGAAACCCGTTTGAATGAACATCTGTTGCCCTTTTCTGGCGCGTGGATGGAAATGCGAACCCCGTTCTGATTTCGCGCCCGTTACAGAAAACGAGGCACATGATGACACGATCTGACTCAATCGCTCCGGTGACGGAGCTAAAATCACAAGCGAAACGCCTGCGGGAGGCTTTGAAAACCACTGGGGTTTTCGTATCGCACAGTGCGGCGCTGGAGCTTCTGGCCCGGCAGCACGGTGTACGGGATTGGAACACGCTGACGGCAATCGCGGGAAACCGGATGCATCTGCGCGTGGGTGACCGGGTCAAGGGCCGGTACCTGGGTCAGCCCTTCACCGCCGAAATTCGCGGTCTGACTGTTCTGGGCGATGGCGCGCAGCGTCGGTTGACCCTGCAATTCGATGCGCCCGTGGATGTGGTGCGGTTCGACAGTTTTTCGACGATCCGGCAGCGCGTTACAGGTGTGATCGGTTGGGATGGCCGATCCACCCGGTGCACCTCGGACGGCGAGCCTCAGCTTGTTGTTCAACCGGCATAAAAAGGGGCGAGGCACTGGATGCGCCTCGCCCTTTCATGACTAATTACGCGTTGAGTTACTCAGCAACCCAGCCGCCGACGGCTTTGACTTCCAGGAAGTCTTCCAACCCCCAGACGCCGCCCTCGCGCCCGTTTCCGGATTGCTTCATGCCGCCGAACGGCGACCCAGCGCTGCGCGATTTGCCGTTCATCTCAACCATGCCTGACCGCAATACCCTTGCCATGCGGTTGGCGCGCCCGCCGTCTTGTGTCTGGACATAGTTGGTCAGACCATAGGGCGTGTCATTTGCTATCTCGACTGCTTCTTCTTCGGTGTCGAAGGGGATCATGGTCAGAACCGGGCCAAAGATTTCCTCGCGCGCGATGGTCATCTGGTTGTTGGCGTCGGCAAAGACCGTGGGGCGGACATAGTAGCCCTTGTTCAGCCCGTCAGGCCGCCCGGTGCCACCGGCGACAAGGCGGGCACCTTCGTCGATACCTTTTTGGATCAGGTCCTGAATCTTTGTCCACTGAAGTTCATTCACTACAGGTCCGATATGACGGCCTTCCTCCGCCGCGCTAGCGACAGATACGGAATTGGCCACCTCAGCAGCAGTTTCAACGGCTTGATCGTAGATCGGGCGCTGCACCAGCATTCGGCTGGGGGCGTTACAGCTTTGGCCCGTATTGTTCATCATATGCAGCACGCCGCGCTTTACAGCTTTCTCATCCGCATCGGCAAAAACCAGGTTCGCGCCTTTGCCTCCAAGCTCCAGATGCACCTTTTTCAAGGTATCTGCCGCATTCTTGGAAATGGCCGTCCCGGCGCGGGTCGAGCCGGTGAAGCTGACCATATCCACGTCTGGATGTGCCGACAGTTGTGAACCAACCCCGACCCCGTCACCGTTCACAAGGTTGAATACGCCGGGCGGGAAACCTGCCTCATCCATCATTTCGGCAAAGATCATGGCGTTCAGCGGGCTTTGTTCCGAGGGTTTCAGCACCATGGTGCATCCCGCTATTGCAGCTGCCCCCACCTTGAGCGTGATCTGGTTCATCGGCCAGTTCCAGGGGGTGATCAGCGCGGCGACACCAACCGCCTCGTAAATAATGCGGTCATTTGGTGCATGATCACCCAAGGGCCGCTCAAACAAAAACGCCTTGGCGGCTTTGTTAAAGTTTTGCAGATGCCATGTTCCTGCACCAGCCTGCTGCGAGCGGGCCATATCGATGGGCGCGCCCATCTCAAGCGACATGGCTTGGGCCAGATCTTCGCTGCGCGTCTGGTAAATCTCGATCAGTTTCTCGACCAGCGCGATCCGCTGTTCGACCGGAGTGGCCATCCATCCCGGCAGCGCGGATTTGGCTGCTGCCACGGCGGCGTTTGTATCCGCCTCGGACCCCAGAGAAATCACTGCACAGGGATCTTCGGTCGATGGGTTGATTACCTCAAAATCATGGGCTTGGGACGGGGCGACCCATTCACCGTTGATATAGAAATTACGCTTTTCGATCATGGCGAATCCTCCTGGATCGTGATGTCCTAAACTGGGGTTGCGCACACACTGTCACCGACCCAGGCGCGCGACAAGTGGAGAATTTGATCAAATTTCTTGCGGGTGCTTACTCAGAAAAAAGCAAAGCTGGATTTGCGGAAGGTTTAACTCTGGCGCAAAGTAGTTAGGTTCACAGCATTCGACTCGGTCAGTAACCAAAGAAGGAGATGCCCCATGGGTTTGCGCATCAACGACACGGTCCCGAATTTTACCGCAGAAACAGATCAGGGCACCATTCAATTTCACGATTGGATTGGTGACAGCTGGGCGATCCTGTTTTCGCACCCAAAGGACTTTACCCCGGTTTGCACGACCGAGTTCTCGGCCGTGGCTCAGCTGAACGATGAATGGGCTGCACGCAACACCAAGGTGATTGGCGTCTCGGTCGATGGGGTCGAAGACCACATCAAGTGGAAGAAGGATATCGAGGAATACGGCAAGGCCAATCCCGGCTTTCCGATTATTGCCGACGATGGTCTGGCCGTCTCAAAAGCCTTTGACATGCTGCCTGCCGAAGCCTACCTGCCCGATGGTCGCACGCCGGCCGACAGTGCCACAGTACGGTCTGTCTTTATCATCGGGCCCGACAAGCAGCTAAAACTGTCAATGACCTACCCGATGACCGTGGGCCGGAACTTTGCCGAGATCCTGCGGGCGCTGGATGGGTTGCAGATGTCGGCCAAAGGTGTGGCCACGCCTGCCAACTGGATCCCGGGCGAGGATGTGATTATCCCGCCGAGCGTTTCAAACGAAGATGCCAAGGCGAAATTTGGTGAGTTTGAAACGATTTTTCCCTATCTGCGTAAGACCAAAGCCCCGTCGTAAGGCGGGACCGGGTCAGGGGGGCTGTCTGCCCCCGTCGCGCCTAGTGGCGCGACTCCCCCCGAGGATATTTGAGGCCAGATGAAGCAAGTGGCTTCGGGCCCTCAGGGGTACACGCTGCCGCAAAGCTTTTGCGGATCAGAAGCTGTAGCGCAGTCCGAAATTCACACTGAACGTATCCAGATCATCTTCGACCGTGCCGGTTAGCGCGCCGTTCGGGGCCAAGCGGGCCGACGACACATCGAAAGCGCGTGAATAACGGGCATCAACCGTGAAGGCGGTGGACGCGTTGATTTCATAGGCCACACCCGCGATCAATTGAGCAGCGAAGTTGGTATCGCTGTCATCAAGAGCGACGCCCGTGCCGTAAGCAAAGTCGATGTCAGAATAGGTAGCGCCCAGACCAAAGCCAGCAAACGGGGTAACCTTACCGGACTGTTTGAAATCAAACAGAACATTGGCAAACAAAGAGGTTTGCGCGATATCGCCCGAAACATTGCCTTCTGGCGCTGGCCCATTGCCCGAGAAGTTCACGCCATCGACATCATTGTCGCGATAGGACAGTTCCAGCTCTAGGCGAGTGCCGATCCGGTCATTTGACCATTGCGGAATTTCTTTACCGATCGCGATACCGATACCATATCCCGCATCGAAATCGGTATCGACAGATTGTGTTGCGCCTCCGATCGTGCCGGAGAAGTCGCTGTCCTGAAGCTGACTATAGCCCAGAAACCCCTGTATATATGCACCATCAGTCAGGCTTTGAGCTGAGGCATGCGTTGCGGCAAGGGCCAGGGTTGCCGATGCCAGAATACCGCGAATGACCATGATCGTTGTCCTTTGTTCCGATTGGTTTCTCGCAGCAATATGAGCGGGCAAGATCAGAAGAAAAGGCAGCAGGCCTTCACGTTGGATCACTCTAAATTGGAAGCGGGTGAGGGAATAAATCCCTGTTCCAAGTTGTTCCTGCATCCCTCGATTGGACGTGTGTCGATTCCGCGGTGCAGGGCAATTGGTGTCGTATGCGTTACGCCGCTTTCTCTTGGGCGTGGTGCTGCATCTCCAACTGTGGCGCGGTGAGAACGGATTGCAGCGCTCGCGCCTCGTAGTTTTTCAGCACAGGTAGCACTGTTGACCCGTAGCCTACTGCCCCTTTCGACAGTTCCGGAAACAGTTCGAACAATTCTCGGCGGGTTGCAGGAGCCATTGCATTGACGGTTGTATCGCCGGGAAAAAAGGATTCAGACCACAGTCCTTCTACATTCACCAGCTCATGCTGGTCGAACAGGATGTGGATGTATTCAACACCGTTCTCGGGTGTTTCCTGCGTTATAGTGTTCTGGTTGATCAGCGCTTTCGCTGTGGCCAGCATGAGCGGTTCGCAATGTGTCAGCTCCATGACGGGGGACGTGACGGCGATCCGGTGTTGTGGAGAGACCAGCAAATCGCGGCGCGGGCAACCGTGGCCAAAACTGTTTGCCCTGATCCGAACCGGGCATAAATGGGGGTTGGCCTGCAAATCGAGGCGGCTTAGGCGACGTCGGCCGATCCAGCGGATGGTGCTGGTTTGACCTTGGGCAACGCAGGCCGGATCGCCGGGTTGCAACGTCTCGACCTTGCGGAGGCAATTGGGTGTCAGGATCAGAGACCCCGACGTGAAACACACGAAGGAGGGCAGGGATCGATACGCCGCCGACTGAGCGGTTCCAGCAAAGCCGGTATCCGAGATTGTGTCACCCAGCGCAGCCTGCCCCGAGGTGACGATGATGTATCGCGGGTTGCTGAACTGGATCAGAGTAAAGCGCACCGGCGCCCCGTTGACCGTGCCCGTATAGCTTTCGAACGTGCTGAAGTTCTGGGAGGAGCCCGAAAACCGGGGCAGGGATGTCAGATTAAGTTGGGCGCTGTCTGGGTCCGGGTCTTGGAGGAAGGCATCATTGTCGATGATCTCAACCGAATACGCCTGCGTGATGTCGACGCTACGATTGCTGAATGGATCCGCGCTGATTTCGAATACGGTAACTGAGGCCACGATCGAAAGGCATCCCTGGGAACGACAAAACAAACCTTAAGGTTGAGCAAATACACGCGATAAGAGTTAACAATTGATTTACCAAGCTGAGGTGGGGGTGTTCCATAGGCGGGAGTGCGAGGGGAATTCGTATCGTCCGTGTTGCTTTCGATGCTGAGGTGCGGACCAAGCGCCATTTCGCTGTAAAAGGCTACAAAGTTCGGTGAAGACGTATCGAGACCGCCGCGCCCGGCACCTGGGGTGGAAACCGGTCATTCGCTGTAGTCGAAAAAACTCTCTTCGATTGTGACAGGTCTCGTGTTTCGAGTAGACATTGAAACAAACTACAGGGCTATGGGCAGCTGAAGCGTAACGCTTGCTCCTTTTTCGACTGGGTTGATCGCGACCACTCCTCCGTGGCGCTTCGCTACAGCTGAGACAATCGACAAACCTAAACCGCTACCCTCGGAATATTCAAGCTGAGAAAATCGACTGAAAACGGCTTCGCTTTGGTCGGGTGAAAGGCCGGTTCCGTCATCGGATACGGTCAGCTTTATGTTCTTGCCATCAGAGCGCAGCGCGACTGAAATTTGGCTCAACTTGGTCCCACCGTGCTTGACCGCGTTATCCAGCAGGTTTTTGATGGCCTCAGTTAAAAAAACATGATCTCCTGAAACCGTAATTGTCGAGTCCGGCATCGCAACATCAAACTCGATCCCTTTTGCGAGGATCTGTACACCCATGTCAGCGCAGGCTTCTTCCACAACCGCACGGAAATCGATCTTGTCCATCTGATCCTGATGCGTAGGTTGCCGCAGTCGTTCGAGTGACAATAGTTGTTCCGCCACTGTAGCCGAATTCTTTGCCGCTGCCACCAGCTCGATTATCCGTTTGTCTTTGTCCTCATCTGTTTTTGCATCGCGCAATGCCTCAGCCATGGACTGGACCGCAGCCGCCGGATTTCGCAACTGATGCGCGGCTTCTGAGATAAAAACCTGATGGGCGTCAATACTACGCTCGACCTGCCCAAACAGACGATTCAGGGTCTGAACAATACCATGAACCTCGACCGGGACCACGCGTTTGATTTCGCTCAGGTCGTCAGGTGAGCGTAGGTCGATCGCATCCTGCAAATCCAGCAAGGGCCGCAGCCCTCGCGCGACGCCGAACCAGACAACAAACGCAAGGGTGGCCAGCAGGATACCCATCAGGATCGCAGCACGGATCGACAATTCATTCGCAAAGGCGTTGCGGTCCGCGATGCGTTGCCAGGCTGTAACCGTCGCATCGCCCACCAGATTATCCAATGTGACCCGCTCGGTCATTTTCAGCACGCGCACCGGTTCATCCCGATACAAAGCCTCGAAAAACTGTGGCTGGTACGCGTCTTGTTCAGAGGGTTTTGCAGCGGCCGGAGGATATGCATACCCTGTGACGTAGATGCCACCGGGTCCGGTCACGTGATAAAAAATCTCTCCGCCCGATGCATCGCGGATCAAGTTGCGCGTGGTGGGCGACAAGGCATCGCCTTCCGACACCGCAACATCGCGCGAAATGGCCAGACCAGCGGATAACAAGCTGTCGTCAAAAAGCTCTTGCGCCGTTTGCTGGGCAACCGTGTAGCGCCAGTATCCAAGCAGGATTGCCAACAGCACCAGAGGCGTCAGGATCAGAATAAACAGCCTGAGTCTGAGCGAACCGTACCGGATCACTTCTGCACCTCAAGCAGATATCCAAGGCCACGGGCGGTCTTGATCCGAATGCCAAGGTTTTGAAGGCGCTTGCGCAGCCGCGATACATGCGGCTCGACCGCTGAATCGTCGACATCGGTACCTACGCCGTAGACGTAATCGATTAGCTGGTTTTTGGGGACGATCCTGCCGCGCCGTTCCAGCAGGCATTCAAGGACAGCCATTTCCCGGCGCGGCACGTCAAGCACTTGGCCCTTTGCGCTGACCTGCCGGGTGGTGCGATCGAATTCCAGGTCTCCGATGGTTTCGCGCGCGCCATAATCCAGTTGTTTGCGGCGCGACAGGGCGCGTATGCGGGCCTCAAGCTCGTCCATCTCAAAGGGCTTCACCAGGTAATCGTCTGCGCCCATATCCAGGCCCGATACGCGATCGCTGGTCTCGGTACGCGCGGTCAGCAGGATGACAGGCGCACTGTCGCCCCGATGGCGCAGCGACCGCAAGATCTCAAGCCCTGACCGACCCGGCAGGTTGATGTCCAGAACGATCAGATCCGCGCCTTCTTGTTCCAGATATAGATTGGCGGCATCGCCATCTGTCAGCACATCAGCGGCATGGCCCCGATCCCTCAGGCGGTAAGCAATGGCGTTGGCGAGGGTCTCATTATCCTCGACGATGACGATCCGCATTCGGGCTCCTGCAAGTTTCGCGCAAGGTTGGCGCTCCATGATTGCCAGATGGGAGGGGGAATCAACCCCACAGTTCTATTTGCGATCACGGTGGCGCAGAGGGCGCTAGCGTGGTTGTCTGGTCAACAGGGAGGAACCAATGACCATTTCCAACTTCACCCGCCGCGCCGTCGTGGGGCTGATTGCCGCCGCCGGTATCGCCGCACCTGCCGCTGCCGAGGTCGATTTCTCGGGCAAGACCGTTGAATGGGTCATCCCGTTCTCGGAAACTGGCGGGTCTGCCAAATGGGCCAACTTCTTTGCGCCACTTCTTTCCGAAGCACTGCCGGGTCAACCGACTGTTGTTGTGAAATTTATGCCCGGTGCCGGATCGACCAAAGGTGCAAACTGGTTCCAAGAGCAAAGCCATGACGATGGTACACTGCTGTTTGGCACCTCCGGTTCAACTCAATTCCCCTATCTGCTGAGCGATCCGCGCGTGCGCTATGAATACAACGACTGGATTCCGGTTATGGCGTCGGGAACCGGTGGTGTTGCCTATCTGAACGCCGAGGATGGAGCAAAGTTTGATGGCTCCGCGAACGCGCTGAAAGACACCAACTTCATCTATGGTTCGCAAGGAGCGACACGTCTTGACCTCGTGCCGCTGCTGGCTTGGCAAATGCTGGGTATGAACGTCGAGCCTGTCTTTGGCATCAAAGGCCGCGGCGATGGTCGCCTGATGTTCGAGCGCGGCGAAGCCAACATCGATTATCAGACCTCGTCCGGCTACCTCGGTGGTTCGGCCCCGCTGGTTGAATCCGGTCAGGCTGTGCCGATGATGACCTGGGGTGCTCTGGATGCAGATGGCAATATCGTCCGGGACCCGACCTTCCCGGACATCCCGACGTTCAAGGAAGTCTGCGAGGCTACCGATGGTTGTGAAACCAGCGGTGAGGCATGGGATGCTTGGAAAGCCTTCTTTGTAGCCGGATTCCCAGTTCAAAAGCTGGCCTTCCTGCCGGCTGATACACCTCAGGAAGTGGTCGACGCATACACCGCAGCGTTCCAGGCTTTAACCGAGCGCGGCGACTTTGCCGAAATTTCCTCGAAGCGCGTGGGCAAGTACCCGGTGTTCGTAGGTGACGGCTCTAAGGCGGCGCTGCAAACCGCAACAAATGTCGACGACAACGCCAAAGCCTACGTTCTGAACTGGCTCAAAGAAGCCTATGGTGTCGAGCTGAACTAAGCCCAAACACCACCGCGCGTGCCCCAATGTCGGGCGCGCGCTTTTCCAAACACAAGACAATTTATGAAAGGCGGCCGCTATGGAGGTTTTCGCCACCGCTCTTCCTGCGCTCAGTGACGCATGGGGTCTGATCCTGCAACCCATTGTTCTGGGATATCTTATTCTCGGTGTCGTTATGGGACTGGCCGTAGGTGTTTTCCCTGGGCTTGGCGGAATTGCTGGTCTGTCTTTGTTGCTGCCTTTCATGTTCGGCATGGACCCTATTCTTGGATTGGCGCTGATGATCGGGATGGTTGCCGTTGTTCCGACCTCTGACACCTTTGCCTCGGTTCTTATGGGCATCCCCGGCAGCTCCGCCTCGCAGGCGACGGTGCTGGACGGCTTCCCGATGGCGAAAAAGGGCGAGGCCGCGCGGGCATTGTCAGCGGCCTTTGCGTCATCACTGTTTGGCGGTTTGGTCGGCGCAACTTTTCTGACCATGTTCATCCTGATCGCGCGGCCCATCGTTCTGGCCTTCGGTCTGCCCGAGATGTTGATGATCACAATTCTCGGCCTATCGATGGTCGCCATTTTGGCAGGGCGTATCCCGCTGAAAGGCGTCGCCGCCGCGGGTCTGGGCCTGATGGTCGGCACAATTGGTGTGGCCGATGCAGGCGGTTCGCTACGCATGGCGACCTATGACATCCCCTATCTGACGGACGGACTTAAGCTGGTCATCGTGGGATTGGGCATCTTTGCCGTTCCCGAGATCGTCTCGCTACTGTGCCAGGACAGGTCGATTGCCAAAGGTGCCTCTCTGGGAGCCGGTTGGTTGGACGGGGTCAAAGATTGGTTCGCCAATATCTGGCTGTCAGTTCGCTGTTCGATCATCGGTGTGGTCGTCGGCGTCATTCCCGGCCTTGGCGGGTCGGTCGTTGACTGGATCGCTTATGGCCATTCGGTTCAATCCACCAAGGACAAGAGCAATTTCGGTAAAGGCGAAGTCCGAGGTGTCATCGGCCCGGAAAGCTCAAACAACGCCAAAGAGGGCGGCGGTTTGGTGCCAACTTTGCTGTTTGGCATTCCCGGTTCCGGCTCAATGGCGATCTTCATCGGCGCGGTGGCCCTGCTGGGGTCTGGCGATATCGAGGTCGGCCCAAGCATGCTCAAGGACAATCTCGACATCACTTATTCGATCGTCTGGCTGCTGGCGTTGGCCAACGTGGTCGGCACCATCCTGTGCATCGCGGCCTCGGGCGGGATCGCCAAGCTGACGACTATCCGCTTTACCTATCTGGCGCCGTTCCTGTTCATGCTGATCAGCTTTGCGGCGTTCCAGTCCGGGCAGAACTTCGAAGACCTGCTGGCCCTGTTCGTCATCGGACTGATCGGCATTTTCCTGCGCCGTTTCGACTGGTCGCGCCCGGCCTTCCTGATCGGTTTTGTTCTGTCGAACCCGGTTGAGAAGTTCACCAATCAGGCGTTCCAGATCGCCTCATTCCGGTTCCGCAAGAGCTTTGGCGAGGGGATGGAATATGTCTTCAGCCCTATCGTCATTGTGCTGATCGTGGTCACGGTTGTTTCGGTCATTCTGGGTATCCGGCAGGCCAAGATGATCATGGCCGAGGGTGATGTTCAGGCCGGTACCAAACGCGCGCCGCTTATCTTTCTGCTGGTGATCATGGCCTACCTGATCGTCGCTTTGGTCAACGCCAACATGATCCCCGACTACAATATGACCGACAAGATCATCCCGCTGGTTATCGGCAGCGTTTCGCTATTCTGTTGCGTGATCCTTCTGATCCAGATGATGCGACGTCCCGAAGGCGACGTGATCTTTGCCGACAAGGAAATCGCCGGTGAAGACGCCAGCGCACCCCACGGTCTGTGGTCCACTCTGGCGTGGTTCGCCAGTTTGATCGCGGCCACGTGGGTGGTGGGCTTCATCCTCGCCCTGATAGGGTTCCTGATCGCCTTTCTCCGTATCCGCGCCGGGTCCAGCTGGCAGATGACTCTGATCCTGACCGCCTGTGGTATCGGGTTCATGTGCCTGATGGCGGGCGCTCTGAACCGCGATTTCCCGCCAGGTCTGTTGCAGGACATGGTCAGCCTGCCCTGGCCGTTGAAGTGAGGGGTTCAAAATGACTCAAACCGCAATCCCTTATATCTTGATGCGTGGCGGCACGTCGAAAGGCCCCTATTTCCGACGCTCGGTTTTGCCTGAGGATCTGGACGCGCTGGCCGAGGTGCTGATCGCCGCTCTTGGGTCCGGGCAGTCGCTGAACATCGACGGCATCGGCGGCGCCGCGCCGGTGACCACAAAGGTCGCGATGCTGTCGGTCAGCGAGGATGACTGGGCCGATATCGACTATTTCTTTGCGCAGGTCTCGGTCGAGGACAAGCTGGTCGATTTCAAACCGACTTGCGGCAACATCCTGTCCGGGGTTGCCCCTGCGGCTATCGAGATGGGCCTGTTCAAACCGAAGGATGATGAAACTGAAGTTCGCATTCGGGCCGTCAACACTGGGGCTCGGGTCGTGGCCAAGGTGAATACACCCGGGGGCGAATTGACCTATGAGGGTGATGCGGAGATCGCCGGCGTTCCCGGTCATTCAGCGCCTGTGCAGTTGAGTTTCATGGGCGTGGTGGGCTCGGCCACCGGAGCGTTCCTGCCTACGGGCAACCTGCGCGATGCAGTTCAGGGCGTCGAACTGACCTGCATGGATGTCGCTATGCCGATGGCTATCGCCCGCGCCACAGACTTCGGATTGACGGGCTATGAGAGCGCCAAGGAGCTGGACGCAAACCGCGCGTTCTTTGACCGGATGGAGGCCGTTAGGATCGAAGCAGGGCAGCGGATGGGTATGGGGGATGTGTCCAAATCGGTCACCCCTAAGTTCGGCCTTGTTGCTCCGGCCAGAGAGGGCGGAACGCTCGCAGTGCGGTATTTCATGCCGTGGAAAACCCACCCGACCATGGCGGTCACCGGCGCGCAATGCATGGCGTCTTGCGCTTTGACTCCCGGAACCGTCGCCGACGGTTTGCTGGATCGCCCCACGAACAGCCCGGCTGAAGTCGTTCTGGAACACGCCTCGGGCAATATCGACGTGTTGGTGGATTTTTCCACCACCGACGGGTTCACAGTGAACGCGGCGGGTTTGGTGCGGACCGCGCGCAAGTTGGCGGACGGGCATGTTTATGTTCCTAAATCTGTTTGGAACGGGAGTTGATCAAGTGCAACCCAAATAGTATACTATTGTATACATAGTGGGAGGACACGATGGACAACTACTCGGAATGCCTCGATATCGCGCGTCAGGAACTCAGGTTGGCGCAGTCGGCTCTACGGCGGGACATCGCGGACTATCCGACACCGATTGCTGGCTGCGATGAGCAGTTCAACCATCTGCTGGATCAAAGCGAACGGGTCCGCAATGCACTTGCCGCTCTCGACACATGTCATTTTGTGCCGACGCCAAGAAAACTGAACACCGAGCAGGGTATAGAAAGCCGATGAAGGTCCACATTCTTGATGACTGGTTTGACACGCTTCGTGGCCTGCCTTGCTTTGAGAGACTCACGGGTCATGAGGTGACGGTATGGACGGATCATGTCGAAGACACTGACACTCTGGCCGAGAGATTGCAGGAAGCAGAGGTGTTGGTGCTGTTCCGCGAACGTACCAAAGTCACTCGCTCCTTGCTGGGGAAGTTACCGAACCTGAAACTGATCAGCCAGCGCAGCGTTTATCCTCATGTCGATGTCGAAGCCTGTACAGATCACCGCGTGTTGTTGTGTTCGAACATGCATGGTGGAACGCCGTCTTATGCTGCAGCTGAACTTACTTGGGCGTTAATCATGGTCGGGATGCGGGATTTGCCCGCACAAATGGCCTCGGTCAAAGCAGGGCATTGGCAGGCGGGCGTGGGCAAGACGCTGCGGGGGCGTCAGTTGGGGCTCTATGGCTATGGCCGAATTGCCCGCGCGGTTGCGGGCTATGCCGAGGCGTTCGGGATGAATGTCGTTTGGTGGTCGTCTGAGGAAGGCCGGACACGTGGGCAGGCGGATGGCGCACAGGTCGCGCCCAGCCGTGAAGCGTTCTTTGGCAGCAGCGATGTCGTCTCAATCCATGTGCGCTTGAAACCTGACACACGCGGGATCATCACCGCACCGGATTTTGCACAGATGCAGCCGGACGCGCTGTTTGTGAACACCTCGCGAGCCGGGCTGATCGCTCCAGGCGCTTTGCTTGAGGCGCTGAGCGCGGGTCGCCCCGGCAAAGCGGCGATTGATGTGTTCGATACTGAGCCACTGATCGATCCGACCGATCCGCTATTGTCGCATCCCAACTTGATCGCGACGCCACATATCGGTTTTGTCACTGAAGACGAGTTCGACCTGCAATTCGCAGATATTTTCGATCAGGTGAACGCCTATGCCGAAGGCGCTCCGATCCACATGATCAACCCCGAGGTTTGGACCAACGCAGAATAAGATTTGCGGCGATGGGCGCACCGATGATCACCAGCACGATCCTTGTCAGATGATGGGTGATCACAAAGCCCAAATCCGCGCCCGAGACGATGGCCAGCACCGTCATCTCTGCCTGCCCACCGGGCGCGAAGGCCAGAAACGCCTCGACTGGTTGGCCGAAGCCCAACGTGGTTACGACAGCGGTGAAGGCAGCAGCCAGCACGGCCAGAACAACTACATATGCGCAGCCTGCCGCCACGACTTTGCGCAACTCGACCCAAGTGACGCCGACAAACTTCACGCCAATTCCGCAGCCGATGAAGAACTGCGCTGCAAGGATGGCTTCGCGCGGGGGGCGGGTATGGATGAAGTCGCCTAGGGACAAAGCTGCCGTCAGGATCATCGGCCCCAAAATTGACGCGCCGAACAGACCGATACGCTCCCCGCCTTTCCAGCCGATAATGGCGGCCAGAACCATCAGCGCCAATTCATGTATTGGCAGGTTGCGCGCGGGCTCGCCAATCGGATTGGTGAGTTGGGCACCATAGAACACGGTGAGGAACAAGGGGGCCAACGTCACGATGATCAGCACGCGCGTACCGTGGATCAAGGACAAGGTACGCGGATTGGCCCCGGCCTCAGTGCCAAAGATGATCATGTCTTGCAAACCGCCCGGCATGGCTGCGTAGAAAGCCGTTGTGGAGTCAAAGCCCCAGAATTTGCGAAAGAATGGCACACCTACCAGCGCGATCAGCAGGATGAAGAACGGGATCAGCGCAATTGACGCGGCGATCTTTGGCAATTCAGCAAACAGAGCCGGCGTAATCGATGCCCCTACCGCCACGCCCAGTATAGTGCGGGCGGCAACCGAGACCTGTCCAAAGCCTTCCATCGGTGCGTGCGCAAGAGCTGCAATCAAACATGCGCTCATTGGCCCGAACAGAAAAGGTAGCGGCAGGTTTAGCGTCCAAAATACTCCAGTGCCCAACACCGCCAGGCCGAGCGTGACGGCCCGTTTCGTCAGAAGAGAGGGGGTATCGGTTTGGCTGTGCAAGGTAAGCGTTCCAGCTTCGTTGACTTATAATGTATCCATATGTATACAACTGGACGCAAGATGACAAGAGAGCCTGCGATGACCCTTCAGGACGACCCGTTACAACCTGGCCCACAAGGCAATTCTGCGTATCAGCGCCTGCTGGGCGAGGTTCGCGAGGGCACTCTTTTGCCCGGTGACCGCTTGCGTGAGATTGAGCTGTCCGAACGGCTGGGTGTCAGCCGCACCCCGGTGCGCGAGGCGATCCGGCAACTGGAGGCCGATGGGTTGGTCACGCATATCCCCCGGCAAGGTGCCACGGTGCGCAGTCTGGACTATGCCGAGGTGATGGAACTGTACGAGATGCGCGCGGTTCTTGAGGGCACAGCTGCACGTCTTGCGGCTCGCGCAGCCTCGGATGTTGAACTGGACGAATTGGACGTTCTGAACGACCGGCTGGCCGAAGCGGGCACCGGCCCCGAAGCCGCTCGGATAAATCGGGTATTCCACGCGACGTTGCTGGATGCGGCCAAGAATCGGTTTCTGACAAAATCCATGCGGTCATTGCAAAAGGCGCTGTTGATCCTGGGTCCGTCGCAATTGCTGGATCGCGACCGCGCCGAGGCTGCAGTGTCCGAGCACCGACGCATCATGGCCGCGCTAAAAACCCGTGAAGGCGCTGCTGCCGAGACCGAGATGCGTGCCCACATTCATGCAGCTCAACGTATGCGCATCCGCGTGTTGCAGGAACGCGACCGCACAACCGATCAAACCCAATAGGCAAAAACGATATGGCCACCCATTCGGAAGCTTACGATATCGCTGTGATTGGCGGCGGGAACGCTGCCCTTTGTGCCGCGATGACTGCCGCTGAGGCCGGCGCGCGCGTTCTGATCCTTGAAACGGCACCGAAACCCTATCGAGGTGGAAACTCACGCCACACCCGCAACTTTCGCTGCATGCATTCCGGCCCGTTGGGTCCACTGGTTGAGGAATACACCGAGGAGGAATACTTCTCTGACCTGCTGAAAGTCACCGGCGGCAAAACCGATGAACATTTGGCCCGCGTGGCGATCCGAACATCGGAAGAATGCCTGCCGTGGATGCAAGAACACGGGGTCCGGTTTCAGCCCTCGCTTTCCGGCACGCTGTCATTGGCACGGACCAATGCGTTTTTCATGGGGGGCGGCAAATCTCTGGTGAATGCCTATTACCGGACGGCGGCGGGGCTGGGTGTTGATGTGCTTTACGAGGCCGCTGTGACGCATCTGGAGCTGAACAGCGACCAGATCGAGTGGGTGGATTACACCTACGAAGGCCAATCTCATCGGATCACACCGAAGGCGGTCATCGTTGCCTCCGGCGGCTTTCAGGCCGACACAGATTGGCTCACCCGCGCCTGGGGTGAGCCTGCGAAGAACTTTCTGATCCGGGGAACGCCGTACAACCGAGGCGTGGTCCTGTCTGATCTGCTGGACCAAGGAGTAGAAAGCGTCGGTGATCCGACTCAGTGCCACGCGGTTGCCATCGACGGGCGTGCCACCAAATTTGACGGCGGCATCGTCACCCGTCTGGACTGCGTGCCGTTCTCCATCGTCGTGAACAAGGACGCCCAGCGGTTCTATGACGAGGGCGAGGATGTCTGGCCCAAGCGCTATGCGATCTGGGGGCGTCTGGTGGCGGCGCAGCCGGATCAGGTGGGTTATGCCATCATCGACGCCAAGTCGCTGAACCTGTTCATGCCGTCCGTGTTCCCTCCGCTAAAGGCGGACACGTTGGACGAATTGGCCGGGATGATGGACCTGCCTGCGGACAAACTGAAAGCAACCGTCAGCGCATTCAACGCCGCCTGCGGTGACACCAGCGGGTTTCATCCGACCGAACTGGACGGGGTGGCGACCTCGGGGCTGATCCCGCCCAAGACCAACTGGGCGCGCCCGATCACCGAACCGCCGTTTTACGGCTACTCGCTGCGGACCGGTGTGACCTTTACCTATCTTGGGTTGAAGGTTGACGAGACGGCCCAGTGTTCGACGCCCAGCGGTAAGATCAAAAACCTTTGGGCGGCCGGGGAAACGATGGCCGGGTCGATCCTTGGGCAAGGCTATCTGGCGGGCTTTGGCATGACCATCGGAACTGTCTTTGGACGCATCGCAGGACGAGAGGCCGCCGCTTATGCAAACTGATCTTATTCAGGAAGCCCGCCGTCAGGCCGAGATCTGCAACGCCTGCCGCTATTGCGAGGGCTATTGCTCGGTCTTCCCGTCGCTTCATGCGGAACGCGCGTTCTCGGATGGGGACATCACGCAATTGGCCAACCTGTGCCACAACTGCCGAGGCTGTTATTACGCCTGTCAGTACACCGCCCCGCACGCGTTTGACCTGAACCTGCCCAAGGCGCTGGCCGAAGTGCGGCGCGACAGTTGGGAGAGATTCGCCTGGCCGCAGCCGCTGGCACGCCGGTTCCACACCCATGGCGGGGCCATCGCTCTGGCGCTTGTGGTCGGATTTGCCTTGTTGTTCTGGGCGACCCGCGCCATCGGCTCCAGCGGAAGCGAAGGGTTTTATGCCGTCCTGTCCCACAACGCGATGGTCGCGATCTTTGCGCCTGCATTCCTGCTGCCGCTCTTTAGCTTGGCTATCAGCCTAAGGCGCTACTGGGCCGAGGTGGACGGCAAGCCCATCCAGATGCCTGATCTGATGGCTGCGCTTAAACGCGCGGGCAAGATGCAAGATTTGGCCGCAGGCCATGGCGAAGGCTGCAACTTCGAGGACGAAGACCGGTTCAGTCAGGGCCGACGCCACATCCACCACGCCATCATGTATGGATTCCTGCTGTGCTTTGCGTCGACCTCGGTAGCGACGATCATGCACTATGTCTTCGGAATGCACGCGCCTTACGGGTTCTGGTCGTTGCCGAAACTGTTCGGGATTTCCGGGGGGCTGCTGCTGACAGTGGGATGTGGTGCGATGGCGCTGCTCAAGCAAAAGTCAGACCGAGACCTCGGCGATCCGTCGGCCTGGGGTGGGGATATCGGCTTCATCCTGTTGCTCGGGTTTGTGGGGTTCAGCGGGCTGGTTCTCTATGCCCTCGGTTCAACGCCTCTGATGCCCGCGCTACTGGCCATCCATCTCGGATCGGTCCTTACGTTTTTCCTTCTTACGCCCTACACAAAAATGGCACACGGCTTCTATCGGCTTGCAGCGCTGATCCGGGATGCACAACGGAAAAGAGATGTGTCTATGGCCCGTTAACAGCCCGTCGCGCCTCTGTGAGCATATGTATATGCAATAGGATCAAATATGATTGTGAAGAACTCAGCGTTGCACCACTTCGAGTGGAGTTCAACGTCCGGAATGGGCCGTCCCTTGCACGACAAACGATAGCGACACACACTTCGCACGTATTTGGGCCGACCGCGGCGTTTGACACGCTGGGCTCGAGGCCGACATCGGGAATGAACTGAGCACCTGTAGGAAAGCGCGCTACCACAAGCGACTAAACATAAAGGCCCCGGTCGAAACCGGGGCCTTTGATATCGAAAAAAAGAGCAGTTTATTCTGCGTCTTCTTTCTTTTCTTTCTTCTCGGGAACGATCTCTTCGCCGGTTTCCTGATCGACGACTTTCATCGACAGGCGGACCTTGCCACGATCGTCAAAGCCCAGCAGCTTGACCTTTACGTCCTGACCTTCCTTCAGAACATCTGACGGATGGTTCAGGCGGCGGTTTTCGATCTGGGACACGTGGACCAGACCGTCGCGCTTGCCAAAGAAGTTCACGAAGGCACCGAAGTCGACGATCTTGACGACTTTACCGGTGTAGATCTGACCTTCTTCCGGCTCGGCGACGATCGAGTGGATCATCTCATAGGCCTTCTTGATCGATTCACCATCCGGCGAGGCGATCTTGATCACGCCGTCGTCGTTGATGTCGACCTTGGCACCCGAGGTTTCCACGATCTCGCGGATGACCTTACCGCCCGAACCGATCACTTCGCGGATCTTGTCGGTCGGGATGTTCATGGTCTCGATGCGCGGGGCGTGGACGGAGAATTCGTTGGTCTCGGACAGGGCTTTGCCCATCTCGCCCAGAATGTGCATCCGGCCGTCCTTGGCTTGCGCCAGGGCTTTCTCCATGATCTCGGGCGTGATGCCCGCAACCTTGATGTCCATCTGCAGCGACGTGATGCCGTTTTCGGTACCCGCCACTTTGAAGTCCATGTCGCCCAGGTGGTCTTCATCACCCAGAATGTCCGACAGGATGGCATAGTCGCCGTCATCTTCCAGGATCAGGCCCATGGCCACACCGGCAACCGGTGCTTTCAGCGGAACGCCCGCATCCATCATCGACAGCGAACCGCCGCAGACCGACGCCATCGAGCTGGAGCCGTTGGATTCGGTGATCTCGGACACGATGCGGATCGTGTAAGGGAAGTCGGTCGCCGCAGGCAGAACCGCCTGCAGGGCGCGCCATGCCAGCTTGCCGTGGCCGATCTCACGACGACCGGGGCCACCCACCCGGCCAACTTCACCAACCGAATAGGGGGGGAAGTTGTAGTGCAGCAGGAAGTTCGATTTGAAGTTGCCATGCAGCGCGTCGATGAACTGCTCATCATCGCCGGTGCCGAGTGTGGTCACGGCCAACGCCTGAGTCTCACCACGGGTGAACAGGGCGGAACCGTGGGTGCGGGGCAGCATCGAGGTTTCTGCAACGATCGAACGGATATCGGTGGTCGAACGACCGTCGATCCGCTTGCCGCCTTTGACGACGTCGCCGCGCAGAATGCCGGCTTCCAGCTTTTTCATCGCGGAACCGAGGTTGCCATCTTCCAGCTGTTCTTCGGTCAGCGCTTCCTTGATCGCTTCACGGGCAGCGGCAACAGCGGCGGTGCGCTCTTGCTTGTCGGTGATCGCGAAGGCGGCGCGCATCTGCTCTTCACCGGCGGCCTTAACGGCAGCGGACAGTTCGGAGTAATCCGGTGCCTGGAAGTCAAACGGCTCTTTCGCGGCTTCTTCGGCCAGCGAGATGATCAGGTCGATGACCGGTTGGATCTGCTCATGCGCAAAGTTTACGGCGCCCAGCATTTCCGCTTCGGACAGTTCGTAGGCTTCCGATTCAACCATCATCACGGCGTCTTTGGTACCGGCAACAACCAGATCCAGACGCTGTTCAGGGTTCAGGCGCAGGTCCTGCATGTCGTCGACGGTCGGGTTCAGGACGTATTCACCGTCCTCGAAACCAACACGTGCACCGGCGATCGGGCCCATGAACGGCGCACCGGAAATGGTCAGGGCAGCGGAGGCCGCGATCATCGCAACGATGTCGGGGTCGTTGACCAGATCGTGGGACAGCACGGTGCACATCACCAGAACTTCGTTTTTGAAACCGTCAACGAACAGCGGGCGGATCGGACGGTCGATCAGACGCGCGGTCAGCGTCTCTTTCTCGGTCGGGCGCGCCTCGCGCTTGAAGAAGCCACCCGGAACCTTACCGGCAGCATAGTATTTTTCTTGATAGTGGACGGTCAGCGGGAAAAAGTCCTGACCCGGTTTTTGCGCCCGCGCAAAGGTCACGTTTGCCATGACGCTGGTTTCGCCCAGCGTGGCAATCACGCTGCCGTCCGCCTGACGGGCAACCTTGCCGGTTTCCAGTGTCAGCGTTTCCTCGCCCCACTGCATTGATTTCTTTGTTACATCAAACATATGCGTATCCTAGAACGGAGCACTCCCGCCCCTGCGGGTCTCCGGTTTGCATGGCGGCCCCATTGCCGCCGACCCCACTTTATCTTCCATTCGAGTGCCGGGGTCAGGGCACAACGTCTCAGATAGCGCGCGCATACAGGAGAATGGGGCCGAAGGGAAGGGCCCTCACATTCTTGAGCGGGCATTGGCCCTGCATGACATGCTTCGACATTTGGGCCTGCAGGAGGTTAGAGCGAGCGCTCGCGCGATTTGCGCAGGGCTCGAATATCCGGTGCGGGTTCCTCGTTTGCTGTGGGCGTTGGTGTGCGTGGTGTCTCGTTGCCTTCAAACTTAAGCAACGCCAAGGCAGATGCGGACCACATCAAGGCGTTGATCCAAAGAAGAACCGCGCATGAGGCAAGCCCTTTCAAGATGACTTGAAGGTCGAAATCCGGAAATTCCCCGGTCAATACGATTGAAAAAATTGATAAAAAGAGCGGAATTTGGGCAAGCAAAAAGGTGAAAATTTCGAAGGCGAATTGTAGTAGGATGGCCACGAGGAAGATGCAGAACAAGGGAATGAAGCTTCGCCCGAAGCCATTAAGAAACCCGCGGCTCGGTGCGCCATGGCCCGCCCCTCGTGCTGCGCTTGCCATTGGAACGGCCATGGCAGAGTAGCCGGCTGCAAGCAGCACAAAGATCAAAGTAACGTTGCTGCCGAAGGCAAGAAAGAAGAACCCGGGCGAGTTTTGTTCCATGGCCTCATTTATCGTGCCGAAAGAAATAGGTTCGCCCAATTGCCACAAGGTGAAGATCAGGGCGACGACACCTGCTACCAAGGTTATTGCGGCCAGGACGACCGCAATAAAGATACCGTAAAGCGCCGAATACAATGCGAGCGTCTTGAACTCCGTCCGTCGCCTATCCCCTTTGACTGCCAAGGCGACCCGAATTCCAAATAAGCTGATGAACATAGTGGTGATCGGTCCACTTACATGGCTGGCCATGCCCAGAGTGACTAAACTCAGGACGAACCAAACCGGTATAGATGCCAAGCTGATCAAAAGAACGGGAACGATCATGCGTAGAAAAACACCAATCGAAAGTAATAGCGCGTTGAAAATTAAGATCACAGGTGGGGCCTTTGGAAAACAGCTGATGTATTGTGGGAAAATTCTGAAGTATTGATTGGGGTGAAATCTACCTAAAGGAGATTGATTGGCAAGGTGTGTTCTGGGGAACTAAACCACAAATGACCATCCCAAGTATGTGATTGTTACTGGATAGACTCACGTGTCAAACGGCGCAGGACTGCCTACATGGTGACATATATCCGATATCTGAGAATAGCATGACCTTCTGCCAGCGGTTTCTGACCGTCATCATACTGGCCCTTCTGAGCGTTCCAGTGCTGGCCGCGCCGTCCCGATCTGTTCAGTGGTCCGATCTGCCGGATCCCGCCGCTCAGGTATTCGAAGATCCGTTTCGTGATCTGAACGATGAACAGGTCGACGATCTGAGATTTGCGCTTCGGTTGCGCGGGCGGCTGCAACAGGATGTTGGCAGCGCGAAAGAGCGGCAGAAATGGCAAGAGATGCTGGTTGAAACCGAAGCCGCCCTGGCCGCTGATCAAATCGATATCGACTGGCTCATGTCTCAGCGCGAGGCGGTGATCCAGCGGCGTGAGACTGCCAATACCACGGGCAACCCCGCGATCGACGATCAGATCGTTTCGATCGCGGGCTACGTGATCCCCGTAGCGCCTGATGAACAGGGTCGCGCGGTTGCCTATCTGGTGCCTCAGCCCGGTATGTGCAGCCATCTGCCGCCGCCGCCGCCCAATCAGATGATCCGCCTTCTGCTTTCAGATCGCTGGGCTCCGGACAGCTTCTATCAGCATGTGCGTCTGATCGGTCGTTTGGCGATTGCACCAACGGGGTACGAGACGTTTGTCATCGATGGGCAGGTTCCGATGCACGCAACCTTCAGCATGGAGGTTCAGGAGGCCGAGATTCTTAACGGCGGGGAGGGTCAATTCAATGAATTTCTAACGTTGCATGATCGGTTACGTGCAGCATTGGGGCGCAAGTCCAGCGGTACTGTCGATGCACCGTAACCCGATACCACAGGGTAAAAGATATATTCGAAAAGCAGAATAGTTTTGTGTAAATTTAGTGACAGTGTAGGCTTGGCCTACGAGACCTATGGTCGTGAGGACGGTAACGCGCCAAGGTAACACAAAAACAGATGCCGCCTCCGACCGAAGACCTTGGCGTTTGCACCTAGCAAACTGAGGGAAAGTCGAATGGCTCAAACCAAGAAAATGCTGGATCCGGATCCACGGATCTATGATTTTGAGACCGAATACGAGCTGGGGCAGGATAATGTCCGGCCTTTCGGTCTGGACATACATAATCCGGTCTTTCTGATCTCAAGCATCCTGATCTTTGCGTTCGTCCTGATCGCTTTGGCCAATCAGGAATCTGCCGCCACATTCTTCGGTTGGTTGCGGCCCTGGCTGACCAGCACATTCGACTGGTTTCTGGTGCTATCAGTGGATGCAATCACCCTGTTTTGTCTGGTCCTGATCGTTTTGCCCGTCGGCAAAGTCAGGATCGGGGGCAAGGATGCCAAACCTGACTATTCCTATGCCGGATGGATTGCGATGATGTTCGCCGCCGGTATTGGCATCGGTCTGTTGTTCTTTGGCGTGATGGAACCCGTCTACTACAACTTTGCCGAAGGCGGCAACGCTGTGCCATTGGGTATCGACATCGCGGTTCCGGGCAATGAATACGCCGGTATTGTGGGCACGATCCACCATTGGGGCCTAGAAGGTTGGGCCGTTTACGCAGCTGTTGGTCTGAGCCTTGCGATCTTTGCCTATAATCTGGACCTGCCGCTGACCCTGCGGTCGGCTTTCTACCCGATCCTAGGTGAGCGGGTCTGGGGCTGGTGGGGTCACCTCATCGACACGCTGGCGGTGTTTGCCACGCTGTTTGGTCTGACCACCTCGCTGGGTCTGGGCGCGCAACAGGTTGCTGCTGGTCTGAACGAGGTATTTGGTATCGAACCCAGCCCGACCGTGACGGTTCTGCTGATCATCGGTATCACGCTGATCGCTTTGGGGTCGGTCTTGATGGGCATGGATGCAGGTGTCAAACGGCTGAGCGAGATCAACATGATCATGGCCGTCGGCTTGTTCATCTTTGTGATCGTCGTGACCGGCGTCGGCACCGCCATCGCCCGATACTTCAACGTCATGGTGGATTACGTGACGCATTTACCCGCGTTGTCAAACCCATTCGGGCGCGAGGACACGAGTTACTTCCATGGTTGGACAACCTTCTACTGGGCCTGGTGGATCGCGTGGTCACCCTTTGTGGGCATGTTCATCGCCCGCATCTCAAAGGGTCGCACGGTGCGTGAGTTTATCCTGTGCGCGCTACTGGCTCCGACAGCGGTCTGCGCGCTGTGGATGTCAACCTTTGGCGGCGCCGCCATCGACTTGCTGAACGCAGGTGGCGCCGAAGGCGTGCGCGCCACAGTGATCGACAGCTATGCGCCCGAAGGTGCCTTGTTCGGCTTCCTGAAAGAGCTGCCGCTTTACGGGATCGTCGCGCCCATCGCGTTGGTCCTGATCGTGGTGTTCTTTGTCACCTCGTCGGACTCGGGCTCGCTGGTGATCGACACGATCACCGCAGGCGGCAAGATGGACGCGCCGGTTGTCCAGCGGGTCTTCTGGTGCACGCTCGAAGGTCTGGTGGCCATCGCGCTGTTGCTGGGCGGCGGATTGTCCGCCTTGCAGGGCGCGGCGGTGTCTACGGGCATACCGTTCACGCTGGTGGTTCTGATCATGTGCTACTGTCTGTGGTTGGCACTGAAATCAGAAAAGGCGAAGATGTAAAACACCTTAAGCCATGAGAAAATGAAACGCCCGCCTGTTTGGCGGGCGTTTTTTATGTGTGAGGTTGACCACAGAGAAAATCCAAAACCCGTCTATTCTACCCGCGTTGTTGTTTCATAGTTTAGCAAAGGTTTTCTCATGCAGCTTCATTCCGCCTCAGGCATTTCATTCAATCCCGATGTGTTCGATGAATCATTTGTCGATATGCTCGACAATCTTCCCGAAGATGCGGTCGAGGATATTGATATAGACGAAACTCCTGAAATGCCGCTGATGACCGCCGCGCCAACCGCCGAGCCAAGTGACGCGGATATTGCAGCGATCATGGAAAGCGCGTGGCAAGAGCTTTATAACTCTGACGAGGGGGCCGATATCCGGTCGCTTCCCGAAGAGCAGCAGGTCCAGATCAAGGCACGTTTCCTGTCGCCGGACCCGATCTCCGAAGCTGATGCCGCGACTGTCCCGATCGATGATGCGCCTTTTTCGATTGAAGAAACGGCGGACAGCCTAATCCTGATGCAAGGCAATACGCCATTGCTGGGCGCACCTCTTGGGTCCAGCAAAAGCCAGAAGAAAAAGGCTGCATTGAATACGTTTATCGGCGCGGCAGCAAAGGCCTTTGCTGATATCATCACAATGGCGATGGCCGCCTTGGGGGTCTATCAAGCGCTAGGCAGCAAAACCGTGACAAAGGCAGGTGCTGGTATTGCTGTCAAATGTAGCAAACCGATTGCCCGCCATGCAGGTGCCATCGCAAAGGCTGGCAAAGCAGGCGGTGATGTCGCCAAGATGAAGGCCATGTTGGGCGTGGCCAAAGCATCGGTCGGCTTCACCAAGCTGGCAGGTATCGTTCTGACCGATATGAGCGGTCTGGAAAAGGCGGCCGCGATTGCCACCTGCGTGGGCGGCATGACACTGGCTTTGGCTTCGGCCAGCGGATCGTTCTGGCTGTCGATGGTCGCGATGGTCGCTGCGGTGGCGATGTTCGTAATCGATACCGCGCTGGCGGTTGATACCTACAAAAAGTGGCAGGCGATCTAAGCCGGAAACCAAGAACGCCCGCCAAAGTGGCGGGCGTTTGAAATCTGCAAGCGGTGAGATCCAACCTTAGCGGCGGATGCCCAGCTTTTTGATCAGGTCCTGGTAACGTGCTTCTTCTTTGCCCTTCAGATAGTCCAGCAGCTTACGGCGCTGGGCAACCATTTTCAGCAGACCGCGACGACCGTGGTTGTCTTTTTTGTGGGTCTTGAAGTGCTCGGTCAGGGTGTTGATACGCGAGGTCAGGATGGCAACCTGGACTTCTGGCGAACCGGTGTCGCCGTCCTTGGTTGCGAATTCTTTCATGACGCGTGTTTTTTCAGCGGCAGTGATCGACATCGGGGTCTCCTTCAAAGGTTAGAGTTAATGGCGCAGGCCGGGATGTCGTCCAGCGCAGGCCCATGGAGAAAACCGCACCGATTCCGATGCGGATGGGCGCGTATAGGCGCTTTTGAAAGGAATGGCAAAGAGTTTCTGGGGCTCTAGCTCATCGATCCATATTGGGCCAGTTCGGCCTCGGTGATCAGCTGAATATCATCAAGGCTGATACCGTCTGCGCCAAAGACCTGGGCAACCTCTTCTCCGTCGACCACGATACGGGTCAGGTTGGGAGTGTCCTCATCCTGTTCGATCTGTATGTCGGGATGGGTCTGGTTTTCCCAGGTGATAAAAAGTTTATCCTCACCCGGTTCAAAAGCCATGATGGTGACATCCTCGGCCTCCGAACTTAGGACAATGTTATCAGCCCCGTCGCCCCCATTGGCCACATCTGATGTATGGGCCACGATGGTATCTTCGCCATCACCCCCGTTTAGAAAGTCGGTCTGGTCGAACCCTCCGTCGTCACCGCCAAGCAGCAGATCATCGCCATCACCCCCGAATAGCGCGTCGTTGCCCGCGCCCCCCGTCAGCCTGTCATCGCCATATCCGCCATGCAGCGCGTCATCGTCTTTGTCGCCCGCCAGTTCATCATCACCCTGACCACCGTAGAGCGTATCGTCGCCCGCGCCACCGTCCAGTTCATCGTCACCGAAATGACCCGCAAGTAAGTCGTCGCCCTGATTGCCGAACAGCAGGT
Organism: Pseudomonadota bacterium; assembly: GCA_039818265.1. Lineage (GTDB taxonomy): Bacteria > Pseudomonadota > Alphaproteobacteria > Rhodobacterales > Rhodobacteraceae > Ruegeria. The sequence continues at coordinate 190,521 of JBCBUG010000002.1, read as the reverse complement.
CGTCACCATCTTCGCCGTGCAGCGTATCCTCCCCATGACCGCCGAACATCACGTCCTGCCCATTGCCGCCATGCAAAACGTCATTGCCGCATCCGCCGTTGATCAGGTCATCACCGGCATAGCCATTGATCTGGTCGTTCCCCTCCTGCCCGCTGATCTCATCCACGCCATCCGTTCCTGCGATCACGAGATCGCCCAGATGTTCGGAAATCACCGTACCTGTTGAAATGTCGGGGATGTCTTCTGTCGCGGGTGGATCGACATTTTCGCCGACCTCCAGAAACTCACCGTCGGGGATGTCGTCGGCAATATTGTCCTGCGGTTCGTCTTCGTCCCGCTCGTCTTCTTCCGAGGTCAGAACATCGCCAATCGCATATGCTGCGCCACCAACGGCTGCCAATCCAATTAGTCCGGCCAGAAACATGGGAACCCTCCGAAAGCAAACTGCTCCGAGGGTGGACTATCCCATTCGGCCTGTCGGTTGGTCAAAGCCAAGCTGGAGGTGTGGTTAACCCTTTGTCACCAGACTTCGGGCTGTTGGGTGTATGCGATATACAGCGGATGTTTCGGGTGGCCGTCTTTCGTCAGACCCAGATGGAACAGAGGGTGCCCGGTGTTCCGCAGCAGGGTTTCCACTGTTGGTCCGCGCTCCAGATGCGCGCCATGGGTGCCCCAGGCGGCGATGACCTGATCGGCCCACTGAACGCCTTCCAGAATGGCCGCGTCGTTCTCGGGGCCTACCGGATCGACAGCTGCTCGCATCTTGCGCGGGTCAGTGTCGCGCCAAGCAAAGATGTTTGTCACTTGAAACGCCCCAAAGCCTAAAGCGCGCGCGCGGCGTTCACAGCGTTCAACCGTGGGATCATTCTGCACCTCGGTCGCGGTCGAGGGGTTTAGCATGACAAACAATGCCTTGCGCCCCGCCGCGTCCCAGATACGGGTCAGGCTATAGCGATACTTCTCGCAATCAGAATAAACGGCGGTTGAGGGCGCGTCGCCCTTGGTATGCGTTCGGGTGATCATGCCCATCGCCTAGCACGGCTCTCAGGCGACGAACACCCGACTTGGGTGCAATTCCCCGGATTTGTAGATGCCCACGGCGACGGCCTTGCCGTCGAGCGAGGCCCATGCCTCATCGCCGTATTCCACGTCCGAGGCCAGAACCATGCCCGGATTGCCGTTGCGCAGGCGGGTGGCTCCTTCGGGGGTGCATTTCAACTCGGGCAGATCCGAGAGGCCAGTTTCCAACGGGTGCAGATAGTCGTCCAGCGCGGTGGTCTTGGCCATCTCGTCGATCTGCTCGATGGACAACCCATCCTCGGCTTCAAACGGACCGGACCAGATGCGGCGGAGTTCTTTGACGTGGCCGTGACAGCCCAGAGCTTCGCCCAGATCGCGGGCGATGGAGCGGACGTAGCCCCCTTTGCCGCAAGTCATCTCAAGCACCACGTGGTCTTCGTCGGGGCGATCAACCAGTATGAGTTCTTCGACCCAAAGGGGGCGAGCGCTAAGTTCGACATCCTCGCCATCGCGGGCCCGCTTATAGGCGCGCTGGCCGTCGATCTTCACGGCCGAAAACTTGGGCGGAACCTGCATGATATCGCCCAGAAACGGGCTTAGCGCCTGTTTGATGTCCTCATCCGAGGGGCGCGCATCGCTTTGCGCAATCACTTCGCCCTCGGCATCGTCTGTATTTGTCGCCTGACCCAGACGCACGGTGAAAGTGTAGGCTTTCAAAGCATCAGTAATATAGGGAACGGTTTTGGTCGCCTCGCCCAGAGCCACGGCCAGAACGCCGGTTGCTTCGGGGTCCAGCGTGCCTGCGTGGCCTGCTTTCTTGGCTTCCATCGCCCAACGCACCTTGTTGACTACGGAGGTCGAGGTCATGCCAGCGGGCTTGTCCACCACCAGCCAGCCAGAGATATCGCGACCTTTGCGTTTGCGTCCCATTTTGCACCTAGAATCTTGCTGAGGCGCGCGAGTTAGCGGATCGCCCAGACGCTGTCAATTTACAGGCATATCCTCGACCACGCCTACGATAGGGCCCAACGAGAAACCGACATCCGACCGGTTGCTGGCGCGTTCATACATGCGAGAGATATTGCCGTCGAAGAACAGCGCATTTGGTGTTTCCAGAACATCCCGGAACAGGCTGCCGAATTCGTGAAAAGTGACGTAGTCATCCGAGATCGCGAACACTGCGCGCGTCCCATCTGAGCTGGTGCCGACCCCGTTGCGCACATAGACCGAGGTGGAATCGGGCAGAAAGCGGGGGTGCAGTTCGCCATCGATCACCAGCATCGGACCGGATTGAGTCGCAAAACGACACTGCGGGGCCTGTTCGACAAACTCCAACGTCTCAAACACATCGGCACGCCCGTCGCGGATGCAGAACACGCCATTGGGTAACAAGCCGAAATTGCCGGGGCCCGGATTGGCAATCACACGCATCTGTTCCTGACCATACTCGACATAGTGGCCCACGGGCGACCGGTCGTCGTGATACATGCCCGCGTTCATCGCAAAGACGAGGCGTTTGCCACCGGGTTCAAGCGCTTCGTTTATCGAGGAAAAGTGCCCAAGCAGATCGCCGTTTTCATCGTTTAGAAACAGGCGCAGGTCTTCGCTGGCGGCATCTACCTCGCAGATCGTATAGCGCTTGTCCTCATGCGTGACCTTCTCACAGGTCACCGCGCCCGCTTGCACGGCCCAGAGAATCGCGCCCAAAATGGTCAGTGACCGGATCACTCGTCCAGATCGCGGCGCACCGCGTCCTGTTCGAACATGCGGCGGGTGTCGTCCAGACGGTCAAACGTGTCATCCAGACGGAACCGCAGATCGGGAGAGAATTTCAGGTTCAGTTTCTTGCCTATCACGCGCCGCAGCTCACCCTTGTTACGGGCAAGCAGTTCGATCACGTCCTCCTGCCCCTTGCCCCCGAGTGGAAGCACATAGGCGGTGGCGATCTTAAGATCGGGCGAGGTGCGCACCTCACCCACAGTAATCGACATGCGGTTCAGGTCGGGATCGTGGACATCTCCGCGCGCCAGAACCTCGGACAGGGTGCGGCGGATCAGTTCGCCGACGCGCAGCTGTCGTTGGGACGGGCCGGGGCCATCGTGGAATTTGTTCTTTGCCATAAACCCCGATCTAAGCACAAAGCAGGGCTTTGCCAAGCGGGCGCGAACCGGGTAGGAGGCTTTGAGCAGTTTGCAGCAAGGGAATACCGCCATGACCCATATTCCGGGGATCGTTATCACAGGGGCTTCGGGCCGTATGGGGCAGATGCTGATCAAGACCGTCAGCGACAGCGATCAGGCGCGTCTGGTCGGTGTGGTCGAGCGTACGGACCATGACTGGATCGGTCAGGACGTGGGCGAAGCGATGGGCGGCCCCGCGCTGGGTGTCACGGTCACTGATGACCCGTTGGAAGCCTTTGCGCAGGCGCAGGCCGTGATCGATTTCACAGCACCCGAGGCGACGTTGGAATTCGCAGCATTGGCGGCACAGGCGCGCTTTGTCCACGTGATCGGTACCACCGGCATGAGCGACGACCAAATTTCGGCGTTGGAGCCTGCCTCGCGCCACGCAGTCATCGTGCGGGCGGGCAACATGAGCCTCGGCGTCAACCTGCTGGTGCGACTGACCAAAAAAGTCGCCGCCGCGCTGGATGAAGATTTCGATATCGAGGTGATCGAAGGCCACCACCACCACAAGATCGATGCACCCTCGGGCACCGCACTGATGCTGGGTGAAGCTGCTGCCGAGGGACGTGGTGTCAAGCTGGCCGATGTCTCGGATCGGGGCCGCGACGGTATCACCGGAGCGCGCAAACGTGGCGATATCGGGTTTCACGCCATTCGTGGTGGCGACATTGTAGGAGAACATGACGTTTTGTTCGCAGCACCTGGCGAACGTATTGTTCTGCGTCATCTGGCCACCGACCGCGCAATCTTTGCCAGAGGCGCATTGAAAGCCGCGCTTTGGGGACAGGGGAAGGCTCCGGGTCAGTATGACATGGTGGATGTGTTGGGGCTTTAGGTGCTGCTAGAAGTATGTAGTGACAACAAAATACAGAATGAACATCATGATCCAAAAAAGCACAGCTGCAAAAAGCGCTACAAACTGTATCATGAAAAAGTGGAAGTAGTTAGCGTTGGGGATGATCCGTATCCCATTAGGCACGCATAGATCTTCGCATATTTCAGTCCTAAACCATATATTGCATGCCCCATGGGCGTTCAGAAGCAATCGCCTGCGAGATGGTGGTGAGCCTCGTGTTCTAATCCAGAACTCAATAAACTCTTGCTTAAACCTAAATATCGGAAAAACCGAAGTCAGAAAAATCGTGAAGACCCACGATGTCAGGGACAAGATAAAAACGAACCCAAACGTAATTAAGAACAAATTCAGCAAACAAACATCCTCGAGATCCTGGCAAAAGCAGACTACCGAAACGCGAGCAGACCCGGTGGCTCAGCACCGTCCTGTTCAACCTCCGCAAACAACGCCTGCAACCGTTCATCCCAGGTCGGAAACTGGCCGCTGACCGCATAGGTCAGACGTTCTGCACCGATCGACAGGCCTGGCGGGGTGATGTCATTGCCGAGTACGATTTCGCCAATCTCGGTCCAGTGGTCAGAAGGCGGATAAATCTCTGGCGCGGGTTCGTTGGTATCGCCGACTTGATAGTAGACCCCCATGGTTAAAACATATGCGTCACCAAAGGGATCGGGGAAGAAATAACCGGATGCATCCTGTGCAGCCAGCGCTTCTAATTCGTTCCGCAGAAACACTTTCTGATCGAACGGCAAGCCCGATTTGTCGAATACTGAGCGCATTTGATCGGATTGAGGCACGCTGACAAAGGCAAGGCGCGCCGGATTGAGGCCGAAGTCTTCTACTAGGACGCGCAGCATAAGCAAGGTTGCGTCCTGCCCGGTTATTTCGCCGCTCGGATGGCAGCCGACTTCGTGAAATAGGGGCAAAACATCAGGGCGCGTCTTTTCATCTACGCCGGCGACACGCGCCAGCGGCTGAATGACAAACCCACCTGAAGGCAAGTCACTCTGATCGAAATCGTGACGAAGGCCGCCATTATAGCGCTCATCACCTGTCGCGATGGAGAGCGGGTTTCTTTCGGCAAAACCAAGCCCTGCAAAAACAGCACGTAGTTGGGTCAATGTATCAAGGAAGCTGGCCTCGAACGCATCATCCTGATTGTTGGCGCCCACTGCCAGTGCAGGCAGTGTCGCGCCTACGGCAGCCGCGGTTCCCGATTGAACCATCTTGCGCCGGTTCATGCCCATCTCGACCTCCCTTGTCCGAACATGTGTCGGTTACAGTATCACCGATTTTTGGGACAAAGGTTAAGGGTTTCTGAAGGCGGTGAAATCAGCGGCCCAGGGGCCCGCCATCGACGCTATGCTTATCGACCAGCCGTTGAACCATCGGGGCGAAATGGGCGAAATCGGGTGTATCCATATCCGCGCGCTTACCTGCTTCGTCGAGGTAACGTACCTGAATGATCTCTTTCAGGTTTGGATTGGCTTCGAATTCTGCCACTTCTTCTGTGCTCATCGGGCCGCCTTGCAGTTCAAGCGTGTGGATGGACGCGGCTGACAGCCGGTTGAAATATTCTGGCTTGGTGGCGCAGAGATAGCGCTTGGCCGCAACGTGATATCGGCAGCAGTCGGTGATGACCGGGGGGAAGAACTGCTCCAGCACTTCAGCCCCGGCATCTTCGTGATGCCGGTCTTCGGTATCGTCGGGGTGATACGTGCCGAACTCGGAGGTGAAATGGCCGATATCGTGCAGCAACGCGCCCACGATGATCTCTTCGGCCATGCCGTTCTGTTCTGCGATGGTGGCGCCCTGCAACATATGTTCGGCCATTGTGACCGGCTCGCCCAGATACTCCTCTCCGCCACGACGGTCGAAGATGTCACCGATGAAAGCCACGATATTGTCGCGGCTCAGCGTCGTGAAATCAGGTTTCATTCCGCCGCCTCTGGCTGGGCCATTTCCATCGCGGCCAAGGTCGACAGCAAGCCATCTTTGTCTGCGTAACACCCCTGCAGCCAACGTGATCCCGCGCCCGAGTAGCCGAGGCGCGCATGCAGTACGCGGGTGTTATCCACGATAAAGCTCTCACCCGGTTCCAGCTTGAACGCCACACCCATCGCCGGGTCATCGATGATTTCGGCCAATTGGCGATAGGCGGCGTAATAGACTTCCATCTTGTCAAAGGGCACGTCAACAAACGGGGCCGAGGAGCGGTTGTTGAAGCGGATGCCAATCAACTCTCCATCCGGGGACAGTTCGATCATCGGGCGGCGCGACCGCAGGCAGACCCCGTCTGAGCCTTTGTATTCGAACCGGGCTGGGTAGCCTGCCAGCAGGGCAAAGCCTTCGGGGTTCTGATCACGGAGCTTTTCGGCCGCGCGGAATCCGTCAACCACGATGGAATCGCCGCCTTCGGCGGAGTTTTCAAGACAATAGAGGATTTGCAGTGTGGGCACCGGGTCGCGGTAAGGATTGTCGGTATGGGCCTGTAATCCAAGCCCGGTATAGGCCAGGTTGGTCGGGTTCACTTCGGTTCGAACCTCAAAATAGGGGCCATAGTTGGTTTCGCGCACATAGCCGAACAGGTCGGCCACTTTCAGCAGCGATTCCGCCTCGGTCGGGCCTCCGGTCAGCTTGGCAAAGCCGTATTCGGCCACCGCTGCCAGCCAGTTGCGCTTGGCGGCGGGGTTGGCATGAACCTCAGACCAGTCACCGCTGGGCGCATCGATGCCACGTTCCCATGTGGTGATGCCGGGGGCGACGCGGCCCAGTGCTCCATCATGATCGCGGTCATAGCAATTTTCAGCCAGCCAGTCGGCGGGGAAGATGACCGTCTTATCCTCGGGCTGGAACGTGACCTGCAGATCGCCCGAAACAACTTGCGCAGCGCTGACCGAGACGTCGGACGGGATGTCGCTGATAGTAATCAGGCGCTGGCCGTTGCCGGGTGCGCGAGTGTCCGGGTCCAGCGCGTTGTCGCGCAGCCATATGGCGTGAAAGCGGGCCTCGGCCCCACTATTAAACACGACAGTGACGACCGAGGCGGTGTGAGTGGCGGTGAGCAGCATGGGGGGTCTCCTGTTCGGCGCGAGCTTTGGTTGAGCAGATACGATGTTCATGGCATTACGACAATTAATCCTTCTTTCGGCTGAGACTTGGAAAAACTTATGGCTAAGAAAAAGATCGGATTGCCGCCCCTGGACTGGCTGCGGGTGTTCGAAGCTGCGGGCCGGCTCGGTGGGTTTTCAGCGGCGGCAAAAGAGTTCGGGCTGACACAGGCGGCGGTTAGCCAGCGGATTGCCAACCTCGAATCCTGGCTGGGCCGGTCCCTGTTCGTGCGTGAAGCGCGGGGCGTTTCACTGACGGTCGAGGGCGAAAGCTATCTGCCGCTGGTGCAGGACAGTTTGCAGGCGTTGGAACGCAATACCGAGGATTTGTTCGGAAAATCTCCGCGTGAGCTGCGCGTTGCAGGGCTATCATCGAGCATTCATGCGCTTGTGTTGCCCAGTCTGGACCGGTTTCACGACATACGGCCCAAGGTGCGCGTGATGACAGACTCGGTTGCGCGCCGGTCGTCATTGGATGAGGAACGCACCTGGCTGCAAATCCGCTACGGTCGAGGCGCATGGCCAGGGCGCGATGCTGCGCTGATCGCGTCCGAGGTTCTGGTGCCGATGGCCGCACCCGGTGTCGTTTGGGGCGCGCCGCTTATTGATCTGCGTGGCGAACGCCCGGGCTGGCGGGATTGGGCGCAGAAAGCAGGTGCAGTTGATTTGCCTCCATCAAAGGTCAGCTTCGATTCGATGGAACATGCGCTTTCGGCTGCCCGTCGTGGGCTCGGCGTCGCATTGGGATCGGTGCCTTTGGGACAGGCTGATCTTGAGTCGGGGCGATTGCAAAGGCTAGACTTGCCAGAATTGCAGACCAAAGATGGCTATTGGCTGACATGGCCTGAAGACCGGGCGACATCCAAGAAACAGCGCGCGTTGATCGAGGATTTTCTGCAAGCGCTGCGCGGCTGATCGCCTAAAAATCGATGGCGATGCCCTTTTTCTCCCAATCGCCATAGCGGGCAGGGTCCGGCCCGTCACGACCGCCCAGTTCTTTGGGCAATGCCTCTGCTTTCGCTTCGGCCTTATGGCGGCGTTCTTCCGCTTCGGCCAGCGCGCGCTGGGCAGCAGGGGGCAGGTCTTTGCGGTCGTCACTCATGACATCGGGTTCCTTTCCGGGCACAGCCTTGATATACGCCCGCGTCCGCCAATGGCAATGCGGGCGCAGGTCATATGAAGGCGGGATCATGTCAAACAGCGCAACAGCAGCACGGCGCAGCGCAATCTATCTGTTGGATCAGGTGCTGGGTGAGGGCCGGTTGCTGTCCGAATGCCTGGCCGCAGGTGCGCTGAACCGGCTGGACCCCGAAGATCGCGCGCGTGCGCAGCGCCTGGCCGTTGAAACGCTGCGCGGGTTGGAGCGCGCCGACCGACTTCTCGACAATCATTTGAACCGGACACCCGCCCTGACTGTGCATAATGCGCTGCGTCTTGGTGCGGTTGAGCTGTGCAATGGCGAAGCTGCGCATGGGGTGGTGAATTCGATGGTCGAGATCATCAGCCGATCACGCAAGCATGGTCGCCTGAAGGGTCTGGTCAACGCAGTATTGCGCAAGGTCGCCGCCGAAGGGCCCGAAGCGTGGCCCAAGATGCGTGTCCCGTGCCTGCCCGAGTGGATGCGCGATCCCCTGATCGCCGCGTGGGGTGCGGATGCTGTTATCGGCATGGAACAGGCCCATTTTGCCGGGGCCTCGCTGGATTTGACCTTGAAACCGGGGGCTTCTGTCCCGTCGGGCGAAACGCTGCCAACCGGGTCGGTGCGTATCAAAGATGCAGGTCAGGTTTCGACATTGCCGGGATATCAGGCCGGGGCGTGGTGGGTGCAGGATGCGGCAGCCGCCCTGCCGGTGCGCGTTCTGGCCCCGAAGCCGGGTGAGAAGGTGCTGGACCTTTGCGCCGCGCCGGGCGGGAAGACATTGCAACTGGCCGCTGCCGGGGCAGATGTCACGGCGCTGGATATCTCAGAGGCGCGGATGGAGCGGGTTCGAGAGAACCTCGCGCGGACCGGCTTGAAGGCAACTGTTGTTGTCGGCGACGCACTGGAGCATGCGGGACCGTATGATGCGATCCTTCTGGATGCACCCTGTTCGGCCACGGGCACGATCCGCAGGCACCCCGATCTGCCTTTTGCCAAGGATGGGTCCGAGTTTGGCGGTCTGATCGATCTTCAGGCGCAGATGCTGGCCCATGCCTGGGGTCTGCTGAAACCCGGCGGGCGGTTGGTCTATTGCACCTGTTCTTTGTTGCCAGACGAAGGCGAGGTGCAGATCGAAGAGGCGCTGGAAAGCCATCCGGATATGGTGGTGGATCGCGTGGCGCTGAACCTGCCGGGCGTGGACAATAACTGGATCACCGAAGAAGGCGGCTTGCGCCTGCGGCCGGATTATTGGGCGGATCACGGCGGCATGGATGGGTTCTACATCGCCTGCCTGAGTAAATCCGCTTGAGGTCACGCTTTTCGATGACTTGACGATCAGCCCGGTCTATCGTTGGGTCGCAAGCGCCAGCAGAGCGCAAGGGGCAGAGTAAAACGCGTCATGTCAGAAATGGACACCATGACCAGCCGGTGGATGCGGTTTCAGAACCGGTTTTATGCGCGTCTAAGTCAAAGACAGCGGGCGGTGACCGGGTTTGTTTCACAGCCCGAACCGCGCACCGTTGGGTCTTATGCGCGGGGGCGTCAGCTGGTCGCCGGAAACCTGCTGTTCTCCGGCTATCTGGTCGAGGCGCAAGACACGGGTTTGTGGGAGGTCGCGGCCCCAAGCGTTGGATTTGACGATGAACGCCACGGCTTTGCCTGGCTTGATGATCTGGCTGCCGTTGGAGACAGTCGCGCGCGGGAAAAGGCGCAGCGCTGGGTCTGGGGCTGGATCGCGGCCCATGGGCGAGGCCGCGGGCCCGGATGGGTGCCCGATCTGACGGGCCGACGGGTCATGCGCTGGATCAATCACGCGTTGTTCTTGCTGCGCGGCGTCGATGATGCCCAAAGCAAGCTGTTCTTTCGGTCTCTGGCCCAACAAACTTGGTTCCTGTCCAAGCGTTGGCATGCGGCGACGCCGGGCCTGCCGCGGTTCGAAGCATTGGCCGGACTGGTGCAATCGGGCCTTGCCCTTGAGGGGCTGGAGGCGATGGCCGACCCCGCAGTCCGTGCCTTGGCGCGGGAATGCGAACGACAGGTGGATGCACAAGGTGGTATCCCAACCCGCAACCCCGAGGAGTTGCTGGAGGTTTTCACCCTGCTCAGCTGGACCGCCGCCGCTCTGAACGATGTGGGCCGCGGCACGCCAGTGGCGCAGGCCAACGCGATTAAGCGGATTGCACCTACCTTGCGCAGCTTGCGCCACGCGGATGGGGCTTTGGCCCGGTTCCATGGTGGTGGTCGCGGGGTCGAGGGGCGATTGGAACAGGCGCTGGCGCAAAGCGGGGTCAAACACAAGGCGGCGACCGAGCTGCCAATGGGGTATTCTTGCCTTTCTGCTGGTCGGACCACGGTTGTTGTCGATGCCAGCCCGCCGCCATCCGGTGCGGCCTCGTTCAACGCGCATGCATCGACTTTGGCGTTCGAGCTAACGTCGGGCCGTCGTCCTCTGATCGTCAATTGCGGGTCTGGGGCCAGTTTTGGGCTGGATTGGCGACGGGCGGGCCGGGCAACGCCGTCGCATTCGACTTTGTGTCTGGACGGCTATTCCAGCGCCCGTCTGGCTCAGCCGACACCGGGCAGTGAACAGCAGGCGCTTGTCGACGCCCCGCGCAGCGTTCCGTTTGATTTCGAGGATGCGATCGATGGCATTCGCTTTATGTCCGGGCATGACGGCTATGCCAAAGTGTTTGGCCTGACCCATGCGCGCACCTTCGAGCTGCGCTTTGACGGGCGGCAGCTGACCGTCGAGGATATTCTGCTGACCGCAACCGACAAGGCCAAACGGCAATTTGACAAGGCGATGGATGCCTCAGGCCTGTCGGGCATACCCTTTGACATTCGGTTTCACCTGCATCCGGATGTGGATACGGCCGTTGATCTGGGGGGTGCGGCGGTTTCGATGGCGCTCAAAAGCGGCGAGATCTGGGTTTTCCGACATGATGGCATAGGAAAATTGGACGTTCAGCCAAGCGTTTATCTTGAAAAAGGGCGCCTAAAGCCACGCGCGACAAAACAGATCGTTCTATCTGGCCGCGTAATGGAGTATGCGACGCGCATCCAGTGGACGTTAAGCAAGGCGCAGGATACTGCCTATGCCGTGCGTGACCTGCACCGGGACGAGCCAGAATTCGACTGACGCCAAAAGGACCTTTGGACCCATGACTGATCTTCACCCCGTGCGCCGCGCGTTGCTTTCCGTTTCCGACAAGACCGGATTGATCGAGCTGGGAAAGGCTCTGGCCGAACGCGAGGTTGAGCTGTTGTCGACCGGCGGCACTGCCAAAGCGCTGCGTGACGCGGGGCTTGAGGTTCGGGATGTCAGCGATGTCACCGGTTTCCCCGAGATGATGGATGGCCGCGTCAAGACCTTGCACCCGATGGTGCACGGCGGGCTGCTGGCGCTGCGAGATAATGACACTCATGTCGCCGCCATGGACGAGCATGGCATCGGTGCAATCGACCTGCTGGTTGTAAACCTTTACCCGTTCGAGGCTACCGTTGCCAAAGGTGCGGGCTATGATGAATGTATCGAGAACATCGACATTGGCGGGCCTGCGATGATCCGCGCGGCCTCAAAAAACCATGCCTTTGTGAATGTTGTTGTGGATGTCGAAGATTACTCGTCCCTGCTGGATCAGTTGGAAGAGAACTACGGCAAGACCTCATACGGGTTCCGCCAGTGGCTGGCCCAAAAGGCCTATGCCCGCACAGCGGCCTATGACACAGCTGTTTCGAACTGGATGGCGGAGGCGCTGCAGCTGGAGGCCCCCAAGCGCCGTGCCTTTGCTGGCGAACTGAAACAGACCCTGCGCTATGGCGAAAACAGCCATCAGCAGGCAGCGTTCTATACCGACGGCACGAACCGTCCCGGTGTGGCGACAGCTGTTCAGCATCAGGGCAAGGAGCTGAGCTATAACAACATCAACGACACTGACGCGGCCTTTGAGTTGGTGGCAGAGTTTGATCCGGCACAGGGCGCGGCCTGCGCCATTATCAAACACGCCAACCCCTGTGGTGTTGCGACAGGTGAAACCTTGCTTGACGCTTATAAATCGGCCTTCGATTGTGATCGGACCTCAGCCTTTGGGGGCATTGTGGCCTTGAACCAGCCGCTGGATGCGGAAACCGCGCAGGAAATCACCGGGATTTTCACCGAGGTCGTCATTGCCCCCGGCGCGTCGGATGAGGCCAAGGCGATCTTTGCTGCCAAGAAAAACCTGCGCCTGCTGACAACCGAGGCTCTGCCTGATGTGACCGCAGGTGGCAAAACCGTGCGTCAGGTGGCTGGCGGCCTGTTGGTTCAGGACAAGGATAATGGCTTTGTTGGCATGGTTGACTTGAAAGTGGTCACCAAGAAAGCGCCGACCGACGAACAGATGCGAGACCTTCTGTTCGCGTGGAAGGTGGCCAAGCATGTCAAATCCAATGCCATCGTCTATGTCAAAGACGGAGCAACTGTCGGTGTGGGTGCGGGGCAAATGAGCCGTGTCGACTCTGCATTCATCGCAGCCAAGAAAGCTGAGCGCATGGCCGATGTTCTGGGTCTGCCCCAGCCATTGACCATTGGCTCCGCCGTGGCGTCGGACGCGTTCTTCCCCTTCCCCGACGGTTTGATGGAGGCGGCGCAGGCTGGTGCTACTTGCGTGATCCAACCGGGTGGCTCCATGCGCGATGATGAGGTGATCGCAGCGGCGGATGAGGCCGGGCTGGCGATGGTCTTCACCGACATGCGGCACTTCCGGCACTGATGTCCTATCGGCTGCTCTACTGGGCTGCTCTGGTGGCCATTCTGATCGACCAGATCAGCAAATATCTGGTCGTTCGGGTATTGCGCGTGGCGGATCAGCCCGGCGGTATCGACATTTTGCCGCCTTTGGTCGTGTTCAAATATGGTGAAAACCGCGGTATCAACTTCGGCCTGTTTCAGGGCAATTCGGATGCCGCGCGCTGGGTTTTGGTAGCGATCTCCGTTGCGATTTGTGTCGCCGTTCTTATCTGGCTGCGCCGTTCAACCCCGTCCAAACTGATGCTGATTTGCGGTGGGTTCTTGATCGGTGGCGCGCTGGGCAATGTGGTTGACCGGGTGCTTTATGGTTTTGTTCTGGATTTCCTGAACATGTCTTGCTGCGGTATCAACAACCCGTATGTGTTTAATCTGGCGGATGTTTTTGTCTTTGCAGGGGCCATTGGGCTTGTTCTGTTTGACGGGAAAAAGCCCTCGTGACGCGCCGAAGGATATGCGATAAAACGTCCGAAACTGGTTGGAGACTCTGATGCGGTTGTCGCGCGCACCTTATGTTTTGATCTTTGCCGCTGCGGTTGCTGCGTGCTCGAATCCCGGCTTGCGCGAACTGACGCCTCCCGGGGATGGCCCGGATGAGTTCTCGGTGCTGCCGGTCAAACCTCTGACAGAACCCAAGGATTATGCATTTCTGCCCGCCCCAACCCCGGGTGGTAGTAATCTGACAGATCCGAATCCTAAGGCAGATGCGGTTCTTGCACTGGGCGGTAAACCGGCAGCGACGAACCCGAACGGGGCGATCCCGGCCTCGGATTCCGCGCTGGTGACCGCGTCCAGCCGCTATGGTGTGCCGGCGAACACGCGCCAAATCGTTCAGGCCGAAGACGATGAGTTCCGCCAGCGTCGTGGCCGGTGGACCGGCCTGCGCCTGTTCCCGGTGGATCGCTATCAGCAGGTCTATGAACGTCAGGCGTTGGACCCCTTTGCGCAGACGGAAGCTGCCCGTCGTGCCGGGCTCGAAACGCCCTCGTCACCGCCAGATGAATAAATTTTAACTTTTTGTCATCTGACTTGAACCTGCCGCGCACCACCGTAGTTTATGCTCATAACGAAACGGAGGATGCCCCATGGTTCGGGCCTTGGCACTTTCTGCCGCCCTGATTGCCGCGACCCCGGTTTTTGCCGGGGATGGTCAAGAAGCGGTCACGACATTTACGCTTGATAACGGAATGGAAGTGGTCGTGGTCGAAGACCACCGTGCGCCTGTCGTGCAGCATATGGTCTGGTATCGGGCGGGGTCGGCGGATGAGCCTGCGGGTGTATCAGGTATCGCGCATTTTCTGGAACATCTGATGTTCAAAGGGACGGACACCCTGAAACAGGGGGAGTTTTCGGCTACGGTCGCAGCCAATGGCGGCGATGATAACGCCTTCACCTCATACGACTACACCGCCTATTTCCAGCGCGTCGCTGCGGATCGGCTGGAGCTAATGATGCAGATGGAATCCGACCGGATGCGAAATCTGCGTCTGACCGAAAACGATATCACCGCTGAACGCGGCGTGATTCTGGAAGAGCGGAACCAGAGAACCGAAAACAACCCACGTGCCTTGTTTGGCGAACAGCTGAGCGCGGCACAGTATCTCAACCATGGCTACGGCGTGCCAATCATCGGCTGGATGCATGAGATGGAGGCGCTGGACATGGACGACGCGCTGTCCTTTTACGCTGACCATTATGCACCTAACAACGCCATTCTGGTTGTCACCGGTGATGTGGATCCTGAAGAAGTGCGCGCGTTGGCCGATCAGTATTATGGCGTCATCCCATCAAATCCCGAGATTGTCGAGCGCGCCCGCCCACAGGAACCTCCGCAGACAGCGGAGCGTCGCCTGACCTACAAGGATCCGCGCGTGGCGCAGCCCTATGTGCACCGCAGCTATCTGGCGCCCGAACGCGACCCGGGCGCGCAGGAGAAGGCCGCCGCCCTGTTCCTGCTGGCCGAGCTGCTGGGGGGCAGCACCACATCTTATTTGAACGAAGAACTGCAATTCGATCAGCAGATCGCGGTTTATACCGGTGCGTTCTATCGCGGCGTTTCGCTGGATGACACGACCTTTGATCTGCTGGTTGTCCCAGCGCAGGGCGTAACGTTGCAAGAGGCCGAAGACGCCATGGATCAGGCCGTAGCAGACTTCATTGCTGAAGGCGTGAACCAAGAGGATCTGGACCGGATCAAGATGCAGCTCCGCGCCTCACAGATCTATGCCCGTGACAATGTGGATGGGATCGGCAACCGCTACGGTCGTGCCTTGGCCAGCGGTCTGACAGTCGAAGACGTACAGGCCTGGCCCGATATTCTGCAAGGGGTTACAGGTGACCAGATCATCGCCGCTGCGCGCGAGGTTTTGCAGCGCGAGGCTTCGGTGACCGGCTGGCTGATGCGCGACGATGAGGTGACGCAATGAAACGGCTTTTTACAACTCTGATCGCCCTTTTGGTTGCTTTACCCGCTTGGGCCGAGATCGAAATCAAAGAGGTAACATCGCCCGGCGGCATCACGGCCTGGCTGGTCGAGGATCATGCGATCCCGTTCACCGCGCTGGAATTGCGTTTCCGTGGCGGGACATCACTGGATGACCCCGAAAAACGCGGTGCGGTCTACCTGATGAGCGGTTTGATCGAAGAAGGTGCAGGCGACATGGATGCCCGTACCTATGCCCGCGAGCTTGAAGCGCTGGCCGCGTCATTCAGTTACAACGCGAGCGATGACACCGTCTCGATCTCAGCGCGCTTTCTGACTGAGAACCGTGATGAAGTGACGGACCTGCTGCGCACCACGATCCACGAACCTAGGTTTGATGAGGACGCGGTCGACCGGGTGAAGGCGCAGATTCTGTCTGGGCTTAAATCTGATGCCAACGACCCCAATGATATTGCGGGTCTTAGTTTCTCGTCGATGGCCTATGGCGATCATCCCTATGGGTCTGAAGGCAAAGGTACCATTGACAGCGTATCGGCCCTGACCCGCGATGACGTGGTCGAGGCGTATGACAATGTCTTTGCCAAAGACAGGCTTTATGTCGGTGCGGTCGGTGACATCACCGCCGAAGAACTGGGCGTGCTTCTGGACAAATTGCTGGCTGATCTGCCTGACAGCGCAAAGCCAATTCCGGGCAAGGCAGAAGTGTCGATCGAAGGCGGGGTCACCGTTGTCGACTTTGACACGCCGCAATCGGTTGCCTTGTTCGCCCAGAAAGGGATCGACCGGGACGATCCGGATTTCTTCGCGGCCTATATCTTGAATCACATCCTTGGCGGCGGTGGGTTTGAAAGTCGCCTGATGCAGGAGGTGCGCGAAAAGCGCGGCCTGACTTACGGTGTCGGCACCTATCTTGTGCCCAAGGATTTGGCCTCGGTCTATATTGGGTCGGTTTCATCCTCCAATGATCGCATCGCCGAAGCGGTTGAGGTTATTCGCGACGAATGGGCACGCGCAGCCAGCGAAGGCGTGACACAGAAAGAACTGGATGATGCCAAGACCTATCTGACGGGGGCGTACCCTTTGCGCTTTGACGGCAATGGTCAGATCGCCGGGATCATGGTTGGAATGCAGATGGAAGGTCTGCCTATCGGCTATATTGCAACCCGCAACGATCAGGTGAATGCGGTGACCTTGGAGGATGTGAATCGGGTCGCGAGTGAACTGCTGGACCCAGAAGGTTTGCACTTCACTGTCGTGGGCAAGCCAGTCGGGCTGGACGGATAAAGCTCAGGCCGCAGCCACCAACATCGTGCGCGCCTTGACCGTGTGATTGTTGCTGCTCAGCAGTTTCTGGCGCGCATGCCGGAAATGTGCGGCCTTGAGCGCATCGTCTATCTGGCGGTTGCGCCGCAACACCCGGGCCAGACGCTGGCTGTCAAAGACCAGGCAGACCGTCGGCTCATCGGTGCGCACCGTGGCTGTTGCGGGTAGGCCGATGCCGAAGGTCAACTCTCCCAATATCTGGTCTGGGCCGCATTGATTAATCACCTGACTGTTCTTCAGAATCGTGGTTCGGCCTGACAGGACATAAGCGAGAAAGTCACTGGTCATGCCTTCTTCGATCAGGGTAACGCCGGGTTCGTAAGTGATCAGCTTTGCGGTATTCAGCAGCTTGCGCGCGTGATGGGGTTTGAGCGTTTCAAGGTAGTTGTCAACAAACTGCTGTTCGGGTTCGGAAAACCGCACCAGATGATGTGAGAGATATCCGCGTAACAAACCCAGCACCGAGATCAGGATGTAAGCCAGCTGGATAATTGATCCTGCCAGATTGAATTCTTCCGCCATGCTGATTAGCACGCAACTTGCCGCAACGATGACCAGAACGGGATACAGAACGCCTGACCCGCGCACGATCCCCATTTGCAACAGAAAGTAGTTGAGAATGTATAGCCCGGCACCGAATACGCCGATCATAACGATCAGCTGTGCAATGTCTGTGACGTCTGTCGGCAGTGTTAACAACTTCAGGCCCACCCTTGCGATGTGATGGACCAAAGGCTGCCTTTAAAACCGGATGCTGTATATGAACAGCTTCACAAGCTATTAACGATTATGTCCGTGCTTTTGCCTGCGCGCGCAGCATACCCCCCATCATCTGACCGAATTTGCCCGACCCGCGCTGATAGAGTGCACCGTCCACGGCCATTACCGTCCCGCTGATGTAACTGGCCAGGTCCGAGCTGAGGAACAGGCAGGCATTGGCCACATCCTGCGGCTGCCCCCAGCGGCCCAATGGGATGTCCTTGCGTATTTCTTCATGGGCGTCTTCCGAAGGCGTGAGACGTTTCGCGCCCTCGGTGCCTTCAATGAAGCCGGGCACGACCGAGTTCACCCGGATCCCTTCGATCCCCCACTCCATCGACAGCGTGCGCGTGATTTGGTCGACCCCCGCCTTGGCGGCGCAGACATGGGATTGGCCTTCGTAAGGCAGATAGGATTGCGGGGCCGAGATGTTGATGATGCTTGCACCGGGACGTTTGAGGTATGGGTAGGCCCCTTTCATCACGTGGATTGTGCCCATCAGGTCGATATCGATCACGGTTTTGAAAGCGTTGACCGACATCTCAGCCGCCAGCGCCGGAAAGTTGCCTGCCGCACCGGAAACCAGAACGTCGAATGTGCCGAGCGCATCGTGGAACTGTTTCAAGCCTTCTGCAACGGCCTCGGGATCGCGCACATCAAAGGCTGCTCCGATGGCCTCTTCAGCGCCTGCGGATTTCAGGGCCGCGACAGTATCATCCACTTTTTCCTGCGACCGGCTGGCCACCGCAAGTTTCGCGCCCGAGGCTGCAAAGGCCTCGGCAATACCACGATTGATACCGCTGGTCCCACCAATGACGATGACGGTTTTTCCTGAAAAATCCATGTGAGGTACCTTTGTTGCGGAGTGGTGATGTCAATTCACGTGCGACGTATTCAGAGGGAAATCAGCCTTTTTGCCTCCTTCAAGGCAGTGTCAAAGTCATCAAACTTACTGCTGTAATTCGACTCGACTTTGATTTCGTATGTTGTCTTTTCCTCGGAATCGTATCTTCGAGCGAACTCCTGAAGAGTGTAAAGACCATCTTCTCTGCTCAGGACTTCCAGAATTCGGGAACCACATTCGGAGTAAACTCTTTGGCTATCATTCATGATGTGACGACCTCAGATGAAACAATAGCCAAGTTAGTTTGCTCCGGTGTTGTGGGGGGCCCTACTCTCCGTAGGGCACCCAGATGTTTTTGACTTCGGTCGCAGCTTGCAGGAAGCGGCGGGAATGGTCCACGCTCCAATCGATTGCCGTCGCGTTATTGACCCAGGTCCGTTTCAGGTTCCCGGCAGAGACCGCCTCGATCTCTTTCGACAAGTCGGTGGATGAGAACGACCAGACCGCATCGACGTTCAGGTGCGAGGCGAGCGGTTTCGCCAGTTCCGCGTGGCTGCCGGTCAGGATGTTGACCACACCGGCGGGCACGTCCGAGGTTTCGAGGATCTGATAGAAATCCGTCGCGGCCAGCGGGTAGGGTTCAGACGCTGCCAGCACCACCCGGTTGCCCATCGCAATCGCTGGGGCCATGGTCGAGACTAGACCCAGCAGTGGTGCCTCATCCGCGCAAAGCGCGCCGATCACGCCGACGGGCTCCTTCATGGCGATGGCCACACCCCGGATCGGGACGCCATGGACCTGACCGTCATATTTGTCCGCCCAGGCCGCCGCAGTGAACAGACGCTGGATCGAGGCTTCGACCTCTTTCGCGCCGTCCTTTTTGCCGGTCATGGCGTCGATCCGCGCGGCAAACTCACCGGCGCGGGCTGAGAGGTTCTCGCCGATGTAATACAGAATCTGTGCCCGCAGATGACCCGTGGTCTTGGACCAGCCTTTCGCGCCTGCTGCGGCCTCGACCGCGTTGCGGACGTCCTTGCGGTTGGCCAGACCCACATGTCCCAAAAGACCAAGTTTGCCCCAGATTGGTTTTGAATATCCGCTGTCGGGTCGTGCCTGTTTGCCGCCGATATACATCTTGGCGGTGCGGTCGATGGGATCGACCGGAGCCCCTTCGCCCATGGCCGCCTCGACCTTGGCCAGCGGCTTAGCTTTGCCTTTGGGCTTGGTATAGGCTGTCAGCCCCTCCCAGCCACCTTCCCGTCCAAAACCGCTTTCGCGCACACCGCCAAACCCTGCGGCGGCGTCGAACAGGTTGGTGGCATTCACCCAGACCACGCCCGCAACCAGCTTGGGCGCGATATCCAGCGCCAGGTTCACATTCTCGGTCCAGACCGTCGCGGCCAGACCGTAACGGGTGTTGTTGGCCAGCTCCACCGCCTCTTCCGGTGTGCGGAAGGTGGACGAGACCAGTACCGGGCCGAAGATTTCCTCCTGCATCAGCGGGTCCGAAGTTTCGAGGCCCGAGATCAATGTCGGCGGGTAGTAGCAGCCGTTTTCCGGCAGATCGCTCGCTGCCTGATGGACATGCCCAACCGTGTTGCTTTCGACCATACTTTTGATGGTCTGCAACTGAACCGGGTCCACAACCGCGCCGACGTCAATGCATTTGTCCAGTGGATCGCCAATGCGGAGCGTATCCATCCGCGCGCGTAGCTTGTCGTGGAAGCGGTCAGCAATACCTTCTTGCAACAGCAAGCGCGATCCGGCACAGCAGACCTGACCCTGATTGAACCAGATCGCATCGACCAGACCTTCGATAGCTGAGTCAATATCGGCGTCGTCGAACACGATGTAAGCAGACTTTCCGCCCAGCTCCAATGTCAGTTCTTTGCCCGAGCCTGCGGTCGCCTCACGGATGCGGCGACCCACAACGGTCGAGCCGGTGAATGCGATCTTGTCCGCGTCCGCGTTTACGATCATCTCGCCCACCGCGCCATCACCAGTCACGATGTTGACCACACCTTTGGGCAGCCCGGCCTGCGTGCAGATATCGGCAAACAACAGCGCGGTCAGGGAGGTGTATTCGGCCGGTTTCAAAACCACCGTATTGCCCATCGCCAACGCGGGCGCGATCTTCCAGGCCAGCATCAGCAAGGGGAAGTTCCACGGGATGATCTGCCCGCACACACCCAAGGCCTCAGCATCGGGCAGTTCGCTTTCCATCAGTTGCGCCATACCGGCGTGGTAGTAAAAGTGTCGCTGCGCCAGGGGGATGTCGATATCGCGGGACTCGCGGATCGGCTTGCCGTTATCCATGCTCTCCAGCACCGCAAATAGGCGGGAATGCTTCTGCAACAGACGTGCAATGGCATAGAGGTACCGTGCACGACCTGCGCCGCCCATTTTCTCCCACTTGGGCTGCGCCTTGCGGGCAGCGGCGACGGCAGCGTCCACATCAGCTTGCTTCGCCTGGGTTAGCTTGGCCAGAACCTCTCCGGTCGCGGGGTTGCGGCTGTCGAACCCCTTGCCGGGTTTGGTGAAGGCCCCGTCGATGTAATGGCCGAACTTGTCGCCCTGATCGACCAGCCAGGCCAGTGCCTCGGCAGCGCTTTCGGGGGCAGGGCCGTAATCCATGGTTTCGAAAATCTCTTTGACTGTCATTGTTTTGTCCTCAGCCCATGGAGTGACGGTAACCGGCGGAATACGCGCCCGTGACATAATGTTCTAACTGCCGCTCGATATCGCCCAGCAGCGATGAGGCGCCAAAGCGGAACAGATCGGGCTCCAGCCAGCGGTCGCCCAGCTCATCCTTGATCAGCGACAGATAGACCAACGCGTCCTTGGCCTTGGATATCCCGCCCGCAGGCTTGTATCCCACGCGATAACTGGTGCGGTCATAGTAGTCGCGGATCGCGCGGATCATCACCAGAGAAACGGGCAGGGTAGCGTTGACGCTTTCCTTACCGGTTGAGGTTTTGATGAAATCCGCCCCCGCCATCATGCACACCAGCGAGGCGCGGGCGACATTGCGCAGGCTGCCCAGCTCTCCGGTCGCTAGGATCGCCTTCACATGTGCATCTCCACAAGCCACGCGGAACGCCTTCATCTCGTCATACAATGCTTGCCAATCGCCCGACAGCACGTGGCGGCGCGAGATCACGATGTCGATCTCTTCGGCACCGGCCTTCACGCTTTCCTCGATCTCGGCCACACGCAAGTGAAACGGGGACAAGCCGGCGGGGAAGCCGGTGGAAACGGCTGCCACTGGAATCCCAGTGCCCTTGAGCGCATCAACCGCAGTTTCGATCATGTCGTGATACACACAAACCGCGCCTGTGGTGATCGCGGGCATATTCAGCGCCTGTAAGGTGGCGGATGCAACCGGTTGGCGTGCCTTGGCGCACAGTCGACGCACCCGTCCCACAGTGTCATCGCCCGACAGGGTGGTCAGGTCGATCATCGTGATCGCCTTCAGCAGCCATGCGGCCTGATAGTCTTTCTTCACCGACCGCCGACCCGGCAGGGTGGCCGCTCGGCGTTCGATCGCAGAGGTGTTTGCCTGCACGGCGCGCACCCAGTCCAGGTCAAGGTACATACCGGGGTTGCGGGGTTCGGTCACTTGCGGCAGATGCGCGGTGCGCACGGGGCTGTCTGAGCTCTGCGTTTCCATTGTCACGTCCTTTGGGAGGTTTGCGCCAAAATCGCACGGGCTGCGGCTAAATGGAAGGCATCAGAACCGCGCGACACAGAATAATTTGACCATTTGGACAAATAATGCGGAATTTGTTGCGAATAATTCTCAATAGCATTGACTTAGTTGCGAATGGTTCTCATATTCAATCTCAACTGAGCCTGAGTTCCGAGGTATGAACATGATTCGTCGCCATTTCCTTGCCGCATTGGCTGTTGCTGCAACGCTACCGCTTGCTGCTTGGGCCGAGGCCCCTCTCAAAGTTGTCGCAACAACCGGCATGGTCGCAGATGCGGTGCGTCAGGTTGGTGGGGATCAAGTTGAGGTGAAGGGCCTGATGGGGCCAGGCGTTGACCCGCACGCGTATCGCCAGACTCGCAGCGACATCGTCGCGATGACCCGTGCGGATCTGGTTCTGTGGCATGGCCTGTATCTGGAAGCGCAGATGGAGGATTTCTTTGAAGACCTTTCGCGCAAACAGACTGTGGTTGCTGTGGCAGAAAGCGTCGATAAATCCAAGCTGCGTGCCCATGACGACTATGCCGACAAATACGACCCGCATATCTGGATGAGCCCAGCCTTGTGGGGCGAGGTGGTCGCAGAGATTCAGGCCACGCTGACCGATGCCCGCCCTGAATCGGCAGACCTTTTTGCGGCGAATGCCGAGGCTCATCTGGCCGAACTGGACGCTCTGGCGGCTTATGCTGAACAGGTTCTGACCGCTGTGCCGGAAGAAAGCCGGGTATTGCTGACCGCCCATGATGCCTTTGGATATTTCGGGGCGGCCTATGGCTATGAGGTCATGGGCGTTCAGGGGATTTCTACCCAGTCTGAGGCCGGATTGAACCGGATCGGAGAACTGGTCGATACGCTGGTCGACCGTCAACTGACGGCTGTCTTCGTGGAAAGCTCGGTCTCGGACCGCTCGATGCGCGCACTGATCGAAGGGGCTGCGGCCAAGGGGCACGAGGTTTCGGTTGGGGGCGAGCTGTTTTCGGACGCGATGGGTGTCGATGGCACCTATGAAGGCACGTATGTCGGCATGCTGGACCACAATATCACCGTGATTGCAGGTGCATTGGGTGCCGACGTGCCCGAGCGCGGCTTGAACGGCAAACTGTCGGCGGGGTTCTAAACGATGCTGGAACTGGCCGCCTCACAGGGTGTTTCGATCGAAGATCAAAGCGTTGAATCCAGCCCGTTGGCGGTGCGGGGTCTGACCGTTTCTTATGGTCAGAAACCGGCTGTGTTCTCGGTCGATATGACCGTTCAACCCGGTGCCATGACAGCGATCATTGGTCCGAACGGTGCGGGAAAATCGACCCTTTTGAAAGCGGCGCTTGGGATCGTGAAGCCTCTGTCCGGTCGGGTGAACGTGTTCGGGAAATCGCTAGAAGATCAACGTGCCCGGATCGCCTATGTGCCGCAGCGTGCCAGTGTGGATTGGGATTTCCCCACCCGTGTGATTGACGTGGTCCTGATGGGTCTGTCGCGGCAGCTGGGCCTGTTGGGTCGGGTTCGCGCGCGCCATATGGCCCGCGCGATGGATTGCCTGAACCGCGTTGGCATGCGCGACTTTGCAGATCGCCAGATCGGGCAATTGTCAGGCGGGCAGCAGCAACGCGTTTTCCTGGCCCGCGCTCTGGCGCAGGACGCTGATCTCTATCTGCTGGATGAGCCCTTTGCCGGGGTCGATGCGGCCACTGAAAAGGCCATCATCGCAGTGCTGAAGTCGCTGAAAGAGGCGGGCAAGACCGTGGTCGTCGTGCATCACGATCTGGCAACCGTCACGGATTATTTCGACCATGTCTTCCTGATCAACACCCGTAAGATAGCCGAAGGTTCGGTGCCTGAGGCGTTCACGGCTGAAACTCTGCAATCCGCATATGGTGGGCGTCTGGCTACCGCGCAGATCGATCAGATTTCGCACGCAGTCGGGTAACACATGCTTTGGGATGCGCTTAGCCTGCAGCTTGGCTATAACGCCACGCTCGTTGCCATTGGTGCGACGTTGCTGGGGGTGTCGGCGGGTGTCACTGGCACCTTTCTTTTTCTGCGCAAACGCGCGCTGGTCAGTGATGCGATCAGCCATGCAACCCTGCCCGGTGTCTGCCTTGCTTTCATGGTGCTGGTCGCGTTCGGTGGGGATGGGCGCAATCTGTTGGGCCTGCTGGCGGGATCGGCGGTTTCCGCCTGGATTGGGCTGCTGTGCATGAACTGGCTGACACGCCACACGCGTCTGGCCGAAGACGCCGCGATTGGCGCGGTGCTGTCAGTATTTTTCGGCTTTGGCATTGTCCTGCTGACCGTCATTCAGACCATGGGCGTTGGTCGTCAGGCGGGGCTCGAAGGGTTCTTGCTGGGTTCAACTGCCGGAATGCTCTGGGCGGATGCATTGATCATCGCCATTGGCGGTGCAGCAACGCTGGTGCTGGTCGTGATCCTGCGCCGTCCGATGACATTGGTAGCGTTTGATCCGGATTATGCGACGGCCCAAGGCTTGCCGGTGCATCGGATCGATCTTGCGATGATGGGGCTGGTGATGGCTGTCACTGTGGTTGGTCTGAAGATCGTCGGCCTGATCCTGATTGTCGCCTTGCTGATCATCCCGCCCGTTACCGCGCGGTTCTGGTCCGACCGCTCTGATCGGGTGGTGATCCTCGCTGGTCTGGCCGGTGGATTGGCGGGCTATATCGGGGCCGCTTTGTCCGCCACCGCGCCGAACCTGCCAACCGGACCGATCATTGTTCTGGTTAGCTTTGGCTTCTTTGTCCTCTCGCTCTTCTTTGCCCCGATCCGAGGTGTCCTGGCCGCTGTTCTGCGTCACCTGCGCTTTCAGCGCCGTGTCCACATCCGGCAAGGGCTTTTGGCCCTCGCACAGGACCAAAATATATATGAACCGCTGACTATGCGCCTGCTGCGCCGCGCCGATCTGGTCCGTGCCGATGGGGTGGCGACCGAGGCCGGGAAAGCCCGCGCCGCCAAAGCGTTGCGAGACGAAAAGCGGTGGGAGGTTGTGCGCGCGGATCAGGCGCATGAGGCGACGGCGGCGCTGTATGACGGGTTGCGAGATATCGAAACCGTGCTGACCCGCGACCAGATCTCCGAGATCGACCGCCAGATCGGTGGCCCTCAGGAGGTTCCGGTATGAGTGGTGAAGAATTCGTTCCCCTGTCCCTGACGCCGTTGCTGATTGGTACTTTCGCGGCCATTTCCTGCGCGTTGCCAGGCAACTTTCTGGTGCTGCGCAAACAGGCCCTGATCGGAGATGCGATCAGCCATGTCGTACTACCCGGTATCGTCGTGGCCTTTCTCGTGACCGGCACAATCTCGACCTGGCCCATGATGCTGGGCGCGGCGGGCGCGGCGATTGTCGCTGTGGTCCTGATCGAGGCAATCCGGCGGTTGGGTCAGATCGAACCTGGTGCTGCGATGGGCGTTGTCTTTACCACCATGTTTGCAGGCGGTGTGCTGTTGCTGGAGCAAACGGATACATCGACCGTGCATCTGGATGTGGAACATGCGCTCTATGGTAATCTGGAGGGCCTGATCTGGCTGGATGCAACGGGCTGGTCCTCGCTTTGGGATATCGAGGCGCTGGCCGGTTTGCCGCATGAACTGCCCAGGATCGCGATCACATTGCTGGGTGTTCTGCTGTTCACCTGGCTGTTCTGGCGCCCGCTGAAGATCTCGACCTTTGACGAAGGGTTTGCGCGCACCTTGGGAATTCGCACCAATGTGCTGGGGCTGGCACTGGTCATAGTGGCTGCGATTGCCGCCGTGGCGGCCTTTGATGCGGTTGGGTCCATCATCGTGATCGCAATGTTTATTTGCCCGCCCGCTGCGGCGCGTATGATGACCAACCGGCTTGAGGCCCAAGTCGCCTGGAGCGTTCTGTTCGCCGTGATCTCGGCTGTGTCGGGATATGTGCTGGCAGGCTACGGACCGCTCTGGTTGGGCGCGGCGGATGCGGTCAGCGCGGCAGGCATGATCGCCACCATGTCGGGTGTGATTCTGGCGCTGAGCGCGATGTTTGGCCCTTGCCGAGTAAGGGTCGGGGCGCACACGACTGCGTGAATTGGCGCTTTCCTGCCAGTGCTTTCCGCAGGTCATCGGCTGGACTCTGCCCAGATTGTTCGAATGTGACTCTTAATGAGCCTTCTGAAAATGCGCATGATACCCGTGACGGTAAGATCTCGTTACCTACCACTCACTTCAGAACGTCCGGGTGGTTGGGGATAAGCGGCACCCTATTTGGAACCTGCCCGCAACTGCCCGGACACCCCCTCCCTCGGGTATAAAATCAAATCGAAACCGGTGCCAAAATCGGTGGCGGAATCGTAGTGCCATGTGCTAGTTGTGGTGGTATGGCGCAAGCAAACCCCAATATCAGCGACATTCGCCCGGTTATTCGGCAACTCGACGATGCAGCGATCAATCGGATCGCAGCGGGCGAGGTGGTGGAACGCCCGGCGTCGGCTGTGAAGGAACTGGTCGAGAATGCCATTGATGCTGGCGCCAGCCGGATCGCCATCGATATCGCCGATGGTGGCAAGACCCTGATCCGGGTCACGGATGATGGATGCGGTATCTCTGCCGAGGATTTGCCACTGGCCTTGTCGCGGCATGCGACCTCGAAAATCGACGACTCGGACCTGCTGAACATCCATACCTTCGGGTTCCGGGGTGAGGCGCTGCCCTCGCTTGGTGCTGTTGGGCGTTTGACCATCACCAGCCGTGTGCCCGGTGCCGAGGCCGCGCAAATCCACGTAGCAGGCGGTAAACTTGATGCGGTCAAACCTGCCGCCCTGCGCGCGGGCACGGTGGTTGAGCTGCGCGATCTGTTCTACGCCACGCCCGCCCGGTTGAAATTCATGCGCACCGATCGGGCCGAGGGGCAGGCGATCACCGATACGGTGAAACGGCTTGCGATGGCGGAACCTTCGGTCACCTTCACGCTGCGCGATGTTTCAGGCGGCGGCGAGGGGCGCGTGACGTTCCGTGCTGACCGCGAGAATGGCGATCTGTTTGACGCGCTGCACGCCCGTCTGGCCCGGGTGATTGGCCGTGAGTTTGCCGAAAACGCCCTGCGCATCGATGCCACGCGCGAGGGTATTCGGCTTTATGGCTACGCCGCTCTGCCGACTTATTCACGTGGCGCGGCGGTGGCGCAGTATCTGTTCGTCAATGGTCGCCCGGTCCGGGACAAGATGCTGACTGGCGCCCTGCGCGCGGCCTATTTCGATTTCCTCAGCCGGGATCGCCATCCGGCGGCGGCGTTGTTCATTGATTGCGATCCAACACTGGTGGATGTGAATGTCCATCCCGCCAAGTCCGAGGTGCGATTCCGGGATCCGGGTGTGGCGCGCGGGCTGATCGTGTCCAGCCTGCGCTATGCGCTGGCTGAGGCGGGTCATCGGGCGTCCTCGACCGTGGCCAATGCAACGCTTGGGGCGATGCGCCCGGAACCGGCACAGGCGACCCCGGCGCGGGTCTATCAGATGGATCGGCCCTCCCCTGCGGCGCGCCAGGCCGCGTACCAGGCGCAGTCGCCGGGCTTTGCCGAGTTGGCCAACGATTACAGCGGCAGAATTTTTGCACCGACCCCGATCGAACCGGTCGCCGAAGAATCGCCGGCACAGGATCTGCCTTTGGGCGCGGCGCGTGGACAGGTGCACGAGAATTACATCATCGCCCAGACCGCCGATGGCATGGTGATTGTCGACCAGCACGCTGCACATGAACGGCTGGTCTACGAGAAACTCAAAGCTCAGATGGCCGAGAGTGGCGTCGCCGCGCAGGCCCTGCTGATTCCCGAGATCGTAGAACTGTCCGAGGGCGATTGCGCCCGCCTGATGGCCGTTTCCGATGATCTGTCCCGCCTTGGCTTGACGCTAGAGCCATTCGGTGGTGGGGCCATCGCCGTGCGCGAAACCCCGTCCATTTTGGGTGAGGTCAATGCCCGTGCGATGATCCTGGATATCCTCGACGAACTGACAGATCAGGGCGAAAGCCAAATGGTACAGGCCAAGATCGAGGCGATCCTCAGCCGCGTCGCCTGCCACGGATCGATCCGCTCGGGCCGCTGGATGCACGCAGAAGAGATGAACGCCCTGCTGCGCGAGATGGAGGCGACACCCTATTCCGGCCAATGCAACCACGGGCGGCCCACTTACGTGGAATTGAAACTGAGCGATATCGAGCGGCTGTTCGGGCGCAGTTGATCCGATGCTCCAGACCCGTTAAGAAGACGAAAACAAAACGAGAACATATTGAATCACATGATCCAGATTGCAGGCGCACAGATCCCAATAAATGACCCGGTCGTCCTGACCATAGCCGGGTTTGTTGCGCTAATTGTGCTGATGTTGTTCCTGTCGCTGCGGGCGGCCAACCGTTCGGCCCGTATGACAGAACCGCTGGCGCGGCAGATGGCGCATCTGGGTCAGCATGTGCAGCAGTTGGGGCAGGGGCAGGAACAGTTGCGCGGTGGATTGCAGCATGTTTCGGACACACAGGCCAATGCGCAGGTGCAGGTGATCCAAACGGTCGAGGCGCGCCTGTCTTCAGTGCAGCAGCAGATGAATGACCGGCTGGCTGATAATGCGATGAAATCGGCGCGCGCGTTGGCCGAGATGCAGGAGCGGATGAAGGAAGCGCTGCATGGCTCGTCGAAGCAGACCGCAACCTCGCTGACCCAATTGCAGGAACGTTTGTCGGCGATCGACAAGGCGCAGGACAATATCACCAAATTGTCGGGCGATGTGCTGTCGTTGCAGGATATCCTGTCGAACAAACAGACGCGCGGTGCATTTGGTGAGATTCAGTTGAATGACATCGTCTCCAAGGCGCTGCCGTCAGACAGCTTTCAGTTGCAGGCAACGCTGTCGAACGGGCGGCGCGCCGACTGCCTGATCCATCTGCCGAACCCGCCGGGCCCCATCGTGATCGATAGCAAATTCCCGTTGGAGGCCTATGAGGCGCTTATTGGCTCGACCAATGATATGGAGTTGAAAGCGGCGCTGCAGATGTTCCGTAGCACCGTGCGCAAGCACATCAACGACATTGCCGAGAAGTATATTCTGGATGGCGAAACCGCCGACGGCGCGCTGATGTTTCTGCCGTCCGAAGCCGTCTATGCCGAGCTGCACGCCAAGTTCCCCGAACTGGTGCAGGAAAGCTTTAACAAACGGGTATGGATCGTTTCGCCCACCACCTGCATGGCGACGCTGAACACCATGCGCGCGATCCTGAAAGATGCCCGCATGCGCGAACAGGCGGGCGCGATCCGCAAGGAACTGGGTGCCCTGCACAAGGATGTTGAGCGTCTGGGCGATCGGGTGACCAACCTGGACCGTCATTTCGGACAGGCGGCCAAGGATATCTCGGAGATCAAGATCAGTGCTGACAAGGCCGGGCGCAGGGCACGCCGACTGGACAATTTCGACTTTGAGGAGTTAGCTCCGGACGACTCGCATGACGTTGTTCCGCTGGCGCGCCAAGAAGGCTAAGCCTGCGCCTGAGTCGGCGTCGTAAGATCAAGGGGCGCACTGGCAGAGATATGGCACAAGACACTCCGCCGTCAGAGATTGCCGAGCTGCTGGGCAAAGCTGAGCAGGATGCCGAACAGATTGTTGGTCTGTTGCGTATGCTGGTGGCCTTTGGCCTGGGCGTGTTCTTTCTCGTCACCGTGCAACCGGTTCAGAATACAGGTCATGCCGTGTTGGAGCGGCAATGGGTATCCGCCCTAGGCACCATGTTTGCCTATTTTGCGCTGGGCCTGGTCACATGGACAGTAGCGCGACAACAGCGCTTTGCCGGTTGGATGGCTTGGCCAGTTTCCGCGGCAGATGCGCTTTTTGTGGTTTTCAATGTCTGGGTGGGCATGCGCAATGTTGGCCTGTCAGGGGACGTGATGTTTGTGCTGCCAGCGGTGTGGCTGGTGCCTGTCGTGCTGGCCTTTGGCGTTTTGCGTGGCAACCCCAAGGTCATGGCGCTGCAAGTTGCGCTGCTTGTTCTGGGATTGTTATATCTGATCAGTCAGGATGCGGGGCTTTCGAGGGGGCAAGATGCAAATCCGATCTGGCTGTTCCTCTCGCCGCCACCCAACCTGATCCGTCTGTTCATGATCACACTTGCGGGTGTGGTTCTCATCGTTGCCGCCTATCGCGTAAATGCGCTGCTGTTTCAGTCGGTGACCGAAGCGCAGCGCCGCGCGAACCTGACCCGATACCTGCCTGCGCAAGTGGTCGGAGATCTGGGCGAAAGCGGTTTGTCAGCGCTGAAACAGGGGCGGCGGCAGCTGGCCGGAGTGATTTTCATAGACCTGCGCGGCTTTACGACCTTATCGCAAAACTTGCAGCCCGAGCAGGTGTCCGAGCTAATTACTTCTTATCGCAGCCGTGTCTCAAAGGTGGTTCGGAAAGAGAATGGCATCATCGACAAGTTCATCGGGGATGCGGTGATGATTGTTTTTGAGGGCGATCGCGCGGCTGAACGGTGTTTGCGATGCGGGCTGGGGCTATCACACGAGATGCGCGATTGGAGTATCGAGCGCAGGCAGGCAGACCTGCCCACGCTGGAAACGGGCATCGGCCTGCATTGGGGTGAGGTTTTTGTTGGTGTGATCGGTGATCAGGAGCGGCTGGAATATTCGGTGTTTGGTGACACGGTCAATATAGCGGCCCGGTTGGACAGCCTAACGCGCTCGGCAGATATGAATCTGATTATGTCCGCCGCATTGCTCGACGCCGCGGGTGCCTCGGTGTCTGATACCGAACTGACATCGCTGCCCTCGGTAGAGGTGCGCGGGCGCAGCGGTGCGTTGGATGTATAGGGAATACCCCGGCCGGATTGCAGCGCCTGACTGCACGTCAGATACGCAGGAAAGGCTGGAACAGCCGGGGCATCAGCTTATTGAACTTCAATGGCGCGTCTGTGACGGCCAAGCAGATGCAATCCTCTGACATATCGGCCACAGGCGTATGCTCCAGATCCTCATCCGCAATCTCGACATCGCCACGGGCAAACCGATCGACCTCATCCGAGAAAGCGCCTTTCAGCACCATGGTCAACTCGGTCCCGTGATGTCCGTGATCCGGCACGGCAACGCCCGCTGGAATGAACAGCAGCCGCGCACTGGCATCCTTGGACGTGGGTAGGATCGCCTGTTTCACCCCCATACCGATGGATTTCCACTGGATGTCATCCACGGTTCCGCCAACATAGTCCTGCAGTGGAGTCGGCAGAACGGCGCAGCCCGGTTTCGCGGGCTTGGGGGTCGGTGCGCCTTGGGCGATCAAAGCCATGGTGGCCGCAAGTGACGCATCGCTCATGCTAATGCTGTCTGACTGATCCTCAAGCACATGCCCGCCCACGGCGTCAAAGCTTTCAGCACGCGCGCGACAGTGGTCGCATAGCGACAGATGGGTGGCGACCATCAGGTCGAACGCTTCAGGCAGAGTGCCCGCTGCGTAGGCCATCAGCAGATCATCCGTCAGGTGATGTTTGATCGGGTTGCTCATCGTACTAATCTCAATTCATCGCGTGGCGCAAGCGGTCCAGCGCCAGCCGTATCCGTGATTTGATCGTGCCCAGCGGCAATCCGGTCTGAGATGCAATCTCTCGATGGCTCAGATCTCCGAAGTACGCCTTCTCGATCAGCTGTCTCTGCGCGTCTGGCAACGCCGACAAGGCGGTACGCAGCTGCGCGGTTTCTTGTTGTAACGCAAGGACATCGTCCTGATCAGGCTCGGCCTCGGGGCCCCATCCCAGTTCCTCGGGTTCGGGGCGGCGCTGCTTGCGCAGGACGTCAATGCGTTTGTTCCGAGCAATCGTGAACACCCAGGTGGCCACTGTGGCCCGCGATGGATCGAACAGATGGGCCTTGTGCCACAAGGTTGCCATCACCTCTTGCGCGCATTCTTCGGCCATCGTGGCGTCAGACCCTGACTTCATCAGGAACGCCTTGATACGCGGCGCGAAATGCTGGAACAGCTCGGCAAAAGCCGCTTGGTCCTGCGCATCCCGGATACGCCTGACTTGGTCTACCCACTCAGTCCTGGTGTCGCAACTGCCGTTCGTTCCGTTCACCTGTCTACCCTTGATGCGTTTCTTCGCGCGCCAAGGCTGAGGGGCGGCCTGTTCAGCCGCAGGTTCGTCCAAGGTCACGGTATTGATCTCGGTAAACATAACCACATTACGCGGGGCGGCCCAAGGCGGATCACTTTACTGAGACAAAATAATCCAATCCGCGCTAGGAATCGTATTAGGTATGTCAGCTCTTTGAGGAAAAGAGCGCTATTTTAACCGTTTACGGGTTAGACAGGATACGCGACGACATGAAGAAAATCGACCATATCGCAGGCCATACATATCATGGTCGCAAAGGTGCGATTGAAAATGCGTTCCGATATTCGGTTGACTACATCCTGTTTGACCCTGAGGCGCAGTTGAAAACACCCCTACTGTTTTCGATGGATCGTGCGAATGTCTTCAACTGGCGGCGTACCGATCACGGAGGCGTGCCAAAGCAAGGTACCGGTGCAAGCTGGTTGCGCGCCCGCTTTGATGAATTGGAGGTGCCGCAGCCCGCACAGATCATGTTGCTGACGCAGCCCCGCGTGTTGGGCCATGTGTTCAACCCTGTCAGCTTTTGGCTTTGCTTTGACACTGACGCGCAGCTGTACGTGGTTGTTGCCGAGGTCACCAATACCTATGGAACCCGTCACAGCTATGTCTGCCATAAGCCGGATTTTTCGCCTATTGGCCCGTCTGACCGTTTGGTGGCGGACAAGCTGATGCATGTGTCTCCGTTCCAGCAGATCGAAGGAAGCTACACGTTTCGCTTCGACTATCGCTCTGACCGTGTCGGGGTCTGGATCGACTACGAACGTACGGACGGGGGGCTGATCGCGACTTTGACCGGGCTACGACAGCCACTGACCAATCGTACGATCCTGTGGTCGTTGCTGCGCCGGCCTTTCGGCGCGCGGCGGACATTTGCCTTGATCGTTTGGCAGGCGCTGAAACTTTGGCTCAAGAAAGCCCGGTTTCGCCCGTTCCGTACCACCCCGGTGCCGGATCACCCGGTTTCACGCAGCAGGCATTAAGCGGGCTTTTGTTTGCGTAAGATCAAAGACTCGGGTCTTTGGAACGGGTCTGATGCTCTGAGACCGCGAACAGAAGGAGCTGGAAACATGCTGGAAATCTCAGCAAGAAAAGTCGCCCAGGTCGCCATGATGGGCCGTGAGTTGGAGCGGGCCGAAGGAGAGCTGCGCGCTTTTGTCGACCGGATGAGCGAGGACGAACAGGCCGAACTGGTCGCCATCATGTGGATCGGGCGCGAGAGCTTTTTTGCCGAGGATTTGGCCGAGGCTATCGCAACCGCAAGGTCCGAGGCCTCGACCCCCTGTGCTGACTACCTGATCGGAACGCCGCATCTGTCGGACCACCTGGAGAATGGTCTGGATGCGTTGGGGATATCGGCTGAGGATGTCGAAAACGATCTGATGTAGCCGAAGGCTGCGAATAGCGCGCGCCATCGCGCTCCACCTTCCTAAAGCAATCTTAATGGAACGCTGCTTTTTGGTTAACGCAGCGTCCCTTTATTTGATGTCAGTACTGCACTGAAAATCAAATTTAGGAGGAAAAAAATGGCACATACACATGCTGCAGAAGCCCGGACTGGCCTCTTTGGCGGTTTGTTCTCGAACTACGCGGACGCAAAGGTCGAGTTTTTTCGGAGACGCATTTTCTCGAACACGGTGCGCAATCTGGAAAGACTTTCGGATCACCAACTCGCGGATATCGGGATTGATCGGAGCGAGATCAAACAACGCGCCTACGAGCGCGTTTTCAACGGTGCCCCACTTCGGCAATGAAACAGGGTCTGCGACCGTTCGCAAACGCCGTTTTTGTAATGAGTGAGGTAACGAATATGTTTGATGTCATCCCGCCCGCAAATCAGCCAACGCCATCCGCTACGGCTCTACTGCTTTTTGATCGCGCCATGCGTATCAGGGCGATAAGTCCGGAAATTGTGCGTGCCGCGCAGTATCTGGATGGCTTGAGCGACAATCAGTTGGCCGAGTTGGGCATAAACCGCAGCGATATCGAGGACACGATCAATCGATATATCTGACGCTCGGGCGTCGTAAGGAAAGCCAGGCTTAGAAATGGAAATAATACGAGATTGAAGGCCATTCCAGGCATGCTGGGATGGCCTTTTTCTCTTTGCCGGCTGGTTAACTCAGGTGATCCACGATTTGCAGATGCTGTGCGAGCGTGTCGATTTCACCCATCCAGCCGTGCACCAGTTTCGGATCGCTGGGTGCTGCGTGAACGCCAGCAGGGATGGCGCGGTTCAGGACGGCTTCAACCGCCAGTGAGACCGGGATCGACACCAAACGCGCCATCGCGGTACCGCGTTCATCGCCCCAAGCATCCATGACGTAGGTTTTGTTCCAAACCTCAATGCCATCTTTCTCGGCTTTCAGGCCAACGCACAGCACCACGCGGTCGGGCTCGCCTTCGTCGTAGGCGTTTTCGGCCCAGAACTGGTCTGACATCTCTCTAAGCCGCGCGTCACCTTCGGGGCCTGAGAGGGTTTCGATTTCGGTGAACACGTCGGCCCAGGCGTCGGTCCAGCCGTTCAGGCGCAGGGTGCCGCGGACGAACTCTTTGACTGGCCAGTGATCCTCAAACTGGTATTCGGCCATGAAGGGCAGCGAGTCGCGGTTAGGGTAGACCTCGAAGCTTTCGGGGTTTTGCAGCGGGGCGATGTAGCTGCTGATCGCGTCCCATGGGCGGGCGACGTCCAGCGGGGCATAGTCGCGGATCGATTTTGACGGTGAGCGAAGCGCCTTGAGGACGCCCAAAGGCGACCAGCTGAACTTGTAGCGGAACGGGTTCGGGTTCTTGGGGATACCACCGCAATAAGAGATGAAGCTCAGGTGGTTCTGCGCATCAAAAGCGTCCGAAGCGCGGTAGTCGGCCACTAAAGCATGCGCCATCAGATGGTCGATGCCCGGGTCCAGCCCGACCTCATTGACCAAAGCCACACCAGCCTCACGGGCTTTGTCGTCCAGTGCGCGCATTTCAGGCGCGATGTAGGAGGACGAGACGAAGTTCGCTTCCTTGGAAATAGCCAGCTCTGCCAGCGGCACATGCCAGTCACCCGGCAGCATCGAGACGATCACGTCGCCTTTCTCCAGCACCGCGCCCAGAGCGTCGGTGTCGAAGGCGCGGATGTCGTCGGTGAGGTCTCCAACATCGGCTTTGGCCTTTTCGATGGTTCGGTTCCAAACAGTAACCTTGTGCCCGCCTTCGATCAGACGGCGCAAGCCGGGGATGGCTGACAGGCCGGTGCCACACCAGTGAATCGTCATCGCTCAGATCCCTTCGATATGAGTTTTGTAGTTTTCTTCTGCCCGACCCCAGACGCCGCTGTCCAGATCGGTGAGCGTCAGCAGATACGGAAGCAGTTGCGCAGCGTAGTCTTG
Source organism: Pseudomonadota bacterium (assembly GCA_039818265.1). GTDB lineage: Bacteria > Pseudomonadota > Alphaproteobacteria > Rhodobacterales > Rhodobacteraceae > Ruegeria. The sequence goes on along the minus strand of JBCBUG010000002.1, from coordinate 154,860 downwards.
CGAGCTTTCGACCGGCAGCATCGAGGGCAGGTTGTCGATGGCCATTACGTCCATCACCGGGTCGGTGGCGACGCGCAGGGTGGGGGCGTCCCACGTGGTCGCTCGGTCATAGACGGGCACCGGATTGTAGTCGCTGTCCGGGTCGCAGGCCACGTCGCCGATGGCGGTCAGGTTGCGCGATGCGGTCAATGCCGCGCGCGGGACAAAGACCGGTGTGCCGGGGCGCGCAAAGATGCAGTTCAGGAACAGGTCGTGATCCAGGATTTCCGGGAATGGTCCTCCGCTGGCGGTTTCCGCCATGTCCCATTTGGCGACGCTGACGCCCATCGCTTCGCACAGGTCCGCTGCCCCGGTGCCCACGCGGCCCAAGGCCCCAATTACGATGGCGCGGGGGCGGGTGGCCTCCGTAGCGTCGAGTTCCGCCAGCAGTTCGGCGTTCAGCGCATCTTTGTTCGAATAGACGCCAACTGGCGGACATTCTTCGCCGCGTTGTTGCGCGGCCCAAGTTTTCAGGGTGACAGCTGCCCCAGCGTATCCAGCCCAGTATCCAAAGGCGGCAACCCGGCGGCCATCTTCATCGACCAGGTATTCCAGGTCGTATAGCACACCGCCCCCGACCTTGAACCGCTGCAACAACGCGCGCCCCGAATGCTGACCCTTATAGGCATGGCCGAACATGATGTGGCGATGGGGCAGTGGCGAGCCATCTTCGGGCAATTCCTTGAGGCCAAAGATGATTGCATCCAATGGGGCTTCTGGCCATGAATTTTCGGTCGCGATCTCGCAGCCTGCGTCTTTGTACCCATTGATCGGAATAGCGCGGACCGAGCTTTCTTCGACTGTCACACGGATACCCGCTGCGATCAGCGTGGCCGCGCCTTCGGGGGTCAGACCGACCCGTTCCTCGTTCGGGCGCTGTTCTGCCCGGACCCACAGATGTGTCATGCAGTTTCCTTTGCTCAGAGCATTCCGGCGGCACGCACGGCCTGGATAGAAGCCCGCGCCTCCATCGCTTCGCGGAAAGCGACGATTTTGGGAAAGGCCGAAACATCTACCCCGTCGCCCTCAAGCCAGCTGCACACTACGTAAAGGTAAGCATCCGCCAGCGAGACTGCTTCACCCAGCACAAAAGGCCCGCGCAGCCCGTTGGCTGAGATGTAGTCACAAGACGCAGTCATTGTTTCCGCGACCTTGGCCGTCATATCCTTCCAGCTGGATTCACTATCCGCCCAGCGATGGCCACGCTGTTTGTGCGCATGGTTCACATGCATGGTCGAGGCGAGGTAGAACATCACCTCGCGCATTCGGGCGGCCATCACCGGATCGGCAGGCACCAACCCGGCATCGGGTGCTTTGGCCGCGATGAATTCCAGCAGCGCGCCGGTTTCGGTCAGGATGCCTCCGTCGACCGCCAGCGCAGGAACCCGACCCTTAGGATTGATCTGTTTGTAGGCCGGTTTGGTCTGCTCGCCCCCGACGAAATCCAGCTTGATGGCCTCATAGTCCAGTCCCGCCTCTTCCAGAGCGATGGCAACGGCAACCGAGATGGTGCGAGGGGCGTAATAAAGCTGCATCTGGGTCTCCTTACAGGTGCGTCTGTGCGAATTGCCGATCGGGCGTTTCCAGATGCGGAACGGCGTTGAACAGAACCGGGCTGAGATGCGCGCCAATCGGATGCAGACGATGCATCGACGTGTTCATGATGGCAAGCGCGACGCGGGCCATGGATGGGATATCCAGCCCCATTGCCTGCCGCACCACCATCGAGATCAACCCGCCTGAGGTGACAACGATTGCGGGCCCACCTTCGGTCCCGATGTCCCGCAGCGCATCGCGGACACGGGTTTCGAAGTGTTCAAAGGTCTCGGGCGTGTTCTCGATCTCGCCATTGGCCCAGGCGGCAAACGTCTTGGGCAGGTGTTCGACAAAGCCTTCGCGATCCGTGGGGATGGCAACGCCATGCTGATCCTCGAGCAATTGCGCGAGAGTGAAGTACTCGATCTCATTCAACCGCGGGTCACGGATCGGGTCGGCTAACTCCATGCTCGCAGCTGTCTCGGCGTGTCGGGTCAGCGTGCCGCAATAGACGCGGGGGTAATGGCTGCGCGTGTCGCGCAGATGCGCACCCAGCCAACGGGCCTGCTGATGCCCCAAATCGCTCAGCTTGTCATAGTTTGCCTCGTCGCGCGCCGCCGTGTTGGCCTGCCCGTGCCGCACCAATGTAATATGTGACATATCGGTCCCTCTTATGCGGATGTCTTAGGGCAGGTTCCGGGTCGGGGCCAGAGGGGTTTCCCTTTGGCGGCAAAAAATCCTTACAGCTTTTTGTGTTCTGGCTATGGTTGCCGCGACTATGCGTCTGGAGGACCTATGAGCATCGATCCAAATCGCTTTCTGGCCGATCTGCACAAGCTGCGCGAATTCGGGGCGTCGGGTGTCGGCAAAGGTGTCGTACGTCCGGCCTATTCCCCAGCGGACATTGCCGCGCGTCAATGGCTTGCGGGTCGTATGGCTGAAGCAGGACTGGAGCCGCATTTTGATCCGGTTGGGAACCTGTTTGGACTTGCCCCGGGCACGTCTTTGCTGATGGGATCACATTCCGACAGCCAGCCCGAGGGTGGCTGGCTGGACGGGGCGCTGGGCGTGATCGCCGCGCTTGAAATTGCGCGGTCCAGCGACCAGCCGATCTCGGTTGTCAGTTTTCAAGATGAAGAGGGTCGCTTTGGCGTGACCACTGGGTCGGCGGTTTGGTCAGGTGGGCTGCCGCTGGAACAGGCCGATCAGCTGACCGACGGCTCTGGCACTACCTTTGGCGCAGCTCGATCTGCGATGGCAGAGCTGTCAAAAGGTTTTGTCGAACCATCCCGGTTCCGCGGTTTCATCGAGATGCACATCGAACAAGGCCCCGCGCTGGATGCGGCGGGTCAACAGATTGGTATTGTCTCCGATATTGTCGGAATCCGGGATATGTCGATTACCTTTGAGGGGCAACAGAACCATGCGGGTACCACGCCGATGCATTTGCGACGCGATGCGTTTCAGGCCTTGTCTTTGTTTAACGCTCGATTGAGTGACCGGTTCCGCAACGTGGTGACCCCTCAGACCGTCTGGACCATCGGGCGCGTCGACTTGCATCCCAATGCCTCCTCCATCGTGCCGGGGCGTGTCCGGTTCTCAATGCAATGGCGTGATGGCGATGGGGACCGGCTGATCCGCATGGAGGAGATCATTCGATCCACCGCGCAGCAGGTCGCCGACGAGCTTGGCATGACCCTCAGCTACGGCCCAATGCTGGGGCTAGAGCCGGTGGCCATGGACCCGACTCTGCGCGCGGCGTTGGAGCGTGGTGCGGAACATGTCGCGCCTGACAGCTGGCGCGGAATGCCATCGGGTGCTCTGCATGACGCCACCAATGTCGCCCGTCTGATGCCAGTAGCGATGCTCTTTGTGCCTTCGATCAATGGAATCAGCCATGATTTCGCCGAGGATACGGCCGAGGATGACCTAGTTGCTGGTCTTTGCGTGTTGGAACATGCTGTAAGAGCCTTGGCTGGGTGATCCGTATGAAAGACATGGAATATCCAGACTTCTCAGCGTATTGACCCCAGGGTAAGTCCCTTTGGCGGGGTTCGCGCCTTTGATTAATTTCGGTGAAGCGCAGGGTCTATTGCAACGAGTGTTGCCTAACGGAAAAAAGTTTCCTATAGGAACATTATTGATGCATACGCCCGTATACAGGTTTGCCGCAGCAATGCCCCGCAGTTAGAATCCGGGGCTGAATCGTTGCAAATTTTGCTGCTTGCGGCAGACTGATGCGCATGCGTTGCGACCATTAGAGACGAAAGGCAGTACCCGCCATGACTTCCCCGAAACGCACTCCTCTTCATTCTCTTCATGTTGAGTTGGGAGGTAAGCTGGTTGATTTTGCGGGTTGGGAGATGCCTGTTCAGTATCCGTTGGGGATTATGGGGGAGCACAAGCAGTGTCGTGAGAAGGCGGCTGTGTTTGATGTGTCTCATATGGGTCAGGTGATTTTGCGCGGTGAGAATGTGGGTGAGAAGCTGGAAGCTTTGTGCCCGCAGGCTTATGTGACGCTGAAGGAAGGCAAGGCGCGGTACGGGTTTTTCACCAACCCGGAAGGCGGGATCATGGACGATTTGATCGTGTCGAATGCGGGCGATCATTACTTTGTGGTGGTAAACGCGGCGCTGCGCCATCAGGACATTCCGCATATGCAGGCCAACCTGGACGGCGTTGAAGTGACCGAGATCTTCGACCGCGCGCTGGTGGCAGTTCAGGGTCCCAAGGCCGAGGATGTGGTGGGCGCGCTTTGCCCCGCCGCCCGCGACCTGAAGTTCATGGAAACCACCGTGGCCGATATCTTGGGCGTTGAATGCCGTATCTCGCGCCTGGGCTATACAGGTGAGGACGGGTATGAGATTTCGATCCCCGAGGACAAGGCGATTGAGATCACCAAAGCCTTCCTGGCGCATGAGGATTGCGAGGCGGCCGGTCTGGGCGCACGCGACAGCCTGCGGCTGGAGGCGGGTCTGTGCCTTTATGGCAATGATATCGACCAGAGCACCTCGCCGATCGAGGCCTCGCTGGGCTGGGCGATCCAGAAGCGCCGCAAGGAAGAGGGCGGCTTTCCGGGCGCCGAGCGGGTGCAGAAGGAACTGGCCGAGGGTGCGGCGCGTAAGTTGGTGGGGATCAAGCCCGATGGCCGTGCGCCTGCGCGTCAGGGCGTTGAGATCCAGTGCAGCAATGGCAACACCATCGGTCAGATCACCTCGGGCAGCTTTGGCCCCACGGTGGGTGGCCCGGTGGCGATGGGCTACGTGTCCGCAGGCCATGGTGAGCCGGGTGAAAAGGTCAATCTGATCATCCGGGGCAAGGCGCAACCGGCGCAGATCGTGGCGCTGCCCTTTGTCACACAGAATTACAAGCGTTGAAGCCAGGAGAGAGAGACATGGCAACCTATTATTCCGAAGAGCATGAATGGCTGATGGTCGAGGGCGACACCGCCACTCTGGGCATCACCAAACACGCGGCTGAACAGCTGGGCGAAGTGGTCTTTGTCGAGCAGCAGGAAGTGGGCGACGAGTTCGAAAAGGATGGCGAGATTGGCGTGATTGAATCCGTCAAAGCGGCGTCCGAGCTCTATGCACCGGTCGATGGCGAGATCACCGAGGTCAACGAGGCGCTGGCCGACAATCCCGGCGCGCTGAACGAAGACCCCGAGGGCGAGGCCTGGATTTACAAGATCAAGATCACCGACGCGTCGCAGCTCGAAGATCTGATGGACGAAGCTGGCTACAAAGCCTTCATCGGCTAAACCCTTCGGAGCCCTGTTTGCGGGGCTCCGCCCATTTGGGCCGAACCGGCTCGTGATGTATCGGAGGCCTGCGCGGTCTCCGCCCGACCTGACTTATCCTTGAGGAGCGCACAGATGGCCTTCAAACTGACCGATTACGAAGCCTATGACTTCGCCAACCGCCGCCATATCGGGCCCAGCCCGACCGAGATGCGCGACATGCTCAAGGTGATCGGCTTCAAGACGCTGGACCAGCTGATCGACGCCACCGTCCCGCCGGCGATCCGCCAGAAAGAGCCGCTGGACTGGGGTCCGGCGATGACCGAGCGCGATGCGCTGTTCTACATGAAAGAGGTGGCGAGCAAGAACAAGGTTCTGACCTCGCTGATCGGTCAGGGCTATTACGGCACCACCACGCCCGCGCCGATCCTGCGCAACATTCTGGAAAACCCGGCCTGGTACACCGCCTATACGCCTTATCAGCCCGAGATCAGCCAGGGCCGTCTTGAGGCGCTGTTGAACTTCCAGACCATGGTCAGCGATCTGACCGGGCTGGACGTGGCGAACGCGTCCTTGCTGGACGAAGCCACAGCCGCGGCCGAAGCCATGGCCATGGCCAAGCGCGGCGGGCGTTCGAAAGCCAACAACGCGGCCTTCTTCGTGGATAAGAACTGCCACCCGCAGACCATCGCGGTGATCAAAACCCGCGCCGAGCCTCTGGGCATCGACGTGCAAGTCGCTGATCCGGATCAGCTGGACGCAGGTGCCGTTTTTGGTGCGATCTTCCAGTATCCCGGCACCCATGGCCATGTGCGCGACTTCACATCGGAAATCGCGGCGCTGCACGAACATAAAGCCATTGCCATTGTCGCTGCCGACATCCTGTCGCTGGCCCTGCTGAAATCCCCCGGCGAGATGGGCGCGGATATCGCCATCGGCTCGACCCAGCGCTTTGGCGTGCCGATGGGCTATGGTGGCCCGCACGCTGCCTATATGGCGACCACCGACAAGCTGAAACGCTCGATGCCGGGCCGGATCATCGGTGTCAGCATCGACAGCCGGGGCAACAAGGCGTACCGCCTGTCGCTGCAGACCCGCGAACAGCATATTCGCCGCGAGAAAGCGAACTCGAATGTCTGCACGGCGCAGGCGCTGCTGGCGGTGATCGCCTCGATGTATGCCGTTTATCACGGCCCGGATGGTATCAAGGCCATCGCGCAATCGGTGCACCGCAAGACCTCGCGCCTGGCCGCCGGTCTGGAAGAGGCGGGCTTCTCGGTCGAACCCGAGGTGTTCTTTGACACCATCACGGTTGAGGTCGGTCCCCTGCAGACAACAGTGATGGAGGCCGCCGTGGCGCGTGGTGTGAACCTGCGCAAGGTCGGCGAGACCAAGGTCGGCATCAGCCTGGACGAACAGACCCGCCCCGAGACCATCGAGGCCGTCTGGGGTGCCTTCGGCATTGACCGCACCGATGACAGCTCGAACGTCGCTTATCGCCTGCCCGATTACGCCCTGCGCGAAAGCGCCTATCTGACCCACCCGATCTTCCACCAGAACCGGGCCGAGGCCGAGATCACGCGCTATATGCGCCGTCTGGCCGACCGCGACCTAGCGCTGGACCGGGCGATGATCCCGCTGGGGTCCTGCACCATGAAGCTGAACGCCACGATCGAGATGATCCCGGTCACCTGGCCCGAGTTCGGCAATCTGCATCCCTTCGTTCCGCAAGATCAGGCGCAGGGCTATCACGAGATGATTGCCGATCTGAACGACAAGCTGTGCCAGATCACCGGCTATGACGCGATCAGCCAACAGCCCAACTCGGGCGCGCAGGGGGAATATGCGGGTCTGCTGACCATCCGCAACTACCACTTCGCCCGTGGCGAAGGGCAGCGCAATGTCTGCCTGATCCCGACCTCGGCCCATGGCACCAACCCGGCCTCGGCCCAGATGGTGGGCTGGCAGGTTGTGCCGGTTCTGGCGGATGAGGATGGCAACATTGATCTGAACGACTTCCGCGCCAAGGCCGAGAAGCACTCGGATCATCTGGCTGGCTGCATGATCACCTACCCCTCGACCCATGGCGTGTTCGAGACCACCGTGCAAGAGGTCTGCCAGATCACCCATGATCATGGCGGTCAGGTCTATATCGACGGGGCCAACATGAATGCCATGGTCGGCCTGTCGCGTCCGGGAGACATTGGCGGCGACGTCAGCCACCTGAACCTGCACAAGACCTTCTGCATCCCCCATGGCGGCGGTGGCCCCGGCATGGGTCCGATCGGCGTCAAGGCGCATCTGACCGAGCATCTGCCCGGCCATCCGGAATACGGCACCGCCGTCGGTCCGGTCTCGGCCGCGCCCTTTGGCTCGCCGTCCATTCTGCCGGTCTCGTGGGCCTATGTGCTGCTGATGGGCGGCGCCGGTCTGACGCAGGCGACCAAAGTGGCGATCCTGAACGCCAACTACATCGCTGCGCGGCTCAAGGATGCCTATCCCATCCTTTACACGTCCGAGACCGGTCGTGTGGCGCATGAATGCATCCTCGACACCCGCCCCTTGGACGCCGAGGCGCATGTCACCGTCGACGATGTGGCCAAGCGTCTGGTCGATTCAGGCTTCCACGCGCCGACCATGTCCTGGCCGGTGGCAGGCACCCTGATGGTGGAGCCGACCGAGTCCGAGCCCATGGCCGAGCTCGACCGCTTCTGCGACGCCATGCTCTCGATCCGGGCCGAGGCACAGGACATCATCGACGGCAAGATCGACGCGGAGAACAACCCGCTGAAAAACGCCCCCCACACAGTGCGCGATCTGGTCGGTGACTGGGACCGGCCCTACACCCGCGAACAGGCCTGCTTCCCGCCGGGCTCCATGGGCGTCGACAAATACTGGTCTCCCGTCAACCGCGTCGATAACGCATATGGCGACCGAAACCTCATCTGCACATGCCCGCCAATGACCGAATACCAAGACGCCGCAGAGTAAAAACACCCCCCCAAGGGGGGGCACTTTACGGCTTGAAATCTTTGGTCACACCAAAAGGCGGTGTGTCCACGTTCGTGCCTGTCAGGGCGTTCAGGAACGCAATGAGTGCGTTGATTTCCGTGTCGGTAAGAACCAGCAGGGAAATATCGATTGTGTTGCGCACACGCTGCATTTCGAACCGGTCTTGCCAGACGACAAAATCCGCTTTTTGCAACCACGGGACCGTGGGCAGGGCAGCCGAATCCGGTGTCCAGTTCGAAAGGCTGGCCTGCGGGTTCAAATGGTGGCGGATCATCGTGTCCAGATCGGGGAAGGCCCCGTTATGGCCATAGGGCGCGGTCAGCGCGACGTTACGCAGCATGGGGGTGCGGAAGCGATAGGCGTCCTCGATCCGATTGCTTTCGCCCATGCGGCCCACGTCGCGGGCGTATGGGTCCCATTGGCGAGTTCGTCCAGGGCCAAAGGGAGGCAGGCCCAAAGCGTGAAATTGCTGATCCGTCATGAAAGGGCCGGAATGGCAGGTCGCGCAATTGGCCTTGCCATAGAACAGGCTCATACCATCTTTCTGAGCGTCCGTGAGCGCCGCGGCATCACCCGCCAGGTACTGATCAAACGGGCTGTCAGTGCTGCGCCATTCGATGGCCATGAAAGCGGCCAGAGCATTTGCAATCTGTGTGATTGTGATGTCTTCAGTGGTATCGACTTCGTCGAATGCCTTTATCATTGCCGGTCCGTAACGCGGATCGGTGCGGACGCGTTTGGCCAGAATGGGCCAGCCCAGATCGATCCGGTCGGCGACCGCTCCGGTCACCTGATTTTCGCCGACATTCCCGGCCATCTCGAATTGCGACGTCAAGGGAAACAGCGCCTGCGCAGCGAGCAATGAGTTCAACCCTTCGGGCAACCATTCCTGCGCCGGTGAATTGAAGCCGTTGCCGTAGACATCCGATATGCTCAGACGGCCATCGTGAAACACTGTGTGGATGTCCTTAGCGCCGAGGTTCCACAGCCCAGGTGAATTGCGGGGAATGCGCTTGCGGATTCTATCGATCCCAGTGCCGGGTGTGCGATCCGGGCCCAGACCCTCACCACCTTCGCCTATGCCTAAAGACAGCCCATCCGAGGTACCGAAATCCGGGTGATGGCAATGGGCGCAAGAGATGTTCTGGTTGCCCGACAGGATCGGATCGTAAAACAGTTGATGACCGATGGCGGCCTGTTCCATATCAAAGGGGATAAAATCAGCATCCGTCAGCGGACGCGGCAAATCTTGTGCCGCTGCAGCCCCGGCCAGAAGGAAAGCAGCCCCATGCGTCAGTTTGTATATGCCCTTTGCCTGTTCGCATCCCCGGCGCTGGCCGAGTTGGAGCAGGCGCGCGACATGATGGAAGCTGGGGACTTTGAGGCCGCGCGTGAGGAGCTGTTGCCAGCGGCGCGGTCCGGCAATGCCGAGGCCGAGGAATTGATCGGCGTGATGTACGGGTTGGGGCTGGGTGTCGAACAAGACTATGAACGCGCGTTCGAATGGTATCTGCGCGCCTCGATGAAGGGGCATCCGGGGGCGCAATCGGGTGTTGGCTGGTATTATGAGCTTGGTCTGGGCATGCCCGCGCCCGATCTGGTGCGGGCCTATATGTGGTACACGCTCAGCGCCATTGGCGGCGACCCCGACGCGGCGATCAGCCTTGAGGAAGTGGTCAAGAAAATGTCGCCGGAGCAAATCGAAAAGGCGCATGTTCTGGTGAATGACTACAAGGGTTGGATGTACCCGTTTCGGTGAGGGCCGGGCCTTCAGGGCCCGACCCATTTTCTTAGTTCAGGTCAGCGTCGCGTGAGGCATTTACGTCGGCCTCAGCCGCTGCAACCGCATCGGTCAGCGCAACAAAGATCTCATCACCGCGGGCAACGTTGGACTGGAACCAGTCATAAACCGGAGTAGCGGCTTCTTTGAACGCGGCCTTCTGATCAGGTGTCAGAACATAGAGGTCACCGCCACCGGCGACGAAGTCTTCATAAGCCTGAATCGACTTGCGCTTGGGCGAGGCAAAAGTGGCCTGTTGCAGCGCATAGAAGCCGTCAACGACGACGCGGCGCATATCCTCGGGCATCTCCTGGAACTTCGCGTTGTTCATCCACCAAAGGGCGCCCATATAGGCGTGGCCGTCCAGCGTGACATATTGCAGGCCCGCATCTGGGAATTTCATGCCCATGATGTCTGTGATGCCATTTTTGGAACCCTCAACAACGCCGGTCTGGAAGCTGGTGAACAGTTCAGGCCACGGGATCGGGGTGGGCGATGCACCCAGCGCCTTGACCAGTTCCTGCGGCAGGTCGGCGACCACGGTGCGGATTTTCAGACCGTCCATATCGGCAGGCTCAGCGATGCGGCGCTGCGTGTTCGCAAAGTTGCGCCAGCCGCCGGTGTTGCCGATGGTCATCAGACGGATCGCACCACCGGAATCCTCCAGCGCCATGTCACGCATGGTACGGGTGAAGTCACCTGACAGGACATGTTCCGCAATGCGGTCATCGGCCATCAGGTAGGGCAGGTCCAGAACCTGCACGTAAGGAAAGATGCCCGACGCTCCGCCCGAAGTTGAGATGTAGATATCAATGGTGCCGTCAGCCACACCTTGCAGGCATTCCGCACCGTTCGAACACAGCTGCGTGCCGATGAACAGTTCCACCTCGATGGCGCCGTTTGACGCGGCCTCGACATAGTTCTTGAAGACGATCAGACCGTCATAGTCCTCATCGTTTTCATTCGAGTTCGCGGTGGCGCGCAACGTGTAGTCGGCCGCGGTTGCCGCGATGGCAGATGCCGCCACCAGCGACGTGGCAACCGCTGCGGTTTTGATGAAGTTTCTGAGCATGCGTTTCCTCCCTATGGATCTCAGTTAGTTTGCAAATCCCGTTATCCTCGGGATCGTCATGGATATTGCGGGGATATAGGTGATTAGAAAGATCACGACGATTTCAACGGCCAGGAACGGCAGAATGGCCTTGGCGATGGTCTCGACCTTCTCGCGCGATACGGCAGCGGCCACGAACAATACCAGCCCCATGGGTGGCGTAGCCAGGCCAACCGTCAGATTGACGCTCATGATGATAGCGAAATGGATCGGATCGACCCCAAGGCTGGTGAAGATGGGGCCAAGGATTGGGCCGAGGATGATGATCGCCGGGCCTGCATCCAAGAACATCCCGACGACAAACAGAAGCAGGTTGATCAAGAACAGCAGGATCAGCGGATTCTCCGACAGGCTGAGGATCAGCGAAGCCAATTGTTCTGGCGCGTGGCTGAGGCTGACAACGGTTTTGAACGCCATCGCGGCCCCGACCAGCAGTAGAACCACGGCCGAGGTCAGACCGGCATTGCTGAGGATTTCGGGCACCTCTTTCAGCGTCAGCGTGCGCAGGACAAAAAAGCCGATGATGAAGGCATATCCTACGGCCACGGCGGCGGCCTCGGTCGGGGTGAAGATACCGCCCAGAATTCCGCCCAGAATGATCACCGGAGTCAGCAGTGGGAAAAACGCTTTGAGGCTGGCCTGACGCCGTTCACCCCAGGTGTATTTGCGGCTTGCGACGGGGAAGTCATACTTGTCGGCCATGAATTTGATCATCAGCATCAGGCCGACACCGACCATCACGCCCGGCACAATACCGGCCAGAAACAGTGCCGCGACGCTTTCACCCATGACATAGGCATAGATGATCATGATGCCCGAGGGCGGGATGATCGGGCCGATCACAGAACTCGCCGCTGTGATTGCTGCGGCGAATTTGCGGGTGTAGCCCTGTTTTTCCATCGCCGGGATCAGCATTGACCCAAGGGCCGAGGTATCGGCCACCGCCGATCCCGAGAGGCCCGCGAACAGGATCGAACTGAGGACATTCACATGCGCCAGGCCGCCGCGCAGGTGGCCCATCAGGGCCTGGCTGAACTCGACCAATCGGATGGTAATACCGCCGCGGTTCATCAACTCTCCGGCCAGCATGAAGAAGGGGATTGCCATCAGCGGAAAGCTGTCCATGCCATTGTAGACATTGCGATACAGCAGCGTGATGTCGTTCGTCTGGCCGTTTAGCCAAAGTAGGATGCCAGGTGCGGCCAGCAAGGCGAAGAAGACCGGCAGGCCGATGATGAGGAAAACCAGGAAGGTGGGCAGGAACCAGATCAGCATTATTCAGCCCCCGCTGGCGCATCAGGAATTTCAGGCAGCAGATGGCCACCACCCATTAAGGTCACGACAGAGCGCAGCACCAGCTCGATATTTACAGAAATCAGCAGGATGACCCCGACGAGAAGCGAGGCCATCATCCAGCTGCGCGGAATACGGAACCATTCGTCGAACCCGAAGGATGTGGGCAGGTACAAAGCAGCAGTCGCGAATTTGCCGCCAAATCCAGTGACTTCGGACCATCCAATATTAACGGCGACTAGCAACACGGCCAGCGAGACCACCAGCAGGAACAGGGTCAGCACCTGCCCGACAACGCGCGGCAGCATCAATGGCACCATGTCGATGGCTACGAAGCCACCGCGCCGAAAGGCGGTGGGGGCCATCAGGCCGGTCATCCACAACATACAGAATCGCGCGGCTTCGTCCGGCCAAGGCAGAGCATTGCCGAGCACGTATCGAAAGAAGACCTGGATCAGGATTGCAATCACCATCAATGCAATCGCAACGACGCCAACCGCGCGGCCCAGTCGCAGCACGGTTTCGTTCACGAATGCAATCGGCGCTAACGCCGATGCCAGTCCGCCCATGCGGATCCTCCCATTTCAGCCGCAGGTTTTCCCCGCAGCGGTTCAACCACGCTTATTGATGCGCGAATTGGCCGAGCTTCCCGGCGTAAAATGTCAGCGCGTCTCCATCGCTCATGCTGGCCTTCAGGACTTTGCCCACCACGATCACATGATCGCCCGCATCGTGATAGGCATGTTGTTCGCATTCAAACCGCGCCAGGCAATCCGACAGCAGCGGCGTACCATTCTCGCAGCGCTCATGTTCGATCTCACGCAGGGCGTGGGCGTCTTTGGAGCACCCAAAGCACAGTTCGGCCTGTTCGGACGATAGCACATGTACGGTGAAATGGCGGGCCTTGTGAAAATAGGGAAAACGGCGTGAGTTGCGATCGCCTGCCCACATGATCAGCGGTGGGTCCAGCGATAGTGACGAAAAGCTATTGGCGGTGATGCACACCGGGCCATCGGTACTGTTGCAGGTTACGATGGTGACGCCTGTGGCAAACCGCCCAAACGCATCGCGCAGGGTGCGGGTGTCGTCCTTATGTGGAACGAAGGTGTGGGTCATGTCCTTTGAGATTGCATTCATCATGGTACCTCATGGCCCAATGCCGCCTCATAGAGGCGATACCAGCTTTCACGATCCAGTTTGACTTTCAGAGCGTCCGAGATGGTTTTGATGCGGTTCAGGTTATTTGTGCCCATAACCGGCAGGATGTTCGCGGGGTGAGCCAACAGGAACGCCACCGCGACGGCGGCGCGATCCACGCCAAACTCGGCTGCGATTTCGTCCGCGACAACGCCCACCGGCGGGTTTCCGGCCATCAAAAGCCCGCCCCCTAGCGGTGACCACGCCATGATCGGCTGCCCATGTTGTTGGTGGAATGCCAGATCACCATTCGTGAAAGGGCTGATCTCACCGAGGGAAATTTCGATCTGGTTAGTGACCAGCTGCGTCTTCATCGCTGATTGCAGCAGCGACCAGTCCCAGGGGCGGAAGTTCGACACCCCAACCGCGCCAACCTTGCCGCTGGCAACAACTTCATCTAGCGCGGCGCCGGTCTCATGGTGGTCCATGAACGGGTCGGAGCGGTGGATCAGCAGCAGGTCGATATGATCAATCGCCATTTCTGTCAGCGATGTGTCGACTGATTTCAAAATATGGTCACGCGATGTGTCGTAATATTTGACCTTGGCATCCGCATACCGGCCCATCGGCGCGATGATGTCGCACTTGGTGACGATTTCCATCCGCTTGCGCAGGCTGGGATTGGCGCGCAGCGCGTTGCCCAGAACCGCCTCGGCCGCGTAACCGCCATAGATATCGGCCTGATCGAATGTGGTAATGCCCTGATCCAGACAAGCCTGTATCTTGGCCTCGACATGGCCCACAGACGTATCGCTGTCATCGCCCAGCCGCCACATGCCATAGACAAGGCGGCTCATTTCCAGCGTGTCGGATAGTTTCACACGATGCATCAGCGACGAACTCCATTGCCCAGCGGCGTCGCCGGGGATGTTGCAGGCACGCGCCCATAGGCTTCGGGCAGCGAGCAGGTTTTCAGGTTGGGCATCACGCGGGCGCCAAAATGCTTGGCCTCATCCATGTGTGGATAACCTGAGAAGATGAAAGCGCGGATACCCATCTTCTGGTATTCTTCGATCTTGCTCATCACCTGATCGGTCGAGCCCACCAGAGCCGCTCCACAGCCGGAACGTGCCCGGCCTACGCCCGTCCATAGACCCGGTTCGACATAGCCGTATTCATCGGCCAGATCGCGGTTCTTGGCCTGATGCGCCACGCCCAGCGAGGTGGAATCCAGCGCCCGTTCACGAATCGCGCGGCCATATTCGTCATCCAGTTTCGAGACGATGTAATCCGCATACTCCTGCGCCTCGGCCTCGGTATCGCGCACAATCATGTGGACGCGCAGGCCGTAATCCAACGTGCGGTTGTAATTCTCGGCCACGGCGTGAACGGCCTTCATACGCTCGGCTAGCTGGTCCTTGGTTTCGGGCCACATCAGGTAGACATCGCAATGCTCACCGCACAGGTCCAGAGCGGACGGAGAGTAGCCACCGAAATACAGAAGCGGACCGCCGGTCTGGTACGGTTTTGCCGGGTCAGTAGTCAGCCCTGAGAAATTGTAGACTTCGCCCGCATGATTGATCTCATCCTGCGTCCAGGCCTGTTTCAGGATCTCGACCACTTCGCGCGAGCGCTGATAGCGGAACGCGCTATCGGCTTTCTCACCTGGGAAATCAGATGAGATGATGTTGACCGTCAGCCGCCCCTTCAGCATGTGATCCAGCGTCGCAATGGTACGGGCCAGCATGATGGGCTGCATCTCGCCACAACGCACGGCGGCCAGCAGGTTGATCTTTTCGGTGATCGGGGCGCAGCCGGCGACGAAACTCAGCGTGTCCTGACCGACCTGATAGGACGAGGGGCATAGGATGTTGCGGAACCCCTGCGCTTCGGCCTCTTTGACGATGCCGGAACAATGATCCCAGCTCGAACGTAGATTGCCGTCAGGTACGCCAAGAAACTGGTAGTCATCCGAGCAAAGTGCTGCAAACCAGGAAACCTCGGCCGCATCCAGATCGGGGGATGTGATGGGGACGATGGTCATTTGATTCACACTCCGTACATCTTTGACTTTCCTCTTGCGTAGCAAGCACATTGATGTAGATCAATAGTGTATCAATTTTTCCTGCGACCCAGTGAAGCGCGCGCAAGTGACCACGACCAACCGAAACCCCAATGCCTTGCCGATCTATGTTCAGATCGCAGAGCTGCTGATCCGCGAAATCGCGGCAGGTCGCATGATTGATGGCGAGCGTTTGCCACCGGAACGGGACATGGCGGCCGAGCTCAAAGTTTCGGTCGGGACGTTGCGAAAATCGCTGGCTGAGCTTGAGAAAAAAGGGATGTTGGAGCGCATTCAGGGCTCGGGCAATTACGTGCGTGAGACCGGAACACAGAATAGCGTCTATGCCATGTTCCGGCTGGAGCTGCCCGAAGGCGGTGGCCTGCCGCGCGCGGATATTTTGTCGGTTGATCAGGTGGAAAAACCCGCCGATCTGCCTGAGTTCGGGGCATCAAGCCGAGGCTCGCGCGTGCGGCGGATGCGCTATCTGAATGACACAATCATCGCGGTCGAGGAGATCTGGCTGGACGAATCAGCCGGTCGGATCGATCGAAGCCTGCTGTCAGACTCGCTCTATCGTTATTATCAGCACCAGCTTGGGTTCTGGATCACGCGGGCGGAAGACAGGGTTTCGGTCGGGAAACTGCCCGGCTGGACGCCCGAGACTTTCACCAAACCTGCCGGGGAAACGGTGGGGTATATCGAGCGGTTCAGCTGGTCAGAAAAGGCGGAACCCGTCGAGTTTTCAAAAACGTGGTTCGATCCGGATCGAGCCACCTATGTCCAACGTCTGAAGTAAAAGGAAAACGCATGACCCGGACCATCCACTACGGGCTGATCGGATGCGGCATGATGGGGCAGGAGCATCTGCACAATATCGCTTTGTTAGAAGGCACGCGGGTTGTGGCGATCTATGAACCCGATCAGGATATGGCCAAAGCGGCGCAAACCATCGCTCCGGATGCAGTCATAGTAGGGTCTGTGCAAGAGCTGTTGGCGGTCGAGAATTTGGATTGCGTTGTCATTGCCAGCCCGAACCATCTGCATGTGGACCAGATCTGTGAGATTGCAGAAACGCGCCCTCTGCCATTGCTGGTCGAGAAACCCTTATTTACCAACCCGGCGGATGCCGCGCGGCTTGAGCAAGTGCAGCGGGGTTACCCGCATCCGATCTGGGTGGCGATGGAGTATCGCTATATGCCGCCCATTGCCGCCTTGATTGATCGGGCGGGTGTGACGGGTGGCGTTCAGATGCTGTCGATCCGTGAACATCGGTTCCCGTTTCTGGGCAAGGTCGGCAACTGGAACCGGTTCAATCGCAATACCGGCGGCACTTTCGTCGAAAAATGCTGTCACTTCTTCGACCTGATGCGCCTGATCCTGCGCGCGGATCCGGTGCGGATCACCGCAAGTGGAGGGCAGGCTGTGAACCATCTGAACGAAGACTACGGCGGCGAAACGCCCGACATTCTGGATCACGGCTATGTACTGGTCGATTTCGCCAACGGGGCGCGGGCGATGCTGGAACTATGCATGTTCGCCGAAGGATCGCGGTATCAGGAAGAGGTCTCTGCCGTCGGTCCTAAGGCCAAGATCGAGGCGCTGGTGCCCGGCCCAGGTCGGTTCTGGCCTGATCATTTGGGCGAGCCGCCGGTGCCACAACTGATTGTCAGCCCGCGTGATCCGAAAGGACCTGTGTCAAAAGACATCCCGGTTGACCCCAAGTTGCTGGCGGCTGGGGACCACAATGGCTCGACCTTCTATCAACATCAGGGATTTCTGGAACTTGTGCGCGGTCAACGTGCTGCGCCGGATGTCTCACTTCAGGACGGTCTATGGGCGGTTCGCATGGGGCTGGCGGTACAGCAGGCGCTGGCCACAGGAGAGACCGTTCGTTTTGACCCGTGATGCCGATAGGAAACCTGTGTTCCCGATAAACGCGATTTCCAATGTCGTTTTTGGCATTGGAAAGGTCTTTTCCGCTTGCTGAGAGGTTTTTGAGGCAATAGCTCTGCCCGTGGGACACCCCTCCCCAACGAGGGGCGTGTATCTGGAAGGGTAATACAGATGAGCATTGAACAACCGGCGACGCGGCCGGCGAATCCGCGTTTTTCCTCGGGCCCTTGTGCCAAACCCCCTACATTTGAGCTGTCCAAACTGGCCGATGCCGCGCTGGGGCGCTCGCACCGCGCGGCTGTTGGCAAGGACAAGCTGAAGGCGGCCATCGAGGGCACGCGCGAACTGTTGGGCATTCCGGTAGACTACAAGATCGGCATCGTTCCCGCCTCGGACACCGGCGCGGTTGAGATGGCGCTGTGGTCGCTGCTGGGCGAGCGTAAGGTCGAGATGCTGGCTTGGGAGAGCTTTGGCGCAGGCTGGGTCACCGATGTCGTCAAACAGCTGAAGATCGACGCCGAGGTTAAAACCGCCGACTATGGACGGATCGTCGATCTCGCCACTGTCGATTTCGCCAATGATGTGGTGTTCACGTGGAATGGCACCACCTCGGGCGTGCGGGTTCCGGGTGGCGACTGGATTGCCGATGACCGTCAGGGCCTGACGATGTGTGATGCAACCTCGGCCGCCTTTGCGATGGACCTGCCCTGGGACAAGCTGGATGTGACCACGTTCAGCTGGCAGAAGGTTCTGGGTGGAGAGGCGGCGCATGGCATGCTGATCCTCAGCCCTCGCGCTGTGGAGCGGCTGGAAAGCTATACGCCCGCATGGCCGCTGCCGAAGATTTTCCGCCTGACCAAGGGTGGCAAGCTGATCGATGGCATCTTTACCGGAGCAACGATCAACACGCCTTCGATGCTGGCGGTTGAGGATTACCTGTTCGCGCTGGACTGGGCGCGCTCGGCTGGCGGGTTGCAGGGGTTGATCGCCCGTGCGGATGCCAATGCCGGAGCGGTGCATGCGTTCTGTGACCAGAACGACTGGATCGCCAATTTGGCCGAAGATGCGGCGACACAGTCGAACACATCCGTCTGCCTGAAATTCACCGACGGGCGCATTCAGGATGGGGCAGCTTTTGCCAAATCCGTGGCGAAACGGCTTGAGGCCGAGAATATCGCGCTGGATATCGGCGCCTATCGCGATGCCCCTGCGGGACTGCGCATCTGGTGCGGTGGCACGGTAGAGACCTCGGATATCGAGGCGATGCTGCCCTGGCTGGCCTGGGCCTTCGAGGCCGAGATCGCGGCGCAGTCTGAGGCTGCCTGACTTTTCACCGGGCCGTCAAAGGCCCGGACCTTCCATACAATTCAAGGACCAGAGAACATGGCCCCCAAAGTACTCGTATCTGACAAGCTCAGCGAAACCGCCGTGCAAATCTTCCGCGATCGCGGTATCGATGTGGATTTCATGCCCGATCTGGGCAAGGACAAAGACAAACTGGCCGAGGTGATCGGTCAGTATGACGGTCTTGCTATTCGTTCGGCCACCAAGGTCACACCGACCATTCTGGAGAAGGCCGACAAGCTGAAAGTGATCGGTCGTGCCGGGATTGGTACCGATAATATCGATAAGGATGCGGCCTCGAAAAAGGGCGTGATCGTCATGAACACGCCGTTCGGCAACATGATTACTACGGCAGAGCACGCGATTGCGATGATGTTTGCCGTAGCGCGGCAAATCCCCGAGGCCAGCACCTCGACCCACGCGGGCAAATGGGAAAAGTCCAAGTTCATGGGGATCGAGCTGACCAACAAGACCCTTGGCGTGATCGGGGCGGGCAATATCGGCGGTATCGTCTGCGAGCGTGCGCTTGGTCTGAAGATGAAGGTTGTGGCCTATGACCCCTATCTGGGCGAAGAGAAAGCCGCGCAGATGGGTGTGGAGAAGGTCGAGCTGGACGAGCTGCTGGCGCGTGCTGACTTCATCACTCTGCACGTGCCGCTGACCGACCAGACCCGCAATGTTCTGAGCCGCGAGAATCTGGCCAAGACCAAGAAGGGTGTGCGCATCGTCAACTGTGCCCGGGGCGGTCTGGTTGACGAAGAAGCCTTGGCTGAGGCGCTGCAATCCGGTCATGTTGCAGGGGCGGCCTTTGATGTGTTCAGCGAAGAGCCGGCCAAGGAAAACGCCCTGTTCAACCTGCCCAACGTGGTCTGCACGCCTCACCTTGGTGCCGCAACGACCGAGGCGCAGGAAAACGTGGCCCTGCAAGTGGCCGAGCAGATCTCGAATTACCTGCTGACCGGTGCTGTGGAAAACGCGCTGAACATGCCCAGCGTTACGGCTGAAGAGGCCAAGGTCATGGGCCCATGGATCAAGCTGGCCGGACATCTGGGCAGCTTCATCGGCCAGATGACCGATGAACCGATCAAGGCGATTAACATCCTCTATGACGGTGTCGCTTCTGAGATGAACCTGGCTGCGCTGAATTGCTCGGTCGTTGCCGGGATCATGAAGAAGTTCAACCCCGAGGTGAATATGGTCTCGGCCCCCATTGTGGCCCGCGAGCGGGGTATCCAGATTTCGACCACCAATCAGGACAAATCCGGTGCGTTTGAGGGTTACATCAAAGTGACCGTGGTGACCGAAAAACGCGAGCGTTCCATCGGCGGCACTGTATTCAGCGACGGCAAGCCGCGGTTCATCCAGATTAAGGGCATCAATATCGACGCCGAAATCGGGGCGCATATGCTCTACACCACCAACGAGGACGTGCCGGGCATCATTGGTGCGCTGGGCCAGACCATGGGCGCGAACGACGTGAACATCGCGAACTTTACCCTAGGCCGGTCCGAGGCGGGTGGGGAGGCCATCGCGCTGCTTTATGTCGACGAACCGGTCCCGGCCGAAGCACGCGCCAAGCTGGCAGAGACGGGTCTGTTCACCCAGATCAAACCGCTGGAATTTGACGTCGCCTAGCGTGTGTTGAGTTTCTGAGACATCCTTTGCCCGCGCCGCCCAAGGCGCGGGTGTTTTCTTTAACAGGCTCTCAATTATAGAGAGCTCGCAGGGTATTCGTTCATACAAGGGTTTTCTATGACTTCCCCGATCTACGCCATTGGTGACATTCACGGGCAGTTGGGCATGTTGCAGTTAGCACTTTCCCGCATTGAGGCAGATGGCGGGCCTGATGCAAGGGTTGTGTTCCTCGGTGACTATGTCGATCGCGGCCCTGACAGCAAAGCTGTGCTCGACCTATTGATCGACGGACAACGCGCGGGTCGGAACTGGATCATGGTCAAGGGAAACCACGACCGCATGTTTGCCCGTTTCGTGCAGGATTGCGAGATCGCAGACAAACATCTGCCGATCACGCTCAGTTGGTTGCACCCGCGTTTGGGCGGACGAGAAACGTTGGCCTCCTACGGTGTTGAAGTCGTCGATAATGACCGCATCTTTCAGGTCAATGAACGTGCTCGCGCGGCGGTCCCGCCCGCGCATATTGATTTCATCAATACCTTGCCGCTGTACCATCAGGAAGGTGAACTGCTGTTCGTCCACGCAGGCATTCGCCCAGGCATTTCACTCGAACAACAATCCGAAGACGATTTGGTCTGGATACGGCGAGAATTTCTGATGGAAACCGAACCTCACCCTTGGCTGGTCGTACATGGTCATACACCGGTTGATGCAGCCGAGCATTGCGGCAACCGGATCAATCTGGATGCAGGTGCGGGTTATGGTCGGTCTCTAGCCGTTGCGGTGTTCGAAGGTCGTCAGTGTTGGCTACTGACTCAAAACGGACGCGTACCTCTGAAACCTATCTTTGGCTGAACCTGTCCTTGAAGTGTTCCCGCAAGGCGTTTTTCTGCACCTTGCCCATCGTATTGCGCGGCAGGGTGTCCATCAGGATCAGCTCGCGCGGGTGTTTGAACCGGGCGAGGTCGTTCTGAACCGAGGCCATGATTGCGGTCAGGTCCGGCGACTGGCCGGGCAAAGGCACGATGATGCCCAAAACCGTCTCGCCGAAATCCGGGTGCGGTACGCCGATCACAGCACTTTCCAGCACGCCGGCCTGGTCGTCCAGCAGCAGTTCAAGCTCTTTTGGATAGATGTTGAACCCGCCCGAGATGATCAGGTCCTTGCCGCGCCCGACGATATGGACATAGCCATCCTCGTCCACCCGACCCAGATCGCCGGTGATAAAGAACCCATCGCCGCGCAGTTCGGCTGCGGTTTTTTCAGGCATCTGCCAGTAGCCGCTGAACACGTTCGGGCCGCGCACTTCGATCATGCCGATCTCACCCTGCGGCAGGGTCTCGCCGCTGTCCGGATCGGTCACTTTCAACTCGACCTCCGGTAGGGGAAACCCGACCGTCCCCGCGCGGCGTTCGCCGTCATAAGGGTTCGAGGTGTTCATATTGGTCTCGGTCATGCCATAGCGTTCCAGAATGCGATGACCTGTGAGGGCCTCGAACTGCTCATGGGTTTCCGCCAGAAGAGGGGCTGAGCCCGAGATGAACAGCCGCATATGGCTGGTCAGATCGCCATTGAATCGATCATCTCCCAGCAAGCGGGTGTAGAACGTCGGCACGCCCATCATCGACGTCGCCTGCGGCATCAGGCGCAGCATCTCATCCAAATCAAATTTCGGCAGAAAGATCATCGACCCGCCCGAGGCGAGGATCACATTTGTAGCCACAAACAACCCGTGGGTGTGGAAGATGGGCAGCGCATGCAACAGCACATCGTCACGGGTAAAGCGCCATTCCCGCACCAGCGTTTCTGCATTGGACAGCAGGTTCGCCTGTGTCAGCATGGCCCCCTTGGACCGCCCCGTGGTGCCCGAGGTGTAAAGGAATGCGGCCAGATCATCCTCAGCCCGGTTCACTGTCTCGAAATGGGTTGGCATGGTCTGTGCGTTTCGCATCAGACTGCCGCTGCCATCACCGTTCAGTGTTTCCACCTTGGCATTCTGTGCGCTCGCGACAGGGGTCAGCTCAGTCTGATTGACCGCGTCGCAGACAACCAAAGATGCGCCGCTGTTTTCGATGAAATAGGTGAGTTCCGCCGTTTTATATGCGGTGTTCAGCGGCAGGAAGATCAGCCCGGCCTGCGCGCAGGCGGCATAGATCGCCAGCATCTGCGGTGACTTTTCAACCTGGACCGCAACCCTGTCACCCGGTTTCAGCCCAAGTGCCGTCAGCGCATTGGCGATTTGTGCGGCCATGTTCAGGAATCCGGCATGTGTGATAGTGTGGCCATCGGGCAGGTGCAGAAACGGCGTTTTTTTCCCCGCATGGATGCCGAACAAACGATCATAAAGCGGGTTGGTCATTGTTTAGTCCCTTCGGTGCGCTGCGCCCTGAACCTGACTTGGAAATTTGAGGCGGACAAGACCCGAATCCCAGATATTTCCAGGGCGAAGGCCCATCCAACTCTGGCGAAAATGCTGCACCTGCGATATGCGCAAGGCAGTTTGCCGGAGACCTGAGATGTTTGTTGCCACTTTGCTGACCAACCCCGCTGCGCCTACGCTGGATACTGCGCTGGTCGACTCTTTGCGAAACGCGTGGGGCGGCGAAGATATTATCTGGCTCAGCCCCGATGAAGCGGCTGAATTTGGTCTTCCAGCCCGCCCCGACAATCAATGGGAAGTCTGGGCTGACTTGCAGGCCATGGGCGTGGATCTTGTCGTCCAACACGCAGAAGGGCGGCGCAAGAAGATGCTGCTGGCTGACATGGACAGCACCATGATCCAGCAGGAATGCATTGATGAACTGGCCGACGAAGCCGGTGTCGGCGAACGGGTCAAAGACATCACCGCGCGGGCCATGAATGGTGAACTGGATTTCGAAGGCGCGCTGATTGAACGGGTTGGCCTGCTGAAAGGTTTGGATGAAGCGGTGATCGATCAGGTCTTGAACACAAGGATCACCTTGATGCCCGGTGGGCATGCCCTGGTTGCAACCATGCGTGAAAATGGCGGCTATGCTGCGCTCGTTTCGGGCGGGTTCACGGCCTTTACCACGCGTGTGGCCGAGTTGATCGGGTTTGACGAAAACCGGGCCAACACACTTCTGGCCGCGGATGGCAAACTGACAGGAGAGGTTCAGCGCCCGATCCTGGGGCGCGAGGCCAAGGTTGAATCGCTGGAGCGGATCACTGCGCATTTGGGCATCGCGGAATCGGATGTTCTTGCCGTGGGTGACGGGGCGAATGATCTGGGCATGTTGCATCGCGCCGGAACGGGTGTGGCGCTACACGCCAAACCCTCGGTCGCGGCAGAGTGCGAGGTGCGGATCAATCACGGGGATCTGACAGCGCTGCTGTACCTGCAGGGCTATTCGCGCGCAGTGTTTGCCGTTTCGTAGAACTGAGCTTTCTTTTATTTAACAAATATGTTAAATAGTGGTCATGAACACGCTTCTGACCGTCTTTTCCGCTTTATCCGACGCCACGCGTTTCTCGATTGTCGAGCAGTTGATGGCCGATGGGGAATTGCCTGCCGGTGATCTGATCGACGGCAAAGGCATGTCGGGGGCCGCGATCTCACGCCATCTGAAAGTTCTGCGCGAGGCCGGGCTGATCAAACAACGCGTGCAGGGCACGCAGCGCCTGTATTCGGTGCGACCCGAAGGCCTGCGAGCGATTGCGGATTGGACGATCTCGAAGCGGCAATTCTGGGAAAGCAGTCTGGATCGTTTGGGCGATATATTGGAAAGGGAAACCTCATGGCCGACCTGAAACTCGAACGGGAGTTTCCCGTTGACCCCGAAACTCTGTTCGCGTGGGTCTCGGACGGGGCGAAGCTGTTGCAGTGGTGGGGTCCCGAGGGAATGCATGTGCCCGAGCATAATCTGGATTTCTCACGTACCGGGCCCTGGTATTCGGTGATGCAGAATGCAGAGGGTCAGCAATACAAGGTCTCGGGCCATGTCACCCATGTCGATCCGCCAAACTCGGTCGGGTTCACCTGGGGCTGGCATGACGATCAGGATCAGCGCGGGGCCGAAAGCCATGTGACCTTTACGGTCACCGCCTCTGGTGCCGGATCACGGCTGGTTCTGGATCACCGCGAACTGGCTGATGCCGAGGCCGCCGCAAACCATACCAAAGGCTGGACATCGTCACTGCGCAAACTCGAAGCGCAGTGCCAATAGGGTTTCAACAAGGAGGAGCGATATGCCCCAATATTTGTTTGTCTATCATGGGGGTCATACCCCGACCGACCCCGCCGAGATTGAGGCGACCATGGCCGCCTTGGGCGCATGGTTTCAGGGCATGGGTAAGGCTTTGGATATCCCCGGCAACCCGGTCGGGCAATCCTATACTGTCAGCAGCGGCGGTGTCGTCGACAACGGCGGTGCCAATCCTGCTTCGGGCTTCACGGTCATCAAAGCTGACAGCATGGATGCCGCAACCGAGATGGCCAAGGGCTGCCCAATGGTCGTCAACGGCTCAGGCTCAGTCGAAGTGGCCGAGGTGCACGAGATCGAAATGTAACTGGCTTAACCGGGAAAACCCGGGGCGGGCCGGATCACGCCACATTCCAGCCCTCGGCGGCTATATTGCGTGGCATTCATGAACTTGCGGGTGGCCGGGTGATCGGCCTCCAACACGCCAAGGCTGACAAGAATGGACGCAATCGCACATTCGCTGGCGCGGGTTGTGCCATCGGTGATTTTCAGGGCAACGCCCATGCGTTTTTCGGGGATGATGGCCACAAAGACGGCCTCGGCCCCGGTTTTGATCGCGGCTCGGCCCTTCATGGCGCGCATCAACTCGGTGCAGGCACGTGTTTCACCTGCAACCAAATCCGGATGCTTGATCATGGCGGCCGTCAGCTGCTGTGCGGCATCGCTGGACCGATCCGAGCGATCAGCAGCGGATGCAAACCAAGCCATGGAACGGGCAAGACCCACCAGCGATGTGGCAAAATTCGGCGCCGAGCAGCCGTCAATCCCATAGCCGGGGCTGGTTTCCCCTGTGATTTCTTCGAATACAGCCAGGCTGGCCTGCTGAACCGGATGATCGATTTCCAGATATTCCGGCCCGGCCCCCATATGCTGTGCCAGGGTCAGAAACCCGCAATGTTTGCCCGAACAATTGTTGTGAATCTGACAGGGCGTGTCGTCGGCTAATATCAGCCGGTCGCGCGCTGCCTTGTCCGCGGGTTCTTGCGGGCCACAGCGCAAATCGGGCTCTGACAGTCCCAGATGATCCAGCCACGCGGTCACGCGATCCGTGTGAATGGCAGCCCCGTTGTGGGACGCGCAGGCCAACGCCAGATGCTCAGAACTCAGTCCGTATTTTGCCGCGGCTCCAGAGGTGACCAAGGGAAGTGCTTGAATCATCTTGGCGGAAGAGCGCGGATAGATCACCGCGTTAGGGTCCCCCCAGCTTTGTACAATCTGGCCGGTATCGTCGCAGATGACAGCGTGGCCCAGATGCAAGCTTTCCAGCAAAGGACCGCGCCACAGTTCTGTCATCGGGATAGGCTGCGTCATCGGGACCTCCGGTTTTTTGCGCAAAATTCTGCCAATCGCCCTTTCGCCTGTGGCGAAACCTGCGTTAGTGTGTGTATGTCGGCAATCATCGGAATGCGCAACTTTCGTAAAGACGAACCGGCAGGGTTCGCGGGGCATTCCGGTGGGTATGAGGTAAAAGGTCGAGCTAGGAGGCTGGACAAATGGGGTCAATGCTCGTCCGCGTGATCGCGGGCCTGTGCGTGGCAGGGATGGCCACGACTGCAATC
This sequence comes from Pseudomonadota bacterium, assembly GCA_039818265.1. GTDB lineage: Bacteria > Pseudomonadota > Alphaproteobacteria > Rhodobacterales > Rhodobacteraceae > Ruegeria. Next base: position 128,497 of record JBCBUG010000002.1, on the reverse strand, counting down.
GCTCAACAAGCGACTAGTACAAATCGTGTCGCGGCAAAAACCGATTGGAGTGTTTTTGTCGAAGATGATCCTACCGAATGCTGGAGCGTTTCTGCGCCCAAGGAAACCGTGAACACGCGCGGCGGCCGTGTCGTTTCGGTTCGGCGCAGCGATATCCTGTTGTTCGTGTTCTATCGCCCCAATGCTGAGGTAAAAGGTCAGGTCACCTTTACCGGTGGCTATCCTTTCGCATCAGGCTCGACCGTGAACCTGAATGTGGATGGTAGTGAATTTGAGCTGTTCACCGAAGGCGAATGGGCTTGGCCGGCAACAGCCGCAGATGACGCCAAGATCGTCACCGCCATGAAACGCGGGACCGAGGCGGTGCTGACCGCACGGTCCGAGCGTGGAACGCAGACCAAAGATACGTTTTCGCTGCTGGGCTTTACAGCGGCAATCGAAGACGCCGAGACGCGCTGCACTAATTAAGGTTCCACCTGCGCGTGTAAGACCCCGTCATCTGGCGGGGCTTTATCGTTATGGCCACCCGCACGTGCCTTTACGCAATGTCAGCTTTGAATTTGATCCGTATCAATGTCGCGGCCTTCAGAATCTGAACTAATCGGTTCAAGAGAAACGAAGGAGTGAAAGATATGATGAACAAGTCTCTGGTCGCGTTGATGATGGTGTGTGGGGTTCTGTTGACGGCCTGTGAAAACAACGAAGAAACCTATCCGGTTACCGGTGAAGAATGTGGTCCAGATGATCCGGCGAAAAAGCTGGATGCAGCTGACTGCCTTGTTCCACCCTCAGGTGTCTGACACTGCACCGACATTCGCTAGCTAAACGACTGGCCGCAGCAACGGCGTTGCTGCGGTCGAATTCAATCGAAGGCTTTCAAAAAAACATGCTAACCTGACCTCGTCCGTTATGAACAGATCGGAGAGGTGGTTATGCGTTTTGTTCTTGTTGCCCTGCTTTTTCCTACTGTCGCGATTGCTGACCCGGCATTGGAATGCTCCAGCGCGAGTTCACAGGTTGAGATCGGATCCTGTGTTGCGGAGATGGAAGACAGGGTCAACGTTGCGCTCGAGATAAGTTATGAACTGGCTGCAGAGGCCGCCCGTGAATTGGACGAGGTCACAGGGCGTGTTGAAGCAAAGCCTGCTCTGGAAACTGCCCAAACTGCATGGGCAAGGTATAGGGACGCGCATTGCAATGCCGTAGGCGCTTCATTCGGTGGTGGATCAGGTACGGGTATCGCAATTGCATCGTGCCGGGTGATATTGGGTCGTGCACGTGTTGATGAACTTTTGCGCTTGGCAAATTGATTGGTACGATTCCTTTTGATCTTTGCGCAGCTTCCTATATAGAGGCGCATCCCAAGCCAGAATCTGCATAGATACGCCCCAAAAGGTACCAGCATGTCGCCCAAAGCGCCGATCACGCAAGACGTTATGACCATCCCCCGCAAACTGCCTGAGGGGAAAGTGAATCTGGTGGGTTTGTCGCGTGATCGCATGCGTGAGGTGTTGATCGAACACGGCACGCCTGAAAAACAGGCCAAAATGCGCACCGGGCAGATCTGGCAGTGGATTTACCAATGGGGTGTGCGGAACTTTGCCGAGATGACAAATCTGGCCAAAGCCTATCGCGCACAGCTGACTGAGAATTTCGTCATCGAAATCCCTGAGGTCGTGACCCGTCAGGTCTCGGAAGACGGAACCCGCAAATACCTGTGCCGTATTGCAGGCGGCCACGAGGTTGAGGTTGTTTACATCCCCGAAGAAGATCGCGGCACTTTGTGTATCTCGTCTCAGGTGGGTTGCACGCTGACCTGTTCTTTCTGCCATACTGGAACGCAGAAGCTGGTGCGCAACCTGACAGCGGCGGAAATCGTTGGTCAGGTGATGATGGCTCGCGATGATCTTGAGGAATGGCCAACCCCCGGTGCCCCCAAGGACGAAACGCGCCTGCTGTCGAACATTGTTCTGATGGGCATGGGCGAGCCGCTTTATAACTTCGAAAACGTCCGTGATGCGATGAAGATCGCCATGGACCCTGAAGGTATTTCCCTGTCGCGCCGCCGGATCACCCTGTCCACATCTGGCGTGGTGCCCGAAATTGCGCGCACCGCAGAAGAGATCGGCTGCCTGCTGGCGATCTCTTTCCATGCCACCACGGATGCGACCCGCGACGTGCTGGTTCCCATCAACAAGCGCTGGAATATCGAGGAACTGCTGCAAGCGCTCGCGAGCTATCCCAACGCTTCGAATTCCGAGCGGATCACCTTTGAATATGTGATGTTGGATGGCGTCAATGACAGCGATGAGGATGCGCATCGCCTGATCGAGCACATCAAGCGCCACAATATCCCGGCTAAGATCAACCTGATCCCGTTCAACGAATGGCCCGGCGCGCCGTACAAACGCAGCTCGAACAATCGTATTCGGGCCTTTGCGAACATCATCTATCAGGCAGGCTATGCCTCACCGATCCGCAAAACACGCGGAGAGGACATCATGGCCGCCTGTGGCCAGCTGAAATCGGCCACCGAACGCGCCCGCAAGTCACGCAAGCAGATTGAGGCCGAAGCCGGGTTGAACGGCTAATCCCGCTCGCCCGCGCCTGTTTTTTGAACTCAAAATTTGGTATGTTTGCCATGCTTGGCTCTGGTGGGGCTCACCTTTGTGCACATTACGGTGAGCGGAATGGGCCCGATTGAGCCAGAAGCTATGTCTTTGACGATGACTTGCGTTTGAAACACATGCAGGCAAACTGTTTTCAGATAGGCCAATACCATGAGTACGATTTTTCAAAGTAATTATAAGACTATATTACTGGCTTCGTTCGCGCTTGCTTTCCACACCGGAACCGCAAAGGCCGACGACCGCGACGCACATATTACAATCGAGAACCCTGCCGATCTCAACAAAGACGAGGCCGAAGAGATTTACCAATCGCTTAGCCGACGTCTGGCACGCGGCTATGCCGGGGCTCAACTTGACCTGATCCGGAACTATCAAAGCTGGGCGCTGTTCAATGACGCGCCTTATGTTTCCGCGACCCACGGGCAGCGATATGTGAACAGCTACGCCAATCGCATGGCCCATAACTATGGAACCCTGCAGGACGGAGACGTGTTGCCCGCAGGGTCGGTTCTTGCCAAGGACAGCATGACGGTCACCGATGAGGGTAAGATCTTTCCGGGTGCGATGTTCGTGATGGAGAAGCTGCCGCAGGGCACCAACCCTGCAACGGCTGATTGGCGTTACATCATGGTGCTGCCTGACGGTTCGCTTTATGGCGACACCACGGGATCACGCCCCAATCAGGTTGTTTATTGCCACGAATGTCACGAACAGGTGGCTGAGCGTGACTACACATTCTTCGTGCCCGAAGAGTATCAGGTCAAGGCTGAGTAGCGTTCAACTTAACCACGCTGGAAACGCGCCGTGCCGATCACTTCGATCACTTGTCGGCGGATGGGTTCGGGTTGGGCTTCGACAGCATTCAGAACCTCGCGCAGTTCTGCGCGCAACCCGTGCATCTGATCGATCAGAGAGATCATCATCGACAGGGCATCCGCCTCCATATCGTATTGCTCATGCAGCTCGCAGGCCAGTTCCAACCGGGCGACGTCGATGCTGTGATAGACGACCCCTTGATCCGATTGCTCGGGGATCACGATTTCGGCGGCCAGATACTCGGTCAGACGGTCCGAGGTCAGGCGGGTGATGGTGGCGATCAGTTCCTCTTCGGTCAGGGTCATGACGGCATTCCTTTCCGAGGATCATAGCGATGGGTGTCGCGCCATGTCTCCATGAACTGCTTGAGGTCGTCGTCTATCTGATCAGGCAGTGCGACGGTGAGTTCGATCAGTTGATCCCCGCGTTCGGATGAGCCGCGTTTTTTGACCCCCTTGCCCCGCAGGCGCAGGGTTTTGCCGCTGCTGGTGCCCGCCGGAACGGTGACGTTGACGCCGCCGTCGATCGTGGGCGCGCGGACTTTGCCGCCCAGAATGGCCTCATCAATGCTGATGGGCAGGTTGATGTGGATGTCGTTGCCCTGCCGGTCGAACACTGGATGGTCCGACACCGAGATGGTAACCAGCGCGTCGCCCGCCGGTCCCTCACAATAGCCCGGAGCGCCCTTGCCTCGCAGTCGGATGGTCTGACCTGTGGTGATACCCGCCGGGATTTTAACCTCGATCCGGTTGCCGTCGGGCAGGGTCAGTTTCTGGCTGGCGCCAAACACAGCATCCAGAAAGCTGATCTGCAGCGAGTAGTTCAGGTTGTGACCCGGCGCGTGGAATTCCTGCGCGCGCTGACCGCCAAACCCACCGCGGCCACGCATGAATTCAGCGAAGATGTCTGACATATCATCCGGGTCCGCCTGCCGCCCTCGATAAGGGTTTCCGGCGGCCTCGGCATAATCACGATAGTATTGCTGTTGCGGGCGTTCCTGACCGGAGGCGTCGATCTCGCCATTGTCATAACGGGCACGGGTTTCGGGGTCTTTCAGCAGATCGTAAGCAGCGGCGGCGGCTTTGAACTTTGCCTCAGCCTCGGCATCACCGGGTTTCAGATCCGGATGGCATTCTTTTGCGATGCGCCGATAAGCTTTCTTGATATCGGCAGCACTGGCATCTTTGGCCACGCCAAGTACGGAATAGGGATCGTCGCTCATCTCACCTCTCGCGGATGTGGGTCGGTCTGATCTTTGGAGTCTGTTTCAGCATGCGATTTCAAGGGGCCAAAAGGAAGAGACAATTGAGTTGCTTCGTAAAATCCAGCGGGTCTGGTAGTATCTACATGATCTCAGATGTTCTTTGACGGAGGCCCCGCATGTCACGCAGATTCAAATCCGCTTTGGCCTTGCTGGCCGGAAACGCAATCGGGTTGATATTGGCCGTGCTGCTGCTGACCGGTTTTGCGATCAAGCCTTTGTCCTTTGTGGTCGTGGTTATCGTCTTCACCGTCGTTCAAGTGATCGCAGAGCCGTTGATCCTGAAGATCGGAGAAAAGAAAGCGCCTGCACTCAAAGGCGGCATCGCCCTGATCGTGACTTTTGTTGGTCTGCTGGTGACCGAATGGATCACAGCCGGACTTGTTATCGGAGGGGTGGCAAATCTGTTGGCTGCAACGCTGTTGGTCTGGTTGGGCGCTTTGATCGGCAGCATTGTTCTGCCGATCTACGTGTTCCCCGAACTGCGCGGGCCGAAGAAGTAGCTAAAGCGCGTTCAGGCTGGCCTCGATGGCTTGCCACAGCTCTTCAACCGGTTCACATCCTACAGACAGGCGGATGAAACCGGGGTCAACATCATCGCCCCAGCGGGCGCGACGCTCGGCCGAGCTGTGGATGCCGCCAAAGGATGTCGCAGGGCGCAACAAAGGGCAGCCGTTGATAAACGCCTCTGCCATGTCCTCATTATCCAGCGTCAGGGACAACAGAAATCCGAACCGTTTCGTCTGAGCCTGCGCAAGCGCATGCGCCGGATCGCCAGGCAGCCCCGGATAGCGCACTTGCATGACTGCGGAATGGGTAGCCAGCCGTTCGGCCAGCACCTGCGCTGTACTGCACATTCGGTCGTAGCGCACATCCAGCGTTTCCAGCCCGCGATGTAGCAACCATGCCTCATGCGGGCCGGGGATCGCGCCTGAGACGCGTCGCCATTCCTCGACACGTTCCATGATCTGGTCGTTGCGGCTGGCCACATGTCCCATCAGCAAATCTGAATGCCCGCCCATTGCCTTGGTGTCGGAGGACACCACGACATCAATCCCCAGATCCAGCGGGCGCTGGCCCAGCGGGGTCAGAGTTGTGTTATCTGCAATTGTTACCCCACCGGCGGTGCGCACTTGTTCAGCAACATCGGCCAGATCGATCATATCCAGACCGGGGTTCGACGGGCTTTCGATGAACACCACGTCAAACCCCTCGAAACCACCCTCGGCAAAGGACGTTGTTGCGCGTTCCTCGACCTCGACCCCGAGGCGCGAGAGGAACCGATCCGACAGCAAGCGCGTCACATAGTAGCCGTCCGACGGGATCAACAGGCGTGATCCGGCCTGAAGCGTGGCAAACAACGCCGCTGAGATCGCCGCCATACCCGATGGAAAGCTGAGGCACGGCGCGTCTTCAAGATGTGACAGCATATGTTCCAGCTGCACCCATGTCGGATTGTCGACGCGGCCATAGGTGGCCAGGCCATCCGTTGCACCCGGCAGGTGGTACATGCTGCTTTGGGTCAGCGGCAGGGCGACCGGTTCACCTTCGTTCAAGGAATTGCCACGCAGGTGCAGCATCTTTCCGATCTTGGGGGCCATGGTTCAGCGCCCCGGAATGGCGTCGCGGGGCGGGGCGGGTTCCCAATTCTCGATGATATCGACCGCTTCTTGCGCGGTGTCGACAAAACGGAACAGGTCAAGGTCTTCGTCTGAGATCGTGCCCGCATCGGCCAGTGCCGCCCAGTTGATGACTTTCTCCCAGAACTCACGCCCAAACAGCAGGAAGGGCACACGCTCCATCCGGCCTGTCTGGATCAGGGTCAGGGATTCGAACAGCTCATCCATCGTGCCGAAACCACCGGGGAAGATGGTGATGGCGCGGGCGCGCATCAGGAAATGCATCTTGCGGATCGCAAAGTAGTGGAAGTTGAAGCTAAGCTCGGGCGTCACATACAGGTTCGGAGCCTGTTCGTGCGGCAGCACGATGTTCAACCCGATGGAGCAGCCGTTTGCGTCTTGCGCGCCGCGGTTCCCGGCCTCCATCACGCCGGGGCCACCACCCGTGACGATGACGTTTTCGCGGCAGCCGGTCTCATTCGACTTCTCGGTCATAAGCCGCGCGAACTCGCGGGCTTCGTCGTAGTATTGCGACAGACCCGCCAGAGTTTCGGTCCGTGCAGTGTGCTTTTGCAACGGTTCAGGAATACGCGCGCCACCGAACATGACGATGGTCGAGGTGATCTCACGTTCGCTCATGATCATCTCGGGCTTGAGCAACTCCAACTGCAGGCGCACCGGGCGCAGCTCATCCCGGCATAGGAACTCTTCGTCGGCAAACGCAAGGCGATAGGCGGGCGAGCGGGTCTGCGGCGTATCCGGCACCTCGCGCGCGGTCGAGCGATCTGTTTGTGCGTCGCGGAACGGGCTGTGACGGTCTTCTCTCATGGGTGATCGATCCCTGCTTGCGTGTTTTTCAAACAGCTATAGGGTTCGCGGACAGAGCGCCAGTCACGGAAAGACAAGAATGAATTGGAAGAGCGAAATATTAGCCGCCCAGCATCGCATTTCGGGCTATGCGCAGGTCACACCCGTGATGACCAGCAAGATACCGGGCTATCCCATCGAACTGAAGCTAGAGCAGATGCAGCATACTGGCAGTTTCAAGGCGCGGGGGGCATTCAACACCCTGATCAGTTCCGACGTGCCCGAGGCCGGAGTGGTGGCGGCTTCTGGTGGCAACCACGGCGCAGCCGCCGCCTATGCAGCGCAGGCGCTGGGCTACCCGGCCAAGATTTTTGTGCCCGAGCTTGCGGGGCCGTCCAAAATCGCATTGATCAAGCAAAGTGGTGCGGACCTGAGCGTTGTCTCGGGTGAGTATGCCAACGCACTGACAGCCGCGCAGGCGCATGAACAAGCTACCGGCGCGATGCAAATCCATGCCTATGACGCACCCGCAACGGTGGCTGGTCAGGGGACGTGCTTTGCCGAGTGGGACGCCCAGGGGCTGGAAGCCGATACTGTTCTAGTTGCAGTTGGCGGCGGTGGTCTGATCGCAGGCGCTTTGGCGTGGTTTGACGGGGCGCGCAAGGTTGTGGCGGTCGAACCCAAGACCTCTTGCGCCTTGAATGCGGCACTGAAGGCGGGTGAGCCGGTGGATGTGTCGGTGTCCGGCATTGCGGCGAATGCGTTGGGCGCGCGGCAGATCGGGCAGATTTGCTTTGATCTGGCGCAGGGTATGAGGTCGGTTCTGGTGAGCGATGAGGCCATTGCAGAATCGCAACAGATGCTATGGCAGGCACATCGCCTTCTGGTGGAACCCGCAGGGGCCGCAGCGCTGGCGGCGCTGACCTCGGGGGCCTATCAGCCCGAACCGGGCGAGCGTGTCGCGGTCCTGATCTGCGGTGGGAATATCGCCCCCGACCCGCTTGCCGGGTGAATGATCGTTGCCCAGACGTAAACGGAACCGCGTTCGTCGCATTGCGCCATGAGTGTCACTTGCGTATAGGCCAAACCAACACGAACAGATTCTGTAGGGAGACGCCCAATGTCCAACGCGCAATTGGAAGCCGCCATCGAGGCCGCCTGGGAGGCGCGCGATACGATCACACCCGCAACCACGGGTGAGCAGCGCGAAGCCATCGAGGATACCCTGAACGCGCTGGACAGCGGGTCATTGCGGGTTGCCGAGAAGCAGGAGAGCGGTGACTGGCATGTGAACCAATGGGCCAAGAAAGCGGTCCTGCTGGGCTTTCGCATCAAGGACATGGAAATGCAGACCGGCGGTCCGCAAGGTGGCGGCTGGTGGGACAAGGTCGACAGCAAGTTCGCAGGTTGGGGTGACAACCAGTGGAAAGCCGCTGGCTTCCGCGCGGTTCCGAACTGCGTTGTCCGCAAATCGGCCTTCATCGCTCCGGGCGTCGTTCTGATGCCGTCCTTCGTGAATCTTGGTGCCTATGTGGACGAAGGTACCATGGTTGACACATGGGCCACCGTCGGCTCCTGCGCGCAGATCGGCAAGAATGTACACCTGTCCGGCGGCGTTGGCATTGGCGGTGTGCTGGAGCCGATGCAGGCGGGCCCAACAATCATCGAGGATAACTGCTTTATCGGCGCGCGTTCCGAAGTTGTCGAGGGCTGCATCGTGCGCGAAGGCTCGGTTCTGGGGATGGGCGTGTTCATCGGCAAGTCGACCAAGATCGTGGATCGTGAGACCGGCGAGGTCATGTATGGCGAAGTACCGCCTTATTCAGTGGTTGTCGCCGGATCGATGCCGTCCAAGAACAACGTGAACCTTTACTGCGCGGTGATCGTTAAGCGAGTGGACGAGAAAACCCGTTCGAAAACCGGGATCAATGAGCTGCTGCGTGACTGATCCAAACTTAGCGTGAACGACAAAAGGCCGTGGATAGGCTCCGCGGCCTTTTTCGTAAGACCATCATGCTGCTATACCGGGCGCTGCCACACAGGAAGAGAACGACCCATGATCCCCATCGATATCGCCATCTTGTTCATGGGGGCCGCGATTGCGCTGGCCGCTGTTCCTGGGCCAGACAATATCTTTGTGATGACGCAATCGGCGCTTTATGGTCGGATGTCAGGGTTGGTTGTGACGCTAGGATTTATCGTGCACACCACCGCAGCGGCTTTGGGCGTGGCCGTCATCTTCCAAACTTCACAAACCGCCTTTGCGGCGTTGAAATACGCCGGTGCGGCTTATTTGGTCTATTTGGCGTGGAAGGCGTTTACTGCAGCAGGGGCTGCGCTTGACGGCGGTGATGTGCCGGAGATCCCGACGCGCAAGCTCTATCTGCGTGGGTTGATCATGAACATCGCCAATCCGAAGGTGACGATTTTCATGTTGGCCTTCCTGCCCCAATTTGTCGATCCGCTGAACGGATCGCTGATCGGGCAGTTCTATCAACTAGGGGCGCTGATGTTCCTAGCGACGGTTGTGGTGTTTGGGGCCGTGGCCCTGGCTGCCGGTACGTTGGGTAGCTGGCTGAGGGGTTCGCCTTCGGTTCAGCTGTGGATGAACCGCGTTTCGGGCGTGATCTTTGTTGCGCTGGCCCTCAAACTGGCCACGGCCGAGCGCTAGGGGCCGGACCCTAAGCTTGACCAATTCAGGCCGCAGGGCTAAGGCCCGTGCCATGGAAAAGCAGAAAAAACCCTCGCGCCAGCAAGTCTATACCCTTCTTGTTCAGATCGGACGGAAGGATGGAGATGGTTTGCCCGACGGGGCAACGGGTGCGGCGTTGATCTGTTATGCCAGTGGCGTGGATGAGGCCGAGGCCGTGCGCGAGACCGTGGCGATTCTAAAGCAGGCAGAAACCGCGCCTTTGGATGTCACCGGTTACGGCACGTTGGCTGAGCGTGAGGCGCAAGGCCATGACATCGATGCGGATGAACGCACTCTGATGCAGCGGGCGTTGGACGAGAACGCGGTAATCGTGGCGCAGATGACTCCGTTTTTTGAAGACGAAACCTCAGCCTCTTAGTTCTGCGATCCGAACCATTTGCGGTGTAACTCGTCATAGGTCCCGTCCTCACGCAGGGACAGCAGCGCCTGATTGACCTCTTCCACCAGTGGCGAGCCGGTCGGGAAGGCAATGCCATAGTTTTCTCGCAGGAAGATGCTACCCGTCATCGTCGCGATCCTGCGCCCCTCATGCGCCGCGAAGTAGGACAGGATAGGCGCGTCGAACACGACAGCGTCCAGATCTTCGGCTTTAAATGCCTCAAGCATCTGATCGAGCCCCGGATAGCCCGCATATTCGATTTCGCGCCGGTCCAGGAAGCTGGCCGCAGTTGAACCTGTAATGGTGCCGACATTCTTGCCATAAAGATCGTTCACCGAATTCACGTTGCCGGTGATCGCGTCCACGGTCATGACGCTGGTGATGCGGGCCGTGAAGACCGATACGATAAACAGCGAGGACACAACCAGCACCACGCCCAGAATACGGCCAAATGGCGTGCGCGGCATCCTCTCTTCAAAGCCGCCGTTTACGACCAGGTTCAGCGCCCACCAAAAAGATGGGAACCACGCCTCGTTCAGTTTGCGGTCGAAATAGGGCTGTGCGCGCCGTTCGAACCCCCACATCAACATGCCGCCGCCCAGCAGGATGGCAAACGCTAGCCCGATGGCGATAAACAGCTCTTTCGAGAGCAAAGCATGGAGCAGGGATGGTCGACGCGCCGCATCCGAGGGCACCATGATCTGCAACCCGGCCTCAAAGATAGGTTGGCTGAAATCCATCTGGGTTTCGCGCGATGCCGTAATCGAGATATTCGAGATCGCAAGATTGGCAGATCCATCCTGAACGGCGCTCAGCATATCGGGGAAAGAGTCCACGCGCTGGACAGAGTATTCCCACCCCAAAGCCTCAGAAAGGGCATCTAGCAGATCCATCGAGAATCCGGTTTCGACACCGTCCTCAACATAGGAAAACGGCGGGCGTGTCACTGTTGTGACATTCAATGTCTGTGCCAGACTTTGCTGTGCGAGAACGGCGAAAGTCAGGCAGATCATTGCGTAGAATGCGCGCTTCATGGTCAAGTCACCCGTTTCGCGGCCCAGTAACGCGAATGTATATGCGTCGGCAAGATGGCCGCAGGGTAAACCAGCATGTTTTATTGTGCTCTCAGACTGATACATTGTGTGTTCTGCGCGATAATTTTTGTGGATTGGTCTTGGCAATCCGTTCAATTCGTTGAATCTGTGCACGAACCTGAGCGCTGGACCAACAGAGAGGCCCGCAAATGACCGATGCAGTTCAACTGACGGCAGACCTTATCCGTTGCCCATCGGTCACACCTGCCGAGGGCGGAGCGTTGGTCTTGCTACAGGATCTTTTGTCGGATGCAGGATTCGAATGTATCCGCGTGGATCGTGGCGGCATCAGCAACCTGTTCGCCCGGTGGGGGGGCAAGGGCCATGCGCGGACATTTGGGTTCAATGGTCACACCGACGTGGTGCCGGTGGGTGATGAGGCCGCCTGGACCAAGCCCCCGTTCGGGGCCGAGGTCATTGATGGGGTTATGTATGGTCGCGGGGCAACGGACATGAAATCTGGTGTTGCCGCCTTTGCGGCTGCGGCGATTGACTTCGTGCGCGACACTCCGCCCGACGGGGCGATCATTCTGACCATAACCGGAGATGAAGAGGCGGACGCGCTGGATGGCACCACCGCTTTGCTTGATCATATGGATCAGATGGACGAACGGATGAGCGTTTGTCTGGTCGGTGAACCCACTTGCCCGAATCGGATGGGCGAGATGATGAAAATCGGTCGGCGCGGATCGATGACCGCCTGGTTCACGGTGACTGGCGTGCAGGGCCATTCCGCCTATCCGCATCGGGCCAAGAACCCTCTGCCCGCGATGGCGCGGCTGATGGACCGTCTGGCCAGTCGTGAGTTGGATCGGGGGACCGATCATTTCGACGCTTCCACGCTGGCCGTGGTCACCATCGACACGGGCAATCCCGCAACAAATGTCATCCCGGCGCAATGCAGCGGCACCGTCAATATTCGTTTCAACGACCTGCATTCCGGCGCGGGCCTGAGTGACTGGCTCAAGGTCGAGGCGGCGCAGGTGGCCGAAGAGTACGGTGTTGAAGTCGAAACGAAAATCAAGATTTCGGGTGAGAGTTTTCTGACCCCACCCGGCGCTCTGTCCGATCTGGTGGCGCAGGCGGTTGAGGCCGAGACGGGCGTGCGGCCGCAACTGTCAACAACCGGCGGTACCTCGGACGCGCGGTTCGTCAAGAACCACTGCCCGGTGGTCGAGTTTGGCCTTGTCGGTCGCACCATGCATCAGGTTGATGAATGCGTCGAGGTGGCCCAGATCGAGCAGCTGAAGGCGATTTATTCGCGAATTCTGCGGGACTATTTCGCCTGAGATGCAGCGCACTCTGGTGATCATGGTCAAAGAACCTCACCCGGGACGCGTCAAAACCCGGTTGGGGCGCGATATCGGTATGGTAGGCGCTGCATGGTGGTTCCGGCACCAGACCCGGTCTCTGATCCGTCGGCTGCGCGATCCGCGTTGGCAGACTGTGTTGGCGGTTTCCCCTGACGCAGAAGGGCTGACCAGTCGGATCTGGCCCGCAGATCTGCCACGTGCAGCGCAGGGTCGGGGGGATCTGGGTGACCGTATGGGGCGGATGCTGCGCGGGATGCCCAAAGGTCCGGTCTGCCTGATCGGGGCCGATATTCCGGGCATCACGCGCCGTCATATCGGGCGCGCGTTCGATGCATTGGGTGCATCGCAGATGGTGTTTGGCCCTGCACCAGATGGTGGCTATTGGTTGGTCGGGGCGCAGCGCTATGGCGCACTGCCGACCGGTTTGTTTCGCAATGTGCGCTGGTCAACTGAACATGCGTTGGCCGACACGTTGACGTCGATTCCTGGCCGCCGTATCGCGCTAGTGGACGAACTGCGTGACGTCGATACTGTCGCCGATCTGCCAAGCTGAACCAAAGCGCCGCTTTTTGGTCATGACGCCGTCGTATGCGCGTGCTAGGGCAAAGACATGACTCGCATCCCCACCAAGCAGGAGGTCCTGGACTGGATCTCGGCGAACCCCACCCTGACCTCGAAACGCGATATCGCCAAGGCCTTTGGCATCAAGGGCGCAGATCGGATCGATCTGAAACGTATCCTCAAGGAGCTTGAGGCCGAGGGGCATCTGGAAAAGCGCAAGCGCAGCTATCGCGACCCGGATCGCCTGCCACCGGTTAGCGTGCTGCAGGTGAAGGCGCCTAACAAGGATGGCGATCTGTTCGCGCGCCCTCTGGAGTGGCATGGCGAAGGGGTCGAGCCTGTCGTGCTGCTGATCACCCGTGCCAGCGATCCGGCGCTGGGTGAGGGCGACCGCATTCTGGCGCGCCTGACGGTGGTGCAGGAAGAAGACCACAACTACGAAGCCCGCCTGATCCGCCGTATCGGAACCAACCCGCGCAAGATCGTAGGTATATATCGCAAAGGGGCCGAGGGCGGGCGGATCGTGCCCATCGACAAAGCCGGTTCGACGGAATGGTTGGTGCCCGAAGGCGCGATGCATGGGGCCAAAGACGGTGAGCTGGTCGAGGCCGAACAAGCCGGACCCAAATCCCGCATGGGCTTGCCTCGCGCGCGCATTGTCGAGCGCTTGGGCGACCCGTCTGCGCCCAAGGCTGTGTCGTTGATCGCGATCCATCAACATGGCATCCCCGACGACTTCCCCGACAAGGTCATCGCCGAAGCTGACAAGGCCAAACCCGTTGGTCTGAAGGGTCGCGAAGACTTGCGGGACATGCCGCTGCTGACCATCGACCCCTCGGATGCGCGCGACCATGATGACGCCTGCTATGCTCATGCCGATGACGACCCCAAAAACCCTGGAGGTCACGTGATCTGGGTCGCGATTGCTGACGTGGCCGCTTATGTACAGCCCGGCACCGCGTTGGATCGAGAGGCGCGCAAACGCGGCAATTCCAGTTATTTCCCGGATCGCGTCGTGCCAATGCTGCCCGATCGTCTGTCCGGTGATCTGTGTTCCCTGCACGAAGGTGTTCCGCGCGCCTGTATCGCTGTGCGAATGCAGATCGACGCTGAGGGCAACAAAATCGACCATCGTTTTGTGCGCGGCTTGATGCGCTCGCCCGCGTCTCTGCACTACGCCGAGGTGCAGAAGGCCATCGACGGCACCCCCAACGACCGCACCGGACCGCTGCTAGAGACGGTACTGAAACCGCTTTACGCCGCCTATGCGGCGCTGAAAACCGCGCGGGCCGCGCGCCAGCCGCTGGAGCTGGACCTGCCGGAGCGTAAGATCTTCCTGTCCGACACGGGTGAGGTGACCAGTGTGGCGTTCCGCGACCGCTTGGATGCACATAAGCTGATCGAAGAGTTCATGATCCTTGCCAATGTCGCGGCGGCTGAAACGCTGATTGCGAAACGTCGGCCCCTACTGTTCCGCGTCCACGAGGAACCCGCACCCGAAAAGCTGGAGAGTCTGCGTGAAACAGCACAAGCTGCTGGCCTGAACCTTGCCAAGGGGCAGGTTTTGCAAACCCGTCATCTGAATGCCCTGCTGAACGCGGCGGCGGGCTCCGAGGATGCCGAGCTTATCAACCTGACGACCCTGCGGTCTATGGCGCAGGCCTATTACAACCCGGAAAATTTCGGTCATTTCGGGTTGGCGCTGCGAAACTACGCGCATTTCACCTCGCCAATTCGTCGCTATGCTGACCTGATTGTTCACCGCGCGCTGATCACGGGCCACGGTTGGGGTGATGACGGTCTGACCGAGGAGGAAATCGCCCGACTTGATGAAACCGCAACGCATATTTCGGACACCGAGCGTCGCTCGATGATGGCTGAACGCGACACGACCGACCGCTATCTGGCGGCCTATCTCAGCGAACGCGTGGGCAATGAGTTCACGGGCCGGATCAGCGGCATCGCCCGGTTCGGAGCCTTTGTCAAAATGGACGAAACCGGGGCCGATGGCCTGGTGCCCGTGCGGTCCCTGGGGCGTGAGTTCTTTCATTTCGACCGCGAGGCCGGATCCCTGATGGGGTCGGATACCGGGTTGATCATCGCCATCGGCCAGCGCGTCACCGTGCGTCTGACCGAGGCAACCCCGGTGACAGGTGGGCTGGAGCTGGAACTGCTGTCCATCGACGATCAGGCCATCCCGCGTGGGCGCGGCCCTGCCAAACGGGGCGTGCGGCGCAAGGCGGTAAGCACCAAGCGCAAGAAGGATAAAATCAAGCGCAAGGTCGAACGCAAACGTCGTCAGAGATGATAGGTTAACGCCCGCGCGATCAACCAGCCATGGCGGGTGGCGTCGATCTGATCCACATCGTCGAACAGAACCGCCCTGTTGCCTTCAATCCGATCCTCATCGGGAAAGGCGGTCGTGAAGTCCCCCATCAACCGGCTTTGGCAGTGTACGAACAGGGCAAATGGCGCGGACTTATGTCCACCCAACCGAATGGTTGAGCCTTTGGGGGCCAGATAGGCGGGCTGACCCCAGCGCAGCGCCTCTTGCAGCGGTCGGGCACTGGGCAGTGCGTTGGCGGTCTCAAGGATCAGATCGCGCAAGGCAAGTGCTCCGGCACGCGTGTCCGGGGGCAATGCCGCAAAGGCGGCCGCTACGGCGGGATCTTCAATCTGAGTCATGACAGGGGTACTGCCTGTTCCATCCGGTCTACGTAAGTGTTGAGCAGGTTATCCTGTTTGATGCGCCGGGTCAGCGGTGTTTCGACGGGTGTCGCACGCATCGCGGCCAGCATGGGGCCAACGCTCATATCCGCAGCGGTCGGGCGTTCGCCCAGCAGAAACGGTGATTGCCACAGATAGGCCGAGATCGCCTCAAGGTCTCGCTCGACCCGGTCCAGACGTTCGTTTAGGGAAAAGCGACCGATGCCTTGGGCGTTGATGCCCTTCAGGACGGACTTGCGGATCGCGTTCGAGGCCGGTTTGCGGATCAGCGCCGGAATGCCGTTAAAGAACATCTCGCGCAGGATGGGCCAGACCTCATCATTGCCCCAGCGATCCAGAACGATGTGGAAATAGAGATGCTCCTCGGCCATACGGATTAAGGCGCGGGATTGCGCCTTTTCAACATCCGACAAGCCCGCGTCGAAGTCGGCCCCTTGGTGTTCCAACCAATCGCGGATCAGATCGCTGTCCGGGACCAAACGCTCGGGCGTACGTAGCACAGGCAGCTTCTGGTGCGGCATCTTGCGAGGGTCCAAAATGTCGGATCGCTGCCAGGTCTGGCCGGATTTTTGCAGCATCAGCGCGGTTTTCACGCAGAACGGGCTGGCGCTGAACAAGCCAAAGGCCGAAGGGTAAGTGAGAAGGGTCAGCATCAGGGGGCTCCATCATTGGGGATGGCCGGACCTTAGACACGCCTGATGACAGTTTCTGACATTAGGGGTAAGCTAATATCCGATATGTCCCGCACCGCCCGCCTGTTCCAGCTCATGCAAGCCCTGCGCTCTGGCCCGTCGCCGAAAACCTCGGTTCAACTGGCTGACGAACTCGGCGTGTCTCCCCGTACGATCCACCGCGATATCGATGCGCTGCGCGGCCTTGGCGCGGTTATTGATGGCGAGGCCGGATTCGGGTTCACCTTGATCGAAGACGCTACCCTGCCGCCGCTGGGATTTACCGATGATGAGCTTGAGGCGCTGGTTCTGGGACTGCGCGAAGTGCAGGTGATCGGCGATCCTGCACTGGCTGACGCCGCCAGCGCGGCACTGCGCAAACTTCAAGGACGGCTGCCGCCGCGCCAATCCCACCGGCTGAGCCATGCAGTGCTGGCTGCAACGCGATTCAACCGCCCCCCTGCGCCGACCATCGAAGTTGCCGATCTGCGGCAGGCCACATGGGATGAACGCACAGTCGAATTCGCATATACCGACGCCAAGGGGGATGAGACCCGCAGACGGGTGGACCCATTGAGCATCGTCTACATGGACCGCTCGAATGTCTTACTCAGCTGGTGCCATCTCAGGCAGGATTTCCGCGTCTTTCGCTTGGATCGCATGCGCGAAATGTCGGTGACAGATCAAAGCTTTCGCCCAAATCGCATACCAATGCTGCGCGATGTTATTGCCCAGATTCGTGCAAAACGCGACGCACATGAGCGGGATGAAAACAGCTAAGACCTTTGAGAATTGCTGATTTTGCGCTATCCTTCGGGTTGAGCAGTACTCAGGAAAAAAATCGGAATGCATAAATGCATAGGTGGCGTCATGACCGCCGCATTATGGGCATCCATCGTGCAGGCGTCAGCGGCAGAATACGCCCCCAGGCCCGAGATTCGGCCTGTGGGTGGCGAAATTCAATTGGCTTCGGCGGATGTTACAACATCCCTGCGACCGGTGCCCCGACCCACGGTTGAGGTCGTGCGGGCGTCCTCGGCAGGAAACGCCCGGTTTCAGGCCTGGCTTGGGGCGTTTGAGGACCGGGCGCGAGATCAGGGTATCTCACAATCTACGCTGGGCCACGCCTTGGCGGACCTGTCCTATGATCAGGACGTTATCAAGCGGGATCGCAATCAGGCCGAATTCTCAAAGCCGATTTGGGAATACCTGGACAGCGCCGTCTCGGATACACGCATCGCAAATGGCCGTGCGGCGCTGGATCGGCACCAAGAGGTTCTAAAACGGATCGAGGTGCAATACGGCGTCGAGAAAGAGGTCGTGGCAGCGATCTGGGGGTTAGAGACATCGTTTGGCACCTATCGCGGCAGTAACCCGACGATCCGGTCTTTGGCGACACTGGCCTTTGATGCGCGTCGCGCATCCTTCTTTGAAACCCAGCTGATTGCGGCTTTACAGATCATTCAGGCAGGCGATGTCAGCGCGGGCCGGATGATCGGCAGTTGGGCCGGGGCGATGGGGCATACGCAATTCATGCCGACCTCGTACCTAGATCATGCGGTTGATTTCAACGGCGATGGGCGGCGCGACATTTGGTCGGATGATCCGACCGACGCGCTGGCCTCGGCGGCGGCTTATCTGGCTCGGCACGGCTGGACCAAGGGGCAGCCTTGGGGTGTCGAAGTGCGCCTGCCCGATGGGTTTGACTATGCCACGGCCAAACGGGATTACACCTTGATGCCGTCAGAGTGGGCGACACTAGGTGTGGTGGGGCGCGACGACAAACCTGTTGCCGATCACGGGCAGGCAGCGATCCTTCTACCCGCTGGTGGGCAGGGCGTTGCGCTGATGATCTTCGACAATTTCAGTGTGATTGAGAGCTATAACGGGGCAGATGCCTATGTCATCGGGATCGGGCATCTATCCGACCGTCTGGTCGGTCGCGCGCCGTTTCAAGCGCCTTGGCCACGCGGCGACCGGGTACTGAGCTTTACCGAGAAGAAAGAGCTGCAAACCCTTCTGACCCGAGCCGGATTTGACACGCAGGGCATCGACGGGCGGACGGGGCCGAACACGATCAACGCTGTGCGGGCTTATCAACTGGCGCAGGGGTTGGTGCCGGACGGGTACCCGACGTTGAAGCTGTTGGAGCGGTTGCGGTGACTGGGGAGGGGGCCGTTTTCGTTGCAAAGGTCTGCAATGCGGACAAAACGGTCATACATGGGCTCGGTTTGAAGATCCGCTTGTTCCAAGTCCGAAGAAGCGACGGAGCTAATCTACGCTTTGGACGTCGAAACAGCCAGCCAACTGCTAGCGTTTCATTTGCCGAGCCAGCAGGACCGCAAGAGCTGCGGCTGCTGCAAGACCGAGTGCCCCAGCGATCCAAGCAATATCCACACCTTCCGTCTCCCCGACCGAGCCGAGGACAACCAAGCCCACCATCGCACCTAGCTGTTTAAGGAGCGACTGGACCGAAAGGATCGTAGAGCGGCGGTTGTCGGGTGCATAGGCGTGCAGGATGCTCGCGGCAGGAGATTCTGAAAGTCCAAGAACTACGGAAAAAATGAGGAATACTACGATAAACCCGATTAGCGAGACCTGCAGGGCTAGCGCGATCTGACAAACGATGAGCGCTGCAAGAACCGCCGCGAGCGTCACCGCATGACGGCGTCCAAAGAGGCGGCCAACCCGTCCGGCGAGGCTCGCGCCCGCCGCAATTGCCAAAAAATAACCTGCAGTCAAAAGTCCCACGATGGCCGCAGCGCGTTCCGGATCGAGCATAGTTTGTACAACAGTGGGCCAGAGTACCTCGACAGGATTCGTGGCGAAGAGCATCAGAGTCAGGATCGCGAGAAGCAGAAGGAGCGCACGGTGCGAGATCGCGAGTCGGGCACCGTCGCTGATCGTGCCCGGGACGGCGCGTATCTCACGCAGAACGACTACGCCATTCATGGGGCGAGCCGGTTCCCGGATCAAAAGGACCGTGTACGCAAACACTCCGAGGGCTAGCAAAACTCCCGCAGCATACGAAACGTCATAGACTGTGCGGCCAACTAATGGGTCGGAAGGATCATTGCCTGCGACGAGGCTGGGAAGGAAGCCGCCCACAATCGCGCCAAATCCGAGACCCGCGAAATTTGCCGTCTGCGCACGTGCCAGGAGGGGCTGGATTTCGACACCGGGCGCGCGAACATGCAGTTCTTCTACGTACCAAGCGTCCAGCGTTCCCGACCGCAGTGCACGCCCAAGGCCGACCAATCCGAATGACGCGGCGAGCGGCCAGAACGCGTCGGACAAAATAAACATAATGGAGGCCGTCAGGCTGGCAACGGTCGCGATTAGAAAGACCGGCTTGCGCCCCACCCCATCGGCTAGCCCACCAAAGGGCAGTTCAGCGATCATGGCGACGGCGGCGTAGACGGCAAAGAGCGCGCCGATCTCACCGACACCTAAGCCCCTTCCTTGAAGGGCAAGAGCCGTCACGGCAATGATCACGCCCATGGCAAAACGGTCTAGAAATTGTTGCCCTTGAAAGAGGTACACATGCCGTCGCGCGTGGGTCGGCAGCTTTGCGAAAGGTATATCTGCGTCAGACACCATGTCCGGGAACATCAGTCACAAAGGAACAAAGTGCAACCGTCATCGTGGCGTACTGCCGAAACGAACATTCGTGAAGGCCGCAGCATTCGGGAGGTTTGGGCACAATACCGACATTGTTGCCGGACCAGATATCAAAGAAAAAGGCGGCTAAGACAGCCGCCTTTTTCCAAATCCGCAAACCAACTGACTAGGACGCCGCCTTCATCAGCCCCTGTGCAATGATCTCCGCTTGCGCCTCATCCAGCGATTTGTGGATGCGCACGAACATCTCATCGATATCCGCCGGGGTCAGGATCAGCGGGGGCGAGATGATCATCCGGTCACCCACGTGGCGCATGATCAGGTTGTTGGCGAAACAGCGGTCGCGGCAAATGTAGCCGACAGTGCCGGGGGCCGAGGCGAACTTGGCGCGGCTGGCCTTGTCGGGTGTTAGCGCGATTGAGGCCATCATACCGACGATCTTGGCCTCACCCACCAACGGATGATCGGCCAGAGCCTCCCATTTCTGTTTCAGATAAGGCGCGGCTACGTCGCGGACGTGGTCAACGATCTTTTCCTCTTCAAGGATGCGAAGGTTTTCCAGCGCCACGGCTGCGGCGACCGGATGTCCGGAATAGGTGTAGCCGTGGTTGAACTCGGTTCCCCCAATCACCTCGGCGATCTCGTCATTGACGATTGACCCGCCGATGGGTGCGTAGCCCGAGCTGAGGCCCTTGGCGATGGTCATGATATGAGGTTTGATCCCAACGGTTTGCGAGCCGAACCAGTTGCCGGTACGGCCGAAACCGCAAATGACCTCGTCGGCGATCAACAGGATATCGTATTTGTCACAAATACGCTGAACCTCGGGCCAGTAAGTATCCGGCGCGACGATCACGCCGCCCGCGCCCTGCACAGGTTCTGCGATAAAGGCGGCGACGCGGTTTTCGCCCAGTTCCAGAATGGCGTCTTCCAACTCACGCGCGCGGGCCAGGCCGAAGTCTTCGGGCGTCATGTCGCCACCTTCTGCCCACCAGTTCGGCTGGTTGATGTGGTGGATATTCGGGATCGGAATGCCACCCTGTGCGTGCATTCCGGCCATACCGCCCAGCGAAGCAGACCCCACGGATGATCCGTGATAGGCGTTATGGCGGCTGATGATGATGTTTTTGTCAGGCTGACCTTTTTCGGCCCAATAGGTGCGTACCAGACGGATGTTGGTGTCGTTTGCCTCTGAACCACCGGCCGCAAAGAAGACGTGGTTCAAATCACCCGGTGCCAGCTCGGCAATCTTGGCCGCCAAGGCAATTGCGGGCACGTGGGTCGTTTTAAAAAACGTGTTGTAGTAGGGAAGCTCGCGCATCTGACGCGCGGCGACGTCGGCCAGTTCGTCGCGCCCATAGCCGATGTTCACGCACCACAGACCGGCCATCGCGTCGAGGATCTCTTCTCCCTCACTATCAGTCAGGTAGACCCCTTTGGCGCGGGTGATGACACGCGCGCCTTCCTGTCCCAATGCACCATTGGCCGAGAACGGGTGAAGGTGATGGGCCGCATCCAGGGCTTGCAACTCAGCGGTGGGCATGTGGTTGGTGATGGTGGACATCCTGAAACCTCCTCAAGCAGTTGCTGGTCACAATATGATCAAATTTTTTGCTGTCAATCGAATCGCGTGATTCAGGCTGGGGCCAGAGCGCCGACCATCAGTTCCATCCCCTGCTCAACATCTTGTGCAGTGGCCAGAGCGGCTTTGTTGGCATCTCCTTCTCGAAGCGCTGCGATGATGTCTTTGTGCCGGTCAGGCATGCTTTGCGTTCCGAATCGCCCACTGACAACCCGCAGCGATGGACCGAACCTGAGCCATAGCCGTTCAGCCAGGTCACGCAGAATCGGGGCTTGGGCATGGGCGTAAAGCGCTTTGTGAAAAGCATGGTTCAAGCGAAGATAACCGTTGATGTCGCCGTCTTCGATCATACTGTCGAGACGCTGGTCAATTCGCTCCAGCTCATCGATATCAGCGGGGCTTAGATTGGGAGTCGCGCGTCTTGAAAGTTCTGATTCTATTGAACTTCTAGCGAATTTCATCTGGTCAATATCCGAATCAGAAATCAGTGGAACACTGACACGTCGATTGCCCTGAAACACCAATGCCCCATCAGATATCAGCCTGCGAATCGCTTCGCGCACTGGTGTCATTCCAACACCCAATGCATCGGCCAGACCCTGGATTGTGACCGGTTGCCCCGGAACCAAATCACCAAACAGGATTTGCGATTTGAGGGTGTGGTAGACCTGTTCATGCACGGGGCTTTTTGTGTCGCTCATCTGTACTGCATTTGCCTTATTTTTGATCAAATCCAATGGGCTGGTTCCAGTTTCGATACCAGTCTCTTGCGGGGTTAGACCCTTCGTGAAACCATAGTCGGTACCATCGAAAAACGCAAAACTTGATCAAATCTGAAAAACCGGGAAAATACCCGGACATTTGCAGGGAGAAAAAAATGACAATCAAAACGCTGACGCTGACAGCGGTCATCGCATTGGGGACTTCGGCAGCCTTTGCCGAAGAGGTGCGCGTTTACAACTGGTCCGACTATATTGACGAGGACCTGCTGGCGAAGTTCGAAGAAGAGACCGGCCTGACGCTGATCTATGATGTCTTCGATAGTAACGAGGTTCTGGAAACCAAGATGCTGGCCGGTGGGTCAGGCTATGATGTCGTGGTGCCGTCGGGCACATTCCTTCAGCGCCAGATCCAGGCCGGCGCGTTTCAGGAACTTGACGCGGCCAAACTATCGAACTCTGGCAACCTGTGGGACGTGATTCAGGATCGCACCGCCGGGTATGATCCGAATAACGCCTATTCCATCAACTACATGTGGGGCACCACCGGTATCGGTGTGAATGTTGGCAAGGTCAAAGAAGCTTTGGGCGACGACGTGGCCCTGAACAGCATGGACCTTGTCCTGAAACCCGAAAACATGGAGAAGCTGGCCTCATGCGGTGTGCATTTTCTTGACGCGCCTGCCGAGATGATACCGATGACCCTGCAGTATCTGGGTGAGGACCCTGACAGCCATGATCCGGATGTCATCTCCAAGACAGAAGAAGTGCTGACGGCGGTGCGCCCGTATATTCAGAAATTCCACAGCTCGGAATACATCAATGCGCTGGCCAATGGCGATATCTGTGTGGCCGTCGGCTGGTCGGGTGACATCCTTCAGGCGCGGGACCGTGCGGCCGAGGCCGACAATGGTGTCGAGATTGAGTACCACCCCTTCGCCGAGGGGTCGCTGATGTGGTTCGACCAGATGGCCATTCCTGCGGATGCACCCAATCCCGAGGGCGCGCACAAGTTCCTGGACTTCATCCTGGATGCCAACAACATGGCCGCGGCGTCGAACTATGTGTACTACGCCAACGGAAACAAGGCTTCGCAGGAGTTTCTGGAGGAAGACGTGATCGGTGATCCGGCGATCTATCCGGATGATGCGACGATGCAGAACCTCTATATCACGACACCCTATCCGTCGAAAACACAGCGGGTCGTGACCCGTCTTTGGACGAAGATCAAGTCAGGCACCTGATATTGCGGCGCGGGGTGAAACAACGCCCCGCGTTTTTCTTTACCGTACAGAAATACGGGGGCCGGTTTGAACGCTGATGTCTTTGCGCCGTGGGATGATCCACAGGCGAAACCACTGATCCAGTTCCAGAATGTCACCAAACGGTTCGGGGGCTTCACCGCCATCGACAACCTGTCGCTGGACATTTTCGAACGTGAATTCTTTGCTCTGCTCGGTCCCTCGGGCTGTGGCAAGACCACGATGATGCGGATGCTGGCCGGATTTGAGACCCCGACTGAGGGGCATATCATGCTGGGCGGGCAGGACATTGACCCGATCCCGCCGAACAAGCGGGCGGTGAACATGATGTTCCAGTCCTACGCGCTGTTCCCGCATCTCAGCATCTGGGAAAACATCGCTTTTGGTCTGCGCCGGGACAACATGCCCAAGCATGATCTTGAGGACCGGGTCGAAGAGATGTTGCGCCTGACACGGCTGGAACAATTCACCCGCCGCAAGCCGCACCAGATTTCGGGTGGGCAAAGGCAGCGGGTCGCATTGGCACGGTCGCTGGCGAAGGCTCCGAAGCTGTTGCTACTGGACGAGCCCCTTGGCGCGCTGGACAAGAAACTGCGACAGGATACGCAGTTCGAACTGATGGATATTCAGGAGAAGACCGGCACCACCTTTGTGATTGTCACCCACGATCAGGAAGAGGCGATGACCGTTGCCAGCCGTGTGGCGGTGATGGATCAGGGCAGGTTGATGCAGGTCGCCACGCCGGATCGTATCTATGAAAATCCAAACTCGGTCTACGTGGCCGACTTCATCGGGGATGTGAACATCATCGAAGGTCGTGCAACATCGACAGGGGATGAGACTTATCAGATCGATTGGGCCGAAGGACAGGCACCCCTGACTGCGACATCGGGCACTGAGCTTTCGAATGGTCAATCCTGCCATCTCGCCATCCGGCCCGAGAAGGTAACAATCTCCACCGATCGCCCGGCTGAGGCGATCAACGCTGTGCAGGGCAAAGTGCTGGACATTGCCTATCTTGGTAACCTCTCGACCTATCACGTGGAGCTGTCAAACGGCACGATCATCAAGGCGCAATCTGCCAACACGCGCCGCATCTCGCGTCGATCCTTTACTTGGGAAGACCCGGTCTGGCTGTCCTGGACAGCAACGGCTGCGGTTTTGCTGGCGAACTGATGCGCCGCGCCCTGCTGATCGCAATTCCCTATGTCTGGTTGTTGGCGCTGTTCATGGTGCCGTTCTTCATTGTGTTGAAGATTTCGCTGTCCGACACCGAATTAGCGATCCCGCCCTATACGCCGACACTGGACCTGTCACAGGGTTGGGCCGGGATCAGAAACTTCTTCAGCCAGCTGGATTTCGAGAATTTCGTCTGGCTGACCGAGGATGACCTGTATTGGAAGGCGTACCTGTCCAGCGTCAAAATCGCACTGATCTCGACCATTCTAACGCTGATTGTGGGCTATCCAATCGCCTATGGTATGGCCCGCGCGCCCGAAGAATGGCGGCCAACATTGATGATGCTGGTGATCCTGCCGTTCTGGACCTCGTTCCTGATCCGCGTTTATGCGTGGATGGGCATCCTGTCGAACGAGGGCTATCTGAACCAGCTTCTACTCTGGACGGGTATCATTTCAACGCCGCTGACCATTCTGAACACCAATACGGCGGTCTATATTGGCATCGTCTACACCTATCTGCCTTTCATGATTCTGCCGATTTACTCAGCACTGGAGCGGATGGATGAATCCCTGATTGAGGCTGCCGAAGATCTTGGATGTTCTCGCCTACAAGCCTTCTGGCTGGTCACGATCCCTCTGTCGCGCCCCGGTATCATCGCCGGTTGTTTCCTTGTGATGATTCCGGTGATTGGTGAGTTCGTGATCCCGTCACTCCTTGGTGGATCGGGTACGCTGATGATCGGCAAGGTTCTGTGGGAGGAGTTCTTCTCAAACCGTGACTGGCCCGTGGCCAGCGCTGTCGCCGTAGTCTTGCTGTTGATCCTTGTGATCCCGATTGTGCTGTTCCAGCGCAACCAGCAAAAACAGACGGAGGCCGAGCAATGAGCAAGCTAAGCTGGTTCAATGCCGTCTCGCTGACGCTGGGGTTTGCGTTCCTGTATATCCCGATGATCATCCTGATCATCTTCAGCTTCAACGAAAGCAAGCTGGTCACCGTTTGGGCCGGGTTCTCGACCAAATGGTACGGCGAGTTGGTCCAGAACGAAGCGTTTCTGGACGCCGCCTGGGTTACCGTCCGGGTTGCAGTGTTTTCGTCAACGCTTGCCACCATTCTGGGCACCGCTGCGGCCTATGTGCTGGTGCGTGGAGGCCGCTTCTTTGGGCGAACCCTGTTTTCGGGCATGATCTATGCACCGCTGGTGATGCCCGAGGTGATTACTGGCCTCTCGCTGCTGTTGCTGTTCATCGGGATCGGTCTGGATCGGGGCATTCTGACCATCGTTCTGGCGCACACGACATTTTCAATGTGCTTTGTGTCGGTTGTGGTCTCATCGCGCCTTGTGACATTTGATCAGTCTTTGGAAGAGGCCGCGCTGGATTTGGGCTGTTCCCCCGCGCAGGCGTTTCGCCTTGTGACCTTGCCGATCATCGCTCCAGCCGTGATCTCGGGCTGGTTGCTGGCCTTTACCCTGTCGTTGGACGATCTGGTGATTGCGTCGTTCACCTCTGGCCCGTCGGCGACCACCTTGCCAATCAAGATATTCTCAGCTGTCCGGCTTGGGGTCAGCCCCGAAATCAACGCGCTTTCAACTATCATGATTGCGGTCGTCACGGTGGGGGTCATCACCGCATCGCTGGTCACCAAACGTGCGATGATGCGACAGCGGCAGGATGAAATGGCCGCTGCCCGCGCCGAATGAAACGCATCTATCCCGCCTACACCTACGGCCCCGGCCCGCGTGAGGGGTGTTGGTGGGATGAGACCTGCCCCAGCCCTGACTGGCCGGAACTGAACGGTGATCAGAGAGTAGACGTCGCCATCATCGGCGGTGGTTTCACTGGAACATCTGCCGCGTTGCACCTTGCCAAAGCAGGGGCTTCGGTCGCCGTGCTTGAAGCGGAAACCCCAGGTTGGGGCGCATCGGGGCGCAATGGCGGTTTCTGTTGCCTGGGCGGATCAAAACTGAGCCACAGCGCCTTAGCGCGCCACTTTGGGCAGGACAGTGTCGCCGCTTATGAACAGGCAGAACATGATGCCGTCGCGCTAGTGGCCGCCTTGCTTGAGCAGAATCAGATCGCGGCTGATACGCATTCAGTTGGTGAGACACAGCTGGCGCATTCGTCACGCGCGATGGCGAAACTGCGTCGTTCCGCAGACCAAAACGGCACCTTGCACGAGCAAGAGGATTTGCCGGGGTTGGGCTTGAATGGCCCGTTTTTTGGCGGATACACGACTCCGGTCGGGTTTGGTCTGAACCCTCGGAAATACTTATTTGGGCTTGCTCAATCCGCAGCCGAATTGGGGGCGGTGTTTTTTCAGACCAGCCCTGTGCAGACGGTCGAAAAAACCTCATCGGGTTTTGAGCTTGAGCTGCCCAAAGGACGCGTGCAGGCCGATCAGGTGCTGATCTGCACCAACGGCTATTCCAGTGAGGATGTTCCCGATTGGATGTCAGGCCGATACATGCCCGCGCAATCTACGGTTCTGGTCACACGGCCTCTGACCGAGCCCGAGAAGGCAGCGCAGGGCTGGACCTCGGACCAGATGTGTTATGATACGCGGCATCTTCTGCACTACTTCCGTCTCATGCCGGATGGGCGGTTTCTGTTTGGAATGCGAGGGGGGTTGCGATCTTCCGAGGCGTTCGAGAAGGCGATCAGGGACTTGGTGCAGCGAGATTTCAAACGGATGTTCCCGGCATGGTCCGAGGTTGAGATCACCCATATCTGGTCGGGTATGGTGTGTCTTTCACGTTCGCTGCTGCCTTATGCGGGGCCCGTTCCGGGGCATCCGGGCCTGTTCGCGGGGTTTGCGTTTCATGGCAACGGTGTTGCAATGGGCAGCTATTGTGGCCGTGCGTTGGCGCGATTGGCTTTGGGGCAGGCGACGGGTCTGCCACAGCCGATGACGCAAACGCCCGCTCGGTTTCCGTTGGGGCGCATGCGGCGCGCTCTGTTGCCGCCCGCCTATGCGGCTATGGCGGTTGCTGATTGGTGATCTGCAGCTAACGCAACGCCTCAACTTCAAGCTGAAACCCACGTTCATAGTCCGGGGCACCATTTTCCATCCGCCACAGGCAATAGGCGGCCATGCGCCAGGCGAACCACGGTCGGAGCTGTTCGTATCGGGGCAGGACATCGGGGTCTCTATAAGCACTTAGAAAGCGGTTTTCCTGATCTTCGTCCAAAGGCGCACCCCGATAGAGAAGTTGCATCGCCGGGGACAGGAACATTGCCAGGTCTTCACATGGGTCGCCCAATGCCGGGCATTGCCAGTCAATCAGCGTCAGCCCGGTTGCAGCGACCAGAATATTGCCGGGCACCGGGTCGCCGTGAACCAGGCATAGGTTTGCTGTTGGTGCGACTGCGTGATCTGGCCTCAGGCTCAGCAGTTTGTTTCGGGTTTCGGGGGCACAAAGGTCCAGGATGTCTTGACCGTGTCGCGCAAGATCGGCACTCCCGTTACAGCCTGTTGGCGCTGCTACTCTGACCGCTGACTGATGCAATCGCCGGAGCAACAATGCAACGGGCGCGGGATCATCGTCCCAAGAGGTGCCGGGCGCATGATCGTACAGAACCCAATGATCTGCATGATAACCACCGGCAGCGCATAGACGTGGCACAAACCCCGTAGGTTCCAATGCGGTCAAGCATCGTGCCTCTAGCGCGGCGTCGTTCCGAAACAGCGGGTTTTGCAACGAG
The DNA here is from genome assembly GCA_039818265.1 of Pseudomonadota bacterium. GTDB lineage: Bacteria > Pseudomonadota > Alphaproteobacteria > Rhodobacterales > Rhodobacteraceae > Ruegeria. The sequence continues at coordinate 99,839 of JBCBUG010000002.1, read as the reverse complement.
GATCGATAGAGTTTCAGAACGCGGTCTCCGTCTCCGCCCAGAACCTTCCAGACCTGATTGGTCCGCCCGCCGTAAAGGGTTTCGAAACGCGCATCGTTTTGCATCAGCTTTTGGTCGGAAAGCTGTTGAACAAGATCAGCCGGTGGGGAGGAAAAGTTTGGCAAGGTCAAAACCAGTTCTAAGGGCGAATCGCGATCCGCCTAGGTTTGGCCTGCGCTTCTGATCAGATCAAGCGCCTGATCGAACCCCGCTCATCTGATGTGTGGGAACAATCTGCCCGCCTTCGAGGGTCAGCAAGATCGAATCCGTGCCAATCTGCGCTTCAACAACCCGGCCGTATGAGGCGACAGGTGTTTCAGACAAGCGCGCTCCATCCTGATAGCTGCTGAGGGTTGCGGTATAGTTCCCCGGCGGCAGCGGGTTACCATCAGAATCGGTGCCGGCCCAGGTAAATTCGGTCTGATCAAGCGGGACATCCGAGGTGGAAACCACTTCTCCATCGGCGTCCCGCACGGTCAGCGTAGCTTGATCCGCAGCTTCATGCGGAGCCGCAAACAGCGTCACCGGTTGGCTATCGAAGCTGAACCCGGATGTTGACCGGACATCCATGCCGACCCAATTCGCCAGTTCGCCCAGGTTCAGGCTGCCCATGCTGGAGGTGAGGGATGCCAGCAAATCATTGGTCTGAACTTGCTGTTCCACCATCGAAAACTGCGCAAGTTGCGAGGCGTATTCGGCCGAATCCATCGGGTCCAACGGATCCTGATTCTGGGCTTGCGTCGTCATCATCAACAGAAAGGTCTCAAAATCTGAGGCGATCGCACTGGTCTTTGACCCCGAGGTTGCTTGCGACTGAACCGATGTCTGAGCGGCCTGTGTTGGATTGATCATGTTCAAAGCCTCATATCTATGCCCCGGCCCGGGGCGGTGTTCTTTGGAAACGGTGCAGCCTGCGCACCACGGTCCTGGGGTGTCAGGTCGAAGCTGTTAGCCTGTTGGTGATCGAACGGATATTGCTGCGAATCCGAGGAATTCCCGAGATCAAATGACAAGTCGCCATAACCCAATTTCTGAAACTCTTCGGACAGCATCGCGATATGGCGGCGCATCAGGTCCAGTGTCTCGGGCCGTTCAGCCGCAATTGTCAGGTAAAACCCGTCCTCGCGACCATTCAGAACAATGGAAACGCGCCCTAATTCTTCGGGGTTCAGGGCAATCTCGATTGCGCCCAAACCAGGCCGCGCCTGTATGGCTGCGGCCATCTGGCCCGCGATAGCCCGCGCAACCTCGGCCCGCGCCGCCTGTGCAGACGCGCTGAGCGGTGCCGCCGAATCGCGGACTGATTGCAACACAGGCTCCTCACCCAAGGCAGCAATAGGTTCGCCGGTATGAACTTTTACAGCCTGTTCTGCGTCTCGCTGCCGGGCAGTGGCGCTCAATTGCAATTGCGCGACGCTGATGCCGACTGCCCCGGGGGGCACAGTTTGTGCTGGCTTTTGCGGTTGCACGGCGGTGGGATTCGTATCCGGGGCTTTGTCAGCAGGCACCGCATCGATCTGGACGGACCTGTCTTTTGCTGGCGTTGTAGCGGTGTGTATCGCGATCACGCTGGTGTCGGGACGATTGGCCACATCCTTTTGAGCCACGAGTGTTTCCCCTTGAGGCTTTGGTTGAACTTGCTGCGCTGGGTCTGCAGGCGCGATCCTCGATTTGGGTATCACGCTATGTGCCGATCCTGGCGGCATATCCACCCCGCCTCGTCCCTGCTGTGCCATAAGTCCATCCCCAGACTGCACTTGTGTTGGCGTGACTGTGAATTCTGTTTGCCCCACCTCGACAGGGTTTTGAGTTCGGAGACGCGGGGTCGGGTCAGGTGCGACAACATCTGGGTCCAAAGAACCACCTTCGACCGGGCGGATATCGGTTTCGGCCGCCACCGGAGCATCTTGGTCCTCTGGCAATTCTTCGGACGAGATTTCCAGCTCAGGTGGCGCGTCCTGTTCATCAAGAATATCCTGAAACTGGCTCCCGGCCTTGTTATGGCGCGCTTTCTCTGCGTCCGCCTCGGGTTTGACGGTCGAGGTTGTGGTAGCTGTCATCAGTGTAAGCGGGTTGGGCATTTTGCTCCGGGCTCCGTCATGTCTGATCAGAAATCTGCCCGCAGGAAGTTACGTTTATTTTAACCGCTTTCACCTTTGATCGAGAAAGTTCGATGTAAATTTCGGAGAAAGCGATGAAGGTCACGCTACTGCCCCAACCAGTTCAAACCAACGCAGATAAGCTGCAGGCCGCAGCGGTCGAGCTTGAGGCGACATTTCTGGCTGAGATGCTGAAATCCGCAGGGCTGGGTGAATCGCGCGATTCCTTAGGTGGCGGTGCAGGTGAGGATCAGTTTTCATCTTTCCTTGTCCAGCATCAGGCCCGGCAATTGGCCCAGTCGGGCGGCGTGGGTCTGTCCGAAATTCTGTTCAATTCAATGATGGAGAAATTCAATGACGGCTGAACCAAGCATGACGCTCATTAAATCTTTGGAAGAGATTCTGGATCTTGAACGCACTGCGCTGGTGGATGGCGATCTGGACCGCCTGACGCATATGGTGCCGGAAAAAGAGAAACTGATCGGCGCGATCAATGATCTGCAGGTACGCGACAGTGCCGATCTGATTCGGGTTCAGCAAAAGGTCGAACGTAACCAGGCCTTGTTAAACAGCGCGGCAGATGGCATCCGCGCCGTTGCCGCCCGCATGGCCGAACTGCGCCGCGTACGGCAGGAGTTCAGCACCTATGGGGCCGACGGGCAACGCAGCGGCTTTGCAGTTCGCAGCCACGCAAAGCTCGAAAAACGGGCTTAGTGCCGTGTTAATTCAAATCTGAAGTTTCGGGATCGGACATCTTAGCACTCCGTTAGGGGATCAGCGCCAAAAGTGTCCTTGCACCTGTAATCAGCAGGTGGCGCGAATGGCCACAGGGCGCATCGCACAGGTCAGAAAGACAGCCAAGCCTGCAGTTCTCTGCGGGGTGAACATGGGCGCAAATCGCCCGAAGTGAAAGGATGACAGCAATGTCCAGCATTCTGACAAACAATGGCGCAATGGTTGCGCTGCAGACCCTGAAGTCGGTCAACAAAAACCTGGCGATGACGCAGAACGCTATTTCAACAGGCAAGGACGTCGCAACTGCCAAAGATAACTCGGCGGTCTGGGCGATTTCGAAAGTGATGGAATCGGACGTCAAAGGCTTCAATGCGATTAAAGACAGCCTTGCATTGGGTGAGTCGACCGTGGCGGTTGCGCGGAACGCATCTGAAACTGTGACCGACCTTCTGACCCAGATGAAAGGCAAGATCGTCGCCGCGCAGGAAGGCAACGTCGATCGGGCCAAGATCAATGATGATGTGACAGCGTTGCGGGATCAGATTGCATCGGTTGTTGGCGCCGCACAGTTCAACGGTTTGAACCTTGTGGATGGTTCTGCGGGTACCGTTTCGATCCTGTCTTCGCTGGACCGTGATGGCACCGGTGCAGTCAACTCTGCGTCTATCTCGGTCGCAAGCCAGGATCTGTCCATCGGTGGGTATACCGCCAAAGGTGTGCTTGCAGGTTCGGATGGTGCGACCACCGATAACGATGTGGCTGGGTTCACCATGGACCGCACAGCCGGCACCGGCGATATATTGATCGACAGTTCCACTGACAACTTCGAAGTTGGCGACCGGGTCTCGATTCGGGTCGGCGATCAAGAAGTGTCTTACACCATCCAGGACAGCGATCTTGATCCTTCTGGAACATATGACGAGAACTATACCGACGCATTGGTGGCGGTTGGCCTGAAGAACGAGATTGATGCGCTTGGCATCACTGGATTGGCGGTTGACTACGACTCGTCGGGCGCTCCTAATACACTGTCCTTCGCAACAGGTACGGCGGCTGCCGGGGCTGACGCGGATCAGGATATTTCGGTATCTGCTCAGTTCTCAAATGCCGGTTCGGGTGGTCTGGGTGCGCTTAGCTCGATTGACGTCTCCACCGATGCAGGTGCCGCTGCTGCACTTGGCACGATTGAATCGCTGATCGACACGTCGATTGACGCAGCAGCTGCTTTTGGTTCGGCCCAGGGTCGGATCGAGACCCAGCAGGATTTCGTGTCCAAACTGACGGATTCCTTCAAATCCGGCATCGGCGCGATGGTTGATGCGGATATGGAGGAAACCTCGGCCCGTCTGCAGGCGCTGCAGGTCCAGCAGCAGTTGGCGACCCAGTCGCTGTCGATTGCCAACCAGGCGCCGCAGTCGATCCTGTCGCTGTTCCGCTAATCCCGGAACTTGGCCGGGGCGCGGTTTTCGCGCCCCGGTTCTGACCGCCTGAAGACGGCCAATTGGAAGGATTTCAAGTGACCCCGCAAATGCTTGCTCACAACGCTTATGCGCAAACTGCCGCGCCTATTCGCACACCACGTGATACTGAATTCGAGGCGATCTCGAAAATCACACGCCGCCTGAAAGCGGCTGCAGCCAGCAAGACAACTGATTTTGCCGCCTTTGTGCAGGCCGTACATGAAAACCGTCGCTTGTGGACGGTTCTGGCCACCGGAGTTTCAGATTCTGACAACGCCTTGCCGAATGAGTTGCGCGCACGGATTTTCTATCTGGCAGAGTTCACAGAACACCATAGCAGTCAGGTCCTTGGCAACAACGCCACCGTGGAACCATTGTTGGAGATCAATACGGCGGTCTTGCGCGGCCTGCGTCAGGGTGGCGCGGCATAATGGGGGGGCTGGTTCTGAAACTCGCCCCGAAAGAGAGGGTTCTGATCAATGGTGTCGTGATCGAAAATGGGGACCGTCGCAGCCGATTCTCGATCATGACGCCTCAGGCCAATGTTCTGCGGCTGCGGGATGCAATTCACCCCGATGAGGTTAACACCCCTGTCCGGCGCGTGTGTTATGCCGCACAACTTGTTCTGTCAGGGGATATGGACCCTGTTGAAGCGCGCCAACAATTGCTGCGCCGGGTCGAGGAATTGAGCCAGGTTTTCACAGACTCCGACAGCCGCCGCGTGCTGGGCGAGGCCACGGATGCATTGGTAGGCGAGCAATACTACAAATGCCTCAAATCCCTTCGCTCACTCTTGCCGCGGGAAGAGCGTTTGATGGCCTATCAGCAATGACATTCCAACCCGTCATACCAACGGGTGGATTGGTCGGATGGCGCTTCCTCCAGCGAACGTACGACTCGCAGTTTCAGGCTTTTTCGAACTCGAACATCAACGAGCGCGAGAACCGCTACTTCCTGGAAAACATCGGTAAGATTGAAACGGCCGAGCAGCTGGTTTCAGATCGGCGGTTATTGCAAGTCGCACTTGGGGCCTTTGGTCTGGAAGGAGATCTGGACAATCGGTTTTTCATCCGAAAGATTCTGGAAGACGGGACCAGTGCGGATGATGCCTTGTCCAATCGTTTAGCCGATAAACGGTACCGGGAGTTTTCTGACGCGTTTGGGTTCGGGCCCGGTCAAGTGCGGCGAACCGGCTTTGCGTCTTTAATGGAACAGGTCGCGCAAGACAGCATGACCGCCCGTTTCGAGATTTCGGTTGGTGAATCGGATGAAACGATGCGGATTGCCCTGTATGCGCAACATGCACTGACAGAGCTGGCGCAAGAAAATGTCAGTACCGACACCAAATGGTTCGATCTGATGGGTTTGCCTCCACTGCGCAGCATGATGGAAACGGCGCTGGGGTTGCCTTCATCTTTTGGGCAGTTGGATATCGATAAGCAGTTGGTTGAGTTCAAGGACAGGCTGCTTCGGTTGACCGGGTCTGAAGATCTGGCGCAATTCACCGAAGAAGACGCGGTTACGCGATTGACCGACACCTATCTGGCGCGCAGTCAGATCGCACAGTTGCAGGACACTATCTCGCCCGCGCAGACCGCGCTTTTCTTGCTTGGGGCGGGATAGGCTGAACTTGGTACTCGACCACCAGAACTTTCAGGCGTGCCACTCGGAAGATGGGCCAATGCCGTATTAGTGGGCGAACCGTTCTGGCGACGAAGAAACCGCTGCCGGGCTTGCTAAGAATTCAGAATCTCATCCGCGGATGTGCGCAGGGCGTAAGAGTTAACAGGCTTCGACACATTGTGCAGGGCAACTTCGCCCAAGGATTGCGCATGGGCACAGGCAGGGGCGATGTCTTCAGACACAACGATTCGGTGGCCAACCGTTTTGCCAAATTCACCTAGTCGTGCTGCCACATTTGCCGCATGGCCGATGACCGTAAAATCCAGCCTCTCGCGCGATCCGACATTGCCATAAGTCACGCGCCCATAAGCGAGCCCGATTGAACAATCGCAGTGAATATCGGTGCCCGATTGCCGCAACTCGCCCAGCCGTTCAACGATATCAATCGCCGTGCGCTGGGCGCTTTCGCGCGCGAGATCTGGGTCATCCAATGCCGGGAAAACTGCGAGAACAGCGTCACCGATGAACTTCAGCACTTCGCCACCGTTGTCATGAACGATTTCCGAGACGGTCTCAAAAAACTCATTCAGCAGATTGATATAGGCCTCACGCCCCAGCTGTTCCTCCAGACTGGTGGAGTTGCGCAGGTCGCAGAACATGATCGCAGCGTCGATCTCATCGCCGTCACCACGCCGGATTTCACCGCCCAGAACCCGTGCGCCTGAGCGTTTGCCCACATAAGTTTCCAGCAGCACCTGTGCGTTTTCGCGCTGCATGAACACTTCATAATAGCGCGCGATGACCGATGAGCATTCAAACACCAGCCCCAAGTTTTCGGTGGTAAAGCCGTTGGGGTGATCACAGGTCAGTGTCAGAACATTGGTGCGCCCGTCTGAGAATGGCAGCGGCATCGCCACGTAATCGGTTGCGCCTTTCTCTCGCAAATCTTCCATGATGGGAAAGCTGTTGTGAGGGTTTTCGTCGTTCAAGCGCTGACGCACGCCGCCAAGCCCATTGGAAACGTGGCGCAAGGGGCTGTTTATAAAGGCGGGATGATCGTAGATCTCATAAGTCGGCGCGCGGGTCAGAATCTCTTCCTGATCCTTTTCCCATATAAAATGCTTCCCCGCGATCAGCGGGTGCAGGGACCAGGCGAGGATGCTGAGGCGTTGGATGGCGATCCCGTGTTCCAGCATTTTTTCGGCCAGGGCTTTGGTAAATGCCTCGGGCGTCGTCGCGGTTGAAGCACCTCGCATCAACCAATCGATCAATGGGCCGCTGATGTTACCATCATCTGGATCGCGCAGCTGGTTCTGACCCAGATCGATATCGGTATAAGCGCCGGGCATAAATCCGATATGGCCCTGAATGGCGATGCTTTCTGGCAAAGCCTCCTCATAGGCCCAGACGGAATTGGCCAGGTATTCGCCCTGCACGGTGATATCATGATAAGTCGCCGTGCCCTTAAAAGGGCAGAACGTTTGCAGCTCGGTCTCGGCGCCCAGATCGACACATAGGTCATCGCGAGGGATGTAGATGGTCGGCGGCAAACGTGTTTCATACATCACCTTGGCATCGTGACTTTCGGCCAACAATGTATCGTTCCGATAAATGGCGATCTTGCCCTTTAGCGGTTCTACCGAGATTCCATAGCCCGTGGTTCTTGGTGTGGCGTGGACGTTCATGATCGACCTCCTTTGCCATGGGTCCACAAAGAATGGGGCCTTACGCCGTTCATTCCAAGAGGGAACATGTAGATTTTACCGACAGTGGGATCACACGCCCGAAGATGTCAGACCATTTGAATGACATCTTTCTCGATCGACAGCATATAGCCTTTTTTTGCGATGTTTTTCACCAACAACTCGCTGACCATCTGATTGCCCAAGGCATCGCGCAGACGTTTGATCCGTGTCGCACCTGCCGCTTCGTCGCAATCCGAGGCGTCCCGGCCTGAGATCATTCCTTCGATCTGCGCGCCGGACAGCACCTCATCATCCATGCGGGATTCAGCCAATACGGACAGGGTTTCCATCGCTGCCGGGGTCAGTTTGAAATCCATGTTGTTGAGATAGACGGTGTTTTCCTCGCGGCTGATCAGCAGGGATGTGACCTGTATCCCGGTGCGTTCGATCTGGGCCATGCGGCGGTTCAGCAGCACCAGCATGACCAGAAACACAAATGCGGAAATCAGCATCGCGCAGGAAAAGACCAACAAGACGTAGATCACCATCCGATAGCTTGCCAGCGTGTCCGCAAAGGCGGTGCCGGATTGTGCCAGAATCTCCAACAGCCGAATTTCCGCCTGCGAGGTCAGATCGCTTTCGACGAACAGCCGTTCAACCCGTGCGTTGAAGGCATTGGCATCCGGCAATGTCCACAGCAAAAAGGCGGCAGCGGTGACAAGGATGATCAGGATCGCGGCGATGCCCAGCCCTACCAGCCGGGTGCCAGACCGTCTTGCATCAGAAACGGAGATAGAATTTTCCGGCATTGGCCTTCCTTTGATCCAACCCTTCCGGCCCAAACACCGTCATTACATTCAGCAAGGTCCAACCAGAGCCCCGCAGGCGCTGGGCGACCTCTTGCTGCGCCTGACCTTTGTCGCACGAGGTCACCTGCATCACACCGTAATGCAGGCGCAAAGGGTTGTCCTGTTTTGCCTTGTAGTCCGCGTAGCAATCCGCTGCGGACACGACTGAGCTCACCGATATCAGGGACGCCAGGGCCAAAGAAGAGATGATCTGTTTCATAGGCCGCATCCTGCGCATGGGTTGGCCCGATATTCAATAACGCAAGGGGTTTGCGCAGGCTGATATTGGATAGCAGAGGCCTGTTATTGCCTGTCTGAAAGGTGTGGGCCCAGTTTGGATACATCGAATGCGCGGCCCGTCATGTGGTCGCATCCACATCCGAAAGGACAAGCAAGATGCACAAGAAATTCATCGCTCTGATCATTGGGATTGCCATGGCTGTAACGGGGGTTTCCGCCTCACAAGCGCACGCAGCGGACACGCGTGACATACTGGGCGGGCTGGCTGCGATTGCGATCATTGGCGCGGCGGTCAATCACTATAACAAGGAAAAACGCAAAGATCGCCAACGTGCCTCGCGGCAGTATACCTATGGGGACTCAAAACCGCGCCATGTGAAACCACTGCCCAAACGGGTAGCGCGTTATGATCTGCCTCAACGCTGTCTGCGAACTTTCAATGCCTACGGGGACCGGCCGCTGTTGGGGACCGGGTGCCTAAACAAGCACTACAAACACGCCAATAGCCTGCCACAAGAGTGCAAGGTCGGTTTCTGGAATGGCAAAAAGGTAAAACGGGCCTACGAGCCTGCATGCCTGCGCCAACAAGGTTACCGCGTGGTTTATCAGTAATCAGTCACGAGCAGGAGCGGTGCCGCAGAAGCACCGCGCAAGAGAGGGGGCGGCGCAAGCGGCCCTCTCTTTTTTCTTGCGGTCGGTGATGAAACACGGTTTTCCAAAGGGATGATGGTTCCGAATTTTGAGCTTGAGCAGGCCCTGTTGGACGGCGGGCGTCTTCGCATCGCGGGTGTGGATGAGGTGGGGCGCGGCCCATTGGCTGGGCCGGTGGTTGCGGCCGCCGTGATCCTGAACCCGCTGGACATTCCCGAAGGGTTGAATGATTCCAAGAAGCTGACCGCGAAACGCCGCGCCGCTTTGGATGCGGCGTTGCGGGACCGGGCAGAGTTTGCAGTGGCCGAAGCATCCGTGGCCGAGATTGATGAGATCAACATCCTGCGCGCCTCGCATTTGGCAATGGAGCGGGCGGTGGCGGCCCTGGACCTGGCGCCTGATTATCTGCTGATCGATGGCAATATGATCCCGCGCGGCCTGAAGATCCCCGCCCAAGCCATGGTCAAAGGAGACGCCCGATCAGTGTCGATTGCGGCGGCCTCGATCCTTGCCAAAAACTGGCGTGATCAACTGATGGTGGATTTGGCGCAACAGCATCCGGGATATGGATGGGAGACAAATGCCGGTTATCCGTCAAAACAGCACCGTGACGCGCTGCAAAATCTTGGTGTGACCCCACACCATAGACGTTCATTCAAACCGGTCCACAATATCTTGTATCAAGGGTAAATTGTAAGTCACTGATTCAAAAAAGAATTTGACGGCGAATCATCTTTGACTCATCCTTGTCTCAACCAAATGAGCGCAGAAGCGCCGTGGAACTGAGGCAGTGATATGACCACCATTAAGACAAAGGGCGCAGCCGCGCTCCCTTTAAACACGATTCTTTCCGGAGACTGCATCGACGTGATGAACAGTCTGCCCGAGGCGTCGGTTGACCTGATTTTCGCGGATCCACCGTATAATCTGCAACTGAAAGGTCAGTTGCATCGCCCCGATAACTCTCAGGTGGATGCGGTCGATGATCACTGGGATCAGTTTAGCAGTTTCGGTGCCTATGATCAGTTCACGCGGGAATGGTTAAAGGCGGCACATCGCCTGCTGAAACCCAATGGTGCGATCTGGGTGATCGGGTCTTATCACAACATCTTCCGCGTTGGCTCGGCGCTGCAGGATGCGGGTTATTGGATTCTGAATGACGTCGTGTGGCGCAAGTCGAACCCGATGCCGAATTTCCGTGGCAAGCGCTTTACCAACGCGCATGAGACGATGATCTGGGCCTCGAAACAGGAAGGCGCGAAATACACGTTCAACTACGAAGCGCTGAAGGCCCTGAACGAGGGCGTGCAAATGCGCAGCGATTGGGTGCTGCCGATCTGCACCGGGCATGAACGTCTGAAAGACGACAACGGCGATAAGGCACATCCCACGCAGAAACCGGAATCTCTGCTGCATCGCGTTCTGATCGGGTCGACCAATCCGGGCGACGTGGTGTTGGACCCGTTCTTTGGTACTGGCACCACGGGTGCCGTCGCGAAAATGCTTGGTCGTGAGTTCATCGGCATCGAGCGCGAAGAAAGCTATCGCAAGGTCGCCGAAAAGCGCATCGCAAAAGTGCGCAAGTTTGACCGCGAGGCGCTGGAGGTCAGCGCCAGCAAACGCGCCGAGCCGCGCGTGCCCTTCGGCCAGTTGGTCGAACGCGGCATGCTGCGTCCGGGTGAGGAACTGTATTCCATGAACCATCGCCACAAGGCCAAGGTTCGGGCAGACGGCACATTGGTCGGTGACAATGTCAAAGGCTCGATCCATCAGGTTGGTGCGCATCTGGAAAACGCCCCCTCCTGCAACGGCTGGACATATTGGTGCTTCAAACGCGATGGCAAGACAGTGCCCATCGACGTGTTGCGTCAGCAGATCCGGTCTGAGATGCACAACTGATTTCAAGAATACCGCCGGTGCCTGTGGCCTGACACAAGGCACTTAGCCTTGCCCCGCCGATCCTACGGCGGGGTCTTTTGTTTTTGGCCAAGGAATGATTGCATAAGCCAAACTCGTCAGACCGTACAGGAGTGCTGACCCTTGACCGACATTGCACCCAGCCCGTCCCGCTTTAGCCGTTTCTTTATAACTCAGCCGGACGATTTTGATCTGGACCACAAATACGCCGAAGAGGCGCTGGAACGGCACAAGCGCGAAGGGCTGGAGCTGGCGGTCAGGGCCCGCTGGGTTGCGATGGGTTTGACCGGGATTCTGCTGATCTACCTGAACCCAAACTGGGAGGTTCTGTACTATCACTTCATCCTTTTGCTGATTTGCGCAAACGGCTGGTTGATCCAGCGTGCGGGGCGCGTCGGGCAATCCAGGGTCGAGCTGCTTTTGATCTTTGCCGATCTGCTGATCATGACGCTTGGTATGATCGTCCCGAACCCGTTCAGCGATGATGTACGGCCCCTTGCGACACAATTTCGGTTCGACAATTTCCAGTACTTTTTCATCATTCTTGCTGCGGGAACGCTGGCCTATTCATGGCGCACTGTTGTTGCGATCGGATCCTGGACGGCTATGATTTGGACCGTTGGCTGGGTCATCGCCTGGTGGGTTGCAACGCCATTCCCTGAATTGGGTGACAGGGTCTTTGTCGCGCTGCAAGGGTATCCCGATCTGCAGGGATTGCTTGATCCTAACAACTTCCTCGTGTCTCTGCGGGTTCAGGAAGTCATCGTATTTGTGATGGTTGCTGTGACCTTGGGCATTTCGATGCGACGGCTCAATCGCCTTCTGCTCAGCAATGCAGGACTGGAGAGGGAGCGCGCAAACCTGTCACGGTATTTCTCGCCGAATGTGGTTGAGTCATTGAGCCATAACGATGAGCCATTGAAACAGGTTCGCAAAGAGAACATAGCGGTCTTGTTTATCGACATTGTTGGGTTCACCCGGTTTGCGGCGGGTCGCGATCCTTATGAGGTGATCGAGGTTCTGCGCGGGTTTCACGGGCGGATGGAGACCGAGGTATTTCGGCATAACGGTACGTTGGACAAGTATCTTGGCGATGGCTTGATGGCTACGTTTGGAACGCCGGTCACAACGCCGTTGGATGCGACGAACGCGCTTGGCTGCGCGCGGGCCATGGCCGAGGTTATCGAGCGCTGGAACCTTGAGCGCCGACGCGCGGGTGAGGTCGAGATTCACGTCGGGATCGGGGTCCACTATGGCTCGGTCGTTTTGGGAGATATCGGGGCCAACCGGTTGGAGTTTGCGGTGATCGGCGATGCCGTGAACGTTGCGGCCAAGCTTGAGGCGATGACCCGTGAATTTAAAGCGGATATCGTAATCAGCGATGCGCTGCGGGACCAAGTGTTGAAAGAAAGTCCGACGAGCCAGCCATTGCTGGAAGGGTTCGCCCCAAAAGCCAGCCAACCAGTACGCGGCGTTGAAGACCCTATGGATATCTGGATCAACTAAGGGGCTCCCGCCCGGAGGGGCCGCATCAAGGATGCAACCCCACCCGTTGGGCCGGGCAGCGCGCTGGGCGCGCTGCGGTCAGGTATTTGGCTGCGGGTTCTGCGCTTTGTTGTAAGGGTGCCAATCCGTGATTTCGGGGTAGTATTGCCGCCGCCAGGCCCGGACCCGAGGGTTCATGACGCGCCGCCACAGGGGCGGGATCATCGCGGCAACGGTCATCACGGGGTAGCCATAGGGCAGTTGCGGCGCGTCCTCTTGTGCATGGTTTTGCAACAAGGGGAAGCGCCGGTTTGGTTTGTAATGGTGGTCGGAGTGACGCTGAAGGTTGATCAGCAGCCAGTTCGAGGCTTTTTGCGCGGCATTCCAAGAATGACGGGGCAGGACATGCTCGTATTTTCCGTCGCCCATGTGTTTCCGGGTCAGTCCGTAATGTTCAACATAGTTGACCAGTTCCAGTTGCCAGATCGCAACGCCCGCCTGCAATAGGAACAATCCCAGCCCGGCCCATCCTCCGAGCAGCCCGGCCAGCAGAAGCATCCCGCCTTGTAACGCCCAATAGCGCCAGAACGGGTTTGCGCGGTCTGTCCAAGGGCGATCTTTGCGGGCAAGCTTGTCCCTCTCGGCGTGAAAGGCTGAGATCAGGCATTGCAATAAAACGCGTGGATAGAAGCGATGGAACCCCTCGTTATAGCGCGCGGTAACCGGGTCTCGCGGTGTTCCGACATAGCGGTGATGCACCAGCAGATGTTCGGATCGGAAATGGGAATAGAGGACCATTGCCAGCAGGATATCCCCCAGCCAGCGTTCCAGCCGAGACCGCTGGTGCATCAGTTCATGGCTGTAATTGATACCCACCGTGCCCGACAGGATGCCCATACCGAAGAACAGGCCAATCTTAGACCAGGTCGTCAGATGGTCGGTATGGGTTGCATACCAGATCAGGCCAAACAGGGTGACGAACTGGGCAGGGACCCAAAGCTTGGTCAGCAATATATACCAATGCAGGATATCGTCGGGCGTTTCCGGGTTTGCATTGTCAAGATTGAGCCCGGTGAGCCGATCCAGCGCAGCAAAGGCCCACCAGGTTGACAAGGGGATCAGCAGAACCCACCATCCGCCTACTATTGCGGTGGCCCAGATCAAGGGGATCAACAGGAACGATACCCAGAAGGGCATCGCGGTCTGCCAGCGGGTCAGGGTTTGAGTTGCGATCATCTAGTGCTCCGAACCTTCGAGCGCAGCCTAGCCCGAGCAATCGCGCTTGGACAGCGGGCTTATTGCCCCCTCCACAAATCGTGAGCCTTGCGCATCACAGTAGGTAGGTCGCTGGGTTTGAACTCATGCTTGGTCAGAAGTGTCAGTCCGTCTGGTATGGTGTTGGCCGGTAGCTCGGCTGTCCAGATTTTCAGCACCAGATGGAAATGTGTAAAAGTATGGCGCACTTCGCCCGGCAGGGTGCGCCAATCCGCTGGGAAAGGGGGCGCTTCGGCAGGGGTTTCAGACCAGTCAGACCCGGGCCAGCCGAGCATACCGCCCAATAGACCCTTATCAGGACGGCGTTCCAACAGCAGCGCCCCATCCTTGCGCTGCGCGATGTAAACATGGCCATACCGGGTTGGTTTCGGCTTCTTCGGAGTTTTCTTTGGCAGATCTGTCTGTGTTCCGGCGATCCGGGCCAGACAGGGATCGCGCAGCGGACAGATGCCGCAGGTGGGGGATTTCGGAGTGCAGATGGTTGCGCCCAGATCCATGACAGCCTGCGCATAATCCCCGGGGCGCGGGTTGGGCGTCAGCGCTGCGGCTTTTTCCATTAGAACGGGTTTCGATCCTGGCAGTGGATCGTGAATATCATAGAGCCGCGCCATGACCCTTTCGACATTGCCATCTAGCACAGTCTCGGGCCGGTCAAAGGCAATGGCTGAGATCGCAGCGGCGGTATAAGGGCCAATTCCGGGCAATTGCAGAAGCGCATCGTAAGTGTCCGGAAACTCTCCATTGTGATCCTCGGCCACGACCCGCGCGCATTTCAGCAGGTTGCGGGCGCGGGCATAGTAGCCAAGCCCGGCCCATTCCCCCATGACCTGATCATCCGGTGCGGCGGCCAGCGCTTGAACCGTGGGCCAACGCGTGGTGAAGCGTGTGAAGTAATCACGCACGGCGGCCACGGTTGTTTGCTGCAACATCACCTCGGACAGCCAGACGCGGTATGGGTCAGGCTGTACACCAGCCGCACGATCCGCCGGACCGACGCGCCATGGCATTTCGCGGGCGTGGCGATCGTACCAGTCCAAAAGCGTGGTGCTCACGCTGAATTCAGTGATGTCACGCAAGTTTTATCTAACTCCCTGTCGGGTTTCGCTGGCACCTGCCATCCTGCCCATTACAATAGCGGCGCAGGAGCTGGAAACCAGATGCAACGCAGACGTTCCTCGACCCGCGGGTTCAAACGCACCGCCAGTTTGCTGAATGATCAGATTCGGCGCGCCGGGGAAAGCCGGGGGTTTGCTGTGTCCCGACTGCTGACCCATTGGGCCGAGATTGTGGGGCAGGATACTGCCTCGATCGCGCGTCCTGTGAATGTGGGGTATGGCAAGGGCGGGATTGGTGCCACATTGACGCTGCTGACCACCGGGCCGCAGGCTCCGATGCTGGAAATGCAGAAGGAGCAGCTGCGCGGAAAGGTGAATGCCGTTTACGGTTACAACGCGATCAGCCGTATCCGGATCACCCAGACCGCTCCGACCGGATTTGCCGAGGGGCAGGCCAGTTTCGATCACAAACCGAAGCCGCCGAAACCCGAAATAGAACCTGAAATTGTAGCCGAGGCAGACAAAGTGTCGCGTGACATTCACGATGGTGATTTGCGCGCTGCCCTTGAACGTCTGGGCCGCAACATTTTATCTAAGCACAAACGCTGAGAAAGGGCTGAGAATGAGCCGTATTGCAACAGGAATCTGTGCGGCTGTCGCCATTGCCGCTGGTGGGTATTGGCTGACAACCACAAGTTCGACCCCCGCCAACCCGCTGGTCGGAAGTGCCATCGCACAAGAGGCAGAGCTGGATACATCAACCATTGTTGAAATGGTTCAAGGGGCCGAAGATGCCCCGGTCGAGATCATCGAATACGCATCCTACACCTGCCCGCATTGCGCCACCTTTCATAAAGGGGCCTATAAGCAGTTGAAGAAGGATTTCATTGACACCGGCAAGGTCAAGTTCACCTATCGTGAAGTCTATTTTGACCGCTATGGCCTGTGGGCGTCGATGATAGCGCGCTGCGCGGGCCCTGATAAGTTCTTTGGCATCACCGATCTGCTTTATGAGGGTCAGTCCGAATGGACCCGCGCCGGTGGCCCGACTGAGATCGTGGACGAGCTGCGCAAGATCGGTCGCCTCGCAGGGATCGACAACGATCAGCTTGAGGCCTGTCTGCAAGATGGTACCCGTGCCCAGACTCTGGTTGCCTGGTATCAGGAAAACGCCGAGCGAGACGGGATTGAGGCGACACCGTCTTTCATCGTCAACGGCAAGAAAGTGTCCAACCAGTCCTATGCCGATTTCAAGCAGCTGATCGAATCTGAACTGGGCAGCTAAGCTGTTATCCGGTCGGCCCGAACAGGGCCGGCTCTAGGGTGGCGGCGCGACCTTTGCCAACATCTCTTTGACGGCGTCTGCATCAGAGATGTGAAGACGAACCGGCAGGGTCACGACCTTTCGCCGAAAGGCTTCGGGCAGGCGGACGGCGTCTTTCTCGGTTGTCACCATTTGCGCGCCCAATAGGCGTGCTTCGTTCTCAAGGCGGGTCATCAGGGCTGTGGTCAGTGGTTGGTGGTCATCCAGCGCTTCGGCGCGCGCAAGCTCTGCCCCCTGTTGGCGGAGGGTCTGAAAGAACTTCTCGGGGTGGCCGATCCCAGCGAAGGCCAACACTTTG
The DNA here is from genome assembly GCA_039818265.1 of Pseudomonadota bacterium. Taxonomy (GTDB): domain Bacteria; phylum Pseudomonadota; class Alphaproteobacteria; order Rhodobacterales; family Rhodobacteraceae; genus Ruegeria. Next base: position 83,105 of record JBCBUG010000002.1, on the reverse strand, counting down.
GAGCCTGTCCAGTCCATACCGGTCTGCAGGGGCTCGACCACTCCGGTTGCAAGCGGCACGGGTATCGCGTCACCCCACTGCTCGGCAAATCTTGCCTGAGCGCTGCCATCCCCGAGCGAAAGCACCAGATCGGCGCGTTTCATCCCGACTGCGACAGGTTCGCGCAACGGACCTGCGGGCAGGCACAGACCGTTCCCGAACCCGCGCTGGGCGTCCACCACGATGATCGAGAAATCTTTGGCGACCGAGGGGTTCTGAAACCCATCGTCTAAAACGATGACCGTTGCCCCATCCTCCGCCGCCGCGCGTGTCCCGGCGGCGCGGTCTTTTGCGACCCAGACATCGGCGAACATGGCCAGCAGCAACGGTTCATCCCCGACTTGCGCTGCCGAATGCTTGCCGGGGTCGACCCGCACCGGGCCTTCCAGCGTGCCGCCATGCCCACGGGTCACGATATGTGGCGTGTGCCAGCTGTCGCGCAATTGCTCGACCATCCAGATTGCCGTGGGTGTCTTGCCCGTACCGCCTGCGTTCAGATTGCCGATGCAAATAACCGGCACGCCCGGTTTGACACCGGCCTCCTGTGCAATACGGCGGGCCGTTGCCGACGCATAGATACGACCCAGGGGGGCCAATATGCGCGCCCTTAGATCCAGTTGATCCGGGGGTGTGTTCCAAAATTCAGGTGCTCGCATTGTCCGAACTCCGTTGGTCCAGCGCGTCCTGCACCATCTCGATCAACCTGTCGGCCTGAGGCGCGCCTTCGGTGATCATTTGCCACCCGGCCAGTGCCATCCCCGCAGCTTGATCTGGCGCTAGTAGTTCGGCCACTGCGTCGCCCAACTCGGTTGCGGATTTGATCATGCGGGCTGCTTTGATCTGTTCCAACTGATCGTAAAGCCCCTGGTATCGATTCACAAACGGCCCGTGCACGATGGCCGATCCAAGGGCAATTGTTTCCAGCGGATCGCATCCGCCTGCGTCACGCTCAAGCGAGCTGCCCATGAATGTCACCGGGCAGACACGTTGCCACAGGCCCAGATCTTCGGGCTCTGAGGTCAGGATGACCTGTGTCGCATCTTCGATCTGGTCACCTTCGTCCCAGTTGCTACAGCGTAGATCCATCGACGCCAGCCGTCGCTGCAGGGGCTGTGCTTCGACCATATCGGCGACATGCAGAACCAAAACCAGCCGGGGCATCATACGCAAGGCTTGACGGTGCGCACTGAGGACCGAGATGAACTCTTTAGCCTGAACCCACGCCGCCAGCCAGACGGGTCGACTGGACAGGATATGGGTGACTTCGATCAGTTCGTCTTCGGGCCATGGCCTTGGGTTTGGACTGATCTGAAGGGGTGGGGATTCCTCGACTTTTGACGTTGGAATACCCAGCCGTCGAATCTGGCGCGCGATCTCTTCTGAAGGCGTCAGAATATGATCAAAGCAATTGAAGGTATACCGGCTGATATCCGGTAGCCAGCTCGCAAGTCTGGCACTTACAACCTGGGGTGTTGCTTCGATCAGGACCAGAGGGATTTTCTGCTCTGCGGCGCGGGTGATGATGCTTGGCATCAACCCACCACCGACCCACAGACCCATGTTCGGGCGCCAATGATCCAGAAAACTTCGGGCTGCACCGGTATGCTCCAAAGGCAGTGTGACCAGGGGAAAGCTGGTTTCCGCCCAACGCGATAGATCAGCGTCTGGAGGGGCGGTTAGCAGCACGGACAATCCCGGCCGGACCTGTTTCAATCGCTCGCACAGATCGACGATCACGCGCAGTCGGTCCGGATCGGCGATATGCACCCACAAAACTTCGCCTGTTGGGCGCGGCAGATCGGTTCGGCCGTCGTTTTTCGGCATGCGCCACGACAGAATCCGATAGGCCATAAGGCTAAGCGATTGGGGTTGGCTCATGCCGGGATCCCCGGACCATCCTCATCGAGTTGTGCGGCCAGAATAGTATGCAGTCCTTCACCGGCGGCGACCACCCCGTTCAATCGGGGATGTTCGTTATTGAAGCGCAGTGGTTGTCCTTGGCGGTCCGTACATTTCCCGCCTGCTTCGCGTACGATCAGATCGCCTGCTGCGATATCCCATTCCCAGCTAGGGCGCAGCGTCAACATTCCGTCGAACCGGCCCTCGGCGACCAGAGCCATGCGATAGGCCAGCGATGGGCGGTAGGCCCGTTTGAAGGGTGGTACCTGACCCGCGCGCCAATGATGCGCAGCCAAGTTCGGTTTGGCCGCCAGAAGCTCGGACTGGTCCAGAACCTGGGCTTGTGTTGCGTGGATCGGCGCGCCATTCAGCGTAGCCCCCTGGCCCTTGCTGGCGGCATAAAGCAGATCGCGCATCGGCAGGAAGATCACGGCAGCAGTCACTTCGCCGTTGTCGGTAACGGCCAGCGAATGGGCCCATGTCCGGGACCCCTCGGCAAAGCTGCGGGTGCCATCAATTGGGTCGATGATAAAGGCGCGGTCTCGATCAAGGCGCGCCGCGGTGTCTTCGGTTTCTTCGCTGAGCCAGCCATAGCCCGGGCGTGCCGCTGGTAAGCGTTGTTCGAGCATCGCGTTCACGGCCAGATCGGCTTCGGTCACGGGTCCGGCACCGTCGGGTTTATCCCAGCGCTGCGCCTGCGGCCCCGAATAGCGGGACGCGATCTTGCCGGCCTCAAGGGCCGCGTCGATCAGAAGGGGCAGGTCAGTTGCCGGCAAGCGTCATTCCTTCGATCAGTACCGAGGGCACGACGCGCGACAAATAGGGCCGCGCATCATTGGCCGGGATCATCCGCATAAGCATATCGCGCAGGTTACCTGCGATGGTGCATTCGTTGACCGGATAGGTGATCTCTCCATCTTCGACCCAGAAACCGGACGCCCCGCGTGAGTAGTCACCGGTGTTGGGGTTGATCGTTGAGCCAATCATCGAAGTAACCAACAACCCGGTTCCCATATCGCGCAGCAAATCGACGCGGCTTTGCGTGCCTTGGGTCAGGCTCAGGTTCCAATTGCTGGGCGAGGGCGGACCTGAGACGCCACGGGCGGCATTTCCGGTCGACTCCATGCCCAGCTTGCGAGCGCTGGACAAATCCATCGTCCAGCCGGTCAGGATACCGTTTTCAACAATTGCGCGACGTTGGGTTGGCAGGCCTTCGGCATCAAAAGGGCGAGAGCCCGAGATACGCGGGCGATGCGGGTCTTCGATCAGGGACAGATGCGCGGGTAAAACCTGTTCCCGCAGATTGTCTTTCAGCCAGGATGCTCCGCGCGCAATTGCGGCGCCGTTGCTCGCTGCCAGCAAGTGACCGATCAAAGAAGTCGATATGCGCTCGTCAAACAAAACTGGAAAGCTTCCGGTCTTGGGTTTGCGTGCGCCCACCAACGACACGGCCCGTTTGCCTGAGGAGTGGCCAATATCCTGCGGCGTGCGCAGATCTGACTGAAAGGTTCGGGCGTCGCCGTCATAGTCACGCTCCATCCCCGTGCCTTCACCCGAGATCGCAACGCAGGAGGTTGACCGATAGCTGCGCGCGTACTCCCCGGAAAACCCGTTGGTCGCCGCCAGACTAACCCGATGGGTGCCGTAGCTGGCCGCTGCATCTGACACTTGCGATACCCCGGAAACCGCCAGCGCGGCGGCTTCAGCGGCAATTGCATCCTGCATCAAGGCATCTGCTGCGGGTTCCGGCGCAGGATCGAACAGCTCCAACGCGTCGATATCCCAAACTTCCGCCAATTGAGCGCTGTCAGCCAGGCCCGTAAACGGGTCCTCGGGTGCTTCCTTTGCCATCGCCACGGCGCGTTCCGCCATTTTGGTCAGCGTATCGGGCCGCACGTCAGAACTGGAGACAATCGCTTGCTGCTTGCCCACAAACACGCGCAGCCCAAATTCCGTTTCTTCAGAGCGTTCGGCATGCTCCAACGCTCCGTGCCGCACCTCGACAGAGACCGACGAGCCATCGATTACGATGGCATCCGCTGCCTCAGCCCCGGCTTTGCGGGCGGCATCCAACAGGTTATGGGTCAACTCTTGTGGCGTGCGGGTCATGGCGTCTCCGGTTTCTTTGCACAGGACCTAGCCTTGCACAGCCCGTCTCGCAAGACCTGCAGCCGGATGCAATCGTGGTGTTTGCATCCAAGGTCATGAACAAGGGCGCATCGGGGCGCCCTTGTTCGATCACATTTACTTAATGCGTTGACCATTGGCCAGAATTTGGCCGTCTTCTTTGAACTCGATGGTCGATGTCAGCGTATCGGGTTCATCACCCGGCACGGCCATCATACCCATCATCATACGCGCACCCAGCGCGTCATTCTCGGACATCAGCCCCATGCCAATCAGTTTGTCGATCAGTGCATTTGCGCCCACCAACTCAAGATTGGCGACACCCGATGGGGCGGGCATGCCGAATTCCTGGGTGTTTTCGTTGTCGAAGGCAAAGTCGCCGTCACCTGAAAGGCGCGCGCCAACCAGCGAGACCAGCAGCTCGTTGATCGTTAACGAATGCAACTCGGCAGGCAATTCGTCGGAGCTTTCCAGGGCTGCCGCCTGTTCCGGGTCGAAGATGTTCATCAGCACCTTGGCCGTTCCGCTTGTATCCAGTGCAATTGTTGCCGGATCGCGGGGCAAGGTGCCTGCGGGGTCAAACATGCTCCACAAAACGTCAGACATGGTGAAATCGGTCAGGTTCATCGCAAACCCAAATGGTTTGACCTCATCCGAGGGCTGCACCGGGATATCAAGCTTCAGACCAGCCTTTTCCATCGCCAGTTCGAGCGGGAAAGGCAGGTCGGCTGTGGTCACTGCCATCTGGGTTTTGTTCTGTTCAAGATCATAAGCCAAGCTCTCGGCGTCCATACTGGCCGCGAAACGCCCACCTTCCGAGGAGCTTGCCATGGTGAACTCGCTACCTTCTGCGACCCCGCTGATATTTGTCTCGCCCGAGCCGTAAGTGAATTCACCATCAAATTCGAAACCGGAGGTATAAAACGCGCTGGGATCGCTCAGGTCTAGCCCGCTTGGCAGAACATTGTCGCCTTCGAATGTCAGATCATTCAACTGTCCGACGAACAGGCCCGAATCCCCAAGTTCAGGGTCTTCAAACGCGACGTTGTAAGACAGCTCCGCGGCCTCTAAGGTCTGAGCGATGGTGCGATCTTCACCGATGAGCATGCGCGAGCTGCCATTCACATCGACCATATCGAACTGGACGTCAAATGCATCAGCGGGCAGTGCTTCATCGCCTGCCTCCAGCTCTTTAATCGCGACGCTAAGCTGAGATGCCGAATAATCATAGGTCATGTCCTCAGGTGTGCCTGAGACAATCATGTCCAGATCGGTCTGAGAATAGACCAGATCGACGGAAAACACCTCGTCCTCGGCGGTGCCGGACAGTGTCAATGGAAAGCTTTCTGGGAAGCCGATGCTGACCGTGCCATCGCCGTTTTCTGTCAGCGTAACTTCAGGCATCATCATGCTGAACTCGGCCTCATCCTCAGGCAGATCCATCAGCACAGTCATATTTGCGATAGTCGTCACGTCCCCGGCACTGCTTTCATCACCGGTAATGGTATAGCCCATCGACTGAAAGTAAGATTGCCAATCCGCCCAGATATCATTGGCGGTCAGATCGGCCCAGGCGCCTTGGGTAGCAATTGTATAAGCCAGGGCTGCGCCGCAGCTGCGGCGGAGGAAAACAGACATAAGGTAACCCTTCTTGATCAATTTGATGCGCATGGTCGGGGTTGTGGCGGGCATCGTCAAGGGGGCAAGGGCTGGACCCTTTCCCCGTTTCCGGGCTAGGCCTGTAGCCAAATTCCAACTCAGTACGTTAGGAGCGGCAAATGCAGGGAAAAACAGTACTTATAACCGGGGCCAGCCGGGGCATAGGCGCTGAAGCTGGGCGCGTTTTTGCCGCAGCCGGGGCTAATGTCGCGCTTGTTGCACGAAGTCGTGATCAGATTGATGCGCTGGCGGCTGCGCTGGGGGATAACGCGATTGCGCTTGCCTGCGATGTCAGCGATTTCGTGCAGGTTGAGCAGGCGGTGGCCGATTGCGTCGCTCGCTTCGGCAGTTTGGACGTGCTGATCGGCAATGCCGGGGTGATCGAGCCGATCTTTCATCTGGCCAGCGCTGATGTCGATTCCTGGAGCCAGGCCATCGACATCAACCTCAAAGGCGTGTTCTACGGCATGCGCGCCGCCCTACCGATCATGCGTGCAGCGGGCGGAGGGACGATACTGACCGTCTCATCCGGCGCGGCTTCGAATCCGGTTGAGGCGTGGAGCCACTATTGCTCCTCGAAAGCGGGGGCAAAGATGCTGACCGAATGCCTGCATCTGGAAGAGGCGCATAACGGTATCCGCGCCATGGGTCTGTCGCCGGGCACGGTGGCCACGGATATGCAGCGTGTCATCAAGGCCAGCGGCATCAACCCGGTCAGCCAGTTGGACTGGGATGTACATATCCCAGCGGACTGGCCTGCGCGGGCGCTGTTGTGGATGTGCTCGACGGACGCAGACGAGTTTCTGGGGTCCGAGATTTCCCTGCGCCAGGACGACATCCGCCTAAGGATCGGTCTGACATGATTGAATTGACGCAAGAGGGTGAGCTTTGGACCGTCACGATCAATAACCCGGGCAAGGCCAATGCGCTGACCGGGGCGATGCTGACCGAACTTGCAGAGATTGCCGAGGCTGCGACTGAGGCCAGCGCCCTGATCCTGACGGGTGTCGGCAAAGTGTTTAGTGCTGGCGCCGATCTGGACGAGGCGCGCGCCGGGCTTGCTACATCGGACGTGTGGGAACGCCTGTCGGGCGCGATTGCGGCCTTGCCCTGTTTGACGGTGGCGGCATTGAACGGCACCTTGGCCGGTGGAGCGAACGGGATGGTGTTGGCCTGTGATCTGCGCATCGCGGTGCCGTCGGCCAAGTTCTTTTATCCGGTGATGAAGCTGGGTTTCCTGCCGCAACCGTCTGATCCCAAACGCATGGCGGCTTTGATTGGCCCGGCGCGGACCAAACTGATCCTGATGGCGGGGCAGAAGATCACAGCAGAAGAGGCCTATGCCTTCGGTCTTGTGGACCGCATCGTCGCGCCCGAAGACCTGATGCCCACTGCGCAAGAGCTGGTGGCGGACAGTGTGGCTGCAAAACCCGACATCGCCGCTGGCATCGCCGAGCTGTGCCGATGAGGTTGTCCGCGCTTCGATTGCGCGTCGCCGACCCGGATCGCCTAGCCGGTTTCTATCGGGAGGCGCTGGGTATGTCGGTGCAGGTCGAGGGGCAGAACCGCCGCGTCGGCTATGACGGGCAGGATGCGGATCTGTTGCTGATGCCGGGTGGCGGCGGGTACGCCCATGATCAGGGGCAACGATACTGGAAGATCGGGATTACCCTGCCCAATCTGGACGTGGCGGTTGAGGCGTTGGGCAAACAGGGCCATGCTGTCAGTGTCCCGCGTCAGTTTCTGGATATCGGCTACATGGCCCATCTCAGCGACCCCGAAGGCTTTGTGATCGAACTGCTTCAGCATGATTTCGAAGGCAACCGGCCTGAAAACGCAGTCGAGCCGGCGCGACCCTTTGCGAAGGCACGGGTTGGTCAAATCACCCTGCGGACCGGTGACATCGCAGCGGAAGATGTAGTCTGTCGCGCCCAAGGTATGTCCTTGCTATCGATGCAAGAGGTCGCCCCGCACGGCTTCGATCTGCATTTCTATGCGTTCAAGCATGACGTACCGCCTGATCCCGATCTTTGGGCGGTGTCGAACCGCGAATGGCTGTGGAAACGCCCTTACACAACGCTGGAATTCCAGCACATTCAGGGCGCGCAATTCGCACCTGTGCCGGATTACAAGGGGCTGGAGGTCGAAGGTTTGGCAGAACCTATTGAGGATGCGTTCGGTGATCCTGTCCTGCCCGGCTGATCATCGCCTTCTGCGCTTGCCCGGCACTTTCGATTGAAAGCCGGGTAGGCGTTTGCGGACCCAGTTCAGGAGTTTCTCAAGCCGTGGATGGGCGCGCAGGGCCTCAACCGTGCTGAAACTGCGCGCCAGTTCGGCCTCAGACAAGGTGGCGTGGACCTCTTTGTGGCAAATCTTGTGCAACAGAACGGTGGGTCCGCCCTTGCCTCCTTTGAGTTTTGGGATCAGATGATGCAGACTGCCACCGCCTTCGGGGATCGGGCGGTCGCAAAGCGGGCAGATTTGATCGTTGTTCGTCATGATCTGGAATGATGCGCCTGCGGGCGATGAAGGCAAGAGGGCTGCAATGGCGCAGGCAGTGGTGATCGGGGCAGGGCCCGCCGGATTGATGGCCGCAGAACAGCTGGCCCAAGCTGGTCACAGGGTTTTGGTGGCCGAGGCCAAGCCTTCAGTCGCGCGCAAGTTTCTGATGGCGGGTAAGTCGGGCTTGAACCTGACCAAGGATGAACCTTTCGAGACGCTGCTCCAATCCTATGACGAAGCCGCTGACTGGCTCCGCCCGATGCTAGCTGAATTCGACGCGCAGGATGTGAAAAACTGGGCTCAGGAGCTGGGGCAGGAACTATTCACCGGTTCTACCGGGCGTGTGTTTCCGTCGGTTATGAAAGCCTCGCCGTTGCTGCGCGCGTGGTTGGCGCGCCTGTCTGAAATTGGCGTTGAGATTAAAACCCGCTGGCGCTGGACCGGATGGCAGGACGACGCGCTCAGCTTTGACACGCCAGACGGGGTGCAGACGGTAGCGTCAGACGTGACGATTCTTGCGATGGGTGGGGCAAGTTGGGCGCGTTTGGGATCGGATGGGGCTTGGGCGATTGACCTTGTCCAAAGAGGTGTCGAGGTCGCCCCCTTTGCCCCCGCAAATGCGGGTCTGCTTGTCGATTGGTCCGATCACATGTCAAAGCACTTCGGCGCGCCGATCAAAGGCGTCGCCCTGCGGGCCGGATCGCTGCGCACACGGGGCGAGGCCGTGATCTCAGCCCGTGGTCTGGAAGGCGGCGGCATCTACAGCATCTGCAAAGCCGTGCGGGAAGGGGCGGAGTTGACCTTTGATCTGATGCCCGATCTGTCGGCGGAGGATGTGGCACAGCGCCTGAGCAGACCGCGCGGCAAGGCCAGCCTGTCCAACCACATCCGCAAAGTGCTGAAACTGGGGCCGACACGAACCGCACTGTTGACCGAGTTTGGTCGCCCTCTCCCCTCTGCGCCCGATGCGCTGGCCCGGCTGATCAAATCGCTGCCCGTTCGTCACGCCGGATTGCGCCCGATAGACGAAGCAATCTCGACCGCAGGGGGTGTTTCACGCGATGCGGTGAATGATGGCCTGATGCTGACCAACCTTCCGGGTGTGTTCTGCGCGGGCGAGATGCTGGATTGGGAAGCCCCGACGGGCGGCTATCTGCTCACGGCGTGTTTCGCCACCGGGCGCTGGGCTGGTCGATCAGCCGCGGACTGGTTGCAAACTAGCTAAGTTCGGCCAGTTTCTTATAGGCAGGCCGGTTCCGCATTTCTTTGCCATAGGTTTTCAGTACATCTGAGTTCAAAGGGAATCCGGCGCCTTTGGCCCAGCTCATGCAATGAACGAGCAGGATATCCGCAATCGTCATTTGATCACCCAGCAGGAATGGACCTTGAAACCGGCATTCTAGCCGCTGGAAGTTATTGTCGAATTCCCATTTGGCTGCCTCACTGATGCCGGGTGCGCGTTTGTCTTCGGGCAAAATGAAGCCATGTCGTGCAGCGACCCATAGAACGGCGTCCAACTCGTCAAGAATTGCATGAAAAAGCGAATCCTGAATAGCGCGGTCATAGCTGCCTGCCGGATAGGTGAAAGCGCCATGTTTATCAGCCAGATAGGTCATGATCGCGGAGCTGTCCGAGATCAAATGGCCACCATCCTCGAGTACAGGGATCTTGCCCGTGTGGTTCAACGCCACGACCTTGGGGTCGCGTGGACCGACTTTTATCAGCTCATATGGCTGACCCAACTCTTCAAGCAGCCAGATGACACGCGCTGCGCGGCTTCGAACGCTCCCATAGACTTTGTACATGCTATCCTCCTGCCAAATGCCTGACCGAATGTGACCCGGATCGCGCGTACGTCAAGACATACGCGGGGTCAGCGTGACCGCGCCAGCATCGCCAATCGGATCATTGCGCGTTCGACCAATGCCATCGCGGGGGCGGTTTGGCCGGCAGATCGCAGGGACAGGTCGGTATCTGTCAGCACTGTCAGTGCCGTTTGTAGTTTTGGCGCGCCCCATCCCTGCGCCTGACGCAGAATGCGGTCGCGCCGTTTGCCATAGACCGGAGGCCGCAGCTTGCCGATGCCCTGCGCTGCACCACCGGGATCTGAGGCGCAGGCATAAAGTGTGCGAAAATGCCGGGTCGCACCGATGCACAGCGTTACTCCGTTTGTACCCTGTGCCTGCAAGCGTCGGATGAGCGGCCCGATTTCTCCGGCGCGTCCTTCGGCAACAACGTTCAGGACATCGTCCAACGCCGCCTCGGTCGAGCGGGGCGCGCAGGCTTCTATGTCATCCATGCTTAGCTCGGTATCATCGCCGCGCTTGTAAAGTGACAGCTTTTCAATGGTTTGAGCGAAGTCACCTGGGCTGAGGCTGACGGCCAGTTCACTGAGTGCTGACATCGGATCGCGCGGGATGTTGCGTAGCCCGGCTTGGGTCAGAACCCGCTCTACCTCGGCCCGCGAGGGGGGATCATCGTAGATACCAACCGCATAGGCCTGAGGATGCGCCTCAAAGGCCTTGCGGATTTTCGAGCTGGGTTTCAGCTGACCCGCGGTGACGATGATCTGCGCATCACCCGGTGCCCAATCCTCGAGCGCCGCCAAAATCGAAGGCGCGGCAGTATCGGTCGCCTCTTCCACAAAAACCGCGCGCGGACCTGGGAAAAAGCCAACCGCCTTGACCGCATCCAGCAATAGGGCCGGATCGCCGCGCAAGTCGCTGCCCGGCATCCGTGTCAGGCGCATTTCCTCTTCGGCATTTTCGCCAAGCAAGGCTGCTAGCACCTGCTGGCGCTTCAGCGCCACCCGCATGGCATCGGCACCATAGATAAGCAGCCCGGTTTTGCCCGCATCAGGCTTGGCAAAATAGCCATCCGCCTCACGCGGGCTCAGCTTCATGCGGTCAGGTCCGGCGTGGCATACAGGCGATTGACGATCTGATCCGACAGAGTCGACATCAGTCGCCTTTTCGCATCCCGCTCATCTGCCAGCGTGGAAACCGTCGAACCTGCAGCCGAATAGCCCACAAAATCGGTAACCGTACCCGACGCCATGATCTGACCTGTTTCGTTGGATCGAAGCGAAAACTCTGCCCGGCCGTTGATGGTATAGCGGTTGGTTTCGTTGGTTGTCGTGATCGCGGCGGCTTGAATGTTGGTCGCAACCTGAACGTTCAGCTTGTAATCCTTGCCGGATGTGGCGCTGCGGCCCAGTTTTTGTTCAAGGTTTTCAACCAGAAGAAAACTATCGACCGTGTTCGGAGCCGATAGCTCGACCCGGCCAAACAGTTCGGAACCAGACCCACCTGGGGCGTAAACAGGTTCAAATCCGCAGGCAGACCCGGCAAGGCAGGCAGCCAGTGGCACCAATATAACTCTTCTGCGATCAAACGACGACATTCACGATCCGACCCGGAACAACGATGACTTTCTTTGGTGCGGCACCATCCAGCGCCTTTTCGACAGCTTCGGTGCTAAGCGCGATTTTTTCAACCTCGTCCTTGGGCATATCCTTCGGAACGCTGATTTCTGCGCGGCGCTTGCCGTTGATTTGAATGGGCAGGGTGACGGTATCATCCACCAGCATCGCCTCATCCGCCTCTGGCCATGACGCAGTTGCCACAAGCCCTTCACCTCCCAACAGTTGCCAGAGCTCCTCGGACAGGTGCGGCGTCATCGGCGACATCAACTGTGCCAATATCTTCGCTGCCTGGCGTTTGGCATCTGACCCTGCTTTGGATTTGGCAAGCGTATTGGTGAACGCATAAAGCTTAGCGATAGAGGCGTTGAAGCCAAAGGATTCGACCCCGCCAGATACATCATGGATCGCTTTGTGCATCTCGCGCAGAAGGGTCTCATCCTCGTCATTGGCCGGGATATCCGACGCTGCGATCTCAGACGCAATGCGGTGCACGCGGCTGAGGTGCTTAAAGGCAGCCTCGGCCCCGGATGCGGTCCATTCCACGTCCCGTTCAGGCGGAGAATCGGACAGAACAAACCAGCGTGCAGTGTCGGCGCCAAAGGCTGAGATAATGCTGACCGGGTCGACCACATTTTTCTTGGATTTCGACATTTTGGCCGAGGGGATGATCTCGACCTCGGTGCCGTCGGCCAGTTTACCGTCGGTCACGTCCTCGGGCAGGTGGTAGACCGGGCGGCCCTTGGCGTCGCGGGTCTGGTAAATTTCGTGCGTCACCATGCCTTGGGTGAACAGCGCATCGAACGGCTCAATAGCCTTTTTCGGCAGATGTCCAGTGATCTGCATCGCCCGCGCAAAGAAACGGGAATAGAGCAGATGCAGAATCGCATGCTCAATCCCGCCAATATACTGGTCGACATTCATCCAATACTCCGCCTCGGCCAAATCTGTGGGTGTTTCGGCATGCGGGGCTGTGAAACGGGCATAGTACCAGGACGAATCGACGAACGTGTCCATCGTGTCGGTTTCGCGCTTGGCTGGAGCGCCGCAGGCAGGGCACGGGGTGTCGCGCCAGTTGGGGTGGCGGTCCAGTGGGTTGCCAGGGATCGAAAAGTCGATGGGTTTGCCGTTGCCATCATCATAAGGCAGTTCGATCGGCAGGTTTTCTTTCTTCTCGGGAACTGTGCCGCATTTCTCGCAATGAACCACGGGAATCGGGCAGCCCCAATAGCGTTGACGGCTGAGGCCCCAATCACGCAGGCGGTACTTGACTTGCGCTTTGCCCAAATTCCGCTGTTCGCACCAGTCGATTGTCTTGTCGATCCCGTCCTGGCTGGTCGTTTCGCCAAGACCGGCAAAGTGGCCTATATAAAAGACTTTCTCGGATTTCTGGGGCACCAGCGCCTCGGTTTCGATTTCGGAATCATCACCTGGCATATGGAACGCAGGCACAACGGGAAGCTGGTACTTGCGGGCAAAATCCAAGTCACGTTGGTCGTGCGCTGGACAGGCGTAAACCGCGCCCGTGCCATAGTCCATCATGACAAAGTTGCCGATCCAAACCGGAAGTTCCTGATCCGGCCAGACGGGATGACGCACGGAGATACCGGTATCGATGCCCTTTTTCTCGGCCTTTTCCATGGCCGCTTCGGTGGTGTCCATCTTGCGACATTCGGCGATGAACTCAGCAGCTTCGGGGCTGTTTTCTGCCAGTTGGCGCGACAAAGGATGTTCCGGCGAGACTGCAATGAAACTTGCACCCCGCAGCGTATCCGGGCGGGTCGAGTAGCAGATGATGGGCTCACCGCCGTCGGTGCGCTCAAACGGGATTTCGATACCGCGCGATTTGCCGATCCAGTTTTCCTGCATTAGGCGCACCTTGGCGGGCCAGTTGTCGAGGGTATCCAGCGCTTCAAGCAATTCTTCGGAATAATCGCTGATCTTGAAGAACCACTGTGTCAGCTCACGCCGTTCCACCAACGCGCCTGAACGCCAGCCGCGCCCGTTTTCCACCTGCTCATTGGCCAGAACGGTCATATCGACCGGGTCCCAGTTCACCACGGCGTTCTTGCGGTAGACCAACCCAGCCTCAAGCATATCAAGGAACAAAGCCTGCTGCTGGCCATAGTATTCAGGGTCACAGGTGGCAAATTCACGGGACCAGTCGATAGACAGGCCCAGTGGCTTCATCTGCCCGCGCATGTCGGCGATGTTGCTGTATGTCCAGTCTTTCGGGTGGCCGCCGATTGCCATAGCCGCGTTTTCTGCGGGCATCCCGAAGGCGTCCCAACCCATTGGATGCAATACGTTATGGCCGGTTGCCAGCTTGTGCCGCGCGATCACGTCGCCCATCGTATAGTTACGCACATGACCCATGTGAATGCGCCCGGACGGATAAGGAAACATCTCAAGCACATAGTATTTCGGCTTGTCTGCCTTGCTGCTTGCCGTGAAAATCCCGGCCTTGTCCCAGGCCTCTTGCCATTTTGCTTCGATTTCGTTGGCCGAATAGCGCGACATCATGCGGTCCTTCGTGAATGAAAACGCCGGGTCAGAACCCGGCGTGGTATTAGAGTGTATTTCGTCGGGTTGCTAGAACTTACTGTCTGCAATGCGCAGCTGACGGGCGCGGGACAGGATCGCATCCTCAACCGCGCGTGCCGTCGCATCGCTGACGGGCGCGCCGCCGCTGCTTTGCAAGGCGACCGATAAAGACCGCGCAGCAAGGGCCGGGTCACTGATATGCACGGTCGCCCTATAAGAGCGCCCTCCACCCGGAGGGGTGCCATACCCCGTTACGATCACGCCTGTGAAGGGATCAACCTCTTGAATCGGAAGAAAGCTGAGAACATCCAGAGAGGCAGACCAAAGATAGCGATTCACATTGGTTGTCTGCTCGGCAGTGCTGCGATCAAACACATCCCAGATTGTCGAACGCTCGGGGTCGTTCAATTCGCGCTCAGAAGACTGGCCGCTGTCGGTGTTGCGATAAACGGGGTTTGGAGCGGCGCTTCGATTCGGGCCACAGGCCGAAACGGCGGCTATTGTTGCAATCAAACCCAAAATCGTAGGCACACGCATCGTAAGCAGGTCCTGTTTTCACTCGCTGTCATCGTCAGGGGATACTCCTAACTAAGGTCCCTGTGTGCAACAACCCTATTCTTAGTATTTATTGAGGGTGCCGTTGCGCGGCGGGGCGATAAGATGACTGTGGCATCCTTGCACCAATATTTTGCCAATGACAGCGCGTTGATTAGGCCAAGCTTGCGCAAAGGGGGCAAAAAGAGCGAAACGATGTCCGTGCTGAGACATGTGCTAGGCATGTGTCGAGTAGATAAATCTTTGAAACCGAGGGAAACAAGATGAAAAAAGTTCTCTTTGCAACGACGGCGCTGATCGCGACCGCAGGCGTTGCAGCAGCTGAAGTTAAGTTCAGCGGTTATGGCCGCTTTGGTCTGGGCTACCAAGAAGACCGTACAGGCACCGTAAGCACCGTTTCTGGTGCAGCGGCAACTGGCGTTGACACCGACAACACCATTCTGGTCTCGCGCTTCCGTCTGAACATCGACGGCATCGTTGAAACCGACGGTGGCGTACGCTTCGAAGGTCGTGTTCGTCTGCAAGCTGACGAAGATTCCGGCAACGGTGAAGCGAACGCAGCTGGCCTGAACGGCGCACGCTTCTCGGTCATCTTCGGTGGTCTGCGTGTTGACGCGGGCAACGTAGCTGGCTCGTTTGACAACCTGGCAAACTACTACGGTAACGAGCCTGGTCTGGAAAACTTCATCGGTCAGTACTCCGGCGTTGACTATGACTTCCTGGGCTACAGCTCGACCGGCTCCGGTGCAAACGCTGTGTTCTTCCAGTACTCGGTTGGCGACTTCGCCTTTGGCGCGTCGTACGACCAGCGTACCTTTGCTGACACAGCGGTTGCTGGTTCGCCTACTTCCGACGGCGATCGTTGGGACATCAGCGCAACCTACACCTTCAATAACATCACCGCAGCTCTGGCCTACGGTCAGACCGACGTTCCTGGTGCTGACAAAGAGAGCCTGACCGTTCTGACCCTGGGTGCAGAATTCGGCGACTTCTCGGGTACTCTGTTCGTTGCGGACGATGACGTGAACGACGATGCAACCAACGGTACCGCATACGGTTTCTCGGCTGCTTACAACGTTGGTGCAGCTCTGACCCTGACCGCCGCTTACGGTGACGGTTCGGGCGACGGCGACACCCAGCAGTGGGGTATCGGTGGCATCTACGACCTGGGTGGCGGTGCATCGCTGCGCGGTGGTATCGGCCAATCCAAAGCTGGCGACGCAGACAGCGTTCTGCGTGCTGACTTCGGTGCTCAGTTCAACTTCTAAGTTGATCTGAACCACACGGTATTAGGGCGGGTCTTTGACCCGCCCTTTTCTTTTGCCTTCACATGGTGTTCTGTCGCCCCAGAAAGCAGATTCAAGGAACACCATGTCGCTGCAAGACATCACCACCCGCATCGCCGGTGCCGAAGCCAAAGCCGGGCGCGATCCGGGGTCGGTCAAGCTGATCGCTGTTTCCAAGGTGCAGCCGAATGAGCGGGTGCAGGCTGTACTAGAGCAGGGCCATCGTTGCTTCGGTGAGAACCGAGTGCAGGAGGCGGCGGGTAAGTGGCCGATGTTCAAGGAACACTTCGAAGGAATTGATTTGCACCTCATCGGCCCGCTGCAAACCAACAAGGCACGTCAGGCGATGGAGTTATGCAACGCCGTCCATTCGGTTGATCGCCCGAAGCTGGCCAATACCCTGGCACGACTGGCGCAGGAGATCGGAAGCTGCCCCGCGCTTTTTATTCAAGTCAATACAGGCGAAGAAGAGCAAAAGGCAGGGATTTTGCCGTTAGAGGCGGATGGGTTTATTGCCGAATGCCGTGCGCTTGATCTACCCATCCAGGGCCTGATGTGTATTCCGCCAATCGAAGAAGAACCCGCATTACACTTTGCTCTCCTGGCCAAAATCGCAAAGCGAAATGGTTTGAAGGGCTTGTCGATGGGTATGAGCGGTGATTTTGAACAAGCCATCGCACTGGGAGCCACCCACATACGCGTTGGTTCGGCCATCTTCGGCGAGCGTGTCAAACCTCAAGGATGATCAAACGCGTGCCGGGTATGATACGGCGGGCAATCCAGCGCAGGTGATCACGCCGACAGGCAATGCATCCTTCGGTTGGATATCTGGGCCTGCGCCATTGATGGATAAAAATGGCTGATCCGGAACCCGGCACCGCATTTGGCCAGTTCCAGTCGGTGATCAAAACCAGATCATAGAGCGGATCCGCGCGGCGCAGCCTCTCATGACTAAACCCATATGGCGCGGTCACCAGAGAGTTATAGTTGTCATCCGACCTATCATCTGACCACAGATCCCAAGGGCCAATGGGCTGGGCCCAACCGGCAGGCGGCGAGATGCGATCAGGGCGATAGAGCATTCCTGCGATGTGATGGGTTCCGGTTGGCGTCGCGCCGTCGCCTTCGCGCTTTGCGTTGCTGAGCCCTCCTTTCCCGATGGAACAGGGAAACACGCGTCCCATGAACCGGACCCCGCGCGGGGTCAGGACCAGATCACCAGGTGTCAAAGCAGATGCCCGGACTTCGCGGCCTTGGTGGCCAGATAGCCTCGGTTATGTGCAGTTTCACCGACCTTCAGCGGCACACGCTCGGTTACAGCGATGCCGGTTTTTTCCATCATAGCGATCTTGGCAGGGTTGTTCGTCAACAGTCGAACCGAGCTGAAGCCCAGCGATTTCAGGATGTCCGAGCCCAGACGGAAATCCCGTTCATCATCCTCAAAGCCCAGCCGATGGTTGGCCTCAACCGTGTCAAACCCCTGATCCTGAAGGAAATAGGCGCGCATCTTGTTGGCCAGTCCAATCCCGCGACCTTCCTGATTCAGGTAGAGCAATACGCCAGCGCCTTCATCCCCCATTTGCGCCAGAGCCCCGCGCAGTTGAGGTCCGCAATCACATTTAAGGCTGCCCATCAGGTCACCCGTGAAGCAGGCTGAATGCAGGCGGGCAAGGACCGGCTTGCTGCGATCCGGGCGCCCGATTTCGACAGCATAGTGCTCTTCGCCGCCATCTTCGGGGCGGAACACATGTAATCGCCCGGCCTCGGACACTTCCATCGGCAGGCGCGCGGCGACAACCTCGTGCAACGCACTGCGTTCCGCCAGATGCGGCGCGGCGCGTGCGTGATCGATGCAAGTCAGCCCGCGCTCAGCCGCGAAGGATCGGCCGTTTTCTACAGAAACGACCACCGCAGCGGGCAACAGGCGCGCCGATTTGGTCAGCGCAATGGCGATGCGATGCAGATTGGCACTGCCCTGCCGCTCGGTCATCAGCGGGCCTTTCATGGGCGCGTTCAGGTCGTCCGACGGGTCAGCAACGGCCTGCACCCAACCGATATCTGCGTCCGCAGGAACCAGAACCCGCGCCAGATCGCCGTCATAGGCCCGCGCCTTGAGTGTCTCAGCACGCCGACCGGTGATCGCAACGACAGGCGTGCCGCCAAGCTTGCGCAGATCGGCCAGCCGTTGGGGGCTGAGCGTCTCGGTCGACGCAGCCAACACGCAAAACCCGCTATCATCGGTCAGTGCCACCGGCACGCCCATGCGCAAATCGGCCCGCGCGCGGGCCAGCAATTCGGTCATGTCAGGGCTGAGACTCATCGATGATACCTTACAACATCCGGCGAATTACTACCGGTTTCACCCGGAAAAGTGAAACATTTCCGCTGCGTCCGACACGAAGGCGTGAGACGATTGCAGCAAAGCTTGCTGATTGCATATTCCAAACGCAAGTGATGGAAAAGGCTTAGGAGGACCGCAGATGGCTCAGCTCAAGAAAATCCTGCTGGTGGATGACGACGAAGACCTGCGCGAAGCGCTTAGTGAGCAGTTGGTGATGACCGAGGACTTTGACGTTTTCGAAGCCTCGGATGGTGCGTCAGCGATGGAGCGGGCCCGCGAAGCGATTTACGATCTGGTCATTCTGGACGTTGGTCTGCCCGATACCGATGGGCGAGAACTGTGCCGCCTAATGCGCAAGCAGGGTGTTAAAAGCCCGATCCTAATGCTGACCGGCCATGACAGCGACGCCGACACCATCCTGGGTCTGGATGCGGGGGCTAATGACTATGTGTCTAAGCCGTTCAAATTCCCCGTTCTTCTGGCGCGTATCCGCGCACAGCTGCGACAGCATGAGCAATCTGAGGACGCCGTATTTGTACTGGGGCCGTATACGTTCAAACCGGCCATGAAAATGCTGATCACCGAGGAAGACCGGAAAATCCGTCTGACCGAGAAAGAGACCAACATCCTCAAGTTCCTGTACCGCTCGACCGATGGGGTGGTTGCCCGCGATGTGCTGTTGCATGAGGTCTGGGGCTATAACGCGGGTGTCACGACCCATACGCTGGAAACGCACATCTATCGCCTGCGTCAGAAAATCGAGCCCGATCCGTCCAATGCGCGCCTTTTGGTCACAGAATCGGGTGGATATCGATTAGTGTCTTGATCGCCTATGGATTGACTTGGATCAAAGTGATACTCTGTACTCATAATTAGGTTACTCCCATCCCGCGCATGTCCGGGTTATGACATGTACCTCCCTGTTGGACTGCCGGGCCTGATGGCCCGGCTTTTTTGTTGGGGGGGTGTTGGCAAAACGGCCGCTTTGACGCCATGGTGACAACTGCTGCGTTTATAAACCAAGCTTTCAGGTATTCAGTTACGCTGCTATCCTGTTGGAATGATGAGACTACTATGCATATCTTTGTTGGCGCCTTTTCTATTTAGTGGACAGTCAATTGCTCAGGTGTTGGAAAGTCCCTATGGACGCTTATCTCCCGGACTTGATATTCGAGACGAAAGCGATCTCGCTGCGGTATTCTCAATGGTTAGCACACTACAGATACTGGATCGGGATGAGCCGGTGGTCTTCGGAAACCTGGCAGTCAAAGAAGAACTAAACTACTTTTTTGCTTCGGGTCCTGACTTCATCAGTGGTCAAAGAGTCTCAACTGATGCTCTTGAAGCGCTACCTGATGAATTGTCGTCCTTTGTGAGAAGACAGCCGACACACACTGATGTTTGCTACGTGCAAGGGTTTGACACAGGTATACACCCAATCGTCGTGTCCATTCACGATAGTAGCGAAGCCAGCAAAGAGGATATCTTTAAGTGCTTCGTCGCTAGTGTTTGGTATTTCAAGAATCAAGATGTTGATAAATACGACCCAGACAACTGGAGAAATGCCTATATTAGCCTGATATCGGGAGAGCACTAATTTGGCCCTAGGCCGGAGTTGACGCCAGCTTTGTCCCGCATCGCAGTCATTCATTGGCCTCAGCTTTTTTGGGTCTTTTTCGATAGCACCCCATCCCACACCGCGCTAACCTCCGCCCAATCGCGACAGAGGAATCCCGACCCATGCCCTTCACCCTTGCCACCTGGAACATCAACTCGGTCCGTTTGCGTGAGCCTATCGTGCTGAAATTGCTGCAGGAAGAGGCTCCGGATGTGCTGTGTTTGCAGGAATGTAAATCTCCGGTCGACAAGATCCCCACCGAAGGGTTTGCGGAGCTGGGCTATACTCACATGGTTGCTCGAGGGCAGAAGGGGTATAACGGCGTTGCCATTCTGTCGCGCCTGCCGATGGAGGAGGTGGGCGATAAGGATTTCGCCGGTCTCGGCCATGCCCGCCATATCGCGGGGCGGTTGGAGAACGGCGTGACCATCCACAATTTCTACGTCCCGGCGGGTGGGGATGTGCCAGATCGTGAGGTGAATGAGAAGTTCGGGCAGAAGCTTGATTACCTCACCGACATGCGCGACTGGTTCCATGCGGAAAAACCCGAGAAATCCATTCTGGTTGGCGATCTGAACATCGCCCCGCGCGAAGATGATGTCTGGTCGCACAAGCAACTGCTCAAGGTTGTCTCGCACACCCCGATCGAAGTTGAACAGTTGGCCGAAACCCAAGACGCAGGCGGTTGGGTCGATATCACCCGTCAGGATATCCCCGAAGGGCAGCTCTATAGCTGGTGGTCTTATCGCGCGCGGGATTGGGATGCGGCAGACAAAGGGCGGCGGCTGGATCACGTCTGGGCCACGCCGGATATTTCGAGCGCAGGCCATTCCAGCCGTATTCTGCGCGATGCGCGCGGTTGGGAGAAACCCAGCGATCATGCCCCGGTCTTCGCCAGTTTCGATCTGTAACTGTACAACTCGGCCCTTGGTTTCTGCGTTCAGCGGTTGCATATAGGGCGCAAGATTGAACGAAAGAGTATTTGCCATGGACCTTCTGAACAGCTCAGACAGCACCGCCGCCACCGATCTGATCAAGGATGGATCTGAGGCGACGTTTATGGCCGATGTGGTCGAGGCGTCGCAGGAAACCCCTGTGATCGTTGACTTCTGGGCCCCGTGGTGTGGCCCGTGCAAGACGCTGGGACCGCTGCTGGAAGAGGCCGTGACCGCCGCCAAGGGTGCGGTGAAGATGGTCAAGATCAACGTGGATGAGGCGCAGATGATCGCGTCGCAAATGCGTATTCAGTCGATCCCAACCGTTTACGCGTTCTTTAAAGGTCAGCCTGTTGACGGGTTTCAAGGGGCTGTGCCGGGGTCCGAGATCAAGGCCTTTGTGGATAGGGTTATCGAAGCGGCAGGTGGCGAAAGCCCAGGTGGGCAATTAGAGGATGCCGTTCATGCCGCCGAAGAGATGTTGGCCGAAGGCGCAGCTGTTGATGCAGCGCAGACCTTTTCGGCGATTCTGGGCGAAGACCCCAACCATGCGGCGGCCTATGGTGGGTTGGTGCGTGCTCATATTGCGGCCGGTGATCTGGAACAGGCCGAAGCGATCCTGAACGGCGCTCCTGCCGAGATATCCAGCGCGCCCGAGTTGGAAGCGGCCCATGCGCAGCTGGAACTGGCGAAACAGGCCGCCGATGCGGGCCCGGTGGCCGAACTGACGGCAACGGTCGAGGCCGAGCCTGACAATCATCAGGCGCGTTTCGATCTGGCGCAGGCTTTGCACGCCAATGGGGATGTCGAAGACGCCGTGGCACAATTGCTGGAACTGTTCCGTCGAGACCGTGAGTGGAACGAGGCGGCGGCCAAGACCCAGCTGTTCACGATCTTCGATGCGCTTAAGCCCAATGATCCGATTGTTCTGAACGGGCGGCGCAAGCTCAGCTCGATGATATTTGCCTAATTCCGGATCAGAGCTACACTCGGATACATGATGCATCCCGCTGACCTGCCGGAAACGGTATCCGTTTTTCCATTGCCCGGGGCGCTGTTGCTGCCCCGATCTCGCCTGCCGCTGCATATCTTTGAGCCGCGTTATCTGCAGATGCTGGACGACGCGCTAAAGACGAAAGAACGGTTGATCGCAATGGTCCAGCCAAACCCGTCTTTGAATGATGAGAAAAAGCTGCATCGGATCGGATGCGCGGGGCGAGTTACCCAGTTTTCCGAAACAGAAGACGGGCGTTATCTGATCACCCTGACCGGGGTGTCCCGGTTCCGCATCAAATCAGAGCTTGATGGTTTCACGCCCTATCGCCGCTGCGAGGTGTCGTGGGAAGGGTTTGACCGCGATCTGGGGAAATCCGAGAAGGATGACGGGTTCGACCGGACCCGATTCCTAAGCTTGCTTGAACGGTTTTTTGAGTCGCGCCAATTGTCGACCGATTGGGATTCGCTCAAGGATGCCGATGATGAGCTGTTGGTGAACTCGTTGTCGATGCTGATGGACTTTGATCCAGAAGACAAACAAGCCCTGCTTGAGGCCCCGTGCCTGCGGACCCGGCGCGAGACCTTGGTGACATTGATTGAATTCGCCATGCGCGGCGGATCAAATGAGGAAACTTTGCAATGAGCGATACCGCGAACGCCTTTGACCGCCATATGCTTGAAGCGCTTGTTTGCCCTCAGACACAGACCACCTTGCATTATGATGCCGAAAAACAGGAACTGGTGTCCAAAGCCGCAGGGCTGGCCTTTCCGATCCGAAATGGCATTCCCGTGATGTTAGTCGATGAGGCGCGTCAGCTGGATTAAATCGCGCGCCCTTGTAGAAGCTTCGGCAGGTCCCCGGTCAGCCCTGCGGCTTCGCGTACGAAACCGCGGCGTAATCCGGGCATTGAGCCAACGATCCCCATCCCTATATTCCGTCCAAGCCGAAGCAGCGGATTATCGTTCGAAAACAGCCTGTTGAACACATCCGTCGCCATGGCGAGTGAGGCGGTATCGAACCGCCGCCACTCCTGATACCTCTGCAACACAAGGGGCGAGCCGATCTCCTCACCCCGCCGTCCGGCCAGTGTCAGCACCTCGGCCAGCGCGCCCACGTCACGCAGACCGGCGTTCAGGCCCTGCCCGGCGATGGGGTGCATCCCATGTGCGGCGTCCCCGACCAAAGCCAGATGATCGGCGATGAAAGAATTGGCGATGGTCAGGTTCAGCGGATAGGTGAATCGGTCGCCCTGCAGGCGGATATCGCCGAGGAAGTCGCCGAACCTTGGACGCAGCGCTTGTAGATACTCAGCCTCAGGTAAGGCATTGATTTGATGCGCGGTCTCTGTCCGTTCGCTCCAGACAATCGAACTGCGGTTGCCGGTTAGCGGTAGAATGGCCAGGGGGCCAGGCGGCATGAAGAACTGATGCGCGATGCCGTGATGCGGCAGCTCATGTTCAATTGCGCAAACCAATGCGGTTTGGCCATAGTCCCACCCGGTGCGCTTGATCCCGGCCCGCGCCGCCGTACCGCTGCGGCGACCGTCACAGCCGACCAGGAACTGCCCTTCGATCGTGGTGCCGTCATCCAGTGTCAGGCTCGCCCCGGTCGTGTCCGTTTCTTGCGCCACAACGGCCTTGCCGTTGATTTGCGTGATCCGCTTGTCCTCGGCCATCGCGTCCAGAAACGCGCGGCGCAGGTGGCGATCCTCGACCATGTAGCCCATCGGGCCCTCTTCGATTTCGGCATGGTCGAAATGCATGAAAAAGGGCGACGGGCCTGCACCCGCATGCCCATCGGTGACCTTGATTTCAAGCATTGGCTGAGCGTATTCGGCGATACGATCCCATATCCCGATTGCGTCCAGCAACCGCTGAGATGCCAGCGCCAATGCATAAGACCGCCCGTCAAAAGCCGCATTCTTACGTGTCTTTTCGGCCAGCGCATCAATCACCGTGACCGAATGCCCGGTCTGGGCCAGTGCCAGGGCCAAGGCAGGGCCATTTAGCCCTCCGCCAACGATCAGAATGTCAGAGCCTCGTGTCATGCCCTGCACTATGCGCGCCCTTTCGGGATTGTCCATGTGCGGTCCTGTCGCTACCGTCCGGTTCAGCCAAAAAAGAAGGAGCGCGGTGATGCAGGAATGGTTGACCATGACAGCCTGTGATCTGGGTCGAGGTATTGGCATGGGGCAGATCGACCCGGTCGAGCTGACCGCAACCTACCTAGCCGCCATTGACGCCCATCCGCATCGTGACCGTATCTATGCGCGCGTCACCCATGATCGCGCATGGGCAGAGGCGAAGGCTGCAAAGGACCGCGCCGCTTTGGGTTTGCGCCGGTCGCTGTTGGATGGCGTTCCGATCAGTTGGAAGGATCTGTTCGATACCGCCGGTATTGGGACCGAGGCGGGATCCGCTCTGTTGAAAGGCCGTGTGCCCGAAGCAGACGCCGTGGTTGTGCGCAACGCCACCGCGATGGGTACGGTTTGTCTGGGCAAAACCCATATGAGTGAGCTTGCCTTTTCCGGGCTTGGTCTGAACCCGATCACCGGCACTCCGCCTTGCGTTGATGATGAAGAGGCTGTGCCGGGCGGCTCATCTTCGGGTGCAGCGGCCTCGGTGGCCTGGGGGTTGGCGGCCTGCGGGATCGGATCGGATACGGGCGGGTCTGTTCGCATTCCGTCGGCGTGGAACAATCTGGTGGGGCTGAAAACCACCGCGGGGCGGGTCAGCCTGGAAGGGACTGTGCCATTGTGCTTGCGCTTCGACACTGTCGGTCCACTGGCGCGGTCGGTCGAGGATGCAACGCGTATGCTGGCCTTGCTCGAGGGCGGCGCGCCCGCCGATCTGCGCGGTGCGTCACTGGTTGGACGCCGCTTTGCTGATCTTCAAAACGTGGCCAAGGATGACCTGCGGGATGAACCGCGCAAAGCTTATGAGGGGGCGTTACAACGCCTGACGGATGCAGGGGCCGAGATTGCTCCGCTTGAGGTCCCCGAGTTGAACGAGGCGATGGGCCTGTCGGGAGTGCTTTATACCACCGAAGCCTACGGCCTGTGGAAAGACGTGATCGAAGCCAACCCTGGCGCGATGTATCCCGAGATTTTGGAACGATTTCGTATGGGCCAGACCCATTCCGGGTCGGATTATGTTGCAGCCTGGTCGAAACTCAAAGCTTGTCGCGCCGCATGGGATGCGGCCACTGCCGGGTTCGATGCGGTTCTGGCCCCCACTGCACCCATTTTGCCACCCAATCTGGACCGGCTGATGACCGATCACGACTACTATGTGACCGAGAATCTGCTTGCCCTGCGTAACACCCGCATTGGCAACCTGATGGGGCTGGCCGCCCTGACCCTGCCGACCGGAACACCCGGGTGCGGGTTGATGATGCTGGGCTATCCAGGGTCGGAAGAGGCCTTGTTGCGGCTGGGATCAGCCGCCGAATCTGCATTGGCCTGAATGCCACAATCCCCTGATTCGACGTCTCTTTGTCTGGACGGGCCGGGGTGTGATCTGTAATCTGCCAAAAACGGGACGAAAACGATCCCGATCTTGAGGCAGTAGTTATGAATTTTCCCGAGCGGTTTTCGAACCTACCGGAATATGCATTCCCGCGTCTGCGCACCCTGTTGGATCATCACCAGCCGGGCGGAGATGTCATTCATATGACCATCGGCGCGCCCATGCATGATTTTCCCGCCTGGGTGACAAATGTCATTACTGAGAACGCGGCAGGGTTTCAGGGTTATCCGCCGAATGAAGGCTCGCCCGAGCTGCGCGGCGCGATCGCCGACTGGATCAAGCGCCGCTACGATGTCGCGATGAACCCCGACACCAATGTGATGGCCCTGAACGGCACGCGCGAGGGGTTGTATAACGCGGCCATGGCCCTGTGCCCCGAACAAAAGAACGGGCAAAAGCCGGTCGTTCTATGCCCGAACCCGTTTTATCAGGTCTACATGGTCGCCTCGATTTCGGTTGCGGCAGAGCCTGTCTTTGTTCCTGCAACTGCGGCTACAGGCCATCTGCCCGACTATGCCGGGCTGCCAGAGGATGTGCTGAACCGAACTGCGATAGCCTATATCTGTTCTCCGGCCAATCCGCAGGGGGCCGTCGCATCACGCGAATACTGGGCCGAACTGATTGCGTTAGCCGAGAAATACGATTTCCGCATCTTTGCGGATGAATGCTATTCCGAGATTTACCGGGATGAGGCACCCACTGGCGTTCTGACCGTCGCGCAAGAGAGAGGCGCTGATCCCGAACGGATCACCCTGTTCAACTCCTTGTCGAAACGTTCAAATCTGGCTGGTCTACGGTCCGGCCTGATCGCGGGTGGGCCGGAAACCATCAGGCGCGTCAAGCAGTTGCGCAACTATGCCGGTGCGCCGTTGTCTTTGCCCCTGCAAGCCGCTGCCGCGCGGGTTTGGGCGGATGAGGCGCATGTCGTCCAGAACCGCGCGCTCTATCAGGAAAAATACGCCCTTGCGGATGAGGTCTTTGCAAACGTGCAAGGCTATATGCCGCCCGAGGCCGGGTTTTTCCTGTGGTTGCCGGTCGAAAACGGCGAAGAGACCGCATTGAGGCTGTGGCAGGAAACCGGAGTGCGGGTCCTGCCGGGCGCATATCTTTCTCAGGGCGATCCGGGACAAAACCCGGGCGAGCATTTTATTCGGGCCGCCATGGTGGCCCCAAAAACAGAGTTGCAGCGCGGGCTGATCACGCTCCGCGACTGCATCTATTCGTGAGGTACGAGGGCAAAATGGCATCATTGAACGCGCGCAACCGCGATCCACTGCTGGACAGCACCACACAGGCTGCCATCGAGCGGCGCAGTAAGGAATTGATCGGGATCGCCTTGATCTTGCTGGGCTTTGCAGCTGCGGCGATGATCTGGTCCTACACACCCGAGGACCCAAACTGGATGGTTTCGACCGATGCGCCGGTGCAGAACTGGATAGGCCGGGTCGGCGCCTGGATTGCAGCGTTTTCCTTTATGGTTGTGGGCTGGGGCAGCTGGGGCTTTGCCCTGGCATTGATCGTCTGGGGCGTGCGTTTTGCGGGTCATTTCGGCGAGGATCGTGCCATTGCTCGGTTGATCTTTGCACCTATCTGGATCGCAGTTTTGGCCGTCTATGCAGCAACGCTGGTGCCCGGTGAAACATGGCGCGCGACCCACAGCTACGGCCTTGGCGGCTTGGGCGGTGATACTGTCCTGGGCTTTATCCTGCTGATCCTCCCGATCTCGTCCGATTTTGTTGTCAAACTGATGTCTTTGGTGATGGCGCTTGGCATGCTTGCGCTGGGTGCCTTCGTCTTGGGCTTCACCAGAAGTGATGTACAACGCGGTTTTAGGGCCTTTCTACTGGGTCTGGTGGTGTCCTATGGCATGCTGATGACCCTGCTGGGTCGTGGAGCTTCGGCCACGGCGCAGGTGGCGCGGGATCGCCGCGCGCAGTGGAAAGAGCACCGGGCGGCCCGTGTTGAGCCTGTCCTGCAGGATGAGGTTGCCTTTGGCGATCCTGTCTTTGAAGAACTGGAAGAAGAGACACCCGAACCTCCTCAAAAAACCGGCCTTCTGGCGCGTATGCCGGCCTTGATCCGTCGCCCCGATCCGATGCCTGAACCGGAATTGATCGAGGCGATGCCGGTCGAAGGTTTTGACGAAATGCCGGGCGAAGATCGTATCCGTTCGAAGATTTCGGCCGCAGTACGTAATCGCAAGGTGGCGACGGGTGAAGCAACACCCGAGCCTGATCCGAACCTACCACTAACCAAAGGCCGGGGCCGGGGACCTGATCCCCTGATCCTGAATACAGGCGCTGCGGCGGAACTGCCGCCCGAACCACCCATGAGCTGGACCGACCTTCCACCCGAGCCGACGCTGAGCGCCGAGGCCACGACAGAGTGGCAAGAGCCGTTGCATCAGGACTTTGCGGCTGAGCCGGAACTTGAAGACGACGATACCGTGTTCGAAGATATGCACGCATCTGAACCGCAGGCGCGTCCTGCAATGAAAATCCCGGTGGCTGAACCGCGCAAGCCGGTGGTTGCCCAGCCTGTGCGTCGCACGCCGCAGCCATCACGCCGTGCACAGGCTGAGGCGCAGCCGACTTTGTCCTTTGAAGAACGGCATTCGGACTTTGAACTACCTCCGCTGGGCCTGTTGTCCAACCCATCCACCATTCAGCGCCATCACCTGAGCGACGAAGCGCTGGAGGAAAACGCGCGGATGCTTGAAAACGTGCTGGATGACTATGGCGTTAAAGGTGAGATCGTCAGCGTCCGCCCCGGTCCTGTGGTTACCATGTACGAACTAGAACCAGCGCCGGGCCTGAAAGCCAGTCGCGTGATCGGTCTGGCCGACGATATCGCGCGCTCGATGTCTGCCTTGTCGGCGCGGGTTTCGACTCTGCCAGGCCGCTCGGTCATCGGCATCGAACTACCCAACGAAAATCGAGAAATGGTGGTGCTGCGCGAGATCCTCGCCAGCCGTGATTTCGGCGATGGTAACCATGCGCTGCCTTTGGCGTTGGGCAAGGATATCGGCGGCGAATCCGTTGTGGCGAACCTGGCCAAGATGCCTCACCTGCTGATCGCGGGCACCACGGGTTCCGGTAAATCGGTGGCGATCAACACGATGATCCTGTCGCTGTTGTACAAGCTGAGCCCGGATGAATGCCGCCTGATCATGATCGACCCCAAGATGCTGGAACTGTCCGTATATGATGGCATTCCGCATCTGCTGTCGCCCGTTGTGACCGATCCAAAAAAGGCGGTCGTGGCCCTGAAATGGGTCGTGGGCGAAATGGAGGATCGGTATCGCAAGATGTCCAAAATGGGCGTGCGTAACATCGCGGGCTACAATGGGCGCGTGAAGGATGCGCTATCCAAGGGTGAGATGTTCTCGCGCACGGTCCAGACCGGGTTTGACGATGAAACCGGTGAGCCGATGTTCGAGACAGAAGAATTTGCTCCTGAATCGATGCCCTATATCGTCGTCATCGTTGATGAGATGGCTGACCTGATGATGGTGGCAGGCAAAGAGATCGAGGCCTGCATCCAGCGCCTGGCGCAGATGGCGCGGGCCTCGGGTATCCACCTGATCATGGCCACGCAGCGTCCCTCGGTCGATGTGATTACCGGCACGATCAAGGCGAACTTCCCGACCCGGATCTCGTTCCAGGTAACTTCGAAGGTCGATAGCCGCACCATCCTGGGTGAGATGGGCGCGGAACAGCTGCTGGGGCAGGGCGATATGCTCTATATGGCGGGTGGCGCCAAGATCACCCGCTGCCACGGGCCTTTTGTCTCGGACGAAGAGGTCGAGGAAATCGTAAACCACCTGAAGCAATTCGGCCCACCGGATTACATGAGCGGCGTCGTCGATGGACCGGCCGAAGAAAAGGCCGACAATATCGACGCTGTTCTAGGGCTGAACACCGGTGGCAATACCAACGGTGAAGATGCGCTGTATGACCAAGCGGTGGCGATTGTGATCAAGGATCGCAAATGCTCGACCTCATACATCCAGCGGAAACTTGCCATCGGTTACAACAAAGCCGCGCGGCTGGTTGAGCAGATGGAGGACGAAGGCGTTGTTTCGGCGGCAAATCACGTCGGTAAGCGGGAAATCCTCGTCCCCGAGCAGTAGGATATTTAATAACAAGGGCAAAAGGCTTATCTGGACCTTATGAAACAGATTGCTTTTGCCCTTGCACTGACATTGGCCGCACCTGCGGCCTGGGCGGCGGATAAACTGCCGCTGTCAGAGATTTCGAACTATCTGAACCAGATGAAAACGGTTCAGACGAGTTTTACCCAGGTCAATGACGATGGCTCGCTGAGCACCGGAAAGCTTTGGATTCAAAGACCGGGCAAGATGCGGTTCGAGTATGATCCGCCGGATAGCGCAGTAGTTCTGGCCCGAACGGGCAGTGTTCTAATCTTCGATCCCAAATCGAACCAACCACCCGAGCAATATCCGCTGAGGCGAACGCCTCTGTCTTTGGTTTTGGCGCGCAACGTCAACCTAGGGCAGGCCAATATGGTGGTTGGGCACGAGTTTGACGGCACTGCAACGGTCGTCACAGCGCAGGATCCCAAGAACCCAGACTCAGGCCGGATCGAGCTGATGTTTACCGACAATCCCGTCGAGCTGCGGAAATGGGTGATCCACGACAATGCAGGCACCCAGACCACGGTGCTGCTGGGCCCACTGAGCGAAGGTGGCACCTTCGATCAAAATCTCTTTTCAGACAAATAGCGAATAAGGGTCAGCAAAACCGCGGACCCCATCACGCTTAGTATCGGCAGTTTGCCAGCTGTGACTGATACATATCGGCGCGCGCATCCACGTCGCTGGCAACGCCAAGCAACCAGGATTTGCGATTGTAACTGCCACGCGCATACCCTGTGTGCCCTTCGTGATAGGCTAGGTACTGGTTACGCGTGTCGGAGGGGTGGATGCCATTCCGCTCGTAGCTTTTGTTCATGTACCAACCGATAAAGTCCGATGCATCGCCGATCCGATCCCGCTTGGCGCGGCGTTTGCCGGTTTCACGCTGGTATTGCTCCCACGTGCCATCCAGGGCCTGACCATAGCCATAGGCGCTGCTTTGACGGCCCATCGGGATGACACCCAGAACATAACGGTGCGGCGTACGCGCATCGTGACGATATCGGCTTTCCTGATAGATGGTGGCCATCTGAACGTGAACGGGAACACCCCATTTACGCTCGGTTTTTTGGAAGGCCCGGATATAGTCGGGCTTTTCGCGCGCAATACTGCACGCGTCATTCAATCTGCTGGGCGGTTGCTTGGAACCACCCCCACAGGATGCCAAAAGCAGCACCCCAAGGAGTACGAAAAGAATTCTGCTCATGTGCCTCATGCCTTTTTTCTGGCATTCTAGCGCAGATTGAGCGTGGATGGAATCACAATCGCTAGAGCACAAGTGCCAAAACAAGTGGCAGTGTTGCAACGGACACCAGTGTTGACACCATAACCATCCCGGCCACCGCATCTGCATCCGCTCCAAACCGTTCGGCTAACAGATAAGATGTGACCGCGACCGGAGTACACATCTGCAGGACCAAAACACCAAAGGCGATCGCTTCAAGATCGAATGCAACAGCAACAAACCAACCCAGCGCAAAGCAGACAGCGACTTTCAGAAGGGACAGCCAGACTGCGCGACCCAGACTACGCGTGGTGAGCCGGGCAATAGCGACACCAACAGTGACAAGCATCAACGGCACAGCCATTTGCCCCAGCAAATCCAACGTGTTGGTCAGAAACAGTGGGGTTTCCCACCCGCGCCACAAAAACAGCGCACCCAGAAGTGTCGCCCAGACCATGGGTTGTCGGATTACCTGACCATGCGCGCCCTTTCCGGCGACTAGATAGATGCCGTAGGTGAAGGAAAATAATGCCGTCACCGACAGGAAAATCACGGCATATCCCAGACCTGCCTGACCAAAGGCGAAGATGCACAAGGGCAGCCCCAGGTTGCCGGTATTGCCAAAAATCAGCGGTGACAGATAGGTGCGCTGCTCCAGTTTCAGCACGCGTACGAGGACCCAGAAGACAGCCGCCAGTACAAGGTTGGCGACGATCGTGGCGATCGTAAAGCGCGACAGGTCACCACCCGGGATTTCGGTTTGCATCAGGGCGACAAAGATCAGGCTGGGGACCGCCAATGTCATCGCAAATCGGGTGACAAATTGCAGCCGATATTCGAACCCCAGCTTGACCCAGGCAAAGCCGATCCCGGCCAGAATGAAGACCGGCGCAACTATTTCGAACACTGTCAGTAGAAGGTTCACAGACTGTTTCCCCGAATTTCAGATCAATGATTGGCTTTTCCGCCCGGAAAGAGGTAGTAACTTCTTTGGGGGCTGAAACAATGCTAAAGACACACGCCAAATACGGCCTGGGACAGGTTGTTCGACATAAAAAACATCCCTTCCGAGGGGTGATTTTTGACGTTGATCCAGAGTTTTCGAACACCGAGGAATGGTACGAAGCCATCCCTGAAGACAGTCGGCCGATCAAGGATCAGCCGTTCTATCATCTGCTGGCCGAGAATGATCAATCTTTCTATGTCGCTTATGTTTCAGAACAAAATCTGATCGAGGATCAGTCGGGCGAGCCGGTCGAGCATCCGGATATCCCCAATATGTTTGGTCCTTTCGAAGATGGGTCCTACCCGCTGCACTTTCATCTGAACTGAACCTTTGGCCCCGAGGGGCCCAAGGCGGCTGTGTCTAGTAGCCGAATGCACATCCATCCTTGCGTGGATCGCTGGCGCCTTCCAACACACCATCCTCACGGATACGAATGGCCTGAGCCCCACCAATCGGAGTTTCTGGAATCGTGACAGTGTGGCCAATATCCGCCAATTGTTGAGCGACCTTATCTGGGAAGCCACGTTCCAGTTTCAGAACCCCGCCATCGGCAAAAGCACGGGGGGCATCGATGCTGGTTTGTAGCCCAAGATTGAAATCTGTCAGGTTCGATACAAACCGGGCGTGGCCTGTTGGCTGATAAGCCCCGCCCATCACGCCAAACGGCATCATCACGCGCCCGTTCTCGATCAGCATGCCCGGTATGATTGTATGCATCGGACGTTTCCCACCGCCCAATTCGTTGGGATGACCGCGTTCCAGCGTAAAGCCCGCTCCACGGTTTTGCATTAGAATACCGTATTTTTCCGAAGCAATCCCCGAGCCGAAACTGTGAAAGATTGAATAGATCAGCGACACCGCCATCCGGTCCCGATCAACAACGGTTATATAGACCGTGTCTTTGTGAATGGCTTCGGTCAGCGGAGTTGGCGACCCCATCGCGCGTTTGGGATCGATCAGCGCAGCGAGGCGTTCGGCCACGTCTGGGTCGAGGAATTGTTCCGCAAGCGCGGTGTGGTCCGGATCAGCGATGAAACGGTTACGGGCATCATAGGCTAGCTTGGTGGCCTCCGCCTCGATATGAACCCGATCTGCGCCAAACGGATCCATGCGCGCCAAATCGAAGTGTTTCAGGATGTTCAGCAGCAGGATGGCGGTTGCGCCTTGTCCGTTCGGTGGATGTTCAACCAGATCAATGCCGCCGTAGCTGCCGCTCATCGGGTCTGTTGGCGTGCAGTCGGTGCGTTCAAAATCATCGGCAGTGTGGACACCACCGAGTTGAGACAGGGCAGCCAACATATCCTGTGCAATTTCACCTGTATAAAAGGCCTCGCGTCCGTTTTTGGCGACGCGGCGCAACACCTCGGCCTGACCGGGGGATCGGAAAACCTGACCAATCTTGGGCGCCTGTCCGTCGATTAGATAGTGCTGTTTGGCGGCCCCTTGCAAGGTTGCCGCCCCGCTTTGCCAGTCAAAGGCGACGCGCGGTGCAACCGGAACACCCAGTTCGGCATAGTGAATTGCGGGTTGCAGAATTGCGTCCAGACCAAGCTGCCCTTCAGTTTCAGACAGATGGCAAAAGGCATCGACGGCGCCGGGAATTGTTACCGCATCGGGGCTGGTCAGGGGGATCGCGGTCAGCGACCGCGCGCGCAGCGCTTCGGCATTTGCATTGGCCGGGGCTCGGCCCGATCCGTTCAGTGCGCGAACCTTGTTCTCACCCGCCCGATTGAACAGGACAAAGCAATCGCCGCCCAGCCCCGTCATTTGTGGTTCGCAAATGCCCAGCAGCACCGCCCCGGCGATGGCCGCATCCATCGCGTTACCGCCTTGCGCAAGAATATCCAGCGCGGCCTTTGCCGCCAGAGGATGCGATGTTGCGCACATTCCCTCGGTTGCCAGAACCTCGGACCGTCCAGGCAGGTGCAAATCGCGCATAACATCTCTCCTCTTCCTTGGCGTGGCGAAGGTAAAGTGAGGGGAGGGATTGTCCAGTGATTTCAAGGGGAGGGAGGTTCCTCGGCGCCGTTCACTGGGTGGGGGCTGTGACACTTGGCGCCGAGGGAAGCTATCTGAGCTACGAGTCACTGTATGATGGTTGTTTGCGGCGCCACAATGGTTCGAAAAAGGCGTTATTGTGGCGTTATGTCTGTAGTTAAGGCTGGCGTTCAAAGTCGAACCTTAGGGACAGGCGATTGCATCCCTGGTGTCGCTCATAGCAAATATCACTGGTCAGTTGATTGATTAAAAACCAACCAAACCCGCCTTCGGGCAAATCCTGTAGGTCCGTTTCGACCGAGGCTGGGGTTCCATCAGGCAATTGATACCCGGGCATCGGGTTCCCGGTGTCCGAGATCAAAATATCCAATCGGTCGCGTTCCAGCCGACAGGTTACCTGCACCTTAGCGGGCGCGATCCCCTCGTAGGCATGTTCAACGACGTTATTGATTGCCTCGGCCAAGGCAATCTTAACATCATCTGCCATATGATCGGGCAACCCCTGCTGCGATAACCCGGCGCTGAGCTGTGCAATCCCGGCGCTGGCTTCCAACTCTGTGGCGGGAAAGCTGAGCTCCAGGCAGGTTTCGTTCCGTATCGGCGTCACGCAGTCCACTCCTGCCAGATCAGTCCAACGTCTCTGCCAAGGCATCGTCCAGAGTTGTGAACAGTTTGAACACTGTGTCCATGCGAGTCAGGCGAAAGACCTTTTCGACAACCGGTTGCAGGCCTGACAAATCCAGCCTGCACCCGTCCCCAAGCTGTTTCATCGAGGCAACGATGGCACCCAGTCCGCTCGAGTCGATGAATTCGACCCCTGCCAGATCTAATATGACGCGGTCGCATTCCGTTTCGGTTTCGCGCCGCATATCCTCCTTAAACTGGATGGCCATAGCAGCATCAATTCGGTCAGATTCAACTGTTATGACCTGAGTGGCACCGATCGTTTTGCTGGTCAGACCCATTGTGACCGCCCTCTTCGCTAAAACTAAGTCGTAGAAATACGCTAGACGTCAAATCTTACCATTCGGTATTCAGGGTGCGGAAATCGAACAAAGGAAAGCCGAGATGAAAGATGTTGTGATCGCAGGGGCCGCTCGTACCCCGATGGGTGGGTTTCAGGGCATGTTTGATGGCGTCTCGGCGGCGGAGCTTGGTGGAACGGCGATCCGGGCAGCTCTTGCGCAGGCAGGCACCCAGACGGTGGATGAGGTTCTGATGGGTTGTGTTCTTCCCGCAGGCCAGGGGCAAGCCCCCGCGCGTCAGGCCGGGTTTGCAGCTGGTCTGGGCGAAGACGTGCCCGCAACAACGCTGAACAAGATGTGCGGGTCGGGCATGAAAGCTGCCATGATGGCCTTTGATCAGATTGCGCTGGGTCATGCGGGCCTGATGGTTGCGGGCGGAATGGAGAGCATGACAAACGCACCTTATCTGTTGCCTAAAATGCGGGGGGGCGCGCGCATCGGGCATGGGCAGGTTATCGATCACATGTTTCTTGATGGTCTCGAAGACGCCTATGACAAAGGCCGCCTGATGGGCACCTTTGCCGAAGACTGTGCCGAGGCGTATCAGTTCACGCGCGAGGCGCAGGACGAATACGCCCTGCAATCTTTGTCTAACGCATTGGCTGCACAGGAAAACGGCGCCTTCGACCAAGAGATCACGCCCGTATCCGTGCGCACCCGCAAGGGTGAGGTAACCCAGTCCACGGATGAGCAGCCTAAATCCGCCCGGCCTGAGAAAATCCCGACCCTGAAACCTGCCTTCCGCAAGGATGGCACAGTCACTGCGGCCAACGCTTCCTCAATCTCGGATGGTGCGGCCGCGTTGGTGCTGGCGTCTGCGGCCCAGGCAGAAGCACGGGCTCTGACTGTCCGCGCGCGCATCCTGGGCCACTCCAGTCATGCGCAAGCACCGGGTCTATTCACGACGGCCCCGGTTCCCGCAGCGCGGAAACTGCTGGATCGGATCGGTTGGTCGACCGAGGATGTTGATCTATGGGAGGTAAATGAAGCCTTTGCCGTCGTCCCCATGGCTTTCATGCATGAAATGGGATTGCCACGTGAGAAGGTGAATGTGAATGGCGGCGCCTGCGCGCTTGGTCATCCCATTGGCGCATCGGGCGCGCGGATTATGGTTACGTTGCTGAACGCGCTTGAAAAACGGAACCTCAAACGCGGTGTTGCAGCAATTTGTATTGGCGGGGGGGAAGGCACCGCTATCGCAATTGAACGTGTTTGACGCTCTATCGTTTTCCACATAGTTCGGGGATACGGGGCTGGTTCTCGTATCCTTTGCCTGAAAGTGCGTCATGACCGTCGACTACAATACCCTTGCCAAAACCATCGCGTCCCTGACAGAAGGCGAAACAGATCAGGTCTCCCTGATGGCCACTATCGCCTGCGAGGTGCATCATTCCGATGATCGTTTCGACTGGACCGGGTTCTACCGCGTGACCGAGCCCGGCCTGTTGAAGATCGGTCCCTATCAAGGCGGCCATGGCTGTCTGGTCATCCCGTTCGAGCGCGGTGTTTGCGGGGCCGCCGCGCGCACGGGTGAGGTGCAACTGGTGCCGGATGTGGACTCGTTTCCCGGCCATATCGCCTGTGCCTCGTCCACCCGCTCCGAGCTGGTTCTGCCTGTGCGCGACGCCACGGGTGCTGTGATCGCGGTGTTCGACATAGACAGTGATCAGCCAGACGCATTTGATCAAACCGACGCAGATCACCTTGCATCGATCTTGACCCAGACGTTCGGCGGCTAACTCTAACGCGCGCTTATCCATACATTAACACGGTCTAAATGCTCGTGAAAAAACTCTTGGAAATTTCACAGAACTGCGCCATCGTGAAAAACGAGATGTAAATTTCACGAGATTCGGAGCGCCCTTTGAACAGTCAGGCCCCGCAAAGCGCTACACTCGGAGCGGACCTGCGCGCCTTGCGCAAGGCGCGGGGGTTGACCTTGTCCGAGATTGCCGAGCGTCTTAACCGCTCCGTCGGGTGGCTCAGCCAGGTTGAGCGCGACATGTCCGACCCTTCGATCTCGGACCTGCGCCAGATTGCAGAATGCCTGGGTGTGCCGATGTCGATGTTGTTTGCGCATTCGTCGGTGCCCGCGGAAGAGCAAGGTTATGTGGTTCGCGCCGGGTCACGCCGACCTATGGGCTCGGGCGAGGAAGGGCTGATTGAAGAGCTGCTGTCGCCCGATCTGACAGACGATTTCGAAATGGTTCATTCCACCTTTGAGCCCCGATCAAGAATGCAAAAGCCTGCCAATCGACCGACGCAGGAAGTTGGATATATGATCTCGGGCCGGCTGGATCTGACCATCGGTGCGCGCCAATACAACGTCGGACCAGGTGACAGTTTTCGGATCAAGCATGAACCCTATCAATGGGCGAACCCCTATGATGAGCCTGCTGTGGCCATCTGGGTGATCGCTCCGCCGGTGTATTGATGAGCTTTGAGGCCTGGACCATATTCGCACTGTTCTGGGTGGTGTTTGTGACCACGCCGGGGCCGAACGCGGTCAATTGCATCTCAAACGGGATGAGCTTGCCACTTCACAAGGCTATGCTGGGGGTTCTTGCGATCCTGACGCAGGCAAGCGCGTTTCTTATCTTTTCGGCGCTGGGGGTCACAGCGCTGATTGCTGCCTCTCCGACCGGGTTCTTCATTGCAAAATTGATCGGCGCTGGTTTCCTGATCTGGCTCGGGATACGCGGCTGGATGAACGCAGCAAAGCCTGCGCCAGCCAGTGAAAGACCCGCGGGCCACATCTATCTTCACGCGTTGGCCGTTGCGACAATCAATCCCAAAAGCGTGGCCGGATACCTTGCCGCCTTTTCACAATTTGTGCAGCCCGACGTACCTGTTTGGCAGCAGATGGGGGTGATCATGCCCACCGCACTGGTGATCACCGCGCTCAGCTATACAGGCTTCACATTGTTGGGTGCGCTGATGGGCAAGGCCGCGCTGAGGGCCGTGTTCAACATCTGGGTGCGCCGCGTCATGGCGACCTGTTTCATCATCTATGGCGTGTTGCTGGGGGCCAGCTCCACGCCCGCAGCAAGGGGGTAACACCATGTATTCCGGATCTTGTCTCTGTGGTTCTGTAGCCTTTGAGATTGATGGAGAATTGTCGCCACCTTCGGCCTGCCACTGCGGCCAGTGCCGAAAGCAATCTGGGCATGTTTGGGCCTCGACCTGGACGCATGAGGACAATCTAAGTTTTACCGCCAATGACACGTTGAAGTGGTTCGAAGCCTCCGACATCGCCCGTCGCGGCTTTTGCGGGGCGTGTGGCTCGTTCCTCTTCTGGCAGCACAAAGACGAAGACACAATTTCGATTTCCATGGGGGCGTTTGACGCGCCCACCGGATTGCACCTCGCCCGCCACATCTTCGTGGCTGACAAGGGCGACTACTACGAAATCAGAGACGATCTGCCTCGAGAGGCACAGTAACAGGGATCAAAACCAATGAGCGATTTTCCGACAAAAGCCCGTGTGGTTGTCATCGGCGGCGGCGTGGTGGGGGCCTCGTCCCTGTACCACTTGGCCAAGAAAGGCTGGACCGATTGCGTTCTGCTGGAAAAGAACGAACTGACTGCGGGTTCGACCTGGCATGCCGCTGGCAACGTGCCGACTTTCTCGACCTCATGGGCGATCATGAACATGCAGCGCTACTCGACCGAGCTCTATGCGTGTCTGGGCGATGAAGTCGACTATCCGATGAACTATCACCAGTCGGGTTCGATCCGGCTGGCGCATAGCAAAGAGCGGATGCAGGAATTCGAACGCGCCATGGCGATGGGCCGGTATCAGGGCATTCCGATGGAAATGTGGACCCCGGATGAAGCTAAGAAGCGCTATCCCTTCCTGGAAACGCATGATCTTGAAGGTGTTCTGTATGACCCAACAGATGGCGATATCGATCCGGCCCAGCTGACGCAGGCGCTGGCCAAAGGTGCCCGCGATATGGGTCAAAAGATCATCCGCTTTTGTCCGGCGACAGGTGTGACCCAACACGAAGATGGCACCTGGACGGTGCACACAGATCAGGGCGATATTTCTTGTGAATACGTGGTCAATGCCGCCGGTTACTACGCCCAGCGCGTAGGTGAATGGTTCAAGCCTTTTGGTGGTCGGACCGTTCCAGCAATGGTCATGAGCCATCAGTACCTGCTGACCGATGAGATCCCCGAGATCGAAGAATGGTCCAAGGAAAATGGAGGCAAGCTGCCTCTACTGCGCGACGTGGATATCTCTTACTACCTGCGACAAGAGAAGCACGGCTTCAACCTCGGCCCGTATGAGCCCAACTGTAAGGGCCACTGGATGACCGAAGATGACCCGATGCCCGAGGATTTCTCGTTCCAACTCTGGAACGACGATCTGGATCGGATCGAAGACATTGTCACCGATGCGATGGAACGGGTGCCGCTGATGGCGACCTCGGGCGTGGGTCGTGTTATCAATGGCCCGATCCCCTACGCGCCGGACGGTCTGCCGTTGATCGGCCCAATGCCGGGAGTAAAAAACGCGTTTGAGGCGCATACCTTTACCTTCGGCATCGCGCAGGGCGGGGGTGCCGGCAAGGTGCTGGCCGAATGGATCGTTGATGGCGCCACCGAATGGGATATGTGGGCCGTCGATCCGCGCCGTTACACAGATTATACCGATCAGGACTACTGTAACCAGAAGGGTCTGGAGGTGTATGGCAACGAATACGCCATGCACTTCCCCCACCACGAATGGCCTGCCGCGCGAGACAAGAAGCTGTCGCCAGTGCACGACAAGATCATCGCACAAGGGGGCGTCATGGGCGCTTACAACGGCTGGGAGCGCGCCAACTGGTTTGCTAAGCCGGGCGACGATACCTCGCTTGAGGCCACACACACCTGGGGTCGCTCGGGCCCGTGGGAACAGCGGATCAAGGAAGAATGCGAGACGGTGCGTGACCATTGTGGCGTGCTGGACCTGCCCGGGTTCTCTCGGTTCATGGTTAAGGGTGACGGCGCGGCCGAAGCGCTACGCGGGTTGGTCGCGGGCGGCTTGCCCAAAGTCGGTCGTATCAACCTGGTCTACATCTCCGATCCGCGAGGTCGCATTCTGACCGAGATGTCCTGCCTGCGACTGGGCGAGGATGAGTTCGTCATGATCACCGCCGCAACAGCTCAGTGGCATGACCGTGATATCTTGAAAGCCGCGATGCCCGCTAACGTCAGTGTCGAGGATGTCACCACAACACGCGACACGCTGATCGTGACCGGCCCGAAATCGCGCGAGATTCTTTCGGGTCTGACCGATGCCGACCTGTCGCTGGGATGGCTGACCCATCAAAGCGCCACTGTGGCCGGGCAGCCTGCCCATCTGATCCGTGTGTCCTTCGCAGGAGAACTGGGCTGGGAAGTCCATGCCCTGAACGCCGATATGCCAGCCATCTACGACGCGATCCTCGACGCCGGGGCCAAGCCGTTCGGGATGTACGCCCTGAACTCCTTGCGCATCGAAAAGGGATACCGTGCATGGAAGGGCGATCTGAGCACCGACTATTCGCTGCTCGAAGGCGGGTTGGAGCGGTTCGTCAAGCTGGACAAGCCGCAGGACTTTCCCGGCAAAGCTGCGATCCTGAATGAAAAGCAGCAAGGGGTGAAGAAATCCTTTGTCACACTGACCGTTGAGGCCGGTGAGTGCGATGCGCCTTACATGTCCTGCATCTGGCAAGGGGATCAGATTGTGGGTGAAACGACCTCGGGCGCATGGGGTTACCGTGTCGGAAAGTCCATCGCGCTGGGCATGGTCAAAACCGATGCCGCGAACCCGGGAACCGAGCTTCAGGTGGAAATCTACGGCCAGAAATACCGCGCTGTGGTAGAACAGGACCAACCGCTCTGGGATCCGGCGAACGGGCGACTGCGCGCCTGACCGTTGAAAGGAAGACCATATGGGCAAACGCTATTCAGTTCTGGGGCCTGGTGAAGGCCCCAACTATGACTGGGAAAACGACCATACGTTTGTGAAAGTGTCCGGTCAGGATACGAATGGCGCTTATACCCTGATGGAGGACAATCTGAAGGCCAGCTTTGCGCTTGGCCTTCATCGTCATGAAACTCATGCTGAAACGTTCTATTTTCTGGATGGTGAGGTTGATTTTTACATCGATGGCGATTGGCATCGCTGCGGGGCAGGGGCAACGATGCACGTGCCCCCCGGTGTGCCGCACGCGTGCCGAACAGCGGGCAATGCACCCGCAAAGATGCTGATGATCTACCAACCTTCGGGTTTTGATGATTTTCTGTCTGAGATGGCGAATATGAGTGAGGCTGACTTTGCCGATGAAGCGAAGATGGCAGCACTCAATGCCCGCTACGACATTGTCCCGATGGGCCCCGTTCCTCCCCATCCAGACGACGCAGATTGACCGGCGACCCCTATGACCATTTCGACGACAATGTCCGGCGTTTATCTGACCCACCATGGTGGGCCCGAGGCGCTGGAATGGCGCGAGGATATTCCAGTGCCAACACCCGGACCGGGGCAGGTTCTGGTGCGCGTTGCAGCTGCCGGGGTCAATAACACGGATATCAATACACGGGTCGGCTGGTACTCTTCGGATGTAACCGGCGCTACGGATGACGTCGATCAGGATGTCGAAGCCGGGGGCTGGGGCGGTGCGTTACAATTTCCTCGGATTCAGGGGGGTGATCTGTGCGGCATTGTCGAAGCTGTTGGTTCCGATGTGGGGTTCAAACCCGGGCAGCGTGTGACCTGCCCGATCAACCTGCCACGTCCGCGCCCCGGTCACCCGCACGGGTTCATCGCGCTGGGGTCCGAGATTGACGGGGCCTTTGCTCAATATTGTCTGGTTGAGGCGGATGATCTTTATGACGTCTCCGCTTCGCCTCTGTCAGATATCGAGATCGCGGCCATACCCTGTGCCTTTGGGACCGCTGAGAATCTGCTGACCCGCGCGGGTGTCACCGCTGGTCACAAGGTCCTGATAACCGGCGCATCGGGTGGCGTAGGTCTGGCCGCTGTGCAACTGGCCCGTTTGCGAGGTGCGCAGGTCTGGGGCGTTACCGGGGAAGTCAAAGCCGAAGTGGTGAAATCTCAGGGCGCAGTCGGAACCTTTGACCGCGATGCGCCTCTGCCTGCCGATATGTTCGATGTTGTGATCGACGTGGTTGGTGGCCCGGCATGGGCAAATCTGATCCTTGCGCTGAAACCCGGCGGCCACTACGCCGTATCCGGTGCAATTGCAGGCCCGATTGTACAGGCAGACCTGCGCGATATCTATCTGCGCGACATCACCATCCATGGCTGCACGCATCAATCGCCCGAGGTCTTTGGCCGCTTGGTCGAACTGATGAATGCCGGTCACATCAAACCGTTGATCTCCCAAACATATCCCTTAAAGGATATCGCCAAGGCGCAAGAGGCGTTTCAGTCCAAAGCGCTGCCGGGGAAACTGGTGCTGATCCCGTAAGGAAGGTTTGGTATGGCGAAGATTACTTTGTTAGATGGCTCAATCGGGCAAGAGCTGGTGAAGCGCAGCGGCAAGCGCCCGACGCCCTTGTGGTCAACGCGGGTGATGATCGATCATCCCGAACTGGTCCGAGAGGTACATGCCGAATACTTTGCCCGGGGCGCAACCGTTGCCACGACCAACACCTATGCTGTTCACCGCTCGCGCCTGGTGCGCGAAGGGATCGAGGATCAGCTGTCGTTGTTGATTCAAACCGCTGTGACCCAGGCTAAGGCCGCGCGGCCGGACGGGGTTGGGCGGGTCGCTGGGTCGTTGGGGCCTCTGCTGGCGTCATACCGACCCGACCTGATGCCCGACCCGGATGACGCGGCTCAAAAGTTCGGCGAACTGGTCGCGTTGATGGCGGATGACGTGGATCTGTTCCTGCATGAAACCGTGTCCTCGGTTCTTGAGGCCGAAGGAGCCCTGCGCGGGACGGCCAACTGTGGCAAGCCTGTCTGGCTGGCCGTGTCGGTGATGGATGAGGACGGAACACGCCTGCGCTCAGACGAGCCGCTGCGCGATATCGCCCCGCTGGTCGCCGAACATCACCCCGACGCCGTTCTGATCAACTGCACCCGGCCCGAGGCCGTCCCGGCGGCGTTGGATGTTTTGTCCGGTATGGATCTGCCATTCGGGGCCTATGCCAATGGTTTCACCTATATCGCAGATGGGTTCCTGAAAGACGCCCCGACTGTTGATGCGCTGGAACAGCGCCATGATCTGGGCCCCGAGGCCTATGCCGATCATGCCATGGCTTGGGTCAATCAAGGCGCAACGATTGTCGGCGGATGCTGTGAGATCGGCCCGGACCATATCGAAGCATTGGCACAGCACCTTAAATCTGCCGGTCATAAGATCGTCTGAGAAATGTGCGGGGCTGAATGACAGAAACACCCGTTTCAGCCGCAGCCGGTCAAGGCGGTGACCTTGTCCATTTCGACATACTGGTCGCGCCGGGTTATGTGCTGCTGGAACTGGCCTCTTTGGTGGATGTGCTGCGCATTGCAAACCGGGTCTGCCCGTCGCCTCGATTTTCGTTCAGCTACCGATCTCTGCGCGGCGGACCGATTGCCAGCAGCAGCGATGCAACGGTTGAGACCAAAGCCGTCATGCCGAACCCGACAGCGGCGTATCTTTTTGTCATAGGCAATACCAACCCCGATCAGCCAGACCTGTCGCTGGGCCGTGTCGTCTCGGACTATACCTACCGCGGTGCGCAGGTGTTCCTACTCGCCGAAGCAGCCAGCCGTTACATTGACGAACAGGGCACAGCCGATTTGGCAACGCATTGGGAAAACGCATCTTTTCTGCGTGAACGTGGTGCAGGTTTTGAGGCTAAACTGTCAATCGCAACCGAACGTGGCGCGGTGGTGACCTGTGCCGGTATGGGGGCGACGACCGATATCGCGCTGGCAGTGATCGGGCGCCACATCTCAGGCGCTGTGCAAATGACAGTGGCTGATATCATGCTGCACGAAAACATCCGCGATTTTTCGTCATTGCAGCCGTTTTCCGGTGCCAAGACCACGGCGACCGGGGACCTCAAGCTGGATCAATGTATTAAGCTGATGCAGGCAAACATCGAAGAACCGCTGCCCATTCATGAGATCGTAGACCTGTTGGGCTTGTCAAACCGGTCGCTGGAACGGAAATTCAAAGCGTTCTTCGGCACCACACCTAATGGGTTTTATCGGGAAATGCGGCTGGCCAAGGCCAACAACCTGTTGCTGAACACAACCATGAGTGTGCGTGAGATCGGCCTTGCCTGCGGCTTTCCAAACGGGTTCTCGTCGGTCTATCGAAGCTTCTTCGGGGTCACGCCTTTCGCGATGCGGCGGCAAAAGAGGCAAATCGCCCCGAGGTGATTTTTGCAGATGCACTGACGTTTTTGATGGGTTTTCTGTCGATCTTTCGTGCCATCTAGTAAAAAACCTGACAAAGCGGAGTCTGCACAATGGTTGATCTGCCCAGCAAAGCCCGAGTGGTCATCATCGGTGGCGGTGTCATCGGATGCTCGGTTGCCTATCACCTGACCAAGAAGGGCTGGAAAGATGTTGTCTTGCTGGAACGCAAACAGCTGACCAGCGGCACCACATGGCACGCGGCGGGTCTGATTGCGCAGCTGCGCGCGACGGCCAACATGACCAAGCTGGCGAAATACAGTCAGGAGCTTTACGGCGCGCTAGAGGAAGAAACCGGCGTTGCCACCGGGTTCAAGCGGGTCGGTTCCATCACCGTGGCCCTGACCGAAGAACGCAAGGAGGAGATTTACCGTCAGGCCGCCATGGCCCGCGCCTTTGGGGTTGAGGTCGAAGAAATCACGAACGAGCGCGTGCATGAGATGTATCCGCACCTGAACCTTGATGGTATCAAAGGGGCTGTTTATCTGCCGCTCGATGGGCAGGGCGATCCTGCGAATATCGCGCTGGCTTTGGCCAAGGGTGCGCGACAGCGGGGCGGGATCGTCAAGGAGCGGGTGAAGGTCACCGATATCGTCCAACAGGGCCGCACCGTCACAGGCGTAGACTGGGTGGCAGATGATGGCAGCGCCTCGGGCCATATCGAATGTGATATGGTGGTGAACTGCGCGGGCATGTGGGGGCATGA
Source organism: Pseudomonadota bacterium (assembly GCA_039818265.1). Lineage (GTDB taxonomy): Bacteria > Pseudomonadota > Alphaproteobacteria > Rhodobacterales > Rhodobacteraceae > Ruegeria. The sequence goes on along the minus strand of JBCBUG010000002.1, from coordinate 38,130 downwards.
GGTTGGCCGCATGGCGGGCGTGAATGTGCCGCTGCATGCGTGTGAGCATTTCTACATCGTTTCGGAACCCATCGAAGGTCTAACTCCGTTGCCGGTTTTGCGCGTACCGGATGAATGCGCCTATTATAAAGAAGACGCAGGCAAGATGATGTTGGGCGCGTTTGAGCCTAACGCCAAGCCCTGGGCCATGAACGGCATCCCGGACAGCTTTGAGTTCGATCAACTGCCCGAAGATTTCGACCATTTCGAGCCAATACTTGAAGCCGCCTGTGAACGCATGCCGATGCTGGCCGAGGCAGGTATACATACCTTCTTTAACGGCCCGGAATCGTTCACGCCGGACGACGCATATCATCTGGGTCTCGCGCCTGAGATGGATAACGTCTGGGTGGCCGCAGGGTTCAACTCGATTGGAATTCAATCCGCTGGTGGCGCAGGCATGGCGCTGGCCGAATGGATGGACAGTGGCGAAAAACCGTTCGATCTGGGTGATGTGGACATTAGCCGGATGCAGCCGTTTCAGGGCAATAAGAAATACCTGTTTGAACGCTCGAAAGAGACATTGGGCCTACTTTACGCTGATCACTACCCCTATCGCCAAAAGGCCACAGCACGCGGTGTGCGCCGGACGCCGTTCCATCAGCAGCTGAAGGAACAAGGGGCCGTTTTCGGCGAGTTGGCCGGTTGGGAACGCGCCAACTGGTTCGCCAATGACGGGCAGGAACGCGAGTATCAGTATAGCTGGAAACGACAGAACTGGTTCGAAAACTCTGCCGCCGAACACCGCGCCGTGCGCGAAAATGTCGGCATGTATGACATGTCTTCCTTCGGCAAAATCCGCGTTGAAGGCCCTGATGCCGAAAGGTTCATGAACTATATCGGCGGCGGTGATTACGCGGTGCCCAATGGCAAGATCGTCTACACCCAGTTCTTGAACCGCTCGGGCGGGATCGAGGCGGATGTGACCGTCACCCGCCTGACCGAGACATCTTATCTGGTTGTCACCCCGGCGGCGACGCGTCTTGCCGATCAGACCTGGATGCAACGCAATGCCGGTGGTTTCAACGTGGTCATCACCGACGTCACCGCAGGCGAAGGTGTACTGGCCGTCATGGGCCCGAACGCGCGCGCGCTGCTGGAAAAGGTCTCTCCGGCGGATTTCACGAACGCGACCAACCCTTTTGGTACCGCGCAGAACATCGAAATCGGCATGGGCCTGGCCCGTGCCCATCGCGTGACCTATGTGGGTGAGCTTGGTTGGGAGATCTATGTCTCCTCAGACATGGCTGGCCATGTGTTCGAAACGCTGCACGACGCCGGTCAAGACATGGGGTTGAAGCTGTGCGGGATGCACATGATGGACAGCTGCAGGATTGAAAAAGGTTTCCGCCATTTCGGGCATGATATCACCTGCGAAGATCATGTGGTCGATGCGGGGCTAGGTTTTGCCGTCAAGGTTGACAAGGGCTGCGATTTCATTGGCCGTGAGGCCGTGATCGCACGCAAAGAAAATGGGCCCCAAAGCCGTTTGGTACAGTTCAAACTGATCGATCTCGAACCGCTCCTGTTCCATAACGAACCGATTGTGCGGGATGGCGAATATGTCGGCTATCTGAGTTCCGGCAACTACGGCCATACGTTGGGTGGCGCTATCGGCATGGGCTATGTTCCTTGCGAAGGTGAGAAAGCCGCCGATGTTTTGGCCTCGACCTACGAGATCGATGTCTGTGGCGTGAAGGTCAAAGCCGAAGCTTCGTTGAAACCAATGTACGATCCCAAATCCGAACGCGTCAAAGTCTGAGACGGATCAGGGGGCTCTGCCCCCGGCGCCCTTCGGGCACCCCCCTCGAGATATTTCGGGCCAGATGAAGCACGGGATCCTGACTTCATCTGGCTAAAAATATCTCGGAGCGCGAGGCAGAGCCTCGCTGAATTTGAACTGAATTGTGCATAGAGTCAGACATTGACCCATCACTATTCGTTATGTCGGGCTTCACCGATTTCGGAGTTTTCAACCCCTTAGCAATTGCCGTACACCGGTCCGGTATCAACCGGAGATTTTCTGTGTCGCACGCACCCTCTTCACCACAGAATGTTGACACCCCAAAGGGGTTGGTGCTTGCGGTTACGGCTTATGTTCTTTGGGGTTTCCTGCCGCTTTATATGAAAGCGATGGATCATATTGGTCCGGTCGAAGTGGTTGCGCATCGTGTGATCTGGTCGGTGCCGGTTGCAGGCCTGTTGTTGATCCTTCTGGGGCGTACGGGGGATCTGAAAGCAGCCCTTGGCAATCCTAAGATGCTTGGGATGGCGGCGGTCACGGCTGCGCTGATTTCAGTGAACTGGGCGATTTACGTTTGGGCGATTTCAACCGGGCATGCGCTGGACGCCGCGCTGGGGTACTACATCAATCCGCTGTTCAGCATCGCTCTGGGCGCGATATTGCTGCGCGAGCCGCTGAACCGAACGCAGCTTGTTGCGGTTGGTCTGGCCGCGCTGGGTGTTCTGGTTTTGGTGTTCGAGGCCGGGCGGTTGCCTTGGGCCGCACTGGGTTTGATGGTCAGCTGGGGCTTTTATGCCTTTTTCAAACGCTCTCTGCCCATTGGTCCCAATCAGGGGTTTCTGCTCGAAGTGCTTATCCTGCTGATCCCAGCAGTGGCCTATGTGACTTTGCTGGGTGTGCGAGGCACTGGCCATTTCGGAGTTGTTGCGTCTGACACTTTGCTCTTGTCTTGTGCAGGTATTGTGACCGCTGTACCTCTGTTGGTATACGCCAACGGGGCTAAGCTGGTGCGATTATCGACAATGGGTATTCTGCAATACATCGCGCCCACAATGATTTTCATCACTGCGATCACATTGTTCGGAGAGCAGATTGATCGTGGCCGGATGATTGCGTTTCCGTTGATCTGGGCGGCGCTGATTGTCTATTCGATTCCGATGATCCGACAGGCAAGACGTCAGGTTTGAAGCAAAAGTTTCGCTGCGCTTTCAGCCCAGATCGCATAGGTCTTGGGGCTTGGATGATAGCCGTCTGGCGCGACCAAGGCGTGATCGTCAGGTAAGTCCAGTTTCAGATGCCTGAGTTGGGGATGCACTGCTACCACTTGTTGCAAACCCTGGTCCAGCCGCGCGGATTGCTGGCCTAGAACCCATGCCAGAGGCTGCGGCAGAGCAGGAAACCGGTTCATTTGGGGAACGGCTGTAACCACGACTCGACGTGCGCCAAACTTCTGCGTCAGCAGCGTCGCCAATTGGGTCTGGCGTTCGATGAAACGTTTTAGCGTGACACCACGGGTCACATCATTCACCCCCAGTGCAGTGATAACAGCGTCATATGTGCCGCCTAGCTGCGACAGCCTGTTCAGCGTGTCCTGAGTTGTATGCCCGGTGGTGGCCTCTAGCCGCCATTCGACCGCGTGACGCTTGGACAGGTGATGCAGCAAATGGCCGGAAAGGGCCTGATCTTGCCTGCCTGCGCCGACCCCTGCGGCAGAACTGTCACCTGTGATCAACAGGCGCAGCCGGGGCCCACGACCGATTTGCCCCTGGCGCGGGCCAGCGGGTTCCGGCAGCATTTGAACTCTGCGGCGCACCGCCAGACCCTGCAGCGCAAGAACCGGCGCCAATGGCACGCGCACGATCTGATCGGAAGCAATCGGGACTGGCATTGTCAGCTGAGTGCGGATTTGAAGTCCAGAAAGCGCGGATCGCGTGAGACGCGGGCCATCATCGCCTCGCGCAGGGCGCCGATGGTTTTGTAGGGGCGCATGACAACCTCGAATTCCTGTATCAGGCCGTCATCGTTCAGCGTGATCAGATCCACGCCAACGGCGTCCAGATCACCGACCTTGCACTGAAACTCTAAAGCCCAGTCGCAGCCGCTGCCCATGATCCGGCGATAGCGAAAGTCGGAAAATACCTGCCCCACGTGGCCCAGGACAGCCGCTACAGGCTCTCGTCCTGTCCATGTGCTGAAATAGGTCGGGGGCAAGAAGCGGACGTCTTCAGCCAAAAGCGGGCGGATCTGCGCCTCATCCCCTTTGGCGACAACTTGTTGCATGTGTTCGATTGTTGGATGCATGGCCTCTCTCCCTTGCTCGGTCCAAGGGTTCACGAACACCGTGTGGCAGGCAAGGACGACGTTGCGGTAGGGTGCGCCCTGCGTTAGGCAGGCGCGCATGACCGAGGCTTATGATCCCCCGCAGACACCGCTGGATGTGTTGCATGAAGATGCGCAGTTGATCGTGGTCAACAAACCTTCGCGGCTGCTGTCGGTTCCGGGAAAGGGTGATCATCTGGCGGATTGTTTGTTGACCCGTGTGCAGGCTGCGTTTCCGCAGGCCTTGTTGGTGCATCGGCTGGATCGGGATACCTCGGGCGTTATGGTGTTCGCCCAGACCCCTCATGCGCAACGGCATCTGAGCATGCAGTTCGAGAAACGTCAGACGCGAAAAACCTATGTTGCGCGCGTTTGGGGGCTGGTCAAAGATAAAACTGGAACCGTTGATCTGCCGCTGATCGTCGACTGGCCCAACCGCCCGCGTCAGATGGTATGTCATGAGACCGGCAAACCGGCGGTGACCGACTGGCGCGTTGTGAAACATGAAGGTGAGAGTACCCGTATGCGCCTGTTTCCCAAGACCGGTCGGTCACACCAGTTGCGTGTTCATATGCTGGCGATTGGCCACCCGATATTGGGTGACCCGTTTTATGCCGAAGGCCCTGCGCGCGATTTCCCGCGCCTGATGTTGCACTCCGAAGAACTGCGTCTGAAAAACCCCGAAGGCGGGGTTTCCATGAAATTCAGGGTACCGGCGGATTTCTGAATTCAGGCTGCATTGGTCCACAGCATTTTCAGATTACCCAATGAGAAACGGCGCCTACGCTTTCTTGTTCTGGCTTGGCAAGGCAGTCTTGCCTCTGCAAGTTCACGTTCGATCTCGAAGGCGCGCAGCGTGTGGTCCTGCGACCAGCGGCCAAGTTTCAGGGTCATCATGACGTGGTTGTCGAGATAGGGCATGCCATCACTCCTTTTTCGGGACTGTTCCAGCTTCGCCCATCACTCCTGACACCCCCTTGTCAGTGGGGCGTGCTAGTGTGTCAGTAGCGTTGAGGGAGAAAAACATGCGCCGTTCGACCCGATTGTTCGAAATCATCCAGATATTGCGTGCGGCTGACACGCCGGTCACGGCCGAAGCATTGGCGGACAAACTCGAAGTCTCGGCGCGCACAGTTTACCGCGATATCGCGGCACTGCAGGCGCAGCGCACCCCCATCGAAGGAGAGGCGGGGATCGGGTATCTGATGCGCCGGGGGTATGATCTGCCGCCGCTGAATTTCGATGCGGAAGAGGTTGAGGCCCTTTGGGTGGGGCTGTCGCTTTTGGCGCGCACCGGCGATAGTGAGTTGCAGGAAGCCGCCCGCCGAATCTGCCGCAAGATTGACGCTCTGCACGACACGCCACGGCGTTGGCTGCAAGTGTCGACCTGGGGAACGCCGCCGGATGATCCCGCCAAAGGCTGCGTGCCGGTTGCCAACTATCGAGAGGCCATTCGCAGCGAACAGAAAATTCGCATCACCTATGTGAATGGGGCAGAGGAACGCACCATTCGTGTCGTCCGCCCCGTGGCCCTGATCTACCATATCGAATGCACGATGCTGGCCGCCTGGTGCGAGCTGCGCAGCGGGTTTCGCCATTTTCGAACGGACCGTATCTGGGCCAGTGAAAGCATAAACGAGAGCTTTTGCGGCCAGGGTGACTCCCTGCGCACGCTCTGGCAGGAACAGACCCGTTGGGACAGCCATGTTGAAACCGCCTGATCGGAGGGTTTGGGCAGGTATTCGCCGACTTCACCGCATTGTTGCTTGAGCCTTTACCTAGTCCCCATGATATAACGGGCTGAACGAGGCAAACCCGAACAAACCGGGGGCCGGAGCAGAAGGTGATATCATGACGATTTCCAAGTTTTTTGTGGCAACCGCGCTGGTCTCGGTCCTGGCGCTTGCAGCATGTACTGATCCGGGTACGTTGAATCTGCCCAGTGATCCCAATCAGAATACCAAGCAGGGCGCTCTGATTGGTGGATTGGTCGGGGCGGGTGTTGGCGCGATTGCCAACGACTCGGACCCACTGCTGGGCGCTTTGGCGGGTGGCGCAATTGGCGCGGCGGGTGGTGGCCTGATTGGCAATCAGCTTGACCGTCAGGCAGCCGAACTGCGCCAGCAGCTGGCCAACGATGGCATCACAATTGTGAATGCCGGGGATCGCCTGATCGTAACCGTGCCAAACGACATCACCTTTGACACCGACAGCGCTACTGTGCGCCCGGCCTTGCGCTCGGACCTGGTGAAGGTCGGTCAGAACCTGGTAAACTACCCGAACTCGAATGTGCAGATCATCGGCCATACCGATAGCGATGGCGATGCCGCGTATAATCAGGGCCTGTCGGTCCGTCGTGCGAATGCGGTCGCGGACATTCTGCAAGCCAACGGCGTCGGCTTCAACCGCATCACAACCATCGGACAGGGCGAGAACAATCCAATTGCGTCGAACCTGACACCGGCGGGCAAAGCGCAGAACCGCCGGGTTGAAATCGTGATCGTTCCCAGCGGAAACGCCTGATCGCGCAGGGCCTGTGCACGGAATGGGGTTTGGATAGCGCCTGTCCCGGTCTAACTATGGGGAAACAACGAAACGGAGTTTCCCCTGATGTCCAAACCGATCCTACTGGGCCTGTCTGGGTCCCTGCGCCAAAGCGCGACCAACCGCAAATTGCTGCGTGAGGCTGCTCGGCTTTTTGATCCCGCCGAGTTTGTCGAGGCCGACCTGAACCTGCCGCTTTATGATGGCGATCTGGAGGAAGGTGAGGGCATTCCTGCCATTGTTCAGACCCTGCGGGCTCAGATCGAGCAAGCAGATGCGGTGATCATCTCGACCCCGGAATACAACAAGGGTCCCTCTGGCGTTTTAAAGAACGCGTTGGATTGGGTCAGCCGGACCGAAGGCAACCCATGGGCCGACAAGCCTGTTGCGGTTATGTCAGCCGCCGCGGGTCGTGCAGGGGGTGAAAGGGCTCAGATGATCCTGCGGGCCTATATGGTACCGTTCCAGCCGCTGATTTTGCAGGGTCCGGAAATCCACCTGGCCAACAGTTCGAACGAGTTTGATGACCAGGGCAGGCTGACCAGTGCGCGCTATGAGCAGACGCTGGGGACCTTGATGCAGAAGCTGCGGAACCTGAGCGCTTAGAGCCGGGTCAAAGCGAGGCTTCGGGTCGGAAATCATCCGGGATCGTATCACGCCCATCCAGCATAAGATCGGCCATGACTTCGGCAATTTTCGGGGCCATGCCGAAACCGATCTTGAATCCGCCATTGGCGATGAACTGACCTTTGTGCAGGGGGTGTTCGCCCAGCATCGGCGCGCGGCTTTTGCTGCGGGGGCGGACACCGGCCCAACGCTCGATCACCTCGGCCCCGTGCAGCAGCGGAACCGCCTGCATCGCACGCTCGATCACATCGTCCAGCGCGCTGTCGGTGCTGGCGGGATCGTCATAGTCACGCTCAGAGGTCGAGCCGATGGCCAGCGTCCCGTCGGCATGAGGAACGATATGGATCGCATCTGCAAACAGCTGCGGTACCGCGCCCGCATCAAACCGCAGCAGCGCCGCCTGACCTTTCACGCCATTGCCGACAGTTTTGCCGTAAGCTTCGCTCAACTCCTGAAGACCTGCAACCCCTGTGGCGTGTACAACCCGACCGTCATCGGGTGCGTCAGTGACCACCTCTACGCCCACGACCGCCAAAGCCGCGACCAGTGCAGCGCAAGCGCGGCGCGGGTGCATGCGGGCGGTTAGCGTGTCATGAATGACATAGCCGGTCGGGCTGGGCGGGCACCATGATCCGGCCTCGGCCACCTCGATTACCCGCCATTCGGCACGGCCTTGCCACAACTCTTGCGCGGTGTGTTCGCGTGCGCGCGCCAGATCGAGGCTACGTTGATCGGCAATCGGCTGGATACGCCCCAAACGCCCGTACCCGGCAGAGACACCTCCGACGGCCTCGACCTGAGCCCAGAACGGTTCGGCCATGATCAGGCTATCGAACTGAAAGGCCTTCTTGGCGTTCCAGTTTTCAGGCACATGTGGGGCCAAGGCACCGACCAGACCGCCGCTGGAGCCCGCGCCCGGACCAAAGGGATCGATGATGCGCACTTTCGCACCGCGCTGCGCACAGGTCCAGGCAATCGACAGGCCGAAAATCCCGGCGCCACGGACAGTCACATCGACCATTGCCAAACTCCTTTTCCTTGTTCAGTGTCGCGCCGCTTAGCTACAGGATTCCCAGATGGCAGACCAGCGCGCCGAGGTCACGTGGACCGAGGATCAGATACCCGTCTCGGATCGTTTCGACGACCCATATTACTCGTTGCAAAACGGGGTCGAGGAGACGCGGCATGTTTTTCTTGCGGGCAACGACCTGCCCGCACGATTTGTTCCCGGATTTCATATCGCCGAGCTGGGGTTTGGAACCGGTCTGAATATGCTCACCACGTGGTCCGCCTGGGAACAGGCAGGTCACACGACCCGGCTGAACTTCACCAGCTTCGAAGCCTATCCGATGGAACCTGCGGATATGCGGCGGGCTTTGACCGCATTCCCTGAGCTGGCACCCTGGGCTGATCGATTTCTAGAGCAGTGGACCGGGAGGGGGTGTCTGCTCGACACGCTGGCACTGACCGTCATAGAAGGCGACGCGCGCCAGACGTTACAGAAATGGCAGGGGCATGCGGACGCGTGGTTTCTGGATGGGTTCTCACCCGCCAAGAACCCCGAGCTATGGGGTGCGGATCTGATGCAGCAGGTTGCGGATCATACGGTTCAGGGGGGCACAGCGGCCACTTACACCGCTGCCGGTTTCGTGCGGCGTGGGCTGGAGGATGCAGGTTTCCAAGTGAGCAGAACCCCCGGCTATGGCCGCAAGCGTCACATGACACGGGCGGTCAAAGCATGACGCAACAAAACAATATCAGTGCGGGCGTTGCTCTGATGATCGGCGCGACCATTGTCTTTGCGATGCAGGATGGAATCTCTCGCCACCTGGCGGGAACCTACAACACTTACATGGTCGTGATGATCCGCTACTGGTTTTTTGCTGCTTTCGTTATTGCCCTAGCTGCGCGAGCACCCGGCGGATTGAAGGCAACGACGCGAACCAGCCAACTCGGATTGCAGATCTTTCGGGGCGTTTTGCTGGCCGGTGAGATATGCGTTGCCGTTTTCAGCTTCACCGTTTTGGGTCTGATCGACAGTATGGCCGTCTTTATCTGCTATCCGCTACTGGTCGCGGCACTCAGCGGCCCGGTTTTGGGCGAACGGGTCGGTTGGCGCCGATGGACGGCGATTGGCGTGGGCTGTGTTGGTGTTCTGATCATCCTGCAGCCGGGGGTCGGGGTCTTTAACCCCTGGGCCATTATCCCGCTGATCTCTGCCCTGATGTTTGCCTTGTACGGTTTGCTGACACGCTACGCCGCACGCCGCGACAGCACGGCCACCAGCTTTTTCTGGACCGGCGTGTCCGGTGCGGTTGCCATGACGCTTGTCGGCATGTGGTTCTGGGAGCCCATGGCCCCGCGCGATTGGGGGTGGATGGCTGTGCTGTGCGTCAGCGGCGTGCTGGGGCACTGGCTGCTGATCAAATGCTATGAAATGGCCGAGGCCAGCGCAGTGCAGCCCTTTGCCTATTTTCACCTTGTCTGGGGCGCGATCCTCGGCATCACGATCTTCGGTGAGGTGCTGCGCCCCGAAGTGGTCGTCGGGGCGTCTGTTGTTGTGGCCGCGGGCCTGTTCACCTTATGGCGCGAACGCAGCCAGGGTTGAGCCGGTCAGTTCCTGCGAAAAGGGGATCGGCAAGGCCGGTTGCCCCAAACGTGCCCGGTAGACCGGCAGGCTTTCCGACACGCGCATCACATAGTTGCGGGTTTCGCTAAAGGGGATGGTCTCGATCCAATCGATCACATCCACCTGTCCCCGGCGCGGGTCACCATAGCGTTCCATCCAGGAAATAGGCCGCCGTGGCCCGGCATTATACCCGGCCGCCATCATGACCACATTGCCGTTGAACTCAGCCGCCAGCCCCGACAGATAATTGGCCCCGAGTTTGGCGTTATACTGCCAGTCAGAGGTCAAGCGCCCTGTCTGATGCCCGCTGAGGATACCCAGCTCCTGCGCCACCAGTTTCGCTGTTGCGGGCATGACCTGCATCAGCCCCCGGGCGCCTGCGCCGCTGATCACAACTGGATCAAACTCGCTCTCGCGCCGTGCGATGGCCAGTGTCATCTCTTTGGCCATGGGCAGGCCCATATCGGCCACCGGGTGCACCGGGTAGTAGGCTGCGGGCAGAACAGTTCCGGTGGTGGCTGCCCGTTTGGCAATCATGACCGCCAGATGCGGTTCGTTTAGCTCAATCGCCAGATCACCCAATTGAGCGGCCTGAACCGGATCGAGACTTTCGACCAGATGCGTCAGAAACCGCTCGGACAGATTATCCTCGCTTGCTTTCAACAGCAGCAGCCCGGCCTCCAGAACACTCGAGTTGGTGAAATCCGCCTGCCGCCAATGCGGCGCACGGCGGGGTGTGGCCAGTTCAGGATCAAACGGGCGTCCGATCTGTTCCGCCGCCAACAACCCGTAGAACGACGTCTGATTATCCGCCCCGATGGCATAAGCCTCATAGGCCTTTTCCGCCTCACCCTGCGCAGCATAAGCCCGGCCCAGCCAATACCCCCCGCGACCTTTCGAGATTGGGGATTGCACGGCGTCCGAGAAATTCTGGAAATGACGCACAGCCGTGGCCGGATCGTTCAACCTGCGTAAGGCCAGGAATCCGGACAGCCATTCCAGATCAGCATAGGCATAGCCCATTTCCGGCGTCATGTGGTGGGTTGAGGCCACCTTGTAGGCTCGCGCCGGTCGGCCTTGCCGCATCTCCAACCTTGCGAGCCTACGCCGTCCTTCGCCCCATTTGTCAGGCTCGCCCAAGGCTTCGGGGCTCGTAGATCGGGCCAGCATCAGATCAACGGCACTTTCGTCCAGCTCTTTCTTGTCGCGCCAAACAAAACGGTCAAAGGCAAGACCCGGGGCATCCGCAACCGACTTTGGCACTGCCGCCACTTTTGTATCGACGCCAGGTTGACGCTTTTGCAATGCGATCCGCGCTTCGGCCAGTTTGCGGTCATCTGCGCCCACCAGTGTTAACATCTGGGATGCACTTACCAGATGGCCATCCCACAACATCCGGTCCAACCGCGCTGCGTGATGGGGTTTCAGCAGCTTGCCAAAATTCTCGACGTAGTCTTTCTGTAACCCTGCGCCCATGGGCATAGTGCGCCACGCTGTGACGATATCCGCCTGTGCCTCACCCTGTTGTCCTGTTGCCATCAGGGCAACAGCGTAGTTCAACGCACCCTCCGCCGTTTGCGGCGGCGTATCCGCGTAGAATTTCAAGACGCGATCGGGGTCGGCGCCGGTAAAAGACGGCTCGCTTTTGCGGCGCAGCCAGGCCAGTCCGGGCCAGTCCGGACGGCGATCTAGAAACACCAGCACATCGCCTGAGCTGCCAAAGCCCTGCCGCAGCCATTCCCACACGATGATATCGCGCGATACCGATCCGCGCTGCCCGGACACCCGCAGCGCCTCGTTCCAGTCGCCCTTGCGCATCTCGTTCAACCCGGCACGCAAATCAGCGGCGGCATCCGCCCGTGCGGCTTGCGGCGTCAGTGCAGAGTACAGAATCACGGCCATCATCAGGCCCAGAACGCGTGTCATGCCTTGCATTTCCCAACCAACCAAGGATAGAGCCTGTGAGGATAAACCTTGCGCCGCCGGGATCAACTCACAAAGCCTAAATCGTGATGGCCCGCGGTGTAAAAAACACGGAAACTGCACCTTAAGGAGCGTGTCATGTTCAAAGGCTCTATGCCCGCCCTCGTCACCCCGTTTTCAAACGGCGCGTTGGACTTGGATACGCTCAAACACCTAGTCGAATGGCAGATCGAATCCGGGTCGACCGGGCTGGTCCCCGTGGGCACCACCGGGGAAAGCCCGACCCTCAGCCATGATGAGCATGAGACGGTTGTGGAAGAGGTGGTCAAAGCCGCCGCAGGTCGCGTGCCGGTTATTGCCGGTGCCGGATCGAACAACACGGTTGAAGCAGTACGCTTTGTTCAGTTTGCCAAGAAGGTCGGCGCGAATGCCGCACTTGTCGTGACGCCCTACTACAACAAGCCGACCCAGCGCGGCCTGTTCGAACACTTTGCCGCGCTGCATGAATGTGCCGATATTCCGATCATCATCTACAACATCCCCGGTCGCTCGATCATCGACATGACGCCCGCCACGATGGGTGAGCTGGCCAAGCTGCCACGTATTGTTGGGGTAAAAGACGCCACCGGCGATCTGGCGCGGGTCAGCCAACAGCGTGCAAGCTGCGGCGCTGACTTCTGCCAACTGTCAGGTGAAGATGCGACGGCTTTGGGCTTCAACGCCCATGGCGGTGTCGGGTGTATCTCGGTCACAGCCAATGTGGCCCCGAAACTCTGCGCTGAATTCCAGCAAGCGACATTGTCAGGCGACTATGCCACGGCATTGGCCTATCAGGATCGTCTGATGCCCTTGCACGAGGCCCTTTTTATCGAACCCGGCCTTGTGGGCGCCAAATACGCGCTTAGCAAATTGGGCCGCTGCAGCGCTGAGGTGCGCCTGCCATTGACCACATTGCAAGACAGCACCAAAGCCGCCATTGACGCAGCCATGGCCCATGCCGGTCTGATCTGAGCCTAAACAAGTCTAAGTAAAAAGGGCGGCCTCGATCCCCGAGTGCCGCCCTTTCTATTTCGGCCCGGATCCAGACTTCATCTGGCCAGAAATATCCCGGGGGGTGAATTGAGCCGCAGGCTCAAGAGGGGGGCTGGCCCCCCTGACTATCGCTTACCATAATACAATCCGACCACATGCTCGGCTTGGGCGAAGAACAACCAGCGCGACGTGGCAACGCCCGCCAGATGTGAGATCGCGGCCAGCAGCGCAAAAAGATGCTTTAACGCCAAACCTCCGACCGGTAGAACCAGCAAAAGCAGAGGCAACACAAAGCCCAGCAAAAACGCGATCATCCGCAGCTTCTGTGCATGTTTGCGACCCACCACATGGACGAATTCCCGCAGCAGGTAGTTGGTGCCTGTATGCGGCGGCTCAAACGCACGCACGGTTCCGCGCAAACCCAATCCGGTTGCGGTGCCCAGATCGGTTCTGGAGTTTGCGAGCGCGCTGTCACCTTGATGCCAGTACAGAATCTGGACCAACGCAGCGATCAACAACAATGGTATGGCGATAGACGTCTGGCCAGCCAGCAGTGCCCCCCCGGCCAGGCTGAAGCTCAGGAATATCGCCGGTGTCAGCTTCAAGTTCCAGCGTGGGATCGTCTTGAGCTGTGTGTAGATCATTGATGTCGTAAACACCGTCGCAAGCGAAAACACCGCGCCCAGCAGTCCAACTGCACCCCAACGTTGTCCAAGAAACACAGCGCCGATGGCATAGAACCCCATAACAATCAGGGCGATAACCGCGCACCAACCTTCCCGGCTAAGCCAGCTTGAGCGCCATTGCGTGAAGGCTTTGATCGCGCGTTCCGGGTGGCCAAGGTGAAAAGTTGACGCCATCAGGCCGCCGACGGCCAAGGCATAAGCGATTGCAAAGAACACAAACGCAACCCAGCCCGTGACTTCGGGCATACCGAGGCCCAGAAAGACAAGCAGGCCAAAACCCAGACCAGACAAGGTGGTGAAGATGATGACGGAAGGGGCCGGATGCATCAGAGCTTCTCCAGTGTTTTATCGAGCCAGCCGAGGAACCCCTTGGGCTCTTCCGCGATGGGGGCCAGGAGCGGGGCGAGAATGTCGATCTGCTCCTCGATCTGATCTTTGGGTCGGGGTGGCAGGTATTTGTTAACCGGTTTGGTGCCCATTTCTGGCATCAGGTCCATGCCGTCTCGCTCGGCCACCAGTTTGCTGACATCGCTGTCCTGATCGCCAAGGTCGCCGAAATGGCGGGCACCGGCCGGGCAGGTGCGCACACATGAAGGCACGCGGTCTACCTCGGGCAGGTTTTCGTTGTAGATGCGATCAACGCAGAGAGTGCATTTCTTCATCACCCCTTCTGCCATGTCCATCTCGCGCGCGCCATAAGGGCAGGACCAGGCACACAAGCCGCAGCCGATGCAATCGCTTTCATTGACCAACACGATCCCATCCTCGACCCGCTTGTAGCTGGCCCCGGTGGGGCAGACGGTGACGCAGGGTGCGTCCTCACAATGCAAGCAGGATTTTGGGAAATGGATCAGCTGAGCCGCACCTTGTTCCGGTTGCACCTCGTAAGAATGCACACGGTTCAGGAAGGTGCCGGATGGGTCGGCCCCATAGGCGTCCTGATCCGATAGAGGCGCGCCGTAGTTTTCGGTGTTCCAACCTTTGCAGGAGATCACGCAGGCGTGGCAGCCCACACAGGTATCCAGGTCGATGACCAGACCCATCTTGCGTTCGGTGGATTGGGGGAGCTGGGTCATGCCTGCCTTGCCTCCGCTTTGGTGGTGAGGGTGGGCTGGGGTTCTGCCCGTCGCCATTGTCTCTCGGACCAATGGCGCGACAATGGCGACCCCGGGATATTTTTAGCCAGATGAAGAATGGATCGGGTCATTTTCCGACTTTCCATGCGATATCCCTGGGACCGGTGCCAACCGGGGACTGAATAGCGCCGAATTCAGGTTGGCTTTCAGCGTCGGATGGCGGGTCGGCCTTTTCGATTTTGACCTTCAGGTCGAACCAGGCGGCTTGTCCTGTTACAGGGTCAGAGTTGGCCCATCGCATACCGTCTCCCTTTGGCGGCAGGAGTTCGTGGATCAGGTGGTTCAACAGAAAGCCTTTGGTGGCTTCGGGGGCGTCGTCCTGTAGGGCCCAGGCGCCCTTGCGTTTGCCTATGGCGTTCCAGGTCCAGATTGTGTTGTCGTTGAGCGCGGCCATCTCCATGACTGGCACTGTGATTTCCCCGTGTGGAGAGCTGACTTTGGCCCAGTCGCCATCCTGCAGCCCGTGTTCGCGCATCAGTTTGGTTGGGACGTAAAGCGGGTTGCGCCCGTGGAGCTGGCGCAGCCAGGCGTTTTGAGTGCCCCAGCTGTGATACATCGCCATCGGGCGTTGGGTCAGAGCGTTGACGGTGTAGCCTTCGTTGCCCTGTTGATCGGTTTCATACCAGATCGGCAGCGGGTCCATCTTGTCTTTAATCCGCTCGCGCAGGTGATCCGGCGGCTGGCGGTCCCCGTGCCCCTCAGCGGCAAGTTGGAACTTGCGCATTGGTTCAGAATACAATTGGAACAAGTAAGGTTGTGGGCTGTCATAAAGGCCCATGCCCACGGCCCAGTCCTGATAGGCCGCGTTCCATGGTTTGTAGTAATCGGCCCCTTCGGGGATATGAGCCACGTAGAAACCACCGTTTTCGATATAGCGGTTCAGCTGGTCCGGATTGACTTCTCCGCGCCCTTCTTTGTCACCGTCTTCGCCTCGGAACCCCGCCAATGGGCCGATGCCGGGCTTGCGCTGATGATTGACGATGTAGTCTGCGTAATCTGTCCACTTGGGCGTGCCGTCTTCGTTGGTGAAGCCCGGCAGGCTCATCCGGTTGGCCAGTTCGATCAGTACGGATTGGAAGCCGCGCACATCGCGGTCAGGCTCGATCACTGGCCAGCGGATCGCATCGGCGGCGGCGTCCGCTTCGCAGATTGGACGATCCAGCAGAGAGATACAGTCGTGCCGTTCCAGATAGGTCGTGTCAGGCAGGATCAGGTCGGCATAGGCGACCATTTCCGAAGAATAGGCATCGGAATAGATGATGTTCGGGATGACATATTTGCCGTCTTCTGTCTTGGCCGTGAGCATCTCCATCACACCTTTGGTGTTCATGGAGGAGTTCCACGACATATTCGCCATGTACATGAACAGCGTGTCGATCTTGTAGGGATCACCCGCAGCGGCATTTGAGATTACCATATGCATCAGCCCGTGGGCCGACATAGGATTTTCCCAGGTAAAGGCCTTGTCGATACGCTGGGGAGTGCCGCACTCGTCAAGCAGTAGGTCTTCGGGACCACGCGGGAAGCCTAGATGCGGGCCTTCCAGCGGGCGGCCCGGGCGACGGTCGCCATGCGGGGTTGGATGCGCCTCAACCGGTTTTGGGTAGGGCGGTTTGAAACGAAAGCCGCCGGGGACCTCGACCGTGCCCAGCAGAATTTGCAGCACATGCAGGGCGCGACAGGTCTGGAACCCGTTGGCATGGGCGGAAATCCCGCGCATGGCGTGGAAGCTGACTGGACGGCCAGTCATCTTGGAATGGGTTTCGCCCCGGAAGTCGGTCCATTCATGATCCAGCTCGATCGCCTCATCAAAGGCGACGCGGGCAATCTCGGCGGCAATGGCGCGGATGCGTTTGGCTGGGATGCCACAGCGGTCGGCCACGGCCTCGGGGGCATGGTCGTCGCTGAGGTACTTTTCTGCTATCAGATGGAAGACCGGGCGGTGCGTGACGCCGTCTTTTTCATAGGTCACCGACAGGTCCGGGCGCACGCCGGGTTTGTCAAAGGCGGTTGGCTTGCCAGTCACGCGGTCGATCACCAGCGGTTTGCCATCGTCATTGCGTAGGAACAGGCCCTTCTCGGGACCCTCGGTGGCATTCACCAGAACTGGTGCGTTGGTATACCGGCTCAGATAGTCCAGATCGATCTTGCCCGCCTTCATCAGCACATGGATCAGCGACAGGATGAACAGACCGTCTGTGCCGGGCGTGATTCCGACCCAATCGTCAGCCACGGCGTTATAGCCGGAGCGGATCGGGTTCACCCCGATCACCCGCGCGCCGCGCGCTTTGATCTTGCCGATGCCCATCTTGATCGGGTTACTGTCGTGGTCCTCGGCCACGCCGAACAGCATGAACAGCTTGGTGTGATCCCAGTCTGGCTGGCCGAACTCCCAAAACGCGCCGCCCATCGTGTAGATGCCGCCCGCCGCCATGTTGACGGAACAGAACCCACCATGGGCCGCATAGTTGGGCGTGCCGAAGTTCTGTGCCCAGAAGCTGGTGAAGCTTTGGCTCTGATCGCGTCCGGTGAAGAAGGCCAGCTTTTGCGGGGCAGTCTCGTGCAATTCATTCAGCCAGCCGACGGCGGTGCTGATTGCCTCATCCCATTCGATTTCGCGGAACTCTCCGGACCCGCGCGGACCCACCCGGCGCAAAGGCTTGCGCAGGCGCGATGGCGCGTTGACTTGCATGATCCCGGCCGAGCCCTTGGCACAGAGCACGCCTTTGTTCACCGGATGATCGCGGTTGCCTTCTATGTAAGCAACCTTGCCGTCCTTCATGTGCACGTTGATGCCGCAGCGACAAGCGCACATGTAACAGGTGGTCTTGCGGATCTCGTCCGATACTTTTGGTGATGTATCAAGGATCGGCTGCTGATGGGTCATTGGCGGGTCCTGTTGGTTGGCTCAGGAGGACTTTGTCACTTTCCTCATGCTTTGAGAATATTGTTCTGCGAATGATGTTTAGTCTGGGTCTATGTTCTGTTTGCCTGCAGCACGGTCACGGCGATCATCTGTGTTACATCTTCGGCGCTGCAGCCGCGGGACAGGTCATTGGCGGGTTTTGCTAACCCTTGCAAGACCGGGCCAATCGCGCTGTAGCCGCCCAGCCTTTGGGTGATCTTGTAGCTGATATTGCCCGCGTCGAGATTGGGGAAGATCATCACATTGGCCTGACCCGCCACAGATGATCCGGGGGATTTGCGATCCGCGACCGATGGTACAAAGGCTGCGTCGAATTGCAGCTCTCCATCAACGTCCAAGTCAGGAGCATCGCGGCGCAGTGCTTGAGTTGCCGCAACCACCTTATCAACATCCGGATGATGGGCGCTGCCTTTGGTCGAAAAGCTGAGCATCGCAACCTTGGGGTTAACCTGCAGCAAGGCGCGGGCAGATGCCGCCGAGGCAATTGCGATTTTGCTCAGCTCGTCCGAGGTTGGATTGATGAGCAGCCCACAATCTGAATAAATCATTGCGCGCGCACTGGGTTGCGCGTTCTCAGGTGGGTACATCAAAAAGAAAGACGACACCATTCCGGCGTCAGGGGCCATGCCGATCACATGAATGGCCGCGCGGACGATGTCTCCGGTTGTGTGAACAGCACCGCCAACCGTACCGTTGGCCCGGCCAGTGCGGACCAGCATCGCCGCATAGACAGAGGGGGTTTTTACAGCCGCCTGCGCCTTCGTAAGGTCGACACCTTTGTGCTGGCGCAGCTCAAAATAGGTTTGGGTAAATTCCTCCGACAGGTCCGAGGTTGCAGGGTCGTGAACCGCGATACCGGTTGACGGAGCAGCGCGGTGGTCTTGCAACGCGGCTTCAACGTCGGCCCTAGGTCCAACCAGTATGATATCGGCCAGATCGGCCTGATGGGCGGCCAGTGCCCCCGCAACAACGCGGGGATCACTGCCTTCGCAGAGGGAAATCACAGGCCGGGTCGCCGGGACGTTCTGACGCAAAAGCTCGATGGGCGTTAGGGTCATACGTTCCGGCTCCGATCCGTGTTTGGCTTACTGTGCAGCCATGTCGCTGGCATCGATACCGGCAACTGCAACAGGCTTCTTCATCGCGTCGCGGCGGAAGGGCTCACCCAGCTCTTGGTTGATCATGGCTTCGATCAGGGTGGTGATGCCGTTTTTCTGATCCTCGATGGCCTGGTTCAGGGCAGCGGTCAGCTCATCCTGAGTGCGGGCGACCACACCTTTCAGACCACAGGCCTGTGCGATACCGGCGTAAGAGACTTGCGTGTCCAGTTCGGTGCCGACGAAGTTGTCGTCAAACCACAGGGTCGAGTTCCGCTTTTCCGCACCCCACTGGTAGTTGCGGAAAACGATCTGGGTAACGGCGGGCCATTCCGAGCGGCCGATGGCCGTCAGTTCGTTCACCGCGATGCCAAAGGCACCGTCACCGGCGAAGCCAACAACGGGCACGTCCGGTTGACCGATCTTAGCGCCGACGATGGCGGGTAGACCGTAACCACAGGGGCCGAACAGACCCGGTGCCAAATACTTGCGACCCTCGTCGAAATCTGGATAGGCGTTGCCGATGGCGCAGTTGTTGCCGATGTCGGACGAGATGATTGCTTCGCGCGGAAGGGCCTGCTGGATCGCGCGCCACGCCATGCGGGGGCTCATCCAGTCGGGCTTGGCGGCACGGGCGCGTTCGTTCCACGTGGTGCCGGGATCGTCTTGCTCGTGAGTCAGCGAGGTCAGCTCCTGCGCCCAAGCGGATTTCTTCTGCGCGATGTTGGCCTTGCGCGCGTCACGGCCAGTGTTGCCAGCGTCGTCAGATAGTTGACGCAGGATACCGTTTGCTACTTTGGCGGCGTCACCTACGATGCCAACAGTTACCTTCTTGGTCAGGCCGATACGGTCCGGGTTGATGTCGACCTGAATGATGGTGGCATCTTCTGGCCAGTAGCTCATGCCATAGCCGGGCAGGGTCGAGAACGGATTCAGGCGAGTGCCCAGAGCCAGAACAACGTCGGCTTCTTTGATCAACTCCATACCCGCTTTCGAGCCGTTATAGCCCAGCGGGCCAGCAAACAGCGGGTGATTGCCGGGGAAGGCGTCATTGTGCTGGTAGCCGACGCAAACCGGCGCATCCAGACGCTCGGCCAGTGCCATCGAGGCGTCGATGCCGCCTTCGGACAGAACCACGCCTGCGCCGTTCAAGATGACAGGGTTCTTGGCGTTTGACAGAATCTCAGCCGCTTTCGCTACCGAGTTTTCGCCACCCGGGCTGCGTTCGAATTCGATGGGCTCGGGGATTTCGATGTCGACGACCTGAGTCCAGAAGTCGCGCGGAATGTTCAGTTGCGCCGGACCAGACAGACGCTTGGCCTGGCTGATGACGCGGGTCAGAACTTCGGCAACGCGGGACGGATCACGGACTTCTTCCTGATAGGCGACCATATCTTCGAACAGTTTCATCTGCTCGACTTCCTGGAAACCACCCTGACCGATGGTCTTGTTTGCCGCCTGAGGGGTGACCAGCAGAAGCGGGGTATGGTTCCAATAGGCGGTTTTGACGGCGGTGACGAAGTTGGTGATGCCGGGTCCGTTCTGGGCGATCATCATCGACATCTTGCCGGTGGCGCGGGTGTAGCCATCGGCCATCATACCGGCGCTGCCTTCATGGGCGCAGTCCCAGAACATGATCCCGGCTTTGGGGAACAAATCCGAGATCGGCATCATGGCCGAGCCGATGATCCCAAACGCATGTTCGATCCCATGCATCTGCAGGACCTTAACAAAAGCTTCTTCTGTGGTCATTTTCATGTGACTGATCTCCGGGCAGGTGAGGAATGGCCGGGGACGCTACCCCGCCGTTGCCATCGGTTTTGACCCATTGGGCAGGGTGGCGTTAGGTCCAGAACGCGACGCGGACTAGGTCCAGTCGGCTATCAGCTGGCCCGGATCGCATCGGCGATCAGCTTTACCCCAGGCTCGATCCGATCTTGGGGAATGGAAGAATACCCGAGCCGGTAATAGTTCTGTGGCTGCTTTGGCCCCGAGAAGAAGGGCAGGCCAGGTTCGATATGTACGCTTTGTCCTTGCAGCTTTTGCGCAAGCCGGGTGGCGTCGACATTCTCGGGTGCGGACATCCACAGGGATGATCCGCCCATGATACCCCGCCCGGCGACGGTCAACCCGTGATGTTCGACAGCCTTGTCGAGCGTTTCCCGCCGATCTGCCAGTGCTTTGGACATGCGCCTGATCTGAGCGTCGTAGTGGCCCAGCGACAGGAAATAGGCCGCCGTCCGCTGGATATGGCCCGGCGGATGACGCAACACCATGGATCGAAGGGCGCGTGCTTCACGTATGAAGGGCTCGGACCCGACCATGTACCCCAATCGCAATCCGGGAAAGAGAGATTTTGAGAAGCTACCCACATAGATTACGCGTCCATCTCGATCCATCGACTTCAGTGCAGGAGAGGGCGCGCCAAGAAAAGCCATCTCGAACTCGTAGTCATCTTCAACCACCATGGCGTCCAATTCGCGCGCGCGTTCCAGCAGTTTGTGCCGGCGCGCAATGGGCATGGTCGCGGTGGTCGGGCTTTGATGGCTGGGGGTTGTGAAGATGACATCGGTGTTTTCGGGCAACTGATCTGGGGGCAGGCCGTCCCGGTCGACGGGAAGCGCCGTAATATCGCAATCCCAATGGTCTAGCAGGTTGCGCAGCGAGTAATAGCATGGGTCTTCGATCACTGCAGTGCGATGGTGGGTAAGCAACACGCGTGAGGCCAGCCATAGCGCGTTCTGCGCGCCCATGGTGATCAGAATCTCTTCGGGCCGCGCAGCAATACCACGGCGGGGCAGGGTGTGGCGGGCAATGAACTCCACCAACAGTGGATCATCCTGATCCACGTAATCGGCGGTTAACGAGGCGAAGTCCTTATGCCCAAGCGCGCGAACAGCACAGAGCCGCCAGTTGGCGTGATCGAATAAGGTTCGGTCGGCCTGCCCGTAAATGAATGGATAGCGGTAGTCGCGCCAATCAGCGGGCTTGGACAACAAATCCCCGCCTGAAAACCGACGGGCCAAGGCGCTGTTCCAATCAATGGTTTCTTCGTTGCGCTGAACAGGCGAATATTTTGGCGGTACCGGCGCATTCTCGGACACGTAGTATCCGGATCGGCCTTTCGCAGTCAGGTAGTCATTAGCCAGCAGTTCAGTATAGGCCAGCGTCACGGTGATCCGGCTGACGCCGAGATGTGCGGCCAGTTTCCGGGACGATGGCAGTTTCTCTCCGACATGAAACCGACCTGACAGAATGCCTTCGGCGATCATCTGTTGGATCTGTGCTTGCAAGGTGCCTTGCCCATTGAGCTCAAGGAAGAATGTGTCAATCGAGATGGCCATAGGCGCTTATAGGCTGGACCTAAGGATAGGGCAATCTGGACTTACACTAATTGCTGAAATTTCTAGCAGTGGATTGACGGGCAGCTCGAATCAAACTAAATAACTAGAAAATTAGTTTAATGGAGAAATCAAATGTGGGAAACCGCAGCGGCGGGATTCTCGGCCATGGGGTCCGAGGCCCGGCTACAGGTTCTGAAAACGCTCGTCCGCGCGGGTGAAACCGGTTTGACCGTCGGTGAAATCCAGACGCGCACCGGGATCGCACCGTCAACCCTGGCCCATCACCTGCGGTTTCTGGCTGCCGGTGGCGTTGTCGAACAGGAAAAGATCGGGCGCAGCACGATCAACCGCGCCTGCTTTGACGAGTTACGAAATCTGGCGCAGTTCATTCTCAGCGAATGCTGCGTTGATGAGGTAGGAAAGGCCGCGAACGATGGCTGAATTAACGCAAAATCCGAAACTGTCATCCAAGGCCGTGCTTGATCTGATCAAAACGCCCTGGGCGCTCATCGTTGCAATTCTGACACTCGTGGCGATCCTGGACCCGGGTAACTGGGGCGAGGT
The DNA here is from genome assembly GCA_039818265.1 of Pseudomonadota bacterium. Taxonomy (GTDB): domain Bacteria; phylum Pseudomonadota; class Alphaproteobacteria; order Rhodobacterales; family Rhodobacteraceae; genus Ruegeria. The sequence goes on along the minus strand of JBCBUG010000002.1, from coordinate 15,520 downwards.
CGTGACCTTTGCAGCCAAAGCGCTTGCCCATACCGGTCAATATATCCTGTTCGCCGTTTTGTTGCTCTCGTACCTCAAGGCTACAGGGGCCGAAGTTATGGTGGCGCGCGCCTTTGAAGGGCGCGAAACACGGATGATCTTTCTGGCGGCCCTGTTCGGTGGTCTCGCGCCGTTTTGTTCCTGTGAGGTTATTCCGTTTATCGCCGGTCTGTTGGCTTTGGGTGCACCGCTGTCAGCGGTGATGGCGTTCTGGCTTAGTTCACCGTTGATTGACCCGCCGACTCTGTTGATCACCGCAGGCGCGCTGGGCTGGCCATTTGCTATTGGTAAGGCTGTAGCCGCCGTTGCGCTGGGCCTGTTCGGCGGTTTCGCCGTCCGCTTTCTGATGCGCAGTGGGGCGTTCGCCCAGCCTTTGCGGGAATACAAACCGGCGGGATGCTGCGGCTGCGGACCCAAACTGGATGACAAGCCGGTCTGGAAATTCTGGCAGGAACCCGAACGACGTCAGCGATTCCGCGCCGAGTTTTTGCACAATGGTATCTTCCTGCTGAAATGGTTGGCCTTGGCCTATGTGCTTGAGGCGCTGCTGGTCAGCTACGTACCTGCAGACCTGATTGCCCGCGTTGTTGGAGGCGAAGGTGTGTTGCCCATCGTAATCGCAGCACTGGTTGGAATGCCTGCCTACCTGAACTCCTACGTCGCGCCGCCGCTTTTGGCCGGTTTGATGGAACAGGGTATGACTGCGGGCGCTGCGATGTCGTTCATGGTCGCAGGTGCTGTGAGCTCGATCCCTGCGATGGCGGCGGTCTGGTCGCTGGTGAAACCGCGTGTTTTCGCCACCTATCTGAGCCTCGGAGTTGGCGGTGCGATCGTCGCCGGCATCGTGTTCCAGACGCTCTAAAGGGAACCGCCCGGCGCAAGGGCCGGGCGGTTTCAATTCCATTCAGATCAGCTTGCGTCGCAGAACTTTGGCAGTTTGAAGCGGTATCTGGGCTCTCCGCTTTCCACATAGATACGCTTTTCGATACAGGCGCTGGTGCCAACTGTCTGAGAGATCGGTGCCTCGGTCGAAGTGATCGAAGCTGCGGTACCATCCGGCAGCCGGACCGATGCAATCACGCCATTCCTTAGATCACCATTGATCGCAGTGGCGGACAGGACGGGGACAGTCATGAACGAATGATGCTCGTGCTCGCCATCTCCGCCCAGCAAGAACAGCGTGGATACGATTGCGATCATCCCAACGCCCGCAGCCAGACCCAGGCCCCATGTCCTGAGGAACGCATAAATCGATACGGCGCGGTGTGGGCCAAAGATGGCGGAAAGTACGCTAAGCATAAGGCTTCCGTTGGAAAGGCCCCGGCCTGTTTAGGCCGAGGCGGCAAACACATCAGGGGCGCTGATCGTCCTCTTCTTCTTCGTCCCCGCTGCCTTTGGGCAGGTTGAACAAGCTGTCAGCATCTACGATCGGATCGCTGTCTTCCTTCTCGTCTTCCGGTTCATCTGACAGAGAGAAGGTTTCCAGACCCTCAATCGCCGTCGGGATTTTCGGCGCAGCGTCCATTTCCAGCGACTGCTCGGTCGAAACCAGCTTGCGGCGCTCGTCATCGCTCATCACGCCGCCTTCGGCCGCCTTCTTCGCGGCGGCCTTTTGCACCACGGCATCCAATTCGGACTGTTTGCACAGGCCCAGGGCAACCGGGTCGATGGGCTGCATGTTGGAGATATTCCAATGCGTGCGCTCACGGATCGACTGGATGGTTGGCTTGGTGGTGCCAACCAGCTTGGCAATCTGTCCATCAGTGAGTTCGGGGTGGAACTTGACCAGCCACAGGATCGAGTTTGGACGGTCCTGACGCTTGGACAGCGGGGTGTAGCGCGGGCCGCGGCGCTTTTCCTCGCCCGTGGCCGAGGGGTTGAACTTGAGCTTCAGCTTGTGCAGCGGGTTGTTCTGCGCCGTGTCGATCTCTTCTTGGGTCAACTGGTTGTTGGCAATCGGGTCAAAGCCTTTCACACCAGTGGCCACATCACCATCGGCGATGCCCTGTACTTCCAACTCGTGCATCCCTACGAAATCCGCGATCTGCTTGAAGCTGATCGTGGTGTTGTCCACCAGCCATACGGCGGTGGCCTTGGCCATAAGCGGTTTTGCCATCAGCCCGTCTCCTATACATACATCTGTCCCGTCGCCGGAATTCGGCGGCCCCGGGATTTTGGGGCAGGTTTCCGTTGTCGGGGAACTTGGCCCGTATATAGTCGCGCCAGTGCAAGAAGGGAAGAGGCGAATGCGCCACGGGATTCTGGGCTTTGTTTTCGCGCTGTTGGGCGCTGCGGCGGCGCAGGCCGAGGGCGAGAAGGCGGGCGAATTTGACTATTATGTCCTGTCGCTCAGCTGGTCACCCAACTGGTGCGCCCGCGAAGGCGACGCACGTGGGTCGGATCAATGCGATGCACGGCACGATCATGGCTGGATCTTGCACGGACTCTGGCCGCAATTCCATCAGGGCTGGCCGTCGTACTGCCGCACGCCCGAGGCCCCGCCCTCGCGCAGCATGACCCGCGCGATGGAGGATATTCAGGGCAGTTCCGGCCTGGCCTGGCATCAGTGGAAGAAACACGGCACCTGTTCGGGCCTGTCTGCGCCTGCATATTTCGCTCTGTCGCGCGAGGCCTATGGCCGTATTGAACGCCCCAGTGTTTTTCGCCAACTTGACGCAACCGTGAAACTGCCCGCCGTAGTGGTCGAAGAGGCGTTTCTAAAGGCCAATCCCGGACTAGAGCGCGACATGATCACTGTAACTTGTAAGCAGGGGTACATCGAAGAGGTTCGCTTGTGCCTGTCCCGCGATCTGAACCCGGTCCCCTGCGGACGGGACGTGATCCGCGATTGTAGGGCGACCGACGCGTTGTTTGATCCGATTCGTTAAAGCTCTTTGTTTTGGCACTCGCGCGCATATTCCAGCGCTTTGGCCGTTCCTGTCAGATCAATCGCCATGACAGGCTGACCTTCGGGGTTGAACACGGTCATCGTTTTGTTCTGCGCAATCGCTGTCACGAAGTCGCGGTCTGTGAAGAACACCGTCGCCCCCGGCACGCGGTCTTGTTTGAACCCGATGGCCGTGGCATCAAAGCTCTTGCCGTCCAGCTCGAACCGGATCGGATAGCTCTGCCCCGGCTCAATCTCGCCCCAGGCTTTGTTGTACACAGTGAAATACCCGCGATTGTCCAGCGCGTCATAGCCCAAACGCACGACCGAGAGGTCCTGATACACCGTCTGGATCAGGCACCCATTCCCAAGCGCCGGGTCCATCATGATGTTCCAGCCTTCGACGAAGCCCTTATCGACGAGGTCTTGGGCGAAGGCTGCTGTGGCCGTGAAAGCGGCGAGGGTCAGGGCGAGAAGGCGGGTCATAGAATAAGCTCCAGATAAGGTCGAAACACTTAACCGCGTAGGTAATCAGATAAACGACTTACCAACAAAGGTTTTTGCCAAAGCGCTGTTAAATGCTTGTGATGAAAGACTGTTTGCTGCAGGTTCTTGGGTAGGCATAAACACCCTGACCAAGCGAAAAGCGAGTCCAGACTGTGAAACGTGAACATATACCGCTGTTGCGTGCGAACTGCGCGTCTGTCCAGCTATTGCTTCCCAAAAACAGCCCGCTTTACGGCACGTTTGAAAAAGGAAATGAAGTCTCGCTTCGGACCGATGGTTCCATCTTTCCGCATGTCGCACAGCGCATGGAATGGAATTTTGATGAGACACGCTTTATCAGTCAGGTTTGCAACACCGGGTCTTATCACCTGATCGATGTCGGGGCGAATGTGGGGCTGTTTTCCCGACAAGTTCTGATCAACTACCCAACCGTCAGGTCCGCCTCGTGTTTTGAGCCCAGCCCGGACAATGTCGAGCACTTGCGGCGAAATCTGAGGGCGTTGCCCACGGCTTCGGTTTTCGACTACGGCCTTGGCAAGGAAGAGGGTGAGCTGACCTTTTTCATGGATGCCATCAATGGTGGAAACTTTTCTTTCAATGAAAATGCGGTGACGGGGCGTAAGCATCACGTAATCAAAGCACCTGTCAGAAGGATTTCTGAGGCCCTACTGGATGAATGCATGGGGCAAGAGGCGACGAAACACCGTCTGATCTGGAAATCCGACACTCAAGGGCTGGATGAAGTCTTGATGAGCGAACTGCCGCTAAACTTCTGGAAACGGGTCGATCTGGCGATCTTTGAAGGTTGGCGAATTCCCAAACCTGATTTCGATGCAGTTGCGTTTCGCAAGGTGCTTGAGGCTTTTGATTTTATCTATCTGATGCGAAATCGGAACAAATCATTGGATCGTATCAACGCGACCGACTGTATCGATTATCTGTCTGGAGAAGACAGGAAATGGGGCGATATTTTCATGTCCAGACAGCAATTAAGCTAAACACCGTTTGACAGTGCCGAACTAGATTGCAGGTCAGAGTTCTTTCCTCGCCCTCAACGCTGCCGTGATTGTCCCGTCATCAAGATAATCCAGCTCACCCCCAATCGGCACACCCTGTGCCAGTGAAGTCAGGCGGACCTGACCCTCTAGCTGATCCGCAATGTAGTGAGCGGTGGTCTGCCCATCGACAGTAGCATTCAGGGCCAAAATGACCTCGGTGACCTCTTCGGCCACAACGCGGTCTTTCAACCTCGGAATGCGCAATTCGTCCGGGCCCACGCCATCCAGTGCCGACAATGTGCCGCCCAGAACGTGATAGCGACCTTTGAAGACCCCCGCGCGTTCCATTGCCCAGAGGTCCGAGACATCTTCGACCACGCAGAGCTCTCCGGTTGCGCGGGCCTCATCATTGCAGATGTCACAGATATCGGTGGTGCCGACATTGCCGCAGTTCAGGCATTCGCGGGCGGTGGCAGCGACCTGTTGCATCGTGTCCGCCAAGGGCGTCAGCAACAGGGCGCGTTTGCGGATCAGGTGCAGCACGGCGCGACGGGCCGAACGCGGGCCGAGGCCCGGCAGCTTGGCCATCAGGTCGATCAGATTGTCGATGTCGCTGTTTGAGCTCACGGCCTGTCCTGTCTGTCGCCGGAGGAGGCCTCTGGCGAGTGTATTTGCGAAATGACCGAGATCAGAACGGCAGTTTGATGTCAGCGGGCAGGCCCATGCTTTCGGTCAACTTGGCCATTTCCGCCTGAGAGCGTTCGGTAGCTTTGGTCTGGGCGTCCTTGATGGCGGCCAGGATCAGGTCTTCGACCACTTCCTTGTCGTCGCCGTTGAAGATCGACGGATCGATATCCAACCCTTTGAGTTCGCCTTTGGCTGTGGCCGTTGCTTTGACCAGTCCAGCGCCGGATTCGCCGACCACTATGATGGTGTTCAGTTCTTCCTGCATATCGGTCATCTTGGTCTGCAGGTCCTGAGCCGATTTCATCATCTTGGCCATATCGCCCAGACCGCCTAGTCCTTTGAGCATTCAGAGTCTCCTTAAGTGTGATCGCCTCAGGCGAATATAAGCTGTATAGAGTGTCATCCCAGCACATAGCGCAATTGCCAAGCCAATGAACAGGGTGGAATGGCCGACGCATCCTAGGTCCGCTGCCGTGCGACGCGGATCATACATCATATCGTCGATAAAAATATGAGCCGCCCAGATCGTCCAGCCGATAGATGTCGCTAACGCGATCCAGAGATTTCCACGCCAGATTGCCAGTACCGATAAGGCTAGCAAGACGAATGACATCGGATTTGAGGCAAGCGCGGCTGCCTCGACCCATTCGCTAACCGTTTCACCATTCCAAGATGGGTTATAGATTTCGCAAGCTTCTTGGTAGACCGCATCGATGTGTGCGTAGTGCACCTATCAATCCTCCTCGAACGGGTCCCATTCGTCTTCCACCTCGGGCAGCGCTTCGGTTTCGACCTGAGCGGCGCGTTGTTCGGGGGTTTCGATCTTGGTGATCTTGGCTTTTGGGAACTGCGCCAGTACGGACTGGACCAGAGGATGCACAGAGGCCTCTTCCTTGAGTGCAAGTTCGGCCTTGTCGCGAACCTCTGCAATGGTCGGCGCGTCTCCGTCCGACACAATTGAAACAGCCCAGCGGTTGCCCGTCCAGCGTTGCAGCGCCGAGCCAAGTCGCGGGGCCAGATCGGTTGGGGCCTGCGGTGCGGGTGTGAACTCGATCCGACCAGGTTGGTACGAAACCAGGCGGATACCGTTTTCGACTTCGACCAGCAGTTTAACGTCGCGGTTGGTCCGGATCAATTCGACCACATGATCAAAGGTTGGATACCGGGCAAGTGCCGCCTGCACATCCTGCGCCAGCGCCGCGGCCGGTGCACCGCCAGAACTGCGCGGTGCGGGCTGGTGGCTTTTGGTCATCGGGCCGCGTGCGTCCACAGGGGCTGCGCCATTGTTGTGAGGAGTTGCGCCCCCTCCTGGTCCACCCATGGGTGGAGGCGGTGCATCTTGAAGACGTTTGATCAACTCTTCCGGGCTTGGCAGGTCGGCCACATGGGTCAAGCGGATCACAGCCATTTCGGCTGCCATCATCGCGTTTGGCGCAGCGGAGACTTCCTCCAACGCTTTCAACAGCATCTGCCACATCCGGGTCAGCACGCGCATCGGCAGGGCCTCGGCCATCTGTTGGCCGCGCGCGCGTTCGTCAGGCGATACGGTTGGGTCCTCTGCCGCGTCCGGTGTGATCTTCACGACCGAAACCCAATGGGTGATCTCGGCCAGGTCGCGCAGCACGGCCAGCGGGTCGGCGCCCTCGGCATATTGCGCGCTGAGTTCAGTCAGTGCCCCGGCGGCATCGCCGCGCAGGATCATATCCATCAGGTCCAGAACCCGGCCACGATCGGCCAGACCGAGCATGGCACGCACCTGATCGGCGGTGGTTTCTCCGGCCCCGTGGGAGATGGCCTGATCCAGCAGTGAGGTCGCATCCCGCGCTGATCCCTCCGCCGCACGAGTGATCAATGCCAATGCATCCTCGGCAATCTCGGCCCCTTCGGCCGTGGCGATCTTGCGGAGCAGGCCGATCATATCTTCGGGTTCGATCCGGCGCAGGTCGAAGCGCTGGCAGCGAGACAGAACCGTGACCGGGACCTTGCGGATCTCGGTGGTCGCAAAGATGAATTTCACATGCGCAGGTGGTTCCTCCAGCGTCTTGAGCAGCGCGTTGAAAGCGCTGGTCGAGAGCATGTGAACCTCATCGATGATGTAGATCTTGTAACGGGCTGAGGCGGCGCGATAGCGGACACTGTCGATGATCTCGCGGATGTCATTGACGCCCGTACGGCTGGCGGCGTCCATCTCCATCACGTCGACATGACGACCTTCCATGATCGCGGTGCAGTGCTCGCACTGGCCGCAGGGTTCGGTGGTCGGGCCGCCATTGCCGTCCGCACCGATGCAGTTCATGCCTTTGGCGATAATACGGGCCGTGGTGGTTTTACCCGTCCCACGAATGCCGGTCATGACAAAGGCTTGTGCGATCCGATCGGCCTCGAACGCGTTTTTCAGGGTGCGTACCATCGCATCCTGACCCACCAGATCCGCAAAGGTTTCCGGGCGATATTTGCGGGCGAGAACCTGGTAGGCGGGGCTGTCTGTTTCGGTCATGTCTGCTCTGGCGGATTCGGGACGTCGCCACAGCGTAGTGGCCACCGCTGTCCGCGTCCACAGCAGGGTTCAGGAAATTTGGTTTGGCGCGAATCGGGATATGCGTAAACTGGGGTTTCAAATTTAAACAAACATAACTTTTGAACGGGCGCGGCTTTAGGAGGAGGTCTTTGATGTCTCAACTGGTGGTCTATGCCCTGCAGGTCGGGGGTGGCACGCTTGCGCTGACGTCACTGCCGGGTCGTGGTGGCGACTATGCGGATGATCTGGACACGATATCAGACTGGAAACCCGGGCTTGTGATCTCGATGACGACGGAAGTTGAGATGCTTCAGGACGGGGCCCAAAGCTTTGGCAGTGACATTCAGGGGCGCGCCAGTCGGTGGGTACATCTGCCGGTTGAAGATTATGGAGTTCCTTCGTCCCAAATCGAGGATGAATGGGTTGCCGTCAGCGCGGCAGCGCGACATGCGCTGTCTGGGGGTGGCCGGGTGCTGGTTCACTGCCGGAGTGGGTGCGGGCGATCAGGAATGGTTGTTCTGCGGCTGATGGTCGAATGCGGTGAGCGTTTTGATCAGGCGTTGGCCCGATTGCGGGCGCTGCGTCCGTGCGCAGTGGAGACCGACGAGCAGATGAGATGGGCCACACGCGCGACCACCGACGTACTCGAACTGCGTTCGGGGTGATCGGTTACGTCTCTAAGGGTCTTAGGCAGTGGCGCTTGCGGTATCGTTGCAACTTTGGGCAGATGCATGGTGTTGCGCAGGTGGACGTTTGGTCAAGCAACCCTCGGGTTGAATCGAACAAGGTTTGCTGTGCCTTCTAAATCGATAAACTGATCGGTTCAGAAATCACCCGAAGACGCGATGTTAGATACGCACGAGGCAGCGAAGGTTGAAGACTTTCGGTTTCCATCCGGATCCGCGATGCTGTCGGCGCGCTTGTATTGTCCCTTAGTCAAACCCGAAACAGTTGTTGTATTGAACGGTGCAACGGGCGTCCCACGCGACTATTATCAATACTTCGCAAGATGGTTGGCTGCAGAGCGCGGCATCGCCTGCTTGACCTATGACTACAACGATTTTGGCCATTCACGCGCGGGGCGTTTGAAAGATTCAAAGATCATGATGGCCGACTGGGCGTTAATCGATATGCCAGCAGCACGGGCCGAGATGCGTCGGCGTTTTCCGGATGCCAACCAGTGGACAATTGGTCATTCGGTCGGTGGGATGTTGGGGCCGGTGCAGCCGGATATCGACAAGATCGACCGTATGATCTGTGTCTGCTCGGGGCTGGTCACCTTGTCGGATCATCCCTGGCCCTACAAAGGGCTGGCCTGGATGTTTTGGCGCGGGCATGTACCGTTGCTGGTGAAGGCGCTGGGGTATTTGCCGGGCAAGGCAATCGGGTTTGGGGCTGATTTGCCGGGCCCTGTTTACTGGCAATGGCGTAGGTGGTGCACTGCGCCGCACAACTATCTGCCCGAGATGGGGCAAAACCTGCCACAAGCGCGCTGGGCGGAATCGGGTGTCCCGGTGGATCTGTTTACCAGCGATGATGATCAGACCGTTCCGCCTGAGGCGGTCTGGCGACTGGCCGATCTCTATGGTTCAAAAGCGCGACGCCATGTGCTGTCTGCACGTGATTTCGGGGTTAAGGAGATCGGTCATATCGGCGCGTTTGCGCGGCGTAACGCGGCCGTTTGGCCCCGGTTGATTGAGTAGGGGCGTCGATTGCGCGACGCCCCTGTTTTGCTCACTGACCATTTAGGTGCTTTTTGCCTTTCACAACCGACCGGACCATCTTGCCGAAGGCTTTATCACGTGCGCGGGATTGGGCGATGGTTTCTGAATTCCTCTGATCCTCACGCCGCAGCTTGCGCCATCGTTCCAGCCGCGCAGGATCAAGCGCGTCATCGGCAATCGCAGCCTGCACGGTACATCCCGGTTCCTGATCATGCCGACAATCCGAGAACCGGCACCCTTGCGCAAGATCCAGAATGTCCGAGAAAACCTCGTCCACACCCTCTTGCGCATCGAGCAAACGCAACGCGCGCATGCCTGGGGTATCGATCAGCCAGCCTTTGTTCCGCATCAGATGCAGGGCACGGGCGGTAGTGGTATGACGTCCACGGGCGTCAGCCTCGCGAATGCTTGCCGTTGCCTCTGCCTGACCCGTCATTCCATTGGCCAGCGTGGTTTTTCCAACGCCGGAGGAGCCGACCAGAGCAGCCGTTTGGCCGGTGGGGCACCAGCTGAGGATTTTTTCTATATCCTCAGGGTCTAGCGCGTTGACGGTCAGAATAGTCAGGAATGGCCCAAGTTTTTGTGCCTGATGCTGAATTGCGTCGGGATCAGCACACAGGTCCGCCTTGGTCAGCACGATGACCGGATAGCACCCGGCCTGATTGGCGAGTGCCAAGTATCGCTCGAGCCGGGGCAGGTTGAAATCCGCATTGCACGAGCTGACGATGAACAGCACATCCACATTTGCGGCGATCAGCTGCGCCTCGGCCCCCGTTCCAGCGGCACGGCGTTGCAGCAGGCTGCGACGGTCCAACAGATGCTGGATGCGCAGATCCTGATCCGCAAGCACCCAGTCGCCCACCGCAAACTCACCGGTCGGACGACCGAGTGACACAAGTGGCGTTTCCCCCGCCGATGAAAGCCCGATCAGACGATCGCGGTGCACCGCGGAGATGCGATAGGGGGTAAGATTAGGGTAATCCACGCTTTGCGCGGCAAAATGAGAGGACCATCCAAGGTCCGAAAGTGTATGAGACATTGATCTGCCTATGTTCAGAAACAGCATAGCAACCAGATGGCAGACGCGCATCCGGCGGCGATGTGTTCAGGCAGTTGCGTAGATTGCGATCAGAACCGCGCTGCCTGAAGGGTTTTTGCTACACTCATAAAAGCCCTCCTGCCGCTTGTCGGTTGCGATCAGTGAGAGGTTGGACATCGACCCAAGCGGGGCTCGTTGTGGCTGCTTCCTTCCGGACCTGACCAGGTTGGCGAGGCGCTCGCCCGCGCCAACCTCTCAGGGCTTGATATAGGCAAACCCGGTGCAGATGGCAACCCGTCAGAGAGTTAACTGAATGCGTTCAAAACCTGTGGGATCAGGGGTCAGAACTTGTGGTTCAAATATGTTTAATTCCGCCAAATACTTCAGCGCGCCGGGCCCGGTGGTCAGGATCGCCTGCGCGCCGTCTTGGGGGGCAAGCGCAAAAGGATAGGGTGTCTGTGCCAGCGGATCGGCGGGCAGATCGCCCATCAAATAGTCGCGCAGGACCTTTTTGATATCCAATGGCGGTAAGTTGATGGCCTGCGCTTGATCGACGAATGGAAAATACCCACCTCCGCTGGCGCGATAGTTGTTCAGCGCCACGATGACCTCCTGCTCGGGCCGCAGATCAGACCCGTTAAAGCGCAGTTGGCGTATGCGCCGATTGTCTTGGTCCAGCAATTGCCCTTGGCGGTCAAACCGCGCAGGTTGTGACAGATCGATCTGGTAGCTCAGCCCAAACAGCACATCAAAATTATACCCTGCGCGGCTTGGATCAATCAGCTCGGATGCGGCATCGAATTGCAACTGATGAAAAACGCCAGCCGACATCTCAAGCCAGTCGAGAACGTGTGCACCGGTGACTCTGACGGCGCGCAGCTCATTGGGGAAAATATGCAGGTCGGCGATGTGGCGCAGGCAAACCTCACCTGCAGGGACGTCGGTATAGAAGCGAGGGCCAGATCGACCACCACACTTGTAAGGAGAGACGGCCGATAGCATTGGTAGATCTGCCAGTGCCGAGCCCGCTAGATATGGCCTGAGGCCTGCCGCCTGGGCCATTGCAACAAGTACAAGCCCCTGATCCGGGGCGCAAAAGCTGAAATAGCTGTGCAAGGGCTGCGAGATTCGGGTCACAGGTTCTGCCATCTCAGCGCGGGTTTTGGAATGGATTGGCGCAAAAAGCGTGACCATTTCGGGGTTTTCCGGCACCTCGGTATCATCTGATGCCGCGCTCACCGCATGCAGTTTTGTACTTTGCGCGATAATGGCCCAGCCCGCATCGGCTGAATGCGCCATATGCAGATCAATCTGCCCCAAATGTGAACCTGCGGATCCGGCCATGACCACGGGTTTGCCATGGATCAAACCGGCGTCATGATCCACTTGGGGTATGTTGCTATCGCTTGGGCCGGGCAGCTTGAAGTGCGTATGCCCTGCGATAAGGGCATCTATGCCCGCAAGGCCTGCAAGCGCGATAACCGAATTCTCAGCCCCGGGGGATTCGTCTTCCTGCTCGATCCCTGAATGCGCCAATGCGATGATCAGATCGCATCCCGCCCATTTCAGGCTCTGTACCGCGCGTTTGGCCGCGTCGAGAATACCTTCGGCGGCGACCATTCCACTTAGGTGATGCGCTTCCCACTGGGTTGTCTGCGGCGGTAGAACAGAAAAAACACCAATGCGCAGGGGTATATCTTGCCCGTTCCACGAAACGGTTCGGTCAAAGATCGTGTGGTCTTGCCAGCGTGTTTGGATGCCTTTGGTTGGGTGCAGATTGCTGCACAGAACCGGGCAGGGCGCGTCTGCAAGAATTTGATCCAGTGCATCCAGTCCAAAGCCAAAGTCATGGTTTCCGAGACCGATCGCATCGTACTGCAAAGCGGCAAAGCCCTGCATCATCGGGTGGGTGTCGTGGTCTTGCACCGCCTGGTCACCAAGCGGTGTGCCCTGAAGCGCATCCCCATTGTCGAACAGCAGGACAACTGCATCCCCTGCGGATTCTCGCGCAGATTCGATTAGGCTGGCGGTTCGCGTAAGTCCGACTGAAACATCGGGCAGATCGGCATAATAATCGAAACCGGTCAGGTTCATGTGCAGATCGGTGGTCGCGAGAATACGAATTTTCACGTCTGCGCTTTCGGTCTGACCTGTACAAATTGGTCTTGTTTTCACTCTGAATTACTACTTTTGGGCGATAATATTGTTCAAAATCAACATTTAGTAGATTTAATGCACATAAATTTAGGCGTATCAACCACAGCGTTGTCGCAGGGTCAGGGCTGTGCCGAGGAATTGCATTGCAACATTCTGGTTGCCGTGGCAGCCCTATCAGCAAAGCCCAAGGGACAATGAATGAAAAACGCAGAACTAGTGACCTTTGGTGGCTCGGGCCTTGATCGAGCCGCCGAGCTGCGATCTGACGCAGAACGGCTGCAACAAGCACAAGATGACACAAAGGCGCGCTGCGTCCTGCTGTGGCGCGGAAAACTGCTGGTGCAGGGTGAGGCGCTGGATCAGCTTGTCAGGCTTCCGATGTCACACCCCGTGATTCAAAACGGAGCGGGCGGGATTGTCGCTGTCCCGATCTTTTTGGGTTTGGAAGAAGGGCGCGCGCCGATCTTTGCCTTTGACATCTCGAGCTGGACAGCCGAGGGCCAAGATCTGACTGGCCTTGATACTTTTGTTGATCGGTCGGAACAGCGACACCCCGACTTGCCCGTGGGCACCGCGTTTGCTGAGCTGCGCCGGATCATGACCCGGCTTTCAACCCGCGATGCCGAGCTGGCAGCAACCGCCAAAGCTGTTATTGGCTGGCACAAGACGCACAAGTTCTGCGCCCAATGCGGTGCGCCATCCCAGATCGCGCAGGCTGGGTGGCAACGCAGCTGCCCGTCTTGCGGGGCCCAGCATTTCCCACGCACCGACCCGGTTGTAATCATGCTGATCACCCATGGCGATGCGGTTCTGATGGGCCGGTCGCCCGGCTGGCCCGAAGGGATGTATTCTCTACTCGCGGGGTTTGTGGAACCGGGCGAAACTCTGGAAGCCGCAGTGCGCCGCGAAGTGATGGAGGAAGCAGGTGTGCCGGTGGGCGCCGTCTCGTACCTGTCTAGCCAGCCGTGGCCGTTTCCGTCATCGCTGATGTTTGGCAGCGCGGGTCAAGCACTATCGCGTGACATCAAGATTGACCCGGTTGAAATCGAGGACGCGCTTTGGGTCAGCAAATCCGAAATGATGCAGGCCTTCGCCGGAGATCATCCCAAGCTGTTGCCCGCCCGGAAAGGTGCAATCGCGCATTTCCTTTTGAGAAACTGGCTTGCAGATACATTAGACTGACGGAAAACTAGACCAAAAAGCGTAGTAAAGGCCGAAATGCAGTTTTCAGCGCGTGAAGATATTGAAGCCCCGATAAACTCGGTGTTCGAGATGGTCGCCGATTTCCACCGGTTCGAGCGGATGGCGATGCGACGTGGCGTAGACGTGCGGCGCGTGACGCAGGACGTCCCGCCTGCGGCGGGCACCACCTGGGACACCGAATTCAAACTGCGGGGCAAAGCACGCCAGATGACCGTTGTCATGACCGATTGTGAACGCCCGGCGCAGATGCGGTTCGAGGCCAACAGCAAGGGGATGGCAGGCGTCACGACGATTGATCTGCTTGCGCTGTCACAGCGCCGGACCCGGTTGAGTGTGGATATGTCACTAAGCGCAAAATCGCTGCCCGCCCGGTTGCTGTTGCAATCAATGAAGCTGGGGCAAGCGCGGTTCCGTAAGCAATTTCAACTGCGGCTGGCTGAATTCGCGCGCGAGCTGGAGCAACGCTACAAGCACGGCGCTTGATATCGCTTGCAGCGGACAGTTAGGGGCAAGGTTTTGAGCGATATCTTCTACCGGCGAGCGCAAGAAGGTGACGCGGCGAGCATCGCAAGCGTCTTGCAGGACATCTTTGAGGCGGGAAAGCGCAAGGCGCCAGTAACAGCCGAGTTTGTTCTGGGTCACTATATCACCCATACTGACAGTGTTCGCTGCACGGTTGCCGTTGAACACATCGGGCAAATCCTTGGGTTTCAGTCGCTGAGATGTGCGACCGAAGACAACCCATATGATGTCGCGGTGGGTTGGGGCATCATTGGCACTCACATCCGGCCATCAGCCGCGCGACGCGGCATCGGGCGCGGATTGTTTGCCCAGACGTTGAACGCTGCCCGCGATTTCGGGCTGACATCAATCGACGCAACGATTGGTGCGGATAACCAAGACGGCCTTGCCTATTATGACGCGATGGGATTCCGAACCTATCGACAGCTCGATGCTGGGGTGTCAAAAGCCTATACTCTGCTAGTCTGACACGCATGTCCCATATCATTGTCCTTCATGGTGCATCGAGCAGTGGCAAGAGCACAATCGCCCGCGCGCTTCAGAAGAAGATAGAACTGCCGTTCTGGCATATCTCGATTGACCATCTTCGGGATGCCGGGGTGCTGCCTTTGGATCGGTATCGCGCAGCAGAGTTTGATTGGCCCTCGGATCGGGCCGAATTCTTTGATGGGTTCCACAGGTCAGTGGCCGCTTATGCGGATGCGGGCAATCATCTGATTCTGGAGCATATCCTGGATACCCCGGATTGGGTCGAACAGCTACAGTCCCTGTTCAGAGCTCATGATGTGTTGTTTGTCGCGGTCCACTGCCCATTGCCAGTACTGACCGAGCGTGAGAGCCGACGAGGGGACCGCCCATTGGGCAGCGCCGCGCAGGATCAAGCTACGATCCACATTGGCAGACGATACGATCTTGAGGTCACGTCGACCGATGGAACCGATCTATGCATTGATACCATACTCGCCACATGGCGCAGAGATGAACGCCGGTCCGAGTTCGCGGACACCAAAACCTAGCGAAGAGTTATCAACCTCTGGGCCGGGCGGCGGGATAGACCCCCAGAATCTCGACATTGGTCGTGAAGTGCTGCAGCTCATCCATCGCCAGTTGAACATTCCGGACGTCCGGATGCCCCATGATATCGGCGTAGAACTGAGTCGCCGAGAACGAGCCATCAACCATATAGCTTACCAGCTTGGTCATGAAGATCCCATTGGTCGCAATACCGCCCATGGCCTT
>JBCBUG010000001.1:0-619022 GCA_039818265.1 Pseudomonadota bacterium | reverse complement strand
CGCCAGTGCCTCCGCCGTCACCCGAGCCGCCGCCCGAGCTGGAACCGCCGCCAGTGCCGCCGCCGTCACCCGAGCCACCGCCCGAGCTGGAACCGCCGCCAGTGCCTCCGCCGTCACCCGAGCCGCCGCCCGAGCTGGAACCGCCGCCAGTGCCGCCGCCGTCACCCGAGCCACCGCCCGAGCTGGAACCGCCGCCAGTGCCTCCGCCGTCACCCGAGCCACCGCCCGAGCTGGAACCACCTCCAGATCCGCCACCGCTCTCATCAGCGGGGCCGTCACCCGTACGCTGAGGATTTGTAATCGACGCCGTGGGGAAGTCAGTCAGAACTGCTGCGAAAGCCGGGCAGGTTTGCAGTGTGCGGGATAGAATGTCTTCGAAATCAGCCCGACGCTGAATGTATCGCAGCATTCGGGAGTCCACGACCTTACAAGCGCAAAGGGTTTCTGTTGAAACCGATTGCTTTGCAGTGCGGATCGTGCACGTCCCGTCCGAAAAGGTTGGGCCTGCTGCAAGAAAAGACGCAGATGCAGATGCAAAAACTAGGGAAAACAAACGGGATTTAATGCGCATAGCGCCACTCCTCAAAACTCATTACCAACTGCGTCGATCTTATGCACCAATCAAAACGTGCGTTGTATGAACGACGTCACACTTTGGCCCAGAATACACCTTTGTTAGGCCGAATTTACAAGAGGGACTCTTGGTGAAAGAGTTATTCTTGACTTTACTTAAAGTTGATCTGCCATGAAAAACAGGGGCTAAACCTGACCCTAGGTCAAATCGGCCCCAATTCACCATTTTTACGATGGATGAAAAAATGTCACACTCGTGTCATTGTTTCTAATTTTGAAACCCTGATTTCGCCACAATTTAGGCCGATTTCGCCATCCGTTTGCGCTCGTGCGGGTCCAGATATCGTTTGCGCAGGCGCACAACGCTGGGTGTAACCTCGACCAGTTCGTCGTCATCGATATAGGCGATCGCCTCTTCCAATGAGAACTGAACATGCGGTGTCAGGCGCACAGCATCATCCGAGCCGCTGGCGCGAACGTTGGTCAGCTTCTTGCCTTTTAGCGGGTTCACTTCCAGATCGTTGTCGCGCGAATGCTCGCCGATCACCATGCCCTGATAAACCTCGGCCTGCGGACCCACGAACATACGGCCACGTTCTTCGAGGTTCCAAAGCGCATAGGCGACAGCCTGACCTTTCTCCATCGAGATCAGAACACCTGCACGACGGCCCGGAATCTGGCCCTTATGCGGGGCCCAGTCATGGAACACGCGGTTCAGAACACCTGTACCGCGCGTGTCGGTCAGGAACTCACCGTGATAGCCGATCAACCCGCGCGAGGGGACATGGGCGATGATACGGGTCTTGCCAGCGCCTGCCGGGCGCATCTCGACCAACTCACCCTTACGGGCGCCGGTGATCTTTTCGATGACCGACCCGGAATATTCGTCATCCACGTCGATCGTGACTTCCTCGACCGGTTCCAGACGCTGACCATCTTCCTCACGAAACAGAACCTGCGGGCGCGAGATGCTGAGTTCAAAACCTTCGCGACGCATGTTTTCGATCAAAACGCCCATCTGCAATTCGCCACGGCCTGCAACCTCGAAGGCTTCTCCGCCCGGGGTGTCGGTGATGCGGATGGCGACATTCGATTCGGCTTCTTTCATCAGGCGATCGCGGATAACGCGCGATTGGACCTTTTTTCCGTCACGGCCGGCCAGGGGCGAGTCGTTGATGCCGAAGGTCACGGTGATGGTCGGCGGGTCGATGGGTTGAGCGGGCAGGGCTTCTTCCACCTGCGGCGCGACCAGCGAGTCCGCGACGGTGGCTTTGCTCATCCCGGCGATGGTGACGATGTCACCAGCTTCGGCCACATCAATCGGTTGCTGCGCCAGACCACGGAAGGCCAGAATCTTGGAGGCGCGGAAATTCTCGATCAGTGTTCCATGGCGGCTAAGCGCCTTGAGGCTGTCGCCTGCTTTAAGTGTACCGCTTTCCACACGGCCCGTCAGGATGCGCCCGATAAACGGATCGCTGCCCAAAGTGGTGGCCAGCATGCGGAAAGGTTCGTCTTTCTTTTCGGCCTGCTTTGGGGCGGGGACGTGATCGACGATCAGGTCAAACAGTGCGGTCAGGTCCTTGCGCGGCCCGTCCAGCTCCATATCGGCCCAGCCGGACCGGCCCGAGGCATACATGGACGGGAAATCCAATTGATCATCATCCGCGCCGAGGTTGGCGAAGAGGTCGAAACACTCATCCAACGCGCGGTCGGGTTCGGCGTCGGGCTTGTCGACCTTGTTCAGCACCACGATCGGCCGCAGGCCCAAGGCCAGTGCCTTGGAGGTGACGAACTTGGTCTGCGGCATCGGGCCTTCAGCCGCGTCAACCAGCAGGACAACACCGTCGACCATACTGAGAATCCGCTCGACCTCGCCCCCGAAATCGGCGTGGCCAGGGGTGTCGACGATGTTAATACGCGTACCTTTCCATTCGACCGAAGTCGCCTTGGCCAGAATGGTGATGCCGCGCTCGCGTTCCAGATCGTTGCTGTCCATGGCACGTTCGGCCACGGCCTGATTTTCCCGGAACGCGCCGGATTGTTTGAGCAGCTCATCCACCAGCGTTGTTTTGCCGTGGTCCACGTGAGCGATGATTGCGATATTGCGCAGGTCCATGAGAGGTCAGCCTTTGAACGGGAAGTTGCCGCGCGCATAACGCGGCGCGGCAAAATATACCAGCCCTAACCGGCCTTCAGTGGCCTGCAGTCTTTGAAAACAGGTGAATGATCAAAATCCCGGCCAGAATCAACGACAGACCAAGGATCGCCCAGATGTCCAGTTTCTGCCCGAAGACCAAAAAGCCGATAATGGCGATGAAGAAGATGCCGAGGCCGGACCAGATGGCATAAACAATGCCCACAGGCATGTACTTCAGTGTCAGCCCCAGCAGGTAGAATGCAAACCCGTAGCCAATCACGACCAGAACCGAAGGCCAAAATCGCGTGAATTGCTGGCTGGCCTGCAATGCCGTTGTCCCAACCGTTTCTGCAAAAACCGCGATCAACAGGATCAGGTAGGCTTTGGGCATTGTCATAACCTTAATCTTGTATAGGCCGGGTCAGCTTGAGCACGGAATCAGGCTGGCAGGCAAGGGGATTCAAGCAAGCCGGTCATGGCGCTGACTACCGGGTCAGGTATACCTGACTTCAGGTAAACACGTGATCGTGTAACATCTGCGCCGTTGTTGGTGTTTTGTTACCGAGTGTATTTTATGACTTTATTTGCAAAAACTGTGATTCTTGCCGCGTTTCTTATTGTGGCGCTTGGGTGGCTTGCTGGCGGGGGGTCCGTCGATACTGATGCAGCCAGTATGGTTCAAAAGTTGGATGGTAGCGTGATTTGAGCGCCGATCTGATCCGGTAGGGGGAAAAGGGGCCTTTGGGCTCCTTTTTTCCGTTATGTGTCAGGCGTCCACTGTGACTTGGGTTTGGAAATACGCGGCCAATTGAGGCTGCAGCCAACGCCATAGGGCAGGCGCGCCAGTCTCTATTGCAGGCCGAACCCGCATTTCGATTTGCGCATAAGTCACGTCATAGTCGACCCACGATCCACCACCAGTTTCCAGATTGGCGATGGGCGTTTGGAAGCGGTCAACCGCTTTGGCAAATACCGCATCCGCTGTTTCAGCCGCTTCGAATTCATACCACAGATCAGAAAATTCGGCGTTCTGCGGTGCGGGCAACAAGCCGAAAAGCCGCTGTGCGGCAGCCTCTTCCTTTGCGGCCTGTGCCGTGTGATCCACGTGACCGTGAATGGGGTGATCGCCGGCGTCGATTTCTACAATGTCATGCAGCAAAAGCATACGCAGCACCCGCGCAACCGAAATATCGGTTTCGGCATGTTCCGACAGCACCCAAGCATAGAGCATGATGTGCCAGGAATGCTCGGCTGAGTTTTCGAACCTGTCCGATGTCATGAGACTTGAGGCGCGCAAAACGGTTTTCAGTTGGTCGGCCTCGGTCAGGAACGGAAGCCGCGTAGTAAAGGCGTTTGTGTCTGGGGTTGCTCCCGTCAACAGGGCCTTTGCGTGGCCGAAGGCCAAAGGAAACGCTTGGGCCAGATAGGCGACGCGCCCGCCGTCCATATTGTCCTTTGCAATCTCAATATGTGCCGCCTGGGGCTGATCTGCGCAGAGAACCTGAAACAGGGGCTGGCAGCGGTCCAGTATCTTGGCAAAGCGGGCATCGGCTGTCTGATCGCCCTCAAACTCCTGCCAGAGCGCCTGGAATTCTTGGGCTTGATCCGGCGGCAATAGGCCAAAGAGCTGTGACGCCGCCCGTTCCTCGGCCTCCGCCACCGCCTGCCAGTCGGTATCCAGATGGATGGGGTGATCGCCTACGATGATCTCGACCAGATCATGGAGCAGCAGCATCCGGATGACCCGGTCAATCGAGACCTCAGGTGCAGCCAGAGGCGCCATAACCAACGCCCAAAGCGCCAGATGCCAGCTGTGCTCGGCCGAGTTTTCGGGGCGCGATTGATCCAGCAGAACATTGGCGCGTTCTACCGTTTTTAACCTGTCGGCCTGTTTCAGAAACGCGATTTGAGCCGACAGTCGATCCGTCATTGTTTTTCGATGGCTTTCACTTTGGAGCGGTGGGTGCTGAGGCGTTTAATGACAAAGGCGCGGGCCTTGCGTTCGGCCAGACGCACGCGAATTTCAGTCAGAAACGCCTCTTCCAGCGATTGAGAAGCCGCGCCAAGCACTTCGCCAACTTCGACAAAGAATCGATCATCGCCGGTTTCATCCATAACCTTCATCGTATCCTCGGCCAATTTGGCAGCGAGGCTTGTGATGGTGTCTGACATCAGCGCGTGGTCTCGGTCAGGCGGCGTTTCACATAGTCGCTGACATCGGTGATCAGCGTGTCCATGTGGCGATCCTGGAAGAAGTGATCGGCGCCTTCAACCTCGGTATGGGTGATGGTGATGCCTTTCTGCTCGTGCAGTTTGTTGACCAGTGATGTGGTGTCTGCCGGCGGTGCTACGCGATCAGACGAGCCATTGATGATCAGGCCGGACGACGGGCAGGGCGCCAAGAACGAGAAGTCATACATATTGGCCGGGGGCGACACGCTGATGAAGCCCGTGATCTCGGGGCGGCGCATCAGCAGCTGCATCCCGATCCACGCGCCAAACGAGAACCCTGCCACCCAGCAGTGTTTCGAGTTGTTGTTCATCGATTGCAGGTAATCCAGTGCCGACGCCGCATCGCTCAACTCACCGACGCCCTGATCGTATTCGCCTTGGCTGCGGCCCACGCCGCGGAAGTTAAAGCGTAACACGGTGAAGCCCATGTTGTAGAACGCGTAATGCAGGTTGTAGACGACTTTGTTGTTCATGGTCCCGCCGAACTGCGGGTGCGGGTGCAGCACGATGGCGATCGGAGCGTCTTTTTCCTTTTGCGGGTGGTAGCGGCCTTCCAGGCGGCCTTCGGGTCCGGGAAAAATCACCTCGGGCATGTGTGCTTTGGTCCTGTCTTTTTCTTCTTCGAGCCCGGATATACTTGACGATAATCGTCGGGCACCTTAGAACGGTTCTAATTAATAGCGGCGCGTTTTGTCGCTGCCCGTCGGAGATACGCACTGGCGGCGGCGGCGTCAATGATTTCGCGTGTATCTTGCCATGAGGGAATGCCAATGAAGCTGTCGACGAAGGGCCGTTATGCCATGGTTGCGCTAGCTGACATCGCGCTGCAGCCCTCGGATCAGTTGGTGACGCTGGGCGAAATATCTGAACGACAGGACATTTCGCTGCCCTATCTCGAGCAGTTATTTGTCAAACTGCGCCGGGCTGAACTTGTAGCGTCTGTTCGAGGGCCCGGCGGTGGCTATCGTCTGGCGCGGCCCGCGTCCGAAATCCGTGTCGTCGAGATTCTGTCGGCTGTTGATGAAACAGTTGACGCCTTATCCAAGGGCGCGGGTGCCTCTGGGGCATCTTCTGGCAGCCGTGCTCAATCCCTGACCAATCGACTTTGGGAAAGCATGAGCGCGCATGTCTATGTGTTCCTGCATCAAACCCGCTTGTCAGATGTGATCAAGAACGACCTGGCCCCATGTCCTGCTGTGCCCAGCTTGTTTGCTCTTGTTGATGAATAGAGCTTCGATCCTCCGTTGCCCGTTTAGTGTCTGACAAAAGATGTATCCATGACTCGCGTCTATCTTGATCATAACGCCACCAGCCCTTTGCGCCCCGAGGCTCGGGACGCGATGATTGCGGCGATGGAGGTTTGCGGGAATCCGTCTTCGGTTCATGCTGAAGGGCGCGCCGCCAAAGCCTTGATTGAACGCGCAAGGGCGCAGATCGCCACCGCATTTGGGGCCGATGGGGCGGATATCGTGTTTACCTCAGGCTCGACCGAAGGGGCTGCGCTGGCCATAGCCGGTCGGGGTTTGCATGGGGCTGCAATTGAACATGATGCCGTAAGATCTTGGATCAAAAAAGATATTCCGGTTCATGAAACGGGTCTGGTCGATCTGCCTGATCCAGCAAGCGCGACGCTTCAGCTGGCGAATTCAGAGACGGGTATTGTTCAAACACTCCCCTCAGGTCTGGCCGTTACGGATGCCACGCAGGCCTTTGGCAAACTGCCGGTGGCGTTCAACTGGCTGGATGTCCAAATGGCACTGGTCTCGGCGCACAAGCTGGGCGGGCCCAAGGGTGTGGGTGCTGCTGTGATGAAACGCGGCACCGATCTTGCGGCCCAGATCAAGGGCGGCGGGCAGGAAATGGGGCGGCGTTCAGGCACGGAAAATGTCATTGGAATCGCAGGGTTTGGGGCTGCAGCTGAAGCAGCAACGCGCGACCTGGCCAATGGTGTTTGGGAGCAGATTGAAGAATTTAGAAATATTCTAGAAAATGCTCTTGAGGCCGGAAATAAATCACCTATTTTTGTCGGGAAAGGGCAGAAGCGCCTGCCAAACACTCTGTGTTTCGCCTCACCCGGTTGGAAAGGTGAAACACAGGTCATGCAAATGGATCTTTCGGGTTTTGCGATCAGCGCGGGCTCGGCCTGTTCCAGCGGCAAGGTGCGCGCCAGTGCTGTGCTGACGGCGATGGGATATGACGAGGTAACAGCAGCAAGCGCAATCCGCGTTTCGCTTGGCCCTCGGACCACAAATGAAGATGTGCTGCGGTTTGCTGAAACGTGGCTGGATAAAGAGAAAAAGCATCGCGCGCGCGCCGCGTGATCTGATGGAGAGGAAGCAATGGCCGCTTTGGACCAGACCCAGGTGAAAGAAGGTGTCGATCAGGAAACCGTGGATGCGGTGCGCGAGGTCAGCACATATAAATACGGCTGGGATACAGATATCGAGATGGAGTATGCGCCCAAAGGCGTGAACCCCGATATCGTGCGGCTTATCTCTGAAAAAAACGAAGAACCCGAATGGATGACCGAATGGCGTCTGTCGGCCTTCGAGCGTTGGACCAAGATGGAAGAGCCGAAATGGGCGATGGTCGACTATCCTGAGATCGACTTTCAGGACCAGTATTACTATGCCCGTCCGAAATCGATGGAAGAAAAACCCAAGTCGCTCGATGAGGTCGATCCGAAGCTGCTGGCCACCTACGAAAAGCTGGGTATCCCGCTGAAAGAACAGATGATCCTGGCGGGCGTTGAAGGCGCTGAAAACGCGCCGGCCGAGGGGCGCAAAGTTGCTGTTGACGCGGTGTTTGACTCCGTCTCGGTTGGGACAACCTTTCAGAAAGAGCTGAAGGCCGCAGGCGTCATATTCTGTTCGATCTCTGAGGCGATCAAAGAACATCCTGAGCTGGTCAAAAAGTACCTTGGCACCGTGGTTCCGGTGTCGGACAACTTTTACGCCACACTGAATTCGGCTGTGTTCTCGGATGGCTCGTTCGTCTACATCCCGCCGGGTGTCCGCTGCCCAATGGAGCTGAGCACCTATTTCCGCATCAACGCCGAAAACACCGGTCAGTTCGAACGCACCCTGATCATAGCCGATAAAGGCAGCTATGTCAGCTACTTGGAGGGCTGTACTGCGCCGCAACGCGACACCGCGCAGCTGCATGCGGCCGTGGTCGAGATCATCGTCGAAGAAGACGCCGAGGTGAAGTACTCGACCGTTCAAAACTGGTTCCCCGGGGATGAGAACGGCAAGGGCGGTATTTATAACTTCGTGACCAAGCGCGCGGATTGCCGTGGGGATCGCTCCAAGGTGATGTGGACGCAGGTAGAAACCGGCTCGGCTGTGACCTGGAAGTATCCGTCCTGCATCCTGCGCGGCGAGGAAAGCCAGGGTGAATTCTACTCGATTGCGATTGCCAACAACTATCAGCAGGCCGACACCGGTACGAAGATGGTTCACCTGGGCAAAAACACCAAGTCGAGGATCGTGTCCAAGGGTATCAGTGCGGGTAAAGCTCAGAACACCTATCGTGGGCTTGTCTCGATGCACCCAAAAGCCAAGGACAGTCGCAACTACACCCAGTGTGACAGCTTGCTGATCGGCGACAAATGCGGGGCGCATACGGTCCCGTATATCGAGGTCAAGAACAACTCCAGCCGTGTGGAACACGAGGCGACGACATCCAAGGTCGACGACGATCAGCTGTTTTACTGCCGCCAGCGCGGCATGGACGAGGAAGAGGCCGTGGCCCTGGTGGTCAACGGGTTCTGCAAGGACGTCCTGCAGGCGCTGCCGATGGAATTTGCGATGGAAGCGCAGCAGTTGGTGGCGATCTCTCTGGAAGGGAGCGTTGGCTGATCGATGGCTCAGTCCGATCGCGACACCCAAGAGGTCAAGACGTTTGAGCACAACGCCAAAGAGGGCGCGCGTGCTGTCATCGTCTATTGGCTGACGCGGCGGTTCGTCTTGCCGTTCTTGTTAGTCGCTTTGGCGTGTGTGACTGCGGCTTTTGCCAAAAACGGACCGGTTGCAGGGATCATTAGCCTGGTTGTTTTCACAGGGCCTGTTGTCCTGCTGGCACTGTTCTGGACGGGCCAGCTGCGAAGAGTTTGGAATTACTGGGCGAGATGAAAGTCGATTGCGGGTCCGGGATAAGGGCGCCGTTTCTATCTGCCTGACATGAAATACCTCTGGATTTCTTGATCCGGAACGAGATGTAAAAGGGTAAAAAATGCTGGAAATCAAGAACCTGCACGTACAGCTTGAAGAAGAAGACAAGCAAATTCTCAAAGGTGTGGACCTGACGGTTGAAGCTGGCAAGGTACACGCGATCATGGGGCCGAACGGCTCGGGTAAGTCGACGCTCAGCTATGTGCTGTCGGGCAAGGATGGCTACGAAGTCACCGAAGGCGCTGCCACACTCGATGGCGAAGATCTTCTGGAGATGGAACCCGAAGAACGCGCCGCTGCGGGTGTGTTTTTGGCCTTTCAGTACCCGGTTGAGATTCCGGGCGTGGGCAATATGACCTTCCTGCGCACCGCCGTGAACGCCCAGCGCAAAGCGCGTGGGGAAGAGGAGCTGTCCGCCGCAGATTTTCTGAAAGAGGTGCGCGCCAAGGCGAAAACCCTCAAGATCGACGCCGACATGCTCAAACGTCCGGTCAATGTGGGCTTCTCGGGCGGTGAGAAAAAACGCAACGAAATCCTGCAGATGGCGATGCTTGAACCCAAGATGTGCATCATGGATGAAACCGACTCGGGCCTTGATGTGGATGCAATGAAGCTGGTGGCCGAAGGTGTGAATGCGCTGCGCGATCAGGGCCGTGGTTTCCTGGTCATCACCCACTATCAGCGCTTGCTGGATCACATCAAACCCGATGTCGTGCACATCATGGCGGACGGTCGCATTGTGAAAACCGGCGGGCCCGAGCTGGCGCTTGAGGTCGAAAACAACGGCTATTCCGACATTCTTGCCGAGGTGAACTGATGGCCTTGCCCGAAGTCAAACAATCCGCAACCGAGGCGCGGCTGGCCGCGCTGACCATGCCCGATGCAGGCTGCACCCGCGCGGCCCGCGAAGATGCGCTGGCCCGTGTGTTGGAAACAGGTCTGCCGGGGCGCCGCGACGAATACTGGAAATATACACAGCCCGATACTCTGGTCGCGCCAGCGGCGCTGCCTGCGGCTGTTTTTGCAGATGATGAGGCGCTGATCTTCGATGAGTTCGATAGCCTTAAGATCGTATTCATCGATGGTGTTTTCAACGCTGAAGAGTCCGATGATCTGTCGCTGGAAGGTGTCAGCATCGACCGGCTGGAAGATATTTGCTGCAAAGATATCCACTGGGCCAAGGACCTGTATGGCGTTCTGGAAGCGCGTGGTCAGGTGCCAGTACAGCGCCCTCTGGCCGCTTTGAACACGGCCTTTGCCTCGGATGGGGTAGCCATTCATGTGACCGGTAAACCGTCGAAACCGATCAACCTGATCTATCGTCATGCATCACCCACATCGGACGCGATCCTGCATCACGTGGTCCGCGTCGAGAGCGGGGCTGAGGCGACCATCCTGGAAACGGGCCCTGCGGCCTCGCGTTTTAACAAATGTATGGAAATCGACATTGCAGATACCGGCACCCTGCACCATGTCCGGGCACAGGGTCGTGATCATGAACGTCGCGCGGCGACGCATATGTTCACTCGGCTGGGGCAGGAATCGGTCTACAAATCCTTCACCCTGACAGTGAATGGCGTTCTGACGCGCAATGAACAGGTCATCGAACTGACAGGCGATGATGCGGTTGCGCATGTGGCCGGGGCCTGTGTCGGGGATGGAGACTTCCACCATGATGACACAGTGTTCATCACCCATGATGCGGTGAATTGCGAAAGCCGTCAGGTGTTCAAGAAGGTGCTGCGCAACGGCGCGACCGGCGTTTTTCAGGGCAAGATCCTTGTCAAGGAAGGGGCCCAGAAGACCGACGGCTATCAGATCAGCCAATCGCTGCTTCTGGATGACGACAGCCAGTTCCTCGCGAAACCCGAGCTTGAGATCTACGCCGACGATGTGGCCTGTTCGCACGGGTCGACCTCTGGCGCGATTGACGAAACCGCGCTGTTCTACCTGCGCTCACGCGGGGTTCCAGAGAAAGACGCGACCAACATGCTGACGCTGGCGTTTCTGGCCGAAGCCGTGGACGAGGTTGAAGACAGCGCCCTGGCTGAGGCTTTGGTCAGCCGGCTGGAAGGGTGGCTGGCCCGCCGTAGCTGATGCCAGTGTCATCAGATATCGTTGCCACATATCGGGGGCCGGGGCGCGTTGTGCGCCGGCTTCTGGATATGGGGCCGCGCGAAGACCGAGCGCTGATCTTCGTTATGGCGTTTTGCATTGTCGCATTCATCGCCCAGATGCCGGGCCTTGCGCGCCGTGCCCATATTGAAGATGTCGAGCTGAATATGCTGCTGGGCGGGGCCTTGATGGGCTCTGTCTTTATTTTGCCGCTGTTTTTCTACACGCTTGCGCTTCTGTCGCATTGGGCGGCGCGCATGATGGGCGGCAATGGCACGCCCTATGGCGCGCGGTTGGCGTTATTCTGGGCATTGCTATCTTCGGCTCCGCTGGTGTTGTTGAATGGCTTAGTCGCCGGATTCATCGGTCCAGGCCCGGCTTTGACCTTGGTTGGGCTGATTTGGGTTGCTGTCTTTTTCTGGTTCTGGTTATCCGGGTTAAGGCAAGTGCAAAGGTCAGCAGAATGAATGTTCCTCATCTGGGTCAACTGGCGGTTCTGACAATCAGGAAACCCGCCGAAGCGGCAAAACAGCTATTGGTTCTGAAACCGGGGCGAGAAGTTCTTTGGCTGACTTTCTTTCTGGCGGTTGTCCTCAACTGCCTGATCCAGCTGGGTATTGATCTGTCCGTTCCCGTGGGCGACGGCGAAACCGGCCCGGTGATCGATAGCGTACCTTTGGTTCTGATCCGATCGGCCGGCGCGATGATGTTGAGCATCTTGGCGTTTTTGTTCGTTGGCCGCCTGCTGGGGGGTACAGCTACATTTGACGACATGATGATCCTGACGATCTGGCTGCAATACCTTCAGATCGCCGCCCTGATGGGGACACTGATCCTGAGCCTGACCGTTCCGGTCTTCATGGCACTGTTGTTGTTCGTCACAGCAATACTGAGCCTCTATATCACACTGCATTTCCTGAACGAGGCGCATCAGTTCGTCTCGCTCTGGAAATCCTTTGCCGTCGTACTTCTGTCCGCTTTGGTTGCGGTTCCCTTCGTCCTGATGTTCGCCCCTGCGGCACCCGTCTAGAAAGATCACCTCATGTATGATGTGCAAAAAATCCGATCTGACTTTCCGATCCTGTCGCGCGAGGTGAATGGAAAGCCACTGACCTATCTGGACAATGGGGCCTCGGCGCAGAAACCGCAGGTTGTGATTGACGCGGTGACGCAGGCCTATTCACATGAGTATTCGAACGTGCATCGTGGGCTGCATTACCTGTCGAATCTAGCGACCGAGAACTATGAAAACGTGCGCGGCACCATCGCGCGGTTTCTGGGTGTCGCTAATGAGGATGAGATCGTACTGAACTCGGGTACCACCGAGGGGATCAACCTGGTGGCTTATGGCTGGGCCATGCCCCGGCTTGATGCTGGGGATGAAATTGTCCTGAGCGTGATGGAGCATCACGCGAATATCGTGCCTTGGCATTTCCTGCGTGAACGGCAGGGCGTTGTTCTGAAATGGGTCGATGTCGATGCGGATGGCGGGCTGGACCCTCAGGCGGTGCTGGACGCGATTGGACCAAAGACCAAACTGATTGCGATCACGCATTGCTCGAACGTTTTGGGCACGGTGGTGGATGTCAAAGCGATCACCGAAGGCGCCCATGCCAAAGGTGTTCCGGTACTGGTGGATGGCAGCCAGAGCGCGGTTCATATGCCGGTCAATATCGATGAGATCGGCTGCGACTTCTATGCCATCACCGGCCACAAGCTGTACGGTCCGTCAGGATCGGGCGCGATTTTCATCAAATCCGATCGAATGGACGAAATGCGCCCCTTCATCGGCGGCGGTGACATGATCAAAGAGGTCAGCAAAGATCAGGTCATTTACAATGATCCGCCCATGAAATTCGAGGCTGGAACCCCTGGTATCGTGCAAACCATCGGTCTGGGTACAGCGTTGGAGTACATGATGGACCTGGGGATGGAGAACATCGCAGCCCACGAATACAGCTTGCGCGATTACGCCATGCAGCGTTTGAACGGGTTGAACTGGCTACAGGTTCAGGGAACGCGTCCGGAAAAGGCTGCGATCTTCAGCTTTACGCTGGACGGGGCAGGGC
Source organism: Pseudomonadota bacterium (assembly GCA_039818265.1). Lineage (GTDB taxonomy): Bacteria > Pseudomonadota > Alphaproteobacteria > Rhodobacterales > Rhodobacteraceae > Ruegeria. The sequence goes on along the minus strand of JBCBUG010000001.1, from coordinate 605,724 downwards.
ATGCGCATGACGTCTCGACCATCCTTGACAAAAAAGGCGTTGCTGTGCGCGCCGGTCATCACTGCGCGGGTCCGCTGATGGATCATCTGGGTGTAACGGCAACCTGTCGGGCGAGCTTTGGCCTCTATAACACCACCGATGAAGTCGATACTCTGATCGAAGCACTTGAACTGGCGCATGATTTGTTTGCCTGAAACGATCCCCGGGGGCAGAGATTTACAGTTGCACCCGGACCGGATCGGGGTTAGCTAACGGCCAAGGCACCTGTAGCTCAGCTGGATAGAGCGCTGCCCTCCGAAGGCAGAGGCCAGAGGTTCGAATCCTCTCAGGTGCGCCATATTTCATTGAGATTTAGGCAGCGGGTTAATCCGCCCGAAAGTTTTGGCAAAACAAAACCCCCGTCAGACGATCTGCGGGGGTTCGGGACGTTTGGGTTTGGCAGGTAGACTAACCGCGCCAGGTTCGAACGACACCACAATCCATGTGTACGAAGTTCGACCGGTAGTATTGCCCTACGCCACCAGCACGGCAAGACATCGCGGCCTTGGCCATCTGGGATACCGAACGGGATGACAGGCGCAAATCAGCGGCCTGACCCTGCATGTGCAAGGAATTCCGGGCCACGCGGCGCGATTTGGAACGCAGCATTGCATTGGTTTGAGGAGAGCGGTAACCCGACAACAGCATATAAGGCTCGTCTGCATCCAGAAGATTATGCGAGGCCGCCATGATGTCGATGGTACGTAGGTCCATGCTTTTGGATTGATCGGTGCGCCAGTCGCGCATGAAGTGGTTCACTTCTTTGACAGCATCCTTGATGTATTTGCCGTCGACCCAATATATCATGTCGATCCGCTCGCCTGTGCGACCGGAATACATGCGAATACGACGAACATCGCCGCCGCCGCGAAGGAATCCTGCTGCATTGGAATAGGTAGGTGCGGCTGCGACCGCCGTTGCCGCGAATGCGCCCAATAGGGCACGCCGGGTCAAGCCCGATGTACTGCTCTTGGTCATTTCAGTTTCGTCCCGTACTGTATCCTGCCTGCGAACGATGTTACGTTCGCTGTCTTAATATTTCCCATCCCAGATGGCGAATTTATGGCACAAACAGATTCGAGGGCCAAGTTTTGTTTGATTTTCAGCAGAACAAGGGGGAATTTTCGGCAGTTTTTCGCGCAACTGAGATTTTTCGCATATTTTTCGAACGACTGAGGGGTTTTGGCATCGCCGCGATGCAATCACGCATCAGCCGCAAAAGAAGACCAAGGGTAAGGTATTTGTGAATAGACAACGACCTGTTCAAAAAATCATAGTGGTTCGGCGCATTCCCATCTGTGCAAGCTATTGAATAACCAAGGGCATCCCATGTTCTCTGTATTTCGGACCAGTACCAGTATCCTTTTGACAGCCTATTTTGCGGCAACGGCCGCGATGGCCAATACCGCCTCTGACGCGATGCAGGGGACCGCTTTTCAAATGGCAGTGGCTGAACATTTGCCAACGTCAGACGATATCGCTGTATTTTACCGGTCCAACGGCTATGCGCCGGTTTGGGTAGGTCCTTCGCAAGATCATGCCGATCGTCGCGCCACTTTGATTGAAGCTTTATCAAGCAGCCATATGCATGGGTTGCCATCCGCGAGCTATGATGTTGACGCTCTGATGGACCAGATGCGCACGGCACGTTCGGTGCGGGATCTTGGCGCGCTTGAAGCTGAATTGACCACTCTGTTTTTGAACTATGCCGACGATCTTTTTGCCGGGGCGCTTCGTCCAGCCAGCATTGATGACGGGCTGGTCCGCAATGTTGCACGCCGCAGCCCTGAAGAGCATTTGCAACATTTGAACGCCCAAGGGGCTGGCTATTTTGATCAGCTTTCACCCCAAACGCGTCAATACCGGTCATTGATGAAACAGAAACTGGCCTTGGAAGCTCTGTTGGATCAGGGCGGTTGGGGGCCAACTGTTCCTGTGACCAAGCTGGAATTTGGCGACGCGGGTGCGACAGTGGTCAAACTGCGCAACCGCTTGGTGACGATGGGGTATCTGAAGCCAACCGCGAGCCCGAGCTATGACGATGCCATGCTTGCTGCCGTTCGCGCCTTCCAGACCGATCATGGTTTGGAACCAGACGGGGTTGCCGGAAAGGGCACCATCTCCGAAATCAACCGCCCGGTATCAGATCGGCTTAAGGCCGTTCATGTCGCGCTGGAACGTGAGCGGTGGTTGCCACGCGAACGCGGTGAGCGTCATATTCTTGTCAATCAGGCCGATTTCTCAGCCAAGATCGTGGATGACGGGCAGGTGACGTTTGAAACGCGCGCTGTGATCGGCAAAAACGTCCATGATCGCCGCAGCCCCGAGTTTTCGGACGAGATGGAGCATATGGTGATCAACCCCAGCTGGTATGTGCCACGCTCGATCATCACCAAGGAATATCTGCCCAAGCTGCAATCAAACCCGAATGCTGTCGGGCATATCCAGATCACAGATCGCAGTGGCCGTCAGGTCAACCGTGGGGCAGTGGATTTCACCCAATTCACGGCGCGCAACTTCCCGTTTGCGATGCGGCAACCCCCGAGCAAGAGCAACGCGTTGGGGCTGGTGAAGTTCATGTTCCCCAACAAGTACAACATCTATCTGCATGATACGCCTCAGAAGTCCCTGTTCGCGCGTGAAGTGCGGGCGTTCTCGCATGGCTGTATCCGCCTGGCGCAGCCGTTCGAGTTCGCCTACGCGCTGCTGGCTTTGCAGGAGGAGGACCCAAAGGCGTTCTTCCACCGTGTGCTGAACAGCGGGAAAGAGACGAAAGTGGACCTGGATCAGAAAGTTCCAGTGCATCTGATCTACCGCACGGCTTATGTTGGCCCGAAAGGTGAGGTTCAGTATCGCCGCGACGTCTACAACCGCGACGCCAAGATTTGGGCGGCACTGCAAAAGGCAGGGGTGGTCCTGCCGGACGTTCAGGGATAAGCACAGGGGCAAATCCTGCCAAAGGGAACGCCCGTCATGCAATATACCATCCAGCAAATCGCCGACAGCCTTGGTGCGGAGTGTCAGGGCGACACCAGCTTGACGATCGACAGAGCGGCTGAACCGGGCGATTCCGGACCCACGGATCTGGCTATGGCAATGTCCCCGAAATATGCCGACGCTCTGACCGGTGGTAAGGCGCGTGCGGCGGTGCTCTGGGAAGGTGCGGATTGGCAGGCAATGGGATTGCAGGCTGCAATCTTTGTAAAACGTCCGCGTATGGCTATGGCCGGGATCACATCGATGCTGGATCGCGGGCAGGGGGTTGAACCCGGCATTCATCCATCTGCGGTGATCGATCCAACGGCCGAGATTGGCGCGGATGTTTCAATCGGGCCTTTGACAGTTGTAGGCGCCCGCGCTCGGATCGGTGCAGGCTCAGTCATTGGCGCTCATTGCACGATTGGGATCGACGCCGTTCTTGGCGAACAGGCACTGCTGCGCGAAATGGTCAGCATCGGCGCGCGTGCTCAGATCGGGGATCGTTTTATCGCCCAACCGGGTGCGCGGATTGGCGGGGATGGGTTCAGCTTTGTCACGCCCGAGGTTTCAGGTGCCGAGAACGCGCGTAAAACCATGGGGGATCAGGGCGAGGCCAAGGCGCAAAGCTGGCTGCGTATTCACTCGCTGGGCGCGGTTGAAATTGGCGATGATGTCGAAGTCGGCTCGAACTGTACCGTCGACAATGGCACGATCCGAAACACACGCATCGGCGACGGTTCGAAACTGGATAACCTTGTTCACGTGGGCCACAACACGCGCGTGGGCCGCGATTGCCTTCTATGTGGTCAAACTGGTGTTTCGGGGTCGGTTGAAATTGGCAATAACGTGGTGTTGGGCGGGCAGACCGGGGTTGTCGACAATATCTTCATCGGCGATGGCGTGATCTCGGGGGGCGGCACCAAAATTCTGTCAAATGTGCCTGCGGGGCGCGTCATCATGGGCTATCCGGGGATCAAGATGGACACCCATACCGAGATCTACAAAGCACAACGTCGGTTGCCGCGTTTGGCACGCGACGTCGAGGCACTCAAAAAGGCTGTTTCCAAACAGGCCCCGAGTGATTAAATCATCCTCAGATTGATAACCAGGGGATCGACATGAGCATCAGCGACCGCGTCATCGCAATCATTGCAGAGCAGGCCGTGCTGGAGCCATCAGATGTGACGCCCGACAGCACGTTGGAGGATCTGGGCATCGACAGCCTGGGTCTGGTCGAAAGCATCTTTGCCATCGAAGAAGAGTTCGATATTTCGGTGCCCTTCAATGCCAATGAGCCCGAAGCGAATGATTTCGACATCTCGAACGTGGCCGCAATCATTGCGGGCATCGAAAAACTTGTATCGGAAAAGGTCTGACCCGGAACAATGAAACGGGTCGTCATTACCGGGGCAGGTACTATCAATTCGCTGGGCCATTCAGTGCCCGATACGCTGGAAGCCATGCACGAGGGGCGTTGCGGGATCTCTGAGCTGGAGTTTCGCGACGTGGATCGCCTGGCCATCAAGATCGGCGGCCAGGTTCGCGGGTTCGAGGCCGAAGGGCGCTTTAACCGCCAACAGATGTCTCTGTATGACCGATTTACGCAATTCACTCTGACCGCTGCGAAAGAGGCCATCGACCAATCGGGGATCGAATTCCATGGTGAATTGGCAGCCCGGTCTGGCGTGGTTCTGGGTACGGCAGGTGGTGGTGTCTCGACCTGGGATGACAATTACCGGTCGGTCTACGAAGACGGCAAGAACCGCGTGCACCCCTTTGTTGTGCCCAAGCTGATGAACAATGCCGCGGCCAGCCACGTATCGATGGAACACAACCTCAAGGGCCCAAGCTTCACCGTTTCGACCGCCTGCGCGTCATCGAACCATGCGATGGCGCAGGCCTTTCAGATGGTGCGCAGCGGAGCAGCGCCCGCCATGGTCACCGGTGGGTCCGAATCCATGCTGTGCTTCGGCGGGGTAAAAGCCTGGGAAGGGCTGCGGGTCATGTCCAAGGATGCCTGTCGCCCCTTCAGCGCCAACCGCAACGGAATGGTGCAGGGCGAAGGCGCTGGCATTTTTGTATTCGAGGAATACGATCATGCGCGAGCACGTGGCGCCGACATCCTGTGCGAGGTCGTAGGGTTCGCTATGTCTTCCGATGCATCTGATATCGTCATGCCCAGTAAACAGGGCGCGTCGCGTGCGATGGCGGGGGCCTTGGCGGATGCGAAACTGAACGCCAGCGACGTATGCTATATCAACGCGCATGGCACTGGGACGGCTGCGAATGACAAAACCGAATGCGCGGCAGTTGCCGATGTGTTTGGGCCGCATGCGGATGATCTGATGATCTCATCCACGAAATCGATGCACGGCCATTTGATCGGTGGTACAGGAGCTGTCGAGCTGTTGGCCTGTATCATGGCACTGCGGGACGGAGTCATCGCCCCGACTATCAGCTATGAAGAACCTGATCCGGAATGCGCGCTGGATGTGGTGCCCAACGAAGCGCGCGAGGCCAAGGTCGAAGTGGCGCTCAGCAACGCTTTTGCCTTTGGAGGCTTGAACGCTGTGCTTGCGTTGAAAAAAGTTCAGTGAATCAGCATCGCCGCAGTTGATGCACTGCGGCGATGGACGTATCTGGTTCAGTTCGCGTTGACGGTCAGGCCATCAAACCCGGATGTGAACCCAGACAGCGACATATCCATATCCAGAATCTGATCCGGGAAACGCGCAGGCACCAGCGAGAAGATCGCGGTGCTGCCAGCTTTCATTGCGTCGATATCACCTTGGCTCAGACCAAGCTGCGCGACGCAGCCGACAGGTACACAATGGTGATAGTTATATAGCTTACGCGGGGCGCCATCGATCGAAAGTGCCAGTTGTGCTTGCAGCAATGTTTCCAGCGGTACAATCACATTGGCCCAGGCTACAGCCGCACCACCTTCGGGCAATTTGCCGATCGATACTTCGGCAATGGGCTCACCTTGTTGGCCTTTCAGCACCTGTACAATTGCACAAGGGTCATCACCCTCTGCTGCTTTGATGCAAGAGACTTCCCAATCTCCGCTGGTTTCTTTGACGAACTGTTCACCCACACGCGGGCCGGTTTCACCCAGATCCAAGCCGGTGTCAGCATCTGTGGTCGTGGTATCTTGTGCGCTTGCAACACCGCAGATCAGCGCAGCGGCGAGCGTATTGATCGAGAGGAGTTTCTTAATCATGAATGCCTCGGTTTGATGGTTAAGAGTTTTTTTCTTCCTCTAACACCGTTCGCCGCCACTGTCAGGCACTAAGCGTCGCGCCAGTTGCAAAGTGGACATTTTCTTGCCGCAAGGACGTGAATTCCACGCTGCCGCACAAAGAAAAAGGGAGCCGGTGATGCAGCTCCCTTCTCGAATTGGTTCTCCCCGTCGGACTGGCCGACTTATTTATGTGCAGACGTTACGAGAGGGGGGCGCAACGGTCAACAGCTAACCTGAATTTTTAATATACTCGTTAGTTCAGTTTTAATAAGGCTGCGCGCGAAAAAAGCCGTGCCCGAAGGCACGGCCAGTCGACAGGGAGGAAGTGCGGCTTTGCAGCTGGCACCACAAAGCGCGCAAAATGACTATCGCAGTCAAAGGTTAACTTTGTATGCTGGTCCCAGAGCGATGGACATTAAGGCAGTGAAAACATGGGTGAAGATATTTTTCTGGGCGGTGGCGGGACCGAGTATGGGCAGCTACAGGGGCTGACGCTGAAATACGCGAACCGGCATGGCCTGATTGCAGGGGCGACCGGAACCGGCAAAACCGTGACGCTTCAGATTCTGGCTGAAGGGTTTTCCAAAGCGGGTGTTCCGGTGTTCCTGTCCGATGTCAAAGGGGATTTGTCCGGTTTGGCGCTGCCCGGCAGCGAAACCCATAAACTGCATCAGGCTTTCATGGACCGCGCCGCGCGTATCGGTTTTTCAGATTTTGCCTACGGTGCTTGCCCGGTCATCTTCTGGGATCTGTTCGGTGAACAGGGCCATCCCGTGCGCACGACTGTGACCGAGATGGGCCCGCTGCTTCTGTCGCGGTTGATGGAGCTCAGCGAGGCGCAAGAGGGTATCCTGAACATCGCCTTTCGCGTGGCGGACGAAGAAGGCATGCCGCTTCTGGACCTTAAGGATCTGCAGGCGCTGCTGGTCTGGATTGGTGAAAACCGTGCACAGCTGTCGTTGCGCTATGGCAATGTCTCGACCTCGTCCATCGGGGCGATCCAACGGCGGTTGCTGGTGCTGGAAAACCAGGGCGGAACAAGGCTGTTTGGCGAGCCCGCTCTGGATTTATCAGACCTGATGCGCACGGATGAGTCCGGGCATGGTATGGTGAACATCCTTGCCTCGGACAAACTGATGGGGTCACCGCGCCTCTATGCGACCTTTCTGCTATGGTTGCTGAGTGAGTTGTTTGAAGAACTGCCCGAGGTTGGTGATCCTGAAAAACCCAAGCTGGTGTTTTTCTTCGATGAGGCGCATCTGCTGTTTGATGATGCGCCCAAGGTTCTGGTCGACAAAGTCGAACAGGTCGCGCGCCTGATCCGATCCAAAGGAGTTGGCGTCTATTTCATCACACAGAACCCGGCTGATATTCCCGAGGACATTCTGGGCCAGTTGGGAAACCGCGTTCAGCATGCCTTGCGCGCCTTCACAGCGCGGGATCGCAAAAACCTGCGCCTTGCAGCCGAGACCTATCGCGAGAATCCGGCCTTCGATACAGAAGTCGCAATCCGAGAGGTCGGTGTCGGTGAGGCCGTTACATCTATGCTGCAAAAGAAAGGCGTGCCTGGGATGGTCGAGCGGACATTGATCCGACCACCGGGGTCTCAGCTTGGACCAATTACCAAGGCAGAGCGTCAAACGGTGATGGCGGCATCCGCGATGTCGGCAAAATATGATACGCCGGTTGATCGGAAATCGGCGTTTGAAATCCTTCAGGCCCGTGCCGAAACCGCCGCCAAAGAGGCGGAAGCCGCCGAAGCTGATGAGGTGGTGGAGATGCAATCCGCGATGGAGCGAGAGTTTGCCTCGGCCCGTCGATATTCCGGCAGCCGCGTCGGGCGATCTTCCTCGCGCGTGACGCGCAAAAAAGACACGTTTGCCACGGCCATGGGTGAAGCTGTGATCAAAGAGCTTAAAGGCACCACTGGCCGCCGTATCGTGCGCGGTATTCTCGGTGGCCTGTTCCGGAATAGATAAGGCCTTCGAATTCACCAGACAAATATGTGTAGCGCCTGCCCCGCGGAAGCCATCGGCGCAGCGGGGCATAAGCGTCTCATGTCAAATGCAACAATTTACTTGCCGATGCGGCGCAGGCCTTCCTGCTGGCAAATGGCATCCGCCTCGGGCACCGACATCTTGGTAGCTGGGAAATCGATGGCGCGATCCCAAGTCACGCGGTCTTGGCGATAAAGCTGGCATGTCACGACGCCCTTGGACGTCTGGACTTGGACTGGTGTCGTTTCCAAATCTTTCGGTGAGGGAATACATGCTGCGACTGTCGCAACAAGCGGCAACAAGACGATAGCTTTGGTGAGCGGGTTTTTCATGGTTCTTACTACTCTTTAGACTGGTTTACTGGTCATTTGCGGGCCCGATGAACGGTGTGAGTGAGCGTCAACAAAACGAACAGTTTCAGTTACTGGTAATGGTAGGCTGGTTTAGTCAAAAAACCTATAAGAAACAAGACGCCGCGCCGGTTCTTGCCGACGCGGCCATCTGATTTAAGAGGATTTCGGCCTATTTCTCGGGGATCAGCCCTCTTGGACTGAATCTGAGAACAATCAGCAGGATCAGGCCCATCGTAAACAGCCGCATATGGGCGGCGCTATCGATCAGATGTGTCTTCAGCGCGCTACCATCAGCCATTCCACTGGTGATCAGGTTCATCAGCCAAAGGCCCATCGGCTCAACCTGAACCCAAAGAAACCAGATCAGGAAAGCGCCAAGAACGGCACCGAAGTTGTTGCCCGACCCGCCGACGATAACCATAACCCAAACCAGAAAGGTAAAGCGCAGCGGGTTGTAAGTGCCCGGCGTCAATTGTCCGTCCAGTGTGGTCATCATTGCGCCCGCGATACCGCAAATGGCAGAGCCCAGCACAAAAATCTGAAGATGGCGGCGGGTGACGTCCTTACCCATGGCCTCGGCCGCGACCTCATTGTCACGAATGGCGCGCATCATGCGGCCCCATGGGCTTTTGAGTGCCATCTGCGCCATCCAGAGCAGGACCAGAAGAACGATCAGGAACAGCAGCGAATAGCCTAGCTTAACCGACAGTGTCGAAGCCGTGACCGGGTCGATCCCGAACCAATCTGCACGCGCGATAAACGAGGGATCCTGTTGCAGTTCGACCTCATAGCCGACAACCGGTGAGGGGCGCGGAATGCCATAAACGTTTTTCACACCACGGGCCAACCAGTCTTCGTTCTTCATCACTGCGATGATGATCTCGGCAATACCCAGTGTTGCAATGGCCAGATAATCCGAGCGCAGCCCCAGCGCGGTTTTGCCGATCAACCAGGCGGCACCGGCAGCCAGCAGACCTCCGGCAGGCCAGGCCAGCAGAACGGGCAGATTCAGGCCGCCGATATTGCCTGCAACGGCAGGGTTAATCGCCTCGATCGTTGCGACATTTGGATCAAAGATCGCGCGGTAAACAAAGAAGCCGACGATCAGAATGCCGATGATGGCAAAGGTCTGCGCGCGCCCCTTCGGCATCTTCTGCGCAACCATCACAGCGGCGACCACCGTGGCGGCCCCCAGAAGAAGCGCAAGGATGACACCATAGCCACCACCCGACCATGCACCGGGTGTTGGAGGGGTCGAGACCAGCACAACCGCCAAGCCGCCCAGCGCGACGAAGCCCATGACACCAACATTGAAGAGGCCCGCAAAGCCCCATTGCAGGTTCACTCCGATCGACATGATGGCCGAGATCAGCCCCATGTTCAGGATCAGGATCGCTGCATTCCAGCTTTGTGTGAACCCGGTCAGTAGGATCAGCGCGCCAACGACGATAAAGAGCAGGGTGTTTTTAACAGACTCGCTCATATCACTTTCCCCTTGAACAGGCCCGTGGGCTTGAACAGCAGCACGATCAGCAGGATCGCAAAGCTGACGGCGAATTTGTAGTCTGTCGACAGGAACTGTACCAAACCGGACGGAGCAAGGCTTTCCGGCGCAACATATGTCAGTACCTTTTTCCACGCATAGGTGATCGTCACCTCGGAAAACGCGATGATGAAACCGCCTGCGATGGCACCCAACGGGTTGCCTAGGCCGCCTACAATGGCCGAAGCGAAGATGGGCAGCAGAAGCTGGAAATAGACGAAGGGCTTGAAACTCTTGTCGAGGCCATAAAGCACGCCCGCCGTGGTTGCCAGTGCGGCCACGATAATCCAAGTGATCATCACCACACGCTCGGGGTTGATGCCAGACAGCAACGCCAAGTCTTCGTTGTCTGAATAGGCGCGCATCGACTTACCCGTGCGGGTTTTGTTCAGGAACCAGAACAGCAAAGCCACGGCCAGAATAGCGACAATCACGGTGATGCCCTGAGAGGTCTTGATTGCCAGCCCCTCACGCAGCCCGGTCATAGCCTTAAAATCCCGTGCCGAGACAATGAAGCGCGCCCCGTCGGAAAACCTTTGATCATCCGGCCCGATGATAAACCGCACAAGACCATTCATGATAAACATCACGCCCATCGAGACGATCACCAAGATGACCGGTTTGGCCTTTTGCGCGCGATAGAAGCGATAGACCAGCCGATCTGTGATCAGCACCAGAACGATACAGCCTAAAATAGCGAAGGGCAGAGCCAACAATGCGGTTGGCAGCGGGCCGAAACTGACACCGGCCGCCTGCAATGCCCATGTGACCAGAACGGCGATCATCGCGCCAAAGGCCATGGTGTCGCCATGGGCAAAATTCGAGAACCGCAGGATGCCGTAGATCAGCGTCACCCCCAACGCGCCCAGCGCCAATTGGCTGCCATAGGCAATCGCGGGCACGATCACAAAATTCGAAAGCGCCACGAGCGCATTTAACAGGTCCATATTTATTCCCTCTGACCGGGTGCGGCCTTATGGCACGACGCCATCGCAGGACACAACACAAGAGGGCGAATTTCTGACCTGTTCCAACGTTATTTTGGGGAATTCCACCCTGTGTTTACAATTTGAGACTCAGGGTGGAATAGATACTGGATGCAACATCCAGCCCATTAATCGCAGTTGGCGACCCTCGCCCATCTGTTGATTCTCGCGGGGGTCAGGGCTGACTTGTATCGTTCTGATATTTATGAGTATTCGGGTTAAGCACCAGTTTCTGTGCACGACCCGTGATCGGTTCCGGCATGTGGTCCTTTTACCGACAGATCATAGCTCATATCGTCCATATGCACGACAAAGGTCATCACATCCGCGCCTTCGATGTGAACAAAGGTCATGTTGCCAATGCCTTTGAGGACGATCGCATCCCCGGCGACCTTGTCGGTTGCGATACTGCCTTTGTCACCCTCAGCCGAGCGGTCTAGACGGACTTCGCTGCCGTCGCGATCCGAGACACAGACAAAGTGACGTTCCTCGGCCATTGCGGTCGTCGCGCACAGTGTGGTGACGGCCACCCACATCCATTTTTTCATATTAAGGTCCTGAATAGAGTTTTTATCCAGAAGGTTCGCTGATTTCACGGGGCTGGATCGGCTTATCCGGGAAATTGTTTCCTTCACAGAGCCCGCGCTAATCGCCGAATGTGACCGGATTACAGCCGACGCGTGGAATTGTTGGGATGGTGATCGAGGATTTGAGACTGTTGGATACCGAGATCAATCTGCGTCTGCCTCCAAACTCGCGAACTCAGTCGATTGCTAGAGCAGGGTGCAATTGGGAGGGCATAAAAAGCTTTGAAAAAGCCCACTAGTTCTGTTGCTCTGTTTGGCAAAAACCCTCAACGGCCTCAATTAACAGCCTATCACGTCCAACAAGCGTCTCGCTTAGGATTGCGGTTCCAAGTTCAAAGCTAGGCTTTTCGACGTTTGCCACACCTTGGTAGATATCGAGTCTCGGGCTTCCGATGCCTACACCATAAGCAAATACTGACAATACTGGATCACCCGTTATCCTGATATGCGTCCAGTCACTTGTAGGGTAGTCAATATTATTTTCACGCCAAACAATCCCGCCGTCGCGCAGCGATAGCATAACCGTTCGTTGATCCTCGAACTCGCAATTGACAATCATTCTATTTCCGGATGGTTTCGGTTGGCCTGCTGCGCTCTCAGCAAACGCAATACTGAACAAGAGATATGAACAAATAGCGCCGATAAGACCAGTTTTCATAGTCTTCATCCCCCCAAGAAACTCTTTCGTACCTCCGGATCAGCCAGCAATTCCTTTCCAGTACCACCATAGGCATTCCGCCCCTGAACCAGAACATAGCCTTTGTCAGCAATCTCCAACGCCTGACGGGCGTTCTGCTCAACCATCAGGATCGGCAATCCGGTCCGCGACACCTCGATGATCCGATCAAACAACTCATCCATCACGATGGGTGAAACACCGGCGGTGGGTTCGTCCAGCATCAGCACCTTGGGCTGGGTCATCAGTGCGCGGCCCACGGCGACCTGTTGGCGTTGACCGCCCGACAGCTCACCGGCGGCTTGGTTCCGTTTGTCGCGTAGAATAGGGAACAGCTCGTAGACCTGCTCCATCGTGTCCGAGAAATCATCCCGGCGAATAAATGCCCCCATTTCGAGGTTTTCCTCAACCGTCATCGATGTGAAGATGTTCGAGGTCTGGGGAACAAATCCCATACCGCGGATCACACGATCCTGCGGGGTGAGGTTGGTAATATCCTCACCATCCAGCCGGACTGAACCGGACCGAACATCCAACATACCGAACACGGCTTTCATGGCCGTCGACTTGCCTGCGCCGTTGGGGCCAACGATGACCGCGATTTCGCCCTTGTCGACGGAGATGGTGCAGTCGTGCAGAATGTCCGGGCCCTTACCATAGCCACCGGTCATGGTGTCGCCGATCAGAAAGGGGCCGCCCTCGACCTTATGTGTTTCGCCGCTTTTGGTGCGCGCAGGCGTCAGGGTGCCAACGCCATGGGTGTTGGTGATCGAGGCATCCTTGTTGCCCTTATCGTCCCGGTAGGGGTTGTCGCTTCTGCCAGCGGTCATGTTTGGGCCTCCAGCTTGTCTTTGTTCTTCAGGCCGGTGCCCAGATAGGCTTCGATCACGTGCTCATTGGCCTTGATCTCATCCAGAGTGCCTTGGGCCAGAACTTTACCTTCGGCCATACAGATGACCGGGTCGCAGATCTTGCCGATGAAATCCATGTCATGTTCGATGACTACAAAGGTATAACCGCGTTCTTTGTTCAGGCGCAGGATCGTATCGGCGATTGTCATCAATAGGGTGCGGTTCACGCCCGCGCCGACCTCGTCCAGAAATACGATCTTGGCGTCCACCATCATGGTGCGGCCAAGCTCCAGCAGTTTCTTCTGTCCACCCGAAACCTGACCCGCCTTGTGGTCAGCCAGATGTTCGATGGTCAGGAACTCCAGAACTTCGTCGGCCTTGGCCTTCAACGCCCGTTCTTCATCCGCGATCCGCTTGCGGCCGAACCATGTGTTCCAAAGCGATTCCCCCGCCTGCGCGCCGGGCACCATCATCAGGTTCTCGCGGCAGGTCATCGACGAGAATTCATGCGCGATCTGGAATGTGCGTAGCAAGCCCTTGTGGAACAGATCATGCGGAGGAAGTCCGGTGATATCCTCGCCATCCATGAACACGCGGCCAGAGGTTGGGGCCAAAACCCCGGCAATCACATTGAACAGCGTCGTTTTTCCGGCGCCGTTTGGCCCGATCAAGCCGGTGATCGAACCCTTTTGGATTTCCAGCGATGCCCCATCCACCGCGTGAAATCCGCCGAAATGCTTGTGCACGTCATCGACGACGATCATCTTTTCCCCCAGCTGCCGGTCTTGGCATTCTTGTCACGCCCCCGTTTTTCGGGGTGCGGCCTTTTTTCATTGAAACAGCCCGGACACAAGGTCCGGGCTGTCTGATTTTATCACGATGTCCGAAAGATCAACGGAAGTTGACGGTTTTATTCTTGCCGTCGGTTACTTCGATCTCGCGATACGAACCCGCGCTTTCACCGGGGCCGATCAGCTCAACACCCGATGCGCCGACATAGTCGATCTCCTGACCAGCAGCCAGCAGCTCCAGGCCTTTCGCCAGCTCACCGGGATAGATTTTCTCACCCGGAGCGTTGGCAACGTCCATGATTTTGGAACCATAGTCCGCCGGGCTGGTCGAGCCTGCAGCCTGCATGGCCAGCATGAACAGAGCAGCGGCGTCGTAGCTTTCCGGAGAGTAGGGCGACGAGCCATCAAAGGCTGCAGCTTCGGCCATGGCAAAATACTTCTCGGCGCCTTCACCCCCCGAACCAGCGATCTGACCGAACGAGCCGTTCAGGTCCGGACCGACATTCGCAGGCAGCGAGTCACCGATCATACCGCCGGGCAGGCCGAAGGTATCAAACGCACCGCTGTCCAGAGCCGACTGGATGATGCCCAGACCACCCTGATCCAGATAGCCCGCCACGACCAGAATGTCGCCACCGGCCGAGGCCAGCGCACCAACTTCAGCCGAGTAGTCTGCTTTGCCGTCTTCGTGGGCTGCAACGATGGTCACTTCGCCCCCCGAAGCCTCGAACGAAGATTGTATCGCGTCAGCCAGACCCTTGCCGTAGTCGTTATTGGTGTAGGTCAGAGCGATCGAGCTGATGCCGCGATCGTTCAGGATGTCTGCCATCACCTGACCTTCACGCGCATCCGACGGTGCGGTGCGGAAGAACAACCCGTTGTCTTCCATGGTCGACAGACCAGGCGAGGTTGCCGATGGCGAGATCATGACCATGCCGTTCGGGATCGCCACGTTCTGCAGGATCGCGCCGGTCACACCCGAGCAGTCACCGCCGATGATGCCACTGACGCCATCCGCGATGAAACGCTCACCATTTGAGGTGGCCAGACCGTTGTCGATGCAGCCGGTATCGGCACGGGTGCCCACAACCGTCGCGCCATCCAGCAGCTTGCCCGACTCGGTGACTTCGGCAATTGCCATTTCGGCGCCTGAACCCATGGCCGGAGCCAGCGATTCAATTGGGCCAGTGAAGCCGAACAGAATGCCCAGTTTGACATCCTCGGCCATGGCCGTGCCCGCCAGCAAGGCGGTTGCTGCAGTTGCTGTAAGCAGCTTTTTCATGAAGTTACTCCCTGATTTGGTATTCCAACTGCGCACGACCCTAGGCAAGCTGTTCACAAAAGAAAAGTCCCTAGAAACGCCTGCTTTTTGTCTAAGCGCACCTATCTATTGAGGGTATCGGCCCGTAATGGTCGCGCAACCCGAATCTGCGGAGGTTCTCCATGTTCCGGCTTTTTGCTCTTGCTCTGTTGATCTGCGGAGGTGGCGCGTCCTTTGCCGGAGTTCTCCAAACCAAAGAGGGCCCGGTTCAGGCCACACAGATGCTGGGCGGGTTGGACACGCCTTGGGGCCTGGGTCTCCTGCCTGATGGAAGCTTTCTGGTGACCGAGCGGGACGGAGAGCTGATCTATGTATCGGATGGCGAAACCAACCGCGTATCAGGCGTTCCGAAAGTGGCCGCTGCCGGGCAGGGCGGGTTACTGGACATTACCGTCCCTCGTGACTTCAGTAAGAGCCGCGAGGTCTTTTTGACGTTTTCCAAACCTCAAGCGGGCGGGGCTGGCACCGCCTTGGCTGTTGCGCGCCTATCAGAAAATGGCAAACGCCTGACCAATCTGCGTGTCTTGTTCGAGGCCGAGCCAGGCGGCTCCGGCGGTCGCCACTTCGGATCACGCGTGGTCGAGGCGCAGGATCGAACGTTGTTCCTAACCATCGGCGACCGGGGGGATCGGCCCTCAGCACAGGATACAAGCAATCACATGGGCTCGGTCATCCGTATCAACCGCGATGGGACGGTTCCGGCCGATAACCCCTTTGTCGGGCAGTCCGGTGTTAGGCCCGAAATCTGGTCTTTTGGCCACCGGAACCCGCAAGGGGCCGGTCTGGATGCAAATGGCGCGCTCTGGGTTTCAGAACATGGTGCGCGGGGTGGGGATGAAGTGAATCTGGCGCAGCCGGGCAAAAACTATGGCTGGCCGATTATTTCCTATGGCACGCATTACTCAGGTGAGAAAATAGGCGAGGGCACGTCAAAGCCCGGCCTTGAAGAGCCTGCTTTCTATTGGGACCCCTCCATCGCGCCCTCAGGCTTGCTGGTTTACTCCGGTGATTTGTTTCCAAGATGGCGCGGCAACATCTTCGTCGGTTCGCTCAAGTTTGACTACATCTCGCGACTGTCCGGATCGCCTTTGCGCGAGGTCGAGCAGATTAAGGGACCGGAAACAGAGCGTGTCCGCGATATCGTTCAAGCCCCAGATGGATCGATCTGGTTCATTTCCGTGGGTCAGGGTGCGGTCTATCGTATGACACCTGGCTGAGATGTCAGATCGACAGGCGCCCGCTTTGCGATCCTCGTTCCCGATAGGGCGTCGTGTTGTAGTGCGCCCGGTAGCATTTTGAGAAATGGCTGGGCGAAGCAAAGCCACAAGCCAGTGCCACGTTGATCACGCTCATATCCGTCTGCATCAGCAAGTTGCGCGCTTTATGCAGGCGGAGTTCCATGTAGTACCGCTTAGGCGAGCGGCTCAGGTAGCGGCGGAAGAGACGTTCAAGCTGACGGGTAGACATGCCCACATCTTTGGCCAAGATCGAGGGTGAGATCGGTTCTTCCGTATTTTTCTCCATCATCAGGATGACCTGGCTCAACTTGGGGTGACGAACGCCGATACGGGTCGGCGTCGACAGGCGCTGTGTGTCCTGATCCGTGCGAATCGAGGAATAGATCATCTGATCGGCGACGGCATTGGCCAATTCTTCGCCGAAATCATCTGCGATTAGCTTCAGCATCAAATCGATTGAGGATGTGCCCCCAGCAGTTGTCATGCGATTGCCATCGATCAAAAATACCGATTTGGTCAGTTCAACGGTGTCGAACTCTTCTGCGAAACTGTCAGCATTCTCCCAGTGAATGGTCGCGCGTTTGTCATCCAGCAGGCCTGCTTTGGCCAGCGTGTAAGCAGCGGTACATAGACCACCGATCTTCAGGCCCTTGCGCGCCTCGCGGCGTAGCCAGCTTAAAACCTTCTTGGTGGTCGAGCTCTGAACATCGACGCCACCACACACCATGATCACATCGTCACGGCGCAAATCGCCAAGATCCGCATCAAGCTTGAAGGTGGTTCCAGCCGAACACGACACCACCTCGCCGCCTTCGCCGACCAGCGACCAGGTGTAAATCTCTTTGCCTGCCATACGGTTGGCAATACGCAGACTGTCTAGCGCGGATGCAAAAGACAGTAGCGAGAATTTGTCTAACAAGATGAATACAAAGTTGACCGGCTTATCTGTGTCGCCGTCCACTGTGACAACTTGGCGTTGCTCTTGCATGGCTGTTGTTCCCCGAATCCACGACGGCTGCACCTCGTCGCGCGTATTTTGCCAGACACCATGCTCAAAGCTTGTTTCCGGCGTCAAGAGGCGCAAATGGGATATGGTCACTCTTCATTGCATTTTGTATAGAGACCACCTGAATACTATCAGCGGAGATCAAGGCTATGACCGAATGGCAGAAATCGAACTGGCGCAACAAGCCCCGGGTTCAGATGCCAGACTATACCGACGCGGCCGCCCTGGCCAAAGTCGAGGCGCAGCTTTCGCAGTATCCCCCGCTGGTCTTTGCCGGTGAGGCGCGGCGTCTCAAGCAACATCTGGGTGCCGCCGGTCGCGGCGAGGCTTTCCTGTTGCAGGGCGGGGATTGTGCTGAAAGCTTTGAACAATTCAGCGCGGATGCGATCCGTGATACGTTCAAGGTAATACTGCAAATGGCAATGGTGCTGACCTACGGTGCCAAGGTGCCGGTGGTCAAAGTGGGCCGTATGGCCGGCCAATTTGCCAAACCGCGCAGCGCACCGACCGAGATCGTGGATGGTGTGGAGCTGCCCAGCTACCGCGGCGACATCATCAACGAACTGGCCTTTACACCCGAAGCACGGATTCCGAATCCGTCCAAAATGTTGCAGGCCTACACGCAGGCAGCGGCGACACTGAACCTGCTGCGCGCCTTCTCGACCGGTGGTTTCGCGGATATGAGCCGCGTTCATGCCTGGACGCTGGGCTTCGCCGATGACCAGGACGTTCAGAAATATTCCGAGATTGCAGATCGCATTCAGGACAGCATCGACTTTATGGGCGCTGCCGGGATCACGGCGGATACGACGCATGAGTTCTCAACCGTCGAATTCTACACCAGCCACGAAGGGCTGTTGCTGGAATACGAAGAGGCGCTGACCCGTCTGGATTCAACCTCAGGCAACTGGTTGGCAGGTTCGGGTCATATGATCTGGATCGGTGACCGCACCCGTCAGCCCGACGGCGCACATGTCGAATTCTGTCGCGGTGTTCAGAACCCCATTGGTCTGAAATGCGGCCCGACCACGACCGCTGAAGACCTGAAGGTTCTGATGTCCAAACTGAACCCGGACAACGAAGAGGGTCGCCTGACCCTGATCGCGCGTTTCGGGGCTGGTAAGGCGGGTGAGCATCTGCCGCGTCTGGTCAAGGCCGTGAAGGAAGAAGGGGCCAAAGTCACTTGGGTCTGCGATCCAATGCATGGCAACACGATCAAGTCGGCCACAGGCTATAAGACACGTCCGTTCGACTCGGTCCTGCGCGAGGTGCGCGACTTCTTTGGGGTGCATCAGGCCGAGGGCACCATCCCCGGCGGCGTACATTTCGAGATGACCGGACTGGATGTGACCGAATGCACCGGCGGCGTGCGCGCCGTGACCGAAGAAGACCTGTCCGACCGCTATCACACCGCGTGCGACCCGCGCCTGAACGCGTCGCAGTCGCTGGAGTTAGCGTTTCTGGTCGCGGAAGAGCTGACCAATCTGCGCCGGAACGGTTCCAAGCGCGCGGCCAGCTGAATAGAGTAATCCAAGAATCGAAACGGCGGGCCAAGGGCTCGCCGTTTTTTGTGGCGGCTAGTCGTCGCGCGAGACGACCAGTCGTAGATGGCTTCTTCGGCTAAACTCGGTCTGATCTTCGGCAAAGCCTGCGGCATCACGCTGAGGTTCGACCGGGCTGTGTAGATCGGAAACCTGCTTGATCCGCTGGTCTGAGATCTCAAAGCGGCGCGGGGTCGACCCGATGGCACCATCGCTAAGCATCACGCCCAGCACACGGCTGACATCACCCAGATCGCTGCGCAAGGGCAGCAGGATCATCCGGGCTTGCATGCGGGCGCGGCCAAATACACCGCTGGATGTCAGGCCAAGCTCGGCCGTGGCGGGCGCGCTGAACACCTGTTCCAGTGTCTCTTTGACTTTGGGTCGTGTTTCGGCCTCGAAGAACGCAGTCAGCGGCATGCCACGCACTTCCATACAGGCAAGCTTACTCAGATGGCTTCCCGCCAAGCGAAAACGGGCTAATCCAGGCGCGATGCGTTCCAGAATGAATGTGTATTCCAACACATTTTCCAACCCGCGCGGATCGATTTGCGACCGCATGGGCACCCCGTCGCCGGACAACAGCGCGGTCCAATACGCCTCGGCCTGACGGATCGGCGAAAGAGAACGTCCACTGTTAAAGCGATCCATTGCGACGATCTTTCCAAATTCTGACCCGGAATCAGTCCCGAAAAAGGTTTTCATTTCCATCACCCTAACGCCATTCAGCCGCTATTTTCATAAAATGCAACGCATCCGGGGCATCTGCGGCCCGACAGCCTTTGCTTTGGCCAAATTGACACGGGTTAATACAATTTTGGAGGAATTCTTTAACGAATGGTTAACTTCTGCGGATGAATTGCCGCTTGAGCAAACTCTTGCCCTTGCAAGGCCAATGGCATTAGGTGCGGCAAGTGTTGAAAATGCGGAAAGCCAAAGAAAGGTCTGTCATGATCAAATCCATGACCGGGTTCGCCTCGGGGACAGGCGAGTTTGGCCCGCTTAGCTGGACGTGGGAACTGCGCAGCGTCAACGGCAAGGGGCTGGACATGCGCATTCGCGTCCCGGATTGGCTGACCGGGCTTGAGGCCGGGTTGCGCGCCACCCTGTCCAAGTCTTTGAGCCGTGGTAACGTAACGCTTTCGATGCGCATTAGTCGGGACGAAACGCTTACCGAGCTCGCGTTGAATACAGCCGCGATGTCCGCCGCGCTGGAGGCGTTGCAGCAGACCCAGGACATGGCTGAGGCCAAAGGTATTGCGCTGACCCCGTCCAAAGCGACGGATTTGCTAGGCCTGAAAGGCATGATGGATGCGGGATCTGATAGCGATGATCCAGCCCCTCTGGTCGCGCATCTGATCAAGGCGTTTCCCACGTTGCTGGGCGCGTTCCTCCAGATGCGCCAAACCGAAGGCGAGGCTTTGGCCGAGGTTCTGGCGACGCAGTTGGATCAGGTTGCGACGCTGACCGCGCAAGCGGCTGATCTGGCAGAACAGCGCAAGGACAAAATGGCCGAAGCCCTGCGCGAGAATCTGGCGCGGGTGATGGAGAATGTGCAGGGCGCCGATCCGGAACGGGTGGCGCAGGAACTGGCACTGATCGCGGTCAAGGCAGACGTAACCGAAGAGATTGACCGCCTGACCGCCCATGTGACCGCCGCGCGTGATCTGCTGGCTCAGGACGGGGCGGTGGGTCGTAAACTCGATTTCCTGATGCAGGAATTCAACCGCGAGGCAAACACCTTGTGTTCCAAGGCGCAAAGCACCGACCTGACCTCGGTCGGATTGGAACTAAAGGCTGTGATCGACCAGATGCGCGAGCAGGTACAGAATGTTGAATAATGATGGAACATATTGAAATGGCAGATCGGCGGGGCCTTCTTATCATACTGTCTTCGCCTTCGGGCGCCGGCAAATCCACTTTGGCGCGGCGTTTGATGGCCTGGGATGAGGGGCTGGAATTTTCGATCTCGGCCACCACCCGCGCACCGCGTCCCGGCGAGCAGGATGGACGCGAGTATTATTTCCAAACCGAGGATGCGTTCAAACAGCAGGTCGCCGATGGCCAGATGCTGGAACACGCCCACGTTTTTGGGAATTTCTACGGCTCTCCGGCCGGACCGGTGCGCGAGTCGATCAACGCAGGTCGAGATGTTCTGTTTGACGTCGACTGGCAGGGTGAGGTTCAGATCCGCAATTCCGACCTTGGCAAACACGCCTTGTCGATCTTCATCCTTCCGCCCTCGATCCAGGAACTGCGCCGCCGCCTGGAAACCCGCGGCCAAGACAGCGACGATGTGATCGCCAAACGTATGCTCAAAAGCTGGGATGAGATCAGCCATTGGGGCTACTACGACTACGTTCTGGTCAATGACGATCTGGATGCGACCGAAGAAAAGCTGAAAACAATTGTCAGCGCCGAACGCATGCGCCGTATTCAGCAACCCAGGCTGCAAGACCACGTGCGCAAACTACAAAATGAATTCGAGGCCCTGTGATGCCAATCTATGCTTTGGGCAAAGACGCCCCCGAAATACACGAAGACACATGGGTTGCACCGGACGCCAATCTGATCGGCAAAGTGGTGCTAGAGCAGGGCGCATCGGTTTGGTTCGGCTGCACCATCCGCGCGGATCACGAAGAAATTCGCGTGGGCGCTGGCAGCAATGTGCAGGAAAACTGCGTGATGCATATCGATGCGGGCTTCCCGCTGACCATCGGCGCGAACTGCACCATTGGCCATAAGGTCATGCTGCATGGCTGCACGATCGGTGACAATACCCTGATCGGGATGGGTGCGATTGTGTTGAACGGCGCGAAGATTGGTAAGAACTGTCTGATCGGGGCAGGGGCTTTGATTACTGAAAACAAAGAGATACCAGACAATTCTCTGGTAATGGGATCGCCCGGCAAAGTCGTGCGGCAGCTGGATGAGGCCGCTGCGCAACGGATCACACTCAGCGCGCTGCACTATCAGGAAAACATGCGCAGTTTTCGTGAAACTTTAACGCCCGTGCCCTGACAGGCTGGGGCGAACAAGGTTACAGGCGATGTCAGAGGATTTACTTGCGGAAATTGTGTCGGCCATTCCGATGCCGGCGTTGATGGTTGATCAGACCGAACGTATCATTGCTGCCAATACCGATGCGCGCACGCTTTTGGGCCAGAACATGTTGGGCCGACACTTTGCAACGATCCTGCGTCAGCCGCAGGTGATCGACGCAATGGAACAAAGCCTGCGCAGCAAAGGCCCGCGCAAGACCCGGCACTTGTCGAACGATGGTGCGCAGGACACGACATTCGAGATGCAGTGCCGCTATATGAACGGGATCGGCGCGGTCTCCGGGGGGGCGGTTCTGGCGGTGTTTCAAGATATAACCCATTTGGAGCAAGCCAGTCAGATGCGGCGTGATTTCGTCGCCAATGTCAGCCATGAATTGCGCACGCCATTGACCGCTTTGATGGGCTTTATCGAAACCCTGCGCGGCCCGGCGCGCGAGGATGCAGCGGCGCGGGATCGGTTCTTGCAGATCATGACGGACGAGGCGAACCGGATGAACCGTCTGGTTGGTGATCTGTTGTCGCTCAACCGTGTTGAAAGCGAAGAACGGGTGCGCCCGAAAGAACAGCTGGAGCTGAATGGCTTGCTGGAATCGACGCTGAATTCTCTGAAACCCTTGGCTGAAGATGCAGATGTTGTGCTGTCCTTGACCGCGCCTGATGATCCGGTCTCGATCACTGGAGACAGCGATCAACTGCGGCAAGTCTTCACCAATCTGGTCGAAAACGCGATCAAATACGGCGGCAGCGGTGGCAGCGTCGAGGTTCGTATCGCACCTTCCGAGCGGGACACGGCAGTGCGTGGTCCGGCTGTGCGGGTTCAGATCGTAGATAAAGGGCCGGGGATCGATTCGGTGCATTTGCCGCGACTGACAGAGCGATTCTATCGCGCCGACAGCCATCGCTCGCGGCAACTGGGCGGCACAGGCCTGGGGCTGGCGATTGTGAAACACATCGTCAACCGCCATCGGGGTCGGTTACGGGTTGAAAGCGACCTCGGCAAAGGATCGGTCTTCACCGTTATTCTACCGCGATAGCGCGCGCCGGGTTTACGGCGGGCGATGGGTTCAACTTAGGGTGTAGTTCGCGCCGCTGTGCGAGGCGGATTTCGAATAAAACTTCAGCTGTCATAAAAGCGTTACAAACTTGTCACAAAAGCCTTACGCGAGACCCCTAGGGGTTCAGCCGAGATCATCATGGGGGTGATCAAACATTCCTTTTTCAGGGAGACTGTAATGTCCTTTGTAAAACTGTCGGCTTCTGCGCTGGCGATCGCTGCTGTTTCGGCCACTGCTGCTGCTGCTCGTGACAACGTTCAGGTTGCCGGTTCTTCGACCGTTCTGCCTTACGCGTCGATCGTTGCTGAACTGTTTGGTGAAAACACCGACTTCCCAACACCTGTTGTTGAATCGGGCGGTTCTTCGGCTGGCCTCAAGCGCTTCTGTGAAGGCGTTGGCGAAAACACCATCGACGTCGCAAACGCATCGCGTGCGATCCGCGAAAAAGAGATCAAAGCCTGTGCCGAAAACGGCGTGACCGACATCATGGAAGTCCGCATCGGTTATGACGGTATCGTGTTTGCAAGCCAGCAATCCGGCCCCGCTTTCACCGCGTTCGAGCCTGCCGACATCTTCAACGCACTGGGCGCGAAGGTTCTGAAAGACGGCGCGATCGTTGACAACCCATACAACACCTGGGCCGAGTTCAACGGCGATCTGCCTGATGTTGAAATCGCAGGCTTCATCCCCGGCACCAAGCACGGCACACGTGAAGTTTTCGAAGAAAAAGTTCTGCTGATCGGCTGTGAAAAAACTGGCGCCATGGAAGCAATGATCGCTGGCGGCATGAGCGAAGATGACGCAGAAGATGCCTGCTTGGCTGTTCGCACCGATGGCAAGTCTGTCGATATCGACGGCGACTACACCGAAACCCTGGCCCGTATCGACACCAACCCGAACGGTATCGGCATTTTTGGTCTGGCGTTCTACGAGAACAACACCGACAAGCTGAAAGTTGCGACCATGTCGGGTGTTGCACCGTCGACCGAGACCATCTCAACCGGTGAATACCCTGTGTCGCGCCCGCTGTTCTTCTACGTGAAGAAAGCCCATATCGGCGTGATCCCTGGCCTGAAAGAGTACGCTCAGTTCTTCGTTGCTGACGAAATCGCTGGCCCCACCAGCCCGCTGGCGAACTACGGCCTGGTTGCTGACCCTGAGCTGGCAAAAACTCAGGACGCGATTGCCAACGAAGTCACCATGGGTTCGGGCAGCTAAGCCTGACATTGGTCTAATTGCCGGGGGCGGCCGTAGTCGCCGCCCCTTTGCTTCTTTTTTGAATTCCCAATCGGACCAGTGGGGGTGTTATGCCGATACTTTGGCTTTTCTTGATCGTTGCTGCGGTCGCTGTGGTCGGATTTGTGCTCGGTCGATCTCGGGCCATGCAAAGCGCCGGCGGTGATATCCGGAACCTGCACTCCCTTCCTACGTTCTACGGCGCGAATGTCGCGCTTAAGGTGGTTGTTCCTGCGTTTGGACTTCTTCTGATCTGGCTGCTGGTACAGCCGCTATATGTGAATTCTCAGGTTTCAGGCATGATTCCCGACAGTGCGATCAAGGAAGGATCGTCACGCGGTCTGGTTCTGGCCGAGGTGCGCCGGACAGCGACCGGTCTGGACAATGCAGTTGCGCAAGGGGCGATCACCGAGGACACCGCTCGCAATGCGCGCGCGGATTTCACGGATATGACGCAGCGTCTGAAAGATGCCGGTCAGGTGGTAACGTCGAACATCACCCAAACCGTTCTGCGCGGCGCACAAAGCTATCGTATCATGAATGCGACCGGTTATCGGATCATGGCCATCGCGGTGATTGTTGTGGCCTTGATCGGGGCCGCCGTCAGCTGGGCGCAAACCAACGCTGACTACCGCGCCCGCAACGTTGTAGAACAAGGCATCCGGGTCCTGCTGCTGGGGGCCGCATCGATTGCCATTCTGACCACCATCGGCATTGTTCTTTCGCTGGTGTTCAACACCTGGGAATTCTTCCGGTTGTACCCGGCGTCTGATTTCTTTTTTGGCCTGACTTGGTCGCCCAGCTTTTCGGGTCGCGGCGGGGCCTCTGATCTGGGCATCATCCCATTGTTGTGGGGCACGCTCTATATTTCCATCGTCGCGCTGCTGGTTGCCGTGCCAATCGGTCTGTTTGCCGCAATTTACCTCAGCGAGTATGCCTCGCCTGCGGTGCGCGCTTTCGCCAAGCCTCTGCTGGAGTTGCTCGCCGGTATTCCCACCATCGTTTATGGTCTATTCGCGTTGCTGACCGTCGGTCCGCTATTGCTGGATGTGTTCGGAGACAACGGGCTGGGCTGGATGAAAGCGGGCACCGCGGTGATGACAGCCGGTCTGGTCATGGGCATCATGCTGATCCCGTTTGTATCGTCTCTGTCCGATGACATCATCAACGCCGTGCCACAGGCGATGCGTGATGGCTCCTACGGGCTGGGTGCAACGCAGTCTGAAACCATCCGTCAGGTGGTTTTGCCCGCTGCCTTGCCCGGCATCGTTGGCGCGATCCTGCTGGCCGCCTCGCGTGCCATTGGTGAGACTATGATTGTGGTTCTTGGGGCAGGGGCCGCCGCAAGACTCAGCCTAAACCCCTTTGAGGCCATGACAACCGTGACCGCAAAGATCGTCAGCCAGCTGACAGGTGACGCAGACTTCGCCTCCCCCGAGGCACTGGTGGCCTTTGCCCTAGGCATGACGCTGTTCATCGTCACGCTTGGGCTGAACGTCTTTGCCCTTTACATCGTGCGCAAGTACCGGGAGCAGTACGAATGACCGACGCAAGCATGCAAAACCCAGAAACGGGTCGCCACGCTGTTTCCCTGACTGCGTATGATGCGCGGACCCGCAAACGCGCCAAGGCAGAAAAACGGTTTCGCGCCTATGGCATCGTCGCGATTGCGACCGGTCTGTTCTTCCTGATCGTCCTGTTCGCCTCGATCCTGTCCGAGGGTATTCCGGCCTTCACCCGGACCGTTGTCAGCGTTGACTTCACCCTGAACCAGCAAGAGCAGGAAGAAGCAGAAGGCACGCTGTTCAAGACCAAAGCCTATTCTGACCTGTTCATCGCGGCCCTGAACAAAGAGCTTGATGAAAGCGGTCTTGAGGTTGATTTCGACGAAGCCGCGATTGAGCGTCTGCTGGGTAAGGTCGGCGGAACCATCCGAACCTTCTATGCTGCCAACCCGGACAAATTGGGTGAACCTATCGAGTTTGATCTGGCCGCCTCCAGCCGTGTCGATGGCTACTACAAAGGCCGTGTTTCGCGAGACACAATTCAGGACAGTCGCTTCCTGCAGAAAAGCGACCTGGATCTGGTGGATGCGCTGCAAGAGGCCGGCATCATCAAACAGGTTTTCAACTGGCCGTTCATCACCGGGGCAGACTCGGGCGTGGACAACCCCGGCGGTGCTGGGATCGGTGCCTCGGTCGTGGGCTCATTCTTTATGATGCTGGTTGTGCTGGGCCTGTCGCTGCCCATCGGTGTGGCCGCGTCGATCTATCTGGAAGAATTCGCACCGCAGAACAGGTTTACGGACTTGATCGAGGTGAATATCTCGAACCTGGCCGCGGTTCCGTCGATCGTGTTTGGTATCCTTGGTTTGGCAGTCTTCATCCAGTTCATGCACCTGCCGCAATCGGCGCCGCTGGTTGGTGGGCTGGTGCTGACGCTGATGACCTTGCCGACAATCATTATCTCGACCCGCGCGTCGCTGAAGGCGGTTCCGCCATCTATCCGGGATGCTGCACTTGGGGTAGGGGCCTCGAAAATGCAGGCGGTGTTCCATCACGTTTTGCCATTGGCCGCGCCTGGCATCCTGACCGGAACCATCATCGGTCTGGCGCAAGCGCTGGGTGAAACCGCTCCGCTGCTGCTGATCGGCATGGTGGGCTTTGTCGCCCGTGGCTACCCGGATGGTTTCATCGCAGGGTTTACCGAGCCGAACTCGGCCATGCCCGCCCAAATCTACACTTGGGCTGCACGAGCTGATGTGGGTTTCTATGAAAAAGCCTGGGGCGGGATCATCATCCTTTTGATTTTCCTGCTGACTATGAACATCATCGCAATCATTCTGCGCCGCCGCTTTGAACGCCGCTGGTAAGAAGGGCAGACCCATGAACGACATGTCACGAGTGGAGAGACAAGTGGATACCAATGAAATCAAGCTGGAGTGCCGGGACTGCCAGGTCTTTTACGGTGACACCCACGCCATCAAAGACGTGAATGTCGATATCGAAGATAAGACTGTCACGGCTTTCATCGGCCCGTCGGGCTGCGGTAAATCCACGTTCCTGCGCTGTCTGAATCGGATGAACGATACAATCGACATCGCGCGGGTGAAGGGCAGCTTTAAGCTGGACGGCGAAGATATCTATGACAAGCGCGTTGACCCTGTGCAACTGCGCGCCAAGGTCGGCATGGTGTTTCAGAAACCGAACCCGTTCCCGAAATCGATCTATGATAACGTTGCTTACGGCCCGCGCATTCATGGTTTGGCCAAGAACAAAGCTGAACTAGATGAAATCGTCGAGAAATCCCTGCGCCGAGGTGCAATTTGGGATGAGGTCAAGGATCGTCTGGATTCGCCCGGCACCGGCCTGTCAGGTGGTCAGCAGCAGCGCCTGTGTATTGCCCGCGCCGTCGCAACAGAACCCGAAGTTCTGCTGATGGACGAGCCATGCTCGGCACTGGATCCGATCGCCACGGCCCAGGTCGAGGAATTGATTGACGAGCTGCGCGCACAATATTCGGTGGTCATCGTGACCCACTCGATGCAGCAGGCCGCACGGGTCAGCCAGAAAACCGCCTTTTTCCATCTCGGCAATCTGGTCGAATTCGGCGAAACCGGAACGATCTTTACCAACCCCGTAGACCCGCGCACGGAAAGCTACATCACCGGCCGCATCGGCTGAGCACAGGTATTCAGATATGACCGAAATGAGCGAACAACATATTGCATCTGCTTTCGACCGCGACCTTGAGGCGATCCAGGCGCATATCATGAAGATGGGCGGGCTGGTTGAAGCGGCCATCATGAGTGCGGCCCGGTCCCTTGAATCCCGCGACGTGGAGCTGGCGGGAGAGGTGCGCGATGGCGACAAGGCCATCGATGCGCTGGAAGAGGTGATCGACGAAGAGACAGCGCGCCTGATCGCGCTGCGCGCGCCAACCGCCAGTGACCTTCGCCTTGTGCTTTCGGTTCTGAAAGTGTCGGGCAACCTTGAGCGGATTGGCGATTATGCCAAGAATATCGCCAAGCGCACCACGGTTCTGGTCGATGCGGGCGAGATCAACGGCAGTGCCGCCGCATTGCGCCGCATGGCGCGCGAGGTTGAACTGATGCTGCGTGATGCGCTGGATGCTTATATTCAACGCGATGCTGAACTTGCCACTGACGTCATCAATCGTGATGAGGAAGTCGATCAGATGTATAACGGCTTGTTCCGCGAGTTTCTGACCTTCATGGCCGAGGACCCGCGCAACATCTCGGCCTGTATGCACCTGCATTTCATCGCCAAGAACATTGAACGCATGGGCGACCATGTCACTTCGATTGCCGAGCAGGTGGTGTATTTGGTCACGGGTGAACGCCCGGCCGAGGCGCGGCCCAAGGCCGATAACACGTCGCAAACCGTCTAGGAGACGCAGACCATGTCCGCAGATCAGCCGACTGTCCTGGTTGTCGAGGATGAATTGGCCCAGCGTGAAGTGCTGGCCTATAATCTTGAGGCCGAAGGCTTTCGGGTTTCCAAAGCGGCCAGCGGCGATGAAGCACTGTTGCTGGTCGACGAAGATTGCCCGGATATCATCGTGCTGGATTGGATGATGCCCAATCTCAGCGGGATTGAGGTTTGCCGGCGTTTGAAAACGCGGCCCGATACGCGTTCGATCCCGATCATCATGCTGTCGGCCCGCTCGGAAGAGGTGGACAAGGTGCGCGGGCTAGAAACTGGCGCGGATGACTATGTGGTCAAGCCGTATTCGGTGGTCGAGCTGATGGCGCGCGTGCGCACCCAACTGCGCCGTGTACGTCCTGCAACGGTCGGGATTCTGTTGGAATTTGACGATATCATCCTGGACTCGGAAACACACAAGGTCAGCCGCGACAGCAAACCGCTGAAACTGGGCCCGACCGAATTCCGCCTGCTAAGCACTTTCATGGAAAAGCCCGGTCGCGTCTGGAGCCGTGAGCAATTGCTGGATCGGGTCTGGGGGCGCGATATCTATGTCGATACGCGCACCGTAGACGTGCATATCGGACGGCTACGCAAAGCATTGACGCAGCATGGGGGCGAAGACCCGGTGCGCACCGTGCGTGGCGCCGGATACGCCTTGGGCTAATGCCAAGGGCAGGGGGCGCGGGGTCGTTCACGCCGCTTTGTCTTTGATTGTCGCAATGTGCCAAACTCCTGTTGTTGTTTGCGTCGGACCCGCGCTAGGGTTCGGCAAAATTGATCCAACGGAGAAGCAAAATGAACGCGCCTCAGACGAAACCGACCTTGCGGGCAAAAGATGCCCCAGATTTGGGTAAATTTTCGTGGGAGGATCCGTTCCGCCTGACCGACCAGTTGCACGAAGACGAACGGATGATCACTGACAGCGCACGCGCTTATGCGCAGGAAAAGCTGCAACCGCGTGTGACCCAAGCCTATCAGAACGAAGAAACTGACCCCGAGATTTTCCGTGAAATGGGGGAAATGGGCCTGCTGGGCACAACCATTCCCGAAGAATATGGCGGTCTGGGTGGCAACTACGTCTCGTACGGTTTGGTCGCGCGCGAGATTGAGCGGGTGGATTCCGGCTATCGTTCGATGATGTCGGTGCAAAGCTCTCTGGTCATGTATCCGATCTACGCCTATGGCAGCGAAGATCAACGCCGGAAATACCTGCCGAAATTGGCCTCGGGTGAATGGATTGGCTGCTTTGGCCTGACCGAACCGGATGCTGGGTCGGACCCGGCGGGTATGAAAACACGGGCTGAGAAGATCGATGGCGGCTACCGTTTGACCGGTAGCAAGATGTGGATATCAAACGCCCCGATAGCTGATGTGTTTGTCGTTTGGGCCAAATCTGATGCCCATGATGGTAAAATCCGGGGCTTTGTTCTGGACAAAGGCCTCAAAGGTCTAAGCGCGCCGAAGATTGAAAACAAGCTGAGCCTGCGTGCGTCAGTCACCGGCGAGATTGTGATGGATGGCGTTGAAGTGGGCGAGGGTGCCTTGCTGCCGCATGTTCAAGGCCTGAAAGGCCCGTTTGGCTGTTTGAACCGTGCGCGCTATGGCATCAGCTGGGGCGTCATGGGGGCTGCAGAAAGCTGCTGGCATGCAGCGTTGCAATACGGTCTGGACCGCAAGCAGTTCGACAAACCTCTGGCGCAAACTCAGCTGTTCCAGCGCAAACTGGCCGATATGCAGACCGAAATTGCATTGGGTCTGCAAGCAAGCCTGCGTGTTGGGCGTTTGTTGGACCAGGCCGAGGCCGCGCCTGAAATGATCTCAATCGTCAAACGCAATAACTGCGGTAAAGCGCTCGATATTGCGCGCATGGCGCGTGACATGCATGGCGGCAACGGTATCTCGCTTGAATTCCACGTGATCCGCCACATGGTCAATCTGGAAACCGTGAACACCTATGAGGGCACACATGATGTCCACGCGTTGATCCTTGGACGTGCGCAAACCGGGTTACAGGCGTTCTATTGAGATCGTGCTGAATTGGGCCATCACGCGTTCAGCAGGTGGCCTAGTTCCCTGCAATTAATAATTCGCATAATTGGTATTATGGTAAATAATTAATCTAGCACAACGCCAGAAAACAACAGCTTACTAAATCAACTTTATCCAACTTGAGACAGCTAAATGGAACCGAATGGAAAAACCGTTGTCATTACCGGCGCTGCTGGCGGGATTGGCAAAGGTCTTGCAGAACGGTTCGCCCATGATGGCGCTACGGTCATATGTTCTGACGTCGATCTACAGGCGGCACAGGATCTCGCCAATCGCATTGGTGGTCATGCTTATCCCTGCGACGTGGCCAGCGAAGCTCAGATCAAGGCTTTGATCGACTACGTCGAAGCTGAGATCGCGCCGATCGATCTGTTTTGCGCCAATGCAGGAATACTGACACTTGGCGGTCTGGATGTGCCAGATCAAGACTGGAACCGCATCTGGGACATTAACGTTATGTCTCATGTCTGGACCGCACGCCATCTTGTGCCCAAAATGCTTGAGCGCGGTCAGGGTTACATGCTGATCACCGCATCTGCTGCTGGTTTATTGAACCAGCCAGGAGCCGCGCCATATGGCGTCACGAAACACGCAGCGGTTGGATTTGCCGAATGGTTGTCGCTGACCTATGGCCATAAGGGCTTGTGTGTGTCAGCGTTATGTCCTCAAGCCGTTCGGTCCGAGATGACACGCGGACACGAAACATCGGTCGCTTCCATCGATGGAATGCTCGAACCCGAGGACGTTGCAGACGCCTGCGTTGAGGCCATTCGGGCTGAGCAGTTTCTTGTTCTGCCGCACCCTCAGGTGCTAGACTATATGCGACACAAAACGGCAGACTACGATCGCTGGTTGGCTGGAATGCGCAAGCTAAATCAAACCTTTGTGGAAGGTACTTAAGTCTTCGGTTTACGCATCAAACCTTCTTGAGCAACAGAAGCGACCAAAACGCCGTCCTGTGTGAAGATGGAGCCCCGATTGAATGACCGGCCCTGCCCTGTCCAAGGCGAATCCATTGCGTAAAGATGCCAATTGTCGAACTGCACCGGAGCATGGAACCATAGCGCGTGATCGAGGCTCGCGCCGTTGACCTGACCAGTAAACCAGCTGAGCCCGTGTGGACGCATGCCAGAACTCAGCAAGCTCATATCCGAGGCATATGCCAGCAACAGGTGCTGAGTGCGCGCGTCTGCAGTTTCCGCGGCCCCTATCCGGAACCAGATTTGATTGCGGTCGTCAGCGGCCACGGGGTTAAACGGATCAAGGTGATCCACCTCACGCACCTCGATGGGACGTTCACGCAGCAATTCGCCTCGCATTTTCTCGGGAACGCGCTCCAAATATTGATGGCGCAAATCGGACCGTGCGGGATAGCTTTCGGGCGCATCCAGATCCGGCATTGGATGTTGATGCGCCCAGCCTTCATCCTGAACATGGAACGAGGCGGACATGTTCAAAATCTGTTTTCCATGCTGAATTGCGACCACACGGCGGGTTGTGAAAGAACTTCCATCTCTCGCTCTATCCGCTTGATATATAACGGGTATCGAAGGATCGCCCGGGCGGATGAAATAGGCGTGTAGCGAATGACATAACCGATCTTCGACCGTTCTATAGGCCGCAGCCAGTGCCTGTGCGATCACTTGCCCGCCGAAGATACGCGTTGGTGTTTCACCACCGGACCCCGTGCCCCGGAACAGATCAACTTCCAGACGTTCAATATCTAAAAGATCAAGAAGAATGCGTTCTGCTTCGGTCATATTCTGCTCTCTGAGTGTGACAGATATCCGCCTATCAGTCGCGTTCGGATCAATCAATCACCGCGCCTAGTACCAGCGCCTTTAACTCGGCCCGTGACGGGTAGGAACTCGAGGGCGACAACTGAGTGAAAAAGATACCACTCAGATCGTTTTTTCGATCCAACCAGAAATAGGTGGAGGCCATGCCGCCCCAACTGAAATCGCCAACCGAGCCGGGCACGCGCATCCTCGCAGGGTTCAGAACCACCGATCCACCGAGACCAAAGCCCATCCCCTCCATCGGTTGTTCGGCAAAACTGCTGGGACCCATTGATGCAATATCGCCGGGTAAGTGATTGCAAAGCATAAAATCTACGGTTCTGGGGGCCAGAATCCTATGCCCGTTCGCTGTCCCTCGATTGCGCAGCATTCCGACGAATTTGGCATAATCATCGATGGAGCCGATCAATCCGCCACCACCCGAAAAAGTTGAGGTGTTTTCAAAGGGGGATGATCCGGCCTCATCCACCAGCCGAAGTGTATCGCTGCCCCGTTCGGCTGAGTTCAGCGCCATCGCATCACCCGACAAGGGAGAATAAAGAGACGCAAAACGATCCCCTGCCCCCTTGGCCACGGAAAAACCGGTTTCCCACATGCCCAGAGGCGCAAAGATCTGCTGGTCGAAATATTGATCTAACTGTTGGCCTGAGACAATTTCGATCACGCGACCCAGAACGTCAATGCCGACGGAATATTCCCAACGCGCACCGGGTTGAAACGCCAGTGGCAAGCGCGCAAGATCACGGACCCGATCTGCCAGAAGGCCCTGATTGGGTTTGAACAGTAAATCCTGCTGTTCCATGGCCTCAGGCAAAACGCCGGGATTGAACGGGTAGCTCAGACCGCTTGTATGCGTCAGTAGGTGATGCAGCGTCGGACTGATTGCTTTTTCAGTTTGATCCAGTCGGGCAGCACCGGGAGCAAGGGCCTGTATATCATTGAATTCCGGTATAAATTCAGACAACGGCGCATCAAGATGGATCAAACCCTGTTCGACCAGCATCATCAACCCGACCGAGGTAATGGGCTTGGTCATCGAATAAATCCGCGCCAGAGTATCGCGTTGGAATGGCAGGTTATTTTCAATGCTGCGCTGACCACAGGCATGAAAAAACACCTCGGCGTCTTTGTGATGCAGCAGAAAGGCGCTGCCAGCATATTTGCGTTCGGTGACGTAACGCTCCATCCAACTGCGAATGCGGTTAAGGCGGTCTGGGTCAAAGCTGTGTACGTGGTGTGTCATGAAATCTGTTGCTTTGCTGAGTGGAACTGGTCAGTGATTAATCGAGAAAATCGGCCTTTGCTTTGCCCAGCCCATAGGCGATTGTTTCCACATAAAGACGGCCCTTGTCGCGGATTCGTTGTGTGCCTGTTCTAAAATCTGCTGACACCCCGGATTGGAGTATCAACATGGCGCAAACTATAGATTTCGTTTACGATTTCAGCAGCCCAAACGCGTTTCTTGCATATAAGATGCTGCCGGAACTTGCCAAAAAGCACAAGGCGAAGATCAACCCGATCCCTGTGCTGTTGTCTGGTGTATTCAAATCGACCAACAACCAGAGCCCCTTCGAGGCGTTTTCTGAAAATCGTCAAAAAACAGCCTATCTGACCCACGATCTGCACCGCTTTGCCCGGCGGCGTGGCGTGAGTTTCCACATGAGCCCGCACTTCCCGATCAATAGCAAATTCGTCATGCGCGGCGCATATTATGCATCGAGTAAATCATGGGAAAACAAATATATAGATGCCGTTTTTGATGCAATCTGGGTGCATGGTCAAAAGGTAGAAGAACTGGGTGTGCTGACCGACATCCTGCGTGAGGCAGAACTGCCCGTTCGCAAAATCCGTGAGGCGATTGCCGCGCCTCAAACTAAGCAGATGTTGAAAGAGCAAACCAAGGCTATGGTCAGGCGCGGCGTCTTTGGCGTGCCCAGCATGTTTGCAGGGTCTGAGATGTTCTTTGGAAAGAACAGTCTGGGCAATCTGGATCTGGAACTCGCGCTACATAAGTGATCCAAAACAAAGCTCTATCGCAATATATTAATCTTTCTCAAGTGCAGCCAAACCATGCTGCGCAAAAACCGGGACATAGGCTCCGAACGCTTGCGCCCGTTTGGGATCCGAGGCGTTCCCGTCCAGCGCACGTTTATAGACACCCTGTAGGATTCCGGCCATTCGGAAGAAGTTGAACGCCAGGTAGAAGCCGAAGTTATCAATCCCCGGCAACCCCCGCCGTGCACAATACTGCGCGACAAAGTCCGCGTCGCTGGGCAAGCCGAGCTGATCGCGATCAATACCAGCCAGCCCGCGCCCTTCTTTGCCCGGTGGCATCTGCCATTGCATGATCACCGCGGCCAGATCGGCGTAGGGGTGACCGATTGTGGACAATTCCCAATCCAGAACGCCGATACAGTCCGTCCCATCTGTAGCAAACATCAGGTTGTCGATGCGGTAATCTCCATGCACCAGCGTTCGTTGCCCGTCATCGTCGGGGATCGCAGAGGTGAGTGCATCGATAAGCGCGTTCATATCGGCGATATCAGATGTTTCAGAAGCGCGATATTGCTTTGTCCAGCGCGAGATCTGGCGTTCGAAATAGTTACCTGTAGGCCCATAATCAGACAGGCCGACTGCGTCGATATCCACCATATGAAGCTCTGCCAAAACGCGGTTCATTTCATCCAGCACAGCGCTGCGAACCTGGTTGCTTTCCCCTTCCAGCGTGGGTTGCAGGAAGACGCGCCCCTGCAGATGTTCCATTACGTAGAAGGCGGAACCGATAACCGTGACATCCTCGCACAGCAGCACCATTTTGGGCACCGGAACGGGGCTATCGGCCAGGGCGCTTTGCACGCGAAATTCGCGATCTACTGCATGGGCTGATTTCAGAAGCACCCCGGGGGGTTTGCGACGTAGTACATAGGATCGATCGGGTGTGAGCAGTTCATAGGTCGGGTTAGATTGCCCGATCGCAAATTTTCGGGCTTCGAGTGGGCCGCTATATCCCGTCAGATGCGCTGACAGATAGGCGTCGATAGCAGCCAGGTCCAAATCGGTGTTGGTTGTCATGTCCGATCCTCACCTAAAGGGCTTCGGCAAAGATATTCGGAGCGGTTACGACGTTAATACCGCCCGACACCGGAATGACTGCACCTGTTACGTATCCTCCGCCACGACCACAAAGGAACAGCATACAGCCTGCAATATCCTCATCCCGACCTACGCGCCCTAAAGGCACCGATTTTCCGACCTTTTCGCGCGTGCCCTCATCCGCGGTGGCAAAAGCTGTCATCTTAGACACAAAGGGCCCCGGGGCTAGGGCGTTTACGGTGACATGATAGGGCGACAGCTCTTTGGCCAGGATTTTGGTCAGATGTAAAACAGCCGCTTTCGAGGCAGAATAGCTATAGGCGCCATCGCCCATTGGAACCTCACCCATCACCGAGCCGACATTGATGACCCGCGCCGGGTCCTCGGCTGTTCCGGATTTCATCAGCAACGGCAGCAGTCTTTGCGTCAGTTCGAAAATGCCCGTCACGTTGACAGACATCACCTTGTCCCAGGCTTCATAAGGAAACTGACCCATCGGCGCACCCCAGCTGACACCAGAATTATTCATAAGGATATCAAGCGTCTCGGTCCGCGCGTTGATGTCAGAAACAAGCGCCTCGATCCCCTCTTTGCTGCCCAGGTCGCCCGCAAACCCGACCGCACTGCCCGGCGCCTCCAGCGCGTTGAGTTCTTCAGCGACCGCAGCGCACGCCTCACCCTTGCGTGAGGCGATCATCACATGGGCCCCGGCCCGCACCAGCGCCTCGGCGGCCATGCGGCCAATTCCAGTGGCCCCGCCTGTGACCAGCGCGGTTTTACCCTGAAGTGAAAAAAGGGTTTCGGGGGTCATGCGTGTCTCCTCACTTACGCGTAGTGGCGGTTGCCGTGACGGGAACCAGAGGTGGCCGTTGACAATACATAACCCAGCCTCAAAAGTTTCCGATACCGGAATAACAGGGACAACAGGGTCAACATGCAAGCATTACTCAGCGTCGCCCCCGGCGGGCCAGAGACTTTGGAACTGACCACCCTGCCCGATCCATCGCCTGGCAAGGGCAAGTTGTTGATCGCCGTGAAAGCAGCCGGGGTGAATTTCCCGGATACG
This sequence comes from Pseudomonadota bacterium, assembly GCA_039818265.1. Taxonomy (GTDB): domain Bacteria; phylum Pseudomonadota; class Alphaproteobacteria; order Rhodobacterales; family Rhodobacteraceae; genus Ruegeria. Next base: position 568,764 of record JBCBUG010000001.1, on the reverse strand, counting down.
CTGATCATTCGCGATCTCTATCAGATGAAACCGCCGCGCCCCTTCGCCCCCGGCGGCGAAATCGCCGGAGAGGTTCTGGCCATCGGCGAGGGCGTAACAGATTTTGAACCGGGTGATCGGGTCCTTGCGTTGACGGGTCATGGAGGGTTTGCGACCCATCTGACGATCAAGGCCGCGACTGCAATCAAGTTTCCGCACGACATGCCCTATGAGGACGCGGCCTGTTTCATTTTCACCTATGGCACCTCATACCACGCGCTCAAGGATCGGGCATTGCTTCAAGCCGGTGAAACCATGCTGATCTTGGGGGCTGCGGGTGGTGTCGGCTCTGCCGCGATTGAGCTGGGAAAAGCTATGGGTGCGCGGGTGATCGCCGCCGTGTCATCAGAGGACAAGGCCGCATTTTGCAAACAGATTGGTGCGGATGAGACGATCATCTATCCGCGCGAGATGGATAAAGACGCCCAAAAGGCGTTCTCGGGCCAGATCAAAGCGCTGGCCGGTCCCAATGGCGCGGATGTTGTCTATGATGCCGTCGGCGGGCCGTTTTCTGAGCCCGCGTTGCGCAGCATGGCATGGAACGGGCGTTTTCTGGTGGTGGGGTTCCCTGCTGGCATCCCTAACCTTCCGCTGAACCTACCTTTGCTCAAAGGGTGCCAGATCGTTGGCGTCTTTTGGGGCGCGTCGGTGTTCCGTGACCCTCAGGGTCATGCGCAGAATGTTGCAGAGCTATTTACACTTTATGCAAAGGGTCAAATCAAACCCCGCATCAGCGCGCAGTTCCCCCTGAATCAGGCTGCCGATGCATTGAAGCTAATGGCGGATCGTTCCGTGTTGGGCAAACTGGTCATCACACCGGACGCGACCTGAGGGTCACAGAATGGCGTGAAAGACGGTTCTGCAGCCGGCAGACATTGTATCACTGTGCAACAAAGCGCAGTAGACAACTCAGGCTAATCGTGGCTATGAACCAGTGATGGGGAATAAAAAGACATGACGAACATTCTGGTTTTGAATGGTCCGAACCTGAACCTGCTTGGCACCCGCCAGCCGGAGGTTTATGGCAGCACCACATTGCAGATGGTCGAGGATCTGTGTGTTGACCATGGCGCTAAGCTTGGTCTGACCGTAACCCATTTTCAGTCGAACCACGAAGGCGCCTTAATCGATGCCATTCACGCAGCGCGCGAAACACAGCATGGGCTGATCCTGAATGCGGGCGGCTATACGCATACATCCGTGGCGCTGATGGATGCGATCTCGTCCGTCGGGTTGCCGCTGGTCGAAGTGCATCTGTCGAATATTCACGCCCGTGAAGCGTTTCGTCATAAGTCCTTTGTTGCGCCAGTCGCGCTGGGGCAAATCTGCGGATTTGGTGTGCAAAGTTACGTTCTGGCGCTAGACGCTATAGCGGCCCATATTGGGGCAACGGGTGGCAGATGAAGCTAAACGAGTATCTGCACTTTGTGAGCTATGCCAAAACGCTGGAAGAGTTGTGGGACGCCCATTGCCGCCAAATGGCGCTGTTTGGCTTTGACCGGCTGATCTATGGTTATACGCAGTACCGGACCGAAACCTCGTTGGGCGATCCCGAAGACTTTGTAATCCTGTCCAACCATGATCCGGCCTACACGGATGGCTTTCTGCAACATGGGATGTATTTTCACGCCCCGATGCTCAAATGGGCGCTGGACAATGAAGGCGCGGCCAGTTGGCAAATGATCCAACAGATGATGTCCACAGGCCAGATGAGTGTTGAAGAGCAGAGAGTGATCGATTTCAATCGATCGATGGGCGTTGTGAACGGCTATACGGTCAGTTTTAACTCTGTTTCTTTGCGCTCAAAAGGGGCCATTTCGCTGTCTGCGCAGGACAGGCTGAGCCAGGATGAGGTTGATGCGATCTGGGCTGAGCACGGAGATGACATATTGCTCATGAACAATATGGCGCATCTGAAAATCCTGACCCTGCCCTACAACCCACCCAACCGCGCGCTGACAAAGCGGCAGCGCGAAGCGTTGGAATGGGTCGGCGATGGCAAGACAACACAGGATATCGCGCTGTTGATGGGGCTGACCTCGGCAACCGTAGAAAAGCACCTGAGACTGGCGCGTGAATCCCTGTCGGTTGAGACCACAGCACAGGCCGTACTAAAGGCATCTCTGCACAATCAGATGTTCCTTATGGAAGCCTGAGCACCTGGAGTGTTCATGACAGCTTACCTTAGGTAAGGAAAACATGACTTCCGAATTGGTACGTAAAATTGCAAATTGGTCTTGTTCCGTGAGTGGTGGCTTTAGCCAGGGAACACTTCGATCAGATCTTTGCAATATCAAAGCTCTCTGATCACTCTGACACAGAGGCGCCTATTTGTCCGCGTCGCTAGGTCGGAAATTTGGGGGGCCTCGACCATCCCCATCATGCGGGGCCCTCCAATCTATTCTCAGTTTGACGAAAACAAAAAAAACGGGCTGCGACCGCGCAACCCGTTTCGATGCTTTGGAAAGGCCCCAGAACGGGGCCTTTGAAAGGCCTTAGCCCTGAGCCGCCTTGGCGACTTCGGCTGCGAAGTCTTCTTTTTCGACCACAATGCCCTCGCCGACTTCCAGACGAATGAAGCCGGTGATGGTTGCGCCTGCCTCTTTCGCCGCTGCTTCGACGGTCAGATCAGGGTTCACAACGAACTGCTGGTTCAGCAGAGTCGATTCGGCGACGAATTTCTTCATGCGGCCGATGATCATCTTTTCGATCACCTGCTCCGGCTTGCCGGATTCGCGGGCGATGTCCATCTGAACCTGCTTTTCCTTCTCGACAATCGCCGGATCCATATCCGCTTCGGACAGAGCCGCAGGGTTCACAGCCGCGATGTGCATCGCAACTTGCTTGCCGATCGCCTCGTCACCACCGGTCAGAGCAACCAGAACACCGATTTTACCCATGCCGTTGGTGGCGGCGTTGTGGACGTAGGATACAACCGTGTCGCCCGACAGTTTGGCCATGCGGCGCACCGACATGTTTTCGCCAATGGTGGCGATCTTGTCGGTCAGCGTGTCGGCAACGTTTTTGCCGCCCAGGTCAGCCGCTAGCAGCGCGTCAACATCGTCAACACCTTCTGCAGCAAATGCGATCTTACCGACCATTTCCTGGAATTCAGCGTTTTTCGCAACGAAGTCGGTCTCCGAGTTCACTTCGACTGCAACCCCGGTGCCGCCGTTGACGTGAACAGCGACCAGACCTTCGGCTGCTGTACGGCCCGATTTCTTGGCCGCTTTGGCGAGACCTTTGGTGCGCAGCCAGTCAACGGCCTCGTCCATGTTGCCGCCGGTTTCGGTCAGCGCTTTTTTTGCGTCCATCATGCCTGCGCCGGTCGAGTCGCGCAGTTCTTTAACCATTGCTGCTGTGATTGCCATTTTTAGGCTCTCCTCAATTCAAACGGATTTGGGGCAGGTCTACCCTGCCCCATATGTCAGTAACGTGACGGGCAGCTTACGCTTCGGCTTTGGCTTCCGGCGCGGCTTCTTCTGCGGGCGCTTCTTCGGCAACGGCTTCTTCAACCGGTGCTTCTTCGAACGCACCCAGGTCAACGCCTGCTGCACCCATCTGAGCGGTCATACCGTCCAGAGCGGCACGTGCGGCCAGATCGCAGTACAGAGCGATGGCGCGCGCTGCGTCGTCGTTGCCAGGGATGATGTAATCCACACCATCGGGCGAGCAGTTGGTATCAACCACGGCCACAACCGGGATGCCCAGCTTGTTGGCTTCGGCGATGGCCAGTGCTTCTTTCTTGACATCGATGACAAACAGCAGGTCAGGAACGCCACCCATCTCACGGATACCGCCCAGCGAAGCTTGCAGCTTGGCCTGGTCACGTTCCATGCCCAGACGCTCTTTCTTGGTCAGGCCTTCGGCACCCGATTCCATCGCTTCGTCAATCTGGTTCAGACGGTTGATCGACTGCGAAACGGTTTTCCAGTTGGTCAGTGTGCCACCCAGCCAACGGTGGTTCATGAAGTACTGCGCCGACTTTTCGGCTGCTTCAGCGATCGGTTGAGCCGCCTGGCGCTTGGTGCCAACGAACAGAACGCGGCCACCTTTTGCAACGGTGTCACGAACGGCCTGCAGAGCTTGGTCCAGCATCGGAACCGTCTGGGTCAGGTCCATGATGTGGATGCCATTGCGCGAGCCGTAGATGAACGGGCCCATGCGGGGATTCCAACGCTGTGTCTGGTGACCAAAGTGAACGCCAGCTTCCAACAGCTGACGCATGGTGAACTCGGGAAGAGCCATGCTATTTTCCTTTTCCGGTTTACGCCTCGGCGGGGGTGAAAGAAGCGGATGCTCCAACCGGCGGGCCAGATAGGGATGTCTCCCCTACAAAACCCAAACCCCGCCTGCGGGTTTGAATAGCGCGCGTATACGGCAGGTTTTGGGGTAGTGCAAGGGTCAAATGCCCTTATTTTTCAAGTCGCGCCAAGCTGTGTGCGTGACGAACGGCTTGCTCGCACCAGGCCGCTAGTGCTTTGCGGTTTTCAAAGTCGCTAACCTTGGCTGGTGCGTGGTAAATCAACTCGACCGCTCCCTGACGCCGGGCACCTAGTGTCTTGAGCAGATGCGGACCGAACTCCATATCTCCCCACCAGCCATAAAAGCGGGCTGGTTGTCCATCTGGCGCGTGGAACACCGCTGTAACGGGCTGTACATACATGAAATCGCGCAACTCTTCTGTAAAGAACGCGGCGAAAAGCGTTGTTTTAAATGGTAAAACCCGCAACCCGTCGGTCGAGGTGCCTTCTGGAAAAAACAACAGCTTATGTCCGGCTTTCAGCCTATCTTCGAAAATCTTGGTCTGTTCTTTTGCTTTTTTGGGGTTCCGCTCGATAAAGACCGTGCCCGTTGCCCGCGCCAGCCAGCCAATGCCGGGCCAACGCGCCACTTCGGCTTTTGAGACAAAATAAATCCGCTTACGTGCATTGAGGGCAAAAATATCCAGCCAAGAAGTATGGTTGGCCACAACAGCCCCGCAATGCTGCATTAACGCACCCGATGTCGTGAACGTAATTCCGAGGATGCGAAAGGCGTTGCGGCAGACGAATTGGGTGATGAATGGCGTGACCGGGCGGTGCAGTCCATAAAGTGGCCGTTCAACAAGGCGCACCAGCAGCAAGATGATCAGCCCGCCAAAGACCAGAACGGCCAAGGGCACGCCGCGAAGCAGGACCAGAACCCAGCCAACCGGCCCCAACTCAATCGGGTCCGGCGCGTCTTCGCTGTTCCAGAGGGGATCGCTCACCGCGTTACGCTCCACCGTAGATGCGCCTTTGGCGTTCATTCATGCGCGCGGTGTCGAGGATCAGGCAAACATCCGTCGTGTTAAAGTTGTGGTCAATAAAAGCCCCCTCGCCCACAAAACCGCCTAACCGCAGATAGGCTTTGATCAGCGCCGGCACCTGAACCATTGCGGCGCGGCGATCCAGATCCTGAGGCGCGACAAGATCCATGGATTGGAACACATCCGCCTGCGCCCACACGCGCAGATCAGGCGGGGCAAGGTGGTTGTGATGCAGCATCGCCAAGGGCTGGGCCAAGGCGGCCACATCCGTGCCGTGAAAGCTGGCCACACCAAACAGAACTTCGATCTGGCGCTCTGCGACATAACCGGCCAGCCCGTTCCAAAGATGATACATCGCCGAGCCGCCGCGATAATCTTTGTGCAGGCAGGATCGACCCAGCTCCAACAGCTGGCGTCCGCTGTTTTTCAGCACGCTCAGATCATATTCATCTTCGGAGTAAAATTGCCCGATATCTGCTGCCCGTTCCCCAGGCAACATCCTGTAAACGCCGATGATTTCCCCGGTGCCGTCGTCATAAGCCAGCATATGGTCGAAATACGGATCGAACCTGTCTTTCTCGAGTCCTGCTTCGTGATCCACCAGGTCACCACCACCGCCCAGTTCACTCACAAAGACGTCATAGCGCAGCTTCTGTGCGGCGCGCAGCTCGGCCTCGGTCTCGGCGAGTTTTACAGTGAATGTCGGGCCAGTATCCGGCATAAGGTGATCCGTTCTCGTTTAGGGGCTGATACCGCAGTCTTTCGACCAGGCGCAACTGTTGCGCCTTTGGTCAGGGTTGTTAACCTTTCCTAAACCAGTTTTACGGATCAAAGACGGGCATCAGGGCGATGCGCGTTCCGTCGATTACCACTTTCCCCTGCTCGCGGAAGTTTACGGTGATCTTGCCTGCGATGTTGGACTGCACTTGTCCGACACCCCATTCGGGAAAATCCGGGTGGCGAACAAACATGCCCGGTGCAAGAATAGCATTCAAGTCTGTCATGCGGGTCCCTTGTATCCTGCGGCAGATACAGCAGGAGGTACGCATGGGCGCATCAGACGTCAACCTGGCCGAATTGATCGGATCGCGGATCTGTCACGATCTGATCAGCCCGATCGGCGCAATCACCAACGGATTGGAACTGCTCGAGATGGTGGGCGCGGTTCAAGGCCCCGAGATGGAATTGATCTCGGGCAGCGTCGGCAGCGCTGGTGCGCGCATCCGGTTTTTTCGCGTGGCCTTTGGTGCGGCCAGCGATCAGCCCCTTGGAAAAACCGAAATAGCAGAGCTGCTGAACGATATCGAGCGCGCCGGACGCGTTCGGGTAAGCTGGAACCTGACCGAACCCGTACCGCGCAATCAGGTCAAGCTGGCCTTTCTGGCCCTGATGTGCTGCGAAAGTGCGATGCCCTTGGGGGGTGAAGTTGAAATCTCAACCAATGGCTCGGGCTGTCAGGTTGTCGGAGCCGCTGATAAACTGAATGTTGACAGCGACTTGTGGAAAAGTGCCGCCACAGGACACCCCTCGGGCAAAATCACGCCTGCACAGGTGCAATTTGCACTATTGCCAGAATCGGCAGCAACTATAGGACGGCGGGTCGCGGTCGAAACCAGTTCGACCCGCGTAGCGCTGAGGTTTTAGCTCCGGACCGTGCCGTTGCCGCGCACCAGATACTGAAAACTGGTCAGCTGCGCCGCGCCGACCGGGCCACGCGCATGCATCTTGCCGGTCGCAATACCGATTTCCGCGCCCATCCCAAACTCACCACCATCGGCAAACTGGGTCGAGGCGTTGTGCATCAGAATCGCGCTGTCGAGCCTCTCAAAGAAACGTGCTGCCGCCTGATCATCCTCGGTCATGATGCAATCGGTATGGTTTGAGCCAAACTGCTGGATATGCGCGATGGCGGCATCAATATCGGCTACCGGTCTGGCAGCAATGATGCTGTCCAGAAACTCTTTGCCCCAATCATCGGCTGTCGCCTGGAGCGTTCCATCAACGGCCAACGCGCCCTCGGCATGGACTTCGACGCCTGCTGCGATCAGAGCAGCGACCAGGTCACGTCCCAGAGTTTCGGCAATATCCTGATGGATCAAAAGGCATTCCGCCGCACCGCAGATACCTGTGCGTCGGGTTTTGGCGTTCAACACCACCTCAAGCGTCTTCTGCGGATCAGCAGCTTTGTCGACATAGATGTGAACAATGCCCTCAAGGTGCGCAAAGACAGGCACACGCGCCTCACGCTGCACCAGCCCGACCAGCCCTTTGCCTCCGCGCGGCACGATAACGTCCACATATTCGGTCATGGTCAGCAATTCCTGAACCGCAGCACGATCACGGGTCGGCACGAGTTGAATGGCATCTTCCGGCAGGTTTGCCGCTTTCAGAGCTTCGATCAGACAGGCGTGGATAGCAGTCGAAGAATGGAACCCTTCAGAACCGCCGCGCAAAATCACCGCATTGCCGGATTTCATGCAAAGCGCGCCTGCATCGGCGGTCACGTTGGGACGGCTTTCATAGATCACCCCGATCACACCCAGGGGCGTCCGAACCCGCTGGATATGCAGGCCCGAAGGCATGTCCCATTCGGTCATCACCTCACCCACAGGGTCCGTCTGTTCCGCAACGGTGCGCAGCCCATCGACCATGCCCTGAATGCGGGTCTCGTCCAGCATCAAGCGGTCCATCATTGCAGGGCTCAGACCTTTGTTGCGACCGAATTCCAGGTCTTTTTTGTTGGCTTCGATAATCTCGGCACGGTTCTTCCAAACCGCATCGGAGGCAGAGATCAGGGCTGCATGTTTGCGTTCAGCACTGGCAAAGGCAAGTTCACGCGCGGCGACTTTGGCGCGTTTGCCGAGATCGGCCATCAGGGCAGGAATGTTGTCGAGGTCTTTCATCTTGTGCACCTTTCTGCGCCGCTAAAGCGCCAAATCGTCCCTGTGGATCAGCGCCGCGCGCCCAGGATAGCCCAGCGTCGCCTCGATTTCCGAGGATTTGCGCCCCTTGATCGCATCCGCCTCTTGCGCCGTGTAGCGGCTGATCCCTTGAGCCAATCGCCGCGCCTGGGGGTCCAGAACCGCGACCGGATCGCCGCGACCGAAATCCCCGGTCACTTCGGTAATTCCAGCAGGCAGCAAGCTGTTGCCGTTTGCAAGCGCTTTGGCCGCGCCTTCATCCACGGTGATCTCGCCCCTGGGTTTCATCGCTGAAATCCAACGCTTACGCGCCGCATGCGGGTCCAGCTTGGCCGTGAACCACGTGCAGTTGGCACCATTTTCAAGCGATTGCAGAGGGTTAAGTGTCGAACCTTCGGTAATCGCCATGTCGCACCCAGCCGCCGTTGCCATCTTGGCCGCCAGCAATTTGGTCTTCATCCCACCTTTGGACAGGCCAGACCCGGCATCGCCGGCCATTGCTTCAATCTCAGGTGTGATGTGCTCAATGGTTTCATACCGCTTGGCCGAGGCATCTTCGTTCGGATTGCCCGAATAGAACCCATCCACATCAGATAGCAGGATCAGTTGATCCGCGCCCACCGTCACCGCGATCTGCGCGGCTAGACGGTCATTGTCGCCATAGCGGATTTCATCAGTCGCCACGGTATCGTTTTCATTGACGATCGGCACAACGCCAAGACCCAGCAGAGTTTCCAGTGTCGCGCGCGAGTTTAAATAGCGGCGGCGGTCCTCGCTGTCTTCCAGCGTGACCAGAACCTGCGCCGTGGTGATCTCATGCGGTGTCAGCGCTTCCTCGTAAGCGCGGGCCAGCCGGATTTGCCCCACCGCTGCGGCAGCCTGCGATTGCTCCAACGGCAGAGTAGCGGAGGGCAGGCCCAAAACACCACGGCCCAAGGCGATTGAGCCAGAGGATACCAGAATGACATCAGCCCCCTGCCCCTTGAGCCAGGCCACATCCTGTGCCAGCGATTTCAACCAGTCCGAACGCAACACACCTGACTGCCGGTCCACCAACAAGGCCGACCCGATCTTGACCACCAAACGACTGGCTGCGGTCAGGGTTGCCACGATTGGGCCTCCTCCGTGGGTTTCTGGCGGAGGCGATTTTCATCGATCTCGGCCCGCAGCGCTCGCAACACCTCGGTCACGCCCAGATGGGCAACGCCGGACATGGTCATGACAGGGCCGCCAACGGCCTCTTCCAGTTCAGACTTGGCGAGGTCGCGTTCTTCTTCATCCAGCGCGTCAACTTTGTTCAACACAGTGATCCGGGGCTTGTCGGCCAATTCACCGCCATAGGCTTCCAGCTCATGAATGATGGTGCGATAGTCTTCGGCCACAGTTTCCGAGGTGCCATCGACAAGATGCAGCAGCACAGCGCAGCGTTCGACATGGCCCAGAAACCGGTCGCCAATCCCGCGCCCTTCATGGGCACCTTCGATCAGACCCGGGATATCGGCCACCACGAATTCGATATTGTCGACGCCTACGACGCCCAAGTTGGGATGCAGGGTCGTAAACGGATAATCGGCGATCTTGGGTCGCGCATTTGATGTGGCGGCCAGAAAGGTCGACTTGCCCGCATTCGGCATACCCAGCAGGCCCACATCCGCGATCAGTTTCAGCCGCAGCCAGATGGTGCGATCAATCCCTGCCTGCCCCGGATTGGCACGGCGCGGGGCCTGGTTGGTTGCAGATTTAAAGTGCAGGTTGCCGAACCCGCCATTGCCGCCCTTGGCCAGCAAAAACCGCTGCCCGACCTTAGTCAGGTCACAAATGACGGTTTCTTCGTCCTTATCCAGGATCTCGGTCCCAACTGGTACACGTAGGATGATGTCGTCCCCATCCTTGCCGGTGCGCTGCTGGCCGCGACCGGGCTGTCCGTTCTTGGCAAAGAAATGCTGCTGATAGCGAAAGTCAATCAGGGTGTTCAGCCCATCCACAACTTCGGCCCAAACTGTACCACCTTTGCCGCCGTCTCCGCCATCGGGGCCGCCATATTCAATGTATTTTTCACGCCGAAAGCTGACGCAACCGCTACCTCCGGCCCCGGACCGGATGTAGACCTTTGCAAGATCGAGAAATTTCATGACTGTCCCCTACTGCAAAGGCCCCATCGGCCACAAGTCAGAGTTTTTTACTATAAGTCCAGGTGGGCACGTTTGCGTCGCGCGCAACCGAATAGGTCTCGGCATCGCCAAGATACTCAAACCCGCAATGCGTCAGCACTCGCGCCGAGGCTGGATTGTCCTGAAACACACTGGCGAACATGCTGGAATGCTGCAGGGGGTTGGCCAGAACCAAAGCCTCTACCGCCAATGAGGCGATGCCGGTGTTCCAGTATACCGGTGCGACCCAATAGCCGATTTCGGCCTGATTACGATCCAACCGCTGTAGCGAGATCAGGCCTATCAATTCCGGCCCGCCATCCTTGGTGGCATCCAACGCCCATACGTCCTCATCCCGTTCATCCGCCATGGCACGGGTTACAAAAGCCTCGGTCGAACCGGGTGGCAGCGGATGTGGAATCGTCGTGGTCATGCGCGCCACGCGCTCATCGCCTGCATAATGTTCAATGAGACCCATATCCGAACGGCGCAGTGGGCGCAGGTCGAACCGCTCGGTTTCGATGACCGGCTGATTTATGATTGTCTCAAGTTTCATGTCTGTGCTCCTCCTCCGAACAACACGAAAAGTACGGACGCAACTGTGACACTCGCTAACGTCCACATCAGATATTTTTCCATAGGCCGTCCTTCAACCGCATGGGCGATTCTATCGCCTGCAAAAGTCCAGATCGGGTGAAGAATTGCCTGACAAACCAACAAACAAAGCGCGATTGTTAAAGTCGCCTGAAAGGTCGATGTTCCAGCCGTCACAAAACCCGTGAAGCCTGCAATGATCATGGCCCAGGCCTTGGGGTTCAGCGGGTGCACGATCAGCCCCAACCAGAAACCGGGCACAGCGACATCGCCTTGCCCTCGTGATAAGCGCAGGTTCGCGATTTTCCAGGCCAACCAGATGATATAGGCCGCCGAGGCGTATTTGAGCACCTCAAACACCAAGGGCACCCGATCCGCCAATTGCATTAGGCCAAAACCAACGGGCCAGATGATCAACTGCTTGCCCAGGATGACCCCTGCAACAAACGGTAAGGCGGCTCGAAAACCATAGCGCGCACCTGTCCCCAGCAGGACCATGTTGGCCGGTCCCGGTGTGCCGACCTGGCTGGCGGCAAAGATAAGGAAACTGGTGGTGGCGACTGTCATCTGGTTTTGATCACGACTGCGTTAAAACGAAAAAGGGACCGGCACTTTCTGCCGGTCCCCTGTGAAATTTTTATTAACCTTCTGGGTCTCGGCTTACTCTGCGGCCTCCGCCACTGGCAGGACCGAAATAAAGGTGCGGTTTTTAAGTCCCTTGTGGAACTTCACGGCGCCATCGGTGGTTGCAAAGATGGTATGATCTTTGCCCATGCCTACGCCTTCGCCCGGCCAGAACTTGGTGCCGCGCTGACGCACGATGATGTTGCCTGCGATGGCGGCCTGGCCACCATAGAGTTTCACGCCAAGGCGACGACCCGCTGAGTCGCGACCGTTACGGGAGGAACCGCCAGCTTTTTTATGTGCCATTCTCTCTCTCCTTAGCCTTTAGCCAGTTCTTTGGCCTGTTCGATCCAGCCTTCACGCTCGATCCGACCTTTGAACGACAGTTTCTCGTCCATAGCAGCAACGTCTTCTTCCGTCCATGCCGCAATCTGGGCAAAAGTGGTGATGCCAGCTGCAAGAAGCTTCTTCTCGAGCGCGGGGCCAACACCGGACAGTTTCTTCAGATCGTCTGCGCCAGCGTCAGCAGCGGGTGCTTCGGCCTTGGGCGCCGCGTCTTTTTTCGCAGCAGCTTTCTTGGCCGGTGCTTTCTTCGGCGCAGCTGCTTCGACAGCCGCCGCAGAAACCGAACCGGTTGCCGCTTTGATGCCCGACTTGTCCGCACCCGACGACAGGATGTCGGTGATTTTGACCAGTGTCAGCTTCTGACGGTGGCCAACGGTGCGCTTCGAGCTGTGTTTACGACGACGTTTGACGAATTTGATGACCTTGTCACCTTTGATCTGGTCGATCACTTCGGCTTGTACGCCCGCGCCTTCAACGAAAGGTGCACCAACAACCGGAGCGTCACCGCCCAGCATCAGAACATCGTTGAATTGAACTTTTTCACCTGCGTCGGCAGCCAGTTTTTCAACGCGGAGCACATCGCCCGCCTGAACCTTGTACTGCTTGCCGCCAGTCTTGAGGACCGCAAACATGCGTCTTTCCTTTGTCTAACCGCGTTCTGTGGTCCCCGTTTGGGAGTTGCCGGCTTTCGCCACCTCGAACAGCGCGCCCTTTTCGGGCTGTGATGAATGACCTTTGAAGCAAGTCCAAGGGTCAAATAATAACGATACCCGGCGCGGTATTCCGGCCGGGATGCGCGCTTATCCATGGATTAGGGGGCAAAGTCAACACCCAAGCGTGTCAAAGATCGGACCCGTTCAAAACCTGTGCCACAGCCTCGCCCAACTGAAACGAGATCGTATTAAACATCTGGTCGAACCCGTCAAACAAGGCGGTATTCAGCGCCTGCCCAGTCTTGGTTCTGGAAAAGGCGATATATTCGCGCATTTCAGCCTCATCCAGCGGTGCATAGGCCATGAGCAGAAAGGAATAGAGCCATTCGGTGGTGTCCTCTGTTTTGGCGTCCTGTTCGGCCAAAAGCTGCGCCAACAACTCGGCGTCGTCGCCGGGCTGGCCTAGTGTCATCCCTTTGAAGAAATTATATTGAGCGCTTAGCGTACCCTGCACATTCTGCTCGACCAAATCATTGACCCCAATGAACTCTGTCACGAGTTCGAACAACACCGAGTCAGCTAATGCGTCCTTGTACGTGGCGCGCGCCATCTCCTCGATTTCGGGGGTTAGAAAGGCGCGACGGGCCGAGTTTTCAAGCGAAACGACCGTCTGACCCAGGTCACTTTCATAAAAGACGATAGCCTGATCCATCTGTCCGTCTGACATTTGGGCGGCAAACGCGTCACGCATCTGGTTGCGCATCCAGTTCGGATCATAAATGTCCTGCACTTGGGCCTGAAAAAAATCTCCACCCGCATTATCCAGCAGCGTTTCATCCACTTCGCGCCGATATATGTCACCCTCTTCCGCAAGAATTTGCGCCACCTGGTCAAGCCGCATGGCCTCGGCCAGTTGTTCGGCTTTCTCACTGGCGAACGCAGGCCACGCCCCGACAAGCAGCACTAACAACAGGCACAGTAGGCGCATCAGATATCCTGAGCGGGGTGCAATTCAGCCATGCGGGCGGCCAGCACTTCGAAACGCATCGCCATGATTTCATACTGAATGGCATTCAGCAGTTCATACACTTCCTGCATAAGCGGATGTTCCAAAGCTTCCACATAGTCGTCAACTTCGGAATCCGAGAACGCCTGATAGGTATAGGCCGCCCCCGCCAAACCAGAAAGCTGCAAGGATTGTCGCATCCCGGCTTCGTTGCTTTTCAACATCTGCCTCAGCTCATCGGCGCTCAGCTGCAATTCGATTACGCCAGAAGCGCTTGCAGCCAGCAAAAAGCGAAGCTGAATTTCCTGCAACGCCCGTAGGGAGGTGCCCGAGGAATCAATGGCTGCATTCATGCGTTTGTAGCTTTCGACCCGCGGCGATCCAGCCTGCACCAGCGCGGCAAAAATCTCCTGCCCTTGCTGTTGTTTGACGTCGTCATCCTCTTCCATGTGCGAGGCGTTTTCAGCTTCGACCAGACGCTGACCCAGATCTGATGCGTAGAAATCGACTGCGTGGTTCAGGGCATCGTCGCTAAGCGTCTCTTCCAGGATCGAAACGGCAGTTTCATGCATGCCCTCGGTGTCGAACACCTCTTCTGTCAAGCGCGTCCAATCAGACCCGAACCCTTCTGGATCAATCCCCAGCATTTGCGGTGCTGAACCGGATGCCAAAGCGATACTTTCTAATGCAACGTCAAATCCGGTTGTGGTCAGAAACGCCTCAATCCGATCCCGATTGGCGGCTATAACAAGCGATGGCAACAGGATCAGCGCGACAAGCGGGGCGCAAAAGGCGGTGGCGAAGCGGCGTGGTTGATGTGTCATATGGATGAGCCTAGGTGTTTTACCCCTGTAGGCAATGGAAAAACGCGGCTTTGCCGAATTCCGGAATTTTCTGCTTGCACCCCTGCCCGTTCCTAACTAAATCCCCCCCTCACAGACCCCCGCGGAGAGGTGCCGGAGTGGTCGAACGGGGCGGTCTCGAAAACCGTTGTGGGTGCAAGCCCACCCAGGGTTCGAATCCCTGTCTCTCCGCCAGCTTGTTTTGCCCAGCAAAATCCATCGTTCTTCTCAATACAAAACCATGGTTTAACCCAATTCTATTTCACGTTGGGCGTGTTCTTGCCGCGTGGGTGGCGCGGGATCAGCGTAGCTTGGCCCATATCTCGCAGTTGCATAAAAACACTAAGAATTCCCCTTTGAGAACAGATAGTTTTGCCCCATCTCGGCGACACATATTTCAAAGGAGAGACACATGTCGCGTACACTTATTCTGGCCATTGTCATCGCTGCAATCGGCGCTGGCGGTTATTTCTATTTTAACCAGGCAGAGCAGACTCCAGGCGAGCAATTGCAGGATGCGGCGCAAGATACTGCCGATGCTGCTGGCGACGTAGCAAATGACGCGGTTACAGACGCGCAGGAGGCTGTCAGTGATGCCGTAGACACCGCTCAGGATGCCGCCTCGGACGCATTGGACGAGGCTGCAGATCAGGCCAGCGAAGCCGCTTCATCGGTTTCGGATGCCGCGGATCAAGCTGGCGAGCAAGTGGCCGCCTTGGCCAATCAGGGGCAGGAGTTGTTCAATTCCTGGCTGCAGGACGGGCTGCTGACCGCCGGAGAATTCGACTATGACGCGATGGTCGCGTCTGTTCAGGACAGCGACCTGACGCAAGAGTTAAAAACGCAGGCGATCCAGATCTTTGACGAAATCAAAGCATCACCAGAAACTCTGCTGCAGAAGATCCAGGACCTGCGCAACCTGCTGACTCAACAGTAAAAGATATTGGGTCAGCCTTATCGGCTGGCCCTGCCTCTGTGTAAGAAGTTGCCAATTCCGCTACGTCAGCGCGACACGCGATTGACGCCGCACCGCCCATTTGTTTGGCTTGTCTTCAAACCAACCGCGTTGCTTCCCCCGTCGTCATTTGATTTCTGAACTCACGGTAGAGCGCGCAGAACTGAGGGCGCATCTGTGACTGAAATTCCCAAAACGATGTTCGCAACTATTCTCAAACATGATGGGTATTCCGGCACCATGACCGGACCGGTGATCGAGAATGCTGGCGACTGGCTTGCCGAAGCGGAACTGCCTGTTCCCCAACCCGGCCCCGGGCAGGTTCTGATCCGCTTGCGCACCGCATCGGTAAACCCGTCTGATCTGCATTTCATCAAGGGTGAATATGGTCAGCCTCGGGTCAAAGGCGCACCCGCCGGTTTTGAAGGATGCGGAGACGTCGTGGCCACCGGCAAAGGGGCCGAGGCCCTGCAAGGGCAGCGCGTGGCGTTTGTTGCGGCAGGTTCTGGTGCCTGGGCCGAATATGTCGTGACCCAGATGCAGATGTGCATCCCGTTGCGCCCGGATATCTCGGACGATGACGGCGCGGCACAAATCGTCAATCCACTGACCGCAATGGCGATGGTCGACATGGCGAAAGAGACGGGTGAGGCCTTTGTCATCTCGGCCGCGACCAGCCAGCTGGGCAAACTGATGTGCAGCTTGGGGCGCGATCTGGGTCTGAAGCCCATTGCTCTGGTCCGAAGGGCCGAGGCGGTTGATATGCTCAAAGACCTCGGCGCGGCTGAGGTGTTGGTTACCACCGATGCAGATGTTGCGCAGAAATTCTCCGAACTGAGCGCCAAACTCAAACCCCGCATGTTCCTGGATGCGGTGATGGATCAACTCTCGGAACAGATCTTCTGCGCGATGCCAAACCGGGCGCGCTGGGTCTGTTACGGCAAGCTGGGCAGCGAAGCCCCTACCCTGACGCAAACCGGTCAGTTGATCTTTATGGGCAAGCAGATCGAAGGGTTCTGGTTGACCCAATGGATGATGTCCACACCACCTGCCGATCAAATGCGCGTTGTGGCTGAAGTGCAAGCGCGCTTTGCCGACGGTCGGTGGAAAACCGATGTATCGGAACGGCTTACACTCCGCAATCTGATCCCAAATCTGGCCGATGCGCTGAAAAAGAGTGACGGGAAGGTGATTATCACGCCATAGTAGAACAAACGCTGGATCACCAGCATGGGGAGGAAAGCTTGGATAACGCGCAGCTGCTGATCAGCGGGCTGGCGAACGGGTGTGTGTATGGCCTGATCGCGCTTGGTTTTGTTCTGATCTACAAGGCGACCGAAGCGGTGAATTTCGCACAAGGCGATTTCATGATGCTGGGGGCCTTTGTCACCATTGGCCTGACGAATACCGAATATATGGGATTACCCTTCTGGATGGCGCTGCCGATCTCACTCGGGATCATGGGGGCGCTAGGGTATCTTCTGGATCGGCTGATCATCCGCCGCATGTTAGGCGAAAGCCAGACTGCCGTTGTGATCCTGACCATTGCTTTGGGCTTTGTGATCCGCTTTGTCGCTGGTCTAATTTGGGAGCATGAACCTCATACCCTGCAAAACCCGCTGGCGGGGAAAGAAGTTCGTTTTGGCGGGCTTGTTCTGGGGATGGAGGATGTGGCCGTCATCGTCGTGACCATCCTGCTGACCTGGGGGCTTTACGTGTTTTTCAGCAAAACCAAGCTTGGGCTGGCAATGCAGGGTGCCTCGCAGAACCAGTTGGCGGCCTACTATATGGGCGTTCCGGTCAAGCGCGTGCAGGGCTTCATCTGGGCACTTGCCGGGGTTGTCGCTGGGATCGCAGGCATTCTCTTTGCGGCCAAGGGGTCGGTGGACCCAACCACCGGCCTGTTGGGGATCAAAGCCTTCGCCGCAGCTGTGATCGGCGGGTTCGGCAGCCTGCCCGGCGCTCTTGCGGGCGGGTTGATCGTAGGCGTGATAGAGCCCTTTGCCAGCCGCTATATCGCCGCCGGATACAGCCAGGTCGCCCCCTATGCGCTGCTGCTGGCCGTGCTGATTTTCCGACCCAATGGCCTGTTTAGCCAGGTTCGGGTCAAGAAAGTCTGAGCCATGCGTATCGTTTTCAAAACCGACTACATGCAGGATATCCGCCCTTGGAAAGACAGCTATCAGCTGAGCCTTTATCTGATCTTGCTTGTTGTCGTCGCAGCGGCCCCGTGGTGGCTAGACGACTTCTATCTTGGTGAGTTGACCAATGTACTGATCTGGGCCATCGCTGGTTTGGGCCTGATGATCCTGACGGGGCATACCGGGCAAGTCAGCCTGGGCCACGCCGCATTTCTGGCCTTTGGTTGCTATGCCAATGTGATCCTGATCGAAGCCGGGCTACCCTTTCTGATCGCCTTCCCGCTGGCGGGCATATTGACCGGAATTGCCGG
Source organism: Pseudomonadota bacterium (assembly GCA_039818265.1). Lineage (GTDB taxonomy): Bacteria > Pseudomonadota > Alphaproteobacteria > Rhodobacterales > Rhodobacteraceae > Ruegeria. Next base: position 550,893 of record JBCBUG010000001.1, on the reverse strand, counting down.
AGTCACCGTCGCCATCCCGGCCCTGCGCCTGCATGGCATTTATTTGGCCATCTTCACCATGGCGCTGTCGATCCTGATGGATGACGTGATTGTTCTAAGCGAGCCCCTTACCGGCGGCGTGGCGGGCAAGTTCATCGGCGGTGTCGATATCTTCGGGCTGAGCGTGGATCGTTGGGGCACCCCTGCCCCGTTCTTCTGGCTGGTGCTTTGTGTCGCTGTTCTGGTCACGCTGGGTTATATGAACCTGCTGCGCGCGCCTTTGGGGCGCAGCTTCATCGCGGTGCGGGATTCAGAGGTCTCCGCGCAAGCCATGGGCGTTGATATCGCGCGCACTAAGATGATCTCTTTCGCGCTATCTAGCGCTGTGACCGGCTGGGCGGGTGCGCTGATGGGCCTGTTCTCCGGGGCGTTCAACAACGAAACCTTCTCGGTCCTGATCTCGATCCAGTTGCTGATGATGATCGTGATCGGCGGGCTCGGTTCGATCCATGGGGCGTTTCTGGGGGCCATCGTGATTGGCTTTCTGCCGCAGTTCCTTTCAATCTCGAAGGAGTATGTCGGTGCCCTGGTCGGTGGCAACACAGTCGCCATTCCAGGGCTGGAATTCGGCATCTTCGGCATGATCCTGATCGCCTTCATCCTGTTCGAACCTTTGGGTATGTATGGCCGTTGGCTGAAGATCCGCACTTGGTTCGAATTGTTCCCCTTCTACCGCAAGGATATGTTCAAACGGCAGAAATCCTATCTCAAGACGGAGCGCTTGAGATGAGCCTGTTGGAGTTTGAAAACGTCTCTCTGAAATTTGGTGGTGTTACCGCCGTCGATAATCTGTCCTTTGAGGTTAACGAGGGCGAGGTCTTTGCCATCGTCGGCCCCAACGGTGCCGGCAAATCGACAGTATTCAACCTGATCTCGCGCTTTTACGACCCCTTTGCGGGGTCCATCCGGTTTGACGGGCACAATCTGTTGCAGGTCAAACCGTCGGGCGTGGCGACGTATGGCGTGGCGCGGACCTTTCAGAATATCGAACTGTTCGAACACGCCACGGTTCTGCAGAATCTGCTGGTCGGACGGCATCGCCATCGCAAAACAAATTTTGTGTCCGAGATCCTGTTTCTGCCTTCAGCACGGCGGCAAGAGCTGGAAAACCGTGAGAAGGTTGAAGAGATCATCGACTTCCTCGACCTGCAAGCTTACCGCGACAAGATGATTTCGGGTCTGCCCTATGGGGTTCGCAAAGTGGTCGAGGTGGCGCGTGCGTTGGCCACCGATCCCAAGCTGTTGCTGCTGGACGAACCAGCGTCGGGGCTGTCGGTCGAGGAAACCACCGACATGCGCTGGTGGATCGATGATATCCGGCGACAGATGGGGATCACCGTTCTAATGGTCGAACATGACATGGGGCTGGTTTCAGGCGTATCCGATCGAGTTCTGGCGATGGCGGACGGCGCCAAACTGGCCCTCGGAACACCCGCCGAGGTGCAATCGCACCCTGCCGTGGTCGAGGCCTATCTGGGGAAAGCCTCATGAGCGAGCCAATCCTGAAAATCCGCAACATCGAAAGCTTCTATGGGCCGATCATGGCCATTCGTGGCGTCTCGCTGGATGTGCATCCGGGCCAGATCGTCTCGATCCTTGGGGCCAACGGGGCAGGTAAAACCACCCTGATGAAAACAATCTCGGGCGTCATGGACCCGGAGAAAGGCAAGATCACCTTCGACGGGCGAGACATTCAGGGGGCCGAGCCACATAAGGTTGTTCAACAGGGTATCGTGCATGTCCCCGAAGGGCGCGAGGTGTTTCCGCTGTTGACTGTGAACGAGAACCTCAGCCTCGGGGCTTACACGGCCAAGGACAAATCCCAGATCGAACAGGACCGAGAAATGGTGTTCAGCTACTTCCCGGTTCTGAAAGAGCGTCACGGGCAAGAGGCTGGTACGTTGTCAGGTGGGCAACAACAGATGCTGGCGATTGGGCGCGGATTGATGGCCAGCCCCAAGATCATGTTGCTCGACGAACCCTCGCTGGGTCTGTCACCCCTGCTGGTGCAGGAGATTTTTGGCATTCTTAAACGTCTGAACGACGAACAGAACATGACGATGATGCTGGTCGAACAGAACGCTCACGCCGCGTTGGAACTGGCCCATCATGGCTATGTGATGGAGGTCGGGCGCATCGTCATGGACGGGGCCGCCGACGCTTTGTTGAAATCCGAAGACATCCAGAACTTCTATCTGGGCGTGCAGGAAGAAGGCGCACGGGAAAACCGCCGCTGGAAGCGGAAAAAGACGTGGAGGTGACGCAGATGGACAGTACGCCCCTGCCCCGACAGATCGACATCAACGGCGTTCAGTTCAACGAAACCGCAGGTCAGCGCCCCGTGCGGGTCGACGGGGCTGTCACGATCTCGGAATTGTTCCAGAACCGCTGCGCTGATCTGGGGGATCGCACGGCGCATCGGGAAAAAGATCTGGGTATCTGGAAATCCTACTCTTGGGCCGACTATTGGCAGCAAGCCAAGTGGATCGGGCTTGGCTTGCGTAAGTTAGGGCTTGAGCGCGGTCAGGTCGTCTCGATCCTGTCCGAGGACCGCAAGGAATGGGCCTGGTTCGATATGGGCATTCAATGTGTCGGCGGGATTTCATCCGGCATCTATACGACCGATGCGGCCAGCCAAGTACAATATCTGATCAACGACAGCACCAGCCGCTTTCTGATTGTTGAAAACGAAGAGCAACTAGACAAGTTTCTTGAGGTCGAAGACGCGATTCCTGACCTTCAGATGGTGATCATCCTCGAAGATGAAGGTCTGCATGACCTCGACCATCCGCGCTGTATGATGATAGATCAGCTCTATACAATTGGTCAGCAGGCAGAAGCAGAGGACCCGGGCCGGTTCGAAGCCGAAATCGCTCAAGCCCGACCATCGGACACCGCCTTGCTGGTCTACACATCGGGCACAACGGGCCAGCCCAAGGGTGCGATGCTGAGCCATGAGAACATTCTGGCCGCCATGGAAAGTGGCGCGCGGGCCCTGCCTGCCAAGGCCAGTGACGAACAGCTCTGCTTCCTGCCGCTATGTCATATTCTGGAGCGCGATGTCTCGGTCTATTTCCCTTTGGCCTCCAAATGCACGGTGAACTTCGCGGAAAGCCCGGAAACGGTGTTTGCGAACCTGCAAGAAGTCTCGCCCACCACCTTCACCGCTGTGCCGCGCGTGTGGGAGAAGATTTATGCTCAGGTTCAGATCATGTCACAGGACGCAACGCCCTTTGGGCGGATTGCGTTTGGTCTGGCGGTTAAGGCCGGTCTGGCGCGGGCTGAGTACCTGAGCAACGGGCAACCCGTTCCGACGAGTGTCACCGCCAAGTTCGCGGTTTGGGATCGTTTGGTTCTACGCAACCTGCGACGGATGTTGGGTATGGACAAGATGCGCAGGGGTGGGTCTGGTGCGGCACCAATATCGCCTGAATTGTTGAAATGGTACTGGGCGATTGGTGTACCGCTGGTCGAAGGGTTCGGCATGACCGAAACCGCGGGTCTGGCATCACTGAACACCACCGATGAGAACCGTATCGGAACCATCGGTCGCGCGGCAGAGGGTTGCGATATTCGGGTCTCGGACGAAGGTGAGTTGCAGATCAAAGGTCTGAACATCTTTCAGGGCTATTGGCGTAACAACGCCAAGACGGCTGAAAGCTTCACCGATGATGGATGGCTGCGCACCGGCGATGTCGGAACGATTGACGCGGATGGCTATGTCTCGATCACCGGTCGAATGAAGGACATCATCATCACGGCAGGTGGCAAGAACATCACCCCTGCCGAGATCGAAAGCCGGCTGAAGTTCAGCCACTATGTCTCGGACGCCGTGATTGTTGGCGATCAGCGCAAGTTCCTGACAGCGCTCATCATGATCGATCAGGAGAATGTCGAGAAATTCGCGCAGGATCGAAAAATCCCTTTCTCGAATTTTGCCTCGCTTTGCGCAGCACCCGAGATCAAAGAACTGATCGGGGCCGAGGTCGCTTCGGTAAACGCGGATTTCGCCCGCGTCGAACAGGTCAAGGATTTCAGGCTGATCGACGTGTTGTTGACCGCCGAAGATGAAGAACTGACCGCGACGATGAAACTGAAACGCGGCGCCGTGGAAAAGAAACACGCACATCTGATTGAAGACATGTACACTTAACCAAAGCACGAAACGGGAGGAGAACTATGAGCAAGCTGATAAACCGGCTAACGGTCGCTGCGGCTTTGACAGCGTCAGCCACGATGGGTTGGGCACAAACGCAGGGTGTGACCGATGATGAGATCGTGATCGGTGCGGTCAATGACCTTAGCGGTATTTTCGCCGCCGTGGGTGTTCCGGCGACCAAAGGCGCGAATGTGGTCTTTGATCGGGTCAATGCGGCAGGCGGCGTTCATGGTCGCACGATCCGCTATGTGGTCGAGGACAATGGCTATCAGATGCCGCGCGCGATGCAGGGCTATAACAAGCTGCTGAACCGCGACAAGGTATTCGCCATGCTACAATCGCTGGGCACGCCCATGAACCTGGCCGGGTTCAAACTGCTGGACCCGAAAGGCATTCCCAACGTTGCCCCCCTGACCGCTGCACGGCAAATGCTGCAAGAGCCGGTCAGAAACAAGTTCACGTCGTTCTCAACCTATTACGACCAGGCGCGCGTTGGCGTGAAATACCTGGCGGGCGAGTTCGGATCGCAGGCCGTTTGCACTATGTATCTGCCAACCGATTTCGGTGAGGAAATCCTGGAAGGTAGCAAATCGGGCGCGGAAGAGGCTGGAATCTCATTTGCTTCGGAAACCACGCATAAACCGGATGAAACGGATTTTGTCGGCTCGTTGAGCAAACTTAAGGAAGATGGCTGCGATATTGTCACCATTGCCCTTGGTGTGCGTCAGGCCATCACCGTTGTTGGGACTGCCAAAAAGATGGGCCTGACGGATATGAAATTCCTGGGCACATCTGCCAGCTTCCTGACCGTTGTGGCTCAGGTTCCGGGTGGTGTGACTGACGGATTTTATGCCGCTGCATCCTGGCAAGACCTATGGGCGCGCGCGGATGAGCCCGTCCCTGCCGCGTTTATCGAGGAATACAAGGCCGCAACGGGCGAAGATCCGGTTGGCTTTGCAATGCTGGGCTATTCCGCCGCTGAGATGATGGTCAAAGCGCTAGAGGCCGCCGGCCCAGACCTGACCCACGATAGCTTTATCGCAGCGATGGAATCGCTGGACTACACGGATGAGTTGGTCGGCAACCATATCTCGTACAGCGCGGATGATCATCAGGGCGCCGATACGGTCTTTGTGAATGTGGTAGAAAACGGAGCCTGGAACCTCGTCTACGAGGAGTAGGCCATCCAATGAAAGGGGCTGCGGCCCCTTTCGCACTCTCAGGCCCTAAGCAATTTCTTTAGTCTTTTCCGCAATTTCTGCGCTCTGGGCCGGGCATAGATCTGAGCTGGCGTCAGAGTTGCATACCCACCGTGATCGATGACGCGAAATCCCGTCTGAGCATTGACGATCAAAAACTGGTTGAACGGAAGCGTATAGATCGGAAGTCCCTGCGCCTCGCAGAAATAAATGGCATAGGGAAAAACCTCGCTGGGGCTGTATTCTTGGCTATGCTGCCAGATCGTCTTGGTGAAATCATCGCCGCCAATGAACCCATCCTTGCGGATCTTCGGTAGCATCGCATGAAGATCAATGGTGATCCCACGCAAGGTGTGATCGCCGTCGATATACGCCAAGTCCAGTGAGCGGTCTGGTATCTGAGACTGTGCGTTGCGTGTTGTGTCGCGAATTTCAGTCACCTTGTCCAGAAACGGGCTGACCCGTCTGAGCGCTTCGTTTCGGATTTCTTCGAACTCGATATCGGTTTTGTTGGCAGGCTTGTTCCAGTCCGGCAGATTCCGCCATGGATCGATCAGGGTGTAGTGTTCAATTTGAGCGACCTGTGTCAGCAGGGTTTCGGCAAACTGGCCTTTCCAGACCCCAACCTCACAAACAGATCTACACTTCAGCCGCGAGCTGAGATTGACCCACAATTGATGCCGGTCCTGACTGATCCCGATCGCCTGTTCAATAATTTCGTCAAGCTCTGCCGTGTCCATGGGTGCCTCGATCTACGCGACAACCTTAGGCCACCGCTTTGAAAGGAAACTACGGTCTTCTAAAAGTCTGTACTCTTCGAGATCAGGTTTACACGAATTGGCAGCGCTGGTTTCAGAATTTCAGATAGGCAGCGCATTGTTGCCTATCAGCACAAAAAAAGGGGCGCCCGCGATTGCAGACGCCCGATTTGAAATCTGGAAGCAGTTGGTGATTAACGCTTCGAGAACTGGAACGAACGACGCGCTTTGCGCTTACCGTATTTCTTACGTTCCACAACGCGGCTGTCGCGGGTCAGGAAGCCTGCGGCCTTCAGAGCGCCACGCAGGTTCGGATCGTACAGTTGCAGCGCTTTCGAGATGCCGTGCTTGACCGCACCGGCCTGACCGGTCAGACCACCGCCTTTGACGGTTGCGACAACGTCGAACTCACCTTCCACACCAGCAACCTGGAACGGCTGGCGCAGGATCAGCTGCAGAACGGGACGCGCGAAATACTTGTCCTGATCTTTGCCGTTCACGGTGACCTTGCCGGAACCCGGCTTGATCCAAACGCGGGCAACAGCGTCTTTACGCTTGCCGGTGGCATAAGAACGGCCCAGCTCATCACGCACGGGTTCACGCACGATGACTTCTTCGGCCACGGTTTCAACGCCTGCGACGGCGCTCAGCTCTTCGAGAGTATTGATCTGATCAGCCATCGGTCATTAGCTCCGGGTGTTTTTCTTGTTCATGGACTTAACGTCCAGAACTTCGGGCGCTTGCGCCTCATGAGGGTGCTCGGCACCGGCATAAACGCGCAGGTTGGTCATCTGCTGACGTGCCAGACGGTTGCCCGGCAGCATGCGCTTAACCGCTTGGGTCACGACGCGCTCGGGGTGTGCACCTTCCAGGATTTGCTGTTTGGTGCGCGACTTGATGCCGCCCGGGTGGCCAGTGTGCCAGTAGAAGTTTTCTTCGCGCTTCTTGCCGGTCACCTGGATCTTGTCAGCGTTGATCACGATGACATTGTCGCCCATGTCCATGTTCGGGGTGAACGACGCTTTGTGCTTGCCACGCAGGCGCATGGCGACGATCGAGGCAAGACGGCCCAGAACAACGCCCTCGGCGTCGATCAGGATCCATTTCTTGTCGATGTCTGCAGGTGTTGCAGAAAAGGTTTTCATGGCAGGATAGTCCTGTTTGATGTGAAAGACCGCCCTAGTACAGAGCGGCCCGAATTCGATGGACGGGTTTTATGGGGTGAAAGCATGCAGGTCAAGCGCGCAAAGATAGATTTACTTGTTAGATAACAATGTTTTAAAAAATAGGTATTATTTTACCCCACACTATTCTACACATCTTTCGGCAAAACCAAGCGCATCCACATCGTAGGACCATTCCCCAAGTCAAGTGACTGGTTATCCACGTGTCGTGCCCCTAGTTTTGCTGTCGCCTTTTGCGAACGAATGTTGGAAGGGTCGATATGAAACCAGACTTGGTCCCAATCCTGAAAAGCATAATCAAGCATCAGCGCCTTTACCGCCCGATTGCTGGCGCCGCCCCAATGATCCACAGTCAGAAAACTATACCCAATCGCGATCCCACCAAGAACCTCGGGTGGCTCGTAATATTTTGAACATCCCACGATCCGACCACTTGAGTCCCGGATCGTCACAGCACCTTCTGTCGCAAGCAGGAACTCAAAATACGGGCCAAAGACATCTCTTTTATGCCTCGTCCTTGCCGGGTGACCGGCCCAGATCACAGGGTCGCTGGCTGCAGCATAGAGCGGCTCGAAATCGGCTTCTGTCATTGGGTCAATTACAAACTCGCCGCCGCGCAATTGGGGGATATGCATTAACCTATTCACCTTAGACCGAGATCTGTTCCGGTGGATTGTCCAGCAAAGACCGCAGACGCATCATCGCGTCTTCAAATCGTTGCAGCGAGACATGCCCGTTCATGGCAATGCGCACTGCATTTGGTGCACGACCATCCCGCAATGCGAACTCATCCGCAGACCGCAATTGTATCCCCTCTCGCTCAGCCGCACGGCTAAAGGCAGCGGCGCGCCAACCCGACGGCAGGTTCAGCCAAACAAACGGGACATCGGGGGCCCAGTTCAGATCAAACCCACCCAGAGCGTTTACCGTGATGTGAACATATTCTGTCATCCTACTACGTACGTCTTGTGCAATCTGGTGCGTTCTAGGGTCAGACAGAAGCAGGCGGGTTAACTCGGCTAAGGGCTGAGCCAAGCCAAAATACCCATATTCGGCAGACCGTCGCAAACCCACGCTGCGTTCACGCGGAGCGATGGCAAAACCAACCCGCAAAGCTGGGGTCAGAATCTTCGAGATCGAAGACACGTGCCACCCGCGTTCAGGCGCAAGGGCGCGGAAGCTGGGTTCTTTGGCATCCCCCATGCGATAGCAATCATCCTCAACGATCTGGACATCAAATTTCCGCGCGATCTCAACGATTTCTTTGCGCCTTTCCAAAGGCGTGTGCGTTGCGGTTGGATTTTGAACTTCGGGTGACACGCACACCGCCTGCGCCGGGGTTTGGCGCAGAACATGTTCCATTGCGCCGGGATCGATACCCCATTTGTCCATTCTGATGCCGACCACCTCGGCGCGCATCAACTCTCCGGCACGACGGAAACCGGCGTAAGACAGGTCCTCGACCAAAACGACCGGCTTGGGCCCTTGCAGGATGGTTTGAAACACCAGGCATAGCCCATTCTGCCCCCCATGGGTCAGGACAATGTCATCATCGTTCAGCGGGCCCAGCGGAAGATCCGACAGCCAATCAACCACAGCCTGTCGCATCGGCTGATACGCATCGCGTGTGGGGTAGTTCATGAATAATGCGGGATCGGATTGAGAGACTTTCTGCAAGCACTCTCGGATCAAAGACACCTGCCCCATATCCACCAGCCTGGGGCTGAACAGGCTGACATGGTGGGTGTTCTGCGCCTCGGCCAGATGAAGCTGCCGGGACCAGACATCATCCAGAATCGGAGATTTTGGCGGGGCTACGAATGTACCACGTCCGACCTCGGCTTGTAGCAACCCCTCATCTGTGAGAATCGTATAAGCGCGCGCGACAGTGCCGGGTGTAATTTGCAATCGATACGCCAGTTCCCGCACCGGTGGCAGTTTGGTGCCGATATCTAAAGTTTTGTTATCAATAGCTTTTCGTATTGTGTCGGCAACCAGAGTATACTTTGGCCCCTTGGACTTTGGCAGCGTGTTTGGCCAAATTGTATCCATTACAATTCTTCCTTTGCGTTTGACACAATCTTGAATGTATCAAGTACACATATCGAACATCAATGCTTTGTGTCAATACAATGGGAAAGGAATACTGAGATGACACGCACAATGCACAACCCCGCCCTCTTGCTGCTGAACGACAGCCCCCGGTTGCCGCTGATCGCCGCGCTGGCCGTGCGGTTTGCGGCGGCGGTCACTCAATGGGAACGCCGTCGTCGCAGTCGCATTAACCTGAGCTATCTGGATGACAGGCTTCTTGAGGATGTTGGTCTGACCCCAATGCAGGCCAAACGTGAGGTAAGCCGCCATTTCTGGCAGCTCTGATTGATCCCCAGTCCCATTTTGGGACCTCTTCCTGGGTCGGGGTTTATCCCCGGCCTTTTTTATCCAAACTTGGCCGCAGCCGACCCCGCCGGTGGTAACGAATAAGTCATACTGGCCCGAGCAACGGGCTGTTCTGACCCTTCTGAGTAGATCAGCACATCCCCGACAGCCAAGCTGCGACCGAGTTTCAGCAACCGACATGTAGCAATCAGATCTTTACCGCCTTCCGGTTTTCGCAGAAAATCCAGCGAACTGTTGGTTGTTACGGCAAGCGACTGGCGACCTTTGCGCGCCAGAACCATGGCGTAAACACAAACATCAGCCAGCCCGAACATCGAAGGACCAGACACTGTGCCACCCGGGCGCAAGTGACGATCTGCCACAACAAGGCGCATGGTGATGCTATCCTCGTCCAGCGCCTCGACCACGAAATCCTTATGGACCTGTGGGAATACCTCAGCCAGGTATTGTGACAGTTCGTCCTTGTTCAGCGCCAATCCCATGCTTCCCCTCCTGTATCTTGCGCCCTAGAGTTGGCCCAACAGCCAGCAGGAGGGCAAGATGGCAATTTTGGAACGTAACGACACTGGCGCGGTCGCGCAGCTTCGATTGAATGCGCCAGATCGGTTGAACGCCCTGAGCGATGAGATGCTGGCGGCCCTGCAAGCTGAGTTCGACAAATTGCGCGAGGACAGATCGATCCGCGCCATTACCCTGTCGGGTGCGGGCAAAGCCTTCTGCGCCGGGCATGACCTGAAACAGATGACAGCAGGCCGACAATCCGAGGATGGCGGCAAAGCTTACTTTCAGAATCTGTTCAATCGCTGTGCCAAGATGATGATGTCAATCCAGTCCCTCCCGCAGCCCGTCGTTGCGCAAGTGCACGGTATTGCGACAGCGGCGGGATGTCAGTTGGTTGCAACCTGCGATCTGGCCGTTGCAGCTGAAGGCACACGTTTTGGCGTGAATGGCGTGAATATTGGGCTGTTCTGTTCGACACCTATGGTTGCACTCAGCCGCAATATCCCAAGAAAGCTGGCGTTTGAGATGCTGACAACTGGTGATTTCATCACCGCCGAACGCGCAGCGGAACTCGGCTTGGTCAATCGCGTGGTGCCTGAAATGCTGCTGGAACACGAGACAATCTCGCTTGCAGAGCAGCTGGCCAGCAAGTTGGGAAGTGCGGTGAAAATCGGGAAAGAAGCGTTTTATCAACAGCTTCAGATGCCACTGGATCAGGCCTATTCCTATACCGGAGAGGTAATGGCGCAGAATATGCTGCATCGGGATACAGAAGAAGGCATTTCCGCCTTTATCGAGAAACGCCCCCCGAATTGGACCCAATAACGCAATTGTCAGGTATATTTTTTGCCACTGTTTTCATTTTTGCACTTTTCAAAAGGGCAGCACTGTGGCAAAGCTGAGACGAGGCTAAGGCCTCGGACATACTTTTGGGTCGCCGTGGGCGGAAGGTCCCTCCAAGCTGGTTTCTCTCACCGGCGTTGACATTCCCGCAGCGGCGACCCCAAGACCTCCCGTAAAATATGCGCTACATTCCTACGGGTGAGTTGCGTCCACTTGCCCCCTGCCCTATGTGGCAGCACATGACACAAGTTTTGCATATCGTGGGCGGCGGCATGGCCGGGTCCGAGGCCGCATGGCAAGCCGCAGAGATGGGTGTGGATGTAGTTATCCATGAAATGCGCCCAACTATCGGCACCTTTGCGCACCAGACAGGCAATCTGGCCGAAATGGTGTGCTCAAACTCTTTTCGCTCAGACGATGATGAACAAAACGCTGTTGGTCTTCTACATTGGGAGATGCGTGCCGCGAACGGGCTGATTATGACCACGGCTGATGCGCACCGCCTGCCCGCTGGGGGTGCGCTGGCGGTTGATCGCGATCCGTTCGCCGAAGACGTCACCGCCAAGCTGCGCGCCCATCCCCGCGTGAGCGTCACCGATGAAGAGGTCACGACGCTGCCTGATGATGGGCATTGGATCTTTGCCACGGGTCCTTTGACCTCACCCGATCTGGGTGAATCGATCCGGGCCGAAACCGGGGCTGAGGCGCTGGCCTTCTTCGATGCGATCGCGCCGATTGTCTATGCCGACAGTATCGACATGAGCAAAGCTTGGATGCAGTCCCGCTATGACAAAGGCGAGACCGAGGAAGAACGGACGGCCTATCTGAATTGCCCCATGGACCGCGATCAGTACGAAGCCTTTATCGATGCCCTGCTGGCCGCCGACAAAACCGAGTTCCACGAAGGCGAAACCGCGGGCTATTTCGACGGCTGTTTGCCCATCGAGGTGATGTCGGAGCGCGGACGCGAAACCCTGCGTCATGGTCCGATGAAACCCGTTGGCCTGACCAACCCGCATCAACCGGATGTGAAACCGCACGCCGTTGTGCAACTGCGCCGCGACAATGCTCTTGGCACGCTGTTCAATATTGTGGGCTTCCAGACTAAGATGAAATACGGCGCGCAGACCGAGGTGTTCCGCATGATCCCTGGCCTGGAAAACGCCAGCTTCGCGCGCTTGGGCGGTATCCATCGGAACACGTTCATAAACTCGCCCACCCTGCTGGACGCACAGATGCGGCTAAAGTCGAAACCGAAAATCCGCTTTGCCGGTCAGATCACCGGGGTTGAAGGCTATGTTGAAAGCGCTGCGATGGGTCTGCTGGCTGGACGCCTGGCCGCAGCCGAGATTCTGGGGCACTCGCTGCCCGAGGTGCCCCAAGATAGTGCGATGGGCGCTTTGATCCACCACATCACGGGCGGTGCTGAGGCAAAGACCTTTCAGCCGATGAATGTGAATTTCGGCCTGTTTCGCCCGGTCGATGGCCTGAAAGGCGGTCGTCGCGGGCGCAAGGATCGTTACAAAGCCTACACAGATCGTGCCAAAACCGAATGGAACAACTGGTTAGCCGCTTGCTGACTGGACGAACCGTAAAGGTTCAGCCTACCATCGGCATATGAGCGACGAATTCTTCAAAAGCACCTACGATCTGGAAACCCCCGAACAGACTGAGGCCCACTACCAAAAATGGGCCGCAACTTATGAGGCCGAAGTGGCCGAGCAAGGTTATGCTACACCGGATCGCGTGGCTCAGGCGCTCTGGTCGCAAAAGCCCGAATCTCAGATGCCGGTTCTGGACTATGGTTGCGGCACCGGTCTGTCAGGGGTCGCGTTGCGAAATGCAGGTTTCGAAGTCATCGACGGCATGGACCCAACCGCCAACATGCTGGCAGTTGCAAAAACCAAAGGCGTCTACAGAACACTGTCCAGCTTTGAGATCACCGATCCTGCGCCACTTACCAATGAAGCTTATACTGCGATCACGGCCATCGGTGTCATCGGAGCAGGTGCAGCCCCGCCTGAAACGCTGGATATGCTGATGCACGCGCTGCCCAAAGGTGGAATGCTGTCGTTTTCCTTCAACGATCACACACTTGCGGATCACACGTATACAGCGCGGCTGAACGACTGGTTGGATATGGGCGCGGCACGACTTTTGTTCCGTGAACACGGTCCTCATTTGCCGGGTCTGGACATGAAGTCCGACGTGTATGTGCTAGAAAAAACGTGACATTTACTACGCGCTTTGCGCCATCTCCCACGGGTCCTTTGCATCTGGGGCACGCCTATTCGGCGTTGCTGGCACACGACATGGCGGCGTCTGAAGGTGGTGAATTCCTATTACGGATTGAAGATATCGATCAATCCAGATCGCGCCCGCACTGGGAGGATCAGGTTTATGATGACCTCACATGGCTTGGCCTGCGCTGGCCCAAACCCGTCATGCGCCAATCCGAGCGTCAGGTAATCTACGAAGCAGCACTGGATGAACTCTGGCGGCGCGGCTTTCTGTACCCGTGTAGCTGCAACCGCAAAGATATCGCCGCAGCGGTCAGCGCCCCACAGGAAGGCGCAACGTTATTGGGCCCTGATGGCGTGATCTATCCAGGCACATGTCGGCACCGCGTACCAAAATCAGAAGATACACCCCGCCCACAAAACGAAGCGCTGCGCTTGGATATGGCCAAAGCGGCGCAACACGTTTTTAACAGTGACGCCTTAGCCGGACAGTTCACTGAACATGGCACAGGCCCCAAGGGCGAAACCGGAACAGTCAAGTTTGCGCCGGAAGAGTTGATCACAACGATCGGGGACGTTGTCCTCGCCCGCCGAGGCATGGGGACGTCGTACCATCTGTCCGTCGTTCTGGATGATGCAGCACAGGGCATCACGCGGGTTGTGCGTGGTCAGGATCTGTTTGACGCCACGCGCATCCATGTCGTGCTACAGGCCCTTCTGGAGCGGCCAGTACCCGAATACTTCCACCACGATTTGATCCGTGACGACGCAGGCAAGCGCTTGGCGAAACGAGACGATGCCCGCGCGATATCGAAATACAGATCCGACGGTGCAAGCCCCGAAGACATCCGCGCGATGGTTGGTCTTTGACCATGTTGATTAGAATCAGGAATAAGCGCACTCAAGGCAGAGCGCGGGCCTTTATTCCATCGGTTTCATCAACTCGGTCTCATCCCCGTCCCGGATGGCGGTATAGAAACAGCTGCGCCGGTTCGTGTGACAGGCAGGACCTTTCTGATCGACCAGAACCAGCAGGCAATCCCGGTCACAATCAACGCGGAAATCGATCAACTCCTGCGTATGCCCCGAGGACTCACCTTTGATCCAGAAGGATTGCCGCGACCTTGACCAATAGGTAACCCGACCTGTTTCCAAGGTTCGTTCAATCGCCTGCGCGTTCATCCAAGCCATCATCAGAACCTCACCCGATGCATGGTCTTGCGCGATGGCTGGAACCAGCCCTGCCTCGTTGTATTTCAAGGTTGCGGGGTCAAACACAATTGGATCAGTCATCAGAAAAACCTTTTGCATCCCAAGGGCTGGCCACTATGTATGGGGAACATGCAACGAGGGAAAGCCATGAGTGGCGAAAACGATCTGATAAAGCTGTACTCGGCAAGAATTCTTGCACTGGCCGCAGACATCCCCCATCTCGAACGGCTGGATAACCCCGATGCATCGGTGAAAAAGCGCTCACCTCTGTGCGGATCAACGGTATCCGTGGATGTAAAAATGCAGGATGGGTGCGTCAGTGCGTTTGGGCAGGATGTCAAAGCCTGCGCATTGGGTCAGGCTTCGGCTTCTATTGTGGCTGACGCGGTGATCGGCGCGACGCGCGCGCAGATCGAAACAGCGCGGGATCAGCTTGCAGCGATGTTGAAAAAGGACGGCCCGGTTCCGGATGCACCGTTTGACGGGCTTGAGGTTCTGATCCCGGCACGCGAGTACAAAAACCGTCACGCCTCGATCCTGCTGTGTCTGGACGCCACGGCCGAAGCCATAGCACTTGCCGAACAGGCCAACTGCGCCTGAGCGTAGCTTTTCCACACTTTCCCGTCTAACCTCGCCAACAACTGGTTAGAGGGGTTCGATGTGGACAATTTACTTGAGCATTTTGTAACCCTATGGGTCGTAATCGACCCAATTGGGACTATCCCGGTTTTCATCGCAGTGACCGCAGGTCTTGCGGCATCGGCCCGCAGACGGGTCGCCGTTCTGGCCGCACTGATCAGTGCCGGGGTCCTGCTGTTCTTTCTGGTCTTCGGCCAATTGCTGATCGAAGCGCTGGATATCGGCTTGAACTCGTTTCAGGTCGCTGGCGGCATCATTCTGTTCCTGTTCGCGTTGACCATGATCTTTGGTGAAAGCAAGCAGGATGTCGAACAGCGCGCGGCCGAAGATGACAAAGACGACAAAACCCATAAGCATAATCCGGCGATCTTTCCGTTGGCGGTGCCGTCACTCGCCTCGCCTGGCGCGATGCTAGCAATCGTCATTCTGACCGACAACAACCGCTACAGCGCCGCAGATCAGGGCATCACCGCCTTGGTCATGCTGTCTGTGCTGGTGTTCGCCTTTGTTCTGATGTTGCTGGCCGAGCCGATCATTCGTCTGATCGGTCATTCCGGGGCTGCCATCATCAGCCGCGTTATGGGCATGATCCTGGCCTCGGTCGCCGTCAATTCGGTTTTATCGGCCATGCTGGAAATCATGAAAACTGGTCAGCTATAAAAAAACCGCCGCTCCTTCCGGGCGGAAAGGGCGGCGGCAGTCTATGCGTGTCTCGCGTGGGGTCCGGAACACCGCGCGGGGCCGAGGCATGGCCCCTTCAAGGGGTTTGGGACAGGCAGGTCACCCTTGATCGCAATGGGGATGACAGGCGCGGGTTGATCGGCACGAGATCGCAGGCAGAAAGGCTTAGAATCCAACGGGAAGGTGAAGGGCAACCATCAGCATGACAACCAAGGACGCAACCCCCGCAACATCCTGCAGGATGGTCGTGTGCGAACGGCTAAACGCGATCTTGATCTGGGTCAGCATTGGGTCACCTCCGGTCGAAGATTTAATCCTTTGTTGACCTTTTGTTCTCATATTTCTTCGGGCCAGTAAAGAACTTTTTAAGAACATTTGTGAACTTTAAGTGATTATTTACCTAACCCACTGAAATCAAACGGATCGCCTGATCCTGTTTCATCAGCCATAACAGAACACGCGCGGCCTTACCCCGCTCCGAGGTCAGTTTCGGGTCTTGGTTCAGCAGCGCACGGGCATCCGATTGTGCCACCGCCATCAATCCGGCCTGCCGTTCGAGATCGGCAATGCGAAACTTTGGCAATCCTGATTGCGCGGTCCCGATCAGGTCACCCGCACCACGCATTTGCAGATCGGTTTCCGAGATACGAAAGCCATCCTCAGTCTCTCGCAGCACTTCCAATCGTTTGCGCCCACTTTCGCTAAGCGGCGGTTGATACATCAACAAACAGGTTGAATCCGCATCACCTCGACCAACACGCCCGCGAAGCTGATGCAGTTGAGCCAGTCCAAAAATCTCGGCCCGTTCGATCACCATGATCGTGGCATTTGGCACGTTTACACCAACCTCGATGACGGTCGTGGCCACCAGAACTTTAGTGTCACCGCTCTGAAAAGCTGCCATGGCCGCGTCTTTCTCGGCTGGCGGCATCTGGCCGTGAACAAGACCGACAACTCCTTCACCTAGAATAGCACGCAGGCGTTTGAACCTTTCTTCTGCAGCGGTCAGGTCCGATACCTCGGATTCGTCCACCAAAGGACAGACCCAGTAGCACTGCCGCCCCTCATCAATCGCACGACGTAAATGCGAGACAACCTCATCCATACGGTCCGTGCTGACAATGGCTGTCTTGATTGGCTTCCGACCGGGCGGCTTTTCGTCCAGCACCGAGACATCCATGTCGCCATATTGCGCCAGTGCCAGGCTGCGCGGGATCGGAGTGGCCGTCATCACCAGCACATCCGCACCCTGCCCCTTTTCTGACAATTCCATCCGCTGGCGCACGCCAAACCGGTGCTGTTCGTCAACGATGGCAAGACGCAACGCGTGAAACTCCACATCGCTCTGGAACACCGCATGTGTGCCAACCAGAATCTGAATATCCCCAGCTTTCAGGGCTGCCAGCTTCGCCCGCCTCTCGGCCCCTTTGTCGCGCCCTGTCAGGATTTCCAGCACCACTCCGGCCTCTTCAGCCAGTGGGCGCAATCCCTCCAGATGCTGCCGCGCCAAGATCTCGGTCGGGGCCATCATCACGCCCTGCCCGCCGGCTTCGACTGCAATCAGTAGCGCCATGAAGGCGACCAGTGTTTTCCCGGCCCCCACATCGCCCTGCAACAGACGGTTCATCCGCGCATCCGACGCCATATCAAAAGAAATCTCTTCGATGGCGCGGGTCTGTGCCTTGGTTGGGCGATAAGGCAGGCTACCCAAGACCCTCGATTGCAACGCTCCGGCTCCAACGCTGACGATACCCCGCGCTTTACGCTCGATCTGGCGCGCCAAAGCCAGCGTTAACTGATGGGCCAGAAGCTCATCATAGGCCAGACGCTCTCGTGCGGGTGAAAACGTCGCCACATCATCTGCGCCCTGCGGGCTATGGGCCGCCTCGACGGCCCCCTTCCAACCTGACCACTTCTGTCGTGCCACCTGGGCTAGATCGATCCATTCCGCCAGGTCTGGCGCGCGCGCCAAAGCGCTGCGGGCGGCTTTGAATGCCGTCTTTTGGGTGACGCCATGGGTCAGGTGATACACCGGTTCGAATTCCGGGATATCCTGTGCCTGCTCAACCGGCAGCATATGATCGGGATGGACCATCTGCGCCATACCATCAAACAGCTCCAGCTTGCCCGAAAGCACACGGCGCGATCCCTGCGGCAGCAGTTTTTTCAGATAATCGCCCCGCGCGTGGAAGAACACGAGTTGGAAATCGGCCTGACTGTCTTCGACATGAATCCGATAAGCACCACCTTTGTTGCGCGGTGGTCTGTGCACGCCAACCGTTACCTCAACTGTCAATGTCGCTGGTAGATCAACACCCTGAGTGGTCTCACGCCTGCGCCGATCAACCACCGCGTAAGGCAAGCCAAACAGCACATCGCGCGGGCTTTCGATCCCACTTTGCGCCATAGCCTGCGCCGTTTTTGGGCCGACACCCTCCAGTGTTTCCAACCCGGCAAACAGCGGGAACAGCTGTTCGGGCCGTCCACTCATGCGCTGTCAATCAGCTGTAGCCAGCCATCCTCATCTAGTGTTTCGATCCCCAGCTCAGCGGCTTTCTTGGCCTTGGACCCGGCACCAGGACCAGCGACAAGCAGATCGGTCTTCTTGCTGACCGAACCAGATACCTTAGCACCTAAAGCCTCGGCGCGGGCTTTGGCTTCGGCGCGGGTCATCTTTTCCAGCGTGCCGGTGAAGACGACGGTTTTACCCGCAATCGGGCTGCCTGTTGTATCCGGGCGCTTTGCCTCCTCTACCTGCAACTGGGCAACAAGATCATCGATGCTGGCTCGTTCCGCTTGTTGTGCAAAGGCGGAAACCAGCGCGCGGGCCATGACTTCGCCCACGCCGTCGATACCCAGCAGGTCCTCCCATTCTGGCCCTTCGAACGTGGCCGCTGCGGTCACGGCGGTTTTGAACTCGGCCCAACTGCCATAGTGAGTAGCAATCAGGTTCGACGCGGCCTCACCCATGTGGCGAATGCCCAAAGCGAACAGCAAACGCCCGAACCCGATATTGCGTTTTTCATCTATTGCGGCCCACAGGTTGCCCGCGCTTTGCGCGCCCCACCCTTTGCGGTTGGCCAGTTTGGTCAGATTGCCCGTATCGCGCTGTTGCAGCGTGAAGATGTCGACCGGCGTTTTGATCGGCAACTCGGGGTCGTCATAGAACATTTCAATTTGCTTGGCACCCAGACCTTCGATGTCAAACGCCTTGCGCGAGACGAGATGCTTCAGTTTCTCAACAGCTTGCGCAGGGCAGATCAAGCCACCTGTGCAGCGCCGTACCGCATCGCCTTCTTCCCGAATTGCCTCGCTGCCGCATTCGGGACACCGCGTTGGAAAATCGAAAGGCACTGCGTCATCTGGGCGTTTGGAGATGTCGACATCTGCGATCTTGGGGATCACATCGCCGGCGCGGTACACCTGTACCCAATCACTGACCCTAATATCCTTGCCATCGCGGATTTCACCGCCCTTGGCGTCACGGCCCGCGATATAATCTTCGTTATGCAATGTGGCGTTTGAGACAACGACGCCGCCCACCGTAACCGGATGCAATCGTGCAACCGGGCTAAGCGCGCCGGTCCGACCAACCTGAATGTCAATCGCTTCAAGTCGGGTCCAGGCCAGTTCGGCCGGAAATTTGTGGGCAATCGCCCAACGGGGTGTGGTTGACCGGAACCCCAACCGCGCCTGCAGCGCCAGATCGTTGACCTTGTAGACGACACCGTCGATATCATAGCCCAGCGTAGCGCGCTGTGCTTCGATCTGCCGGTAATGGGCCAGCATTTCATCGGTGGCTTTGCATTCTCTGGTCAGCTCATTCGTTGAGAAGCCAAACGCATTTAAGCGGTCAATCGCGCCTTTCTGAGTATCAGAAAGCGGTTGTGACACCTCGCCCCAGGCATAGGCGAAGAACCGGAGCGGTCGCGCGCGGGTGATCTCCGAATCCAACTGCCGCAACGACCCGGCCGCTGCATTTCTGGGGTTGGCAAAGGTCTTCCCGCCGCTCTCGGTTTGACGCTGATTGAGTGCGTCGAAATCTGCGTGCGACATATAGACCTCGCCCCGAACCTCTAGAATAGCGGGTGCATTCTCGATGGTTTGGGGAATATCAGCCAGCGTTCGGGCATTGGCGGTGACATTCTCGCCAACCTCCCCATCGCCGCGCGTTGCCGCCTGAATCAGCTTGCCGTTTTCATAGCGCAGCGAAAGGGACAGGCCATCGATCTTGGGTTCTGCGGTATAGGCGAGTGGTGTTGCGTCATCCAGCCCGAGGTATTTGCGGATCGACCGGTCAAAATCAGCCACATCCTCATCGTCGAACGCATTGCCCAGAGACATCATGCGCACGGCATGGGTGACCTTGGAAAACCCGTCTGCGGCCCGGGCGCCGACCTGATCACTGGGGCTGTCGGCGCGTTTGAGATGTGGGAATCGCATCTCGATTTCGGCATTGCGCCGTTTCAGCGCATCGTATTCCGCGTCAGATATCTCGGGCGCATCAGAGCCGTGATACAGCTGATTGGCCTGCAACAAAGCCTCTGCCAGCTGCGCAAGTTCGGCCCGGGCCTGATCTTCGGTCAGGTCTTCTGTTGGAATTGAATTACCCATGGCCTCGCCCTGTCACGTCTTCTTGGACATCAGTGATAGGGCGAGGCCACGGCTAGGTCCAGACGTGCTGAGCCGTGAGTGCGGGTGCCGCCCTGAACCAACAGCGGCACAAGTGTTCGGATGTCAGGCGCCGACTGCGATACGGGTATCGTCCATGCTGTCGGATTGCGGATCACGCAGCACATAGCCGCGGCCCCAAACCGTTTCGATGTAATTATCGCCGCCAGTTGCGTTGCTGAGTTTCTTGCGTAGCTTGCAGATGAATACATCGATGATCTTCAGCTCTGGTTCGTCCATGCCGCCATAGAGGTGGTTCAGGAACATCTCTTTTGTCAGCGTTGTGCCCTTACGCAGGCTCAACAGCTCCAGCATCTGATATTCCTTGCCGGTCAGGTGAACGGTCTGGCCATCTACCTCAACCGTTTTGGCATCCAGATTTACGGCGACGCGTCCGGTATGAATCACCGATTGTGAATGCCCTTTCGAACGCCGAATAATCGCATGGATACGGGCAACCAGTTCTTCACGATGGAACGGTTTGGTCAGATAATCATCTGCGCCAAATCCAAAGCCCTTGATCTTGCTTTCCGTATCGTCGTCCCCTGACAGGATCAGGATCGGAGTTTCCACCCGCGCGATCCGCAATTGGCGCAGTACTTCATGCCCGTTCATGTCCGGCAGGTTCAGGTCCAGCAAAATGAGATCGTAATCATAGAGTTTTGCCAGATCGATCCCTTCTTCCCCCAAATCCGTCGCATATACATTCAAGTTTGCATGCGTCAGCATCAATTCGATGCTTTTGGATGTGGTTGGATCATCCTCGACAAGAAGTATTCTCATTTCACTGCTCCAATTCAGGTCATAAAACTTCAATTCAATTCAAACCTGATCAAAAATGGTTAATCTGACGTTACCGTTGAATCATTTATTCACTTTCATCTTTAGGTTGTCGATATTTTTTTAGAGCTGTTACTTTCAATGCCTCGATTCCGTGTTCCGCGACGGCAGATACCCATGTGTTGAACTCTTCATCGCTGATGCCATATCGTTTCTTGGCGTCCGACGGAGTGATCAGGCCGTAAAGAACGCCACGCACAACAATGATTTTGCGAGACGCGACCCAACGGCGTATATCAGAGGGTGGAAGATCAGCGCGCGACAGAACCGAGCCATCCGGCAAGGTAACAGATCGCGGCCCTTCAACTTTGTGCAAATACATCTTTCTACCCTTTTCCTACTGCGACAAAGCTGACATCAGCCTACTTAATGTGGGGTGAAACCGCCCCTTGAGAGTGTGTAGAATTTTCCTATATTCTGCCGGTCTTTCTTAATCCGAACGGAATCGCCATGGCCCTCGCCGCCGAGACCCAACTCAATTCGCTTGGCTTTGCCAAACCGCCCTCGGAAACGCGGGTGGTTGTTGCCATGTCCGGAGGCGTGGATAGCTCGGTCGTTGCTGCCTATCTGGCCGATCAGGGATATGATGTGGTGGGCGTGACCCTGCAGCTTTATGACCATGGCGCTGCATTGGCCAAGAAAGGTGCGTGCTGTGCCGGGATCGACATTCATGACGCGCGGCGCGTGGCCGAGGAGCGTGGTTTCCCGCATTACGTTCTGGACTATGAGAACATCTTCAAAGACGCGGTGATTGACGAATTCGCCGATAGCTATCTGGCAGGCGCGACCCCGGTGCCCTGTATCCGCTGCAATGAGCGGGTGAAATTCAAGGACCTGTTGGAAACCGCCAAAGATCTTGAAGCCGATTGCATGGCCACTGGGCACTATATTCAGCGCATGATGGGCCCTAATGGGCCTGAGCTGCACAGCGCCGAGGATGCGAACCGCGATCAGTCCTATTTCCTGTTCTCGACTACGCCCGAGCAGTTGGATTTTCTGCGCTTCCCTCTGGGTCACCTGCCTTCGAAGGATGCAACCCGCGAAATGGCGGCGCAGTACGGGCTGGCCGTGGCGGACAAACCCGACAGTCAGGACATCTGCTTCGTGCCCAATGGCGACTATGCCAGCGTGATCGAGAAACTGCGCCCGGGTGCTGCGGAACCGGGTGAGATCGTGCATGCCGATGGCCGGGTTCTGGCGAAGCACAACGGGGTGATCCACTACACAATCGGTCAGCGCCGGGGCTTAGGCATTGGTGGCCTGAGCGAGCCGCTTTATGTGGTCAAGCTGGATGTGGACAAGAAACAGGTTGTCGTCGGGCCCAAAGAAATGCTGGCCACCCGAACCATTCCGGTGCGCGAAATCAACTGGTTGGGGGACGAGCCCTTCACCACGCGCAGCGAATGGCACCTGTCGGTCAAGGTCCGCTCGACCCGTCCTCCGCGTGAGGCGATTATCCGCCCCCTGTCCGACACGACCGCCGAGGTGGAGTTGTTGACGCCCGAGGAAGGGATCTCTCCGGGTCAGGCCTGTGTGTTCTACGCAAATGAAGGCAGCCGTATCTTTGGCGGCGGCTGGATCTGGCGCGGCTACTAGATCGCGTCAGTCCACGAGTTGCTGAGGATGTAGATCCCGGCGCAGATCATCACGTAAGGTACGAGCGTCTCAAGCCGTTGCGCCAATCCTCCGGTCATGATTGGCGCGCGAGCGCCCAAGAGTGCAAGCACACTCAGGGTGAGCGCCGCTGCTATGGCCCCAGCGACCCCGGCAAAGCGATAGCTCGGGGTGGAATCCGCCAAGAGCGGCGCGAGAACCGCAAACGTGTCCATCGACATACTGACAAACAGCAGCATGGTCACCAAGGTCGACGCACCTGCAGATATGCGTGCGCCCTTCTGTGTCTCATTCCCTCGGAGTTGGCGGAGAAGTCCGATGGTGCCAAGCCCCAAGGGGATCAATCCCAAATAGCCTGCCCAGTGCGGCACCACGTCATCGACCCCCAATGCCAGCAGGAAAGCGATAGTGATCACGATCATCTGTGCAAACAGGAACCCTGCAATGGCGCGACGCGGACCAGAAACCATCATGAGCGCAACCAACGCGGCAAGATTGTCGAGATTGGTCAATATCTGCGCCGCAAAGGCCGAAGTAGCAAAGATCACATGATCCAGCATCACGCGTTCATTCTGTCCAAAACGGCCCTTGTTGCGCGCAGACCCGGTGCCTCGCCACCGCGCCCAAGACGCTCCATGGTCGTTGCCATGGCCCGGTTCTGAGCATCCGGTGCGCCGGCCACTTGCTTTAGCGAATCCGCGATCTTCGTTGGATCACAATCCTCAAGCAGGCATTCGGGCACGGCATGGCTGTCCGAGACCAGATTGACCAGAGTGACCGTATCCAGCTTCACCATACGTTTGGCGATCTGCGTGGTCAGCCAGTTCAGGTTGTAAGCGATCACCATGGGCGTCGCCTGCGCTGCCAATTCCAACGAGACCGTACCCGAGGCCGCCAATGCCAGATCAGCGGCGGCAAAGGCTGCTCTTTTCTGGCTCTGCGCTTCGTCCGAGGGCAGTTTGCGCGGATCGACAACAACCGGGTGACCAGGCCAGTCGTTGATGTGGTCCGAAACCATATCGACCATATGCGCAACCGCCGGAACCACGACGCGGGTGTCGGCGCGATCTTTCAGGAACTCATCCAGTGCCGCACCGAAGATCGGGGCCAACCGTTCGACCTCCCCTCTCCGGGAGCCTGGCAACGCCAGCACGATTGGCGCATTGCCCAGATCATGATCCGCACGAAATTTCTGGATGTCCTGATCAGAGGCAAGCGGTTCGTTCACCACGGGATGGCCAACGAAATCACATTCCATCCCCGCGCGTTCCATATAGGGCGGCTCAAACGGCAGCAGCGCCAGAACGTGATCAATCACCTTGGCCATCTCATCCGCCCGTCCCGGACGCCAGGCCCAGACGCTTGGGGCCACGTAGTGCACGGTGCGAATATCGCTGGCGGCTTTGACGATCTTGGCCACACGCAGTGAGAAGTCCGGACTGTCGATGGTGATCAGCACATCCGGCTGCGTGTCCAAAACCGCCTGCGCGGTTTCAGCGATCCGGCGCTTTAGGTGAAAGAACTTGGGCAGGACCTCGACAAGGCCCATAACGCTGAGCTCGGACATCGGGAACTGACTGTTCAGGCCCTGTGCCTCCATCAATGGCCCGCCAACTCCACTGAATTCAACGTTTGGAACAAGGGTCTTCAACCCTTCCATCAGCGCACCGCCCAACCGGTCACCCGAAGGTTCACCGGCGACCAGAAAGACGCGCATCAGATCGCCCTTTCGCGGACGAACAGGAACAGGCCCAGACGGTTGCACTCGGCGATCACCCGGTCGCGCTGCAATACCATGACACCGCCCTTTTCGATGACAATACCGGTCAATCCGGCAGTCACGGCGCTGGCCACGGTTTCGGGGCCTATTGCAGGCAAATCCACCCGCCGATCCTGAGCTGGCTTTGGCGCTTTGAACAGAACGCCACCACCTGCATCCGGACGTTGGGTCAAGGATTGCAACATCCAGGCGGTGCCAAAAATGCTTTCGACAGCCAAAGCCTGCCCTTTGGACACGGCGCAAGCCTGCCCGATATCGGCGCTGCCCATGGCACGAAGAATACCGGCCGCACGGTCTGCATCGACCAAATCGGCGTTAGATGGTTGCGCCTCGGTCAGGCAACCCACAGACGGCAATAAGTCCGGTGCTATCTCATGAGCGGCTTTGACCGACAGGCCCGCATCCTCAAAGATACCGATGACCGCGCGCAACGCCCCGTCGTCGCCAGAGATCATCGCCTTTTGCAAGATCGGAACCAATGGCAAGGTCGCCGCATCAATGCGCGCGGGATCAACCCGCGGTCTCCGAACTGCCCCGGCCATGCAAAGCTCGGTCACACCGCGCGCTTTCAACTCAGCGATAAAGCTGCCTAGCTGTTCGAGCGGAAACACGATGTCTGGTCCTAGCGTATCCGGCTCAAACCCTTCCATCGCGCAGATCAACGGGCGCTCTGGCAAAGCGGCGACGACCTCATCCGGCAAGACACCTGTGCCTGCGATCAATCCCAGCATGCGCTTACTTCCTTGGTGTTAGGAAAGAACGATCCGTGTCACCGGTCACAAACTCGACAATGCGCCGGACATATTCGCTGTTGGTGCCTTCACCTGCCCGATGGGCACGTTCCTGAAATGTCCCCTCTCCACCGGTCAGTTCCTTGAACGCAGCCCGCAGCGCCGAGATATCCTCGCGTGATACGCCGCGCCGTTTCAGGCCAACCAGGTTGAGCCCGTCCAGTTCCCCGCGCGGGGCCTGGACCAAACCGTAGGGAATGACGTCGTTCGGCACCATGGTCAGCGCGCCGATGATGGCGCCGCGACCAACCCGCACCCATTGATGCAGGCCCGAGATCCCGCCGATTATCACATCATCCTCAATGACACAGTGACCGGCCGCGCCCGCGTGATTTACCATGATCACCCGATCGCCCATCTGAACGTCATGGGCCACATGCACGCCCGCCATCAGCAGGCAATCATCACCGATACGCGTCACGCCACCACCGCCATCGGTGCCGGTGTTGATCGTCACATGTTCCCGAATCCTGTTGCGCTGACCGATTTCCAGCCGCGTGTTTTCACCCCCGAATTTTAAATCTTGAGGGATCTCACCGATGACCGAGAAGTTGAAGATGACCGTATCTCCACCGACCGAAGTGTCACCCGTGACAACCACATGCGATTTCAACTCGACCCGGTCGCCCAAACGCACCTGAGGCCCGACATAGCAGAACGGGCCGATCGAACAGCCCTGCCCGATCTGAGCGCCCTCTTCTATGATTGCGCTGGGATGAACACCGCTCATGCCGTTTTTTCCATGTCCCAATCAACATAGGCCGAGAACTCGGCTTCGGCGGCGACTTCTCCATCGACGGTAGCCCGGCCATTGAACTTGAACAGCTTTCCGCCTTTCTTGCCACGCAGGGTTTCCACATGCATCTCCAGAACGTCGCCGGGCACAACCTTGCGGCGGAATTTGCACTTGTCGATGCTCATGAAGTAGATCAGCAGTTCCGTGTCGATCACATCCATGCCGACACCCAGCATGACGCCGGCCGTTTGCGCCATCGCTTCGACGATGGTGACACCTGGCATGATCGGAGTACCGGGGAAATGGCCCTGAAAATGAGGCTCGTTCATGGTGACATTCTTGATGCCTATGGCAGATTGATAGCCTTCGATATCAACCACCTTGTCGACCAGTAGAAACGGATAGCGATGCGGCAATATGCGCTGGATCAGCTGAATGTCGGCGCTTTTGATTTCCGAGGTCATAAGTCACAAATCCCGTCTTGGAAGTCTCAGTTCTCGCGTGGTTAGCAATACAGGCGCGTAAGGGCAAGCAAACCTGTTTATTCGCCTTGTCCGTCCTGCAAGCCGGTTCCATCCCCGATTGCGGCATTGATCCGGTCAATCGCAACATCGGTGATGTCCGATGCATCCGAGCTGAGCAGGACACTTGAGCGTTCCAGAATGATCGAGCCGCCGCTTTCCCGCAAAATATCGATCAGAACCGGACGCGCCAGTTCGTAAAACTGTTGCCGGCTGTCTTCGCTGAGACGGGCCAAAGCGTCCAGTTTGGCCCGCTGACCTTCGCGGTGAGATTGCACTTTGATATCAAACGCTTCGGCCAAAGGGCGAAACTCTTCCGGTGTCAGTTCGCCGCGCTTCTCAGTCAGAGTTTTTTCTTCAGTGCTCAGTTCAGCGACGATGCGTTCATTTTCCTCGCCCAGCAACGCGCCTTCCTGTTCAATCTCGCGTAGGACGCGCTGACCAAATTGGGATTCCGTAAACAAGCGATCACTAGAGATTGTCACGACTTCGCTTTGGGTCACACCCAACTGCTGTGCAAAACCGGGGATAGACCAAGCGCAGGCCAAAAAAACACACAGGGCCCGAAGTGGGCCCTGTAGTAGGTTGAAACCGTAGTCCGCCATGAAAAATCAGAACCTGGCCTGAACGGTAAGATCAAAGCTGCGTTCTTTATCGAACTCTTCTTTCTTCAAAGCATGCGAGAAGTTAAACCGCAGCGGACCGAAGGGGGTTTCCCACAGGACAGACACGCCGATTACCTGACGGATCGAACCGTTTGCACCGACGATATCCGCGCCGGCTGTGTTGACGTTGCTGATATTGTAAAGATTGCCAATATCGTAGAACACGCCTCCGCGCAGACCCAGTTCTTCGGGCAAGCCCAACGGGAAGTCTGACTCGAAGCGCGCAACCCAGTAGTAATTGCCGCCAATGGCATCATCCTGACCGTTGGACAGATCACGCGGGCCAAGGCCGGCGGGTTCAAACCCACGGAAGACGCTGGGCCCCAACAAGAAACGGTCAACTGTGCGGCTAAAGTCGTCCCCTCTCCAGTGTAGTGCACCCATTTCAAGTGTGGCCCGCAACACGACTTCTTCGCTTAGGATGCGCGTCTGCGCGATACCGCGTGCCGTCGTCTTAAAAAACTCATTGTCGCCGCCCAGACCGGCCGCATCAACACCGACCTCAAACAAAACACCTGCATTGGGGTTCAATCCGCCGATACGGCTATCATAGATATATGACACGCCAATGGAGCTGGTGGTTCGTTTCCCCTGTGCAATTTCAGATGCAATAACAGCACCGTTGATCTCATCATCCTGCTGCGTCATCTCGCTGCGTTCCCAGCCGTAGCGAAGTCGCAAGGCAGACAGTTCCCCGATTGAGTAGGTCAATTGAGGGTTAAAGAACAGGCGCTGGGTATCGTAGCTTGCAAAGCCGGAGTTGGTGCCAGAGAGACCAAGCCCAAGATCGAAACGCAATCTGCGACCCAATAGGTAAGGTTCTGTAAAGTTGATAGTGTACTGTTCAGATTCCTGCGCAGTAGCGATGGTAAAACCGAGGTTCTGACCGCGGCCAAGGAAATTGGATTCGTTCAGCGAAACCGCAAGACCGATACCGTCGGAGACCGAATAGCTACCTCCTAGAGAAAGCGAACCCGTAGGCTGTTCTTCGACATCTACGTCCAGAATGACCTGGCTTGGGCTTGACCCTTCGCGCGGCTCAACATTCGCAACGGCAAAAAATCCTAATGCGTTGATACGCTCTGCGGCCTGACGGATCGCACGTGGATTGAACGGATCCCCTTCGACCGTGTCGAACTGACGACGGATCACCTGATCCAGCGTTGTTGTGTTCCCTTCGATATCAATCCGTTCCACAAAGACGCGCGGACCCTTGCTGAGTACGAACTCGATATCCAGCGTCAGATCACGTTCGTTCCGGGTGACGCGCGGCTCAACCCGCAGAAAATCGACACCTTGTTTTACACCCAGCCGTTCTTGACGGGCGATCGAGCTTTCGATCAGCGTGGGAGAATACGTCACGCCAGGCTTGATCTTTAGCGCGTCCTGATAGGGTGCCGGGTCCACGCCAGGAATTTCACTTACCGTTGTGATCTTGCCAAACGAAAACTGCTGACCCTCAGTCACGTTCATCACTAGGAAGAACGCATCGCGTTCGCGCGTGAACTCTACATTGGCACTGTTGACACGGAAGTCGATATAGCCGCGCGATAAGTAGAAATCACGAATGACCTGCTTGTCGAATTCGATCCGGTCGCCGATGAATGTATCGCTGCGAAAGAAAGTACGCAGGATGGTAGCCTGTTTTGTCTCCAACACGCGGCGTAAGCGGCGATCGGAATAGGCACGGTTGCCGACAAAGCTGACACGCTCAACCTCAATCGTGGTGCCTTCAGAGACTTCGAACACCAAATCAACCCGGTTTTCGCTACGGCGGATGATGCGCGGAATCACAGTCGCTGCCACACGCCCCTGCGCCGAGTAAACCTCAGCTATCAGATCGGAATCGGCCTCGGCGGCCTGAGGCGTAAACACCCGACGGGGCTGCGAGGAAATCACCTCAAGCAATACATCGTCTTTGACGCGCCGATTCCCCTCGATGCTGATCTGGTTGATTGTCGGGTATTCCTGAACGTCGATAGCCAGGGTTGTACCACGTGGTGTCAGTTCGACTGTTTCAAAAACACCACTGTCAAGCAAACGCTGATAAGCGTCGTTCAATTGCCCGCTGGTCACGGTCTGACCGGGTTCGATCCCGGTTCTGGCGATGATCGTGCCGGTCTCGATACGCCGGTTTCCATCTACCTCAAACGAATTGATCGTGAAACTTTGTGCGGTCGCAGTGTTCGGCGTCGCCAGTAAACTTGCCACAGCAAAAAGGAAAAGAAACGTGAGCGTTTGCCACAAAATCTTGTTTGAAGACTTACGCCCCCCGCAGGATGTACCCGCGCCTCGCCCGTCGGTCATTTTTATCTCAACCCAGAATTTTAAGACTTTAATGCTGAGTAACGGGTCTGGATGGGGTTGTCAAAAGGCCAAAATGCACATCTTGCATTTGATCACCCCGATGCTGCGCTGCGACACTCGGCCAGAATCAAAATCCGGCCAGATAGGCGCCCAAACCAAGAGCCAAGGCCGTTACCGCAAAGCTTAGCAATACATCCCAGTTCAGCATGAACAGGAAACTGAAGCTTTGATAGGATTTGCGTAGTGCGTTTGTCATGGTCAGCCCTCAATCTGGCGAAAAAAGCTAACGCCGGATTGAGGCGAGAATGCGGCTTTATTGTGCGCGCGGCGTCACAATCAGCAGAACAGGTCGTTTGTCACCGAAAACAACATCAGGCTAAGAATCAGGGTGATCCCCACCGTCATCAAAATCCGCAGCGCCCGGTCGCTGGGCGGTTTTCCGGCGACAGCCTCATAAGCGTAAAAGACCAGATGCCCCCCATCCAAAGCCGGGATCGGGAACAGGTTGAGCAGGCCAACCGCAGTCGACAGAACTGCGATAAAGAAGATGAAGTTTTGTGCCCCCTGGCTGGCCATCGCGCCCGAGGTTTCGGCAATGCCAATCGGGCCTGAGATATTGCAGGTGCTGATCGCCCCGGTGATCATGTGCCACATCCCAGACAGCGATCCGTCGATGATGCGGATGGTCTGTCTGACACCTCCGGTCAGCGAGTCCCAAACGCCGGCAGGCTGAGTCGCGGGTTCCAGCATCATGCCGCCCACAATCCCGATGCGCCAATGAGTGACAAACCCGCCTTCGGATTGCGGCTCATCCGTGCGTCGTGGCGCCAGAGCAAATTCCAGATCAGCCCCATCACGCCAGACATTCAGCAGCAGGACACGACCATCCGAACTTTCGACAAATTCCTTGAGCTGATCAAACGCAAAGATCGATTGCCCATTGACGGCGGTGATCACATCCCCCGACTCCAGCTGGATATCCATCGCAGCACTGCGCGGGGCAACCTGACGGATCAGCGGCGGGAACAGCCACGGCGCTTGAACATCCAGCGTCTCACCGTCGCGGATCACCGTGTAATCCAGAACAGGTTCGACCGGCAGCGAACCGGTGAATTCGCTCCAGTTGCTTTCCTCATCGAAATCCGGCGTTGTGATGCCCGCAATGGCGACGATTTCATCGCCCACCTGCAGGCCCTGAGCGGTTCCGGGCAGCGGTTGCAGCTCACCCACAGTCAGGGGCTCACGTGAGACGCCCTGCGACCAGAAGATCATCCCGAAAACGATGATCGACATGGCAAAATTGAATATCGGGCCAGCCGCAACCGTTGCGGCGCGAGCCCAAAGCGGTGCGCCATGCATGGTGCGGCGCAGTTGTTCCGGGCTCTGCTCGGCAATGTCCTCCATTGCCTCTTCGTCCTTGCCCGATGCGGCATTGGCATCGCCCAGGAACTTGACGTAGCCCCCAAATGGCAGCAGCGCGATCTGCCACTTTGTACCGTGCTTGTCGAACCGGCTCCATAACACAGGGCCGAATCCGATGGAAAACACCTCGGCATGAATGCCAGACCAGCGACCAACGATGTAATGCCCATATTCATGCACAGCCACGATGGCGGACAAAGCGACCACAAAGGCGACAATCGTCCAAAGCAAATTGCCGAATTGTGGGATCAGGGAAAGTACGTCCAATATTCTATCCTGCTGTTTTATGCACGGCGTCATCGGCCCATTGCCGTGCCAGATGGTCCGTTTGCTGTACGTTATCAAGTGTCAAAGGGGCATCAATAAGACATTGTTCCGCATCAAATCTGTCCAGAACCATGGCAACACAATCTGCCATGTCCAGAAATCCGATCCGACGCGCGATGAAATGATCCAGCGCCCGCTCTTTAGCGGCGTTGAAAACCGCGCCAGACAATCCTCCGCGTTCCATGACGTCCCACGCCAGTCTAAGCGCGGGGTAACGGGCCAGATCAGGTTTCTGAAAGTTCAGCTGGCCAATCGCCGCCAGGTCAAGCCGTTCGACCGGCAGGCCTTGCCTGTCCGGCCAGTGCAGCGCATAGCCAATCGCATGGCGCATATCGGGCGCGCCCATATGGGCCATCACCGCGCCATCCCGAAAACCAACCAGCGCATGCACGATGGATTCGGGATGCACCAGAACTTCGATCCGCTGCGGGTCTAATCCAAAGAATTCCTTGGTCTCGATCACCTCAAGCGCCTTGTTGAACATCGAGGCGCTGTCGATGGTGATCCGCTGCCCCATATCCCAGTTCGGGTGGCTTGAGGCCTGTTCAACCGTCGCTTTGGCCAGATCCGAGACGGGCCAGTCCCGAAAGGCCCCGCCACTGGCCGTGATGATGATCCGCTCAATCGCGCTCATATCCTCGCCCACAAGCGCCTGAAAAACCGCTGAATGCTCACTGTCCACCGGCAGAAGGCGCGCGCCATGTATTTTGGCCGTGTCCAGCACCAAAGCCCCGGCGCAAACAAGCGTTTCTTTGTTGGCCAGCGCCAGCGTCGCGCCTTGCTTTAGCGCTTCGATCCCTGGTGCCAGCCCGGCCGCGCCCACGATGGCCGACATGACCCAATCTGCGGGCCGCATCGCCGCTTCGGTCAGAGCCTGCGCACCAGCGGCCGCTTCAACACCTGAGCCTTCCAGCGCATCACGCAGGTCGGGCAACCGATCCTCATAAGCCGTCACAGCGATATCTGCACGCAACTGACGGGCATCTGAAGCCAGCTGAGCGATATTGGCGCCCCCGGTCAGGGCGACCACGTCATAGTGATCCGGCGCACGGGCGATCAGATCAATTGTGTTCTGGCCGATCGAACCGGTCGCACCGAAAATCGAAACCTTGCGCATCACATCGCCCCGGGTGTATAGATCAAACCCGCTAAAAGCACGAACAGCGCCGCACCCATCATTCCATCAAACCGATCCAGAAACCCGCCATGACCGGGGATCAGATTCGAGCTGTCCTTGACCCCAAACCGGCGTTTGACCGCGCTTTCAGCAATGTCGCCAGCCTGGCTGGCCATCGAAGCCAGCACCGAAATCACCACAAACATCACGCCAAACCCGCCCTGGACGGCGAACAGGATGCCAACCAAGGCAGCAGCTGCCCAGCCCCCTGCTGTACCTGACCATGTTTTTTTGGGGCTGACCTTGGGCCAGAATTTCGGGCCACCCACGGCCTTGCCGACAAAATACCCCGCGACGTCGGTTGCGACGACCAAGGCAATCAGCCAGATCATCGCGGTAAAACCCATCGTCTCTCGGATCGAAATAAAACCCAGCCCTGCCCCGGCAATCCACAGCATAAACACAGCGCACAACCCGCGGGATTGGTTGACCTGCCCGGCTGAAACTAAAGCAAGTGCGGCAACGATTGGCAGAGTATAAACCTGAGAAAACTCAAAACGCCAAAGCTCTGCGACGCCAAACACCACCGCGCAGGTCAGAATCCCCAATTGCGCCGCGACGCTTGTGCGTTGCGGCTCGATCATCCGAACGAGTTCCCAGGCCATCAGCCCACAAGCCACCGCGATGAAGGTTTCGAACCAGATACCACCCAGCCAGACCTCAATCGCACCAATGGCGACAAGCACAATGGCAGACAGAACGCGCGTCGTCAGATCAGACCAACGGCCATCGCTCATGCGATAACTGCCCCGAAACGTCGCTCACGCGATCCAAAGTTGTTGCACAGGCGCTCCAGCTCGGCGGCGGTGAAATCGGGCCATAACGTGTCTATGAACTCGTACTCAGAATAGGCGGATTGCCACAGCAAAAAGTTCGAGATTCGCGCCTCACCACTGGTGCGGATCACCAGATCAGGATCCGGCAGAACCCGTGTATCCAGGTATTTGGGCAGCGTTTCTTCGTCCACATCATCGGGGTGCAAGCGCCCGTCGGCCACATCACGTGCCAGCCGTTTGGTCGCGCGGGCAACCTCATCCCGACCGCCGTAGTTCAGCGCGACGGTCAGATGCACCAGATCGTTGTTTTTGGTTTCTTCTTCCAGAGAATCCATAAGATCGGTCAGCTTTGAATCCAAACGCACCCGATCCCCTATAAACCGCACGCGAATGCCATTTTCGGCCAGCGTCTTGGTTTCCTTGATGATATAGCGGCGAAACAAGCTCATCAGCCCTGCCACTTCGACCTGCGTACGTTTCCAGTTCTCGGTCGAAAAGGCAAAGACGGTCAGGTACTTGATGCCCAGCCCCGGACAGGCTTCAACCACCTCGCGCACCCGACGCGCACCCGCGTGATGACCGAACAACCGAGGCCGCCCACGTGCCTGCGCCCAGCGACCGTTACCATCCATGATGATCGCCACATGGCGCGGGCCAGACCCTGGCTCGGTTTGGGGATCTTTGGGCATAAGACCGGCTCAGACCTGCATGATTTCTGACTGTTTCGTCTCAAGTGCGGTATCGACAGCCTTGATCATCTCATCCGTCAGGTCCTGCACTTCGCTTTCCCAGAACTTCTGGTCATCCTCGGACATGCCATCCGATTTGGCCTTTTTGATCTGGTCCATCCCATCGCGGCGTACATTTCGGATCGAAACCCGCGCGCTTTCGGCATATTGCCCAGCAACCTTGCCCAGCTCGCGACGGCGTTCTTCGTTCAATTCAGGGATCGGCAGCATAATGATCGTGCCATTCAGCTGGGGATTGATCCCCAAACCACTTTCGCGGATCGCTTTTTCGACCTTGCCCACAAGGCCCTTGTCCCAGACATTCACCGTCACCATCCGCGGTTCCGGAACATTGACCGTGCCAACCTGATTGATCGGTGTCATCGCCCCATAAGCGTCGACCATTACCGGCTCCAGCATCGAAGCCGAGGCCCGACCGGTCCGCAAAGAGGCAAATTCGGTTCTGAGGTTGGACATCGCGCCATCCATGCGGCGCTTTAGATCATCGGTGTCCAGTTCGAAGTCGTCAGACATGCTGCTCACTCCCCGTCTTCAAGTCTGTTTGGATGGGTCTTACGCCATCACATATGGGATGTATAGCAATCATGGGCAGGAATTGCGGCAATGACCAGCAGAGTTTCGGTCCTTTTTGCCGGCTTTTGATCAGCAAGGGCAGGCAGATAACCTGACCCACCCTCGCTGCTGTATTACATTAGGCGTTCACGTCGACTACGACGCGCCCTTTGACCTGACCTTTCAGGATATCCGCCCCAAGTGTTGGCAGATCAGACAAGGTCGCGGGATGCACCATCGCCTCGAGCTTTTCCATCGGCAAGTCGGTCGCGATCCGCTGCCAGGCCCGAACGCGGTTTTCGTAGGGCTGCATCACACTGTCGATGCCCAACAGGTTCACGCCACGCAGCAGGAAGGGAATCACCGACGTTGGCAGCGCCGCACCGCCTGCCAGACCCACAGCCGCAACCGAACATCCATACTTCATCTGCCCTAAGACACGCGCCAGCATGTCACCACCAACGGCGTCAATACTCCCGGCCCAGGTTTCGCTTTCCAATGGGCGTTTGGTGGTCTCATTCAACTCGTCGCGTGGAACAATCGTCGTCGCACCCAAGGATTTCAGATAGTCCCCGGTCTCAGGTCGCCCGGTCACAGCCGCGACCTCATAGCCCAGATGCCCCAGGATCGCGGTCGCAACCGACCCAACACCCCCGGCGGCCCCGGTTACCAGCACAGCTCCATGGCCCGGTTGCAGCCCATGATCTTCCAGCGCCATAACCGCAAGCATTGCGGTAAAGCCTGCCGTCCCCACCGCCATCGCCTGCCGGGCATCCAAACCGTCTGGCAAGGGAACCAGCCAATCGGCCCGCGCATTGGCTTTTTGCGAATATCCGCCCCAATGCGCCTCTCCCACGCGCCAGCCGGTCAAAACGACCTTGTCGCCCGGCTTGTAGCGCGCATCCGACGAGGCCTCGACCGTCCCGGCATAGTCGATCCCCGGTACATGAGGGTAATTCCGGACCAGACCACCGCCTTTGGGTGACAGGCAAAGCCCGTCCTTGTAGTTCACCGTCGAGTAGTCCACCGCAACGGTCACTTCACCATGCGGCAAATCCTCGGTTGAAAGCTGTTTAACCGACGCGCTCGCCAGCCCGCTTTCTTCATCCTTATCCATCACCAACGCATTGAACATATTCATAGTCCTTTCGCTTTCTCTCGACCGGCACATCACTTCACCTGGCCCAAAATATCCCGGGGGAGTCGCGCAGCGACAGGGGCAGAGCCCCCTTCCCCCATGTCAGATCCAAAAATGACCCTGTACTGTTGCGTTCCGCATCCCGTCAGGCGTTTCCACTTCAAGCTTGGTCCCAGTGTCCCAATGGCTCAATCGCATCATCCCAATCGAAACATTGGTCGTGAAATCAGGCGACCAAGCGGAAGATGTCACCTGACCAACCTGTTTTCCGTCCGCATAAACCGGCCATGGTTCCACGCAGGGCGGTA
This sequence comes from Pseudomonadota bacterium, assembly GCA_039818265.1. Lineage (GTDB taxonomy): Bacteria > Pseudomonadota > Alphaproteobacteria > Rhodobacterales > Rhodobacteraceae > Ruegeria. The sequence goes on along the minus strand of JBCBUG010000001.1, from coordinate 514,664 downwards.
CCGCGTCACCCTCAATCGCAATCGGGCGAATTTGCTGCACCGGGCCTTCCTTGGCAACGCGCAACAAAGCGTCCCTACCCACGCAGCCAATGGCCGTGTGCGTGTTACAGAACTTGCCCAACCCGCATTCATGCGGCGTGTTGTCGTCTGTCATGTCATTGCCATAAGACAACAACCCACCCTCGATCCGTTCGATCAGGTTCGGGCAGCCGGCGCGCACCTGCAGGTCTTCGCCGGCGTTGAACAGCGCGTTCCACAAAGGCATCCCGATATCGCCGCCTTCAACATAAATCTCGAACCCGCCCTGCTTGGAATAGCCAGATCTCGCAACGGCCAGATCGCGCCCTTCAAACTCGAACATATCGAATTTGAAGAACCGAATATCGCGCACCCGGTCCCCAAACACCCGTGCCATCAGCTCGTCTGCCTTGGGCCCCTGAATGGCCAAAGGTGAAACGTCGGGCTCATCCACCAGCACATCCAGCCGATAGCCATTGGCCAGCCCTTTGACCCACAACAGCAAATCACTGTCGGCAATGGATATCCACCAGCGGTCTTCCGATAGTTTAACCGCCACCGGATCGTTCAGCATGCCGCCGGTCTCATCCACGATAGGCACATAATAGCACTGCCCCGGCAGCATGCCCCGCAGATCGCGCGGTGTCAGCATCTGCATCAATCGCGCCGCATCCGGCCCGCGCAGTTCCACTTGTCGCTCGCACGAGACGTCCCAGACCTGAACATGGGACTTGAGATGACGGTAGTCTGCCTCGACGCTTTCGAACACCGTCGGCAACAGCATACGGTTATAAACCGTATAGCCTTTGACCCCTGCGGCCGTGACACCTTCCGAGAATGGTGTGCGCCGCAGACGGCGAGACAATGATATTTGCGGCATTCAGCCCTCCGTTGGCATGAAACACAGATCGCTGACCGGCGCGCCAGAGCCGGTCTCGGTCAGCATTTTGTGCAACTGACCACGGTGATGCGTCTGATGGTTGAAAAAGTGCATGATGCATTGCGCATAAGGCAATGTAACTTCGGTCTCTTTTGACGCTGAATACCAGGTAAATGGCCCTGATATGGGATCATTGCCCAGCGTCTCTGCCCAGTCTGAGATACGGGTATCCATGGGGTTTCGCTGGCCTAGCCAGCTTTCCAGATCAGGGCACAGATACACGCTTTCATGGATTCCGCCGCCGGGACGATGGATATTGGCCTCTGGCCCATCGCCCTTGTCGAAACGTGACATCCAGATCCAATCGCCCCAAAGAAGATGGTTCGCGGTACCCAGGATCGAGCCGAAAAACGCACCGCGCTCGCGGGTCAACTCTTCTTCGGTCAGCGCCTCAAGGAACTCTGACAACTGATTGTTTTGCCAATGATTATACCGCGCCATTTCACGGGCATAGGCTCCGGTAATCATCACTTTGGTCCATGCCAGTCGATCGGGCAAATCTCGGCGGATTTGCCACCGAAATCCCACACGCGACCATAGTCCCGAACCTTGGATTTGACACCGCGTGCAACGATGATGTCCGGACCCATCCAGTATTTCGAATTCGAGACCATCACCGGATGTTCGGGGTCTTTCCCAGCCAGCATTTCAATCTCGCCCTGAATTTTACGGCCGATCACAATCCGGCGCTTGGTCCCGTCGCGTTCGATCTGGACCGGCGCACGCTCAGCCCCGATAATCTCGCTCACCAGCATGGTAAACAGGCCGGTGGTGCCACCTGCCTGGCCGCTAAAGATCTGCAGCAACCCGTTATAGGCCTTGCCGCTGGCGCGTTCATCGACATAGGCGGCCACCTTCCATTGGCCCTCACCCATACGACCGGGAATATCGACCAGCAGACCCACGTTCAGACCGCTGAGGTCTTCGCCCTCGTAATGGCCTTCGTCGATGATCACACCCATCCAGGCATGGCAATGGCCCTCGGTCGGGGGATGTGCGCCCAACGAGACCACACAAGGACAAAATACATCGCAGGAACAGTTCAGGATCAGCTCGCCTTTAATGCCCCACTCGGTCGGGCTCATCTCGCGCCGCTTGGGATTGGGCATTCGACTGTCGATCCGCTGGCTGATCGGCAGCCTGTCGGCATCAATCTTTCTGTTCTTAGCCATTCGCTTATCCTCCGTAGTTCAAGGGGAACGCCAGCAACAGCACACCACCTGCAATCAATAGAAACCCCATGGGCCGTGTCACGCGATGCCCGATCTGGGGCAATTTCTCCAACACCATAAACACTGTTGCCAGACCCATCCAAAGTAAGCTCATGACGCCGCCCACAAAGCCAAGCACCATGAAACCCCAGCAACATCCAACACAGAACGTGCCCAGGCCCAAGCCCATACGCAAACCGCCGGTGAAGCCGGTTTTCCAATGTCCCAGAAAGTAAGTCATGGGCGCGTGGCACACCCCATGGCATACCTCTTTCACGCGCGAGAACTGGAATGCGCCGACGACAATCATTAGCCCACCGGCGACCCAGCCGGATTTGGCAATCCCGAGCATATCGACCACCCCGCCGAACAGCAAAACCAGCTGAATTCCGGTGATCAAAGCCGCAAATCCCACCCAAACGACCGCATATCCGGCCAGAACGCCCAGCCATCCGGCACGCGTTCCATTGGCACTGTGGATCAGATCATCGTAGCTGCGCAGGGTTGGCACCAGCGTCGGCAGCATCATCGCTGCCATCATGATGGCCCACATCCAGAACAACGGCCCGAACTCGGCCATGGGCATATACATGTCCATCCGCGGGTCCATCGCCGCCATGGCCTGCCCCATTGGGCCGGGCCGACCGATCCAATCAAGATCCATGCTGCGGCTCATCGAGAACATCATCCACCACGCCCACAGAATGGCTGCGTAAAAGCCCAGCCACATTCCAGTGCGTAGAACCGCGCGACTCATGCGCCCCTCCCGACTCAGTCCTTGCTTTTCAATTGTCAGACTTTTAAATGTCAGACAAATAAAATCTGACTTTCGGGCAAGTAATTATGAAAATCGATCCTCAGAAACCGGCTGATCTATCTGCCCAAATCGCGCAGGCCATACGGGACGCTATAATCTCAGGCCAATTGATCGTCGATGAACGCCTGCCGTCTGAGGCGGAACTTGCCGAGCAGTTTCAGGTGTCGCGCCCCACAGTGCGTGAGGCATTGAAACGATTGGCAGCACAATCGCTGATCCGCACCCAACGCGGGGCGACGGGCGGAGCCTTTGTCAATCGGCTCAGCTTTGAGGATGCTTATTCTCAGCAGATCACCACCTCGACTTTGCTATTGTCGATGAATGCGGTGCGGTTCGATACGGCGTGCGAGGCGCGGTACGCGCTGGAGCGCGCCTGTGCGCCCTTGTCGGCCAAACGTCGAACAGCGGATCAATTGGCCACGATGCGAGCCGAGATTTTCCGACAAGCCCAGCCGGGTTTAACAGACGAAGCGTTCTGCGCCTCGGATGTGGCGTTCCACCGGGCGCTTGTAGATGGGGCCGACAATCCGGTTCTGTCCTATCAACTGGCCGGTGCGGTTGAGGCCATGCAACCCCTGATGAACATGATCACTTTTACGGCCCGATCCCGCGAAGCGATCATCGCCTACCACACGAAAATCACAGATGCGCTGGAAGCCAGGGACGCTGAAACCGTCGATTTCGCATTGGTTGAGTTGGAAACCTATACACGGCAACTGGCCCAGGATGTGGCCGAACGCAAGCGCAAGCCAGCCTGAACACACAATACCTTTCCTTTGCAAACCAATAGATTATCTGTAGCGGACTGAACAATATCTGAGGCCGATATGATCACCATCCTGAACGTTATTGCCGCGTTGCTTACAATCGGCTTTGGACTCTTTGGGTTTCTGGCCCCGGCCTACACGGCCAACGCGTTGGATCTGGTGCCAACGGGCAGCACAATGGGGTTAAGCGAGATGCGCGCCTCGGTCGGCGGGTTGTTTGTTGTTACCGGGATCGCGGTGATCTGGCTGAATGCGCCGATGGCCTATACCATGCTGGGCGTGGTCTATGCCGGGGCTGCATTGGGGCGGTTCGTGTCTCTTGTGCTGGACAACCCACCGTTTGTTAAAGCCGCAACGTTTGGTGGAATCGAGCTTGTGTTGGCGATCTGGCTGATCGCAGCGAACTTCAATAAAACTGCGTAACATACTGTTAAATAAAGATCAGCGCTCATTTATTCGGGATTTGCAACCCGAAGGAACCTCCCCTATATAGGGTATGTCCTTCGGGACTATGGACATAAACGCGCTCGTAATAAGCGGATCGGACCCGGGGGCGGTACCCGGCGGCTCCACCAACCATCCTTCGTTTGAGGATTCTGGGGCCGAAATAGGATCGACGAACGTCTAAAGGGGTTAGCTTTGTCTCGGCTGTCTGCCACCGTTGTCGGCGAAACTAGTACAATTGCAAACGACAATCGTGCTCCGGTTGCAGTTGCTGCGTAAGCAGTAGCAAGACCGAAACTTAAGCCCTTGCGCCTAGCCGCGTAAGGCGGGGTTCGCAGGTACCTGGCAACAGAAACCTGCATTTCCAATACGCCTTATGTCTGAGTTTAGTTCTTTTTCTGCAAAGATTTAGAGTTTCTTCATCCCTTTTGCTCATGGTCGTCCCAAACAGATAGGAGAGCCGGGATGACTCACACTGATATCCTAAAAGCATGGTATGCTGAGGTTTGGGAACAGGGAAGTACCGACGCGATCGATCAGTACTTCGCACCGGATACAATGGCAGAAGGATTGATCCCTGAAATGCAGGTCGGTGCGGATGACTTCCGCGATCTCGTTATGGCATTTCGGCATATTCTGGGTGAGATTTCTGTTGAAATGCCCAAAATCATCGAAAACGGTAACTGGGTATCGGCAATCCTGCATGTCAAAACCTTCCGCGCCGACAATGGAGCACCGCTGGAGGTGACAGGCCAAGTCATGGCGCGCTTTCAAGGTGACAAGATGGTCGAGGCCTACAATCAGTTTGATTTTGTCTCGCTTTTCGAACAGCTTGGTCAGTTTCCACAAGATACGCTGCCGGTCTGCATGACCGGGCAAAGGCTGGATTGGGCCTAAGTCATCGCCGTGCAATCTTGACCCTTTGGTTGCTTGCGCGTTAGCAAGGGCCATGGGGTAAGATTGCGAACGCCCCGTGAGGCGCCAGCCCAAGTTTCGCATGTATCCGAGGTTGCAAGGAAACATGCCATGGCATCGCCGAACTCAATTACCCCAAAGCAACTGTTGCGTCTGATCGGAACACCTCAAGCCCCGGTGCTTATCGATATCTGCGTTGACGAAGATTTTGAGGCCGACCCGTTTCTGATCCCCGGATCGGGCCGACATCCGGCTTCCGATATTGACGGTCTGATAAAACGTGTTGGGAACCATCACAGCGTGATTATCTGCCAAAAGGGTAAGAAACTCAGCCAAGGTATCGTTTCGTGGCTGCGTAGCGAAGGTTGCAAGGCTGAGTATCTTGAAGGTGGCATGTACGCCTGGCGGGACTTGCCGGGAAATCTGCGTATACCAGCGGCATCTTTGCCGCGCTCAATAGATCGACATACTGTCTGGGTGACGCGGCACCGACCAAAGATAGATCGTATCGCCTGCCCCTGGCTGATCCGGCGTTTTGTTGACCCGAAAGCTAAGTTCTTATTCGTCGCGCCCTCCGAAGTTGAAAGCGTGGCGGAAAAGTTCAACGCGACGCCATTTGATGTTGAAAACACAGAATGGAGCCATCAAGGCGACCGCTGCACGTTCGACACCATACTCGACAAGCTATACCTGCGATCGGATGCTCTCGACCGGCTTTCGACTGTGGTTCGGGCGGCTGATACTAATCGCCACGACCTCGCCCCTGAGGCTGCTGGCTTACTGGCGGTTTCGGTTGGTTTGTCCCGGCAATACCGCGACGATCACCAAAACCTTGAGGCGGGACTGCATCTCTATGATGCGCTGTACCGTTGGGCCCGCGACGGGTTTGATGAAACCCATGATTGGCCAACGGACCAGAGGTCATGACGCCAACACTCCGCGATCTGATACGCGTATTCAGCAGGATCGGGCTGCTGTCCTTTGGTGGCCCAGCCGCTCAGATATCGCTGATGCATCAGGAACTGGTTGAACGTCGGACTTGGCTTGATGAACAAACCTATCTGCGCGCCTTATCGCTGTGCATGTTGCTTCCGGGCCCCGAGGCCATGCAGCTTGCCACCTATGCCGGTTGGCGGTTGCGCGGGGTCATAGGTGGATTGATCGCTGGAACGCTGTTTGTGCTGCCAGGAGCCCTTGTGATCGCGGTTCTTGTCACGCTTTATGGAGCCTTTGGCGATCTGCCACTGGTTCAGGCAGGGTTTCTTGGGATCAAGGCCACCGTGATCGTTATCGTTCTGCAAGCCCTGCGAAACCTGTCGCGCAAGGCTTTGAATGACACCCAGCACCGCGTTCTCGCAGCCTTGGGTTTTCTGGGGATATTTCTGTTCAACATCCCGTTTCCACTGATTATTCTGGCAGCGGCCTGTTGGGGCTATGCCTCATTCAGAGGTTCTGCATCGCAAGAACAAGCACCTCCTGCCCCTACTCTTGCCAATCCCTTTCGCACTGCCGCGATCTGGCTGACGCTGTGGCTTGGGCCGCTGATTGCGCTGTCGCTGTCCGGGCAGCAATTGCTGAGCGATCTAGGTTGGTTCTTTGCTCGTCTGGCCGTTGTGACCTTTGGCGGGGCCTATGCTGTACTGGCCTATATGACTCAGACCGTCGTGGACCAGTACAACTGGATCAGCACGGGCCAAATGATCGATGCGCTGGGCCTTGCAGAGACCACCCCTGGACCCCTGATCCTGGTTACCCAGTTCGTGGCGATGCTGACGGGGCAAATTAGCGGTGGGCTTTCGTTGGCGCTCGCCGCAGGTGCGGTGGCGCTATGGGCAACGTTTGTGCCCTGTTTTCTTTGGATTTTCCTAGCCGCCCCCTATCTGGACCGGCTGGCTTCAAGACCACGGCTGGCCGCAGCGCTGCATGGAATCACAGCCTCGGTCGTAGGCGTGATTCTGAACCTATCACTGTGGTTTGCCCTGAATGTCTTGTTCCATGACATATCCCAGTTTCAATGGGGCCCGCTTTCGCTTCCTGTTCCGGGATTCGGATCACTGGACTTCACCGCGCTGTTGCTCACATTTGTAGCTGGGGTGTTGATTCTTAGGGTAAAACTGGGGATGGCCACGGTGTTGACGCTGATGATGGGTGCAGGGATATGCCTGCATCTGTTCTGATCAATCCATCGATTCCCGCTCTTTCGTTTCCGGTTAAAACGCCTATGCTGGAGACGACCACTTTCGAGGATGACCCATGTCGCAAGACATTGACTATGGAAACCTGATGCACACCGCCATGCGCGGCCTTATCAAAACTGTTCTGACCGATGTGTCCGAAACCGGGCTGCCCGGTGCCCACCACTTTTTCATTACCTTTGACACCCGCGAACCGGGTGTGCAAATCGCGGAATGGCTGCATGAGCGCTATCCCGAAGAGATGACAATCGTGATGCAGCACTGGTTCGAAAACCTTGAGGTCGGGGATACCGGTTTTGCCATCACGCTAAATTTCGGTGACGCGCCCGAACCGCTGTATATCCCTTACGCGGCGATCAAGACATTCGTTGATCCTTCAGTTGAATTTGGCCTTCGCTTTGAAAGCCCCGAGGATGAATTGGACGAGGACGAACTTGTCGAAGAGACGATCGAGGTTGAAGACCCCGAAGAACATCACGACGCTGATGTGGTCTCGCTGGACAGCTTCCGCAAATAGTCTTCTAAACCCCGCCGCAACGCGGGGTTTATTGCTTTTTCAGGAAAGTTTCGACTGAGCGCGATTTTTTCCCATCGATAAAGCGCGAGAATGACAGGTTCAGCCCGCCATCAGCCAATGTCCGGTCATATTGCTGCAATTCGTACCCGCCGGATTCGTTGATAAACAGCGAAAACACGGTCAGAGTATCACCTTCGATCCGGCCCCAGACAAAGGGTTCACCCTGCATCGGGTCCAGTGGCACCTCATGCCCAAATACATTGCGTTTCATCGCAGCCGAGAACACATCGGGCCGCTCGGAGGTTTGGAAATCAATCGAGAATTTCTGCTCTTTCACCCGCCCATCGGCCTTGTAGGTGGTGGTTTTCCAGCTGACATTGAACCCGTTTTTAGTGTCGTGGATGGAAACGCTCATATCCCGGGGGGTTGATGTACCATCCGCATCCACCACATTCGCCGATCCGATATAATCCCCGACAAAGGGCTCGATATTGGCGGCATGGGCAGCAATGTTCAGCAGCCCAAGCCACAGCGTTGCAACCAAAACCGCCGCCATGGATTTCAAGGGCACAAACCTTAGGGTACCGGGCATCTCGTCCTCCTCAACAGAAGCCTGTTTATTCTAGCTAAGCATGATCGCTGCACAATGCCACAATCCCGTGTTGCAAGAACAAAATGACGCAGCCCGGCGCTATACCTTTGGCAGCCTTAGGGCTAAGGTGCGCGCAACTGGCCGATTGCGCGATACGCTTAAGGCAGCTAAACGGCATACGACTGCATACCAGACGGAGTACCCGATGTCTCAGACCCGCACCGAAACCGACAGCTTTGGCCCGCTAGAGGTTCCTGCCGATAAATATTGGGGCGCGCAGACACAGCGCTCGATCATGAACTTCCCCATCGGGTGGGAGAAACAGCCCGTCGCCATCGTGCGTGCGCTGGGCGTGATCAAGAAAGCATGCGCGATTGAAAACATGGCAACCGGCAAACTGGATGCCAGGATCGCCGATGCGATCATTCAGGCCGCAGGTGAGTTGATTGAAGGCAAGTTTGACGACAACTTCCCTCTGGTCGTCTGGCAGACCGGGTCTGGAACACAGTCGAACATGAACTCGAACGAGGTCATCGCCAACCGCGCGATCGAGATTTTGGGCGGCGTTATCGGCTCGAAAGACCCAGTGCACCCGAATGATCACTGCAACATGGGCCAGTCGTCGAACGACACATTCCCGACCGCCATGCATATCGCCACTGCCATGAGCGTTCGTGATGTTCTGTTGCCCGGCCTTGAGAAGCTGGCTTCGGGCCTGGAACAAAAGGCCGCGGAATTCAAAGACATCATCAAGATCGGACGGACGCATACGCAAGACGCGACGCCTTTGACGCTGGGTCAGGAATTCGGCGGTTACGCCCATCAGATTCGCCAAGGGATCGCCCGCGTACATGCCGCAATGCCCGGGATTTATGAGCTGGCGCAAGGTGGTACGGCTGTGGGTACCGGCCTGAACACCCAAAATGGCTGGGATGAGGCTGTTGCTGGCCACATGGCCGAGATCACCGGCCTACCCTTCGTCACCGCGCCCAACAAGTTCGAGGCGCTGGCCGCCCATGATGCCATGGTCTTCCTGTCCGGTGCTTTGGCGACGATTGCGGGCAGCTGCTACAAGATCGCCAATGACATCCGCTTCCTCGGCTCTGGCCCCCGGTCCGGTCTGGGTGAGTTGATCCTACCAGAGAATGAGCCCGGCTCGTCGATCATGCCAGGTAAGGTGAACCCGACTCAGGCCGAAGCACTGACACAGGTCGCCACCCATGTGATGGGCAACAACGCCGCCATGACATTTGCGGGATCTCAGGGTCATTTCGAGCTGAACGTCTACAACCCGATGATGTCCTATAACCTGCTGCAGTCGATCCAACTGCTGGGTGATGCCGCCGACAGCTTTACCGAGCGTATGCTGCTGGGCATCAAGGCCAACGAGCCGCGCATCGACAAGCTGATGAAGGAATCGCTGATGCTGGTGACCGCACTGGCGCCGACCATCGGCTATGACAACGCCACCACCGTTGCGAAAACCGCGCATAAGAACGGTACCACCCTTAAGGAAGAAGCCATCGCGCTGGGCTTTGTGGACGAGGCAACCTTTGATGCCGTTGTTCGGCCAGAACAAATGATCGGCCCGAAAGACTGATGGGCAAGCCGGTCAATCTGAACCGGTACCGAAAGGAAAAAGCGCGGGCCAAGGAAAAGGCCCGCGCAGATCAGAACGCTGTCGCCTTCGGGCGCACCAAGGCTGAAAAAGAGGTTGTGAAACTGCAGCAGGATAAGCAGAAACGCGATCTCGACAATCACGAGCTGGATGAATGAGCGGTCGGCCTGTCAAACGCTCTCTGACACTCAAAGGACATCGCACATCGGTCTCTTTGGAAGATGAATTCTGGCGGGCGTTTCGCGATATCGCGCTTGAAAAAGATCAACCCATCAACGCCTTGGCTGCCGAGATTGATGTCGAACGTGATCCGGAAACGGGTCTTGCTTCAGCCATTCGTGTTTTCATTCTAAACTGGTATCGCGACAAGCTTTGACCCTTGCCAGACGCGCCATGATAGGTGTAGCGTTAAATTGGAACAAAAGGGGTACATTCATGAGCAACACCTTTATTGGCCCGGATGATCAACCCAGATGTGCCTGGGCCAAGGCCGCGCCGGAATTTCTGGAGTATCACGACAATGAGTGGGGTTATCCCGTGGCCGATGACCAACGGTTGTTCGAAAAAATCTGCCTCGAAAGCTTTCAATCCGGTCTCAGTTGGCTGACGATCCTGCGAAAGCGCGAGAATTTTCGCACGGCGTTTTGTAACTTTGATTTCAACAAGATGGCGGCGTTTTCTGATGCAGATGTTGAGTGTCTATTGCAAGACACCGGCATCATCCGTCATCGTGGCAAAATCGAAGCTGTGATCAACAACGCCCGCCGCGCGCAGGACCTAGTGGCCTCCGAAGGCTCCTTTGCATCCTATGTCTGGCGGTTCGAGCCTCAGACCCCTCCGCCTCCGCAAACCGCCTCAACATCAGCGGACTCAATCGCCATGTCGAAGGATCTGAAGAAACGTGGCTGGAAATTCGTGGGTCCAACCACCGTCTTCGCTTTTATGCAGGCGATGGGGCTAATCAACGATCACGCAGAAGGTTGTGCCTTTCGGGAAAAAGCGGCGCAGATGCGCCGCGATTTTGTCAAACCCGTCTGAGACTTAGCAGGAAGCTTTGAAAATCTTGTCGATGTTCCCGCCCAGGGCTGCGTTGAACTCCGCATCAGACTGTTGCTTAGACAGCCCTTCTGTCAACGCGCGCGAGAAGGACGCGATCATCTTGCTGTTCTGATCCAGCAGATCACAGGCCTGTTCGGTTGAGTAACCGCCAGACAAGGCGACAACACGTACAACACGCGGGTGATCCGCGACCGTATCATACAGACCCGCAACGCTGGGGATCGTCAGCTTCAGCATCACATCCTGGCCTTCGCCCAGCTGGTCCAAGTTCTTGATGATCTCTGTCTTCAGGATGTCTTCGGCCTCGGCCTTGGTTTCGGAATGGATGTTCACCTCGGGCTCGATGATGGGAACCATTCCGGCGGCAAGAACTTCGCTTGCAACGTCGAATTGCTGTGCAACCACGGCTGCGATACCTTCGGCATTTGCTTCGTGAATGACCGAGCGTTCCTTGGTCCCAAACACACCTTCAGCCTTGCCCAAGGTTTCTGCCAGACCGGGAATTGGCTTCATCAACTGCACACCATTTGCCTGATCTTCCAAACCTTTGTCGATTTTTAGAAACGGCACGATGCCTTTGATCGACCACAAGTAGTCAGCCACTTTGCGGCCTTCGATTTGCTCACCCAGCGTGCGTTCAAACAGGATAGCACCAATTACTTTGTCCTTGGTGAAATCATCCGCCAGAATGATCCGCGCACGCATCTTCTGGATCTCGCCAAACATCTCGGTATCTGATCCGTAATCCGAAGCTTCCACGCCATAAAGAGCCAGCGCCTTTGGTGTCGACCCGCCGCTTTGATCCAGTGCTGCGATAAACCCTGCGCCTGTGGACATCTGCGCGCGCTGTTCTGCCTTGGACATAATGCATTCCCGTAAAAACTGATTCCGTTGTCCTTCGAATACAGTACGGCGTGAGGGGATGGTAGTTTGTTAGCGCTCAACCATGCGCAACCAGATGCCATTCTTTGATCTGACGGTCAGATGTGCGACGGGAACAGGTGTTTTGCCCGGGATTGTTTCGAATTTGTAGGCGCGTAGCAGCATAGACAGGATCAACGGCCCTTCAACCATCGCAAACCCGGCACCTGTGCAAACGCGGGGACCGGCTGAGAACGGAATGTAAGCCTCTCGCTGACAGGTCTTGCCATTCTCTGTACTCCAACGGGCGGGGTCGAACGCATCCGGATTGTCCCATAGTCTCTCCTGCCGGTGGAGGTGCCAGGGGCTGATGACGATTTGTGAGCCTTTGCGGATCTCACGGTTTCGAAATTCTTCTGGACAGCTGGCCTGCCGCACCATCATCGGGACAGGCGGATAGAGGCGCAGTGCCTCGCGGAAGACATCCCTGCTGATCTTGAGGCGTGACATGGCAGCGAATGTGCGGTCGTCCAGCGCCTGTGCCTCGGATGCAACCTTGTCCTGCCACTCGGGATAAAGCGCCATCAGGTACAGCGTCCACGCCAGGGCGGAGGCACTGGTTTCATGCCCTGCCAGAAAGAAGATCGCCACCTGATCGACCATCTCATCCGTGCTGAACCGCTTGCCCGTATGGGGATCAGGCGTGGTCATGATCTTCGTGGCAAGATCATCTGGTGCCCGGCCCTGTTCGATCGCGTACGCCCGTTCTGCTGTCAACCGACCAATCAGAGAGCGAATATCCTGTGCACTTTGGCGGGTGTTCCTGGAATGAAACCGGGGCAACCAGCGTGGGAGAGGCACGAAAGCGGCTAGGTTCAACAAAGGCTGCGCCCGCTGATAGGCGCGGAATTTATGAAAGACCTCAGTGGCGATTTCGTTCTCGATTGGCACAGAAAACAACGTGCGAAAAATCACATCGGCTGCGGCGTGGCTGGTGATTTCTTCACATTCGATCTGCTGGCCTGTGCGGTCTCGTAACCGCGCCACACAGGAGTCCACAGCCTCACGCATGGCCGGAAACGTGTCCTTCAGGCGGCCGCCCTCGAAGGCGGGATCAATGATGCGCCGCTGCCGTTTCCAGGTCTCGCCATTGGTCAGGAATACTGAGTTACCCAACAACGGCCGCAGCCCCTCGCTGATCCGGCTGGATTTTGGAAAATCATCCGGTCTTTTCTTTAGGACCGTATCGATCAAATTAGGCTGGTTGATCATGTAGGATCGAAAGAACGGAGTGCGAAACTCAGCCATCCAGGCGCGATAAAGGCGCTGAGGCTGCGCCGAGAGCAAATCCTGCCGAAACAGTTTCAGGTAACGCCACAGGGAAACGCGATCCGGACGGGATTTTGGCTTGGGCGGCGTCATGGGCTAACGTTTCTGTACTTGGAAACCGGGGTTTCGATACGCGTTTTAGACGGTTGCCGGTCCGCAAACCGCGCACCCAGCGTCTGTGGCCCAGCGGTGATGCGGAAATAGTCATAGGTGCCAGGTTGATCAAAGGCACAGAGATATTGGAAATGCAGCCTGAAAAACCTCCAGCGCAGCGCGTGCCAGCGCGCCGGTGAAAGCGTTTGTGTAAAGGCCGCCGATAGGACCAAAGGCCAGATCTTGTCCGGCCCGGCCACACCGGAAACCGCAACCGGATCGCATAACGCAAAGGAGCATCCATCGCCGGGGGCCGAGACATCTACCCAGGTCAGATTTTTTCGCGTCGACAGAAATTGCAGATCACCCCGTAATTTCGCGGCATCTGGCAGGAATGACACCATCGGGACCACCTGCCCCAGGCTCAGGAATGAAAGCGCTGGACCATGCGACGCTTCCTGTCGGCCACGGATGACATCGGACAACACCGAAACGCCCAAATGCGCCCCGGAACTATGGCCGACGACCAGAACCTCATCTACATCTTCCCGCAACGATGCACTGATCAGCGCGGTAAACTCGTCCTGACGCTGTTGCAGTTCCGCTGGCGTTTTCCCCTTCAGACGCGCGGAATAGGCGTAGTCGTGCATCAGGTAGTAGGCAAACAGGCGATTGTCGATTTTGCGAAACCAGCGCAACAGCGCATAGGCCACGGCGAGCGCAGGCAACAGCGCCCAAACTCCAATCCAAATCCCCAGTACTGCCGTTACTCCGGCCACAACGCCCAATGCGGCAAGCAGTTGTAACAGCAGCATCCCGACAGGATAAAGCGCTGCAATCACCGGTCCTTTTCTCAGCTTACGAAGACGTTGCAGCGTTCCGGTTGAGACATAAATCCAGGCCGTGCGGGCAAGCTGCAGGTAGGTCCCCAGGATCGACCCGGACATGCTGTCGCGCACGATGTCAGACCAGACCAGAACCTCGATATCCGTTTGCACCTCTACCCCGTCCTGAATTGAGGTGACATGCCAGCCAAACGGCCCCTCGCCTGATTTCGGCGCAATCGCGATATCATATCCTGAAATCGCAGCCTGTAGGTGGGATTCGGTCCGATACAGCTCACGATAGCGCCGGGCAGGAATCGGGTCGTAGCCGGGGATGTAGAACACCCGCCGTCTGCGCACCTGTGGCTGTTTTGTCTGACTGCTCATGGCCTTACCTTCTGCTGCGCAGGTTAACGCAGCATTGCGGCCAAGGTAAGATGGATCAGCCCAGTACCGCCAGCGCCGGGAAAGTTTCCAGCAACCACCAGCTGAATTCGGTGAACAGACCGGTGATCAGCATGATGCCAACAAACAGCAACAGCCCGCCCATCACTTTTTCAATCGTGCCCATATAGGGCTTGATCCGGTTCATGACATGCATCGAGCGGTTCAGGAACATCGCCGCCAGCAGGAACGGTATGCCCAAACCTGCCGCATATACGCCCAGCAGAAGCGTGCCACGCGCCACCGAAGCCTCGGACGCGGCAAGTGACAGGATCGCCCCAAGCTGCGGGCCGATGCAAGGTGTCCACCCGAAGGCAAAGGCGAGGCCCAGAATGTAGGCCCCAAATACAGACCCTCCGGAATCACCAGTTTCAACCCGCGCCTCACGATCCAAGAGCGGAATGCGGAACACGTTCAGAAAATGCAGGCCAAAGATGATCACCACCGCGCCGGAAGCTTTGGCAAAAAGCTCTTGATTCTTCAGAACAAACGCCCCAAAGGCCGATGCAGTGAACCCCAGCAGCAAGAAAACCGTAGACAGACCCAGTACAAAGAACAGCGCAGACAGCGTCGCCTTGCGTCGGGCCCGCGACTCATCCTGCATTTCGTTGATAGTCACACCGCTCATATAGGCCAGATAGGGTGGCACAATCGGCAGCACACAGGGTGACAGAAAGCTAATCAACCCGCCGATCATGGCGATGAACATGGCAGGCAGAAGTCCCGCGTCGATGATATCTATTCCGAACATAGACCTGCACATATGGTATGAAAGCGGCTTCGTCACGGGGCCAATCAGTCACAACCTCGTGGTTGCACGCTGGACACCACGGCAAAGTGGAAATATCTGACCCTTATGTCAAATCCAACTGAGACCCTTGATGCGCTTGGGCTGCTTTGCCCCCTGCCTGTGCTGAAGGCGCGCAAACGACTGAAATCCATGCCCGGCGGCGCGGTGCTGCGCGTATTGGCTGATGACCCCGCCGCAATCGTAGATGTACCGCATTTCTGCACTGAGTCTGGTCACAAACTCGTTTCGCAAGGCGAAGAGAACGGGCATCAGGTCTATCTGATCCAGAAACAACGCTGATCGCGACCCGAAAAGGCTGCGAAAAAGGCGGGCACGAGGCCCGCCTTTTCTATTTGGTTTAGCTGCCCAACGACCACCAACCGCGCCGTTTGGGTTTGGCGGGTTCGCTTGGTTGCTCTGGCTCTTCTGCCACCGTTCCCAGAACGGGTTCAGCCAGAACTTCTTCTACGGCAGGCTCTACAACTTCTTCGGTGGAAGGTTCTGCAACCTCGTCCACAGCGACGGGCTCTTCAGCTGCCTGTTCAGGTTCGTCTTGCTCCGGCGCGAGTTCCTCAGCCGGAACGGGTGCTTCTTCTACGGCCGTCTCAGCCACTTCAGGCCCTGTCGCAGGTTCTGACGGATCAACCGAGGCATCCTCAGCCGCTTGCACTTCAGTGTCTTGCTGAACCTCGGCATCCGCCACCTCGACCTCTGCCGCAACGGGTTCGGCGTCTTTTTTCTTGCGACGCGGTGCCCGGCGGCGTTTCGGCTTGGCGGGTTTTTCCTCTTCGCCAGTGGCCTCCGGGTCTTCCTGAGCGCTTTCCGCTGGGATGTCTTCCGGCGTTACCTCTTCGGGCGTTGCCTCGGACGCGTCATTCTCGCCATCCTGTTGCTCGCCAGAATTTCCACCCTTCTTACGGCGACGACGGCGACGTTTACGCTTGGGCTTGACCTCTTCTTCGGCCTGAACGGTTTCGTCCTCGACCTCGTCCTCATCAGTCTCGTCAACCATATCCATCAGCGACGCATCAACAGATACAACCGGCGCGGTCGCCTCGGGCACGATCCGGCTGGCCGTCTTGAATTTCTCCATCGAGAAATCCGGGCTGACCAGATGCAAATCCCCTTCGACACGCACCGAAAGACCATAGCGCGCTTCGATCTGAGCGATATGCTCGCGCTTCTGGTTCATTAGGAAGTTGGCAATGCCAACCGGGCAACGCACCAGAACCTCACGCGAGCGGCGGCGGGTGCCTTCTTCTTCGATCTGACGTAGGATCGACAGCGCCATATTGTCATCCGACCGGATCAGACCTGTGCCATGACAATGCGGGCATGGCTGCGTGGTCGCCTCCAGCATGCCGGGGCGCAGACGCTGGCGCGACATCTCCAGCAGGCCAAAGCCCGAAATGCGGCCCACCTGGATGCGCGCACGGTCGGTTTTAAGCTTATCTTTCAGACGCTTCTCGACGGCCGAGTTGTTCTTGCGCTCGTCCATATCGATGAAATCGATCACGATCAGACCCGCCAGGTCGCGCAGACGCAGCTGGCGAGCCACTTCCTCGGCAGCCTCAAGGTTTGTCTTCAGCGCCGTCTCTTCGATCGAGCCTTCCTTGGTCGCCCGGCCTGAGTTCACATCAACCGCTACCAGCGCTTCGGTTACGCCGATCACGATGTAGCCACCCGATTTCAGCTGCACGGTCGGGTTGAACATCCCGGCCAGATAGCTTTCTACCTGATACCGCGCGAACAGCGGCAACGCGTCCTCATACCGTTTCACGTTCTTGGCGTGGGACGGCATGATCATTTTCATGAAGTCCTTGGCGATGCGATACCCGCCCTCGCCTTCGACAAGAACCTCATCAATATCGCGGTTATAAAGATCACGGATCGACCGTTTGATCAGATCGCCCTCTTCATAGATTTTCGCAGGCGCGATGGACTTGAGCGTCAGCTCGCGGATTTGCTCCCACAGACGCTGCAGATATTCATAGTCGCGCTTAATTTCGGATTTCGTGCGCTTGGCTCCTGCGGTCCGGATGATCAATCCAGCGCCGGTTGGTACATCAATCTCAGCGGCGATTTCCTTCAGTTTCTTACGATCAGGTGCATTGGTGATCTTGCGGCTGATCCCGCCGCCACGGGCCGTGTTCGGCATCAGAACACAATAGCGCCCTGCCAAAGACAGATAGGTGGTCAGCGCCGCGCCCTTGTTGCCGCGTTCTTCCTTGACGACTTGCACCAGCAGAACCTGACGAACCTTGATGACTTCCTGAATTTTGTACCGGCGAGGGCGGGGCTTGCGCGGCGGGCGAATATCTTCGCTGTCATCCTCGTCTGCCACCGATTCGATGGATGAGTCTTTATCAGCCGCGTCCGTCCGTGCTTCACCCTCTTCACCTTCATCGGCATCAGAGTCGGATTTCGCTTCTTCGGTCTCGTTAGAAGACTCCGCCTGTTCAGGTTCCGCGGTCTCTTCAGCCACCGCTTCGGCTTCGGCTTCTGATGCTTCTTCCGGCGCGGCGTCTTCCACTCCCTCTTGGGTTACCTCCTCGGCAACCGTGACATCGGAGTTCTCAACCTCATCGACCGGTTCTTCGACGGGTGTTTCGGCGACACGATCCGCAGGCGAGGTTCCTTCCTCAACAGCCAGGTCCGCTTCTTCACCCTCTTCCAGGTCGATGGTTTCCATGCCGGTCGGTTCGTTCGACACTTCAATCGACTCAACCGCATCATCGGATTTCACATCCGCCGCTTTGGTGCGCGAGCGGCGGCGCTTTTTCGGCTTGGCCTCTTCCGCCTCATCCCGGGCCTTCATAGCCTCGGCATAAGCGCGCTCCTCCTCCATCAGCGCCTCTCGGTCGGCGACGGGGATCTGGTAGTAGTCGGGATGAATCTCGGAGAACGCTAGAAACCCATGCCGGTTCCCGCCATAATCTACAAAGGCCGCCTGCAGCGACGGCTCGACCCGCGTTACTTTTGCAAGATAGATGTTGCCAGCAAGCTGGCGTTTGTTCTCGGATTCAAAATCGAACTCCTCGACCTTGTTTCCGTCGACCACAACGACGCGGGTTTCCTCCGCGTGGGTGGCATCGATAAGCATTTTCTTAGCCATGTGTCCTTGGTGCACCGCGCCAAACGCGTTGTCCTGACCCGTCCAGGCGGACAGGCGCATTTGGGAAGGTGTCTTGTCAGGGCGATATCAGACGGCGCGCGGCAAGGTCTGGCGCTCTGGCCCCCTGCCCGGTCTTTCAAACGTTGCGCGCGCGTCATCGCGGTTCTTCTCCGACAGGCGCGGCTCACCGCCGCCTGCCCATTTATTCCTTTCGCCCGACGCATCGGGCTCAGGCACTCCACTGCCCCGGGGAAAGGGGCACAATCGGTCTGCTTTGCGATGAAAACCAACGTTCACCTTCGGCAAAACAGCGAAACTCAAAAAATCGGGACTTAAAAGACACGAAAAAGGTCCGGCCCGTCCGGACACAATAAAAGCAGTCCTGTGGAAAACACAATGGGCAAACTGCATCCCGCCTGCCAACACAGCGCAGGATCCCCTTCATCTGGCCAAAAATATCCCGGGGGTGAATTGAGCCGGAGGCTCAAGAGTGGGCTGGCCCACTCCCCTTGTTCACAAATAATCCGACCGTTGAAGACCGTATTTGGCCATCTTCTCGTTCAAAGTCCGGCGCGGCAGGCAGAGCTCATCCATCACTGACGCGATCGATCCCTTGTGGCGGCGCATCGTGTTATCGATCAGCATCCGTTCGAACGCTTCGACGTATTCCTTCAAAGGCTTACCTTCGGTGGTCATCACCGGCTGCATTTCCTCGTGATCAGACATCAGCAATGACGCAATCGTCCCCGACCCGCGCCGCGATTGCAGCACAGCGCGTTCCGCGATGTTGATCAACTGACGCACATTGCCCGGCCACGGGGCCTGCAACAATTGTGCGGCTTCTTGCGCACTCACCTGCGGTGCCTCGCAGCCGTATTCCTCGGCAAACTGCTCGCTCAGGCGCGTGAACAGGGTCAGAATGTCTTCGCCCCGCTGCCGCAAAGGCGGCATGGTGATCCGTAGTGCCGCCAGACGGTAGAACAGATCGGGGCGCAGCACGTCCTCGCTGGTCTTTCCGGCCTCTTGCAGGTTGGAAATCGCAACGATGCGCGTTTCTGCCGGGGTGCCCTGTTCGTTCATCACGCTTAGCAAGCGCGCCTGTAGCGTGTCGCTCAGCGCTTCAACGTCTTCCAGAACCAGTGTTCCACCGCGCGCCTCTTCAATCGCGGGCAGTTGCGCGTCCTCAGGCATCATCGGCCCGAAAAGGCGTTTAGACAAAGCCTCTTCTTCCAGCGCCGCGCAGGAGACCAGAACGAATTTCTTGCCCGCTCGGCTGCCCACTGCATGCAGAGCATGCGCAACAAGGGTCTTCCCAGTCCCGGTTTCACCGTCAATTAGCACGTGGCCATCGGCTTGACCAAGGTCCAGTATATCCTCGCGCAAACGCTCCATCACAGGGCTGGCCCCGATCAGTTTGTTCATGATCTGGGTGCCACCCGATAGCTCTCGGCGCAGGGCCCGGTTGTCCAAGGTCAGACGGCGGGCATTGCTGGCCCGCTTCGCCAATTCCGACATACGATCCGGGTTAAAGGGCTTCTCAAGGAAATCAAACGCGCCAACGCGCATCGCTTCAACCGCCATAGGGACGTCGCCGTGACCGGTGATCATGATCACAGGCAGAGTGCTGTCCGCCCCCATCAGCTTTTTCAGCAATTGAATGCCATCCATACCGGGCATCTTGATGTCCGAGATCACAATCCCCGGATATTCGGGACCCAGAACCTTCAGCGCATCCTCAGCGCTGGCAAAGGTTTCGGTGTCATACCCCGACAATGCCAGCCATTGGCTGATTGACTGGCGCATGTCCTGTTCATCATCCACAATGGCGATCTTCATGGCTTGGGCCATAGTCTTCCCTTTTATTCTGCGGCCTCAAGGCCGTCGCTGCCCAAGATGGGCAATTGCATTTCAAACACCGCGCCGCCGTGCTGGCCGTTACGCGCAGTCAGCCGTCCGCCATGGTCGTTCACGATCCCGGACGAGATGGCAAGCCCCAGCCCGACGCCATCGCCGGGCTGTTTGGTGGTATAGAACGGCTCGAACAGGTTCTCGATGTCATCGATCCCATAGCCATTGTCGCGCACGGTTAGCACCGCCATATCTCCCGCGGCCAAGATGATTTCTACATCCGGCTCAGCCACCGACTTGGTGGCGTCCAGAGCATTGCGCAACAGGTTGACCATAACCTGTTCGATCCGCATCCGATCTCCGTTCACCAACACCGGCTCTTCGGGCAGAATCTGAGTGATCTTAACATGTCTTTGGCGCAATTGCGGCTCCATCATCGACAGCGACGAAGCCAGCGCTTCTCCAAGATTTACGGGCGAAAACGCATCCGCACCCTTGCGCGCATAGGATTTGAGCTGTCGGGTGATTGCGCCCATCCGCTCGATCAGACCATCGATGCGGCCAAAGCTGGCCAATGCCTCTTCGGGCCTGTTTCGGCGCAACAGCAGCCGCGCACCCGCCAGATAGGTTTTCATTGCAGCCAAAGGTTGATTCAACTCGTGACTCACCGCTGCCGACATCTCTCCCAACGCCGCCAGTTTCGAACTTTGGGCAAGCGTCTGCTCGGCCAAATCCAGCGTCTTTTCAACCCGTTCCCGCTCAGCAATTTCCCGCTGCAGCCTTGTGTTCAATGCGCGAAGCTCTGCCGACTCGCGCTGGAACAGCGCCATCCGCAAGGTGGCGCGGCGGCTGAGTGCGTAGAAGGCGAGCGCCAAGAGAATCGCAAATCCCATGATCTCGAGCGCTAAAACGCTGTTCACCCGCTCACGCACTGACTCGAATGTGGTGAAGGATGTCATTTGCCAGCCGCGAAACGGAATGCGTTTTTCCATCCGCATCACCGCCTCACCCTGAAGATAGGCATCCGGTGGCAGCGCGGTCCAATCCGTAGTCACGCGGATCGCACGCTGAATGGCGCTGAGCGGTGGTTGGCGCAGCATCGCCGCCTTTTCATCCAACCCGCGCCATTGTGGTTCGGTCGACAGGATGATGTTGCCAGCGCTGTCGGTGACCAGCACTGCATGTGCAATCCGTGCCCAGGCAGTTTCGAACTTCTGCAGGTCGACCTCGACCACGATCACGCCGAGTATGTCCGAGTTGCCCTGGATACGGCGTGAATAGACAAAACTATAGCCACCGGCCTCTCGCGGGATGACCGAGAAAATCGTCGAGTTTGACCGTATCGCATCCACAAAATAAGGTGCGTTGCGATGCGCCTCACCCAGACGGTTACGATCGGTTGCGGCAACAGACCGCCCATCGCTATCCAGCAGCATCAGCGACGCTGCACCAATCTCTTCGACAAATGAAATCAATCGCTGGGTCGACAGCGTATAGTCGCTGGATCGCAGGGCAGAAATCAGCGTCGGATCGCGCGCCAACAATTGCGGCACAATGGCATTGCGGCGCAGCTCACTGACCAGGTTGCCCGAGTCGAGTGTCAGCCTGAGCTCGGCTCTATTTCGCGTATCTTGGGTAAAACGATCCGTCAGCAAACGGTTCGTCGTCCAGACCGTCACAACCGTGGCGGCCAATAGGACAAAAACGGCCAGTCGCAATCGCCAACCAAGCGGCGCGCCGCGAAAGGGTCGTAGAAGTTTGGACCAGCCAGTGCGAACCTCTGTACTCATCCCCAGAAGGTACGCGCGCTATGATCTGACCTCAAGTCACGCTGGCGACAGAACGCCTGACAATGCGCGGAACAATGCCGTACCGTCGGTGCCACCATGCCCCTGATCCGCGGCCCGTTCCGGATGCGGCATCATGCCGAGAACGCGACGATTTTCCGACAGGATGCCCGCGATATCCCCGACCGAGCCATTCGGATTCTCGGTATAGGTGAACGCAACGCGGTCCTGATCCCGCAGCGTAGACAATGTATCGTCATCGGCGAAATAGTTGCCGTCATGATGAGCAATCGGGATTCCGATCACGTCACCTGCGTTGTAGCCTTCGGTAAACGGGCTGCTGCTGGTTTCAACCTTAAGACCCACGGTTTTGCAGATGTATTTCAGGCCCGCATTTCGCAGCAATGCGCCTGGAAGAATGCCGGTTTCGGTCAGGATCTGGAATCCATTGCAGACACCCATTGCATATCCGCCGCGTTTGGTGTGATCGACCACAGCCTGACAGATTGGCGACTGGGCCGCGATGGCTCCACAGCGCAGATAGTCGCCATAGGAAAATCCGCCCGGAACACCGACGATATCAACGCCGTCAGGCAGCGTCGCATCCTTGTGCCAGACCATATCGACCTGAAAACCGGCTTGCTTGAAAGCCACGGCAAGATCCCGGTCGCAATTCGATCCGGGGAAGACGATAACGGCAGCGCGCATGGCAAACCTCCTTATGGGCCTGGATCAGACCAGTTCGATCTCGTAACGCTCGATGACCGTATTGGCCAACAGCTTTTCACACATCTCGGTCACATCCGCCTCGGTCGCGCCGTCTGCAAGCTCCAGATCAATCACCTTGCCCTGCCGAACACCTTCGACCTGATCAAAGCCCATGGCGCCCAATGCGTGCCGTACCGCCTCACCCTGAGGGTCAAGCACCCCATTCTTGAGCATCACATGCACCCTAGCTCTCATGTTTGTCATCTCCATTTTTCGCTGGGCAATTCCATCCTTTGTATTGCCAGCCGTGTTTGAAAAGAAAATCATTTAACTCTGCTGTTTTTCTGTCAAAAACCATCGAAGAGAGGGTGTAATCAGCAGTAAAATTCAGCTGTTCTTCTGTCTTGCGATCTTCGACTTGAAACCCTCTATCAGATAATATCGCCGACAAATCCTCCGCGCGGATTGGCGTTCTGAAGCCAACAGTCTGAGCGGAATGCCTGATCTTCATAGTAGACGAGAGGTCTTCTCCGGCAGCTAGTAGATTGGAGCGCGCTTCGTCGTTACTGGCTTTGGAGCCAGGAAACCGATCTTGTCCGGCGTATAGCTTCTGCAACTCATTTGTCTTTAACTCCTCAGGGGTTCTGGCGTACCGGCGATAGCTCTGCCAGACAACCAATGGCACACACGCGAGAAGAAATAAAAAGGCCTCGTACATTAGTTCACCGGTTTTGCCTTAACTGATTCCGGCAGGCAACGAGTGTGAACTGCAAGACACGGCACACCATTCGGCGGTGAGCCATACAACCCAGTTTGTAGCATCACATGCAACCGAATTTTCATTATGCGCAAATCCACCGTTGGACCCTATTCCGTTGCGCGGGGGATAGCGTGGTTGGGTGCATTGAACAACCCTGTATGATCCGCAGTTTGCCGCAGGTGATGCCCTAGCCGTCGCCCTTGGACAAAGCAGGATAATGCGCATCAATCGCATGGAATGTGCCGGTCAAAACCATTTCGACCGCAACGGCCATCAATAATATCGCCATGATACGGGTCACAACATTGATCATCGTCTCGCCGACAAGGCGCGAGATTTGATCCGCGAACAACAATCCCAACCCGACAATTGCACAGGCAATCAATATGGCAGCACCCAGCGTCAGGATTTCCTTACCGTCAGACAGCTGATGCGAAAACACAATGGTAATTGCAATCGTGCCGGGCCCGATGGTCAAAGGGATCGCCAGCGGAACAACAGCAAAGTTCAGCTTTCTTTGATGTCCGTCCGCTACGGCGGCCTGATCGCCAGGGGTGCGATCCTCGGCCTTCAGCATCGACATACCTATTCCGAAAATGATGATACCGCCCGCGATCCGGAAAGACGGTACATCTATGCCAAAAATCCCAAGGATTCTTTCGCCGGTCAGCACAGCGGCCAACGCGATTATCGTGACAGAAATTGCAACAACAATCGCAACATGACGCCGTTCCGCTGCAGAGCAGTTCTTGGTCATGCTCAGAAAGATTGGAATGTTATAAAGTGGGTTGAAAATCGCCAGCACGGCGGCCAGGAACTTCAGGAAAACTGCCTGATCAAACAATTCCGTCATGCGTTAGATCACCCCGACCGCAAGCTATTTGGCTGCTTAAATCCAAACATGATCAGGAACTCATAAGCTGTCAAACGTTCTGGAACAGAAAAAGCGCCGCTAAGGATCAACGGCGCCTTCAGGGAATTCGAACCAAGATCGCTTAGTTGATCAACGTCGGCTTGGTCACGTTGCTTTGGGGAAGAACGCCCAGACGGCGCGCGACCTCGGAATAGGCGTCTGTCAGATTGCCCAGATCGCGGCGGAAGATGTCCTTGTCCAGTTTCTGGCCGGTTTCGATGTCCCATAGGCGGCAACTGTCGGGGCTGATCTCGTCGGCGACGATCAGGCGCTGATAATCACCGTCAAAGACGCGGCCGATCTCGATCTTGAAGTCGATCAGTCGAATGCCAACGGCCATCATGACACCGCTCATGAAATCGTTCACGCGCAAGGCAAGGCTGAGGATATCGTCCATATCCTGCTGGCTGGCCCAGCCAAAGGCGGCGATATGTTCCTCGGTGACCAAAGGATCACCCAGAGCATCGTCTTTGTAGCAATATTCGACAATCGGACGTGGCAGCTGCGTGCCTTCGGCGATGCCCAGACGCTTGGACATGGTGCCGGCCGCATAGTTGCGTACGATAATTTCCAGCGGCACGATTTCGCAATTACGCACCAGCTGTTCCCGCATATTCAGCCGACGGATGAAATGGGTCGGCACACCGATCTGGTTCAGACCGTTCATGAAGAATTCAGACAGGCGGTTGTTCAGAACGCCTTTACCGTCAATCACGTCCTTCTTCTCCGCGTTGAACGCGGTGGCGTCATCCTTGAAATACTGCACGATTGTGCCCGGTTCAGGACCTTCATACAGAATCTTGGCTTTGCCTTCGTAGATTTTCTTGCGACGCGCCATAAGCGACCTTTCCAGTCTGAGCAGTGGGAATGAGTCCCGCTGGTTGGCGCCCTCATAGTCCATGCCCCCCTTCCCCGCAAGTTTGCAACGCAGCGAGACTTTGACACAGCGCAAATCCCTTGCACCCGTACTGCCGTATGGTCATATCATCATTAGAATAATCGCAACCCAAGAGGTCCCTGTCTCATGACCACCTTTGACGAACGTGAAAATGCGTTTGAAACGAAATTTGCGCATGACGAAAAAATGCAGTTCATCGCCCGTATGCGCCGCAACCGGTTCATGGCCGTATGGGCCTCGACCCTGAAAGGCGAAACCGTAGAACAGGCGCGCAAATATGGTCAGGAACTGGTTCAAACCGACCTGAAGCACGTCAACGAAGATGACGTCGTCAATGCGGTCAAAGGATACTTGGGCGATCTGGCCGATGAAGCCAAAATTCGCGCAAAGATGGCGGAACTTCTGATCGAAGCCAAAGAACAGGTGATGGCTGAGGCCGACATTTAAGTCTCTTTGCAGCACCGCTCATGATGTTCATGAGTATTATGAATTTGATTTGACGCCCCGGTCATGTGACACGGGGCGTCTGTTATTCATAATGGCGCTTTGCGCCAATTTTCGGGCTTTTCTCATGACAAATGCGCTCACCGACCTTCTAAACACCGCCGACATAATTCTGGCCGATGGTGCAACGGGGACCAACCTATTCAATATGGGTCTGCAATCGGGTGACGCGCCCGAGCTGTGGAACGTGGATTCGCCTGAAAAAATCAAGGCTTTGTATCAGGGCTGGGTCGATGCTGGCAGCGATCTGTTCCTGACCAACACATTCGGCGGAACAGCGGCGCGTTTGAAACTGCATGATGCGCAAAACCGCGTGACCGAGCTGAACCGGATCGGAGCCGAGCTTGGCCGCGAAGTGGCCGATGCGTCCGGTCGCACCGTTATTGTGGCTGGTTCTGTCGGACCAACTGGCGAGATCATGGAACCGGTCGGCAGCCTGTCGCACAGCGACGCGGTCGAGATGTTTCACGAACAGGCCGCCGCTTTGAAAGAAGGCGGCGCAGACGTCTTGTGGGTAGAAACCATAAGCGCCCCAGAAGAGTTCCGCGCAGCGGCCGAGGCCTTTGCGCTGGCCGATATGCCATGGTGCGGCACGATGAGCTTTGATACTGCCGGTCGCACGATGATGGGCGTAACCTCCGCCGATCTGGCGCAGCTGGTCGAAACTTTCGAGAACCCGCCACTGGCCTTTGGTGCCAATTGCGGCACCGGCTCGTCGGATATCATGCGCACCGTTCTGGGATTTGTCGCGCACGGCACTCAGCGCCCGCTGGTGTCCAAAGGGAATGCAGGCATCCCAAAATATGTAGATGGCAGCATCAAGTATGACGGAACGCCTGATCTGATGGCCCAATATGCCGTCATGGCGCGGGATGCGGGCGCGAAGATCATCGGCGGTTGCTGTGGCACAATGCCCGCCCATGTAGAGAAAATGCGCGAGGCATTGGATACGACCCCACGGGCCGAACGCCCGACGCTGGATCAGATCACCGATGCTTTGGGGCCATTTTCGTCGGCCTCAGACGGTACTGGAGACGAAGCAGCCCCGGAACGGCGCACGCGTCGGCGCCGCCGGGCCTGATTGTGCTCAGCGCCCCTCGAACTTGGCGGGGCGCTTCTCCAGAAAGGCCACCACACCTTCGGCAAAGTCACGCGAGCGACCGCAATCTCCCTGCAGGCTCGCCTCGGTCTTGAGCTGCTGAGTCAGTGTGTTTTCATATGTACCGCGCAGGGCTGTTTTTATGGCCGCGAAGCCAGCCGTTGGGCCATTCGCCAAATACTCGGCACGCTTGCGCCAATGCGCGGCGAAGTCGTCATCGGCAACCGCTTCCCAGATCAGGCCCCAATCATCGGCCTGACGGGCACTGATCTTTTCGGCAAAAAGTGCTGCGCCCATAGCTTTGGCCAAACCCATCTGGCGCGGCATGAACCAGGTGCCACCAGCATCAGGCAACAGACCGATCCGGGCAAAGGCCTGCAGGAAGTATGCGCTTTCACTTGCGATCACCACATCGGCGCACAAAGCAAGGTTCGCCCCTGCCCCTGCAGCCGCGCCGTTTACTGCTGCAATGGTTGGCACCGGGCAATCGTGGATAGACTCGAGCATCGGCTCATATTCGTCGCGCAAGGACCGTTCTAGGTCGATTTTTCCGGTTGATGAGGCATCGCCAAGATCCTGACCCGAGCAAAAAGCCGGTCCAGCTCCTGTCAGCACCACGCAGCGCGCATTGCGAGCAGCCTCTTTCATCGCATGTGTGATCTCTGCCCGCATCTGAGTGGTCAGTGCGTTCATTTTGTCCGTGCGGTTGAACGTCAGAACGGCCAGACCGTCAGTGATATCCAACAGGATCGTTTCGTAATTCATGTAAAGCCTCCCCTCGCGCCAGGTTTTGCGAACCCTGACCTATTCGAACAGCGAGGGAAAGTGGAACCGAACGTCAGCCGTCGAGAATCTTGCGCAGCCGTTCTTTTTCTTCATCGCTGAGCGTATCATCAGCCTCAACTGCTTGGGCCCTTGATCGGTTGCGGACAAACGCCCATCCCATGCCCGCTGCAGCCAACAACATGAACGGCCCTGCAAGCCACAGCATTAGGTTGGCGCCTGAGATTTGGGGCCGGAGAAGCACATATTCACCATACCGGTCGACGATAAAGGCCATCGCTTCTTCGTCACTATCCCCGGCAACCAGTCGCTCGCGGACCAAAAGGCGCAGATCGCGAGCCAGATCCGCGTTGCTTTCATCAATGCTTTCGTTCCGGCAGACCAGACACCGCAGTTCGGCGCTCAGATCACGTGCCCGCTGTTCAAGAACAGGATCATCCAGAACTTCATCAGGCTGCACAGCATATGCCGGGGCAACCCACAGCAATAGAATCAGGATCAGGCGTTTCATTCCGCAGGCACCCCTGACGCAGGCGTTTTGCGTGCGCCAGCAGCCACCCGAAAGCGTCGATCGCACAAGCTGAAAACGCCACCCAAGGCCATCAGGATACATCCTGCCCAAATCCAGTTGGCGAAAGGTTTGATATAGGTCCGCACGACCCAACCCCCATCGGCCTGCTGGTCCCCAATCACCACATAGAGGTCTCGCCAAATGCGATAGTCAATCGCGGCTTCGGTCGTGGGCATACGTGCAACGGGATAATCCCGCTTTTCAGGATGCAGCATTCCCAAGGACCGACCGTTTGTCTCGACCGAGATATCGGCCATGGTCGAGAAGTAGTTAGGCCCTTGAACACGCCGCACATCTTCCAGCGTCAGGGTGAACTGGCCAACTTCAAAAGGTGCTCCGGGCTGAGCAACACGGATGTCTTCAACCTCCCACGCGGTCAGGCCAGCAATCGCAAAGATCGTGACACCCAAACCGGTATGGGCAATCGCCTTGCCCCAATCCGCACCGGGCAGGCGGAACAAGCGCCTGAGGCTGCCTTTTCGGCCCGTTCTGCTCCAAAGATCGATGATTGCGCCGCAGGTGATCCAGACCCCAAGAAACAGCCCCACAGGCCCCAGCGCACTGCGCCCCGTCTGCATGGCCCAAACCAAAAGCGCCACAACCAGCGCCAGCAGAAACGCGTAGCGCAAAGACCATGCGGTTTTACCAAGCTTGCCTCGCTTCCAAGGCAGTAATGCACCGATTGGCAGAACTAGTCCCAGCAGCACCATGAAGGGCGTGAAGGCAAAGTTGAAAAACGGCGGCCCGACCGAGAGCGTCCGGTCAAACATCATCTCGGCAACCATTGGCCACATCGTTCCCACGAAGACCACGAAACAGCTGACCGCCAGCAGGACATTATTCACGACTAGCGCGCTTTCGCGGCTGACGACGCCAAACACCCCCTTGGCTTCCATCGTCTGGGCGCGGGCCGCGAACAGGGTCAGCGCACCGCCGGTGAAAAAGACCAGAATCATCAGAATGAACACACCCCGTTCCGGGTCGGTCGCAAAGGCGTGGACCGATGTCAGAAGCCCCGAGCGGACAATGAATGTTCCGATTAGCGAGAATCCAAAGGCGATGATCGCCAGAAGAATGGTCCAGCTTTTCAACGCCTCACGTTTTTCAACAACGATAGCCGAATGCAACAGCGCTGCCGCCAGCAACCAGGGCATGAACGAGGCGTTTTCAACCGGGTCCCAGAACCAGAACCCGCCCCAACCAAGCTCGTAATAGGCCCACCAGGACCCAAGTGCGATACCAATCGTCAAAAACACCCAGGCCGCCAGTGTCCACGGCCGCACCCACCGCCCCCAGGCCGCATCAACCCGACCTTCGATCAACGCCGCAACGGCAAAACTGAACGACATACTCAGGCCCACATAGCCCAGATACAGAAACGGCGGGTGAAACGCCAAGCCGGGGTCCTGTAACAAGGGATTGAGATCACGCCCATCAAATGGTGCAACTGCCAGCCGATCAAATGGGTTCGATGTAAACAGAATAAACGCAAAAAACGCTACGGCGACGGCCGATTGAACCGCCAGAACACGCGCCTTCAAGGTAGGTGGCAGCCCGCCGCCAAACAGCGCTGCCATGGCCCCGAACAAGGTCACGATCAGAACCCACAACAGCATCGATCCTTCGTGGTTGCCCCAGGTTCCGCTGATCTTGTAGATCATCGGTTTCGCCGAATGACTGTTTTCCACCACGATCCGAAGCGAGAAGTCCGAGGTCGTAAATGCCCAGACCAGCGCCCCAAAGGAAAACGCCGTCAGCAAAAATTGGGAGATCGCCGCAGGTTCGGCAAAGACCATCCATCCGGTCCAGCGCTTCGCGGCCCCGATCAGAGGGACCACGCTTTGAACGATGGCAATCATAAATGCGAGGATGAGGGCGAAGTGACCAAGCTCTGTAATCATGCCTCAGGATATACCGCTCAGCTACGTGGTGCGCCAATCACTTTCGCCCAATTCTTCCGAACATAGTGTCGCGGCTCAGGCGTTCCTCAGCCGTTTCCATTCGGTTAAGGCCGGATTGTCATCCGCTTGCGCGACCTCAATCTGCAAACCCGCATCCGGGCCCGGATCAGCAATGCCAGGGCTGTCACTGCGCATCTGAGCCAGGCTGCGCAAATTGGCCAGCACCTTGGGTGCACGCATCATCGTATCCGAAATCTCACGCTGCAGCTCCTGCGCCTTGGCCTGATGGCGCGCGCCGAAATAGAACGAAACGATCACGCCCAAAAGCCACCAAAGCGGTTCCGGCACCAGTGCAATGCCCTGCATCCGAGCAGCAAACCACAAGGGATCGATCATCGCGGCCACGAACAAACCCAACGTCCCCAAAGCCAGCGCCGGGCGGGGCAAACGGTTCAAACCATCCATAAACCGGTCAAAAGCACCCTTGCGCGGCACTTGAAACTCGGCCCCGAACTGCGCCATCGCCTGGCTTTGAACCGTCATTGCCCGCTGCGCACCCTCTTCGGCGTTTTCCCGAAAAACCTCTGCCGTTTCACGCACAACATTGCGCCCGCCACCAAACAGAAAACCCAGAATGCCCGAAATCAGCCCCATGCTGCGACCCTTTCCTCAAACTGCGCGTCGGTCAGGTGGTACTTCGAAGAAAGGAACTCCTCGGCGCGTTTGATCCACCCCCCTTTGCCTCCCGCACGGTCACGCGCATATTTGCGCGAGGCAGGCCTGCGATCGGCCAAGCGAAAATAGTAGTTCCGTCGCGCCACCCCATATGCATCGCGCAAGGCTACCTCCCCCGGCAGGGCCGCCTGCGCGCAGGCGCGAGTGGTCTGCGGCCCGATCACGCCGTCCACTGAGACGTCAAACTCCATCTCGCGCAGCAAACGCTGCAGGATTTTCACGGCCTGACTGCCCGCATTGACATACATGTCAAAAACCGACGCGTGCAGCACGACGGGCAACGCTGAAATCCGAGGTTTTTCAAAGTAATGCCGCACAAAGATATCTATTGCTTGCGGCTTGCTCAGCGCCCTCACGTCGCGTGTGTCAATCTGCCCGTCACCCGTCAGATCAAGTCCCAACCGCCGCATGGTGTGAATAGTCACACCGTAATTCGTCGCACCACCTGGATCATCTGGATCATCCACAAATCCACCTTCGCGCGCCACAATCTCTGTCGCTATGTCCCGAACCGTCTGCATGTCGTCCCTCGAATGCTCTGTCAGGTGAAACGGTCCGTCAGTAAGCTTAATATCCTCAAACGACACAGGGCGCTGCCCACCCTTCGCGCGCAACGCCCCTTGTTCTTCTGTTTCAAAATACCCCTGCCGGAGGCACGCAGCAGCGCTGCGTTCAGCTGTCGCTGGGCTCTTGATAAACGCCTTGTTCTTTCAGCGCGTCCATCACCTCTTTCGGCATATAGGTCTCGTCATGTTTGGCCAGGATTTCAGTCGCTTCAAACACACCGTTCACGTAACGCCCGGTCCCAACCATCCCCTGATTCTCCGAAAACAGATCGGGCAATACACCGGTAAAGGCCACCGGCACGCTTTCGCCACCATCGGTCACGACAAAACGCACAGTCTCGCCCTGCCCACGCTGGATCGAGCCTTCCGCGACCAGGCCACCAATCCGGAAAACTTCCGTAGGCTCGGGCGGCTCGGCAATCACTTCACTGGGGGAACGGAAGAAGTTGATCCCATCCTGCAAAGCCCACCCAATCAAAGCCGTTGAGGCCACCAAGGCAACAACTGCCACCAGAATGACCTGTATCCGACGACGTTTCTTGAGCGATTTCATACCGTCCTCACGGAAAAAGCGGGGCCATCATCAGGCCTTTGGTTTCGTCCTCACCTAACATCAGATTGGCGTTCTGCAAGGCCTGACCGCTGCTACCTTTTGTCAGGTTATCCAGTGTCGCCACCACGATCGCGCGCCGCTCGATCCGATCAGCGACCACACCGATATGGCAGAAATTCGAGCCGCGCACATGGTGGGTCGATGGGGCCTCGCCCATTGGCAGCACTTCGATGAAAGGCTCGTCCGCATAGGCCTTCACAAGCGTTTCATAGACGCTTTGCGGATCGCCCTTTAGGTAGCTGGTCGCAAGAATACCTCGGTTGGCCGGGATCAGGTGGGGTGTAAATTGTATATGCACGGTCCGGCCAGCAAGTCTGGAAAACTCCTGATCGAACTCCCCCAGATGCCGATGCGTGCCTCCGATAGCATAGGCATTTGCACCCTCGCTCAATTCAGCATGCAACAGGTTTTCCTTAAGCGAGCGCCCTGCCCCCGACACCGCGCATTTCAGGTCCAGAACGATATCGTCCAGATCAATCACTTCGGCGCTGATCAGCGGCCGCAGCACATATTGCCCGGTTGCCGCGTTGCAACCCGTGCCAGCGACCAGCCGCGCAGTGCGGATGTCGTCCCGGTAGAACTCGGTCAGACCATAAACAGCCTCTTCCTGCTGCTCCAAAGCACTGTGCGGGTTACCGTACCATTTCTCGTACTCATCCGGGTCCTGCAGCCGGAAATCTGCAGACAAATCAACGATCTTCAGGTTTTTTGGCAGATCCCGGATCACCTCCTGACTGGTCTTATGAGGCAAGGCGCAGAAACACAGATCGATCTGCGAGAAATCGATTTCCGAGATTTTGCACAGATCCGGCAGGTCCATATGGCGCAGATGCGGAAAAACCCGCGCCATAGACAGCCCGGCTTTGCGCTCGGCAGCCAGGGCAACGATGTCCATATTCGGGTGCTCGGCAATCAGCCGCACCAGTTCAGCGCCAGTATAGCCCGAGGCGCCCAGAATTGCGATTTTATGGGTCATATCAGACCTCTTCTTTACATGTGTCACGAGATGTAACCGCCGATGTGACGGTCTTTATATTCAGAATTTCGAAAAGGATGCGCCTTGACCTAAGTCAGGCCGCCTCGAACGTGATTTGTCGTCGGAGGAATTGCGTGGCCCGGTCGCTGACAAACCCGGGCTTACCCGTGGTCAGGAACCCGCCGCCGCCCTCGCCCAGCATATTGGGGTGGCGCTGCAGATAGTCCGCCAGGCTTTCGGCAACCAGATCACCCTGGCTGAACACCTGTACCTCCGGGCCCAAAGCCGCCTGAAAGGTTTCGGCCATAAGCGGATAATGTGTACAGCCCAGAATAGCGGCCTGAGGCTCTGGCATTTTCCGTTTCAGAGCGTCCACGTGGCTGCGCACCAGCGCTTCGGCCAGGATCATATCGCCATCTTCGATGGCGTCGACCACACCGCCGCAGGCCTGTGCTTCGACATCGACACCAATCGCGCGGAACGCCAGTTCCCGCTGAAAGGCCCGACTGGAGACGGTGGCAGGTGTCGCAAACAGCGCCACATGCTTAACCGCCACTTCCCGCGGGGGTGAGTTGTCGCCCCATTGCCGTTCTGTCAACGCCTCGATCAGGGGCACAAAGACGCCCAGAACCCGCTTGTCCTCGGGCACACCGGCCTCCTGCATCCGCCGCAGCGCCGCCGCACTTGCGGTATTGCAGGCCAGAATCACAAGATTGCAGCCGCGATCCCACAGATCGTGCACGGCCTTACGGGTCAGCTGATAGATATCGTCGGAATCGCGCACGCCATAAGGCGCATGCGCACTGTCCGCATAATACAAGAAATCAACGTCCGGCAGGTGTTTCTGCGCGGCGTTCAAGACGGTCAGACCGCCCAAACCGGAATCAAAGATGCCTACTGCCATTTGCCCCTTCAGGCGCGATGCCGTTCCTCGAATTCATAGCCGTAGTCATAAGACTTCAACGGCTTCGGAGACAGCTCATACGTGGCTTTGCGCAGGAAATCCATCATCTTGCGCGTATCCTTGCCAAGCGGGTCCAGAACGTCACGCCCGATCGGCTCGCCAATCACCACTTTTACCGGGGTATCGACGCGTTTCTTGAACTCTTTGATCAACAGCCCCATACGCAACGTGTTGTGTAAATGGCTGGCGATCTGGAACAGGCGCGAGGTGTGGCCGTCGAAGAACACCGGCACCACGGTCGCATTTGATTTGGCCACCATCCGAGCAGTGAACCCGCGCCAACCCGGATCCATCGGATAGGCAAACGGGTTGACTGCCGTGCTCACCGTCCCGCCCGGGAAAATGCCAATCGCCCCGCCATCGCTCAGATAATTCAGCGCAGTTTTGCGAGTTTCGAGGTTCAGCTTCATCGCCTCTTTCGTCTCATCGAATGAGATCGGCAGGATAATGCGGTTCAGCTCTTCCGCCTTACGGAAAACGCGATGCGCCAGAATGCGAAAATCGCCGCGCATCTCGGACAGCATGTGCCCCATCATCAATCCGTCTAGGATGCCATAGGGATGGTTTGCAATCAGGATCAGTGGACCGTCTTTGGGGATGTTCGACAACGCCCCACCAACAACATCCAAGGTCAGACCGTAGCGTTCAACCATAACGGCCCAGAAGTCACGCCCGCTGGCGACGTCTTTTTCGTACCCATCCGCACGTTTGATCAGGCGGATCCGACCAGTTGTGTTTTCCATAAGCTTGATGACCATCCGGCCACCCTTGGTTTCGGCAGAATGGGCATAGGAAATGTCACGAACGACATGACGACGCGAGGGCATCTAAGATCTCCGGTATTTCGCCTGCATTATAAATTAAGCGACACTTTTGCCTAGCTCTTGTGACAGATTTGTGACGCCTCATTCCGCCGCAGCGCGCAATTCGGGGCCTCCGCTGCGGATGCTTGCCAGCAATTCTTCACGTCGTTTTGCAGCTTTGGCCTCATTTTCCAGCAAAACAGGGCCGAAACCTCGGATGTCCAGCGGTAAACGCGCCAAGGCTGAAATGGCGTCGTGCGTGTCCTGTGATAGCAGAGGCAGAACCTGTTTCATGTCACTTTCATATTGCTTGATCAGCGCACGCTCCATCCGGCGTTCAGAGGTATAGCCAAAGATATCCAGCGGCGTGCCGCGCAACGTTTTCATCCGGGCCAACAATTTCATTGGCCCCGTCATCCATTCGCCAAAGGCACGTTTGCGGGGTCTGCCAGTGCCATCCGTCCCGCCCAGGATTGGAGGAGCCAGGTGGAAGGTCATTTTGAAATCGCCGTCAAACTCTGCCGTGGCCTTGTCACGACTGCTCAGCAGCAACCGGGCAACTTCATATTCATCCTTGTAGGACAACAGCTTATGATAGCCTTTCGCCACGGCTTCGCGCACCGTTTCATCCTGAATGTCATCGACCAGTTTGCGGTAGCGTTTGGCTAGACGGGCCGATTGATAGTCGGTCAGATGCTGGGCTCTGAAATCAATCATTTGATCCAGAGTCTTTGGCATCTCAGCAACAGACGGCGACAGGATCGATTGAACATCAGCCGGAAACAGAACCGCCCAACGGCCGATATCAAAGGCGCGTTTGTTCCGTTCGACCGCTGTGCCGTTCAGCTCGATCGCGGCCATGATCGCCGAATGGCTGACCGGCAGAATACCACGCTGCCAGGCCGCCCCGAACACCATCATGTTCGAATAGATCGAATCCCCCATGACAGTTTTGGCCAGATCGGTCGCGTCAAACAGGCTCACCCCATCCGTCAGACGTGCCTGCAACGCCAGTTCCAACTGATCGCTGGGGATCCGGAACTCGGTATCGCGGGTGAAATCGCCTGTCACCGTTTCGTGGTTGTTCACCACGGCGCCGGTTTGACCCGTCCGCGTCAGGCCCAGCGTCTTGGCCCCGGCAGAAACAACCAGATCGCCGCCTATCAGCGCGTGGGCCTCACCCGTGGCCACACGAATGGCGCTGATATCTTCCGGCTTGTTGGCCAGACGGCAATGGATATGCACAGCGCCGCCTTTCTGGGCGAGCCCTGCCATCTCCATCATGCCGGCGCCTTTGCCGTCGATTTGCGCAGCCTGCGCCAAAACGGCCCCAAGCGTGACAACACCCGTGCCGCCAACACCAGTGATGACGACGTTATGGGTCCCGTTGATTTCGGGCAGCTTCGGCATTGGCAGATCGGGTAGATCAAGCTGCTTCGTTGCTTCTTTCCGGATTTTCGCACCTTCCAGCGTGACGAAAGACGGGCAGAACCCGTTCAAGCACGAGAAGTCCTTGTTACAGCTGGATTGGTCAATTGCACGTTTGCGGCCTAATTCGGTCTCTTTCGGCACGATTGAAACGCAGTTGGATTGCACCCCGCAATCGCCGCACCCCTCACAGATATCGGTGTTGATGAACACGCGCTTGTCCGGGTCTGGGAATTCGCCTCGCTTCCGCCTGCGACGTTTCTCGGCAGCACAGGTCTGGACATAGACGATGACCGAGACACCCTCGATCACGCGGAACCGGTCTTGAACCTTCATCAACTCTGCGCGCTCAAAGCTTTCAACGCCCGCAGGCAACGCGTTCAGGTTCACGTCTTCCTTTTCATCATAGATAAGCGCGACATGCTGAACGCCCATGGCCTTGACCTCAGCCACGATCCGCTCTGCGGTCAGATCACCCTCGTTCCCCTGCCCACCGGTCATGGCAACCGCGTCGTTGTAAAGGATCTTGAACGTCATGTTCGTTCCCGCCGACAGCGCCGCCCGGATCGCCTGGACACCCGAATGGTTATACGTCCCATCGCCCAGGTTCTGGAACACGTGCTTGGTGGTCGAAAAAGGTGCTTCACCGATCCAGTTCGCGCCCTCACCCCCCATCTGGGTGAAACCGGTCGTTTCTCGATCCATCCACTGGACCATGTAATGGCAGCCGATGCCTGCATAGGCGCGGCTGCCTTCGGGTACTTTGGTCGAGCTGTTATGCGGACAGCCCGAACAGAAGTACGGCAAACGCGTTGCGATTTCCTGTGCATTGTCGGCTCGGCGCGCCTCGGACAGTTTTGACAGACCGGCGCGCACCCCGTCTGTGTCGCGGCCTTCTTCGATCAAAATCTCGCCCAGCTTCTCGGCAATCATGATCGGATCAAGGGCATCCCGCGTCGGGAACAACTCTTCCCGATGCAGCGCACCCGCACCGCCTTTGTACCAGCCATAGACCCGGCGACCGCGACGATCATCAAAGATGGCCTCTTTGACCTGAACCTCGATCAGTTTTCGTTTTTCCTCAACGATCACGATCAGGTCCAGCCCCTCTGCCCATTCATGGAAACTGGTCATATCGAGCGGGAAGGTTTGACCGACCTTGTAGGTCGTAATGCCCAGACGCTCCGCTTCTGCTTCATCGATATTCAACAGCGACAGCGCATGGGTCAGGTCCAGCCAGTTTTTGCCTGCCGCAACGAACCCGACCTTGGCACCTGGTTTGCCCCAAACCCGTTTGTCCAGCTTGTTTGCCCGGCAGAACATTTCCGCCGCAAAGCGTTTGTAATCAATGACCCGCGCCTCTTGCAGATGCGGTGTATCGCCCAGCCTGATGTTCAACCCACCCTCGGGCATGTCAAATTCAGGCATAACCAATTGCATCCGATCCGGCCTGCCATCCACAACCGAGGTGACCTCGATCGTGTCTTTCATGGTCTTCAACCCAACCCAGACTCCCGCAAAACGGCTAAGCGCAAAGCCATATATGCCGTAATCCAGAATTTCCTGAACGCCCGCCGGGCTGACCACCGGCATATACATATCGACCAGAGACCATTCCGATTGGTGCAACACGGTCGAGCTTTCGCCCGTGTGGTCATCACCCATGGCCATCAGCACCCCACCATGCTGCGCTGTGCCCGCCATATTCGCGTGACGCATCACGTCGCCAGACCGATCAACGCCCGGACCCTTGCCATACCAAAGGCCAAAAACCCCATCGTATTTGCCATCGCCACGCAGACCGGCCTGCTGACTGCCCCAAAGCGCAGTTGCGGCCAGATCCTCGTTCAATCCGAATTGAAAAGTCACATCGCTCTGGGTCAGGTATTTTTGCGCACGCATCATCTGCTGATCGACCGCCCCGAGCGGCGAACCACGATACCCGGTCACCAGACCGGCTGTATTTAAGCCCGTTTGCTGGTCGCGTGCCTTCTGCATCAACATTAGCCGCACAAGCGCCTGCGTCCCGTTCAAAAGAACAGATGATTTCTCAAGATCAAACCGGTCATTCAGCGAAATCTGTGGCTGACTCATCAGACGTCTCCCTTCGTCAGATCAGTGTGCTTTATCTTCGCGCATATTAGGTCATAATTGCTGACCTGTATAGAGTTTATCCACTGAAACCTAAGCATTTCGTGGTTTGTTTGTGGAACTTGTTACCTATTTCATATAGGTCTTCCCGAGGATAACGAAAGTTGCGGCGATGGATTGGGACAAGCTTAGAATATTTCACGCAGTTGCGGACGCGGGCAGCCTGACCCATGCGGGCGACAAGCTCAATTTGTCTCAATCCGCCGTAAGCCGCCAGATCCGCGCTTTGGAAGAATCACTCGACGCAACCCTGTTTCACCGCCATGCCCGCGGCCTGATCCTGACCGAACAGGGTGAGTTGCTGTTCGACGCCACGTCGGCCATGTCCAAACGTCTTGATACAGCGGCTGCCCGTATCCGCGACAGCGAAGAAGAAGTTTTCGGCGTTTTGCGCGTCACCACGACCTTTGGCTTTGGCACATTGTGGCTCGCACCGCGCCTACCCAAGCTTTATGAGGAATATCCCGATCTGAACATCGACCTGATGTTGGAAGAACGTGTGCTGGACTTGCCCATGCGCGAAGCAGACGTGGCCATTCGCATGAAAGAGCCCAGCCAAGCTGATTTGGTACGCAAACGCCTTATGACCGTTCAGATGATGCTGTATGCAACGCAAGAATACATCGAAACGCATGGCGGGATGTTGAATGCGCTTGAGGACATCAAGGATCATCGACTGATCTGTCAAACACCCGCGGCCCCCCAGGTGGGCGCAAGTGCCTCGATGGTGCGGCACCTGATGACCTACAATCCGAGGTCACTTTTGACGGTGAACAACTATTTTGGGGTGCTTCAGGGCGTTTTGCACAATCTGGGAATTGGTGTTCTACCTGACTACGTGACCCAGGACTTCCCGCATTTGCTGCCGGTTCTTTCCGATATCGAAACTGCCGATGTCCCCGTCTATTTGGCATATCCGGAAGAATTGCGTCACTCCAAACGTGTCGCAGCCTTCCGTGATTTCGTTCAAGATGAGATCATTGAACAGCGTAAGCAAATGAAAAGAATGGGTAAACTTTAGATATGCACTGACAACATATCGGACATGACCAATCTACACGCTGTTATTCCTTGAACGTTCACAAACTGCCACCTAAATGAACTCTCGAAGGCGGTGATGCTGAAACGCTCATCATCTTCATACCTCCCTGTTGGACTACGGCCGAGCTTAGTGCTCGGCCTTTTTTTTGGTTTTCTGACATTTGCATCCCTCAAGGCGTGAATAAGTCTGGGAAAACAGGCGGGTGCGCCTTAAGATCACAAAAAAATGATCGAATTTCTAAGATCGAGGGAAAATTCATGCTCCACCCACTCCGCCTGATTTTGGCGCTAGTATCTGTCATGTTCCTGACCCTGCCGCTTCATGCGCAGGTACCAGGGACCACTTCGAGCGAAACGTCGACCAGCGTGATAGTTCCAGAAGACCTTACACCGGAACAAGTGGATGATCTCGTTGCACGCATGTCAGATGACCAGGTCCGCTCGATTCTGTTGGAGCGTCTGGACGCGGTGGCCGAGAAAAACGCAGCCGCTGCAGAGGATCGCGAGGATCCAATTACCGAGCTTAATGAAGTCTGGACCGAAATGGTCACCTCGTGGACACATGTCATAACCACCGTCCCCAATCTCTTCAGCGCGCAAGCGACCGCCATCAAGAATTTTGTGGCCACTTTCACTTCATACGGTGCATTGGTCTTGATGGGGTTGGTTGCCAGCGTTCTGGTTGTGGGCTTGATCGCCGAAAAACTATTCGAGATCCTGACACGCCGCTGGCATGTTCAAACCGAAGCTGAATCCGAAGGTGATCTTTGGGGCGCTGTCCGATATCTTTTCGGTCGCTTCTGTCGCGAGATCGCCGGACTTGTGGTGTTTTACGTGGTCATCCGTGCGGTTGGGCGTGGGCTTCTGACACCTGAGCAAATCACTTACGCGGCGCCGTT
Source organism: Pseudomonadota bacterium (assembly GCA_039818265.1). Lineage (GTDB taxonomy): Bacteria > Pseudomonadota > Alphaproteobacteria > Rhodobacterales > Rhodobacteraceae > Ruegeria. The sequence goes on along the minus strand of JBCBUG010000001.1, from coordinate 474,167 downwards.
TGTGTTCTACTTGATCTGGGTACCGCGGCTTGGTGCGGCCGCCTCGCGCTTTGTTCTGGCCCCGAACAAGCCGCATTACCGTCTGATCAACATCGAAGATCACTGGGCAAAGTATCTGCATCGCAATCTGATCGGGCTGCTGATCCTGATTGGTTTCACTCTGTTCCTGCTGCATTTTAACCGGCTGAACGGGATCACGGGTGATGAAACGCGTATCGGTTTCTGGCTGAACGCAGGTATTCACATTTATATTGGCCTGATCGCATGGAAAGCGCGCGAAGGTCTGTCGCAGATGATGCTGGGAACTGACCCGGACCACACCAGGTTCGACGAGGAAGTAGCAAAATACTACCCCTACTTCGCCGTTGCGGTCTCGGCTGCGACCTGGCTGCTGGTCGAATTTCTGGTGGCGCAGCGCAATCCCGCATCGCTGGCTCTGCTGGTTCAGGGGGCGCATTTCACGACCATGTTCTGGTTGTTGATCGCTCCGGCGCTCGACACATTGATCAGGGGTTTGGTCCGCCACCTTCAACCACCAATGCTAGGCGATGGACCTGTAGCGGAACAGGCGTACAAATCCACAAAGCGCAGCTACATTCGGATTGGCCGCGTTGTGGCGGTAATATTCGTAATCCTGATGATTGCCCGCGCCTGGAACCTGAACCTCAGCGAAATCGCTGGTGGCAGTGGGGAAGAAGGCAGTCGTGTCATCCAATTCTTCATTATCGCCGCAGTAGGTTACATCTTGAATGAGGTTGTCTCGCTTTGGATCAACCGCCGCTTGGCGAAAGAGATGACTGCATCCGAGCAGAGCCCTGATGAAGAGGCCGGCGAAGGTGGCGGCGCGGGCGGCTCTCGTTTGGCAACTGTTCTGCCGCTGCTGCGCGTGACGGCACAGGTTGCGATTGCAGTCATTTTCGCCCTTCTGGCACTCGGGGCCCTTGGGCTTGATATCACCCCGCTTCTGGCCGGTGCTGGTATCCTTGGCCTCGCCATCGGCTTCGGCGCGCAGAAATTGGTTTCCGACATCGTCGGCGGCATCTTCTTTCTGGTCGATGACGCCTTCCGCGTCGGTGAATACGTGGATGTGGGCGGAACAACTGGCACGGTCGAGAAAATCTCGATCCGCTCGATGCAGCTGCGCCACCACCGTGGGCCAGTGCACACCATTCCTTATGGTGAGATACAGAAGCTGACCAATTACAGCCGCGACTGGGTCATTATGAAACTGAAATTCACCGTGCCCTTCGATACCGATCCCAACAAAGTTAAAAAGATCTTCAAAAAGATCGGTGCCGAGATGATGGAAGACGAGACCCACAAGGATGGTTTCCTGCAACCATTCAAGTCGCAAGGTGTGTTCGATTTTGACGACGTCGGAATGATCATCCGCGGCAAGTTCATGGCCAAGCCGGGCAAGCAGTTCACACTGCGCAAGGAAATCTTCAACCGGGTCAAGGCATCGTTCAAGGAAAACGGTATCGACTTTGCCCGCCGCGAGGTGCGCGTTGCGATCCCCGGGCTGGATGACAATGATGACCTGACTGGCGAGCAAAAGACTGCTATTGGCGCAGCGGCAGGAGCCGTTGCTCAGCAGGCCCAGCAACAGAAAGATCAGCCCAAATAAGCTGCAGATCATTCTGTGATCCAAAGATCAAACTCGGGGTCGCCATGAGGCGGCCCCTGTTTTCATCAGACATCGCACACACACTCAAAACCCTGCCTCAATTGGCAGAGCCGCCTTTCCTCTTCCCCCCGGCGGCTGCTTCCCCTAAAAGGCGCCAGACATTGCCATCTCGGGGACGGATACAGGATGCAAGAGCCAGCCATCACACCGGATTTGATTGCCGCACACGGGCTTAAGCCCGAGGAATACGACATGATCCTAGAGATCATCGGGCGTGAGCCAACCTTCACCGAGCTGGGCATCTTTTCTGCCATGTGGAACGAGCATTGCTCCTATAAATCGTCCAAGAAATGGCTGCGTACCCTTCCGACCGAGGGCCCTCAGGTCATTTGCGGACCGGGGGAAAATGCTGGTGTGGTTGAAATTGGTGACGGTCAGGCTGTGGTCTTCAAAATGGAGAGCCACAACCACCCGTCTTATATCGAACCCTATCAAGGCGCGGCGACCGGCGTGGGTGGCATCCTGCGCGACGTCTTTACCATGGGTGCCCGTCCCATCGCCTCGATGAACGCGCTGTCCTTTGGTGAGCCCGGCCACCACAAGACCCGCCAGCTGGTGAACGGCGTGGTCGAAGGCATCGGCGGCTATGGCAACTGTTTCGGCGTGCCTTGCGTGGGCGGCGAAGTGCGTTTCCACCCCGCCTATAATGGCAACTGCCTTGTGAATGCGTTTGCTGCAGGTCTGGCGGATAGTGACAAAATTTTCTACTCAGCCGCATCGGGCGTCGGGATGCCGGTGGTCTATCTGGGTGCGAAAACCGGTCGCGATGGCGTTGGCGGAGCGACCATGGCCTCGGCCGAATTCGACGACACCATCGAAGAGAAACGCCCCACCGTTCAGGTCGGCGACCCTTTCACAGAAAAGCGCCTGATGGAAGCGACGCTGGAGCTGATGCAGACCGGCGCCGTGATCTCGATCCAGGATATGGGCGCGGCGGGCCTGACCTGTTCCGCCGTTGAGATGGGCGATAAAGGTGGTCTGGGCGTGCGCCTTGATCTGGAAAACGTCCCCCAGCGCGAAGAGAGCATGACGGCGTACGAAATGATGCTGTCCGAGTCTCAGGAGCGCATGCTGATGGTGCTGAAGCCCGAGCTTGAGGCCGAAGCCCGCGCCGTTTTTGAAAAATGGGATCTGGATTTCGCCATCGTTGGCGAAACCATTGCCGAAGACCGATTTCTGATCATGCATAACGGTGAGGTCAAAGCCGATCTGGTTCTGTCGAAACTCTCCTCAACCGCGCCGGAATATGACCGTCCGTGGGTTGCGACACCCGAGGCCGAAGACCTGGCCGAAGTCCCTCAGATCGACCCCATCGACGGGCTGCGCGCCCTGCTCGCCTCGCCCAACTACGCAAGCAAGCAATGGGTTTATGAGCAATATGACACCATGGTCATGGCCGACAGCGCCCGCACACCCGGGCTGGGCGCGGGCATGGTACGTGTCCACGGTACCGACAAGGTACTGGCCTTCACCAGCGACGTGACGCCACGCTATGTCCGCGCCAACCCGGTAGAGGGCGGCAAGCAAGCGGTGGCCGAAGCCTATCGCAACCTGACCGCTGTCGGGGCCAAACCGCTGGCCACCACCGACAACCTAAATTTCGGCAACCCCGAAAAGCCCGAGATCATGGGCCAGTTCGTCGGTGCCATTCAGGGCATCGGTGCAGCCGTTGGCGCGCTGGATATGCCGATCGTGTCGGGCAATGTCTCGCTGTACAATGAGACCGATGGACAGGCGATCCTGCCCACCCCGACCATTGGTGCGGTTGGCCTGCTCAGCCACAGCGATGAAATCATCGGCAACGAGGTTCGTGAGGGCCATGTGGCACTGGTGATTGGCGAAACCCTAGGCCATCTGGGCCAATCCGCCTTGCTGGCTGAAGTGTTCAACCGCGAAGATGGCGACGCGCCTCATGTCGATCTGGATGCAGAAAAGCGCAACGGCGATTTCATTCGCGCCAACCGCGATATGATCAAAGCCTGCACCGATCTGGGTGATGGTGGCCTTGCACTGGCAGCCTTCGAACTGGCCGAGGCCGCTGGCGTTGGCGTTCATCTTGATGAGGCCCCCACCGAATTCCTGTTCGGCGAAGATCAGGCCCGCTATCTGGTGGCCTGCAACTTTGATCAGGCAGAGGCGCTGATGATCGCCGCCGGGCAGGCCGGTGTTCCGCTGGTCTCGGTTGGCCGCTTCACGGGAGACACTGTGAAGATCGGCAGCTCTGATGCACCATTGGTCGATTTGCAGGACACATTCCGCAGCAGCTTTGAGGCGGCCGTCGCCTGATCACACGCGAGCAACGCGAACCAGCCTAATGCACTCCTGCGCTTTCGTGGCGCAGGATTTAGCGTCTTGGGCGATCCGTGCCATCTTGCACGCCCCCGCCCATCGCTCTACATCTTGGGAAAGACTTTCAGGAGTAACCTACATGCCGATGAGCGCCCACGAAATTGAAACCCTGCTGCGCGAGAGCTTTCCGAATGCGGAAATTCAGGTTGGCGGCAGCGATGGCGTGCATATGTCCGCCATGGTCGTGGATGAAAGCTTTCGTGGCAAAAACCGGGTGCAACAGCAACGGGCCGTTTACGCGGCATTGAAAGGCAAGATGGACGGCCCGGATGGGGAGCTGCACGCACTGGCTTTGACCACCAAGGTGCCTGAGTGAAGACGACGTTCTGGGACCTGCTCGCTGCTATTGTACGCTGGCGCGTTCCCAAACAGGATGGCAAGCCCCCCTTGGTATGGAGGCGACAGATATCGACCTCGTGAACAAAATACAGGCTGAAAATGAACGATTGGAGCGTATGAATGGACGCGACTAGAATCTTGGTAGTTTAAAGGCAGAGATGGACCTTGGGTTGGGCATCATATTGGGCGGTTTTGTCGTTATCTCGATAACAGCGCTTTTGGCATGGAGCCGTTCCAAGAATGAGCCCAAATCGAAGCGAGGTTCCCTTCCGGGAATCGGATATCGCACCATTCACGCAAATTATGACTCAGGCGGGTCAGGAGGCGGACACTCCACTCAGTACCGCGTACCCAAAGACCCACAAGACTATGCCAAAGCGATGATGCCGAAGAGCAAAGGAAACGCGAAATGACCGACGTGAAATCCCAGATCGACGAAACCGTCAAAGCCAATGACGTTGTGCTGTATATGAAAGGCACGAAGGAGATGCCTCAGTGCGGTTTCTCATCCCGCGTGGCCGGCGTGCTGAACTATATGGGCGTCGATTATGCCGATGTGAACGTTCTGGCCGATGAGGCCGTGCGTCAGGGCATCAAAGATTACTCCGACTGGCCGACCGTTCCTCAGCTTTATGTCAAAGGCGAATTTGTCGGTGGCTGCGATATCATCACCGAGATGACCTTGACCGGTGAGCTGGACACGCTGTTTGACGAAAACGGTGTTGGCTACAACAAAGACGCTGCAGACAAAATCCGAGAAGCGAACGCCTGACCCGGCCTTAGCGGCTGGAGCAATTCTGATAGATGACCTGCTCGTCGGCGGCACCTGATGCCGCCGCGTAGCTTACGCTGGCATCCCACCCTTTTGAGCGCAGAATATAAGTTCCGTTGGTGTCCACGGATTCATACCGAATGCCCGATCCGCTTTCGACCTGACGCATCGAGACAAGGGTGTTGTCCAAAATCGTCGCCGCCGCGCCCGACCCGTCCGCTGCGTTGAAATAGGTCACCGGCAGCGGCACGCCATTCTCACAGGTGAAACTCACGGTAAGAATGTCGATGTCTGCGGATGCAACGGATGCAGACAGGGCCAGCACAGCGCTACACGTCAAAGAACGCATCATGGTCATTGGGATTTCTTCTCCTCGATCACGGATGCCAAAGCCTCGGCCCGTGCGGCCAGTTCAGCCAGTGTGTCAGTGACCGACGGGGGCACCACGGCCACCTCAACCCGTTCCGGTTCTGGCGCAGGTGCTGCGCGCAGCGTATTCAACTCGGCCTCAACCTCGGCCAGTTTGCCTTCCAATACTTTGACCTTGTCATCCGTCGCGGCGGTTTTGTCGGCCAGCATCAAGCCCGCCATCAACAGCATCCGCGCCTCGGGCATCCGCCCAATCTGATCTGACAGAACCTGCGCTTCGTCATCCAGCATCTTGGCGGCGGTGTGCAGAAACGCCTCTTCCCCGTCCTGGCAAGACACTTCGAAACCACGTCCGCCGATATGAATGGTCACTTCGGGCATTATTCTACCTCACCTTCTGCCAGTTCCGCCTTGCTGAGCAACGGCTCAAGTCGGGCCAGAATGGCATGCGCTTCGGATGCATCCGAAGCCTGTTTTGCGCGGGTGGCCTCCAATTCGGCGGCGGTGACCTGATCCAGCAGTTCGGCAACGGGCTGCCCCTGCTCTGCCGCCGCGCGCAGCTCATCAATCGCACTTTGAAGCGCCGCGTTCGCCTTCCGCATCCGCTGCAAATCGCTGTCCAGGCGCGACATCGCCGCCCCATGGCTGGCGCGTTCGGCACGCAGCATATCAAGCTCGGCGCTCAGGTCTTCCAGCCGTTCGGTATCGGCAAGTTCCGACCGCAACCGGCTGTTTTCCGCCTCAATCTGCTTGGATTGCTCTACGAGCCCACGCAACTCATCCAATTCTGCTTGAACCGGCGCTGTGTCGGCAAGCATATCCATTTCAGATCGAAGCTGCGCATTCTCAGTCTTCAATGCATCAAGTTCTTCCGAATTCTCCAGCGCCTCTTTGGCCTCGGCCAGTTCCAACCGGGCTGCCTCAACGCTTGCAAGCTTGGTCGATGCTTCCGCTAGCTGTTCGCGCAGCCCCTCAACCTCTGCGTTGTCACCAGACGAAGCCTGCGCCTGATCCAACTCAGCGCGCAGACCGTCCATTTCCTGATCATGACGTTCTTTCAGGGACTTCAGCCGCTCCTGCAACTGGGCATTGGCAACGCGCTCCTCATCAAGCGCGGTTTTCAGGCTATCATCAGCCGGTTCTCCGCCGGGGGCCGCGTGCTGCATGGCGTCGACACCTGCGCCGATACGCTCCATCGCGGCGATGATGCGATGCTGTAATTCCTCGATCTGGCTCATGCCCCTGTCACCTCTTTATCAAGGTTCGTTCTGTTACAGGGTGATCCGAATCAACTTCACCCCCCGCCTGCGCCTAGTCTAACGGAATGCGACGGAAAATACCCACTGTTTGGTTTCAACAACTTGGACCGCGCTGTTGAAGCATAAACCTTATGCAGAACCGGGTTCTGCTTGCACTTTGAGGGGTGGATGGTATTGAGCCCGCAATCTGCTTGTAATCCGAAGGAACAACGCCCGTGGACCTGACTGCGCTGCGCAATGCCAACCCCGAACACTGGGACAAAGCTGCGGCCATCCGCACCCTGACCCTTGACGCCGTCGCCGCCGCAAATTCCGGCCATTCCGGTATGCCGATGGGCATGGCCGATGTTGCGACCGTGCTGTTCGAAAAGCACCTGAAATTCGACGCCGCAAACCCCGGCTGGCCCGACCGCGACCGGTTCATCCTGTCCGCCGGTCATGGCTCAATGCTGGTCTATTCACTGCTCTATCTCACCGGCCACGCGGATGTGACTTTGGATGAGATCAAGAACTTCCGCCAGTTGGGTGCCAAAACTGCGGGCCACCCGGAAAACTTTCTGATCAACGGTGTTGAAACCACCACCGGCCCGCTGGGTCAGGGTATTTCGAACGCTGTGGGTTTTGCCATGGCCGAGGAAATCCAGCGCGCCCACTACGGCAAGAAGGTCGTCGATCACTATACCTATGTCATCGCAGGCGACGGCTGCCTGATGGAAGGCGTCAGCCAAGAGGCAATCACTCTGGCCGGACGTCACGAATTGGGCAAGCTGATCGTCTTCTGGGACAACAACAACATCACCATCGACGGCACAGTCGATATCGCCGACCGCACCGATCAGGTGAAACGCTTTGCCGCTTCGGGCTGGCAGGTGATTGAGATTGACGGGCACGACCCCGAGGCGATTGACGCGGCCATCACCAAGGCCAAAACGTCGAAAAAGCCGACGATGATCGCGTGCGAAAGCCATATCGCGCTGGGTCACGCGGCGCAGGATACCTCCAAAGGTCACGGCGCGCTGACGGATCAAGCTCAGCTCAAGGCGGCCAAGGCAGCCTATGACTGGCCACATGATGCGTTCGAAATCCCGGCCAATGTGAAATCTGCCTGGGAAGCCATTGGTGCTCGTGGGGCCTCCGAGCGCGCCGCCTGGGAAGAGCGTTTCGCGCAGCTTTCCGAACGCAAGCAGGCCGAATTCAACCGCGCCTATGCGTTTGAAGCGCCCAAAAAGCTGGCCGGAGCCATCCGTTCATTCAAGAAACAAATGTCGGAAGATCAGCCCAAGCTGGCCACCCGCGCCTCGTCCGAGAAGGTTCTGAACGTCGTGAACCCGATCATGGCCGAGACCGTTGGTGGCTCGGCTGACCTGACCGGTTCGAACAACACCAAATCGGCTGATATGGGCGTGTTCCTGCCCGAAAATCGCAAGGGTCGCTACATCCACTACGGTATCCGTGAGCATGGCATGGCCGCGGCGATGAACGGTATGGCGCTGCATGGCGGCATCCGCCCCTACGGCGGGACCTTCATGGCCTTCACCGACTATGCTCGCCCGTCGATGCGTCTGGCCGCGCTGATGAAAATCCCTTCGGTCTTCGTGATGACCCATGACTCGATCGGTCTGGGTGAAGACGGTCCGACCCACCAGCCGGTCGAGCATCTGGCGATCAGCCGCGCGACGCCGAACACCTATGTGTTCCGCCCCGCCGACACCGTAGAGACCGCTGAAGCCTGGGAACTGGCCCTGACCTTCAAGGACAGCCCCTCGGTCCTGTCGCTGACCCGTCAGGGCGTGCCAACCGTGCGCACGGATCACAAGACCAAGAACCTGACCGCCCAAGGCGCTTACGTTCTGGCCGAGGCCGAAGGCAAACGTCAGGCCATTCTGATCGCCACCGGGTCCGAGGTTTCGCTGGCGATGGAAGCCAAAGCAATGCTTGAGGCCGACGGCATTGGCACCCGCGTCGTCTCCATGCCCTGCATGGAACTGTTCGCTGAGCAGGACGAAGCCTACCGCAAACGGATTCTACCTGCCGGTGCTGTGCGCGTCGGTATCGAAGCCGCCGTACGTGCCGGTGGCTGGGATCGCTGGCTGCTCGGCGAACGTGGACGCGAAGCCAAGGCGGGCTTCATCGGCATGTCCAGCTTTGGCGCGTCAGCCCCTGCGGGTGAGCTCTACAAGCATTTCGGCATCACTGCCGAGGCGACCGTTGCGAAGGTCAAAGACCTGCTGGGCTGATCCCTACCTGAGAACCACAAAGCCCCGGTGCGGACCGGGGCTTTTTTGTTAGACGAAGATAATAACAGACTGCATTCCGTCGACCACCAAATCTCCCTCGGTGTTCCAGACGCGCATGACCTGTGAGCTGTAGCCGTCACGCCCGGCGGTCAGTTGATGCTCCAGCAAGAACCACCCGTCACGCGTTTGAATATCCTCGGCCAACATATTGAAAATCCAATTCATTGACGAGTTTGGACCCGGTTTCTTTAGCGTCGGATAGATTGCGGGGGGCGGCAGATCGGCAACCGAAATTAACCCTTCCATCCGACCCCACATGCGCGGATCATTGTGTCGCGCCCAAAGACGCAGATATCCTTTCTCAGCACCCGAGAACGGCAACGCGCCTTCAACCAGCCGGACATCGAAGTTTTGAAGGAACGGGATAGGAGGTCTGGGCAAATCTGGCGGGAAATAAGGCCCCGTGTCTTCAGGTTCTTCCGCAGGTTTGGCCGGGCGGTCAAACGCGACATGGCTATCCTGAGGATGACCAAAGGAGAACGTCGCCATAGCGGCGACTTTCCCGTCGATCTGAGCGCGGGCATTGATGATGGTCACATTCCGCCCCTGCCGCAGCACCTCAGTGCCGATGATTGGCGAAGTTCCAATCGGTGCGGTGAAATTCACCAAAGCCGAGCGCAAGGGTGGCAGATCCCTATGCTGCGCGCGAACCGCATCCAGCATGAGCGCAGAAGAGAATCCGCCAAAAGTAGTCCGGCCCTGCATCCAGTTGGATGGCACGGGATAGCTTAGGCCATCGCCCTGCGGCGTTCGGCTTTCAAGAACCTCGGCGAGCGTATGAGACGACATTTGACTTCCAGTTCTTGTGTTTCAGGTCACAGCCTACCTGCCGTTCGGCGTGCGGCCACAACGACCCAACGTCACAAACAGGATTTTCAATGCTGTTTGCTTGATCCTGAAACCATCCCCATCAACGGCGCAACGACCCTGGTTGCCACCGGGATCAGCGCCAGCCCATAGACCAGACCGAAAATGCCATCCATTGTTACTTTGGAAATCCACTCGACTGCTCCGACCCATTGCTCGGATGCCATGTGCCCCAGCGCATAGGCCCAATCGTGGATATGGTGACCCAGCCAGCCATAGCCCAACACTTCAAGCCCGTGGATCACAATCGACCCACCAACCCAAAGCATTGCGGCGGTGCCGATGATCGAGAGCAGCTTCATCACAACAGGCATCGCCTTCACCAATCCGCGCCCGATCCCGCGGCCAATCGGCGTGGGCGCGTTGCCTGCCAGGAACAGCCCCACATCGTCCATCTTCACGATCAGCGCGACTGACCCATAGACGGCCACGGTCACCCCGATCCCAACAACAGCCAGCGTCGCCGCCTGCATCCACAGGTTTGGGGCTTCGATCGCGGCCAGTGCAATGGTCATGATCTCGGCGGACAGGATGAAATCTGTCTTGATTGCACCTTTGACCTTTTGTTCTTCCAAATGTCCCGGATCGCGGTTTTTCATATCCTCGTCGATGACGTGGCTGCCATGGGGAAACAGCACATGGAATATCTTCTCGGCCCCTTCGAAACATAAGTATGAGCCGCCGATCATCAGCAACGGCGTAATCAGCCATGGTGCAAAGTTGGCCAACAACAATGCAACGGGCAGCAACAGGATCAGCTTGTTAAAAAAGGACCCCCGAGCAATGCGCCAGATGATCGGCAACTCGCGCGCTGGCGCAAAACCCTGAACGTATTTCGGGGTTACCGCCGCATCGTCGATGATCACACCCGCCGTCTTGGCCCCGGCCTTGCCCGCAGCGGCGACAACATCGTCAACCGAAGCAGCCGCAACTTTGGCGATCCCCGCCACATCGTCCAAAAGGGCCAACAGACCGCTCATCGCGCTTCCTTTCCTGTCACCTGTCGCGTTTCGGACCCTACCTGATCCAACAGCTAGCGCAAGCGTTAGCGCAATCGGACCAGGTTTGCGCTAACACCTTCAAAATATGCCATTTTTGCCCTTTTGAGACTCAGGTTTCACCGCTATATGGCCAACAACGCAAGCGCATTCTGGAGACATGTTATGACCATCAAGGTCGGGATTAATGGTTTTGGCCGTATCGGTCGCTGTACCCTGTCGCATATCGCCGCCTCTGGGCGCAATGATATCGAGGTTATCAAAGTCAACGCCACCGGCCCGCTGGAAACCTCGGCGCATTTGCTGAAATATGACAGTATCCACGGTCGTTTTCCCCGCGACGTCTCAATCGAGGGCAACACCATGGATCTGGGTCGCGGCCCGATGCACATGTTCTCGACCTACGACTTGAACGAGCTGGACTGGGAAGGCTGCGATGTCGTTCTGGAATGCACCGGCAAGTTCAACGATGGCACCAAAGCAAAAACGCATCTTGAACGTGGCGCACAAAAGGTTCTGTTGTCTGCGCCCGGCAAGAACGTCAACAAGACCATCGTGTTCGGCGTGAACCACAACACTCTGACCGCCAATGACAACATGGTCTCGAACGGCTCTTGCACCACCAACTGCCTTGCTCCGCTTGCCAAGGTGCTGGACGAAGGTGTTGGCATCGAACATGGCATCATGACCACGATCCACGCTTATACAGGCGACCAGCCAACGCTGGACCGCCGCCACAGCGACCTGTACCGCGCGCGTGCAGCCGCCATGTCGATGATCCCGACCTCGACCGGTGCCGCTGCAGCTTTGGGGGAAGTTCTCCCCAATCTGAGGGGCCGTCTTGATGGCTCGGCGATCCGCGTGCCTACCCCGAATGTTTCGGCGGTAGATCTGAGCTTCCGCGCCTCGCGCGATGTCACTGTCGAAGAGGTCAACGCCATCGTCGAAGAAGCCGCCAAAGGCCCGATGCAACGCGTTCTGGGCTTTGAGCCCGCTCCGCTGGTTTCGACCGATTTCAACCATACCGAAGAAAGCTCGATTTTCGCACCGGATCAAACTCGTGTGGTCGACAACCGCATGGTGCGTGTGCTGGCCTGGTATGACAATGAATGGGGCTTTTCCGTGCGCATGGCCGATGTGGCGGTTGCAATGGGTCGTCTTAACTGACCCTTCGCACATCGCTTGTACCTTCGGGCCTGCTCAGGTTATCTGGGCGGGCCTTTTTCGTTCGGGGAAAGAATGACAAATCAACTCGCTATATGGCTTGGGCTTCTGATCCTTGGCGCGGTGATTCTGGACTATGCACTGTTCGGCCCGGAACATTTGGTGTTTCTAAGCAAAAAGCTTTACGCGTTTCTGGACTGGCTCGCCTTCTGGCGTTGATCTAGGTTTTGCTTGACATTCGCGCCAATCTGCCATTGTTAGCGCTAACCAAGCCTCATATCGGGGCCAGCAGACGAACGGAGCGTGACATGACACTGAAACTGGCAATCAACGGCTTTGGGCGGATCGGGCGCGGTGTTCTGCGGGCCTTGATGGAAACAGGCCGCACAGATGTGCAGATCGTTGCAATCAACGATCTGGGAAAACCGGAAATGAACGCGCATATGTTCGAGTTCGACAGCGTGCATGGCCGCTATCCAAACAAAGTCACGCTGACCGAAGCAGGCCTGGATGTTGGTGCAGGCCCGATCCGCTTGACCAGCGAGCGCGATCCTGAAGCGCTGGACTGGTCCGACGTCGATGTGGTTCTGGAATGCACCGGAGTCCTCCGTACCCGTGAGGCAGCAGAACGTCACCTGAAAAACGGATCGAAGAAAGTACTTATTTCAGCGCCTGCACGCGGTGATGGCGGCGTCAAAACTGTCGTCTTCGGCGTGAATGATCACGAATTGACGGCAGCGGACACCATCGTCTCGAACGCCTCGTGCACCACCAACTGCCTGTCTCCGGTCGCTGCGGCGCTGGATGCCGGGCTGGGCATTGTTCATGGGAACATGACTACAGTTCATGCCTACACGGCCAGCCAGCCCGTACATGATAACGCCGGTAAGGACCCTTACCTGTCGCGTGCTGCTGCCCTGTCGATGATCCCGACCACCACCGGGGCGGCCTCGGCCGTGGGGCTGGTTCTGCCGCAGCTCGCAGGTAAACTGACCGGGCAGGCGATCCGTGTGCCTACCCCGAATGTCTCGGTCGTTGATCTGGTGGCTGAAGTGTCGCGCCCAACCACCGAAGATGAGGTGAATGCCCTGTTCACGGAAGCCGCCGCAAAAATCCCCGGTGTTCTGGCTGCAGAGTCCCGCCCGCTGGTCTCGATCGATTTCAACCACGATCCCCACAGCTCGACCGTGTCTCTGGATGAAACCAAGGTGACGGACGGCACTTTGGTGCGCGTGCTCGCCTGGTATGACAATGAATGGGGTTTTTCGAACCGGATGCTGGATACCGCTGCCGCCATGGGCGCGCTATCCTAAACGGCCTTTCAACGCATCATTCACGCGGGGCGTGACGAATTTCGACACGTCCCCGTTTAGCCGTGCGATTTCCTTGACCAGTTTTGAGGCAATCGCTTGGTGCCGTGCTTCGGCCATCAGAAAGACGGTTTCAATCGTATCATCCAAAGCGCGATTCATTCCGACCATCTGGAATTCATACTCGAAGTCCGCCACAGCGCGCAGCCCGCGTACAATAATCTGAGCGCCAACATCACGGGCACAATCGATAAGCAAGTTCTCGAACGGATGCGCGACTATCTCTGTCCCGGTCTGTTGGGTCAGTTGTGCGCATTCCGCCTCGATCATCGCAACACGTTCTTCCAGCGTGAACAACGGCCCTTTGTCGCGGTTGATCGCAACGCCGATCACCAACTTGTCCACCAGCGCAGCGGCCCGGCGGATGATATCAATATGACCCAAGGTTATCGGATCAAAAGTTCCAGGATATAATCCAACCCGCATCAGGCTCTCCCGCGCAACAATATTTCTGCGCTAGCAAACATAACTTTGCCGCAGGTGCAAGGGGTTGAACGCCCCTCTCCCGTTAGTGACCCATGATCATCCCTTGCAGGGCGTCTTTCTCCATGGCCAGTTCTGCAAGCTGTGCCTTGACCACATCACCCAGCGTGACGATCCCGATCAGCTTGCCATCCTCAACCACCGGCATGTGGCGAAAGCGGCCTTCGGTCATCCGGGACATGATGTCCTGCACCGTCGCTTGGCGCGTGGTCGTAACCAGTTCCTTCGTCATATACGAACTGACGGGTTCGTTCAGGCATCCGCTGCCACTGGCGGCCAGTTCGCGGACGACATCACGCTCTGACAGAATACCCTTGGCCGTCTGACCCCCATCGTCCGAGACGATAACCGTACCGATCCGCTTTTCCGCGAGTATTTTCGATGCTTCCGAAACGGTCGCCGAAGGCTCGACCGTCACAACACCCTCGGTGGCTTTGGATTTCAGAATGGCTTGAACGAGCATGAAAAAAACCTCCGGCAATAACGTACTGTTTTCCAAAGCGTTGCGCGATTAGGGCACCCTGTCAAGTTACAGTGGCAGCTTCCAGCCGGGCGACCTCTTCCCTAATACCCTGGGTCAGCGCCTCGGCAAACCGGTTCAACCGTTCATTCCGCTGATCGCCCTGATGCCGAACCAGGTGGAAACTGCGCGTCAAACTCACCTGATCGGTCAGGATTTGCCGCAGGCTCGGGTGGAACGGCAATGTGAAATCATGCGCGACGCACACACCCGAGCCCAGAGACACTTGCCGCAACTGAACAGAAACCGAGTTCGAGGCAAGCGCGACGCGGTCGATGCCGATATCGTTCAGATAGTCCAGTTCCCGGTCAAAGATCATGTCTGGGATATACCCGATCAGCCGATGCCCCTGCAGATCAGCGACCGAGCGGATCGCGTTGTGACGATCCAAATAGTCCTGCGTGGCCACCATGTGCAGCCGGTAGTCACAGATTTTCTGAACCAGCAATTTCCCAGCTGTTGGCGCGCTGACTGTGACAGCCATATCCGCCTCGCGCCTAGACAAGTTGATGATCCGGGGCAAGGCGAGGATTTGAATATCCAGATCAGGGTTCGCGTCGCTGATCTTTGCACAGACTTGCGGCAAAAGATAATTGGCCGATCCATCCGGCGCCCCGATCCGAATTTGCCCGCTGAGCGATTTAGAGGATCCGACCACGGCTCCTGTGGCTGCACGCATCGCCTCTTCGGCCTTTTGTGCATGATCCAGCAAACGTTCCCCTGCGGTCGTGAGCATGTAGCCTTGCTGAGATTTGGTAAATAATGGCGCGTCCAGATTGGCCTCGAGCCGTGCAATGCGGCGACCGACCGTTGCGGGATCGATCTTTAGGATGCGGCCCGCTGATGACAGGCTTTCCTCGCGCGCAACGGCCAGAAAAATCCTCATATCATCCCAGTTTGGGTTCATGATCTACCTTTTGCATTTTTGCAAAGCCCTTTTGAAACATTGCCTCTGTTCAGGTGATTTCTGCAAGCCTATTCTGCGCGCGACAGATACAGAGGAGTTTTCGATGCAAGACCTGACCCATTTCCTGAATGGCGCGCAAGTCGCCGGCACCTCGGGCCGGTTTGACGATGTCTTCAACCCCGCAACCGGCGAAGTTCAGTACAAATGTCCAATGGCCAGCGCGGCCGAAACAACCGCCGCGATTGAGGCCGCCGCCGCAGCGCAACCCGCATGGGGCGCAACCAACCCGCAGAAACGCGCACGTGTCATGATGGCTATGGTCGGCCTGATGAACCGCGATATGGACAAGCTGGCCGAAGCGCTCAGCCGTGAGCACGGCAAGACCATCCCTGACGCCAAGGGTGACCTGCAGCGTGGTCTGGAAGTGATCGAATACTGCATCGGCGCACCGCAAATGCTAAAGGGTGAGTTCACCGACAGCGCCGGCCCCGGGATTGACATGTACTCGATGCGCCAGCCTTTGGGCGTTGTCGGTTCGATCATGCCCTTCAACTTCCCGGCAATGATGCCCCTGTGGCATGTGGGCCCCGCACTGGCTTGTGGTAACGCCGTGGTACTGAAACCGTCCGAGCGTGACCCTTCAGTGCCTCTGATGCTGGCTGAGCTGTTCATCGAGGCTGGCTTGCCCGCAGGTGTGTTCCAAGTCGTCAATGGCGACAAGGAAGCCGTGGATACGATCCTCGACAGCGAGATCATTCAGGGTGTCAGCTTTGTAGGCTCGACCCCGATCGCGCAGTACATCTACAGCCGCGCAACCGCCAATGGCAAACGCGCGCAGTGTTTTGGCGGCGCAAAGAACCATATGATTGTCATGCCTGATGCAGACCTCGATCAGGCGGCGGACGCCCTGGTCGGTGCTGGCTTTGGCGCGGCAGGCGAGCGCTGTATGGCAATCTCGGTCGCGGTCCCTGTTGGCGAAGAAACCGCGGATCGCCTGATCGAAAAGCTGATCCCGCGTGTCGAAAAGCTGAAAGTTGGCCCCTACACCGCAGGCGACGACGTCGATATGGGCCCTGTTGTAACCGGCGCCGCGAAACAGCGTATCCTTGGTCTGATCAACTCGGGTGTTGAACAAGGCGCCAAGCTGGTTGTCGACAATCGTGATTTCAGCTTGCAGGGCTATGAAGATGGCTTCTTTGTCGGTCCGCACTTGTTTGATCACGTGACGCCCGACATGGACATCTACAAACAGGAAATCTTTGGACCGGTTCTGTCGACTGTCCGCGCAGGTTCCTACGAAGAGGCGATCGGCCTGGCGATGGATCATGAATACGGCAATGGAACCGCGATCTTCACACGCGACGGTGACACTGCCCGTGATTTTGCCAGCCGGATCAACATCGGCATGGTTGGCATCAACGTGCCAATCCCTGTTCCGCTGGCTTATCACACCTTCGGCGGCTGGAAGAAATCGATGTTCGGTGACCTCAACCAGCACGGCCCGGACAGCTTCAAGTTCTACACTCGCACCAAAACCGTGACCGCACGCTGGCCGTCCGGCATCAAGGAAGGTGGCGAGTTCAACTTTAAGGCTATGGATTAACCTCCTAGAATTTAACCCGAAAACGAAAGCCGGTCCGATCAGGGCCGGTTTTTTTGTGCAAAGACTCGCCGAGACTTCGAGATAGCCCTGTGCCCTCACGATAAATTCAGATCGCTTGGACTGGAATTTAAAGCCCTGCGGAAATATCTTACTCGCGATTTGTTGATCAAGCAGTTTGAATATTCGGAGGCCGAATTGTCTAATTCCCGTATGACCCGCCGCTCTGCCCTGTTGGGTGCAGCGTCCGTACTGGCGACACCTGCTTTGCTGCGCGCCCAAAGCCTGGATGCTTTTACGCAGGCGGAAGACCCGATCAGCACGCAACCCCCGGTGCGCCGTAATGTATCCTCGTTCTCACAGCAGAACTGGCAGGATCACTTTGACGAATTGGGATCCGGATGCTTGCTGGCGGATATCACCAGCCGCGCTGTTCATTACTGGGGCCCCGACGGGACCTATAAGCTCTACCCAAGTTCCGTGCCGATGAGCGAAGAGCTGACAAAACGCGGTTATACCAAAGTGGTGCGCAAGGCCGAAAACCCCAGCTGGACCCCGACCGCATCAATGCGGGAACGTGATCCTTCGCTGCCTGTACGGATGGATGGTGGTGATCCCGGCAACCCTCTGGGCACCCGCGCGATGTATCTGGGCTGGCCTGCCTATTTGGTGCACGGCACGCATGATACGCGCAAAATCGGACGTCAGAGCTCGTCCGGCTGCATCGGCCTCTATAACCAGCATGTTGAAGAACTGTATCCACTGGTGCAGGTCGGCACACAGGTGCGGCTGGTCTGAGACGCGACACCCAAGAAACAGCAAAGCCCCGGCCAGCAGGACCGGGGCTTTTTCGTGAGTGGCGGCGATTATTCCGGCAGGATCACTTCGTCGATGACGTGAATCACACCATTGCTGGCCTCAATATCTGTCTGGATAACCTCAGCGCCATTGACCTTGACGCCGTTTCTGGCATTCACACTTAGGCGGTCGCCCTGCACGGTCAGAACCTTCGCGCGCTTCCCTGCGATGTCGCCCGACATAACTTTGGCCGGTACAACGTGATAGGTCAGGATCGCGACGAGTTGATCCTTGTTTTCGGGCAGCAGCAGGCTTTCAACGGTGCCCTCGGGTAGCGCAGCGAATGCTTCATCGGTTGGTGCGAACACTGTGAACGGGCCATCCCCCTTCAGCGTATCGACCAGCCCTGCGGCTTGTACGGCTGCAACCAAAGTGCTGAATGATCCGGCCGAAACGGCGGTGTCGACAATGTCAGCGGCCTGGGCCTTTAGCGGCATGGCAAGTGCGATTGCGGCGGCAGCGCCCATAAACGTACGACGAAACATGGCTGTCTTCTCCTCTCCAGCTTGTTATGGAAAGGGGTACGGGCCTTATTCTAACCCGGATCACTTTGCGATCACTGTTCCTTGATCTGAACCCAGATACTCTGCGCGCGCCCATCGGCCAGAAACGGCAGAGCCTCGACCGCATCGGGGCGATCCTTTTGCAGGTGGTACCCCGGCCAAAGCATTGAAAACGCGCCTGATTGCAGCATTGCGTGCAGCATGTACTGCTCGCCCCAGCCCGGACAATCATAGAAGAAGCGCTTGGGATACTCATAGGGCAAAAAAACATCGTGCACATGGATCACGACACCGGGTTTCAACGCAGGAATAATCCGGCAGAACAGGTGCGCCACGTCGTTGGACATCCGCACGACATGGCTGGAATCGATAAACAGGACATCGCCTGCCTCAAGCTGGTCGAACAGCGCCGGGTCCACATCCTCCAGCCGTTTTTGTTCGAACGCATCAACCACATGAGCGATATCGGCACGAGGATACGGATCAATGGCCGTTATCGTTGTGTCCAAACCGCCATCGATGATCGCTTGCCGCGTCACACGGGTTGAGTTCCCGCACCCGACCTCGATCACCCGATTTGGCTGGAACCGACGGATCATCAGATACAAAGCATCTGCATCCGGACTATCGTAATAGCCATTGCCGATGCGATAGCCGGTTGTGTTGCGCGCGGGGTCTTTCAGCGCGGCCAGAGCGTCATGATGCTGCGCGAACTCTTCTTTCAGCGGCTCGATATCAAACCTCTCCATCCCTGGTGACAGAGCATAGGCCGGGCGCGTCAGCCCTCCTGCCTGCTCAAAGGTTTCGAGCCGCGCACGCTCCTCCCGCTCGGTGACCTTGTCGATCAGCTTGACGCCAAAACGGTCCAGTGCGGCATTGATCCGGGGGAATTTTCTGGGTTTCACGCGGCGGGCTCCGATCTGAGGGGCTTTACCGCTCCTTACCTGTGCAGGGCCGACCTCTGCAAGCGGCAGAACCCCAAACCCTTGGCAAAAGGCCAATTTCCGTATTCACTGGATCAACACGATAAAGAGAGGTCCGCCCATGCAGCAGGATTTCACGCTGGGCATCGAAGAAGAGTATCTGCTGGTCGACCGCGACAGCCTGCAACTGACCGAGGCACCCGCCGCCCTGATGGAGGCCTGCCAGACCGATTTCGAAGGTCAGGTTAGCCCAGAATTCCTGCAATGCCAGATCGAAGTTGGAACCCGCCCACACGCCACAATAAAAAGCGCACGTGAGGATCTAAAGCGTCTACGCAGCTGTGTTTCGAAACACGCGGCGCATTACAATCTCAGCCCAATCGCCGTGTCCTGTCATCCTTTCGCCAATTGGAAAGACCAGCATCACACGCGGAAAGAGCGCTATGATGCCCTTCAGCACGCACTGGGCGGCGTGGCGCGGCGGATGCTGATCTGCGGGATGCATGTGCATGTCGGGGTCGAGGATCAGGCGTTGCGGGCCGATCTGATGCCTCAGCTGTGCTATTTCCTGCCGCATCTTCTGGCGCTTTCAACCTCATCGCCATTCTGGAATGGCGAAGATACCGGTTTGTCCTCGTACCGGCTGACCGTCTTTGACAACCTGCCCCGCACCGGCCTGCCGCCGGATTTCAGCGGCTGGTCGGAATATGAGCGGACAACCGGAGTTCTGGTAGAGCTTGGCGTAATCGAGGACACCTCCAAAATCTGGTGGGATCTGCGCCCTTCACATCGCTTTCCCACACTTGAGACGCGAATTATGGATGTTCAACCGCGTCTGGAACACACCTTATCTTTAGCCGCTTTAGTCCAGGCCCTAACCCGGATGCTGTGCCGCTTAAAAGCGCGAAACCTGCGCTGGCGCCAATATGATCGCTTTCTGATCGGCGAAAACCGTTGGCGCGCACAACGATACGGGGTCGGCGAAGGCTTGATTGATTTTGGAGATCGTTCGGTCAAACCCATGGCCGAACTCATAGGCGAACTGATGGGCATGCTGGCTGAGGATGCCGAGGCATTAGGCACCATGACTGAACTAGCCCGCTTGCGCCAGATCGCCGAAACCGGAACCTCGGCCACCCGCCAGCGCCGCGTTCATGCTGAGGCTGTCGCCAAGGGAGGCGACCCAGGCCAAGCGGTTGTGCGGCATCTGATCGAGGAATTCCACGCGGATCTGTGACCCCGCACCAGGACTAAAAAACGCGCGCCGCCTGCAATTGCCGACCTTGAAAAATTTCTGTAACGATTGAGAAATAAACAACCGTTCAATTCAATACCGACGGGAGGGTAGCAATGGATTTCGGGCTGACCGAGGAACAGACCGCGATTTTCGATATGGCCTATGGATTTGGGCAGGAAAACATCGCCCCATTCGCACGGCAATGGGAAAGTGACGGCACCATCCCAAAAGAGCTGTGGCCCCAGATCGGCGAGCTAGGGTTTGGTGCGCTATATGTGTCCGAGGATAGCGGCGGCTCGGGCCTGACGCGATTGGACGCCACGCTGGTGTTCGAGGCTTTGTCTATGGCCTGCCCCTCGGTTGCTGCGTTCCTCTCGATCCACAATATGTGCGCCAAAATGCTGGACAGCTTTGCCGGCGACGAATTGAAATCCCGCATCATGCCCGAGGTACTGAGCTTGAACACAGTCCTCAGCTACTGCCTGACCGAACCGGGCTCCGGCTCGGACGCAGCTGCACTGAAGACCCGCGCAGAACGCACGAATGAGGGCTACACGCTGAACGGTTCCAAGGCCTTTATCTCCGGTGGTGGGTATTCGGACGCCTATGTCTGCATGGTGCGTACCGGTCAGGACGGCCCCAATGGTATCTCATCTGTCTATGTCGAGGATGGCACACCGGGCCTAAGCTTTGGCGCGCTGGAACAGAAGATGGGTTGGAAAAGCCAGCCCACCGCGCAGGTTCAGTTCGACGACTGCAAAATCCCATCGGGCAATCTGGTCGGGGTCGAAGGCGACGGGTTCAAATACGCCATGATGGGTTTGGACGGAGGGCGCTTGAACATCGCCTCCTGTTCGCTGGGTGCCGCACAAGCAGGGCTGGATATGACCTTGCAATACATGTCCGAGCGCAAAGCCTTCGGTCAATCCATCGACCAGTTTCAGGCCCTGCAATTCCGCCTTGCGGATATGGAGATTGAACTGCAAGCTGCCCGCACTTTCCTGCGTCAAGCCGCCTGGAAACTGGATCAGGGTGCGCCCGATGCAACCAAGTTCTGCGCCATGGCCAAGAAATTCGTGACCGAGACCGGGTCGAAGGTCGTGGATCAATGTCTGCAGCTTCATGGCGGCTACGGCTATCTGGCCGACTATGGCATCGAAAAGCTTGTACGTGATTTGCGCGTGCATCAGATATTGGAAGGCACGAACGAGATCATGCGCGTGATTGTTGCGCGCCAGATGATTGCACAAGGCTAAAGGTTTCATGTCTGACATCGACATCCGCACAACCGGGCGCGTCGGGCGTATCACCTTGACCCGCCCTAAAGCGCTGAACGCCATGACCTATGACATGTGCATGGCCATTGATACTGCCCTGCGCAACTGGCGTGAGGATGATGCGGTTGATCTGATCATTTTCGATGCCGAGGGTGACAAAGCCTTTTGCTCGGGCGGGGACATTGCCGAACTTTATCAGACAGGAACGCAGGGCAATTTCACCTATGGCCAGACCTTTTGGCGCGACGAATACCGGCTGAACGCACTAATCTTTGAATATCCCAAGCCTGTCGTCAGCTTCCTGCAAGGGTTCACCATGGGTGGCGGCGTCGGCATTGGCTGCCATGGCAGCCACCGGGTTGTCGGCGAAAGCTCGCAGATTGCGATGCCAGAATGTTCCATCGGGTTGGTTCCGGACGTTGGCGGAACCCTCATGCTAGCCCTCGCCCCCGGCCGGTTGGGAGAGTTCCTGGGCACCACAGGCCACCGCATGGGCGCGGCCGATGCGATCCTGGCCGGGTTTGCCGATCACTTCATCCCACAGGATCAGTGGCCCGATCTCATCGAAATGCT
Organism: Pseudomonadota bacterium; assembly: GCA_039818265.1. GTDB lineage: Bacteria > Pseudomonadota > Alphaproteobacteria > Rhodobacterales > Rhodobacteraceae > Ruegeria. The sequence goes on along the minus strand of JBCBUG010000001.1, from coordinate 451,815 downwards.
TGAGGCGTCTGGCAATACCGATTTGATCGCCGAGCACGCTGTGGCTCCGCCCACGGGTGAATTTGCTGATCTGCAATCCGAAATCGATGATAGTTTCGGCGGCGAAACACTTGGCGATATCCTAACCAATCTGCGCGGAAACGGATCAGAGTTCGCGGCAAAGACACTGGCCAAACTGGAACGCAACGCGCCGCTTTCAACGGCTTGCACAGTTGAGATTCTACACCGCCTGCGCGGGAGTTCTTTGACCATGCGCCGCGCGCTGGAGATGGAATACCGTTTCACCTTCCGCGCCATGCAGCATGGTGATTTTCTGGAAGGCATCCGGGCGCAGATCATCGACAAGGACCGCAGTCCGCGCTGGCAATACGCCGATATGATCGTGCCTGCGGTCGCGGTTTCAAAAATGTTGCAGCCCCTGGGCAAGGACGCCCTGACATTCGAGGAGGAATAAGTCATGCAAATCGGGTTCATCGGGCTGGGCAATATGGGCGCGCCCATGGCGGCCAATCTAGCCAAAGCAGGCCATCAGGTGCGGGGGTTCGACACCGCTGGGGTCAGTGTGGATGGCGTGGCAAAGGTTGAAAGCGCCGCCGAAGCCGTGTCTGGAGCCGATGCTGTTATAACGATGTTGCCCAACGGCGCCATTCTCCGAGTTGTCGCAGACCAGATCATCCCTCATATGCAATCTGGCGCAGCGCTGGTCGACTGCTCCACTGTCGATGTCGACAGCGCGCGCGCCGTGGCTGCTCAAGCCAATTCCGCTGGCTTGCTATCGGTCGACGCGCCCGTTTCGGGCGGGATCGGCGGCGCCTCTGCGGGCACATTGACCTTCATGGCCGGAGGGTCTGAAGACGCCTTTGCCAAGGCCGCTCCGCTGTTCGACATTATGGGGCAAAAGGCTGTGCATTGCGGTGAGGCCGGAGCCGGACAAGCGGCCAAGATCTGCAACAACATGATCCTCGGCGTCACCATGATCGCCACCTGCGAAGCCTTTGCCCTGGCCGACAAACTGGGGCTCGACCGCCAAAAGATGTTCGACGTGGTCAGCACCTCCTCCGGCTACAGTTGGACGATGAACGCCTATTGCCCCGCCCCCGGTGTCGGCCCGACCAGCCCGGCGGACAATGACTATCAACCGGGCTTTGCCGCCGAGTTGATGCTGAAAGACCTGCGCCTCAGCCAACAAGCCGCCGAAAGCGCCGATGCGGACACCCCTATGGGCCAAGCTGCAACCGCGCTCTATCAGCAGTTCGTCGAAGCCGAAGGGGGCTTGGGTCAGGATTTCTCGGCCATGCTGCCTAGATTTGAGAAACGTAGTCGAGAATAAGGCGCAAGGATCCTTCATTCATCTGGCTATAAATATCCCGGAGCGCGAGGCGGAGCCTCGCAAAACCCCGTGTCGCAGCCTATTCAGCCGCGACACGTGTGCCTGAAAGCAGTGGTTTGAGATAGCGCCCTGTGTGGCTGCGCTCGACCTCAGCCACCTCTTCCGGTGTTCCAGTCGCCACGATCTCACCACCTCCATCGCCTCCTTCCGGGCCGATATCAATGATGTGGTCTGCGGTTTTCACAACGTCCAGATTGTGTTCGATCACAACCACGGTGTTTCCCTGATCGACCAATTCATGCAGCACTTCCAAAAGCTTACGCACATCTTCGAAATGCAGACCTGTCGTCGGTTCATCCAGAATATATAGCGTCCGCCCAGTTGAGCGTTTCGACAGCTCTTTCGACAGTTTGACACGTTGCGCTTCGCCCCCGGACAGAGTCGTGGCCTGCTGACCAACCTTGATATAGCCTAACCCAACGCGCGCCAGAGCATCCATTTTGTCGCGGATCGAGGGCACGGCCTTGAAGAACTCCTGCGCGTCTTCGACCGTCATATCCAGCACATCAGCAATGGACTTGCCTTTGAATTTGATCTCCAGCGTCTCGCGATTGTACCGCGCACCTTTGCAGGTTTCGCAGGTGACATAGACGTCTGGCAAAAAGTGCATCTCGATCTTGATAACGCCGTCGCCTTGGCAGGCCTCACACCGCCCCCCTTTGACGTTGAAGCTGAACCGTCCCGGCTTGTAGCCGCGCGCTTTCGCCTCGGGCAATCCCGCGAACCAGTCGCGGATCGGCGTGAAGGCCCCGGTATACGTCGCTGGATTCGACCGTGGGGTGCGCCCAATCGGTCGCTGGTCGATATCGATGACTTTGTCCAGATGCTCCAACCCTTTGATCGTCTCGCAGGGGGCCGGGGTCTGTCGCGCGCCGTTCAACCGCATCGAGGCGGTTTTGAACAGCGTTTCAATGGTTAGCGTGGACTTGCCCCCACCCGATACGCCCGTGACACAAACAAACTTCCCCAGTGGAAAATCAGCGGTCACATTCTTGAGGTTGTTGCCCGTCGCCTTGACAACCGAGACCTTTTTTCCGTTACCCTTTCGGCGTTCGGCAGGCACTGCGATTTCGCGCGTTCCGGCCAGATACTGCCCGGTGACCGAGGCCGCATCGGCTGCAATCTCACCTGGGGTGCCTTTGCTGACAACCTGCCCACCATGCACACCGGCGCCAGGGCCGATGTCGAACACATAATCCGCCTCTCGGATGGCTTCTTCATCATGCTCGACCACGATCACGGTATTCCCCTGATCCCGCAGGTTCTTGAGCGTGCCCAGCAACCGATCGTTGTCCCGTTGGTGCAGTCCAATGGAGGGTTCGTCCAGCACATACAAAACGCCGGTCAGACCCGAGCCAATCTGGCTGGCCAACCGGATACGCTGGCTTTCTCCACCAGATAAAGTTCCGCTTGAACGTGACAGCGTAAGATATTCCAAACCAACGTTATTCAGGAACCCGAGCCGCTCGCGGATTTCCTTGAGGATGGCCCGCGCAATCTCATTCTTTTGTACGGAAAGATGGTTTGGTGCATCCTCGACCCAGGCCAATGCCTCTCGGATCGACATCTCAACCACTTGCCCCACATGCAGACCGGCGATCTTCACGGCCAGTGCTTCGGGACGCAGGCGATAGCCTTCACAGGTGCCACAGGGGCGGTTGTTTTGATACCGCTCGAACTCTTCCCGGATCCACGCGCTGTCGGTCTCGCGATAGCGGCGTTCCATATTCGGGATCACACCCTCAAAACTGCGCGTGACCTGATAGACCCGCCCACCTTCGTCATAGCGGAACTGGATCTCCTCATCGCCAGAGCCGCGCAGGAACACCTGCTGCACCTTCTTGGGCAGATCCTTCCACGGCGTGTTCTTGTCGAACTCGTAATGTCGTGCGATGGCCTCGATGGTTTGCAGAAAGTACGGAGATTTGCCCTTCCGCCACGGGGCCAAAGCCCCATCATATAGTTTCAATGTCTGGTCCGGAACGACCAGCCGTTCGTCGAAGAACAGTTCTACCCCCAAACCGTCACAATCCGGGCAAGCGCCAAAGGGAGCATTGAACGAAAACAGCCGGGGTTCGATCTCGGGAATGGTGAAGCCACTGACCGGGCATGCAAAATTTTCGCTAAACGTGATACGCTCTGGGTCACCTTCACGCGGAGCTGTTTCCAGAACGGCAATGCCATCCGCAAGGTCCAACGCGGTGCGCAGACTGTCGGCCAGCCGGGTCTCCATCCCTTCGCGAACTACCAGACGGTCGACCACCACGTCGATATCGTGACGGAATTTCTTGTCCAACGTGGGTGGTTCATCCAGTTCGTAAAAGTCACCGTCGACCTTTACACGCTGAAAACCCTGCTTGCGCAGTTCCAGAAACTCTTTCTTATATTCGCCTTTCCGATCCCGCACGATGGGGGCCAGCAGGTACCCCCGCGTCCCCTCCTCCATCGTCATGATCCGGTCGACCATATCCTGCACCTGCTGAGCCTCAATCGGCAGGCCTGTTGCGGGGCTATAGGGCGTCCCTGCCCGCGCAAAGAGCAAACGCAGATAATCGTAAATCTCGGTCACAGTACCCACAGTCGAGCGCGGGTTTTTCGACGTGGTTTTCTGCTCAATCGAGATTGCCGGCGAAAGACCACTTATGTGGTCCACATCCGGTTTTTCCATCATGTCTAGGAATTGACGTGCATAGGCGGACAGGCTTTCGACATAGCGGCGCTGACCCTCGGCATAGATCGTGTCAAAGGCCAGTGAGGACTTGCCCGAACCGGACAGACCGGTGATCACCACCAGCTGATCTCGGGGGATATCTACATCGATCCCCTTGAGGTTATGTTCGCGCGCGCCGCGCACCTCGATATTTTTCAGCTCAGCCATCCTGGCCCCCAACAAACACGTCTCTCAGAAATAGGCGAGTGGCGCTGAGTCTCCAACAGAAAAGTTAGAACAAAGGCGGAACTTTTGGATTATTGCCGACACATCCTGACAGGATGCAAGGCAAACACGCACGGTGCAGCCTGCGTTTTGATGACATTGCATATACGAAGGAAAATGGCGCGGTTGACGGGGCTCGAACCCGCGACCCCCGGCGTGACAGGCCGGTACTCTAACCAACTGAGCTACAACCGCGCATTTTGGGTCTATGTCCGATCCGTTTGCCCGGATCAAAGGCTGACAGTGATGGCGCGGTTGACGGGGCTCGAACCCGCGACCCCCGGCGTGACAGGCCGGTACTCTAACCAACTGAGCTACAACCGCCCACTGCCCGTTCCCGATGGAACGTTGGGGTGTATTATGGCCCCGCCCCGACATCGTCAAGCGGCGTTTTGAAGTTTTTTGATAGAAGCCTGATTTTTCCAAGCGGCCCAACTCGAAGGCCCTATTTTCGCGTTCCAATCGCCGTTTTCCGAGCAGCTCGGGCTTGCGCAGCTTTTTAGGACGCGATAACAGCACGCGCTATGGGTGATTAGCTCAGTGGTAGAGCGCTTCGTTCACATCGAAGATGTCAGGAGTTCAAATCTCTTATCACCCACCATCTTACCTTTGAAGACTTGTTTAAACCCCGCAGCGGGTTTGCTCGCTAAACCGCTTCCAAAAAACTAAAAAGGCGGACCTAATGGCCCGCCTCTTTGATTTCTGCTTGAAAGCTCAGTGCGCAGTCGCTGAAGGACCAGCACTTTCCGCAGCTTTGGCAGCGGCAGCGGCTGCTTCCTCAGCGGCCTCGTCCCATTCGATGGGTTCGGGCTCGCGCACCAGCGCCTGTTCCAGCACTTCCGAGACATGTTTGACCGGGATGATCTCCAACCCTTCCTTCACGTTGTCGGGAATGTCGGCCAAATCCTTTTCATTCTCTTCCGGGATCAGAACAGTCTTGATGCCGCCGCGTAGAGCAGCCAGCAGTTTTTCCTTCAAACCACCGATCGGCATCGCGTTCCCGCGCAACGAGACCTCGCCCGTCATTGCGATGTCTTTGCGCACCGGAATGCCGGTCAGCACGGACACAATCGAAGTCACCATCGCCAAACCAGCCGACGGGCCATCTTTGGGCGTTGCCCCATCCGGCACGTGAACGTGGATGTCCAGCTTGTCGAATTGCGGCGGCTTGACCCCGATCTTCGGCGAGATCGACCGCACGTAAGACGACGCCGCGTCGATGGATTCCTTCATCACATCGCCCAGCTTACCGGTGGTTTTCATCCGCCCCTTGCCGGGCAGTTTCAACGCCTCGATATGCAGCAGGTCGCCCCCTACCGAGGTCCAAGCCAGACCGGTCACGACACCAATCTGATCGTCCTGTTCGGCCAGACCATAGCGGAACTTCGGCACACCTAGGAAATCATCCAGATTGTCTGGCTTCACCGTCACGGTATCCGCTTCTTTCTTGATGATCTTGGTCAGCGACTTTCGCGCCACTTTGGCAATCTCACGTTCAAGGTTCCGCACACCCGCCTCGCGGGTGTAGGTGCGGATGATCGATTGCAGCGCCTCATCGGTCAGTTCAAACTCTTTGGCCTTGAGGCCATGGTTTTTGACCTGCTTGCCAATCAGGTGCTGCTTGGCAATTTCGCTCTTTTCCTCTTCGGTGTAACCAGCCAGCGGAATGATCTCCATCCGGTCCAGCAGAGGTCCAGGCATGTTGTAGCTGTTGGACGTAGTCAAGAACATCACGTTGGACAGGTCATATTCGACCTCAAGGTAGTGGTCCATGAACGTGTTGTTCTGTTCCGGGTCCAACACTTCCAGCATCGCCGAGGCCGGGTCACCACGGAAATCCTGCCCCATCTTGTCGATCTCATCGAGCAAGATCAGCGGGTTCGTGGTTTTGGCCTTTTTCAGCGCTTGGATGATCTTGCCGGGCATCGAGCCAATATATGTCCGACGGTGACCCCGAATCTCGGATTCGTCGCGCACGCCGCCCAGCGAGATACGAATGAACTCGCGCCCCGTGGCTTTGGCGACCGATTTACCCAGCGAGGTTTTACCCACTCCCGGAGGGCCAACAAGGCACAGGATCGGGCCTTTCAGCTTTTTCGAACGCTGCTGAACCGCCAGATATTCGACGATCCGTTCCTTGACCTTCTCAAGCCCGTAGTGATCAGCATCCAGAATGTCCTGCGCGCGGCCCAGATCCTTTTTGACGCGGGATTTGGTGCCCCACGGCAGCGACAGGATCCAGTCCAGGTAGTTGCGCACGACGGTGGCCTCAGCCGACATCGGGCTCATGTTGCGCAGCTTCTTCAGCTCGCCTTCGGCCTTTTCGCGCGCTTCTTTCGACAGCTTGGTCTCGGCGATTTTCTCTTCCAGCTCGGCAACTTCGTTCGAGCCATCCTCACCATCGCCAAGCTCTTTCTGAATGGCCTTCATCTGCTCATTCAGATAATACTCGCGCTGCGTCTTCTCCATCTGGGATTTGACGCGGGTCTTGATCTTTTTCTCGACCTGCAGGACCGACATTTCACCCTGCATCAAGCCATAGACCTTCTCAAGCCGCTCGCTGACCGAGAGCGTCTCAAGCAGTTCCTGCTTTTGCTCGACCTCAATACCCAGGTGACCCGACACCAGATCAGCCAGCTTGGCAGGCTCGGTGGTTTCACCGACTGCGGTCATGGCCTCTTCGGGGATGTTTTTGCGCACTTTGGCATAGCGCTCGAATTCATCCGCCACAGTGCGCAGCAGCGCCTGGGTCGTGGTGACATCGCCCGGAATTTCTGTCAGATACTCGGCACGAGCCTCGAAAAACTGATCGTTTTCAAGGAACTCCGTGATCTGAACGCGCGCCTGCCCTTCGACCAACACCTTCACGGTGCCATCGGGCAGTTTCAGCAGTTGAAGCACATTGGCCAGAACGCCGGCCTGATAGATGCCGTCCACTTCCGGGTCATCAACACCGGGGTCGATCTGGCTGGACAACAGAATTTGCTTATCATCCTGCATCACCTCTTCCAGCGCGCGGACCGATTTGTCTCGGCCCACGAATAGCGGCACGATCATATGCGGGAACACCACAATATCGCGCAGCGGCAGGACGGGGTATGAGGAATTCAGAGGCTCTTGCATGCTCTATCCTTATCGTTGGCAAGACGGCTCTGGTCCCTGCTTGAGGCAACCGCTGGCCGTCTCCTGTCTTGGATGGTTAAAGGTGGGGCTGTATGGGCCCTATTTCAACCTCACCATCATGTCTCAGTTCGCAGCATGACCCGAGGTTTTCCGGACTGCAAGGCGCCCGACCGAGATATCCACCGAAATTAAAGCACTACGCATGCAAAATACGCAGCCAAAATTCAGAACACGCGCTGCTCGGCCCGGGACAGGAAAAATCCGTGGCCGTCCTGATTTCGGCATTCCAGACCTTTCCGCGAGGAGCTACAGGTAAACCCACCAAACTGGCCCGTGACACCATATTCCGCACGGTCAAACCCGCCACGGTTTCGATTTAGCGGCTGGCACAGCATTTCCACGGAGCCGGTATTGAACATCAGGAAATCATGGCCCCAGTCGGATTGGCAGTCCGAAGGCCGCGGCAATGCGGGCTGGCCGGACTTTTCGATTATCGTGCACTGAATATCAGAAGACTCAGCGCCTTCGCCCACCGAACATTGAATATTTTCGGATGGGGTTTCAAAGGTCCAGACATCTGAAATAGCAGGTGTCGCGCAGAAAACGGCTGCACCGAGAAAAAGGCGAAACATAAAAACTCTCCGGGTCACGAACTAAAAATAGCGTTGCTTGAAGTGGTATTAGACTACCTGAAAACCACGCTATTGTCACCCGAACGGGACGGCTACAGCGGCTCAATATCACCTTGCGCGCGCGTTGCATGAAACTTAGCCTGCCACGCGTCGAAAGTTCCGGCAGCGATCGCATCCCGCATGCCCTGCATGATGTCCTGGAAGTAATGCAAATTGTGCCAAGTCAGCAGCATGCCCGAAATCATCTCGTTCGACCGGAACACATGGTGCAGATAGGCGCGTGAGTAGTTCGAGCAGGCCGGGCATGTGCACTCCTCGTCCAGCGGGCGCGGATCATCAGCGTGGCGGGCGTTTTTGATGTTGACGACACCACGTCTCGTAAACGCTTGCCCCGTGCGCCCAGAGCGTGATGGCAATACGCAATCCATCATGTCGACGCCGCGCGCAACAGCACCCACGATATCGTCGGGCTTGCCCACGCCCATCAGATAGCGCGGCTTGTCCGTGGGCAGAAAGTCGGGCGCGTAGTTGAGGCAGTCGAACATCGCTTCCTGCCCCTCACCGACAGCCAAACCACCAATGGCGTAGCCTTCAAAGCCAATGGCCTTCAGTTCCTCGGCACTTTCTTCGCGCAGGTCTTGTTCCAACCCGCCCTGCATGATGCCGAACAGCGCATGGCCCGGACGGTCACCAAACGCATCCCGAGACCGCTCGGCCCACCGCATCGACAGCCGCATCGACTCGGCGATCCTATCCCGATCAGCGGGCAGCGAAGGGCATTCGTCGAAACACATCACAATATCCGAGCCCAGCAGGCGTTGGATCTCCATCGACCGTTCCGGCGTTAGTTCGTGTTTCGACCCATCCACATGGGATTTGAAGGTCACGCCCTTCTCCGTCAGTTTGCGCAACCCGGCCAAAGACATAACCTGAAACCCGCCCGAATCCGTCAGAATGGGCCGGTCCCAGTTCATGAACTTGTGCAGACCACCCAGCCGATCGATCCGTTCAGCTGTGGGACGCAGCATCAGGTGATAGGTGTTTCCCAGTAAGATATCCGCCCCAGTGGCACGTACGCTTTCCGGCATCATCGCCTTGACGGTCGCCGCCGTCCCGACCGGCATAAAAGCTGGCGTGCGCACTTCGCCCCGAGGCGTATTGATCACCCCGGTGCGGGCCTTGCCATCGGTGGCTTTGAGCTCAAAGGAAAACGGCTGGGTCATATCATCATCTCAGATCGCGGAACCGGGCAGGCTTTGCCCGATCCGCTGATGCATTGCAACCCGTCAGGGCAGCGAAGCGACGCGGGCCGTGAAGAGGTCAACCACCCCTGCCCCATCCACATCTCGACATACGGTCACGGGCGGGCGGCCATCCTGCGGTATTGTCGCGCCCAACGCATCTCCTTCGGTAGTCACCTGCACTCCTGTTTGAACCAAATCGAACATATGGTCATGGGTACAGGCGATCACAGCGGTCGAGTCATGCAGGCCACAGCCATCCAGGCCGCCGATCTCCTTGTAGAACTGCAAATAGAACTTGGAGATATCTCGCAGGAACACCCCCATATCGGCTGATTTCTGCGCCAGCGCGTCAAAATCCGCGTTTTGATACAGTGTTTTCAGCGTCACATCCAAACCCACCAGAACCGTTTCGGGCGGCGCGGCAAAGACCGCATCGGCGGCCTGCGCATCGTGATAGATATTGGCTTCGGCATGCGGGGTGATGTTTCCGGGGCAATAGACAGCGCCGCCCATGATCACCAAGCGGCCAAGTTTCTTTGAAAACTGCGGGTCCAGCGCCATCGCATCGGCGATATTGGTGAGCGGACCGATGGCACAGATCACCAGTTCACCAGCATGTTCGTGCGCCATTTCGACCAGAAACTCAGCCGCTGTCAGGTCGTGGTTCTGCCCGATCTCGGGGATATCGGTCAGATCACCAAAGCCTTCTGGCCCGTGCACATGCTCGGATGGGCTGTGATCGTCTTTGCCATGAGCCGCACTCGCGCCTTGAGCAACGGGGATATCCAAACCCAGTTTATCGACCAGAAACCGGGCGTTCCGGCTGGATTGGTGGACATGTGTATTGCCAAAAACCGTTGTCAGACCGATCAGGTCAATCTCGGGTGCCGCAGCAGCGTAAGCGATGGCCATCGCGTCATCGATGCCGGGGTCTGTATCAATTATCAGTTTCATTCCGCCCCGATACCGCAGTCACATGCCGATGCAAAGCGATCACTGTCGTCTTCGCCCAAGCACGACACTATTTGCATCCAACCGCATTCACGCCATACCAGAGTTGAAATCGGGCGACTCAATTCCCAAATGCATACTATAGTACACAATAAAAGAGGACAGATATGACAGAAGAGCAGATCATCGGATTGCTTTCATCGAATATTATCTACCTGCTTGGCGCCGTTCTGGTCGTCATCGTTATTCTCAAGGGCATTAAAATCGTGCCGCAATCTGAGAAATACGTAGTTGAACGGTTCGGGCGTTTGCACTCGGTGCTGGGGCCCGGCATCAACTTTATTGTACCGTTTCTGGATGTTGCACGCCACAAGATCTCGATCCTGGAACGTCAGCTGCCAAATGCAACGCAAGACGCGATTACCAAGGACAACGTGTTGGTGCAGATCGACACCTCGGTTTTCTACCGGATTCTGGAGCCGGAAAAGACTGTCTACCGTATCCGCGATGTGGACGGCGCGATTGCCACCACGGTTGCCGGCATCGTCCGCGCCGAGATCGGTAAAATGGATCTGGATGAGGTTCAATCGAACCGAGCCCAACTGATAAACCGCATTCAGGAAAGCGTTGAAACTGCCGTGGATGACTGGGGGATTGAGGTGACGCGTGCAGAAATTCTGGACGTGAACCTTGACCAAGCAACACGGGACGCGATGTTGCAGCAGTTGAACGCCGAACGTGCGCGCCGTGCGCAGGTGACCGAGGCGGAAGGTCAAAAACGAGCAGTAGAGCTACAGGCAGATGCTGAACTTTATGCCGCCGAGCAATCGGCCAAAGCCCGCCGCATTCAGGCCGATGCCGAAGCCTACGCCACCGGTGTTGTAGCCAAGGCCATTCAGGACAACGGGATTGAGGCCGCCCAGTACCAGGTTGCCCTGAAACAGGTGGAATCGCTCAACGCATTGGGCAATGGTTCGGGCAAACAGACTATCGTTGTTCCGGCCAACGCCTTGGAAGCATTTGGAGATGCGTTTAAGATGCTGAAAGGAGCAAAGTAATGGCTGATCCCTTTTGGCTGACATGGTGGATCTGGTTGGCGGGCGCCCTGGCGCTCGGCATACTGGAACTGGTTCTGCCCGGGTTCATCTTTTTGGGCTTTGCCATCGGAGCCGCGATCACAGGTTTAATTCTGGTCATCCCCGGAGTCGCGCCGTCGCTGCCCATCCTGTTGCTGATCTTTGCGGTTCTATCCCTGATTGCCTGGCTGATCCTGCGTAAGCTGTTCGCGCTGCCGCACGGCCAAGTGAAAACCTTCCAGCACGATATCAATGACTGACACCATTCTGGCATTGCCGGGACGGCATGACTGGACGCTGGGCAGGCCATTCCCTATATAAAAAGTCAGGCAACTGACCCGAGGCAATGATGACCCATCCCAGCGAACAGTTTGAAGGTGCACCCTTGATTGCGCCCTCGACAATCGAACATCCTCTATACGATCAAGTGGTGGATGCGTGCCGAACGGTTTATGACCCTGAAATTCCAGTCAATATCTATGACCTGGGCCTGATCTACACGATCGACATCAAGGAAGATAACGCTGTTAAAGTCATCATGACCCTGACCGCACCCGGATGCCCGGTCGCCGGGGAAATGCCAGGCTGGATTGTCGAAGCCATCGAACCCGTGGCTGGCGTGAAAGAAGTTGATGTCGAACTGACATGGGAACCCCCTTGGGGAATGGACATGATGTCCGACGAAGCGCGGCTAGAACTGGGCTTTATGTAATTCGGCCTGAACAGCCTGCTGAAGGCTGATTGTCACAAAACATTAGCTTTTACGTTACCTTGCTGTGTGTCGGCTGTCACATTGCTGCGGGACATATACGGCGCATCTACAATCGCACAGGTTGAACGCAGTGATGCACTTGGGCTGTGACCAATGCGCCCCCCCGGTCGCTCGGCCCCGAATTTGGACCGCTCTTGCCCGAGAGCGGTCTTTTTCATTGTCTAACAAACACTTATGGTATGCCACAAGTCGATCTGATCTCGGCCGCGCGTGCATCAAGCTGTTTGATATAGTCGCCTGCTAACATCTTAAGATGTTTGTTCTCAGTTCCCGTCACCAGACCCAGCAGAGCACCAGCGGGCAGAATCGAAACAACACTTTCGACCTGCTGATCTTCAGCATGTCGTTTCTCAGCTGCGATCGCGCGTAAATCACCGGGTGCGGTCGCGCAGTTAACTGGATGCCGCTTTGTATCATCGGCAGCCATTGCCGGTTGCGCAACAGCGAAGCAGAGCAAACCCATCAAGATGCTTTTTCTAACTATGTGTTGCACCGTCATCGCGTCTGACCTCTTTCAAAACAATCTGCTCGCAGGCTAAAGCGACGCAGCCACCGATGACAACCCGCAGCAGAAACAGAAATTGAATGCGCGCTCTCTTGAGCCCGGCCCGTGTCGGGCCTAGATTAGAATAAACGCGTGACGACGGAGACACAGATGTTCGGCATTCCCGGCAAACAAGCCGTGACCATGACGCCCAAAGCTGCAGAGCAGATCACCCGCCTGATGACAACAGGTGGGCATGCCGGTTTGCGCATCGGCGTCAAAAAGGGCGGCTGCGCTGGCATGGAATACACCATGGACTATGTGGATGAGGCCGACCCTAATGATGAGGTCGTCGAGCAAGACGGCGCACGCGTGATGATCGCCCCTATGGCGCAGATGTTCCTGTTCGGCACCGAGATTGACTATGAGGTCTCGCTGCTAGAATCCGGTTTCAAGTTCAGAAACCCGAACGTGGTCGACGCCTGCGGATGCGGTGAGTCAATCAAATTTGACGAAAGCCTTTCTTCAGAGGCTTAGGCCGACTTTAGATGCACATAGGTTTCGTTGAAGCGTTTCGTTAGGTGCTCACCTGCCGAAATCACCTGATCTGACTCAGGCGGCGCAACATTGGTGTCGTAGGACGGGTTAAAAAACAACGGGACCGAAATCCGTTCATGAGCCCCGCCAACCACCCGGTGTTCGGTCGCCTTGACGCGGCCTGCGGTCCAGAACTCCAGCATTTCTCCAAAGTTGATGATGAAAGTGCCCGGCGCGGCCTCCACCTTTTCCCAGGTCCCGTCAGGCATACGAACTTCCAGGCCTGCGGTTCCGTCGGTCGCCAGCAGGGTCAGGCAGCCATAATCGGTATGGGCCCCGATACCGAAATCCTTCTCGCCCGCCCAGATAGGCCGCTGCGGATAATAGTTCCCGCGCAGCAGAGCCATTGGCGTGTCAAAGGCCGTGTCGAAACTGTCAGCATCTCGACCTAGGGCCACGGCGATCGCGCGTAGCACCCGCATTGCTACACCACACGCATCTGCATAGTAGGCGCGGATGGTCTGCTCGAAGCTTTCCGGTGCCTCGGGCCACTGGTTCGGCGCATAGACGCTCAGTTTGCGCGCGCGATACGGGCTCAGCTCAGGCAGTTCATAGCCGCAATCAAAGACCTCTTTGAAATCCGGGTTGGCGTTCGGATCCACCTGTTCGGATTTCGGCGCGCCCCACCCCCGGTTTGACCCGGTCGCAGCCATATCGACCAGTTTCTTATCCTGCTCAGGCAGCCGGAAGAAGTCGAAGTAAGTCGAAATCACTTGCTGCACCCGTTCAGCGCTCAGCCCGGTATTCCCGATGGTTAAAAAACCCACCTGCCCGATGGCTTGCTGAAGCCGGGCAAGTTCGTCCTTATCGCGGCTATCCAGCTTTTCGAGATCAAGATTATCAATCATGGCGCCCTCACCGAATCACGGAGGACCGTGCCGAGGTGCAGCCGGAACTGCAACCGGAATTGTAAGCTCCGATCAACGGTGCTATCCGAAAGGCAAATCGCGGATCTAGCAGGAGAAACGGATATGCGGCGCAAGCTGGCGGCGGGAAACTGGAAAATGAACGGAACCGGCGCGGCCCTTGCCGAGCTTGAGGCGTTGGCAGCGCGCTATCCAACGCCCGAGGTCGATATCCTGATCTGCCCTCCAGCCACGTTGCTAGAGCGTGCTGCGACAACCGTCGAAAGCTCTGGTGTGGCCGTTGGTGGCCAGGATTGCCACACGGAAAGCGCGGGGGCACATACCGGCGACATCAGCGCCGAGATGCTGCGGGATGCGGGCGCCCTAGCGGTGATCTTGGGCCATTCGGAACGCCGTGTGGACCATGGCGAGCAAAATGAAGATATCCGCGCCAAGGCCCGTGCTGCCATGGATGCAGGGCTGCAAGCCGTCATCTGCGTCGGTGAAAGCTTGGAACAGCGCGAAGCGGCCAACACGCTGGACATAATCGGCGGTCAGATGTCAGGCTCGATCCCCGATCAATCCACTGGCGAGAACCTGATCGTCGCCTATGAACCGATCTGGGCCATTGGCACCGGCAAAATTCCAACGCTGGACGAGATTGGGGCCGTACACGATTTCATTCGTGCCCGTCTTGAACGCCGATTTGGCGAGGGTGTTGGACGTTCAGTGCGCGTGCTTTACGGTGGTTCAGTCAAGCCGTCGAACGCAGCTGAGATATTTGGCGTTTCGAATGTGGATGGTGCACTGGTGGGCGGCGCCAGTCTGAAAGCAGATGATTTCTCGGGTATTATCGAGGCATTGCGCTCGATGTGAGACGGATGTTACTCAGCGATATCTTCCGCCCAAAGCTCGGGCTTCTCTGCGATAAAGCGTTTCATCAAGGCGATACATTCTGGGTCTTCGGCTAAGACAACCTCAACGCCGCGTTCACGCAGAAATGCTTCATTACCGCCAAAGTTCTGAGTGTCTCCGATCACTACGCGTGGGATTCCGAATTGCACGATGGTGCCCGCACACATCATGCAGGGTGACAAAGAGGTATAGAGGACCGTATCGCGATAGGTCTTCTGTCGCCCCGCTTTGCGCAAGGCATCCATTTCGCCATGGCGATCGGGTCACCACGCTGCACCCGTTGGTTGCGCCCTCTGGACACAACCTCTCCACCCCGGGCTAACACCGACCCGATTGGGCAGCCACCTTCGTCAAACCCCGCTTTCGCCTCATCATAGGCAATGCGCAGTAGGCGCATGTCGGTGTCTGTCATCATGTCGAGCAAACCTCTTCGGATCGGTGTTTTGTCAGCAGCGTGACGAATACAGATGCAGGCGTCAACGCCGCCATCACGCCAGCTTCATCGTTACGATCCCCGCAATGATGAGGGCCGCGGCCAACAAGCGCATAGGAGTCAGCGCTTCACCCAACACGGTGACGCCAACCACAAACGCGCCAACCGCACCGATGCCGACCCAGATCGTATAGGCGGTGCCCAGCGGCAGGTCCCGCATCGCTAGCGACAGTAGTCCAAACGAGCCGATCATGGAGACGCCCATGATCGCGGTCGGCCACAGCCGTGTAAAACCAGCGGATTGCTTCATCGCACCCGCCCAAACAATTTCTAGTATTCCGGCGAAAACAAGCATGGTCCATGCCATGAGGTGACCCCATATCAAAGCGGGTCGTCCCGCATGATCTGCCCGTGGTGGGGAGGTCGTCCTCTGACCCAAAGATGGGTATCCCTGTCCCGACGTTCAAGTCTGGCCGGGCAACATCTGCTGCCCGGCCATCCAAGCGCTAGTTCGTTATGATTTCAGGCCCCATGACCGAGTTCGGCAGGAAGGTCGAAATCCACGGGATATACGTCACCATGATCAGGAAGACGAACAGCACCGCCAGGAAAGGCAGCGCAGCCTTCACGACACCCATCATCGGCATGCCGGCAACGCCGGACGTCACGAACAGGTTCAGCCCAACCGGCGGTGTGATCATACCAATTTCCATATTTACCACCATGATGATGCCCAAATGGATCGGGTCGATGCCCAGCTCGATAGCGATCGGGAATACCAAAGGTGCAACGATCACCAACAAGCCCGAAGGTTCCATGAACTGACCACCGATCAGCAGGATCACATTCACCACGATCAGGAAGGTCACCGGACCCAGACCAGCAGACAACATCGCCTCGGCAATGTGTTGTGGCACCTGCTCATCGGTCAGAACATGCTTGAGGATCAACGCATTGGCGATGACGAACAGCAGTGTCACGGTCAGCTTGCCAGCCTCGAACAACGTGTGTTTGGTATCAGGATGGAAGAACGCTGTGATCAGCGCGTGGGGTTTCTTGAACAGCGAGATATTCGCAGTCCCTTCTTCCGTGCTGAGCGGACCCATGTCCTTGTAGACAAAGCTGGCAATCAGGAAGGCGTAGACAGCGGCCACGGCTGCAGCCTCGGTTGGCGTGAAAATACCGCCGTAGATACCGCCCAGGATGATTACGATCAGGAATAGACCCCAACCAGCCTCGCGCGCCGAGACGAAGATTTCGCCCCAACCCTTCCAGTCGCCTTTCGGCAAGTTCTTGACCTTGGCCATGACGTAGATGGTGATCATCAGCATCAGACCCGCCATCAGGCCAGGAATGACACCGGCCAGGAACATGCGCCCGACCGAGACCTCGACGGCGGCGGCGTAAACCACCATCACAATCGACGGCGGGATCAGAATGCCCAGAGTGCCCGCGTTACAGATCACACCGGCGGCGAATTCCTTGGAATACCCCACCTGACGCATCCCCGCGATCACGATGGACCCGATGGCGACCACGGTCGCTGGCGACGATCCGGACAAGGCCGCAAACAGCATACAGGCGAACACACCCGCAATCGCCAGACCGCCCGGCAAATGCCCCACACAGGCAATCGAGAACCGGATGATCCGCCGCGCCACGCCGCCTGTCGTCATGAAGGACGAGGCCAAAATGAAGAAGGGGATTGCCAGCAGGGTAAAGTGCCCCTCGAACGCCTCGAACAGCGTGCCCGCGACCGAAGCCAATGAACTGTCGGAATAGATCAGCAGGAACAGGGTCGAGCTGAGGCCCAAAGCGACGGCAATCGGAACACCGATCAGCAGGAGGCCAATAACCATTGAAAAGAGAAGTACGACGTCCATTAGTTGTGCTCTCCTTGCTGAGCCCGGACCTCTTCGATCTCGTCCTCGACCTCGTGACTGGCAACCAGGCGGTCGGTCTCACCACGCCAGATCTGAACGGCGACCTGCGCAAAGCGGATCACCAGCAGCAACATCGACAGGGGTAGGATGAAGTAAGGAACGACCTTGGGAAGTTTTTCGTAATATTCGCCGTAGTTGATCAGGCCCTCCAGAAACCGCAGCGGAGCGATCATCGGGATATCGTCAACTTCGTAAAAGCTCTGACTGCGCGCATCAAAATTCAGACCCGTGGGAAACCAGCGGCCTGATGTGGGCGGCAAATCCGCGAACACCGCCCAGTAGTCATAGGACCCTTTGAGCAGCAAAAGCGAGAAAACCAGACAACAGGCGACGGCAATCAGCGCCAATATGCGGCGCGGTCCAGGGGCCAGCATGTTCAGGATCGCATCAACGCCCAGATGCGCGTGCTTTTTCACCGCATAAGACGCCCCCAGCAGCACCAGCCAGCCGAACATGAACACTGTCAGCTCCAGCGCCCATAGAATATTGGAATTAAAGAAGAACCGGGCGATCACATTGGCAAAAGTCACGGCCGTCATTAGGCCCAGCAGCAATGCGATCAGGGTTTCTTCGATATGGTCGACCAGCCCGGCCGGGCCGGATTTCGCACCAGACATCTTTCTGTCCCCGCAATTTTTGTGATGAGAGTGATAGCGGGCGGGCTTTCACAGCCCGCCCGGCCTGCGCGTCGAATACTCCCCAGTCCCCCGACGCGTGGCCCGATCCGGATCAGAACCCGGCGTTGATCGCCTGAGCAGCGTCGATCTTGTCTTGACCGACGTCACCAGCGAATTGATCCCAAACAGGCTTCATCGCATCGACCCAGGCTTGACGCTGTTCGGGGTTCAACTCGCGGATGATACCGCCTGCATTTGTGATTGACGCTTTAGCCTCTTCGTTCACTGCGAAGGCTTCTTTGTTCCGCTGCTCGGTCACTTCGGCCAAAATAGTCGTGAATTGGTCACGCACTTCCGGGTCCAGGCTGTCCAGCCAATCCACCGAGGTCACAACCAGATAGTCGATGATACCGTGATTGGTCTCGGTGATGCCGTCCTGCACCTCAAAGAACTTCTTGCCGTAGATGTTCGACCAAGTGTTCTCCTGCCCGTCCACAACGCCCTGCTGCAGCGCGCCATAGACTTCCGAGAAGGCCATTTTCTGCGGGCTGCCACCAATGGCTTCCATCTGAGCAACCAGAACGTCCGAAGATTGCACACGGAACTTCAGGCCATCTGCATCGGACGGATCAACCAAAGGCTTGTTGGCCGACATCTGCTTCATGCCATTGTGCCAGAAGGCCAGCCCCTGCAGGCCACGGCGCTGCATGCTGTCTTTCATCGCCTGTCCATCTGCTGATGATTGGAACGCATCCACAGCGTCAATGTTCTTGAACATGAACGGCAGGTCAAACAGGCGGAACTGCTTGGTGAATTTCTCGAACTTCGACAGCGATGGCGCGGCCAATTGCACATCGCCCTGCAGCATCGCCTCAAGAACCTTGTCGTCGTTGTAGAGGGTGGAGTTCGGATAGACCTCCATGCACATCAAGCCCTGCATCTCGTCATTGACGCGCTGCTCTAGCAGCGAGGCGGCGATGCCTTTGGGGTGTTTGTCGGTGTTGGTTACATGCGCGAATTTAACGACAATCTCGCCGTCGTCACAGGCCGCCATGCCTGCTGTGGCGGTTACCGTAAGCGCCATCGCCGTTGCGGCGGTTGCTAGAAGTTTCATCTGTCTTCCTCCCTGACTTCAAAACAGTTCAATAGGTGCCGCACGGGCACCGCATGCCGGGCAGTCAAACGAATCAACTCTAACGGCACAACGATTTGATCGATTATAGCCGGGCCTCTATTTTAATGTTTAATAACAATATTTTATATTTCATCCCGAACCACCCCTTTACATAAGACAACTCGCTTGTGCGAAAATCCGCACATCAGAAATCTTGTATGTGCGGATTTCCGCACGGATTTCGAATCAATTTGTACGAATCGCATTTGATACCCAAACGCACCGACCGCAGCCCGCCCCAGCGGGCTGCCCGGCCCAACAACTTGCCCGCATGACATGCGGGTTAAGCTGGCGGGAGTATCTGCTTATCTTCGGTAGTCTTCCGGTTTGATCTGGTACCGCGCGAGTTTGTCATAAAACGTCTTGCGTGGCAGTTTCAGTGCCTTTGCCGCATCCGAGGCTTTGCCATTGTGCCGCCCCAGCGCGGCGATCAGCAACGAGCGTTCGACCCGCGCCATCTGATCGCTGAGCCCAATCTCAGCCGCTTGCGCCACATCGTCCGGCATCCCCAGAACAAAACGCATCGCTGCCGACATCAGAGATCGCGCATTGCCCGGCCAATCGCGCGCCATCAGCGAGGCGAGGTGTTCCGAAGTGATCTCTGGCTCGGGAATGCCTGCCTGTTCAGCCGCTTGCGCGACATAGTGGCGGAAGATGACAGGAATATCTTCAGGCCGTTCTGCCAGTGACGGAATACGCACCCGCATCACATCCAACCGATAGAAGAGATCGGCGTTGAACTGACCCTGGTCTGAAAGCGCTGACAGATCAGCCGTTGTTCCCGCGATAATCCGCGTCTCAGCGCCCTGTTCCATCAGTTCAAGCGCGGCGTATTGGGTTGCCACCGGCAGCGCCGATATCTCGTCCAGAAACAACGACCCGCCGACAGCAGAAGCAGCACTTTGCACCAGATCATCAGCGCTAAGCCCCGAGGCCGGGCGTTTCACAAACGATCCTTGGGCAACGGGTGACATCAGATGCACAACCTCCGCGACCTTGGAGATGCCGCTGCCCGGCGGACCGGTAACCAAAACCTCGGCGCCGGTCATTGCAACATTGCGGACCCGGTCACGCAAAGCCGCTGCCTGCGCAGACAAGCCAAACAGCAGCCGTGCCGCTGGGTCACCGCGCTCCAATTCGGTTTTTTGCGCGCGCTCACGCAGAACTTCACAACGTGCAGAAAAAGCGCGTTCGAGCACTGTCAGCAAATCAGCGGCGGCGCAGGGCTTCTCCAAAAAATCGAAAGCCCCCTGCCCCATGGCTTTTACCGCCATCGGGATATCGCCTTCACCTGTCAGCAGGACAACCGGCAGGTCCGGGTCAATCTCATGTGCATAGGCCAACAGATGAAACCCATCCCGCCCCGGCATTCTAATGTCTGACAGGATCACACCCGAAAAATCGGCACGTATATGATCCTTGGCTGCCACAAACGATCCCACGGACAGAGGCTCACATTCCGCCAGCTCCAGCGTCTGTGACAACGCCTCGCGCACCGCTGCGTCATCATCCACCAACAGCACTTTGCGCGTCATGCCACCTTACCCTCTGCAAAATGCTCCAGCTCCACACTGAACACAGCACCACCTTCCGCGTTCAAACCCCGGATATTGCCGCCAAAGCTTTGCACCAATCCGTAAGAGATCGACAGCCCAAGCCCCAAACCTTCGGACGAGCCTACGGATTTTGTTGTGTAGAAAGGCTCAAACAGCTTGTCCGGATCTTCGATCCCCGGCCCTGTATCACGGATGAACACAACCAGACGATCCCCGCTATTGATTTGAATACTGATCCGTTTGTCCGTCTGACCGTCCATGGCATCGATAGCGTTGTTGATCAGGTTCACAAAGACCTGCGCCAGACGGACCTCTCCACCCCAGGCGTTCACGGGATGTGAGGGAGGCGACCAGTTTAGTGTCACCCGCTCCTCTCGCAGGCGCGGCTCTGTCAGTTCTATTGCCGACTGGATGACCTGCACCAGATCGACCTTCCCCATAGGCTCACTCTCATTGCGAGCAAAAGCCCTAAGGTTCTTGATGATCCGTGCCATACGTGTGGCCATTTCCGAGATACGCCCAAGGTTTTTACCGGCTTTCTCGCCATGCCCGCGCTCCATATAAGCCGCGCCATTGTCCGCAAATTGCTGAATCGCCATCAACGGTTGGTTCAACTCATGACTGATGCCTGCGGACATCTGCCCCAGCGCGCTAAGCTTGCCGGCCTGAACCAAATCTGCCTGCGCTTTTTTCAGCGCCGCTTCAGCCTCCTGCCGTTCCGCTACCTCGCGCCGAAGGGCGGTATTTGCCCTGGTCAGATCACGGGTCCGCTTCGCCACGCGGCCTTCCAGCACCGCATTTGCCTCGGCCAGCGTGCGCCGTCGCTCGGTTGCCAGAAACAGCAAGGCTCCAAAGGCCAGACAGATGGCTGCAACCGCCGCCGCCTGCAGCCCAGCCAAACGCCGCGCAGGGGCAACGTCCACCAGCACTTCAGCCGTCATGTCAATCACGGGCAGATCAAGTGTCAGATGCAAAGCCCGCCGAGGCAGGTAACGACCCCAGTTCAACGACCATAACTCATGCCCATCCACCCAGGACGTGGCAAAATCAATCGGGGTCCCATCGGGCGGTGTGAGCCCCCGTTGCCCCTCGGCACGTGACCAGAACAAAAGATCGGACCGGTTCGAGATAAAGACAACCCCGTCATTGTCCACGAAAAATACCGCCTCGGTACTGCCGCGCCAGGTCTGTTCGACATCCTGCACATCCGCGACCACCATCAGGGCGCCGACAACCTGCCCGGCGGGGCCAAAACTGGGCGCAGCATAGGAATAGATCCTGTTTCCGCTGTCCGGCTCAACCCCATGCGCGCTGCCCATGGCCCCCTGCAGGGCGCGCCTGAATGCGGGATGCTCGGCCATATTGCGCGGCCCCACGGGCTTTGCGGATGCCAGAACCCGGCCCGACTGATCCAGATAAATCATGTTGATCGCGGCCGTCTTATCCGCCACATCCAGCAGCATGAGACGGGCCGCCAGTTCTTGCTCAGGAGTACTGAGCTCTTGCAGCGTCGGATGGTTCGCCATCAGGACAGCAAGCTCTTGGTAGACCTGCATCTGCGTACTCAGACGGTCGGCAGCGAGTTCCAGATCGGCCTCAGCCTTTTGACTCAGCTGCGACAAGGCCTGCCGATACCCATAAGACCACACAGCGGTCGATAGCAAACCAACCGCCAACAGGAATCCAGCAATGACCCAAAGCCTCTGCATGACATAGGGTCTTGCATTCACCACGCCCGATGGCAAGTCTGCGCGACATGAAGACCCTGTCACAATCCCCGACCGAAATCGCTTTTGTCCAAAACCCGTACCCGTTCTACGACACGGCCCGCGCCTGTGGCGATCTGTTCTATTGGGAGGACTACCAGATGGTCGCGGCAGCCTCACACAAAGCTGTGCAGGCGCTGTTTCGTGACAGACGATTTGGCCGTGAAGTTCCACCCGAACACGCCCAACCCTCGCCCGATCATCTGGCCCCGTGGCTTGCGGTCGAGGCGCATTCGCTGCTCGAAGCTGAACCGCCCCGCCACACGCGCCTGCGCGCCTTGGTCACCCGCGCCTTTACGTCTCGGGCGATTACCAGCCTTGCGCCTTCCATCGAAACGCTCTGCCACGAACTGATCGATCACTTTCCTGATACGCCGTTCGACCTGCTGCAGGCTTACTGCACCCAAGTTCCGGTCATCACAATCTGCCGCCTTTTGGGTGTACCCGAGGCAATGGCCCCAGATCTGCTACGCTGGTCCCATGATATGGTCGCCATGTACCAGGCCAGCCGAACGATCGAAACAGAACATCGGGCGGCC
This sequence comes from Pseudomonadota bacterium, assembly GCA_039818265.1. Lineage (GTDB taxonomy): Bacteria > Pseudomonadota > Alphaproteobacteria > Rhodobacterales > Rhodobacteraceae > Ruegeria. The sequence continues at coordinate 428,823 of JBCBUG010000001.1, read as the reverse complement.
CAATCGTCACGCGAATTTGCCGACTTCCTTCTGAAATATATCGATCAACGACGTACGGACCCGCGCGATGATCTGATCACCCGCCTGATTGCAGCTGAGGAGGAAGGAGAGAAACTTTCGACGGATGAACTGGTTGCGACCTGTATCCTGCTTTTGAACGCCGGGCATGAGGCAACGGTACATTCGCTCGGCAATGGGGTCAAAACTCTACTGCAAACTCAAACCGCCCCGACTGCTCTGATGCCCGATACCATAGACTCCACGGTCGAAGAAATCCTGCGCTACGACCCGCCCCTACATATGTTCACACGCTACGCCTATGAAGACATCGAGGTCTTCGGTCACCCATTCAAACGCGGCGATCAGGTGGCACTGCTGCTCGGGGCCGCCAATCGAGACCCAGTGGCTTGGCCCGCTCCAACCCTCTTCGATCCAACTCGGCCCGTCCAAACCAACTCCAGCTTTGGGGGCGGTCTTCATTTCTGCGTCGGCGCACCGCTGGCTCGTCTTGAAATGCGCATCGCCCTGCCGATCCTGTTTGACAGATGCCCCAATTTGCAATTGACCGAACCTCCGCAGTTTTCAAACAGCTACCATTTCCACGGCCTGGAGAAGCTGATGGTTCAATGCTGAATCGCGCGTGCCGCGCGATGCCTCCGGCGGGGATATTTTTGGCCAGATGAACAGGGGATCCAGACTTCATCTGGCCCAAAATATCCCGGGGGAGTCGCCCCTTTTGGGGCGGCGGGGGCAGAGCCCCCTAGAAGCTTAATCGACTGCCAAGGCGTTCAAGGGAAGCATTGTTGTTGATTTTATCTCTTCCATCGACAACAGCGCAGTGACGTTGTGCACACGCACTTCAGCGATCAGGGATTGATAGAACTGATCATAGGCACGGGCATTTTTAACCCGAACCTTCAGGATGTAATCGATATCCCCGGCCAGGCGGTGCGCCTCTTGCACCTCAGGCTGATCCCGTAGCGCTTTTAGGAACTTGCGCTGCCAGTCTGCCTCATGCTCCGAGGTCCGGATCAGAACAAAAAACGTCGCTTCAAAACCCAACGCCTCAGCATCCAGCAAAACCGTTTGCTGGCCAATAATGCCAGCACTTTTCAGTTTACGGATTCGATTCCAAACAGGTGTCTTGGAACTGCCTACCCGGGCCGCTATTTCATCCAGCGACTGACTGGCATCGCGCTGCAACTCGGCCAAAATTTTCCGATCTGTGCTGTCTATCCGCACCGTCATTCCGGTTTTCCTTCGAATCTAGAACCTACGTCCCGCTATTTTCGATCATCAGAACAATCGTTCTTATTTGATCACTAATATGGCACTTTGGCGGGAATATTTCCTATATTGAGCAGCAAGTCAAACCACGCTCTGGACGATCTGATGCAGTTCGAACGCACAACAGGATATGTCGAATTTGTCGGCGCGGGACCCGGTGATCCGGACCTGCTGACGCAAAAGGCGCTCAAAGCCTTCGCAGCTGCGGATGTTGTCCTACATGATCGACTGATCAGCGCAGAGATTCTGGCGCTTGCCGGTCAGGCTGCGACTCTCGTCGATGTTGGAAAAGCCGGGTTTGGACCCTCCTGGAAACAGGAAGATATCGACGCGCTTCTGATCGACTATGCGCTGAAGGGCAACCGCGTTGTGCGCCTAAAATCTGGTGACCCCACAGTGTTCGGGCGGCTGGATGAAGAAATCGACGCCGTCGATGCTGCTGGCATTCGTTGGAGCATCGTTCCGGGCATCACAGCCGCGTCTGCCGCTGTTGCAGGAATTGGCCAAAGTCTTACCCGCCGCGGTCGTAATTCTTCGGTTCGCTTTCTGACCGGGCATGACATGAAAGGCTTTGCCGATCACGATTGGTCTGCGCTTGCCCGCAATGGCTCGGTTGCCGCGATCTATATGGGCAAAAAATCCGCGCGTTTCATTCAGGGCCGTCTGATCATGCATGGCGCGGATCGCGCGACCCCGATCACATTGGTCGAAAACGCCTCGCGCCCGGATCAGCGCGTTCTGACCACTAACCTGGATCAATTGCCCACCGACCTGAGCGCCGCCGAACTGGATGGACCGGTGCTGACATTCTATGGCCTTGCCCCGCGTCAAGCAGCTGAGGCCCTGACCGAATTCAATAAGGAGCTTGCCTGATGGCCCGCGCTTTTACCCCCAAAGTTGTCACCGCCAATGACCTGTTGGAAGGCGATGTGATCTACCAGACCGAGGATGACCGCTGGTCGCGCGAACTATCCGAGGCCGAGCTGATCACCGATGAGGCCCACGCGCAGGTGCGTCTGCTGGATGCGGCCCGTCAGGCCAACAAGATTGTTGGCGCCTACCTGGCCGATGCGGTTGCTGGCGACAACGGCCCCGAACCCACCCATTTCCGTGAGGAGTTCCGCCGCACCGGACCTTCGAATTATGCCCATGGCAAGCAGGAAACCGAAACGCAGCCCCGGGCCTGATTTCCGGCCCTTCTCTCCCCCCTTCAAGGCCCCGGGTTTCGGGGCTGCAGCTAAGGACAGCTAGATATGTATCGCTACTCCGAGTTCGACACAGCCTTTCTGGCAGAACGCAACAAACAGTTCCGCGCGCAGGTCGAGCGTCGTATTGACGGCTCGCTCACCGAAGATGAGTTCAAACCGCTGCGCCTGATGAACGGCCTGTATCTGCAATTGCACGCCTATATGCTGCGCGTCGCCATCCCCTATGGCACGCTGAACAGCGCGCAGATGCGCCAACTGGCCCTGCTGGCGGAAAAGTGGGACAAGGGCTATGGCCATTTCACCACCCGTCAGAACATCCAGTATAACTGGCCAAAACTGAACGACGTGCCCGATATGCTGGACGCGCTGGCCGAGGTCGGCATGCATGCCATCCAGACCTCGGGCAACACCATCCGCAATGTGACCGCCGACCATTTCGCCGGTGCCGCCGCGGATGAAATCGCCGACCCGCGCCCCTATGCCGAATTGCTGCGTCAGTGGTCGACTGACCATCCGGAATTCCAGTTCATGCCGCGTAAGTTCAAGATCGCCATCACCGGCTCGGAAAACGACCGTGCCGTGATCAAGGCGCATGACATCGGCCTGCAACTGGTCGAGCGTGACGGCGTTCTGGGTGCCCGCGTCATCGTGGGCGGCGGTCTGGGCCGCACCCCGATGATCGGCAAGGAACTGTCCGAGTTCGTCGCCTTTGACGACCTGCTGGCCTACCTTGAGGCCACCGTTTCCGTGTGGAACCAGATCGGTCGCCGCGACAACAAGTACAAGGCGCGTATCAAGATTACCGTGCATGAACACGGCATCGACGCCATCCGCGCCAGGGTGAACGAGCGCTTCCTGCTGGTCCGCCCGCAGTTCAAAGGCGCAGACATGAACCTGCTGGAAGAGATCAAGGGTCACTTTGCGGCACCTGCTTTCCGCGAAGGGTCGGTTGCGTCGTTTGAAAACGCCTATTCCAACGATCCCGTCTTCCGTTCGTGGGTCGACACCAACATCGCGCCGCACAAGAATGCGGACCACGCGATTGTCACGATCTCGATCAAGAAGCACGGCAACACGCCGGGTGATGCAACTGCCGAACAGATGCGCGTGATGGCTGATCTGGCGGAAGAGTTCGCTTATGACGAGCTGCGCATCAGCCACGAGCAGAACGTGATCCTGCCGCATGTCCACAAATCGGACCTGCCTGCAATCCACGCCAAGCTGAAAGAGCACGAACTGGCCACCGCAAATATCGGTCTGATCAGCGACATCATCGCTTGCCCCGGCATGGATTACTGCGCGCTGGCGACGGCGCGCTCGATCCCGGTTGCACAAGAGATTGCGACCCGTTTCGAAGATCTGAAGCTAGAGCATGATATCGGCCACCTGAAAATCAAGATCTCGGGCTGCATCAACGCCTGTGGCCACCACCATGTGGGCCATATCGGCATCCTTGGCCTGGATCGTGCAGGCGTCGAAAACTACCAGATCACTCTGGGTGGCGACGGCACCGAAACCGCAGCTATCGGCGACCGCACCGGTCCGGGCTTTGCCTATGATGAGATCGTACCAGCGGTGGAACGCATCGTGGACACCTATCTAGAACTGCGCGATAGCGCGGAAGAGGAGTTCCTTCAAACCTACCGTCGCGTTGGCATGGCGCCGTTCAAGGCCGCACTCTACCCTGAGGCGCAGGCGAATGCCGCTTGATCTGATCCAGACGGAACTGGGCAAGGATCGGCGTGAACTGACCGAAAAGGTTAACGCGCTGAATGCCCGGTTCCGCCATCACTCTGCCCATGACGTGATGCATGGGGCCATCGAAGAGATCGAAAGGCTTGCCCTCGTCTCGAGCTTCGGTGCGGAATCGGTGGTGTTGCTGCATATGGTGGCGGTGGTCGACAAGATGACCCCGGTTTTGTTTATCGACACCCAGATGCTGTTTGCCGAGACGTTGACATACCAGCAGGATGTCAGCGAGCGTTTGGGGTTGCAGAACGTCCAGATCATCCGCGCGGATGAGGAGGATGTGCAGCGAGAAGACCCATATGGCGCGCTGCGCCTGCTTGATACGGATGCCTGCTGCAACCTGCGCAAAACCTTCCCGCTGCAACAGGCTCTGTCGGGGTATTGCGGTTGGATCACCGGGCGCAAACGGTTTCAGGCCGGCACGCGGGCCAAGCTGGAATTCTTTGAGGTCGAAGACGGAACCGGCCGGATCAAGGTGAACCCCCTGGCCCATTGGGCGCCCGAAGACGTGCGGGCTTACATGGAAGAAAACAACCTGCCCCGGCATCCGCTGGTGGCCAAAGGATACCCTTCGATCGGCTGTGCGCCCTGCACCTCGCCGGTCAAAGAAGGCGAAGACCCCCGCGCCGGACGCTGGCGCGACCAGAACAAGGAAGAATGCGGCATTCATTTTGTAGATGGCAAGATGGTGCGCGCCGGAGAGACAACATGAACGTAATCGTAAACGATGAGGGCTTTGCCCCCGATGACTGGACCGACGGGTTCGTCACACTGGAAGACGCCGCAAATGACGTTGTGGCACTGGATGTGGCCTCGGACACCGACCCGGATGAGCTGATTGACCGCCTAGGCGGCGCCAAGATGGTCCGCGTGGACTTTCCGTCCTCGGCGGATGGGCGCGGCTTCACTATTGCTCGTGTTCTGCGCCTGAAAGGCTTTACTGGTCGTTTGCGCGCAAAGGGTCATGTCCTTGCGGATCAGTACGCCATGGCGCGTCGCAGCGGCTTTGACGAGGTCGAAATCGACAACGCACTGGCCGCCCGCCAACCCGAAGATCAATGGCTGGCGCGTGCCGATTGGAAAAACAACAACTATCAGGCCCGTCTGCGCGGCTAAGCCCGCCATCACCAGCCAACCAGAACCGGGGGCAATCTGTCCCCTTTTCCTGACCTGGATCAAAGATTAAACGGAGATGTCGGTTTAGCAAACCGGCAGTGAAACGATGACAGAGATGAAACCCGTGAGTGAAGCAACCGCCGTGAAGGCCCCTGTCCTGCCTGACGCGCAGACCGTGACCGATGTAAAGCATTGGACCGACAGCTTGTTCTCGTTCAAAGTGTCGCGCCCGGCAACGCTGCGGTTCCGCTCGGGCGAGTTCGTTATGATCGGCCTGATGGGCGACCCGGATCCCAAAACCGGCCGCCAGAAGCCCCTGCTGCGCGCCTACTCCATCGCATCGCCCTCGTGGGATGAAGAGTTGGAGTTCTATTCGATCAAGGTGCAGGACGGCCCTCTGACCTCAAAGCTGCAGCACATCAAACCGGGCGATCAGATCATCCTGCGGCCCAAACCTGTTGGCACACTGGTTCATGACGCCCTGCTGCCCGGCAAACGCCTGTGGTTCTTCGCCACCGGCACCGGCTTTGCGCCTTTTGCTTCGCTGCTGCGCGAGCCGCAAACCTATGAGGATTATGATGAGGTCATCATCACCCATACCTGCCGCGAAGTGGCCGAGCTGGAATATGGCCGTCAGCTGACCGACAGCATCCGTCAGGACGAATTGCTGGCCGAGCTGATCGGCGAAGGCTTTGCCGACAAGATCCGCTATTACCCGACCACCACCCGGGAAGAGAGCCCCAAGATGGGCCGTATCACCGAGTTGCTGAAAGACGGCACCGTGTTTTCCGATCTGGGCATCGAGGGTGGCATCAAGCCGGAAACCGACCGCGCGATGGTCTGCGGATCATTGGCTTTCAACCTGGATATCAAGGAAATTCTGGAAGGCTTTGGCTTGCGCGAGGGCGCAAACTCTGAGCCCAAAGAATTCGTGATCGAAAAGGCTTTTGTCGGATAAATTGCCCCAGTGTTCAGGGCCCTGATGCCCTGAACACCAAAAACACCGTATGAAACACGGTTTTTTCGCGCTACCCGTTACTTATGCCGCTTGAAGTGCGGCCTCGCCCGGTCTAAATTCCGGGCTCGAAATTCTGCAATCATCAAAGGAATGAACCCATAGCTCGCAGACCCCACAACGCGCCGCCGCAGAGAGACACCGGACCGCGCGTCAATGACAAAATCCGTGCCCCCGAGATTCGCCTGATTGGCGCTGAAGGCGAAAATGTCGGGGTGGTTCATCCCGCCAAAGCCATGCAACTTGCAGACGAAGCTGGTCTCGACCTGGTCGAGATTTCGCCAAATGCGAATCCGCCGGTTTGCAAGATCATGGATTTCGGCAAGTTCAAGTATGAAACGCAAAAGCGTGAAGCCGAAGCCCGCAAGAAGCAAAAAGTCATCGAGGTGAAAGAGGTCAAGTTCCGGCCCAACACCGACACTCATGACTATGACGTCAAGATGCGCAACGTGTTCAAGTTTCTGGAAAACGGCGACAAGGTCAAAGTCACGCTGCGTTTCCGCGGCCGTGAGATGGCACACCTGAACCTGGGTCGTGAGCTTCTGGAACGTGTGGCCGAGGATGTTAAGGAAATCGGCAAGATCGAAAACATGCCGAAGATGGAAGGCCGTCAGATGATCATGATGATCGGCCCGCTTCCACAGAAGTAACCCCGATTGCCAAAGCCCCCTTGAGACCAAGGGGGCTTTTTTGCGCGTGGCTTACTGTGCCTTGCGCTCTTTGTTCCACAAAATCGCATCTCGCAGATCAAATCCCAGCGAAATCAGATCGACCACCAGCAGCACCAACAAGAATTGCGCATAGATCGGCAAAAGGTCCGTATGTGTGTTCAGGACATAGGCAACGATGAAAACCATCGGCGTCCAGCACAACAGATGCGGAAGCGCCATGGCGCGTGACATACTGCGCTCGGCGATCATGATTGGCAGATTCAGCGCCATCCCAAGCACGGCCAGCCCCGCAATCAGCGCGCCATAGGGCTGATCCAGAAACGCCAGCGGCACCAAGTTTACGGGAACCAGAATCACCGATACCCAGATTTGCACCCAGGTTGGTAGCTTTCGAAAGCTGATCCAGATATCTTTGAGCATTTTCAATGGTCTCACCGTGTTTGCGCAAGGATTAACTTAAACCAATCCACACAGTCCGAAAACACACTCACAGAATTGTTAAAGGCACGTTTCCAACGCTACCGAAAGCTTGGCGACCAACTCGTCGATTTGCGCATCCTCGATAATGAAAGGCGGCGCCAGCAGGATGTGATCGCCGGTCTTGCCATCTCGGGTGCCTGACATCGGATAGCAGATCAACCCCTCGGCCAGCGCTGCTTTCTTAACTTTCCCGGCAAGGCCCAGAGACGGATCAAATGGGGTTTTGGTTGCGCGATCTGCCACCAGCTCCACCCCCCGGAACAGGCCCCGCCCCCGGATATCCCCCACATGAGGATGCTGACCAAAGGCAGCGTTTAGCGCGGCTTCCAGCTTCTCTCCCATCGCGGCGGCGCGTTGTGGAAGAGTCTTGGTCGTCAATTCCTGAACCACTGCCAGTGCGGCTGCCGTGGCCACGGGGTGGCCTATATAGGTATGGCCATGTTGGAAAAAACCTGACCCGTCCAGAATGGCATCATAGATTTTTTCGGTACACAACATCGCGCCGATCGGTTGATATCCGGCCCCCAACCCTTTGGCGATGCATAGAATATCCGGGCAAACCTGGTCATGATCGCAGGCGAACAGGTGGCCGGTTCGTCCCATACCGCACATGACCTCATCCAGAATCAGAAGCACGCCGTATTGATCGCAAATCTCGCGGATCCGCTTGAAATACCCTTCGACGGCTGGAACCGCCCCCAAGGTTGCGCCGACCACGGGCTCTGCCATGAATGCCATCACCGTATCCGGCCCAAGGCGCAGGATGTCGGCTTCAAGTTCATTGGCAACGCGCTGACCATAGTCAAAACTGCTCTCACCCTGCGGCTTTTCGGCATATTCGTAACAGGCCGCGATATGGGACATCCCAATCAACATCGGAGCAAACTGTGCCCGGCGCCATTCATTGCCGCCCGCTGACAAGGCGCCCAACGTGTTGCCGTGGTAGCTCTGTTTGCGGGCAATCACATGGCGGCGTTCGGGCAGCCCGATCTCTAGAAAGTACTGACGCGCCAGTTTGATCGCAGCTTCGGTGGCCTCGGACCCGCCGGATACAAAATAAACCCGCTCCAAATCACCCGGGGCGTGTTTGATCAACAAATCCGCCAGCGTTTCAGCTGGTTCCGAAGTCATAAACCCGCTATGCGCAAAGGCGATCTGTTCCACTTGCTGCTGCACGGCCTTAATAACCGCCGGGTTGGAATGGCCTAAGCAGGACACCGCCGCATCCCCACAATCCAGATAGCGTTTGCCGTCTGCGTCGATCAGGTAACACCCGTCTCCAGCAACCGCGACGGGCAAGGTGGATTCGGTATGGCGTGGAAACACGTGGCTCATTGGGAAGTTCCTTTAAGCAAAGCGATGAGTGCTGTGACCGAGGCTGCATTGTCAGGCCAGGGCTGGCCTTCTGAATTCGTTAGGCTGTTTTCAAATCCAACCCGCAGATCACCGCCCTGTCGTGCCGCCTCAGCCAGGCACGCATGCTCCAGCGGCCCAAATGCGCACACCATCCACGGCGAAGTATCCTGCGGGAAGGATGCGATATCTTCGGGTGAGGAGATTTGATTGACTGTGTACCGCCCCAGCACCAGCAGGCGATCGACCTGCCCGTCTCGCACAACGCCAGTCTTCTGCCATGTCTTCAGCAGCGCCGCGTCGTCGGCGTCATACAGAATATGTTGCACCCGTGTGCCCTGATCATGACACAGCCCATAGACGCGTTCGGCCAGATCCGGCTGCCGGGCGATTTCTCGTACCGAGATCGAGGCCCATTTCGGCTGCACTTGGCGCAAACACTCAAACTGCGCCTCGACATCATAGATACCAGCCGCCTCAGTCGTGATCTGAACATCCATCTTAGGGAGCTGCCTGTTCAGCTCTGCGACCGCCTCAAGATATCGCCCCGCATCCAGCGAATGCCAGCCCTCTGCGTCTCGAATGTGCAGATGTAGACCATCCGCCCCCGCCTGATGGCAAGCGCGTGCAGTCGATATGGTTTGCTCCAACGTAACCGGCAGCTTGGCGTGATCCTCAGGTCCACGCCGGGCACCATTCGGCGCGACTAGTATATAAGGATTTGTGGCCACCGGACCCTCCGCAATTGCCCCAGCTCGACCTACTCTGATCCAGCTTGTTTTCAATTGGCAATATAGAAAACATATGTTTTCTTTGTCCAATGACCGATACGTATAGCCATTTGATCAGAACACTCCGGCACGACATTGATCACATGCCGCCACAACTACAGGCGGCTGCGAAATACGTGATCGATCATCCCGGCGATTTCGGCCTTGATCCGATCCGCACAACGGCCCGGAAGATCGGCGTCAGTTCTAACGTTCTTGTCCGCCTTGCTCAACGGATGGGCTATGACGGCTACGACGCATTCCGCCACCCGTTTCGGCAAGCCCTGGTCACGGATGGAGAGGATCGCCTGCACCAGGATTGGTTATCGCTTCAATCGTCCGATGGGCCGTTCAGCGCGGCCCAAGCCGATTTTGCCCGCAATGAGTTGAACGTGGTCGCCCGATCCCTACGCCTTGTAGAACCTGAACGGGTCAAGGCCGCAACAGATCTCATTCTGAACACGCAACGGTGCTTTGTCACAGCAACACGGGCCAGCTATGCTCTGGCCTATTACTTTCATTATGCAGGTCGCATGGCCCATCCCGGATTGCAGCTGGTTCCCCGGCATATGGGCTCTGCTGCAGATGATCTGCTGGATACGGGCAGCGGCGATTGCCTGCTGGCCATTACGGTCAGGCCCTATTCAGCCGAAACCATCCGCACCATGCGCTTTGCCGCTGGCAAGGGCATCCGGATCATCCTGATTTCAGATAGTGATGTGATCGCACCGGGAGTGCGCCCCGACATCAGCTTACAGGTCAGCACACGCTCAATGCACCATTTCTCTAGCTTTTCTGGGGCCATGGCGGTGCTGGAATGCCTGCTGAGCCATTTGTTTGCAGCGGGTGGTCAAGATGCCCTTCATCGAGTCGAGGCCTATGAGAAAGCCCGTGAAGACACAGGCGCTTATTGGCAGACCCAAAAATTGCCCAGACTACGCCGCACATGAAAAAGCCCCGGTTTTCACCGGGGCTTTGCAGTGTCTATTTGTTTTCTACAAACAAGCTTGGACGGCGCATTTTGTCATGACGGCGACCAGATGTGCGCGGTAGTCTTTGCTGCCATGCAGGTCGGCGATCATGTTCATCGGGTTGACCTTCAGCCCCATCAACGCGTCGGCGCGGAATTCGGTGTTGAGCGCGGCTTCCGCCTCGGACCAGCGGAACACGCCGTCCTCGCTGGCGCCGGTGACGGCCACGCGAACCCCATCCGCGAACCGGGCCAGATAGACCCCGACCAAGGCAAAGCGCGAGGCGGGCTGCAGGAACTTCTGGTAGCTCGCAGCCTGCGGTACCGGGAACCGGACCGAGGTGATGATCTCGCCCTCATCCAGCGCAGTACTGAACATGCCTTCAAAGAAGTCATCTGCCGCGATCTGGCGCGTGTTGGTCACAACCGTCGCGCCCGACCCCAAAACACCCGCCGGATAACAGGCCGCCGGATCGTTATTGGCAACTGACCCGCCGATGGTGCCGCGATTGCGCACCGCTGGATCACCGATCTGACCCGCCAGCGCGGCCAGCGCCGGATACGACCCCGCCGCCTCACGCGCCACCGTGGCATGGGGCGTCGCCCCGCCAATTGTGACCGAGCCGTCATCCTCGACACAGACGCCCTGCATCTCGGCAATCCCGCTCATGCTGACCAGCACCGAAGGCGCCGCCAAGCGCTGCTTCAGTGTCGGGATCAGGGTCTGCCCCCCACCCAGCGCCTGCGCATCCTCGGCCCCCATCGCGGCAACCGCATCGGCAATGGTCGTGGGCTTCTCAAACTCGAAACTGTACATTTCGTCTTCCTTTCCGAAAGGCGCGGATCCGCCCTTCATCTGGCTAAAAATATCCCGGGGGTCTGGGGGCAGAGCCCCCAGCCTACCCCAACCTCTCAGCTGTTCATCGCTGCCCAAACGCGCGACGGGCTCACCGGCATGTCGATGTGATCCACCGCCTTGCCGCCCGCGTTCAGCGCATCCAGAACCGCATTGACCACAGCCGGCGGAGAGCCGATCGCCCCGGCCTCACCACAGCCCTTCACCCCCAGCGGGTTATGCGTGCAGGGCGTCTGGCTGGAATGATCGACTCCGTAGAAGGGCACATCATCGGCGCGCGGCATGGCGTAATCCATGAAGGACGCGCTCAGCAGCTGGCCATTCTCGTCATAGGCGCAGTTTTCCAGCAGAGCCTGGCCGATGCCCTGACCGATACCGCCATGGACCTGACCATCCACGATCATCGGGTTGATGATGTTGCCAAAATCATCTGCAGCCGTGAACTTCTCGATGCTGACCTGGCCGGTCTCGGGGTCGACCTCGACCTCGCAGGCATAGGCGCCTGCCGGATAGGTAAAGTTGGCCGGGTCATAAAACGCGGTCTCCTCCAGCCCCGGCTCAACCTCCAGCGGATAGTTATGCGGCACATAGGCCGTCAGGGTCACATCGCCCCAGGCCACCGACTTGTCGGTGCCCGCGACGCTGAACTGACCGTCCTTCAGCTCGATATCGGCCTCGGAGGCTTCCAGCAGGTGGGCCGCGATCTTCTTGGCCTTGTCGATCACCTTCTCGGTCGCCTTGACCATGGCCGAGCCACAGACCGCCAGCGAGCGCGAGCCATAGGTGCCCATGCCGAACGGGATCTTCGAGGTGTCGCCATGCACGATCTCGACCATCGACTCGTCGATGCCGATCATGTCGGCCACAACCTGCGGGAAGGCGGTCTCATGCCCCTGCCCGTGGCTATGCGCACCCACCATGACGCTGATCGAGCCGGTGGCATTCACCCGCACGGTCGCCGCGTCATAGAGACCCGCTCGGGCCCCCAGCATGCCAACGATGTTCGAGGGCGCAATGCCACACGCCTCGATATAGCAGTTGATGCCCAGACCGCGCAGCTTGCCCTTGGCCTCGCTTGCCGCACGGCGCGCGGCAAAGCCTGCCAGATCAGCCGCAGCTTCCAGCTTATCCATGGTCCCGTTGTAATCCCCTGTGTCATAGGTCAGAGCGACCGGCGTGTCATAGGGGAACTGGGTGATGAAGTTCTGACGGCGCAGGGCAATCGGATCGACCCCCAGCTCGCGCGCGGCCTTGTCCACCACGCGTTCCAACTGGAACGTCGCCTCGGGCCGGCCCGCGCCGCGATAGGCATCCACCGGCACCGTATTGGTAAACATCGCCTTCACATTCACCTGAATAACCGGCGTCTTGTAATTGCCTGCCATCAGCGTGCCGTGCAGCCATGTGGGCACGGAGCTGGAGAAGGTCGACAGATACGCCCCCAGATTGGCATAGGTGTTGGTCCGTAGGCCGATGAAGTTGTTGTCTGCATCCAGCGCCAGTTCGATTTTGCTGACATGATCCCGGCCATGGGCGTCCGACATGAACGCCTCGGACCGGCTGGAGGTCCACTTCACGGGCCGGTTGCAGGCCTTGGCGGCGAAGGTACAGAACGCCTCTTCCGCATAGTGGAAGATCTTGGTGCCAAAGCCACCACCCACATCCGGGGCCACCACGCGGACCTTATGCTCGGGCAGGCCCAGCACAAAGGCGCACATCAGCAAGCGGATCACATGCGGGTTCTGCGAGGTGGTATAGAGCGTGTACTCATCCGTGCCTCGCTTGTACTCACCCACCGCCACGCGCGGTTCCATCGGGTTGGCAACCAGGCGGTTGTTGACCAGATCCAACGTGGTCACATGGGCCGCACCCGCAAAGACCTCATTGACCTTGGCGTCATCCGCCTCGCCCAGCTGCCAGTCATAGCAAACATTGTTATTCAGATCGTCATGGACCAGCGTCGCGCCCTCTTGCGCGGCGGCCTTCATGTCGATCACGGCGGGCAGTTCCTCGATCTCGAGGTCAATCGCCTCGGCCGCATCGCGCGCCTGCTCCAGGCTGTCGGCCACGATGGCGGCGATGGGATCGCCCACATGGCGCACCTTGCCCTGGGCCAGAATGGGATGCGCAGGCTCCTGCATGGGCGCGCCGTGCTTGTCCGTCACCTCCCAGCCGCAGGGCATGCCGCCCACGCCTTCGAAATCTTTGCCGGTAAACACCCTGACCACGCCCGGCATGGCCTCGGCAGCCGAGGTATCAAGGCTGGTGATCCGGCCATGCGCGATATCCGAGCGCAGGAAATGAACATAGGCCTGTCCGGCCACGTTGATGTCGTCGGTATAGTTGCCTGCTCCGGTCAGAAAGCGCACGTCCTCGCGCCGCTTGGAACTGGCTCCGATGCCACTGTCTTTGGGCATTGCTTGTTCTCCTCCCTCGGGCCGCTTATTCGGCGGCGATGCTGCTGGCGTCCTGACCCGAAGCGGCCATGATCGCCTTGACGATGTTGTGATAGCCCGTGCAGCGGCACAGGTTGCCCTCAAGATATTTGCGGATCTCAGCCTCGGTCGGGCGCGGATTGTCCTTCAGAAGCGCCGCCGCGCTCATCACCATACCCGGCGTACAAAAGCCGCATTGCAACCCATGGTGATCCTGAAACGCCTGCTGGATCACGTTCAACGAGCCATCCGGGCCAGACTGGCCTTCAATCGTGCCAACCTCAGCTCCATCCGCCTCAAGGGCCAGCATGTTGCAGGACTTCACCGCCTCGCCATTCACATGCACGACACAGGCTCCGCATTGAGCCGTATCGCACCCTACATGGGTGCCGGTAAGAGACAGATGATCGCGCAGAAAGCTGGACAGCAGGGTCCGGCCTTCGACATCACCGCTAACGGATTTACCGTTCACGGTCATTGAGACCTGTGTCATGAATTCCTCCCAGTTTTGATTTTCTCCCTGTGAGCAAGTTAAACACGGGAATTATTGTTTGAGAACAAAAATTTTGTCGTATTCGACGCGCTATGCGTCGCTTAGCTCTCACGAAATAGTGCGATAGCGAAACGGGTCAAAATTCCGTCGCGTTACGGCTTGCGATGTGCGCGTGGTTGGGGGCGCGTCGGGATTTCCTTGAGCAATCCGCCGACCCCCATCGCGGCGATATCCGCGCCAGTTGTCTCAACACCGCAGGCCACACGGGACAGCACCCAATCGGCCCCGTTTAAGGCAGGGGACCTCGCGCAACCCGGCAGTCCGATCACAGGGCGCGGCCCCAATGATCCCAGAAAGAGCAGATTTCCAGGATCAACCGGCATGCCAAACCGATCCACCACTCCTCCGGCCTCACGAATGGCTGACGGGGCCACATCATCCACATCCGACGTTGCCGAGGCTGTCAGTATCATCAACAGGTCCCCCGGCGTCTGAGCGATTGCCGAAGCGATCTGGCCACTATCGTGAGGCACGATCTGAACGTCGCTCAACTCCATCCCCAACAGTACGACACGTCCTTTTATGGCCGCGATGCCTTTTTCATTCCGTGGACCACCGGGAATATCAGTGACGATAAGCCCTGCAGTTCTGTGGACCGGTGCAATCAATCGAACCGCGTTTTGTGCGAAGTTTGCGGCGCGCCGAACGTCAGCCTCGGGAACCGCATAGGAGATGATCTTAATCGTCGCGACCATACCCCCATCGCTCATTTGCTGGTGCTGAGGCACGGTGGCGACCGTGATCATCGGGTTGACCCGATTGAAGTGTTCCAGCGCGTCGACATCTAGGTTTACGACGCCCGGACCATCAGCCAATAGGTTCACACGCCCGGTAAACGCTTCGGTGATCCGCAGATTGGCGGCCTCTGCATCGGGAACCAAAGCGCGCGCCAAAAGACCAGCCGCCTCATCCTCATGGCAATCGCCGGGATCCAGTTGCGCGACGGTGACTTCGGTCAGCCCGGCTTGGGTCAGTTCCGCAATGTGATCATCTGAGAGTGTCAATCCCTTGCGCAACTTGCGCCCGTTTGCTGAAACTGAATGCGCAAGGATCGTTCCCTTCGCCTGATCAACGGGCAATGGGCCAAACTTCATGCCTTGCCCCGCAGAACAGCCGTCATCTGGGCCAGAATGGCCACTGCAATCTCTGACGGATCAGACGCCCCGATGTCCAGACCGATAGGTCCATGGATCAGATCGATCTGTGTGTCGGTGAACCCGGCAGCTTGCATCCGCGCGACCCGTTTCGCGTGGGTTCGGGTCGAACCGAGCGCGCCAATGTAGAACACATTCGCCTCAAGCGCAGCTTGCAGTGCCGGGTCATCCAGCTTCGGGTCATGGGTCAGCAACACGACGGCGGTACGCGTATCCAATCCCAGCTTGGCAACGGCCTCATCCGGCCAATCTGTGAGAATAGTCTCGCCAGGAAAGCGGGCGTCAGATGCGAAAGCCTCACGCGGGTCGACAATTACGGGATCATATCCGGCGATCCGAGCCATCGGCACAAGCGCCTGAGCGATGTGAACCGCGCCGACGACGATCAGCCGAAGCGGCGGATTGTGGACGGCAACAAAGGTTTTGCCATCTTCTTCGAAACCCGACCGGTCCATGCGCAAACGGTCGGGATATTTGTTGCGCCGCAGGGACCGGTGGCCGCTGTCGATATTGACCTCATAGGCCAAGGGCTCGCGCGCTGCCCGCGCGGAGACCAGTTCGGCCAGCATGGGTTCGGGCAAAACCTCGCCCACCGGCTCGACCAAAACCCTGATGGTGCCGCCGCAAGCGAGACCGACGGCAAAGGCGTCCTCGTCGCTGACACCAAATTCCAATAGGCGTGCCTCACCCTCGTCGATAGCTTCCAATGCCTCGACAATCACAGCGCCTTCGACGCAGCCACCCGAGACAGAGCCTTCGATCCGGCCATCGCCACCGATGACCAACTGCGCTCCAATGCGACGCGGCGCACTGCCCCAGGTTTCAACGACAGTTGCAAGGGCCGCACCGCGCCCGCTGCGATACCAGTCCAGAGCTGTTTCAGGGCTGTTGTCGAATCTCTGCATCAGAGCCTCCTGCGGTGTATCGGTTCAACATAGTGAGCCATGATACAAAGAAAAGCGTAGGCGGGTTGCTGTGATATCAGATTGATCCTATCCCGCCCGGCTTCTAATCTGTCACCATGCTTGGAATCAAATCCAGCAGACCCCCAAAATTTCAGAACGGAGACACAGAGTTGAAACGCATTCTTACACTCGGCGCCGCAATCGGCATGTTGGCAGCAACCGCAGCCTCTGCGGATACATATGAACGCTATGGTGAGGTCGAGGGCTGGAAAGTCTTCATCGATAATGAGCGTAAATCCTGCCTGATCGAAGCCATTGATGACGCTGAAAACGTGGTCCAGATGGGCCTGACCGAAGATCGCGGCGTTGGCTATGTTGGCGTGTTCACCAAAGCCAAAACAAACATCAAACGCGGCGAGAAAGAAGCCGTGGCGATCCTTCTGGGCGACAACCTCTATCTGGGCGAAGCCACGGGCATGAAGGGCAACATCACCAAAGGCTATTCCGGCGGGTATGTCCTGTCCGATGACCCTCAGTTCGCGGAAGACATCGCGAAGAAGCAGGTGATGATCGTGTTCCCCGAAAAGGAGTTCGCCTTCACCGTCGATCTGACTGGCACCTATAAGGCCATGGAAATGGCGCGGGAGTGCAACGCGAAACAACTGGGCTAAATCCTAGCCTGAAAGCGCGGACATCAGCCGCGCTTTCTCACCCATGTCACCGGGTTCCGAGATGACAGTCGCCAAGTCTTCAAGCGAGGCAATGGAGTGACCGGCCCGAAAACTGTCAACATGTGGCAACATCGCGGCCACACCCTGCGCCTTGGGCGCAAAGCCATCCCAACGCAGCAGCGGGTTGAGCCAGATCAGGCGGCGCGCAAACAGGTGCAACCGTTCGGTTTCCTTGGCCAACGCTTCTGCGTCACCCCGATCCAGCCCGTCCGAGATTAGCAGGACAACGGCACCCTGCCCCATCACCCGGCGCGACCAGTCGCGGTTGAAGGCGTGCAGGCACTCTCCGATACGTGTGCCGCCTTCCCAATCCTGCGCCTCGGCCCCCGCAGCGGCCAAAGCGGTATCCACGTCACGTTGGTGCAGATGACGAGTAATGTTGGTGAGCCGAGTTCCGAAGGTAAAGGCATGGACCTTTGCCCAACCCGCCCCCTTGGCGTTCGAGACCGTGTGCAGGAAGTGCAGGATCAACCGGCTGTATTGGCTCATCGACCCGGATATGTCGCAAAGCACCACCAGATTGGGCCAACGCGGCCGCGGCTGTTGTCGTGCAATATCCCGTATCTCACCGCCTTGCCGCATGGCTGCCCGTAGGGTTCGAGCCCGATCGATCCGGTGCCCCATATGGCTGGGCTGAGCCCGGCGGCTTTCAATAGGATTAACCGGCAGGCTGAGACGCGCCAAAAGGCGTTTGGCCTGGGCCATCTCTGCCGTGCTCATCTGTTCGAAATCCAGACTGCGAAGCCTTTCTTCGGAGGATGCGGTTTGTGACGCGTCGATATCGAGCTCGGTCTCACCCTCATCATTCGTGCTCTCGGGCTGGTCGCGCTCAACCCCATCCAGCAACGCCTCTGCCGCCCGTTTTTCGGCCGCGTCCGCCTTGCGTTCCTCCTGCACCCCACGAATGGCGGGCAGCATCATGGACATCATATGCTCCAGATATCGCGGGTCGCGCCAGTAGAGGCGAAAGACCTGAGCAAAAACGGTGCGATGTTCGGGCCGGTTCACAAAGCAAGCGTGTAAGGTCCAATAGAAATCCTGCCTTTGGGTGAAACCGGCAGCCTGCACCGCCCGGATCGCATCCACCACCCGCCCCGTCCCAATCGGCAATCCCGCTTTGCGCAAGGCTCGGGCAAAATGCGTGATGTTCTGAGCCAGTTTAGGGTGGTCGGGGATGTCGAGCGGGAGCTGTTCTGCCATCATCGCTCATGGGGGCGCTGCCCCCATACCCCAGGAATATTTCGGAGAAAATGAAGCATCAGGCAAACTGTGCCGTCAATTGATGATCACTCAGGCTCACCTTTTGTCCGTCTCGGTAACAGGCAACAACGTCGATCCGGTTCTGAATTTGGCCGTTGAACCAGTCGAGCTGCTCTGCAGGAACCCACAATTCGGTATGCGCTTTGCCTCCCGCATCCTGGACCGGATAACGTTGCACAGCTTCCTGTGAGATTTCGAACCTTGTCACAAAACCGAAATTATCCGGTGCTGGCAGGATCGAGTTCCAATCCCTAGCGATTTTTTCGGCATAGTCAAATGTAGTCACGGGGTAAAAAATCGGCTGATCAGGCAGGCGCGGCGGCCAAGCTGTCCAGTTGCTGTTGTTCACCAACTCCAGTTCCTTAGCCCCCGTTGGACGGAAAAGTATCATGCGACAACCAAATCCGCTTTGGCCTCATCCAGAATGCGTTTCGCTTCTGAGCCCTGCAGCTTCTGGATGTCGTCCTGGTATTTCAGGATCGCGCCCAACGTGTCGCCAATCACCTCGGGGCTGAGGTTGATGACGTCCAGAGCCAACAGGCATTTAGCCCAGTCGATCGTTTCGGCCACGCCGGGTTTCTTGAACAGGTCTTCGGTGCGAAGACGCTGAACAAAGGCCACAACCTCGCGACTAAGGGCCGCGGCGGCTTCGGGCGCGCGGGCGTGCAAAATTTCAATCTCACGATCGAAATCAGGGTAGTCGACCCAGTGATACAGGCAACGGCGCTTCAAGGCGTCATGTACCTCGCGGGTGCGGTTCGAGGTGACGATGACGATGGGCGGTTCGGGTGCCTTGACAGTGCCGAGTTCCGGGATCGTGACCTGAAAATCGCTGAGTGCCTCGAGAAGGAAGGCCTCGAACGGTTCATCCGTGCGATCCAACTCGTCGATCAGCAAAACCGGCGCGCCGTATTCATCGGGCCTCATCGCTTGCAACAACGGGCGCTCGATCAGGAAATCATCTGAGAAAAGTTCTGTTTGCAGCGCGTTTCGATCTGCACCCCCGGCAGCCTCGGCCGTGCGGATCGCCACCATCTGGGCCGGGAAGTTCCATTCATAGACAGCGGAAGAGGCATCCAGCCCCTCATAGCATTGCAGCCGTATTAACCGTCGGTTCAATCCGGCGGCCAGCGCCTTGGCAATCTCGGTCTTGCCAACCCCAGCTTCGCCTTCCAAAAACAGGGGTCGACCCAGTTTCAGCGATAAAAACACCACGGTCGCCAAAGCCCGTCCGCAGACATAACCCTGCTCTCCCAACGTTTTCTGAACCGCATCAATCGACTGCATCTTGGACATGGCATCCCTCCGTCCGACCAAAAGGTCACGCCGGGCGCCGGTCGTCAACCCGGCGCGATATGCTCCCTTAGTCGCATTCCAAGCTCTTTCACAGCGGCCCGCGCTATGTTAGCGGGGCGTCATGACCGAAAGCATCACGATCCGCCGCCCCGACGATTGGCACTTGCATCTGCGCGATGGCGCGATGCTGAAGGCCGTCCTACCCGAAACCGCGCGTCATTTTGGGCGTGCGATCATTATGCCCAACCTAGTGCCCCCGGTTGTGACCGGTGCGCTGGCAGTTGCGTATCGTGATCGTATTCTGGCTGCGCTGCCAGAAGGCATGAGCTTTGAGCCGCTGATGACTCTGTATCTGACCGAGGATACCGACCCCAACGATCTGGCTGCGGCCCATGCCAGCGGATTGGTCAAGGCTGTGAAGCTTTATCCGGCCGGGGCCACGACCAATTCAGCCTCGGGCGTGCGAGATTTCGACAAGGTTCGCCCGGTACTTGAGAAAATGGCCGAGATCGGTCTGCCCCTATGTGTGCATGGTGAGGTCACAGAGGCCGAGATCGACATCTTCGACCGTGAGGCGGTATTCATCGACCGCGTTCTTGACCCGATCCGCAAGGCCACACCGGGCCTTTGCGTGGTGATGGAGCACATCACGACCCGCGATGGCGTTCAGTATGTTGCCGCCAACGACACCGATCTGGGTGCGACGATTACGGCGCATCACCTGATCATCAACCGCAATCACATTCTGGTGGGCGGGATCAAACCGCACTACTACTGTCTGCCGGTTGCCAAGCGCGAAGAACATCGGCTGGAGCTTCTGAAAGCCGCGACATCAGGTGATCAACGCTATTTCCTGGGCACGGACAGTGCACCGCATACGGATGACAACAAGGAAATGGCCTGTGGTTGCGCCGGGTGTTTCACCGCGACGAACACGATGTCACTGGTGGCAGAGATGTTCGACCGTGAAGGGGCCATGGACAAGTTGGAAGGGTTCGTCTCGCTGAACGGACCCGCCTTCTATGGCCTGCCGGTGAACGAAGGCACCATCACGTTGGCCAAAGGCGACCCGGTCGAATATCCCGACAAGATCGAAACCGAAGACGGCCCCGTTACGGTGTTCGATCCCGGCTTCCCTCTGCACTGGCGCGTGGTCTAACCCGCCAGTTTTGCTGCAAGATCGCGGGCGCGGCCTCCGGTGCGCAGCATCGACCAGATCGCGTCTGCCTCATCAGCGCCGATCAGCTTGGACGCTTTGGTGCGTACACGATCCTCTCGATCCGGCAGAGATATCGGGGTCATCAGGTCATGTGTTGCCTCAAGCCGAGCCCCATCGCGGCGCAGCAGGGCCAGTTGGGCTTGCGTCTCGGACAAGGCCTCGTCTGCTTCGACCACGATACGGTCCTGCAACGATTTGACACGCGGGTCCGCGCAGACTTTCTGAGAGTAGCTTCCGGGCAAGGCGGTGTCATAGCCAAGGGCCTGCATGGCGATCACGGCACGGTAGGAGAACTTGGCTTCGAGCCCTGTGGTGGGTGACATCTGGTTGCAGACGCTCATCCAGCGCGGATGCGTTTTGACCTTGATCTCAGCGACTTCGGGTTCGGCGATATCCAGATCACGTGCCGCCTCAAGCGCCGCATGCAATCCATGACAACAGGCGTGGAATTTGTGGCTAACGGATTCGAACAGCCATTCATCTCCGAGACCGTCCAGCGCTGCGGCGTCATCGGCAGCCCCGTGATGGGTGGCACCAAAACCAAACGGGCCCTCCATTGCGTTCTCGTTAGGCTCAAACCCTTTGTGAATCAGAAGCGCAGCCTCGACACCCGCAGCAGAGGCCATCCCAGCATTATAGGGTTTGCCCATCGTCCCGAATTGCGCCTTCAGACCCGCCGCGCGGGTCGCCGTCAGTCCCAGCACCTGCCGCATCTGACCCGCGCTGAACCCCAGAATGCGGCCGACGGCAACCGCTGCCCCAAAGGCCCCTGCTGTGGCCGTTTGATGAAACCCGGTCTGATAGTGACCACGGCCTAACCACAGCCCGATACGGATTGACGCCTCCATCCCAACCAAGGCTGCCTCCAGAAGATCGACCAGGATACGATCATCCCACTCTGACGCCGCCAATGCAGCGGGTAGGACAGCGACCGAAGGATGGCCGATATGGGCAAAATGGGTGTCGTCATAATCCAACGCATGGGACACTGTGCCATTGACCAAAGCCGCAGTACGTAAGGGCGCGGCGCCTCCACCGAACAGATGCGCCTGCGCTGCACCTTTCTCATCCATCGCCATGTCCCGGACAATAGTCGAAACGGGCTCGTTAATACCGGCCCGGCCAACGGCGACCCAATCCAGAACAGAAAGTGATGTGACAATGCGCGCCTGTGCGGTGGTCGTGATCGGGCCTGCGGCAAATGCCGCCAGTGTTGAGGTGAAATCTGACATGAGGCGCAGTCTAGCGTGCGCCAAGCGCGGGTAAAGCCTTAGCTGTAAAGCGCGGCGGCGCGGGTCTCGAACGCACGCACGATGCGCTGCATGGCTTCGTTAAATACAACACCGATGATGCCCTGCAGGATGGCGTTTTTGAACTCAAAATCCACATGGAATGAGACATTGCATCCGCCTTCAGGCGCGTCCTCGAACTGCCAATCGGATTTCATGTATTTGAACGGGCCATCCAGATACTCGGTATCGATCTTCTTTTGGTGCGGGTACAGGGTCACCCGGCTGCCGAACCGTTCGCGGAACACTTTGAACGAGATGACCAGATCAGCCTCCATCACTTCAGCCTCACCCACCGCATAGGTTTTGCGAATACGGGCAGCCGCGCACCAGGGCAGAAACTGCGGATACTGGGCGACATCCGCGACCAGATCATACATCTGTTGGGCGGTGTATGGCAGGTGGCGCGTTTCCGAGTGAATTGGCATGGCATTCAGGCATTAAAAGGTGACATTGGCGCGTCATGTCGTATGTTGCGCGCCAAAGATCAAGGGGGCAGCGATGAGCGACCGCGCATATGTGATAGATGAGATGATCTCGGCCAAGGCCATCGCGGCGCGGATCGAAGAGCTATGTCGCGAAATCACCGAAGAGTTTGGCAATACAGACAAGCTGGTTGTGGTCGGCCTGTTACGCGGTAGTTTCGTGTTCATCGCCGATCTGGTGCGCGAGCTGGACCTACCGATCGAGGTGGATTTCCTTGAGGCCTCGTCTTACGGCGATTCGATGGAGAGTAGTCGGGAAGTTCGCATTCTCAAAGACTTGCGCGGCGCAATTGAAGGGCGTGATGTGCTGGTTGTCGAAGATATCGTCGACACCGGCCATACGCTGAACCACGTCACAAACCTGCTGCGCAGCCGCGAGCCAAATCGCCTGAAATCCATTGCTCTTCTGGATAAACCCAGCCGGCGAGAGGTCGATTTCCGCTCAGACTGGATCGGGTTTGAAATCCCGGATGAGTTTGTCGTGGGGTATGGGATCGACTATGCGCAGCGCAATCGCAACCTGCCCTTTATCGGCAAGGTAAGGTTCACCGAAGACGAGTAAGCAGCGGTTTCAGCCCAGAATCTGACGGATCGCGTTCAGGAAGATACCTGTCCCAACCGGGATCAAGGCATCCGGGAAATCGTAGTCCGGATTGTGGAGTTGCGGATGATCGCGCCCTGCCCCCAGCCAGAACATCGCCGTTTTCGCACCTTTGCTAAACTGTCCGAAATCCTCAGAAAACCGCTGCGGTTGGTCGGTCAGGTCACAGGTAGTGTTTTGTGCGGCGCATGCATGGGATAAAATATCGACGGCATCCGCATGATTGGTGCAAGCGTCAAAGACATCTTCGTACGTGATCGAGGCGCTAAGCCCGTCGGATCGCGCGACCTTTTGCACCAGCGCTTCGGCGTCTGATACCAGTTTGTCCATGCGTTGATCAGATACCGTGCGCAACGTCACCCACAATTCGGCCTGCCCTGGGGCAACGCCAAATGTTTGCTCTCCTAAACGCGCATGGGTGATGGTCGTGAGCGCGTAGTCTGTGCTTAGGTCGCCACCCGTACCAAGGCCTGTGAGCCTTGGAATCAAGGCTGATACCGCACCCGCTGGGGACACCCCATCCTGAGGCGCTGCGGCGTGCGAGGTTTTACCCGTCAACCCAATTCGCATCCCGCATGAGGCGCAATTGGCAGGGCCTTTGCACAACTCGACCCGGCCAAGCGCAAGACCCGGCAAGTTGTGCAACGAAAACACATAGTCGGGCGCGACCTCGGCAAAACGCGGATCAGCGCGATACGCTTTGGCCCCCTGCCCGGTTTCTTCGGCGGGCTGGAAGATCAGGGCAACACGACCGCGCAGTGGGCGTTGCTGTTGCAAGGCCAGCGCCAGGCCCAGAACCATCGCCATATGACCATCGTGACCGCAGAGATGCCCCTTACCCGACACTTGCGACCGATATGGCACGTCCGAGAGTTCCTGAATCGGCAACCCATCCAGTTCGCACCGAATGGCAACACAAGGTCCCATCTGGCCGCTGTCGAAGATGGCGCCAACTCCATGTCCTCCGAACCCCGTTAGCACCGAGTGTGCGCCTGCATGCCGCAACTCCTCCGCCATCCGCGCAGCGGTGGCTTGTTCCTGTCCAGACAGTTCGGGTTGTTGGTGCAGTTCGTGGCGCAGCTGTGTGAGCCGCGCCAGATGGTCTGGCGTCACGCCTGCCCCAGCTTTTCTTGCCGGGCGGCGCGCAGGCGGGCGAAATCATCACCGGCATGGTAGGAAGAACGCGTCAGCGGTGTAGCCGAAACCATCAGGAATCCCTTGCCATAGGCCGCCTTTTCATAGGATTCGAATTCTTCGGGCGTTACGAACCGATCCACCGCGTGATGTTTAGGCGTCGGCTGCAGATACTGCCCGATGGTCAGGAAATCGATGTCGGCTGCGCGCATGTCATCCATGACCTGGGCAACCTGCTGCTTGTCTTCGCCTAGCCCAACCATGATGCCGGATTTGGTAAAAATCGACGGGTCCAATTCTTTTACCCGCTGCAACAGACGCAGAGAATGGAAATACCGCGCGCCAGGACGCACCTCGGGATAAAGGCCCGGAACGGTTTCCAGATTGTGGTTGAACACATCCGGTTTCGATTCCACCACGGTCTCCAGAACCTCCGGATCACATTTCAGGAAATCCGGCGTCAGAATTTCGATGGTTGTCTTGGGTGATCGATGACGCACCGCGCGAATGGTCTGCGCAAAATGATCGGCACCACCATCCTTGAGGTCATCCCGGTCGACAGACGTGATCACCACGTGGTTTAGACCCAATTTTTCAACTGCATGCGCCACACGGCCTGGCTCGAAAACGTCCAGCGTGTCCGGACGCCCGGTGGCGATGTTGCAGAAGGTGCAGCCACGGGTACAAATCTCGCCCATGATCATCATGGTGGCGTGACCCTGGCTCCAGCACTCGCCCACATTGGGGCAGCCGGCCTCTTCGCAGACAGTGACCAGATTGTTTTCTCGCATGATCCGATGGGTTTCGGCATAGCCTTTACCACCGGGCGCCTTGACGCGAATCCATTTGGGTTTTTTCGGCTGCGCATTATCCGGGCGGTGAGCTTTTTCCGGATGACGTTGTTCTGGGATCTTCAGATCTCGCACGGGCCGCTTTCCTAGCATTGGGTCAACTTTGTATACCTATAGCATAGTGCAGTGAAGCCGGTTACACCAGCACTGCATAGCCGCTATGCATGCATATCGTGCAAGCGCAGAATACGGCGGAAATAAAACTAACATTATCTTGTTTTTTTGTTTATTAACTTTTGCTTAGAGATAAATCGCATATGCAGCATTTCTACGATTGAAGGCCCGGATCGACTGTTTTAATCCCAAGCCAATTCAATATGAATCACAGGAGATCCAGCATGAAATCCGGCGCAAAACTGCCTGATGTCACCTTTCACACTCGCGTCCGCGATGAGGCCATAGAAGGCCCCAACCCCTATCGCTGGCAGGATGTCACCACAGCGGATTACTTCGCTGGCAAGCGGGTTATCCTGTTCTCGCTGCCCGGTGCGTTTACCCCGACCTGCTCGACCTTCCAACTACCGGGTTTCGAGAATGGCCATGGCGACTTCATCGCCAAAGGCGTTGATGCCATCTACTGCATGTCGGTCAACGACAGCTTTGTGATGAACAAATGGGCGCAGGATCAGGGGCTGAAAAACGTCAAGGTCATCCCGGACGGGTCCGGTGAATTCACCCGCAAGATGGGCATGCTGGTCGACAAAGACAATCTTGGTTTTGGCATGCGGTCCTGGCGCTATGCAGCGATCATCAATGACGGTGTGGTCGAAGCTTGGTTCGAAGAACCGGGCCTGATGGATAACTGCCCCGAAGACCCGTATGGGGTTTCCTCGCCCGAGAATCTGATGAGACACTTGGAACAGGCGGCAGAGCCTGAATTGGCCTAAGCCAACTTCAACACCCAAGAACTGGCCTGCCCCTTGGCGGGCCATTTCATGTTCGGGTGGCCGTTACGATCTGTTCACCCACATCGCGGATCACGTGCTCCAGCCTTTCGGCCCAATCGGCCTTGCCGCTCGAAGCACGGTGGACCAGCCCGACAGTCCGGGCCGGTTGCGGGCTGCCAAACCGCAACAGTCGCAGGCCTGGAACGGCCTCAGCCTCCGCGTGGGCAGCGAGTTCAGGCATCAGGGTCAAGCCAAATCCTTCGGCTACCAACCGCGACAACGTTGCCAGGGATGAGGCTCCCATGTTGATCTGCCCGCTGCCTCGGTCCTGACCGCAGACCTCAAGCGCCTGATCGGTCAGACAATGCCCATCTTCCAGCAGCATCAATTGAGCAGATTGCAGATCAAGCGGGCGCAGCATATCTGGGCTTGCTGATACCTTTTCAAGACGCGCAGCACTGCCTGCCAAAAGGAACTGATCCTGAAACAGAGGTGTTTCCCGGAATTCGGTGCCACCAACTGGCAAGGCCAGCACAGCCGCGTCAATCTCGCCCGCACGCAGCAAGGCCAACAGACGCTCGGTTCTGGCCTCACGTATCTGCACCCGCAGCGAAACATCACCCGAACGCAGACCAGCCAGAACGCCAGGCAAAAGATAAGGTGCAATCGTCGGGATAATGCCGATGGATAAGGACCTGTGCCCGCCCGAATGATCACGCGCAAATTGATCCAGCCGATCAGCGGCGCCGAGGATCAGGCGCGCGCGCTCTAGCACATCGCGCCCCAATGGCGTCAGCAGAATGTCACGGGCCTGCCGTTCGAACAGAGCACCGCCCATGATCTCTTCCAGCGCCTTGATCTGAACCGATAACGCAGGTTGGGACACATTGCAGACCTGAGCCGCACGACCAAAGTTGCGCTGTTCGGCGACGGCCTGAAAATATTGCAATTGTCTGAGGGTAAAGCTCATAACTCTTGCTTATCAATACCGGACGATTCCGCAAGGGTTGTATATGACTACTATCCGATCATCTGATCCCGTTCCGTCTGGCCCTCGTAATGGCGTTTCAGGCGTTGCAAGGCGATACGCAGTACGATCTTGCCGGACCGCGCAGACCAACCCATTCGCTTCTCTGCCGCTTCCAGCCCTTCGAGATAGCAGCAGCAGCGCAGGGCCACGTCGCTCAGCCCCGGCCCCAAATCCGACAGAGCCCGCGCGACCCGATCTCGCGCGTCCGAAGATCCACGCCCGCCATGCGATTCACTGTCAAAGCTGCCTCGGTCACCCCCCGTCAGGAACCGATCCCAGTTTTGCGCGACCTGCGGCCCGATCTGTGCCAATTCGAAGTCCTCGCGCAGGCGCTCTCCGGCGCTGACAAGGGTTTCGTCCAGAAAGGGTTTGCCATCGCGATCCCGCCGACGCGCCAGTGCGACCAAGGGGCTTTCGGCTGCACAATAGCGAATCCGGCGCACCCGATCCGTCTGTGTCGTTGAAGCTTTGGCCTGAAACGGCATCTGAGCCTCCGCCATTCCAAATTCATTCTTGGTGCGGGCCTCGTTCTCTGCTTCTGCCACCAGACGGTTCAGCGCCGCGCGCCCCGATGCCGAAATCCGGTATCGCGAGATGCGACCAGGATTGTCGCAGCTGATCCAATCCTGCAGCGCAAGCGCCTGTGCAATCTTGCAATCAACAACAGCCGTTCGGGTTGCCGCAGCATCGCCGGTATCCCG
Source organism: Pseudomonadota bacterium (assembly GCA_039818265.1). Lineage (GTDB taxonomy): Bacteria > Pseudomonadota > Alphaproteobacteria > Rhodobacterales > Rhodobacteraceae > Ruegeria. Next base: position 400,817 of record JBCBUG010000001.1, on the reverse strand, counting down.
AACAACTACCGCCTTATCCATATCTTCCGCAACGGCAAGAACCGATCCGGTTTCGCACAGACGACGCAGGATGCGCAGCGCTTCCTGATCAAACTTTTCTGCGTCTTCTGACTCTTGCCCAACCCGGTGATCTTCCGAGATCGAGAAATGCGTTTCGGCCAGCGATTGCAACGCGGCATCCACAAGTGGATCATCCCGACGCATTTCGATACGTCTGATTTGTCGCAGAATAGTTGATGCATGGCACCCCTCGGATCGTGCGATATCTCGTATCGATCGACCGGTCTCGGTATGCGCAAGGTATCGCTGCGCCCCTTCGGGCACCCAAGCCGGTATGGTGAAAGCCATGTAGTTTTCCATATTCATTTGCCCTCGTCGACAAAATTGACTGCCACTTTTCGCCCGCGGAATTTGAGTTAACCAAATCTAACTAGAGGTGCTTTCGTTACTCGTTCGTTAACCCCAACGGTTGCCAACCAGATTTGATTCAAAAAGATAAACAGTCGTGAAACCATCGTTCGGAGGGAACCCGGACCAAGCAACACCCGCTTAGGTTGTGTGACAAACAGGCCAAATCAAAACCGCGCAAAGGAACACGGAAGATGCAGGACCTGATGACCATGATCACGACACTTCGCCGCCCACGGCTGCTGACACGGGCGGCAAAACTCGGGGTGCAGGATTACAATCGGGACCGACATCTGCAGCGCATTCTGGGCTATGGATCGCTACCCAGTACGGGTGCGGCCCTTATGCGGCTGATGGATCTTGAGCGAGAGGTAAACACGCAACGAAAAGAAGAAGATGCCGCTTACTCATTGGTGCGGCATCTGGATCTTCTGATCGCGCTGTTGGGTGAGGCGCAGTTGTATCAGGCCAACCGCGCCTCGGCCCTGAACTGATCAGGTAAACGCATCCGGCATCGAGGCTTTCTTCTCAGCGATGTAGGCCTCAAGCGCTGCGGCTGTGTCCGGGTCCATCTGTGGCTGCTGATAGTTGGCCAGCAGATGCTCGACCCGGCTCGACGCCAGCTGCCGGGTATCGCGCGCCCCTTCGTCCTGCCAGGTCTCGAACGGCTTGTAGTCCAGCACATCGGATTTCCAGAAAGCTTCTTTGAAATTGGCCTGCGTATGCGCGCAACCCAGATAGTGCCCGCCCGGACCAACCTCGCGGATCGCATCCATCGCCTGGGCGTTTTCATCATAGGCCACGCCTTTGGCCAGCCCATGCAAAACACCCAACTGGTCGGCATCCATGACAAACTTCTCAAAGTCGGCCACCAGCCCGCCTTCAAGCCAGCCACAGGCATGCAGCATGAAGTTCACACCCGCCATCAGACCCATGTTCAGCGAGTTCGCCGTTTCATAGGCCGCCTGCGCATCCGGCAGTTTCGAGCCGCAGAAAGATCCGGCAGAGCGGTACGGCAGGTTCAGGCGACGGGCTAATTGACCTGCGCCATAGGTGATATGCGCGGCCTCTGGGGTGCCGAATGTCGGCGCGCCCGAGTTCATGTCGATCGAGGTCACAAAGGCCCCAAAAATTGCTGGTGCGCCAGGTCGAATGATCTGGCTGTAAGAAATGCCCGCCAGCACTTCTGCCAGAACCTGCGTCAGCGTACCGGCCACAGAAACAGGGGCCATCGCACCACCCACGATAAAGGGCGAAATGATGCAGGCCTGGTTATTCTTGGCATATACCTCCAGAGCGCCCATCATCACGTCATCGAATGTCATGGGTGAGTTGATGTTGGTCAGCGAGGTCATGACTGTGTTGTTCTGAACGAACTCTTTGCCGAACAGAATCTCGCACATCTCAACCGAATCCTGCGCCCGGCTGGGATCGGTGACTGATCCCATGAACGGCTTATCAGACAGAGTCATATGCGCCTTGAGCATATCCAAATGCCGCTTGTTCACCGGAATATCAGTCGGCTCGCATACGGTACCGCCCGAATGGTGCAGCCACTTAGACATATAGGCCAGTTTCACGAACTTGTTGAAGTCATCCATGGTCGCATAGCGGCGGCCACCTTGGACATCCCGCACAAACGGCGGGCCATAGACCGGAGCCAGCACCAGATTGCGGCCGCCAATCACCACCGATTTCTCGGGGTTGCGGGCATGTTGTGTGAACTCGCTGGGGGCGGTCTTGATCAGCTCACGTGCTAATCCACGGGGGATGCGCACACGTTCGCCATCAATATCGGCGCCAGCATCGCGCCAGCGTTCCAATGCAGCCGGATTGTCCACGAAGTTGACACCGATCTCTTCCAGCACGGTTTCCGCGTTGTGTTCGATGATCTCCAACGCTTCTTCGTTGAGGATCTCGAAATTCGGAATGTTGCGTTCGATATACTTCGCCGTTTCGATTCGAACTGCGGTGCGCTCGGCACGGCGGGCGGCGCCACCGCCACCTCTCGCCCTGCGTCGGGTGCTTGCCTCTGCCATGAGAAAATCCCGTCTGATGTGTTTAGATTGACAGCTTAGTTACAGGATTGAGCACCCACAGGCATATGGTTTACGGCGCTCTGGGGGGAAAAGCGACATTGGGCGCAGCGTTCGCAATCATCTGATCCGTCGCGGCAATGGCGTTACGCTTCCGAGATCGTATCCCACTCGATACTGTCGATACTTGGCTCTAACATCAGTGGGGCCACAACCTTATGCTGCAGTTCTTCGGGATGATCCTCCATCGAAACAAGAACAGCAATTGTACGCTTGCCTTCAATTGCGTCGCCTTTTTCAAAGCCCACGATCCGAACATTGTTCTGCGCCAATGCCTTGAGAACAGCGACACGCGCATCTGCCTGTGCCTCTTCCAAGCATTGAAGAACAACCTTGAACTCCTGAGTCAGAGGCACCCCGGCTCGCGTCGTGCGTTTAAGCCACTTCACCAAGGGCCTGAGGCCAAGGTTCACGAAGATGACGAAGCCCGTCATCATGACGGCAAACACCCAGGCACCCGCCCCTGCCATCATTCCAACTGCTGCCGAACACCACAGCGTCGCCGCGGTATTGAGGCCATGAATCGTGAACCCGTGCCGGAAGATTATCCCGGCCCCTAAAAAGCCGATGCCCGAAACAACCTGAGCCGCAACACGCGTTGGACTGACCTCATCGGGAAAAAGCGCTGAGAACACAACAAAGGCGGCGGCACTTAGTGCAACCAGGGCATTGGTGCGCAGCCCGGCCATTCTTTGGCGCACCTGACGCTCTGATCCGATCAAAGCGCCACAAAACAGCGCCAATCCCAGGTTCAATGCGGCTATTTCGATGGAAATCGGCAATTTCTGTCCCTTGTCTTATCGGGGCATTCCTTGACCCAGCTTAGCTGTCATATTTTCGTTACAAAACTTTTACAATTCCCTTTTTTGGTTCGCAGAACTTACCCGAGGATCAGAGGTTGCTCTTGCGAAACTGATGCGCTTGGCCTAAGGCGCGGATATGACCCAAGACACCCATGACCGCCTTCTGATCATCGACTTCGGCAGCCAGGTGACGCAGCTGATTGCACGCCGCCTGCGCGAGCTGAATGTTTATTGCGAAATTCACCCTTATCAAAATGTCACGATGAACCTTGTGCGAGAAATGGCCCCGCGCGCCGTGATCTTCTCGGGCGGGCCCGACAGTGTGACGCGCGATGGATCACCCCGCGCCCCGCAAGAGATTTTCGACTACGGCGTTCCAATTCTGGGCATCTGCTATGGCCAGCAGGTGATGATGCAGCAACTGGGTGGGAAGGTCGAAGGTGGTAAAATTTCGGGCGGTGGCGGCACAGCGGAATTCGGCCGTGCTTTTGTCAGCCCGAAGGGTGCCTTGTCCCTACTCGACGATTGGTTTGCCGAGGGTGACGAACAGGTCTGGATGAGCCACGGTGACCATGTCAGCCAATTGGCCCCAGGGTTCGAGGTTTACGGCACTTCACCCAATGCTCCTTATGCGATCACGGCCGATACCACACGCCATTTCTATGCGGTCCAGTTCCACCCCGAAGTGCACCACACCCCAAAGGGCGCCAAGCTGTATGAGAACTTCGTAAAGCTTGCGGGCTTCAAAGGCGATTGGACCATGGGTGCCTATCGCGAGGAAATGATCCGCAAAATCCGTGAACAAGTTTGCGACAAAAAGGTCATCTGCGGCTTGTCCGGCGGCGTCGACAGTTCGGTCGCGGCGATCCTGATTCACGAAGCCATCGGCGATCAGCTGACCTGCGTTTTTGTCGACCACGGGTTGCTGCGGAAGAACGAGGCCGAAGAAGTCGTCGGCATGTTCCGCGACAATTACAATATTCAGTTGATCCACGCCGACGAATCCGAATTGTTTCTAGGCGAGTTGGACGGTCAATCCGACCCGGAAACCAAACGCAAGATCATCGGTAAGCTGTTCATCGACGTGTTCCAGAAGCATGCCGATACCATCGAAGGGGCCGAATACCTGGCCCAGGGCACGCTGTATCCGGATGTGATTGAATCTGTTTCTTTCTCGGGCGGCCCCTCGGTGACGATCAAATCGCACCACAATGTGGGCGGTCTTCCTGAAAAGATGGGCCTGAAACTGGTTGAACCCCTGCGTGAGCTATTCAAGGATGAGGTCCGCGCCTTGGGTCGCGAACTGGGTCTGCCCGCCAGCTTCATTGGCCGACACCCCTTCCCCGGCCCCGGTCTGGCAATCCGTTGCCCCGGCGAGATCACCCGAGAAAAGCTGGAGATTCTGCGCGAAGCGGACGCCATCTATATCGACCAGATCCGCAAACACGGGCTCTATGATGATATCTGGCAGGCCTTTGTCGCCATTCTGCCCGTGCGCACCGTGGGCGTAATGGGCGATGGCCGCACCTATGACTACGCCTGCGCGCTGCGCGCGGTTACTTCAGTCGACGGCATGACGGCGGATTATTATCCGTTCAGCCATGAGTTTCTGGGCGAAACCGCCACACGGATCATCAACGAGGTGAAGGGCATCAATCGCTGCACCTACGATATCACGTCTAAGCCGCCCGGAACGATCGAGTGGGAGTAGTCCCAGATTGAACGAACGGGAAATCGCGCTGAAAACCCTTTCGCCAGTACGAGCAATCTACTCTCCAGAGCGCGATTTCTTGCGCTCAAGATTGGCTTGCAATCCAATCTCTGATCACTCACCTTATCAGCGGCTCGTCCGGTGTGTATGACCCGGCCAATTGATTTTTTTGTTACTAGGTTCCGCCCAAGGCTTCGTTTATGGCACTGATCCGAAACGCTTTTTATATTCTCTTCATGACCATCTTCACACTGATCGCGCTTGAAGTGGTCCTGTTTGCCGCGTTTTCGATACGGGACATAGTCAGTGGAAATGAAGCCCCCAAAACCTCCGAAAATCCCAATCAGGATGAAGAGACCCGGCGGTTCCAAAACGACGCGCAAAGCTTTCAGAGCTATCCCTATAAGGCTTTTGTGGGGTGGCAATCGCCCCAAATCTCAAGCGAGACGCTGAATATCGACGACAATCTGCGTCGGATCACCGTCAATTCGAACCCGCCGACGGATCACAAGGTGCATTTCTTTGGCGGCTCCACCATGTGGGGGCACAGTGTTTCCGACAAGAATACAATCCCATCCCATTTCAGCAATTTAACGGGAAAGACGGCGATCAACTACGGGGAACAAGCCTATAATTCGCGCCAGAGCCTCAACAGGCTTCTCAACACTCTGGATAGCATCGAACCCGGCGACAACGTCGTGTTTTTTGATGGTGTGAATGATGTCTATCACAACTGTCTCAGCCTGAACTCGCCCGACGGGCATCCGCGCGAAGGGTTTATCAAGGAAAAGCTGAGTGGAAAGTCCGGCAGCATCTGGATGCTGGTATCATCGACCTCAACCTACCGGCTGGCCCACCGGATCAGTGAAAAGTTGGATTCAGGCGATAACGGCCAGCGTTTTGACGATCTGAACCAATGTGGTGATCCGGCCTATGCCGAGCGTGTCGCCGATTTCCTCGTCAGCAGCTGGGCTGCAACCGAGGCCATCGTCAATTCACGGGGCGCACGTTTTTCCTGCGTCTTGCAACCAAACCCGTATACTCTGCCTGACCGTCCGTTCAGCCACAACGAAACATATGCCGCGCAGATTCAACAGGTCTATCCGCTGATCCGTGAGAAAGCGCAAGAGCTCGACTGTTTCCAGGACTATTCCGGCATCCTGCAGCAGGATTTCTATATCGATCATTGTTGCCACGTAAACGCAAAGGGAAACCTGGAAATCGCCCGGCGTTTTGCACAGGACCTCAACTAATCCAGCCATTTCTTCGTACACGGAAAGATTCAGAGTGCCAGAGCGGAAAAAATCCGGTTAGTTCCAGTTGCAGCGTCGAGAAATTGCGAAGGACACCGGGTGGACAAAAGCTCCATTCAGATCGGCAAGGCCGCCCTTTGGATGACAGGGGCCATTCTGTCATTTTCCTCAATGGCAGTGGCCGGGCGAGAGCTAAGCCTGCATCACGACACGTTCGAAATCATGATGTATCGCAGCTTTGTGGGCATCGTGGTGGTCGCTCTGGTGCTGAGCGTATCCGGCAAATGGCATCAGGTCACAACCCAGCGACTTGGCCTTCACGCTGTACGCAACGTGCTGCATTTCACCGGGCAAAACCTGTGGTTCTATGCGGTCGGAGTGATTCCCCTAGCGCAGGTATTTGCACTGGAATTCACCCAACCGATCTGGGTGATCCTTCTTTCGCCTCTGTTGTTGAAAGAGCGTCTGACTCCGCTGAAAATGCTGGCCGCCCTCATCGGCTTTGCCGGTATCTTGATTGTCGCGCGCCCTGGAACGGCACCGTTGAGCCCGGGGCTGATAACTGCCGCAGCGTCTGCAATTTTCTTCGCGTTTACAACGATTACCACGAAAAAGCTGACGCGCTTTGCCAGTATCGGCTGCATCATGTTCTGGCTTGCGGTCATGCAGGCTGCACTCGGCGCAGCAGCGGCCGGTCTGGATGGTCAGATCGCACTGCCAAACGCCCGAACCGCACCGTTTCTGGTTCTGGTTGGATTGGCCGGTTTGCTAGCACATTTCTGCATTACCAATGCCTTAGCCATCGCGCCTGCAACAGTGGTCGTACCGTTCGACTTTGCCCGCCTGCCCACCATTGCGGTGGTTGGCATGCTTTTGTACCATGAGCCCATTGATCATTGGACCATGCTGGGCGCCGCAGTCATTTTTTCGGGCATCTTTCTGAATGTCTGGTCTGAAAATCGTAACAGTTTAGCAACAGTTCATAAGTCTAGTTGCAATAAGTAACGCTCCGTCACCCGTTGACCTTAAACTAACCGAAAAGAAAGTATCGGGCACTAATCAGCGGGTCAGTGTCGAACACACTCGGTTCTATTCACGAAAACCCGCATCGAAAGCAAGGGAGGACAGCAATGAAAAAGGCACTACTCGCCACATGCGCGCTGTGCGTGGGGGCAACGGCAGGCTATGCAGGTGGTCTGGACCGCAGCGGTCAAGGCATCAATCTGATCTTTGAAGAAGGTTCGGCGATTCAGTTTCGTCTAAGCTATACAGACCCTAGTGTCAGCGGCACGTTAGCCGGTACCGACTCTGGAAACGTCAGTAAGAGTTTTTTCACTCCCCATCTGGGCTACAAAACATCGCTGACTGAGAAGCTTGATTTTGCAATCATGTATGATCAACCTTTTGGTGCAGATATCGCTTATTCCCCAACCTATGCACTTTCTCAAAACCCCGTTCCCGGCGGGAGATCCGATGTGCTGCGCGCAACGGCGGATACCGATGCAATAACTGCTCTGCTCAGATATAAACTTGATGGTGGCTTTAGTTTACTTGGCGGCCTCCGCGCCCAACGCGTTGAAGCAAACGTGTCAGTTCCTGCAGTCGCCGGCTATCAAATGAATACCGATGCGGACATTGCATTTGGCTATGTGGTTGGTGTTGCTTGGGAAAAACCAGAAATCGCAGCTCGCGTTTCGCTGACATACAACTCAAAAATCAGCCATGATCTTTCGCAGACCGAGTCATTCAACCCACCCGCCGGGGCAGGTACCGGGCTTGTAGCCTCATTTGACACAGAAACCGATATCGAAACGCCACAGTCAATCAATTTGGACTTCCAGACCGGTGTTGCCCCGAAGACCCTGCTGTTTGGTTCGGTTCGTTGGGTCGATTGGCCCCAATTGGTCGTGGCGCCTCCGGTCTATTCGCAAACATTAGGACGAGGCAATCTCGTCGACTATGACGATGATACATTCACTTACTCGTTGGGCCTCGGGTACCAGTTCTCTGAGGAATTCTCAGGTGCTGTAACATTGGGATACGAGACATCCACAGGTTCAACTGTTTCGGATCTTGGGCCAACAGACGGGTTTTGGAGCGTCGGCGTTGGCGGCACGTACTCGATTGAAAACGCGAAGGTTTCGGGCGGTGTTCGCTATACCGATATTGGAGATGCGACGACCAATACTGGCGCCAACTTCACCGGCAACAGCGCTTGGAGCGTTGGATTCCAGGTTACCTATCAGCTGAATTGATCAGTCCAAATCGCAAGTCTAAGACCCCGCCCACCCGGCGGGGTCTTTCTTTTTCGCAAGAACCGGGTCGCGACGCCTGTCATGAGATGACAAGTTAAGGCCATGGAACCTCAAAAACATCTCTCACCCCGAGCTTGGGCCGAACTGCTGTTGCTCGGCCTGATCTGGGGCGCGTCCTTTGTTGCGATCCGCATCGCTCTGGACACTATCCCAGTTATGACTTCGGTTCTGTACCGGACCTTCTGGGCGATGGCCGCGCTATGGTTGATTGTCTGGATCAAAGGCATTGAGATCCCAAAAAGCCCAAAGGTTTGGCTGGCGTTCCTGATCATGGGCCTTTTGAACAACGCTATCCCGTTTTCACTGATGGCCTGGGGGCAGCTTTACATAGACACCGGCCTGACTGCGATATTGAACGCCGCAACCGCAGTCTTCGGCGTATTGGTCGCCGCGCTGTTCTTTAAAGACGAACGGCTGACACCAAACCGGTTGATCGGTGTGGTCCTGGGGTTTCTCGGCGTCTCAATTGCCATCGGATTAAGCAGTTTCACCGGTTTCAATCTGCAAAGCCTTGCCCAACTGGCCGTGCTGGCGGGCACAGTCTCTTACGCATTTGCCAGCGCGTGGGGCCGCAAACACTTGTCAGGTCTGTCTCCTATCCTCGCGGCTGCTGGAATGCTGACGGGGGCAACCTTGCTGATCCTGCCAATCAGTATAATACATGACGGGCTGCCCACACTTGCCCTCCCGGCAGTGACATGGGCTGCCATCGGATACTATGCGATCATCGCAACGGCGGCGGCCTATCTGCTCTACTACCGCGTACTTGCCATGGCAGGCAGTGGAAATCTGATGCTGGTAACCCTTGTGATCCCTCCGGTTGCCATCGTTCTTGGCTCGCTTTTGCGGGACGAAGCGCTTGGCGCAAACGCCTATATCGGCTTTGCGATCCTTGCACTGGGTCTGCTGATCTTGAACCGCCAAGGCAAGCATGATTGACGCGCCCCCTCGCCCGTTCTAGCAAAGGCGAAACAAAGGGACAGCGGATCATGATCTACGGCTCGGCAAAAGACTGGCGCACAGCTGCGCGCAAGAAAGTGCTGTTTTTCGGCATGTCGGGCCTGGGCAAAACCTACGTGTCCAACATCCTGCGCGATTCAGGCGATTGGTTCCACTACTCGATCGATTATCGGATCGGCACACGATATATGGGCGAATACATCACCGACAACGCCAAGGCCGAGGCGATGAAAGTGCCCTTTCTGCGGGACCTGCTTCTGTCGGATTCCATTTATATTGGCTCGAATATTTCGTTCGAGAATTTAACCCCCGTGGCCGCCTATTTGGGAAAGCCGGGCGATCCGGCCAAGGGTGGGCTCGAAATGCCCGAATACCGGCGCCGCCAGGAACAGTTTAGATTGGCCGAAATTCACGCCTTGCTGGATACCGAATATTTTATCGATCGCTCTCAGCGCCTGTATAACTATCCTCACTTCATCTGCGACACCGGTGGCTCGATCTGCGAGTGGGTCGACCCGGACGACCCTTCGGATCAGGTGATGACTGAGTTGTCAAAGCACACGTTGATGATTTGGCTCAAAGGCGATGAAGAGCACACGGCCGAGCTAATTCGCCGCTTCGACAAAGCCCCCAAGCCGATGTCCTATCAGTCCGAGTTCCTGACCCGCAGTTGGACTGATTACCTGGATCAGCAAGGCTGTTCCGAGGCTGAGGTCGATCCCGACGCCTTCATCCGCTGGACCTATGCTCAGGCGCTGGCCCACCGCCAGCCAAGATATGCGGCGATGGCCAAAAACTGGGGTATCACCCTCACCGCAGCCGAGATCGGTCGCGTGCGTGACGCATCTGATTTCGATGAGTTGATCGAAGGTACCCTTGAGGCCCAGCCCAGGAAAGCCTAGTTAGCAGTTTCCGTTACACTTATTGAAGCTTGAACCGATGCCGATCAAAATTCCATCTGACCTGCCCGCCTATGATGTCCTAACAAACGAAGGCGTCATGGTCATGGCCGAGGATCAGGCGATGCGGCAGGACATCCGGCCCTTACGCATCGGGTTGTTGAACTTGATGCCCAAGAAAATTCAGACTGAAAACCAATTTGCACGATTGATCGGGGCGACACCGCTGCAGATCGACCTGTCGCTGATCCGCATGACGGAACACCGGACCAAGAACACGGCTGCCGCGCATATGGCGGAGTTTTACCGGCCGTTTCAGGAGGTGAAGGATCAAAAGTTCGACGGCCTGATCATTACGGGTGCTCCGATTGAGCATCTGGAATTCAACGATGTCACCTATTGGGACGAAATCAGCGAAGTGTTCGAATGGACGCAAACCAATGTGCATTCCACCTTCGGCGTCTGCTGGGGAGGAATGGCGATGATCAACCATTTCCACGGCGTGAAGAAACACATGCTGGACGCCAAGGCCTTTGGCTGCTTTCGGCACCAGAATTTGAATCCGGCCTCACCATTTCTGCGCGGGTTTTCAGACGATTGCGTCATCCCCGTCAGTCGCTGGACCGAGATGAAGCAAGCTGAGATCAATGCCGCACCGGGTCTGAACATCCTGTTGGGCAGCGAGGATGTCGGCCCCTGCCTGGTCGAAGATCAAAAGCACCGTGCGCTCTATATCTTCAACCATTTCGAATATGACAGCGATACGCTAAAGCAGGAATATGATCGGGACGTGGCCAATGACACGCCAATCAATGTGCCGATCAACTACTACCCGGATGACGATCCTGCACAAACGCCTCAAAACAGGTGGCGCAGCCATGCGCATCTGCTTTACGGCAACTGGATCAACGAAATCTATCAGACAACACCGTTCGATATGGATCAAATTGGCCGCTAAGATACTGATATCATTTGTCGTACTCCTGCTGGGCTTCGCTATTTTTACAACTTGGCGCAGCACCCAGATCGAAGCTCGGGCCGAGGCCGCCTTCCCCCCCGAAGGTCAGATACTGAATGTTGATGGGATAGCAGTGCATGCCGTTGTGATGGGCACCGGGCCGGACGTGGTGTTGATCCATGGCTCCAGCGGGAACACTCGCGATATGACCTTTGCGCTGGCTCCGATCCTTGCGCAACAGTATCGCGTGATCGTGTTCGACCGCCCGGGCTTGGGTTATTCGGCCAGCTTCAACCCGGATGGCGAAACTATCATCGAACAGGCCGAAATCCTGCAAAAGGCCGCGGCGCAGCTTGGGGCAGAGAAACCCATTGTCGCGGGGCAAAGCTATGGTGGATCGGTTTCCCTGGCCTGGGCTGTAACACAGCCCGACAACATTTCAGCCCTTGTTCTGATTGCACCTGCCGCAATGCCCTGGGAAACGCCTTTGGATGGCTTTAACCGCCTAGCCTCAACCCCAACTGGCAATGCTCTGGCCTTGCCGTTGATCACATCCTTTGTTCCAAACTGGTATGTGGAACAGGCGATGGATAAGGTCTTTGCCCCACAGACCGCGCCAGAGGGTTATGCCGCGCATTTCGGACCCGAACTGACGATGCGCCGCGCATCTATGCATGCCAATGCCAAGCAGCGAGCAAACCTCCTGGACGAAGTCGCCGCGCTACAGCCGCGCTATTCAGAAATTCCGGTTCCGACCGAGATCGTGCATGGAACAGCGGATGATACGGTTGGGCTGGAGTGGCATTCCCACCGTCTGATTGACCAGATACCAGGTGCTGAACTCATCGAGCTGCCGGGGATCGGCCACATGCCTCAGGTCGTCGCGGCTGATGCGGTCGCAGCAGCAATTAATCGCGCCGCAGAACGCGCGGGTTTGCGTTAAGCGGTCAGCTAATCCATAGTAACTTATGGATTTATCATGAGGTGAGGCATGGCCCGGACCGAGAAAGATGCGATCACGGCCTATTTCAACAAGAAAGCCCCCAAGGACGTACGCACGCTGATCAGGGCGGCCGAAAAAGGCGATATCCTGAACCCGACCTATCCTTATGCTCGAAAAATGAAGTCGAAAGACTATGACGCTCAGATCGATGCGCTACAGATCGAACTGGTCAAGATGCAGTCTTGGGTCAAAGAAACCGGCGAGCGGGTAGCGATTATCTTCGAAGGCCGTGATGCCGCGGGCAAAGGCGGCACAATCAAACGGTTCCGCGAAAATCTAAACCCACGAGGCGCACGCAACGTTGCGCTGTCCAAACCCTCGGACGCCGAGCGCAGCCAATGGTATTTTCAGCGCTACATCCCTCATCTGCCTGCCGCAGGCGAGATCGTATTTTTTGATCGCAGCTGGTACAATCGCGGGGTGGTTGAGAATGTCTTTGGCTTCTGCACGCACGAAGAACGGGAACGCTTTTTTCGTCAGGTCATTCCACTGGAAACCGGTTTGGTCAATGACGGCATTCGACTGTTCAAGTTCTGGCTAAATGTCGGTCGGGCCGAGCAGCTCAACCGGTTTTTGGCACGAGAGACCGACCCGCTAAAGCAATGGAAACTCAGCCCGATCGACGTGGCCGGTCTGGACAAGTGGGATGCGTATTCGGAATCGATCTCCGAAACCTTAACCCGTTCACATACCGAGAAAAGCCCCTGGACCATCGTCCGTTCAGACGACAAAAAACGCGCTCGTATTGCGGCCATCCAGACGGTTCTACATGCGTTGGACTATGATCAAAAAGATCGCAAGGCCTTGGGCAAGGTGGACGCGAAGATTTGTGGCGGGGCCGAGATATGGGAAGGCTGAGCACCTGAGCAATACGTTGTCGAAATGACAGAAACTGGCCTCAATTCGGCCACGTCATTGCCGTTGATACAACTCATAGTGCACAAAAAAACCAGCATCGAGACAGGAGCCGATCATGGTTGAAGAGATTTTCGCGGCGTTCCGTCACCCTTTCGAACTATTCTTCGACCCGTCCCAGCGTCTGTCTTTTCTACATATGGGCACGGCCCTGGCTTTTGCGATCTTCGTCTTCTATCGATCCCGCAAGAGTTTGAAAGGGTTGATCAAATGGCTGCTGCCTTGGGATATCCTGACGCATAAATCCGCCAAGGCCGATTATGTGATGTTCTTTGTGAACAAATCCATCATCGCGGCCATCTATGCATCGGTTCTGATTCAGGTCTCGGTCTGGTATGCGCTCGTGGAAAAGATCATGGGACCCGCTGGTCCAGGACCGTCAGAGCCATCCTGGACAATATCCGCCGTCTATACGCTCGCCGCTGTGCTGGCTGTAGATGGGGCGCTTTGGTTTGGGCACTATATCTTCCATAAGGTTCCGTTCTTGTGGGAATTCCACAAGGTGCATCATTCTGCCGAAGTGATGACTCCGCTCACTGCAACGCGCATGCACCCGCTGGAAGAGATCATCTCGACCTCCATGAGTGGTTTTGCCGTTGGCGTTGTCGTTGCGTTGTTGGATCAATATTTTGGCACAGGTGCGCGTGCATTTACGCTGTTTGGCCTGAATATCGTGATCTTTCTGTTCTTTGTGGTCGCGTTCAACCTTCGCCACAGCCATGTCTGGCTTCAGTATCCCAACTGGATTCAGCATGTATTTGTTAGCCCCGCCCAGCATCAGATCCACCATTCGAAGGCGCGCAAGCATTGGGACAAGAACATGGGCTTCATCTTTGCCTTTTGGGATTGGGGCGCCGGGACACTGTATTCGCCTAAAACCAATGAAAACGTCGAATACGGTTTAGGAAATGGTGAAGACGGAACCTGGAACAATCCTGTGACGCTGTATTTCCGGCCTTTTAAGAACGCGTATGAGCTGTTCAAAAAGGACCCACGCGGTGCTTTGACGCGCACGCCAGCGAAATCAAAGGCGAAACAGGCGGTTGCACCCGAAAGCTCAGCCGAAACCAATTAGTGTTTTTGTAGCAGCTAGATGAAATCCAACGCGTCAAGCGTTGGACGAACTCTTGCGGATACTCTATCTCTTTAGATTCAATAACCTATTGAACAAAGAGCTCTGAGGCCGGGATGACGAAACGCGGGTACCACCACGGAAACCTGAAACAAGCCCTGATCGAGGCCGCGTTGTCCCTGATCGAAGAAAAGGGACCAACTGGCTTTACCCTGTCCGAGGCTGCCAAAACCGCCGGTGTCACACCTGCCGCTGTCTATCGCCATTATCACGGGCGCGAGGACCTGATAGCCGAAGCGGCAAAACAGGGTTTTGAAATGTTCGCGGACCTGATGCAATACGCCTATGATCAGGGTCAGCCTTCGGCTTTGGCCGCGTTCGAGGCCACAGGACGCGCCTATCTGGCTTTTGCCCGAAAACACCCGGGCCACTATATTGCGATGTTCGAAAGCGGCGTCTCATTGAACCGCACGCCCGAGCTGTCGGTGGCAGCGAACCGCGCCAAATCCGTGCTGGAAAAGGCAGCCGCAGATCTGTCTCAGCATATTCCGCCCGAAAAGCGCCCACCTGCCTCGATGTTCAGCGCACATATCTGGGCGATGAGCCACGGCGTGGTCGAGCTGTATGCCCGCAACACGGGTGCGACATCACCTTTCCCGCCCGAAGATCTGCTGGAAAGCGGCATCGGCATCTATCTGCGAGGTTTGGGTCTTGTCCCACAGGACGATTGATTGGTTCAGATGCGCCCGCTGCCCTGAGTAACACTTAGCCCAGACGTGACATTGATCAGGTCCATGTCACCCATTCCCTTGATAGCAACACGCCCGATATCCGACACTTGGAACTCGTCAATCAACGCGTATTTCATCTCTTCCGGAGCAACAATATGCATCGGGTTTGCAAAGACCTGAAGACGCGCAGCTGTGTTCACCGCAGGCCCGAACACGTCGTAAACATATTTCTGAATACCCACGACCGACCCGACAGCCGCGCCCATTCCCAGACCAATCCGGGCCTGCCATTTGTGCGGGTGGCTTTCATTTCGCCGCTCGAGATATCGCAGAAAGCGCACGGCGCAATGGGCTACAGAGGTTGCGTGATCGGGCGTGGCGTCCGGCATCCCGGAAACAGCCAGATAAGCATCGCCAATCGTCTTGATCCGCTCACAACCAAACTGTTCGACGATCCGATCAAAGGCCGTGAAGATATCGTTTAACTCGCTGAGTGTGACGGTTGGATCGGTTTTGGCGGCGAAATCGGTGAAGCCGACAAAATCCAGCATCACCACCGAGACTTCTTTGTACAACTGAGGCGTCACAACGCCAAAAGTTTTGAACTCTTCGTACACGGCGCGTGGCATGACGTTCAGCAGCAGACGCTCGACCCTCTCTTTTTCACGCTCCAACTCACGGGTATTGCGCTCTACCATGGTCGAGTAGCTATCGATCATGCTTTCAAGTTCACGAATGCGTGTGATGTTCTGGCATTCAACAATCAGCAGTTGGTCTGACAGTTCATTGGTCAGCGAAACGGTGACCGCAAAGACCAATGTGCGGCGCTTTGGTTTGATCTGTAACTCAACAGAGTAGCGTAGTCCGGACTGTTTCACATCATCCAGTTCACGCAGATCAAGGTCAGGGATAAGGTCCAAAAGCGTCTGTTTCTTTTCGGGCGTGCCGAACCATTCCGAGAAAGGACCGTTGTGAAAGACAAACTTCAGGTCCGACGCCCGCACGATCGCTACGCCGACCCCGATCGCGCGTAAAAGTTGTTCATTGATGGCATGAATGCTCATGCAGCGTGCCGTACCACTATGATCGAACGTTTGTTTTCAATCGCGCCAAGGGCCGTTTGGATATCTTGAGCGGATACACCGTGCATCTCCAAAGCTTCACCAAACAGCGCCGCCATTTCGTCAAAATCCGCGTGCGTAATATTGAGATGGCTGTGTACAGCCTTGATCCTGTCATCACTGAATGAAGCCGGGCCACCGATCAGAGAGGATACAAACTTGGTCTGATGATCAATCAATCGAGGCATATCGATATCTTCGAAATAGTCCCCGATCTGGTCGGACTCTAACGCCATTTCATAAAATGACATCACCACCCGGCTGATCGTTTTGAAACCACCGTATTTCTCATAAAGTGTCTGTGCCACACGAATACCTGGGTGCTACCTTTGAATAACACCATGAGACTACATCAAATTAATGGTTTTGTTAACGTTTAACGGGTCAATGCACCTGCAACCTGTGTATCTGCCAAAAAACGTGACATCGGATTGTGAGTCAGCGCCTATCTGGTTCCGTGTGTTTGATCATATGCGGACACAGCAGGTTGCACATGTGCTGTTCGCGCTTCATCGCCCGGATCGTAGACCTCGATCAATAATGGATAGCACGCGGCGGTATCTGATGAATGCTCTGAAGAACAATCTCCGCCTGGACAGGCTGACAGGCCAACGGTCACGTCGATTTCGGCATAGAATTCAAGATAATCGCCGGGGCGCACCGGACTGGCCTTCATGAAATACTGCCCTGTCGCCTGTGTGAAACCGGTGCACATGAAAACGTTCAGTACATCATGTACAAGCATTTCGGCTTCGTGCAAGGGCAGTTCACGATGCTGGGCCAGCGCGCGTGTCAGGTTCGAATGGCAGCAATAGTGGTAGTCATGGCCCGACAGCAAACGCCCCGTGTACGGATCACACCGCGTGCCAATCACATCATGGACCGAGCCGCCAAAAGCGTCGAACCCGTACCAATCCAGCGTATCGTCAACGATAGTGGCCATCGGGCGCAGGAAAGGAAAGCTGGACCACATCCGGTCACCCGTCGACAAATGCGTGCCATGCAACGCGCGGGTTTTGCCGGAATAGAACCGCTCTGACAGGTTATGGGTATTCCACAGGTTCAAATCCCCGACCTGCGGGCCTTCGACCGAGACAATGCGAAAAAAGGCACCGGCAGGCACGTCGATACAGGCAGCATCGCGCGGCGCAGCTGTCACCTCAGCCGATTTACTGGCTGTTTCGCGCAGTGCCTTCAACCCATTTAGATTGGGCTGCACCAAGCTGTCAGGCGGGTAGCAAATGACCGGCTGAATGGCCTGACGCGCCGCCGCATCAAAAGGCGCTGCGTGTTTGGGATTGTCAGATTTCATAGGCTACCTCCGGACCAAGTACCGATTGTTCCGTAACTAGTTAGCTTAGTTTCTGATCGACAACCATGCCAGCATCGAACTGCCACAAGAAACACATACCCAAAGCCGCCTACACGCCAATCGAAGGATCCTATCAGTAGGGAGTGGTGGCGGAGAGACAGGGATTCGAACCCTGGAGACGGTTTCCCGCCTACACACTTTCCAGGCGTGCGCCTTCGACCACTCGGCCACCTCTCCGTGAGCGGGATACTTGAACCATCGTCAGAGGATTTGCAAGGGGCGAATAGCGCGAAAACTCAACCTTTCACAGGCAGCTCTGAAATCGGGTTAAGGCTCATCTCCGTCACCGTCAGACAGGTCCGCCTGGGTCAGATCGGCGGGTTTCGATGAGGCCTGTCTGGGTTTCTCCTCAGGCTTGGCAACAGGCGATTGCGCTTGCAGCACCTCTGGGTTCCGCAGCCAGAGGTCACGCTGAGCGAACGGAATCTCGATGCCCGCTTCGGTGAAGCGTCGGTTGATTTCGTGGTTCATGTCGGATTTCACCGACAGCACCCAGTTCACATCCCGCAGAATGGCCCGGATTTCAAAATCCAGCGAATCCGCACCGAACCCCTGGAACACGACGCTGGGCGCTGGGTTCGCCAGAACCATGGGATGTGCGTTTGCAATCTCACCCAGGATCGTTTCAACGTGCTGTGTATCGGTGCCATAGGCGACACCCACCGGCACGATTACGCGGCCAATTGTATTGCCTCTTGTATAGTTGGTGACCACGCCGGAAATCAGGTCCGAGTTGGGGACGATCACATCTGTACGGTCAAATGTTTCGATCCGCGTTGACCGGACCGAGATATCGCGTACATAGCCCATCATCCCGTTTACATCGATCCAGTCGCCTTTGGATATCGGCCGCTCAACCAACAGGATGATGCCCGAAACGAAGTTCGATACGATTGTCTGCAGACCAAACCCAATACCGACAGACAGGGCACCCGCGACAATAGCAAGAGAAGATAGATCAAAGCCAGCAACCATGATCGCCGCCAAAGCCGCTAGGAAAATTCCCACATAGCCGGACCCCGCCACAATTGCATTTTGCCCACCCGGATCGATATTGGTTTTGGGCAGCAACGAGTTTCGGAGCCCGCTTTGCAACAGACGGGTCAGCCCATAACCGATCAGAAACACAGCGACAAAGGTGAGGAAGTTGCTGGGGGAAATTGTAATCCCGCCAATGTTAAAACCTTCCAGGAGCCGCGACCAAGCTTCTGACAAATCCGTCTCGCGCGCGCCCCAGTAGATTGCCAGGATCGGAAGTGCGAGTATTGAAAGAACAAATCCGACAATAACTGCAAATAGCGAGTCCTGCGCCGCGTCTCCCTGACCGGAAATCCAACCATACAATTGTGTAATAAAGCGCTGCAAAATCACCAAGGCAGCAATCAGTACCAAGGTTTTGACCGCAGGAAACACGATGGCCTCCGCCGCATTTATATAGCCAAATACAGCAAGCAAGGGCGTCGTCACACCCAACAAGAACACTGCCCGGCGCAAAAACTCGATCACCTGTGTGAATCCGGCGCTGCGCACTGTGCTGGCCTGATCAGAACCGTCTGCACGCAAGTCATTGGTCCGAATGTGCCGAATGCGGAGCAGTAACAGCGCGGTGACAGCGATTACCGGAAAGCTGACCACCGCACGCGTCGCATCCGAGATGTTCTCGATCTGCTGGAACAACAGTACGAGTTCATGCAAGATCAGCATGATCGCAAGAAGGTCGATATATACGCGCAGTTCAGTAATTTTGGCAGGGGTAATGCGTTTGAACTCATTCGCCGCGCTCATCACGTATATCTGACGGCCAATCCAGTCATAAAACAGAATGATTGCCGCCCAGTAAGGAACTTCCTCGATCAACAGGGTCCCGCGCACTCCAAGGGCATCCGTGATGATGATGGCTACGACAACCGCCAGAACGCCGATCCATGGCAAAATGATCCGAAGCAGCGAAATTACAAAGGTCCAAGCTCCCGCGCCTCTGCCCCCGAAACGACGCAAATACTCTCCGCCTTTCTCTGACCAGCGCTTGCCAAAGATCAGCAAAACAGCAGCCAGAACCAGCAACACGAAAATGACCAGTCCGCGTTCATTGACACGCTCGCGAACTACATCTGTCCGCATGTTTTTGGTCGTCTCATTCACAAGGCTGCGGAAGGCGTCTTTCACATCCACCCAAGCCGGACCCCAATAGACCGGATTGATCGGAGATGGCCCTTTTTCAAGCAGTTGCTTTTTCTGACGCTCGCGCAGAATTTGATCGATCTCGCTGATCAGCCCATTTGCGCGGCTAAATGCTTCCTCAGATATGATCCGAGGGACCCGCAAACTGTTGAGTTGGTTTTCGAGATGCTCGCGCAACGCAGCGATGTCTTCAGGTTCTGAGGCATCACCTTCAGGCTTGGGGCCCAGGGCCTTTAGTTGGCTTTCAAGGGTCTGTATCCGCTCGGTGTTGGCGCCACGCGCCCTGTTAAAATCTTCGCGATATCCATTAATTTCCGAGCGCAGGTTCTCCATTGCGGCGTTCGATGCGCGGTTAGCATCGATTACCGCCTCAGCCCGGTCCGCCGTCTTGATCCAGCCCTGATAATACTCGCTTTGCCTGTCGGACAGCTGCGCACTCGCCGCGCCAACTAGCCCGAACAGGCAAAAGATCACCAGCGTTAGACACAGGCGGACCTGTTGCAGCATCAGATATCCTCAAAAACGCCGGGGATTTTTTGGGGCACTTCCGTCATCCAATCAGGCACCGGCAGCTCTTTTTCCCGCAGGAATTCCGGGTTGAACAGTTTCGACTGATAGCGCGTGCCGTAGTCGCACAGAATGGTCAAAATGGTATGGCCCGGCCCCAGATCCTTGGCCAGACGCACGGCGCCCGCCATATTGATCGCGGTTGATCCGCCCATCACCAAACCTTCTTCGCGCAGCAGATCGAAGATATAAGGCAAAGCTTCGTTATCGGTCATCTGATACGCGAAATCGGGTTTAAACCCTTCGAGGTTCTTAGTGATGCGCACCTGCCCGATGCCTTCGGCGATCGAACCGCCCTCCATCGCGATCTCTCCGGTGGTGTAGTAGGAATACAACCCCGCGCCCATCGGATCGACCAGACCGATCTTCACGCCTTTGGGCTGCAAGGCTTCGGCCACACCGGCCAATGTACCGCCCGACCCGACCGCGCAGACAAAACCATCCACCTTGCCGTCTGTCTGTTCCCAAATCTCGGGCCCAGTGGTTTCCACATGCGCCTGACGGTTGGCAACGTTGTCGAACTGATTGGCCCAGATCGCGCCATTGGGTTCGGTCTTGGCCAGTTCCTCGGCCAAACGACGCGAGTAATGCACAAAGTTGTTGGGGTTGCGATACGGAGCGGCGGGAACTTGCACCAATTGCGCACCCGCAAGGCGCAGCATGTCCTTCTTTTCTTCTGATTGAGTTTCAGGGATCACGATCACCGTCTTGAACCCCATCGAAGCACCGACTAGCGCAAGGCCAATCCCGGTATTGCCCGCGGTACCTTCGACAATCGTGCCACCGGGCTTTAGTTCACCTCGGGCAACCGCATCGCGAATGATGTAAAGCGCCGCGCGGTCTTTGACGGACTGACCAGGGTTCATGAACTCGGCCTTGCCGAGGATCTCGCATCCGGTCTCTTCACTGATGCGTTTCAGCCGGATCAGCGGTGTTTTCCCGACTGCGTCGGCAAGGTCTCGTGCAATGCGCATGGCGCCCTCATGTCATTTGGTATCAGGCAAGATTTACAGCCGCGCTGCCGCAACCACAAGCGCGATAGTCACCCGCGCAGCCGGTCCCGGTGGCGGGCCAACCAATGGGCTAAGGACAGAAGCGGCAAATCCTTGAACGCATGGCTGTCTACAAGGTCGATGAATTCGGAATAAGGCACGATCCGGGTGCGGATATCTTCGCCTTCGCTCGCCAAACCGCCCGTATCAGTGGTTTGAGTCAACTCCCCTAGTCCGACATAAAGATACAGGTACTCGGTCGAGGATCCGCTGGACGAATAAGCCCCGCCTGCAAATTCCAACGTGTCAAAGGTGACACCGGCTTCCTCCAGCGCTTCGCGATATGCGGCTTGTTCCGGTGTTTCGCCCGGATCGATCATGCCCGCGACAGGCTCCCACATCCAGGGTTCTGGGTCTTCGATCAGGAAAATCGGTGTCCGAAACTGTTCAACCAGCAGGACCGCATCGCGCACAGGGTCATAAGGCAAAACGACCACCGCACTGCCCTGCAACAGGCTGTTGCGGTTCAGAACCGGCCCCATCGATCCGTCATGCTGGCGATGTTGAAGCTGGATTTCCTCCATCCCGAAATAGTCGACATAGGCGCGGCGGTGGCTGTGGACGATCACGTCCTGTGTGATGTCACGCGGATCACCTGTGCGTCGCTGCCGAGCGAACAACTTGGCCCAGGCACGGGTCTGGATGGCGGGCATACTGCGGGCCATCTGCTTGGCGTCGACTCTGCCGAAATAGGCCATCTCCTCTTCGGCGGCGAGGGCCGTGACAGGGCCCAGTTTCTCGGCCCATGCTTCCAATGACCACAAACCTGCGGGAACCCAGGTGCCGGGGGCTGGGAAGAACACTTGAGCCTCAGCCTGAACGCCATCCGGCAATTCTACATTCAGCGTTTGCAGATCATAGTCGAAACCGCCTTCGTAGAACGCAAGCCGTGCCAAATCGACCTCGCTCAGGCCGCGCACCAGCAAACCATAGGCCTGTGCGCCGGGCTTAGGCTGGATCATCGGGAAATCCTGCGCCTGCACCACGTGAACCGCGTGATCTGCAAGGGTTGCTGGTGTGATGCGCAAATCCTCCGCGGAACGGCTCAGGACACGCTCCAGCAGCGGGACATAGCGAAGGGTGCCGTAAAAGAACAAATCTGACACGGAAAGGCTTTCTATTTGGAGTGACGGGTTAGCGCCAGCGGCGGCTGGCGATTTCGGTTGCGAGCCCAGACAAAACAGACCCGACGGCCAGGGTGATCAGGATTTCAGGCACCAGCAGAAGCTTTCCATAGTCCACTCCGATCACGAAGATCGCCTTTACAGCCTCGAACGGGCCATCATACCGGTTGCGCATCGCCAGGCGGAACATCTCGTAACAGCCCTGCACGAACAGCGCCCAAAACACCAGCGAGGCCACTCCGGTCAGACCATTGTTGATCCCCGCCGTCCATCCGCGCCCGGCGCGCTTGCCCATGATCTTCCACCCACAGGCAACGGCCAGCGCAATGTTCACAAGGGTGAAATAGCCATAGTCTTTGCCCTCTTCGCCATTCTCGATGATCATGGTCGACACCAGAAAGGCCACCACCACCAGGCAAAGGGCGGCAACAAGACGTGCGGCTGTGGGCATTGCGTATTCCGTTCCTTAACTGGGTTTTGCTATGGTGATCTGTGTCACATCGCAATTACCCGTGTCAAAGGCGGCGCCACATGCGGTCAAATAATAATTCCACATGCGGCGGAAACGCTCATCAAACCCCATGTCCGAGATCTGATCCCATTTGGCGTTGAACGTGTCGTACCAGCGGCGCAAAGTCAGGTCATAGCTTTTGCCGAACTCTTTCGAACGCACCAGGTTCAGTCCCGCCAGATCGATTTGCTGACGCAGAACCGTAGGCGATGGCAGCATACCGCCGGGGAAGATATATTTCTGAATGAAATCAACGCCATTCTTATAGTAATCCCAGCGGTGATCACCAACTGTGATAATCTGTAGCGTCGCCTGCGCCCCGGGTTTCAACCGCTCGCGCACCGTACCGAAATAGACAGGCCAGTATTTCTGCCCCACCGCTTCGAACATCTCGATCGAAGCAATGCCGTCATATTGCCCGGTTTCATCCCGATAGTCCTTCAGCTTCAGATCAACCATATCGGAAAGCCCAGCCTTTTCCATGCGTTGCTGCGCAAACTTCAACTGCTCTTGACTGATAGTCAGGCCGGTGACCCGAAGGCCACGCTCTTTCGCGGCATATTCGGCAAAACCGCCCCACCCGCATCCGATCTCAAGCACATGATCACCAGGTTTCACGCCCATCTCGTCAATCAGGCTGGCATATTTGGCGGTTTGCGCCTTTTCCAAACTCTCCTGCCCGGTCTCGAACAAAGCACTGGAATAGGTCATCGTATCATCAAGCCACAGACCGTAGAAATCATTCCCCAGATCGTAGTGATACGAGATGTTTTTCTTGGCTTGAGCCCGGTTGTTCCGGTGCAACCAGAACCGCAGACGTTCATAGGCTTGAACGAGGAATTTGCCCGTAAACCCATCATAAACCGTTTCCGAGCCCAGATGCACCAAATCCATAAAAGAACGCAGGTCCGGCGTGCTCCAATGCCCTTCCAGATACGCGTCCGAGAATCCAAGTTCCCCTTCGCGGATCAATCGCGCAAACACATCCGGGTCATGAATTTCGACGGCGGCAATAGGGCCCCGTTTTGCACCTTCGGTTCTAAACACACGCCCGTCAGGCAATGTGATGTCCAATCGCCCGGCCTCCATCTTGCCGAGCATTTTGAAAACTTGAGCAAAATATCTGGGCAGGTCTTTCTGCCCCTCGGTCGATGTCAGGGTCATCCGCTCTCCCCTCTGCGGTGTTTGATGCAGGCTAGGACGGGTTTTTGTTTCTTGCAAGTTTTCAGTTCCTTACTGGTTTTTTCGGCTGTCATACGCAGACAGAGCGCGGGCGCGGCCTGCGGCCAGTTCAACGACAGGCGGCGGATAGGATTGCCTTGCATCCAGCCCCCAGGACCGGGGAACCGCATCGAAATATGACAGGGCCGTAGGGGTTGGGTTAGAACGGTCTTCGGCGATCCAGCGATCCAGATATTTGCCTTGCGGATCAAACTTTTCCTGCTGGGTCAGCGGATTGAAGATACGGAAGAACGGCGCAGCATCGGGGCCCGATCCGGCCACCCATTGCCAGCCCATCGCGTTGCAGGCCGGGTCCCAATCAATCAGGCAATCCTCGAACCAGCGCATGCCAATCTTCCAATGGGCCATCAAATGCTTGGTCAAATAGCTTGCAACAATCATCCGGGCGCGGTTGTGCATTCGGCCTGTCACATACATCTCTCGCAGGCCTGCATCGACCACCGGAATTCCGGTTCTTGCCTTCTTCCACGCTGTAACCTCGGGGTGGTCCGCGTCTGTGTTCCACGGAAAAGCATCCCATCCAGGCCGCCAGTTTCCGCTGAGCAGATGCGGCGTGTGGTACATCAGATGATAGGCGAACTCGCGCCACACCAGTTGTCTCAAAAAGCTACCAGTACCCGAAACCCCCAGCAATGCCGCGCGCTGCACCCTGTGCCATGCGCTCCGTGGCCCGATCTCACCCAGCGAAAGGTATTCTGACAGGTTTGAGGTCCCATCGATATCCAGCCGATCCCGGTCATCAGAATAGCGCGCGACACGGTCAAGAAACCCGTCCAAATGATCGAATGCGGCGCTTTCCCCAGGCTGGACATAGGGGCGCACAATCAGCGCACCCTGGTCCATGGGCCTCGCCAAGTTCCAGTCAGCCAGGGTGTCGCTCTGAGGCCAGTGCGACGGTGCGGTCAGGCGCGTGACGGCCGCATCAGACTCTGGCAGGTCTCTCCCCTGCACCGCGCGCCACATCGGCGTGAACACCCGAAACGGTTGCCCGGTTTTGGTGGCAACGGACCAGGGTTCGAACAACAGATGACCTAAGAAGGACTTCGCGCATACGCCATCCTCGGTGAGCTTCCTCTTTATGTTGGTATCACGGGCAATCGCATCCGGATCGTAAGCGCGCGACCAGTAAATCTCGGACGCCCCTGTCTCGGCAATCACCGCGCGCAACTGCGCCAAAGCATCCCCGCGCCGAAGGATCAGACGGCTGCCAATCTGTTCTAAGCTTTGGGAAAAGGCATCCAGCCCCAGACCCAAACGCCATTTGGGGGCAGCCCCCAGCGCCTCGGCCAAAAGATCAAGGATGTATACCGGCACCACTGGGCGACCTGTTTGCGCAGCAGCGGACAGCGCCGGATGATCGGACAGGCGCAAGTCCCTGCGAAACCAGATGATGATCGGAGAATGCTGTAACGACATAGCTGGCCTGTTGTTTTCTTCGCACTACGAAACATGGCCGAAAGTGGATCACAAAACGCGGTCAAGCGCCTCCAGCAATTGATCAATTTCCTGTTGCGAGGTGTAATGCGTGAAGCTGACCCTCAGGACACCCATGGCGGGATCGACACCCATCGCTTGTAACGGGCGCACCGCGTAGAAATCGCTTCCACCAGCCATTACACCATATTTCGCCAGCTCCGCAGCAACAGGCTCTGCTGGCCGTCCTAACGAAAGTGCAACCGTCGGTGCGCGGCGCGTTGCATCCGAGGGGCCGATCAGACGCACGGTGTTACGGGTTTTCAAAGCATCCAAAACCGGTTGCAGCAACGCTTCTTCATGGGCGCGCATCAGGTCATGTACAAAGGCACATTGCTCTGCCGCGCCTTGCTTTGGGCCACCGTGATGCAGACAAACTTGTTCGATGTAGTCGGCCATCCCGGCACTCGCTGCAATCTGTGCGTGGTCTGGCCCAGCTGGTGTGAACCGTTTGTACAGGACATCACCGTTGAAATAATGTGCCTGATTGGGCAACAGCTCGCCCAGCCCCCGCCGAATGACCATACAGCCCTGATGCGGGCCATAGGTTTTATATGCGGAAAACAGGTAGATATCCGGCCCCAGTTCGCCGACATTCGGCAGCCCGTGCGGTGCATAAGACACGCCATCCACGCAGACAAATGCCCCGGCTGCATGAGCAATCGCGGTGATTTCCGTCACCGGATTGATCTCACCCACCACGTTGGAACAATGCGGAAAACAGACAAGGCGCACCTTCTCATCAAGAAGGTTTTCAAGGTCCTGCGGATCCAGCGCGCCGGAGTCAGGATCAATCTGCCATTCCCGTACTTCGACGCCAGCCTCTGCAAGCCGCCGCCAGGGGCCGGAATTTGCCTCATGATCCTGGTTGGTGACGACAATCGCCTCGCCTGGTTTCAACCACTGCCGGAACGCCTGCGCCAGAACATAGGTGTTTTGCGTGGTCGACGGGCCAAAGCTCAGCTCATCTGTCTCAACCCCCAGAATGGCGGCAAGCCGGGCGCGCGCCTCGTCCATCTCGGCGCCTGCGAGTTGACTGACCTCAAACGACGCATAGGGCTGCACTTTGCGCTGGGTATAGAACCGCGTCAGCCGGTCGATGACGGGCTGACAGGTATAGGACCCGCCCGCGTTTTCAAAGAAAGCCTGCCCCTGCAAACTGGGTTCGGAAAAGGCCGGAAACTGCGCCCGCACGAAATCAATATCCAACGGTGCCATGACCGGTCCCTCCCCTATGAGTTTTCGATTGATCGCGCAGCGTCAGCCCTGAACCTTGGTATAGGTCCCCTCACCGGCCAGAATGCCCCGGAACCCGCCGGGCTCATCCAGTCCAAACACGATCAGCGGCAGATTATTGTCTCGCGCTAACGCAATCGCCGAGGCATCCATGACCCGCAAGCGTTTCGCCAGAACATCGTCATAGCTGACCGTGTCATAGCGCACGGCATCCGCATGCTCCTTGGGGTCTTTGTCATAAACGCCGTCGACCCCGTTCTTGCCCATAAAGATCGCCTGACAGGCCATCTCATTTGCGCGCAGCGTCGCGGCGGTATCGGTGGTGAAATATGGGTTGCCCGTCCCGGCAGCAAATATGCAAACCCGCTTCTTTTCAAGATGTCGCACGGCGCGACGGCGGATATAGGGCTCGCACACCTCATCCATCCGAATGGCCGAGATCACACGGGTGAACACCCCGACCTCTTCCAAAGCCGATTGCATCCCCAGCGCGTTCATCACGGTGGCCAGCATGCCCATATAGTCTGCCGTTGTCCGCTCCATCCCTTGAGCCGAGCCGCTGAGGCCGCGGAAGATGTTGCCCCCGCCGATCACCATGCAAATCTCAACGCCCAGATCATGGACCGACTTCACTTCTTGCGCGATGCGCTGCACGGTTGGCGGGTGCAGGCCGAATCCCTGATCCCCCATCAGCGCCTCGCCAGAGATCTTCAGCATAACGCGGTTATACTTGGGTTTCGTGATGTCGGTGGATGAGGTCAGGCTCATATTGCGCTCCGGGCTGGCACGGGTTTATTTTCCGGCGCAAAATGAAGCAAAACCTCCGCAGGTTCAATGCGGTTGGTCAGGAATAAGACAACCCGATATGGCCCAGCACACCCAAGCACAGATTTGGAACGATTTGCCCCCGATCGAAGACGGCAAACCCGTTCTGATCGCAGGCCCAACCGCATCGGGAAAATCCGAGCTTGCGTTGCGGATTGCCGAAACCTTTGGGGGGGTCATCGTCAATGCGGATGCCAGCCAGGTCTATGACTGTTGGCAAGTCATCTCGGCCAGACCCTCGGCACAGGACGAGGCGCGCGCGCCTCATAGGCTTTATGGTCACATCGCTTATGATCAAAGCTATTCAACTGGTCATTGGCTGCGCGAAGTTGTTCCGTTGCTGGCGGGCGACGAACGACCGATCATTGTTGGCGGCACCGGGCTTTATTTCACAGCCCTGACCGAAGGCATGGCCGAAATCCCGGCCACACCGCCCGAGGTTCGGCAACAGGCGGATCAACTGCCCCTGTCAGACCTGATCAATGGCGTAGATACGGTTACCCTCGCCAGGCTCGACACCAACAACCGCGCGCGCGTCCAGCGCGCGTGGGAGGTTCAGCGTGCCACCGGGCGCAGCCTGAACTCCTGGCAGGCGGATACTCCGCCGCCGGTCTTGCAGATCGAGGACTGTACCACCCTGGTCTTTGACGTCGATAAAGCGTGGTTGCTGAATCGAATTGTCCGCCGGTTTGATCAAATGCTGGAAAAAGGCGCTTTGGACGAAGTGGCGGCCATGCGCGAGCGCTTCGATCCTGCGTTGCCAGCCTTCAAGGCGATCGGCGTACCAGAGTTGATGTCGTTTTTAGAGGATCAGATGACCTTGGACCAAGCCCGAGAGCGCGCCACCATCTCAACCCGACAATTTGCAAAACGACAGCGCACCTGGTTCCAGGCCCGAATGAAAAACTGGAATCGGCTATATATCTCAAAGTGATATGACGCGAGTTTGTCATGGGCCTTCTCGCAGATAGAATCAGCGTCTTCCATGATGGCCCCTTAGGTCAAACGTCATATTAAATCGACACAAGCGGCATCCAGAGCCCGCTTGAATCCGGTTATTAACAAAACAATCACCTCCGCCCGTTACCGGAAACAGCCCGTTCCGAAGGGCAAAGGATGTCGTTTTTATACCTTGGATGACGAATTCGAACATTGACGCTGCCATTTTTCTGGTGCCGAATACGCCCATGGGGAGAGACAGAATCCAAAAAACGAGACCCATAGAATTACCTGACGGTGCAAAACGCGCCGCGTAATCTGAATCATCACATCCAAAAAAACTGTAACTCAGGGAGAAGAGTTAATGGCAAATCAATCAACTACCGGAGCAAATGTTCACTGGGCGGCCGAGATGCATGCTCAGGAATGCCGCGACGGTAAACTCAGCCGCCGCGAGTTCATGGCGCGGGCAACCGCGCTGGGTGTTGCCGTACCTACAGCCTATGGCATGATCGGCCTGCAAACACCTGCGGCTGCGCAGGAACCTCCGCGCGGCGGCACCATTCGCTATCAAATGGAAGTGCGCGCGCTCAAGGATCCGCGCACATATGACTGGACACAGATCGCCACGTTCACTGCAGGTTGGTTGGAGTATCTGGTCGAATACAACAACGACGGTACGTTCAAACCCATGCTTCTGGAAAGCTGGGAAGCCAATGACGACGCAACCGAATATACGCTGAACGTGCGTAAGGGTGTGAAGTGGAACAATGGCGACGACTTCACTGCCGACGACGTGGCGCGCAACATCACCGCATGGTGTGATGCAACGGTCGAAGGCAACTCGATGGCCGCACGGATGGCTTCGCTGGCAAATGCGGACACACAGAAAGCAGCCGATGGCGCGATCACCGTCGTCGACAGCCATACGGTTAAGCTGAAATGTAACGCCCCGGACATCACCATCATTCCGGGCATGGCCGACTATCCAGCCGCCATTGTGCACAGCAGCTTTGACGCCAATGACATGCTGAGCAACCCGGTCGGAACAGGCTTCATGCTGCCCGAAAGCCACGAAGTGGGCGTAAAGGGCGTTCTGGTCCGCAACGAAGGCCATGAGTGGTGGGGCTACGAGGCCGGCAAGGGCGGCTATATCGATCGGATCGAGTTCATCGACTACGGCACCGACCCGGCCGCCTTCCTGGCCGCGTATGAGGCCGAAGAGATCGACATGAACTGGGAATCGGTCGGGGAATTCGTTGATATCTTCGACGGTATCGGCCTGGTTCGTTCGGAAATTCCGTCGGGCTTTACCATTGTCATCCGTCCCAACCAGTTGGCCGAAGATGGGAATGGCAACAAGATCTATGGCGACAAGCGGGTCCGTCAGGCCCTTGCGATGGCCGTGGACAACGAGGTTTGCCTGGAATTGGGTATGTCCGGATACGGTATCCCCGCCGAAAACTGCCATGTAGGCCCGATGCACCCCGAGTATGACTCGGCCGTGACCCGTATTCCTTATGATCCGGCAGGTGCCAAGGCCCTGATGGACGAAGCAGGCATGGGTGATTTCGAACACGAGGTTCAATCCATCGACGACGACTGGCGCCGGAACACCACCGCTGCTGTTGTCGCTCAGCTGAACGATGCGGGCATCAAGGCCAAGCACACCGTTCTGCCGGGATCGACCTTCTGGAACGACTGGACCAAATATGCGTTCTCGTCGACCAACTGGAACCACCGCCCGTTGGGTACACAGGTTCTGGCGCTGGCCTACAAATCAGGTGTTGCCTGGAATGAATCGGGCTTTGCGAATGAGGAGTTCGATACGCTGCTGGCCGAGGCAAACTCGATCGCGGATGTCGACAGACGTCGTGAGGTGATGGCCAAACTGCAGGCGATCATGATCGACGAAGGTGTGACCATTCAACCTTACTGGCGGACGGCGATGCGCCACCACCGCGACAATATGGTGGGCGTTGAAAAGCACATCGCGGACCTGCCTCAGATCTACAAGTTCGGCCTCTTGTCCTGAGCCAACACTAAACACAAGGCCGCGCCACATTGGCGCGGCCTTTTCGTCCTAACTGCGGCGACCATAAAAACAGCTACGCGTGAAGCCAAACGGCAATCACGCCAGCCTACCAACAGGGGCTAACATGGGACTATTTATCCTAAGACGCGTGGGCATCATGCTTTTGACTGCATTGTGCTTGACGTTCTTGGTCTTCTTTCTGACGAACCTCTATCCAAATCTCGAAAAGCTCGCGAAAACGCAGGGCAATTTCCGCATGTCGGATGAGCAGGTTGAGAGCTTTCTGGAAAAAGGCGGTTATCTGCAATCCACGCCGATCAAATACGGTGAATGGTTGGGGGTTTTGCCTTCGTACCGGCATACGAATGAGGATGGCACTGTTCAGGGCCGATGCATTCTGCCCGGGAAAACCGCCGAAGAGTCGCCTAATTTCTGCGGTATCCTGCAAGGATATTGGGGATATTCGACGGTCTTCAAAGATGAGGTTTCAGCCGTTGTGGGTAGCCGCCTGGCTTTGACGGGTCGGTTGATGTTCTGGGTGATGCTGCTGATGGTCCCGTCCGCGCTGATCCTGGGTATCCTGGCGGGGATGAAGGAAGGATCGGCCACGGACCGGACACTTTCGACCTTTGCCATCACCACCACAGCGACACCGGAATATGTGTCGGGCGTGATCTTCATCGCCATCTTCACCTCATCCGCTGTTGGATTGAAATGGTTCAAGGGCACGGCCACGCAAGCGATGGAAAACCCGACCTTTGAGAACTTCTTCCTGCCCGTGCTGACCATTGCGCTTTACGGTATGGGATATATCGCCCGCATGACCCGCGCTTCGATGACCGAGGTGATGACGGCGCAATACATCCGCACCGCGCGCCTTAAGGGTGTTTCGTTCCCGAACATCGTCATGAAACACGCGCTGCGCAACGCGCTGATCGCACCCTTCACCGTTATCATGCTGCAGTTCCCATGGCTGCTGAATGGTGTCGTGATCGTCGAGACCCTGTTCAACTATAAAGGCTTTGGCTGGGCGCTGGTGCAAGCGGCAGGCAACAATGACATCCAGCTGTTGCTGGCAATCTCGGTCGTGTCGGTCTTTGTGGTGCTGATAACGCAGCTGATCTCGGATATCGGCTATGTCTACCTCAACCCACGCATCCGCATTTCATAAGGAGGGATAGGATATGGAACCACTAACCTGGACCGGCTCTATCGCCTTCCTAAACCCGCTATTGGCCCTGGCTTTGGGGCTGATGATCTTGTCAATCGTGGTCTGGATGCTGGCCAGCATCGTGCTGCCAGAGGATCAGATGACCGTGAACCCCGATGGTACGCTGACCTCAAGTTCGGGCTTGAGAAACCTGATCGGCGCGTCTTTGCGCTATAGCTTCCTCGCCAGTGTCGGGATCGCAGTTGCCTATATCGTGCTCGGCATTGTGATGGGCACGGGCGCAGGCATCATCGGCGCCATGTCTCAGCAATTTCTACCTGTCTGGCTTTCGCTGATCCTGCTTTACGCTATGTCGATCGCCTTCAAACGCAAGCTGGGTCTTTATGGCAAGCTGTTCGACAGCCCCATTGGCATGATTGGCTTTGGCTTGGTCATGTTCTGGGTCTTTACCGGGATATTCGGGGCCGTCGACATGATCGTCACCCATGATCCGCTGGCACAGTTATCGGGTATGAAGAACAAGGTGCCGGGTACTCCGCTCTCCAGCGTCGAGGATGGCCAATACGCCTGGTACCTGCTGGGCGGCGACAATCTGGCGCGCGACGTCTTTAGCCGGATGGTAAAAGGCGCTTGGATCGTGGTGCAGATCGCACCGCTGGCAACGATGTTTGCCTTCATGGTTGGTATCACCCTGGGCCTGCCTGCGGGGTATTACGGCGGTCGGCTGGATACTCTGCTGTCGTTCTTGGCGAACTTGATCCTAGCCTTCCCGGTGATCCTGCTGTTCTACCTGCTGGTCACGCCCGAGATCGTGGCAACAGGTGTTCCGAACTATATGGCAGCCGTCTTGTTCATCTTCCCGATCATCTTCCTGGGTGTTCTGTTGAATTCGCGCTACTACACGCGTCCAAATTTTCGCACACCTCTTCTGATCGGTGTTTTGGGTGTGGCCTTGTGGTTGTATCTGTCGCTGATTTCGACCGGCGGTCATATCATCAATACGGATAGCTATCGCATCTGGGGTCTGCCCACCTATCTGGACCTGTTCGATATTCCGGGCGGCATTCTGGTGGTGTTCGTCTCGGTGGTCTTTGTGAACTCTCCGACCGTATTCCGGATCGTTCGGGGCCTGGCGCTGGATATCAAGACCCGCGACTATGTGGCGGCGGCGCAAACCCGTGGCGAAGGCCCTTGGTACATCATGCTGTGGGAAATCCTGCCCAACGCGCGTGGTCCGCTGATCGTCGATTTCTGTCTGCGGATCGGGTACACCACCATCCTTCTGGGAACCTTGGGTTTCTTCGGGCTGGGTCTGCCACCGGAAAGCCCGGATTGGGGCTCGACGATCAATGAGGGGCGCAAGCTCTTGTCGATCTATCTGCACCCTGCCCTTCCGCCTGCGTTGGCGCTGTTGTCACTGGTTCTGGGTTTGAACCTTCTGGCAGACGGTTTGCGCGAAGAAAGTCTGAAGGACTGATGTGACTGTGGCCGGGGGGCCAGCCCCCCGGACCCCCCGGGATATTTATAGCCAGATGAAGGGGATCCCCCGGACTCTCGCGAGGAGAAACACAGATGAATAAATTGGCGGATTATGATGGGCCTATCCTAGAAATCGACAAGCTTTCGATTTCGTTCTTCACCCGTCTGCGCGAAATACCTGCCGTTATGGATTTCTCGGTCTCTGTGCAGCCTGGTGAGGCTGTCGGGCTGGTGGGTGAATCCGGCTGTGGTAAGTCTACGGTGGCGCTGGGTGTCATGCAGGATCTGGGCAAGAACGGGCGCATTGTTGGCGGTTCGATCAAGTTCAAGGGGCGTGATCTGTCTGAGATGACCACCGAAGAACTGCGTGACATTCGCGGCAACGAGATCGCGATGATCTATCAGGAGCCGATGGCCAGCCTGAACCCGGCCATGAAGATCGGCAAACAGCTGATGGAAGTGCCGATGATCCATGAAGGGGTAAGCCAGGAAGAGGCTTATTCCCGTGCGCTGGAAGTTGTGACGGATGTGCGCCTGCCCGATCCCGAGCGGATGCTGAATTCCTTCCCGCATCAGCTGTCCGGTGGCCAGCAGCAGCGGATCGTGATTGCCATGGCGCTGATGTCAAAACCGGCGCTTTTGATCCTGGATGAGCCAACCACCGCTTTGGACGTGACGGTTGAGGCTGCCGTGGTCGAACTGGTCAAAGATCTGGGTAAGAAATACGGCACTTCGATGCTGTTTATTTCGCACAACCTTGGTCTGGTGCTTGAGACCTGCGATCGGCTGTGCGTGATGTATTCCGGTGAAGCGGTCGAGCGTGGCTCGATCAAAGATGTGTTCGACGAAATGCAGCACCCTTACACTCAGGCGTTGTTCCGATCGATCCCCCTGCCCGGTGCGGACAAGAACGCGCGCCCGCTGGTCGCCATTCCGGGGAACTTCCCACTGCCGCATGAACGCCCGCCAGGCTGCAACTTTGGCCCGCGCTGTGACTATTTCGAAGAAGGCCGCTGTGACGCGCAGAATATCCTGATGGAGGCGGTGCCCGGCAATGATCGACACCACACGCGCTGCCTGAAGTTCAAAGAGATCGACTGGAACGCGCCGATCACAGTGGGCGAGCAGAAGGAAAAGGCCGAGATTGGCCGAACCGTTCTCAAGATGGACAACCTCAAGAAATACTACGAGGTGGCAGCCAACGCCCTGTTCGGAGGCGGTGAAACAAAGGTTGTGAAAGCCAACGAGACGCTGAGTTTCGAGGCACATGAATCCGAGACGCTGGCCATCGTCGGTGAATCCGGCTGTGGTAAGTCGACCTTCGCCAAGGTTCTGATGGGGCTTGAGACCGCGACAGACGGTCAAATACTGCTGGACAATCGAAATATCGAAGACGTGCCCATCGAAGAACGCGACGCGAAAACCGTGGGTGAAGTGCAGATGGTGTTCCAGAACCCATTTGACACGCTGAACCCCTCGATGACCGTCGGGCGCCAGATCATCCGCGCGTTAGAGATTTTCGGCGTCGGCAATTCCGAGGCTGAACGCAAGAAGCGCATGCTGGAACTGCTGGATCTGGTGAAACTGCCCCGCGCCTTTGCGGATCGAATGCCGCGGCAGCTCTCGGGCGGTCAAAAACAGCGCGTCGGCATCGCCCGTGCCTTTGCGGGCGATGCACGGATTGTGGTAGCGGATGAGCCGGTTTCGGCGCTGGATGTATCTGTTCAGGCCGCGGTGACGGACCTGCTGATGGAAATTCAGCGCGAGCACAAAACCACGCTGCTGTTCATCAGCCATGACCTGTCAATTGTGCGCTATCTCAGCGACCGCGTGATGGTGATGTATCTGGGTCACGTGGTTGAGTTGGGGACGACCGATCAGGTCTTCTCGCCCCCGTATCATCCCTATACCGAAGCCTTGCTGAGCGCGGTTCCGATTGCGGATACATCCATCGAGAAAACGCATATCGTTCTTGAGGGGGATATCCCGTCTGCGATGAATCCTCCCCCCGGCTGCCCGTTCCAGACGCGCTGCCGTTGGAAAGCCGAAGTCCCAGACGGGCGTTGTGAATCGGATGTTCCACCGGTCAGAACGCTGGCCGAAGGCCATCAGGTGAAATGCCACCTGGCCGAGGATATTCTGGCGCGCATGGAACCTGTGATCAAAATCGCGGCAGAATAGGTAAAAAATGGCGCTGTTTTGGATAGATTTCCCTTATCAGACGTTTTGCAAGACCAACTCCAACTTGAAGCGGTAAGTTCACTGGTAACGAAGGCGTCCTCGTAAAGAACTGCGAGGGCGCATCTGCTCGGAATGTCTGGTCCGCGAGACAAAGCTGCCATTTACCTATTTCATTGGGTTAACCACTAATGGGCTTTCGGCCTCCGGACAGCTAACACTCCAGCCACAACGATAAGTGCAATGCCAAAGAGCGCGATGTTGTCCGGCCGCTCGTCGAAAAACAGCCCTCCCCAAATCAAAGCAAACCCTACATAAGCAAAGTCGAACGTTCCTACGGTCGAGGCAGGCGCAGCCTGATAAGCAACCGCAGTACCA
The DNA here is from genome assembly GCA_039818265.1 of Pseudomonadota bacterium. Taxonomy (GTDB): domain Bacteria; phylum Pseudomonadota; class Alphaproteobacteria; order Rhodobacterales; family Rhodobacteraceae; genus Ruegeria. Next base: position 364,809 of record JBCBUG010000001.1, on the reverse strand, counting down.
ACAGAAGCGACTAGAATCAGAGTGGCGAGTATCCCAATATTCCGCCACTCTTCAAAAGACATCGCGACCCAAGTCGCTGTGAGAAAACCCGAAACCTCCGCTTTCAGCACCCACCCCATTAGCAACCCGAAGCCACCTATCACTACAAACATCGCGTTGAGACCCAAAGCCAATGTCGCGGGGTGTTCCTGCAGGCATTTGGTGCGCGTCAAGATCATGGCCACCGCATAGAGCACTGCGGAAAAGATCGGTAGGATAGACGCCCACTGGAATGCCTCTCCTCCAGGCCGCAATACTAGAATGATGCCGAAAAAACCCAGCACAACACCTGCCCACTGCATCTTGCCGACCGTTTCACCTCCAAACATCGCTGCAAAAGCGACGATGAACAAAGGTAACGTGTAATAGGCGGCTGCGGCTACTGCCAAAGGCAGCAGTGGAAGCGAGAGATAGTAGGCGACCCACATCATCACCAGCAATGCAGATCGGACGGCGATCCAAGTGACAGATTGAGGTACGAGACGTCGCGCCCCAAAAAAGACAATGGCGGCAAAAGCAGAACCGGGAAAGCAAGTAATGAGCGAACCGCAAAAAGCTGCCAGATACCCATACCATCATTTCCACCGAGGGATTTGATTAATGCGTCGCCCAAGGAAAGGGCCAAAACCGTACCAACTATTGTTGCAACGCCCAATGGAACGTTATCCGAAGACTTGATGCTCGAGCTACTGGTCATATTGGAAACGCTCACTGCAAATGCCCGAACTTTGAATGCCGACTTTCGCCACCCTGCGACAGCTTGGTAGATGAGGGCTCAGACCCGACATCAAGGTGCCTCTGATAAGGGAACGCCTGACGCATGATCGGCGATATTCTTAGCGAGTGGCTTTGTTTCTAACCGTTGCCTTTTTCTTTGCTGCTGAATACGCGATCTTCTGAGCGAGCCCGCATATACCATAACATCCGTGTGGTCAGACTAACCGCCCCAGATTACTTTCACATAGTTCTGGGTTTCCTTGTACGGCGGGATACCGCCGTGCTTTTCAACCGCTTTGGGGCCAGCGTTGTAGGCGGCCAGAGCCAAGGGCCAGGATTTGAATTTGCGATATTGCCAGGACAAATACCGCGCGCCGCCTTCCAGGTTCTGTTTGGGGTCATGCGGATTCACGCCCAGCAGTTCAGCCGTTTGTGGCATCAGCTGCGCCAGACCCAGCGCCCCTTTGTGCGACTTTGCATGCGGATTCCAGCCGCTTTCCTGTTGCACGAGACGCAAGAACAGCTCCTCAGGGATGCTGTGAAGACGGGCGGCTTGCCGCGCCATGGACAGATATTGGCCGCGATAGCTGCCGGTATAGCGTTTGGCGAAACTGCCCTCCGACGTTTTGGGCTTCAAACGCTCGGACCCGCGATACTGCGTGGCAGCGCGGCCATCCAATACTTTGGATTGTTTCAGGAAAATATCCATTCGACTTTTGGTCGACAAGGTATCCGCCTGCGCAGCCCCCGACAGCAGCACAATGCCCAGAACCGTTAAACCAACACACACAGAACGCATCAAAGCTTATCCCGCTCACTCAAAAATCAGTCGGAGTATAGGTATTCCAGTCAAAAATGAAAGCTTGGTTAAGGCCGGGGCGGGATTTCTTGCCGAACGATAGTGTGATCAATCATGTTTTAACCATGACGCAGGCGATATAGGGTCGCAAAGATATCCGGCGTCAGATTCGGCGCATTCAAAGTCATACAGAACGGGGAAATACATGGCGGGTTCAGTCAACAAGGTCATTCTGGTCGGAAATCTTGGCCGCGATCCCGAGGTGCGGTCGTTTCAGAACGGTGGCAAAGTGTGCAACCTGCGCATCGCCACATCCGAGAACTGGAAAGACCGTAATACTGGCGAGCGTCGGGAACGGACGGAATGGCATTCTGTGGCCATCTTCTCGGAACCGCTGGCTCGTATTGCCGAGCAGTATCTGCGCAAGGGCAGCAAGGTCTATATCGAAGGTCAGTTGGAAACCCGCAAATGGCAGGATCAGTCCGGGCAGGATCGTTACTCGACCGAAGTTGTTCTGCGGCCCTATCGTGGTGAACTGACCCTGCTGGACAGCCGTGGCGAAGGTGGCGGTGGTGGCCAGTCGGGCGGTTATGGCGGCGGTCAGACCGGTGGCGGCTATGGCGATCCATATGGCGGCCAAGCCAACGCCCCCGCCCCGGCATCCGGCGGAATCGACGACGACGAGATTCCGTTCTAAGCAAGACGGAGACAACACATGACATGGTCCTTTTCGCTCGGCCGACTACTCGGTTCCGAACTGAGGGTCCATGTCACCTTCTTCCTTCTGCTCGCCTGGGTCGGTTTTGCGGCCTATTCCAGCGGCGGCTGGCCAGCGGCCGTCGACAATCTGCTCTTTGTGCTAGCCCTGTTTGCCTGCGTCGTGGCGCATGAGTTCGGTCACGCCCTGATGGCCCGGCGCTTTGGCATCAAAACCCCTGACATCACCCTGTTGCCCATCGGCGGTCTGGCGCGGCTGGAGCGGATGCCAGAAAAACCGATGCAAGAAGTCCTCGTGGCCCTTGCAGGCCCAGCGGTGAATATCGTCATCTGGCTGGTGCTGGTTCTGCTTGGCGCAGGGATGTCGCTTGGGTCCTTCGCCGATCTGGATACGGCCAGTTTTGGGCTTTTGCAGCGGCTGGCTTACATCAATCTGCTGTTGGCGGCATTCAACATGATCCCGGCCTTTCCCATGGACGGGGGGCGTGTCTTTCGCGCCCTTCTGTGTCTGCGTATGGATCGCAGCACCGCCACCCGTATCGCCGCAGTCAGCGGTCAGATCGTCGCTGTTGGCTTCGGGTTCTGGGGGTTGAGTTCAGGCAATCCGGTTCTGGTTCTGATCGCAGTTTTTGTGTTCATCGCGGCCAATTCCGAAAATCAAGACGTCGCGCTTAGGTCAGTGGCACGGCGCGTTCTGGCACGCGACGCCATGATCACCGCGTTTCGCTCTCTGTCGCCTCAGGATACTCTAAACACAACTGCTGAAGCCGTGATCCACACAACTCAGCATGAGTTTCCGGTGCTGGAATCTGACGGGGCGCTGCTGGGCTTTGTCACGCGCGATCGGCTGTTTGCAGCGCTGGCCGGGGATCATCCGCGATCGGACCCGGCAACATCGATCATGGAGGCCGATATCCCCCAAGTCGCGCTGACCACAGGGCTGGAAACGGTGTTGGGCGAGTTGCACAAAGGCGCGCCTGCGGTCGCGGTGATGAGCCAAACAGGGAATATGATCGGCTATATTACGCGCGAGAACATTGCCGAGTTGATGATCATAGGTGGACGTTGAGTAGCGTTTCAGCGCGCTGCCAACGCATCCTGCAACACCGACATCACCGCATCGCGTGGTACGTCCGAGGTGACAAAAGCCTGACCGATCCCATGCGCCAAGATAAAGCGCAGCTGACCGTCGATCACTTTTTTGTCCTGTGCCATCAGGTCGACCAGCGCTTCGGCATCCGGAAGCTCTCCGGGGATATCGGACAGGTCGGTTTTCATGCCCATGGCCTTTAGATGTGCCCGAACACGGCTTGGGTCTTCCTGCGAACACAGGCCAAGACGGGATGACAGCTCAAACGCCAGCGCGCAGCCGATGGCAACGCCTTCGCCATGCAGCAGACGGTCGGAATAGCCGGTCGCGGCCTCTAGCGCATGGCAGAATGTATGGCCGAGATTCAGCAACGCTCGGTCACCCTGCTCGGTCTCATCCCGCGCAACGATGTCAGCCTTCATCTGTACCGAGCGTGTGACCGCCTTAACCCGCGCGGCCATGTCACCGATCGAAACATCTGGGCCGTTGGCCTCAAGCCAGTCAAAAAACGCCGCATCGCCCAGCAGGCCGTATTTGACGACCTCACCATATCCAGACAGGAAATCCCTCTGGGTCATTGTGCATAGAACCGAGGTGTCGGCCAGCACAAGCGAAGGCTGATGAAACGCGCCGATCAGGTTTTTGCCCTGCGGCGCATTGATCCCGGTTTTTCCGCCCACCGAACTGTCGACCTGCGCCAACAGAGAGGTTGGGATTTGAACAAACCGTACGCCACGGCGCAACACGGCGGCGGCAAAGCCCGCAAGGTCTCCGATTACGCCGCCGCCTAAGGCGACAACAACATCGCGGCGTTCGACTTTTTCGGCCAGCAGCCATTCGATTGCTCGTTCGAAATGCGGCCAGCTTTTGGTCGCCTCACCTGCGGGTAGTGCAAGCGCAGACATCTGAACCCCGGCAGCAGCCAATCCGTCACGCAGCGCATCCAGATGCAGCGCTGCCACGTTTTCATCGGTCAGAACCGCAACCTTCGGGCGATGCAGCAAAGGCACGATCCGTGCGCCCGATTGCGCCAGCAGATCGGGGCCAATCTCGATATCATATGCGCGTTCGCCCAGCTCTACATGTACGGTTTGATGCATTTATTTTCGTTCCAAAACATCCGGGCGGGCCAACAAGGCCTCGACCACGCGGTCCACCATATTGTCGATCGAAGTTTCGCCATCCGAGTCCGCGATCAGATCGGCCTTGGCATAAATCGGAACGCGATCCTCGTACAGGGCCTTGAGCGTGGTGTATGGATCGGCGGTGTGCAACAAGGGGCGCGTATCCTTGTGACGCACCCGATTCCAAAGCACAGTCAAATCCGCGCGCAGCCAAACCGCTGCGCCGCGTTCACTGATCATCCTGCGATTTTCGGCAGACATAAACGCGCCACCACCGGTGGAGAGTATCCCCCGCTTCTCATCCAGCAAACGACCAATGACCTGAGTTTCCTTCTGACGAAAAAACGGCTCTCCATCGCGTTCGAATATTTCGGGGATTGTCATGTTGGCCGCCGATTCGATTTCGGCATCGCTATCGAGGAACGGAACGCCCAGCCGTGCGGCCAACGCCCGGCCCACAGCTGTCTTTCCGGCCCCCATCATCCCTACAAGCACAACCGTTTTGTGCAGATCATATGATGATCCGTCATCCGCAAGTCGCGTGTTATGCTTAATTTCGCTCATTTCATCGTGAATGACGTGATCTTAGAAAAAATGCCAGTTATAACTTGGCCAAAATCAAAAATTGAGGCAGCGTGACGCCATGGGTCGTCTGATCAAGTTCCTGATATATATAATTTGCCTGTGCTTCATCGGGCTCGTGGGCTATGCCTATATCGGCCCGTTCTTTGGGGCCGATTTCTCGGCCCCTCAAAGCGAAATCCGTGAGCCGGTTACTCTGGATGTCGACTAAGCACATTGCGGTGGCAGTGCTGTTGGCCGGGGCGGTGCACGCGCAGGAGCCCCTGTCGGCCATCGAATGGCTGACCGAACCGCCAGAAAACTTACCCGGCACGGTCCTGCTGGAACCGCCCGTAACCAAAAACGGCATTCAACCCGAGGTCGAAGTGACGCCGCTTGAGGCACTGTCTCAGCCGCTGGGTCTTGTGTCATCCTCGGTCACCGGCCTGCCGGTCGACCTATGGCAGGGCAGCGATCCCGCGCGTCTGGCTGAACTGATCGCGCGCGTTCCGGTCAAGACCAACCCGGCCATGCAGCGCCTGCTGTTTACGCTTCTGCTGTCGGAATCCCGTGCGCCTGCTGGGCCAGGTGCTGAGGAAGCCCTTTTGCTGGCCCGGCTGGATCGTTTGATACAGCTTGGCGCCGCCGATCCCGCGCAGTCGCTTGTTCAACTGGCCGGCCCTACTGACACGATGGCGCGATTTCAGCGCTGGTTCGATGCCACGCTGTTGACCGGGGATGAGGATCGCAGTTGTACCGCTCTGATCGCGCAGCCGCATCTGTCCTCTGACTATGCGGCGCAGATCTTCTGCAAGGCCCGCCGGGGGGATTGGGCGTCAGCGGCTCTGACGCTTGAGGCCGCACATGCGCTGAGTCTGCTGCCGCCGGAAGAGCTAGACCTATTGGACCGGTTTCTCAGCCCCGAACTCTATGAAGACGCGGCTTATCTTCCCCAACCGGACGACCCGAACCCCCTAACCTTTCGCCTGTTCGAAGCGATCGGGGAGCGGTTGCCCTCGGCGCCGTTGCCGCGCGCCTTTGCCAATGCGGACCTGCGCGATGTGGCTGGCTGGAAAGCTCAGATCGAAGCTGCCGAGCGCCTGACCCGGATCGGCGCGCTGACCCCCAACCAGTTGCTTGGGCTTTATACTGAGCGTGACCCGGCTGCCTCGGGCGCCGTCTGGGACCGGGTTGCAGCGATCCAGCGTTTCGAAAGCGCGTTGAAAACCGGCAATGCCGAGGCTATCGGCAAGACACTGCCTCACGTCTGGGATCAGATGCGTAGCGTCGGGCTGGAGGTTCCGTTTGCCGAGCTGTTCGCCGATCAGTTGGCGCGCGTGACCCTGCCCGTGCTCGCAACTGACGCGCTGCGGTGGCGCGTTCTGATGCTGTCTGAGCTCTACGAACAGGCCGCCATGTCCCCGCCGGACACATCGACCGAGACGCAGTTCCTGACCGCCCTTGCACAAGGCGATCCGGGGCGCGCGATCTCTCCGTCACCCCTGGCGGATGCGGTATCGCAGGGGTTTCAATGGGCCGCTCCGGTGCCGCCTGATATTGACGCTTTGCTGGACCAAGGCCAATTGGGTGAAGCGCTGCTGGAAGCTATGCAGATGTTCGCACATGGCGCGCGCGGGAACCTTGTGGACCTGTCTGCCGCCATCGCTGCCTTTCGGCGTGTGGGCCTGGAGGACACAGCAAGACGTGCTGCCCTGACACTTCTGATCCTGCAACGGTGACCGTGATGAGCGCGCCAGCCTCTCATGAATTGTGGATTTCTACCTTTCTACAGGCGCAAGCGGCCGAGCTTGGGGCAGCGACCAACACGCTGCTGGCCTATGGGCGCGACCTGAAGGATTTTGCCGCATGGCTGGAGTATCGGAAGATTGCGCTAGGTGACGCAGACCGCGACCAGATCGAAGCCTATCTAATCGATTGCGACGCCCAAGGCTTATCGAAATCCACCCGCGCACGCCGTCTGTCAGCGATCAAACAGCTCTTTCGGTTTGCCTTTGAAGAAGGATGGAGAGACGCCAACCCCGCAATTCAGATCAAAGGCCCCGGCCGGTCCAAGAGGCTACCAAAAACGCTCGAAGTCGCTGAAGTGGATCGCCTGCTTGAGGCCGCACGTACGACCGGGCGCAGCGCATCAGACCGGATCCGGAACACCTGCCTGATGGAGTTGCTATACGCCACCGGCATGCGCGTGACCGAACTGGTTTCGCTGCCAGTCTCCTCGGCGCGCGGCGACCCACGCATGCTGTTGGTTCTGGGCAAAGGCGGCAAAGAGCGCATGGTTCCGTTGTCCCCACCCGCCCGCGACGCGCTGGCCGATTGGCTGGTGCAGCGCGATGAGGCCGAAGAGAGAGCACTTGAGAAAGGCGGGCAGAAATCACGGTTCCTGTTCCCCTCGCGCGGGAAATCGGGGCACCTGACACGGCACCGCTTCTTTCTTCTGCTCAAGGACCTGGCGGTTGCTGGCGGTGTTTCCCCTGCAAAGGTCACGCCGCACACGTTGCGCCATGCGTTTGCGACGCATCTTTTGGCCAATGGGGCTGATCTGCGCTCGATCCAGACCTTGCTGGGCCATGCCGATGTCGCTACGACCGAGATTTACACCCATGTTCAGGACGAAAGACTGGCCGAACTGGTGTTAGAGCATCACCCGCTGGCCAAAGACCCCAAAGATCAGGGCTAACCCCTTGATCCATAGGGGCAGCATCCCCATAACGGGTGCAGATACACGAACAACCAAGGACCGATGGAACCCACATCCTCTCTGATCGACGGCGCATTCTGGTTTACAACAGGCGCCATCTTGCTTTTGCTTTTCCTATCAGGCTTCTTTTCCGGCTCGGAAACCGCACTCACGGCCTCATCCCGCGGAAAGCTGCGCGCACAGGCCGATAAAGGCTCTCGCGGGGCGAAAAAAGCGCTGGAAATCACTGAAGATAATGAACGTCTGATTGGATCGGTTCTGCTGGGCAACAACCTGGTGAATATTCTGGCGGCCTCGCTGGCCACGGCCTTGTTCACGCGACTGTTCGGCGAAAGCGGCGTGGCGCTGGCGACGCTGGTCATGACCCTGCTGGTTCTGATCTTTGCTGAGGTTCTGCCCAAGACCTACGCGATCACCAATTCGGAAAAAGCGGCCTCGGCGGTTGCGCCGATCATTGGCGTCGTTGTCACCGTCTTCTCGCCCATCGTGGCAGCTGTACGCCTGTTAGTGCGTGGGGTTCTACGCCTGTTTGGCGTGCGGATTGACCCCGACAGCAATATCCTTGCTGTAAGGGAAGAGATCGCTGGTGCCCTGCAGCTGGGTCATTCCGAAGGTGTGGTCGAGAAAGAAGACCGCGACCGGATTCTTGGGGCGCTCGACCTGGGCGACCGGGTGGTGGAAGAAATCATGCTTCATCGCTCGAACATCGAAATGATCGATGCAGATGACGCGCCCGAGGCCATTCTAAAGCAATGTCTGGAAAGCCAGCATACCCGCCTGCCCGTCTTTCGCGACGAACCTGAAAACATCGTTGGCGTCGTCCATGCCAAAGACCTGTTCCGCGCCATGTATGCGCAGGTTGGCGGCACCGATGGTGATGCGGATCGGTTGAAATCCTTTGATATCGCCAAGGTCGCAAATGACCCGTATTTCGTTCCGGAAACCACCACTTTAGATGACCAGATGCGTGAGTTTCTGCGGATGCACAGCCACTTCGCGCTTGTGGTGGATGAATACGGATCACTGAGAGGGTTGATCACCCTCGAAGACATCCTCGAAGAAATCGTGGGCGAGATCGCAGACGAATTCGATATCGAAGAAGATGTGCCAGTGACCCGATCCGAGGATGGGCAATACCTTGTCGAAGGGGCGATGACGATCCGCGACGCGAACCGCGCGCTGGATTGGTCCCTGCCCGACGAAGAGGCCAACACCCTGGCCGGGCTGGTGATCCATGAGGCTCAGATGATCCCCGTTGTGGGTCAGGTCTTCTCGTTCCACGGTTTCCGGTTCGAGGTGACGTCGCGCGAGGGCAATCGGATCACAGAGCTGAAGATCAGACCTATTCCCACGCTGTAACATGGGCCAATCAGAGCGCATCGGTGAAAACTGATGCGCTCTAACCGACAAACTTTGTCGTATTTTCACATGCAGAACACCACCCTCCGATCAGACTGAGCGCAATTCTGACGGAGGTAGTCATGAAACTTCAGACCCGTGTGGCCGTGATCGGCGGTGGCGTTGTTGGCTGTTCGGTGTTGTATCACCTGACCAAACTGGGGTGGGCAGACGTGATGCTGCTGGAACGGTCCGAGCTGACAAGCGGTTCAACATGGCATGCGGCGGGCGGGTTTCACACGCTGAACGGCGATACCAATATGGCGGCGCTTCAGGGCTATACGATCCGCCTGTATAAAGAGCTGGAAGAGATCACCGGCATGTCATGCGGGCTTCACCATGTGGGCGGGGTGACGCTGGCTGACAATCAGGATCGGTTCGACATGCTGCTGGCCGAACGGGCCAAGCACCGCTTCATGGGGCTGGAAACCGAAATCGTCGGCCCGGATGAGATCAAGAAAATCGCGCCCATTACCAATACCGACGGCATCATCGGCGCGCTTTATGATCCGCTGGACGGGCACTTGGACCCATCGGGCACCACTCATGCCTATGCCAAGGCGGCCCGAATGGGCGGCGCAACGATCGAGACCCATTGCATGGTGCGTGAAACCAACCAGCGTGCGGATGGCACCTGGGATGTAGTCACCGACAAGGGCACGATCCACGCCGAACATATTGTCAACGCAGGCGGCCTCTGGGCGCGCGAGGTCGGCGCGATGGCGGGTGTCTATTTCCCGCTGCACCCGATGGAGCATCAATATCTGGTCACCGACTCGATCCCCCAGATCGAGGCGATCATCGACGCAAGCGGAGAGCATCCGCACGTCATGGACCCTGCTGGAGAGAGCTATCTGCGGCAGGAAGGGCGTGGTCTGTGCATCGGGTTCTACGAACAACCCTGCAAGCCTTGGGCGGTGGACGGAACACCATGGGAGTTCGGGCATGAACTGCTGCCGGATGACTATGACAAGATCACCGACAGTATCGAGTTCGCCTATAACCGTTTCCCGGTTCTGGCCGAGGCCGGGGTGAAATCGGTGATCCATGGACCGTTCACCTTTGCCCCCGATGGCAACCCTCTGGTCGGGCCGGTGCCGGGGATGCGTAATTATTGGTCCGCTTGCGGTGTCATGGCCGGGTTCAGCCAGGGTGGCGGCGTTGGCCTGACGCTGGCGCAGTGGATGATCGAGGGTGAGCCGGAACGCGATGTCTTCGCCATGGATGTCGCCCGGTTCGGCAACTGGATCAGCCCCGGCTATACCCGCCCGAAGGTCATTGAGAACTATCAGAAACGGTTCAGCGTCGCCTACCCGAACGAGGAACTGCCCGCAGCACGCCCCAACCGCACCACGCCGATGTATGACATCTTCAGCGAACTGGGCGCGGTTTGGGGTCAGCAATATGGGCTGGAGGTTCCGAACTATTTCGCGCAAGGCGATGAGCCGGGCTTTGAGACCCCCTCTTTCCGCCGCTCGGATGCATTCGAGGCGACGGGCCGCGAGGTCCGCGCCGTCCGCAACGGTGTTGGCATCAATGAGGTGCATAATTTCGGCAAGTACCGGATCGCGGGGTCAAAGGCGCGGGATTGGCTGGACCGGATCATGGCCGGGCGGATTCCGCAGCCGGGGCGCCTGTCGCTCACACCGATGTTGTCGCACAAGGGCAAGCTGATCGGGGATTTCACTGTGTCTTGTCTGAATGAGACCGAGTTCCGCTTGACAGCCTCTTACGGCGGTCAGGCCTTTCACATGCGCTGGTTCCAGCAAAATGCAATCGATGGAGTTTCCATCGACAACATCAGCGATCAACTCAACGGCTTCCAGATCGCGGGCCCGAAGGCCGCGCAGGTCTTGTCGGCCTGCACACGTGAGGATACTTCGAACCTCAGATTCATGGATGTGCGCCAGATGACAATCGGCATGACGGACTGCATCGTACAACGGGTCAGCTATACGGGCGATCTGGGCTATGAGATCTATTGCGATCCGATGGCCCAAAGGCAGCTGTGGTGGACCTTGTGGCAGGCTGGGCAGCCGTTTGGCATAACGCCCTTTGGCATGCGCGCTATGATGTCCCTGAGGCTGGATAAGTTCTTTGGCTCGTGGATGCGGGAGTTCTCGCCTGATTATACTGCGGCTGAGACCGGGTTGGATCGCTTTATCTCATTTTCGAAGAACGCCGATTTCATAGGTCGCGCTGCTGCAGAAGCGGACCGCGCAGCGGGTGCTGCACGCAAACTTGTGGCCTTCGAAGTCGATGCGGCAGATGCGGACGTCAACGCCTATGAGCCAATTTGGCTGGAGGGCGCTGTTGTGGGGTTCTGCACCTCGGGCGGCTATTCCCACCACGCGCAAAAATCCATCGCCCTGGGGTTCCTGCCAACTGACCGTGCGCAGGACGGTCTGGTCGTTGAAATCGAAATCCTGGGGGATCTGCGCAAGGCCCGTGTGATCTCGACCCCGCTGTTTGATGCGGATGGCGCGCGCATGAGGGGATGACTTGCCGCCACTGGGGCGGCATGTTGTCCACATGATACAGATACCAATCCTGCTGCTGGCCGCCGGGCAATCAAGCCGTATGCGCGGCGCCGACAAGTTGATGCAAGAGATTGACGGTATTCCCCTGTTACGACGCTCGGCTTCAACCGCGATGGCTTCTGGACCGGTCATGGTCGCGCTACCGCCACGGCCTCATCCACGATACGAGGCATTGTCAGGGCTTAATGTGCAGATCGCACCAATCCCTGATGCAGCCGAAGGTATGAATGCCAGCCTACGGGGCGCTTTGGCCCTTGTCAGCCTCGATGCGCCTGCGGCCATGATTATGCTCGCAGACCTACCGGACCTGACGCCAGACGATCTGAAGGCGGTGCTGCGCGCTCGTGAGCGGAACCCAGACCATCTGATCTGGCGAGGTGCTACCCAAAGCGGCAAACCCGGTCATCCTGTTCTGTTCGACCAAAGCCTTTTTGCCACCTTATCGAAACTGACCGGAGATACGGGTGCGCAATCCGTCATACGTTCGAACGGTGCGCGCCTGTGCTTGGTGCCCCTTCCCGGTCGAAACGCGCTGTATGACCTGGATACACCGGAAGACTGGGCGAACTGGCGGGAAGGTCGGGACGGCAATACCCTGCCCCCCGAATAGCTGCGACCCGGTTGTTGCCAACCGGGCCGCGCACCCAATAAAGGACTACCACTTTCTTCAATCTCAAATGCGCGACCTAACGCCAAACGGGCTGGTCGACTATGCTGCGAAACCTAAACAAGACCCCCTCGTTAACATGCAACATACACTACCTGACATTGAGAACACCGTCGGCACCCCCTAGTGCTTTCGGCTCCCCCTCACTTGGGTAACTTTATTTACCCCGATCTGATCTCTCAAAACAATATAAAATTGGGCAAAACGAACCAGTTCAGGACTGCTCTTCTGGCTTTTGAGCAACATCCCGCTTTTGTCAACATTACTATAAGTTGTATCCGAGTTGAGACCCTTGCAACGAAACACCAATTATGAGCACGCATAATTGACCCAAAGGCAATAAAAATAGCCGGTTAGTACATGAATTTCTGCACCAGAGAGTTCCACGCTCAACCCAAGGAAGATCACCTAATTTTCAGATTTTGGGTGGTGCGCATTGTCCTCAAAAGAAAGGCAATGCAATAAATTTGATTGTTTGACGCCGATTATGGCAACAATCCACTGATTCTTCGACGCGGCCGTTAAGGACTCGACGAATCCTCAGGCGACGATGATCTGCACTCAACTGCTCCTTTGTGGCAAAATTAAGTTTTCTTAACGAAACCATCAGGTAACACCCAGATTATCGGCATATCTCCGGCTTTAACGCGCGGTTGCAATCGCGTGAAACAAACAGGAGACCTAAATGAGCATCCGTAAATCCTCGCTTCTTTTGCCGCAGAAATCCGGCTGGATCGGCGCAAGCGCACTGAGCGCCGCGTTGCTTGCATCCACTGCCCTGCCCGCGCTGGCGGATGAAGCGCTGGCTGATCTGGTCGAAACCGTATCCCCTTCGGTCGTGACCATCATCGCCGAGCAGGATCCGACCACTAGCCCTGCATCCGGCCAAGACTTTGACCTCGATTCCCATCCGTTTGGTGAATTTTTTAAGCGCTTCGGTGGGCCCGAAGGCTTCCAGGCACCACAACGCGGTCCAGCACAGGGTTTGGGATCGGGATTTGTGCTGGATGAGGCCGGGTACATCATCACCAACCACCATGTTGTTGACAATGCCACAAGCGTGACCGTGCGCCTGAACGATGACCGGAGCTTTGAGGCTGAAGTAATCGGCACTGACCCGCTGACCGATATTGCCGTTCTGAAAATCGATGCAGGTGAAGCGCTGCAAGCGGTCGAACTGGGTGATAGTGACATAATCCGTGTTGGCGAAGATGTGGTGGCCATCGGCAACCCGTTCGGGCTCAGCTCGACCGTGACCACAGGGATCGTATCGGCAAAGGGCCGCAATATCTCGCAAGGGCCATATGCCGAGTTCATTCAGACAGATGCCGCAATCAACAAAGGCAATTCCGGCGGCCCCCTGTTCAACATGGAAGGTGAAGTTGTTGGCGTGAACTCGGCCATCTATTCGCCAAGTGGCGGGTCTGTCGGTCTTGGCTTCGCCGTCACCTCGAACATCGTTGAACATATCGCAACCGACCTGCGCGACGATGGTCAAGTCAGCCGTGGCTGGCTGGGTGTTTCGATCCAGAATGTCAGCCCGGAACTCGCGGCTGCCCTTGGCATCGAAAAATCGACTGGTGCTCTGGTTTCAGATGTTGTGGCAGGCAGCCCAGCGGAAGGCGTCTTGCAACAAGGTGACGTTATCCTGAGCTTCAACAACGAAGCCGTTGATAACAGTGGCGATCTGCCGCTTTTGGTTGGGACCACCAAGGTGGGCACTGAAAGCACGCTGACCGTGCTGCGCAATGGGGATACGCAAGAGCTTCAATTGACCATCGGTCAGCATCAGTCGGCATCGGCCGAGGCGGATATTCCGGTCGATCCCGAAGTCTCGGGCACCCAACTGGGTGTGACCGTCGCTCCGCTGACCGATACCGCACGGGCCGAGATGGGCGTGGCACAGGGTGTCGACGGCGTGGTGGTGACTGATCTGCAACCAGACAGCCCGGCGGCTAAGGCCGGTCTGCAGCGCGGTGATGTCATCGTCAAACTGGGCAGCCAGGACACGCTGACGCCCGACGCGCTTAAAGCGGCGTTGGACAGCGAAAAAACTGACCCGGCGCTGGTGCTGATCAATCGCGGCGGCAACCAGATTTTCGTTGCGGTCGAGATCGCCTGACCCCAAACCCGCGCACGCCTCATGATGGGGATATATGGCGTGCGCCTCCCGGCTGGATTGGTTTGTCCGCAATCCGTCGGGCGTGCCGGGTGCGCGAGGCTGCACCCGGCACAGAGTTGTTGAGGCAGCCTCGTCAAAACCATGTGCTTTGTACGGAAATTGTGTTTAAATTCCGATAGAAAGGAACCCGATCATGAGCCGACGCCTTCTGATTGTTGAAGATGACGAAGACACACGGGATTTCATCGCCAAGGGCTTTGGCGAAGAAGGGTATGTGGTCGAGGTTGCCGCAGATGGACGTGAAGGACTGTATCATGCCACTGATGGTGGGTTCGACGCCGTCGTGCTGGATAGAATGCTGCCCGGGTTGGACGGGCTGTCGCTGATCAAGTCCATGCGCGCAGCCGGTTTGAAGACACCGGTTCTGATGCTGACCGCGATGAGTGCGGTGGACGAGCGTGTGAAGGGGCTCAATTCGGGCGCGGATGACTATCTGGTCAAACCCTTCTCGTTTCAGGAACTACATGCTCGGATCGAGGCACTCTTGCGCCGCCCTCAGGAATCGGAAGAGACACCAACGCTGACCTGCAAAGACCTTGAAATGGATTTGCTGACTCGCAAGGTCACCCGCGACGGGCATGAGATCACACTGACCCCGCGCGAGTTTCAGATTCTGGAGTTCTTCCTGCGCCGCAAGAACCGTGTCGTATCACGCACCATGTTGCTGGAAGGCGTTTGGGATTATCACTTCGACCCGAACACCAATGTTGTTGACGTCCATATCTCAAAACTGCGTCGCCAGTTGGATGAGGGTGGAGAAGCACCGTTGATTGAAACCGTCAGAGGTTCAGGCTACATGATGTCTGATGGATAACCTTCGGCTTTCTCTGAATAATTCCCGAACGCGGCTGGTACTGGCCAGTATGGTGCTCAGCATTTTTCTGACGGCAACCGTACTGGCCTTAGTCTACTTCACGGCAAATCGCAGCATTGAATCCGAGACCCGCTCGGTCGTTTCAGCGGAACTCACAGGGCTGGCCGACGAATATGAACGCCGCGGGTTGATCGGCCTGATCACAGCCATCGAACGGCGCCTTCCCAGCGCCTCGGAACGCGATGCGCTGTATCTGCTGACGGATCGGTTTGGCAACAAGCTGGTTGGAAACCTCAAGCAATGGCCCGAGCATATTACGGCTGGCAGTGGCTGGGTGGAACTGGAACTGCGCCGCGCTGACAACGACCAACTTGTTCCCGTCTCAGCCGCCTCGATCCGCCTGCCCGGCCAAGAGCGCCTGATCGTCGGACGCGACGCTGTCGCGCGTCAGCAGTTTGATCGGGTTTTGCTGAGATCCGTGGCGCTGGCCCTTGGCATTGCTCTGGTTCTGAGCGTCCTCATCGCCTGGCTGTTCACCCGCTTGGTCTTTTCCCGCCTGTCGGACATCGCCAGCACCGCGGAAAACATCGTCTCGGGTGATCTGTCCCGTCGTATGCGCCTGCGCGGCACTGGAGACGAGTTTGATCAGGTTGCAGGGACGTTGAACAACATGCTCGACCGGATCGAGGAGCTGATCAGCAACCTGCGCACGACATCAAATTCGATTGCGCATGATCTGCGATCCCCCCTGTCGCGTCTAAAACAACGGGTCGAGGCGCTGTCTGACCCGGATAAAAGCGAACAGGAGCGCGAGGCTGATATCGCCCGCGCTACTTTGGAAATCGACCACGTTTTGCGCGTGCTGGGGCAGCTAACCGAAATTTCACGGGCTGAGGCCGGCTTGGGCCGCGAACAGTTCGAAGAGGTCGATCTGCAGCACCTCGTTAGCGATGTGATCGAACTCTACGACCCGGTTGCCGCTGATCAGAATATCCAGCTCAAGGTCGAAGGAGAGGCCGCACCAGTGCAGGGTCACCGCCCATTGCTGTCACAAGCGCTGTCGAACCTGTTGGAAAACGCAATGCGCTATGCTCCCAAGGACACGACTATCACCATCACAATTAGTGAGGACGACCAGTTCGCCCAGCTCAGCGTGTGCGATCAGGGGCCAGGCGTCCCCGCCAAAGACCTGCCCCGCCTGCAATTGCCTTTTGTCACGCTCGACCCTGCCCGGACCGAGCGTAATGCCGGGCTTGGCCTGGCGCTGGTTGCTGCGATCACGCATATGCATGGGGGGAAGTTCGTGGCCCGTAACTGTGATCCGGGCCTTGAGGTCACGCTGAACCTGTCGCGCTGAGCCTAGCCAGGCCCACCATCAATGGCCAAGTTCTTGTTTTTATAGCGTTTATCTTCGGTCACGTCAGCGCCAAACCACGCGGGCGGTGTGAAACCAAGTGCCTCGGATTCGCTGGAAAACTCCACTTCGACCAGCCGCAATGGTGCCAACGCACCCTGAAAGATATCCAGCTCGAACTCCCGCCCATCTGGCAAACTGTTGGTAAAGCGTTCTTTTTCAACCCGTCGACCCTCGGTTTCGGGCCAAAAGGTTTCGAACTGTTCAGCGGACATCTCGGTCTCACGCTCCACCCGAACCAAACCGCCTGCGCTTTTGAGTGTCAGGAAATACCGGTCATTCTTTTGCCGCAGGCGCAGTTCGGTCGAATCCTCGGGGGCCGTCAGATAGCCCTGTCGCACCACAGCCTTTTGGGCGCCGCTCAGGTCTGGCAGGTTGTTGACCAGAAACTTACGTTCGATTTCTTTGCTCATTTGGTCGAAACCACCCCGTTTTCCAACTCGTTGTAAAGTGCCTGATAGGCCGCCCCTGCCGCACCGCGCGGGGCATAGGTCACCACCGGTGCGCGATGCTGACCCATCTTTTCGATATCTGCCGCAAAGGGAATGCTGCTGCGCATGAAGCGCTTGCGATAGGCTTTGCGCATCTTCTCCATCATCTGCTGATGTAACGTTTTGCGCTGCTGCACCATCGAAAAGAAGGCTTTGAGCTTCTTCTTCGGCAGTCTGTGTTCGTCGAAGAACCCGACCAACTGCTCAAAGGTCCGCTCTGATAACGTTGTCGGGATCACCGGCACAACGATCTGGTCTGCGGCCTTAAAGATGTTTTCGGACAGGGTCGAAAAGTTGGGCGGACAGTCTAGGATGATGACATCATAGTCACTGCCCGCCGCAGTCAGAGCCTTTTTCAAGCGCGACCGGCTGTTCCGCATCCGCGACAGAAACACATCAAAATCACGATAGGTCAGGTTCGCGGGCAGAATATCCAGCCCTTCGAAGTCGCTTGCCCGGATTGCGCCGGTAAATCGTTTTACATCCTCAAAAAACCGCGCATCCGTCAGCTTCTTCGAAGGTTTCACACGGAAATAGAACCCCGAGGCCCCTTGTGGATCGAGATCGCACAGCAAGACCAGCTTGCCCACAGCTGCATAGGCGTGGGCCAGATTGACCGAAGTGGCGGTTTTTCCAACACCGCCTTTGTTGCTGTAACAGGCAATGATTTTCATTCCTCACTCCTTGGACTGATGAAACAGGTGGCGAAACAACTGGCGCGTTTCTGGGGCATCGAATTGCTGGAAATTGTCGATCACTCGGTCACGCTCGGCCCGTTGCCGTTGATCCAGCACTGCGATCAGCCCACCGACCGCCAGACCGATCTTTACATCAACGCGTCCTTGGGCGTTGGATTGCTGCGCGGAGAACTGCTGTAACGCCTCTTGCTGGACCGAGTAGTCATTGAACAGTCCCAGATTATCCTGAAGCTTTTTCAGGGGCTTGAGAATGGACTTGAAATCTTTCGCATCGAAAAGAGGCGCAAAGAACTCCATCAGATAGCGCAGTTTCTTACAATCGATCCGCAAATCATGCACAGTCTCATCCGGTGTTTCAGGCGTGATGCTGCGCGCAATCTTGCAGACCTTACGATAGCGCTTCCAGATCAGGGCGCAGGCGTAGTCATAGGCCCCGCGCTGCGCGTTTGGCCCCGGTTGCAGACCCTCGGTGGTGCTAAACAGCGCCGTTAGCTCTGCCATCTGACTTTGATAGGCTTTGCTGCGTAACCTGCGGGTCAGCCGCGAGAGTTCCTGCATACGCTCTTTCTGGAACTGCCCGAACATGGCATCCAATCCGGGGTGAAGTGTGTGCGGCACAAGGCTGTAATATATGTCTTTTTCAAGAAGATAGACATCTAAGTCCCGCACACGCCCGGTCGGGGTCATAAGATCTGAGAAGGTCTTTTTCAGCGTAGCGGTTTGATCGTCGGAGCAAACACCTTTAAACAAGCTGATGACAGATCGTATTCGGCGCAGAGAAACGCGGTAATCATGCAGGAATTCGGTATCGATATCAGCGATAACTCCACTTTCATTTTGCCGCGCAACTTTCAGAAAAGTAAATATAATATCAGTAGCCACCTGAATGGAAGGCTCTGATCGTCCCAAAGTGATCTCGGGCTTTGCCCGATATGGGGCCTCACCCGGCTCTAAGGCTTGAACAATCGCAGACAGGTCAGCTCTGTCCGAGCCAGCCGCCAACATGGCGTCGCAGGCACGGAGGTAGGCCTTGTCATATCCCCGCAAACGACTGAGGCGAATAATCGTCGCCTGCCCGTTTGCCGTCGACAAAACGGTGACGCGACCACGCACCTGTGTTTTTTCGAGATCATCGAGAACCGCAAGGCTGCCTTCCTCGACCACGCCCGAAGTGATTTCCATCAGTGCGCGCAATTTTGGAAACCGGTGCAATGCATCGCGGACCGGACCGCCGGGCAGGTCTTGTACAAAACGCCCTTTGCCCTTGGACCTTTGGCTCCAACGCGCGCCTTGACCATCCAGCAAGTGCAATGACCCACCGAACTCCAGCAGCGTCCGACCGGATGCGCGGATCGACTGGTCATGACAATCCAGCAGAACAAATGGCTTGGAGGCCGGTTCCGGATCATATCGCAGGTTCAGCCCAACAAACTCTGCTGGATCAAACGCGCCGCGCAGGACAAACAACGTCTCAGTCTCATAACTCATGAGGATATGAAATCTTCAGATCCGTCGGAACACAAGCAAAACCGGAATGCGTCAATGCTGGGGTGACAGCGCTGGGTTGGACGTTTAAACCAAACCCATGTCCGAACCTGTGTCCTCGATCAGAAATCTTGGCCCCGCCTTCGAAGAAGCGTGCGCCCGTGCAGGGATACACTCCGCGCAGGACCTACGCGAACTGGGCGCGGATCAGGCCTATACCCGGCTACTACAGGCCGGAACCAAGGCACATTTCATCGGCTACTACGTGTTGGTCATGGGCCTTCAGGGTCGCCCATGGAACGATTGTAAGGGCGAAGAAAAAAAGCAATTACGTGAAAGGTTTGACGCGATCAAAGCCTGTGCCAAACCCGCAGCGGAAAGCCAGTTGATCTCAGACCTAAACGCGATCGGGGTGCGCGTGTCCGCAAGTGATCTGAAACAGGTTTGAACGAAAAAGGCCGCCCCAAACGGAGCGGCCCGAAATCAGCACGAAACGGTGGCTTAGCCGACCAGTTCGATACCCGAGAAGAAATATGCGATCTCAACCGCAGCGGTTTCCGGCGCGTCCGAACCATGGACCGAGTTTTCGCCAACCGATTCAGCGAACTCGGCGCGGATGGTGCCTGGGGCTGCATCTGCAGGGTTGGTTGCACCCATGACTTCGCGGTTCTTGGCAATGGCGCCTTCGCCTTCCAGAACCTGAACAACAACCGGAGCCGACGACATGAATTCACACAGTTCGTCATAGAACGGACGCTCGGCGTGGACGTCATAGAATTTGCCCGCCTGAGCTTTGGTCATGTGAATGCGCTTTTGTGCCACGATGCGCAAGCCGGCTTCTTCGAACTTGGCGTTGATCTTGCCAGTCAGGTTACGGCGGGTTGCATCAGGTTTGATGATCGAGAATGTGCGTTCCAGTGCCATTTTGGCCTCTCCTTACAATGTGACGCGGGGCCCGCGCCGAAATCCATCGCGCGCCGCGTATCACGGTATTTGCCTTATGAAAAGTGTTATGATGGTTCACGGCTCAGATCGCCTGGGGCAGCGGGTCGATCCTGTCCAACCTGCGGACATAAAGCACCGCTAACAGCCCAACAAAACTGCTGCCGCTCATCATGCTCAGCACCAGATACGGGCCATTTTCGGGGCTGACGAATGCACCTGTCATCGAGGTCAGGATGGCACCAAGCGCCACGACCATCGCCCCAGACAACCCCGCGGCGCTGCCTGCCAGTTTGGGCCGGACCGACATCGCTCCGGCCGAGGCATTGGCGTTGGTCAAACCATTGCCAAATCCCACACAGATGGCCGACCCGAAAAACACCCAGACTGAGCCGTGACCGCCTACAAACAACAATAAACCGAAGAACGGACCAACCGAGGCCACGATCCGTCCACATAGGATCATCGTGGTTAGCCGGGTGTGCGCCGCGATGCGTCCAGTGACAAAATTGCCCACCATGAAGCCACCTGTGATGATCCCGATCCCTGAGCCCAGCATCGCCGGGCTGAGGTCGAACCACGCAGCGGCGACCAGGGGCGCGCCAGTGATGAAGCTGTAGAACCCGCCGATCGAAAACGCGGCACATAGCGCATAACCCCAAAATCGGCGGGCGCGAAATAAATGCGGATATTCTTTCAATTGCGCGACCAAGGTTGATGAACGGTCTGTGTTGGTCTCTCCCATGTCGAACCACAGCAAGGCCAAAAGCCCTGCCCCAAGCACCGAATACAAAACGAACCCCGCGCGCCAGCCGAACAGCATGTCCAGCGCGCCGCCCAGCATTGGACCCAGCATAGGCGCGAGCGCCATGGCCATCGCGACATATCCTAGCTTGCTGGCGGCTTCGTTGGGCGGATATCGATCCCGGATCGAGGCGCAGGACAGAACCGACCCGGCTACGACGACGGCCTGCAACAGCCTGAAACCCAGAAAAACCCAGATCGACTCGGCCAGCGTGCATCCGATTGATGCGATCACAAAGATAGTCATGGAGATCAACAGAACCGGCCTACGCCCAAACCGATCTGACAGCGGCCCCATGATCAGTTGCAGCACCGCCGAGACGGCCAGATATCCAGCCACTGACAAGTTCACGAGGCCATAGTCGACCGCGAAGTCTTCGCTCATATGCGCCAGCGAGGGCAAGAACATATTCAGCGACAGCACAGAAAGTGCGGTGGCGAAGATCAGCGTGATCAGATGTGGGGGCGTCGAGGCCGCGCGCATGTCGAAAACCGTGTCAGAAAAGCAAACGACACAGCGCTAGCACATTGCCCGGCGCTTGAACATGCCAAGCCGCTGGCGGCTGCATCACGGCTCTGCTAAGAGCCCCCTCATGCTACGGATCGAAGACATCACCTATGCCGTTGAAGGCCGCCCCCTGTTCGACGAGGCCAGCGCGACCATCCCCGATGGCCACAAGGTCGGTCTGGTGGGTCGGAACGGCACCGGCAAGACCACTCTGTTCCGCCTGATCCGCGGAGAGCTGGCGCTGGAATCCGGCGCCATCTCGATCCCGAAACGCGCGCGGATTGGTGGCGTGGCGCAAGAAGTGCCCTCATCCGATGTCTCGCCGATCAACACCGTTCTGGCGGCTGACACAGAACGCAGCGCGCTGATGGCTGAGGCCGAAAGCGCCACGGACCCTGCTCGTATTGCTGATATTCAAACCCGTCTGGCCGATATCGACGCCTGGTCGGCTGAGGCCCGGGCGGCATCGATCCTCAAGGGGCTCGGGTTTGATGACGAAGACCAGTTGAAACCCTGCTCCGATTTCTCGGGCGGCTGGCGAATGCGCGTTGCACTGGCGGCAGTGCTGTTCTCGCAGCCCGATCTATTGTTGTTGGACGAGCCGACCAACTATCTGGATCTGGAAGGCGCGCTGTGGCTGGAAAGCTATCTGGCGAAATACCCGCACACAGTGATCATCATCAGCCATGACCGTGGCCTGTTGAACCGCGCGGTAGGCTCGATCCTGCATCTGGAAGATCGCAAGCTCACCTATTACGCCGTGCCTTATGACAAGTTCGCCGAACGCCGCGCGGAACGTCTGGCACAGGCTGAATCTGAGAACGCCAAGGCCAAGGCCCGTATCGCGCATCTGCAAAGCTTTGTGGATCGCTTCCGCTATAAGGCATCCAAGGCCGTACAGGCGCAGTCGCGCCTTAAAATGATTGAACGCATCCAACTGGTCTCGACCCCGCAAGAGGCAGCCCTGCGGGCGTTTTCTTTCCCGGAACCCGAGGAACTCTCGCCCCCAATTATCCAGATCGAAGGCGGCGTAACGGGCTATGGCGAGACCGAGGTCCTGCGCCGCCTGAACCTGCGTATTGATCAGGACGACCGGATCGCGCTGCTGGGCAAGAACGGTCAGGGCAAATCGACGCTCTCCAAGCTGCTGTCCGACCGCCTGCCCCTGATGGCGGGCAAGATGAGCCGATCCAACAAGCTGCGCATCGGCTATTTCGCCCAGCATCAGGTGGATGAGCTTTATGTTGACGAAACGCCTTTGGATCATCTGCGCCGTCTGCGCCCAGATGAGGCTCCGGGCAAGTGGCGGTCGCGTCTGGCTGGGTTCGGATTGAACGCCGATCAGGCAGAAACCGAAGTCGGGCGTTTGTCGGGTGGGCAAAAGGCGCGATTGTCACTTCTGATCGCCACTATCGACGCGCCACATATGCTGATCCTGGACGAACCGACCAACCATCTAGACATCGAAAGCCGCGAGGCGCTGGTCGAGGCGCTGACCGCCTATTCCGGTGCGGTCGTTCTAGTCAGCCACGACATGCACCTGCTGTCGCTGGTGGCCGACCGGCTGTGGCTGGTCTCGGACGGCACCGTCAAACCCTTTGAACAAGACCTCGAAGCCTATCGCGCGATGCTGCTGGCCCGCGACAAGCCGGTGAAGCAAAAGCCTCAGGCAACACAGCCGAAGCGCCCCTCGCGGGATACCATGTTGGCCCTGCGCGCCGATCTGCGCAAGTGCGAGGACCGGATTGAGAAGCTGACGGATATGCACGACAAGCTCTCGGCCAAACTGGCGGACCCGGCCTTGTACGAAGATGACAGGATCGATGATCTGGAAACCTGGAACCGAAAATTCGCCGAAGTCACCGAAGCCATGCAAAAGGCCGAGGCGTTGTGGGTCGCAGCCGCCGAAAAACTGGAGCAGGCGGAGAATGCCGCATGATTGACGCTGCCTTCTTCATCACCGCCTTCACCACTTTGTTCGTCGTGATCGACCCGTTCGGCACCGCGCCCATTTTTGTCGCCATGACACAGGATATGGACGCGCGCGCAAGGCGGCGCACGGCCTATCGCACGTGTTTGGTTGCAACCGGCATTCTGATTGCCTTCGCCGCCTTTGGTGAGGCGGTTCTGGGCTTTGTCGGCATCTCGATGGAGGCGTTCAAGGTTGCCGGTGGCGCGCTGCTGTTCCTGACCGCATTGGACATGTTGTTCGAACGCCGCACCAAACGGCGCGAGGATCGGGCTGAGGAAGAGGAACATAACGACCCGTCGGTCTTTCCGCTCGCCATCCCTCTGGTCGCCGGGCCGGGATCGATTGCGACGATTATTCTGTTGTCCGGGCAGCATCCGGGTCTTCAAGGAATTGCTTCGGCAGTGGCCGTAATGCTGGCCGTCATGGCGGTGGTGCTGTTGTTCTTCCTGTCGGGCGGGCTGATCGCGCGTATTCTGGGCAAAACGGGCTTGAATGTGCTGACTCGTCTGCTGGGTATGCTGCTGGCCGCCCTGTCTGTTCAGTTCATTCTGGATGGCCTTAAGGCCTTTGGGTTTGCGTCGTAAATCCCCATATAGAGTATAGAATTAACTGTAAGGGCAATAGCATGAATGGCGACGATATCGGGCGTTTGGTGTATCTGGTCGTGCTTGGTGCGGCCATATTGCTGTGGTTTGTCGCCCAGAACCGTCAGTCCCTGAACAAAACCCTGCAACGGGTCATGGCCTGGGTTTTTATCTTCGTGGGGGTCATCGCGGTCATTGGCTTGTGGGAGGATATTCGATCCTCGGTCAGCCCAGCCCCGCAGATGGCGGTTACCGGCGATATGATCGAGGTGCCGCGTGCCCAGGACGGGCATTATTACATTCCGGTCACTGTAAACGGCGAAACCATCGTTTTCTTGGTGGATACCGGGGCCAGCCAAATCGTGCTCAGCGCGCAGGATGCGGAACGTGTGGGTATCGACCCTGATCAGCTGAACTATTTCGGGCGCGCAATCACGGCGAACGGAGAGGTTCGAACAGCACCTGTGCGGCTGGACAGTTTCGAACTGGGTCCAATTGCCGATCGCAATGTCTCGGCCTGGATCAACGAAGGAGAGCTGCACCAGTCGCTGCTGGGCATGGATTATCTGCACCGATTTTCCAACATCCAGTTCACTGATGGCCGGATGATCCTGTCACGTTAGGCGCGTTCACAACTTGAGAACAAAATAGGAACATGATATACGTATATCATGTCTGCTCAGCTTCTTGGCACCAAGCCCGCGCGTCCCGCGCCGGGGGTCAAACTTCATGATGAGGTCACCCTGCAACAAGGCCGCGTGCACGAAGCCTGCGGCCCCGCCCGGCGCAGCTTCGCCATGTGGCTTGCCGGGCAGACCCAAGGGCCGGTCTTGTGGATTTCTCCCGCATGGGAGCTGGGCCAGCTGAACCCCCACGGAATGGTCGACTTTGCTGACCCTGGAAGGTTTCTCTTTGCCCACCCCAAACGGGCCGAGGACTTGCTGTGGTGCATGGAAGAAGCCCTGCGCAGCCGAGCCGTTCCGCTGGTCATCAGCGACTTGCCTGGCGCGCCGGGCCTGACACCGGTGCGGCGGCTGCATCTGGCAGCGGAACAGGGTGATATAGGGCAGCCCCCGCTGGGCCTGTTGCTGACCCCCGGCGACGGTGGTGCGCAAGGGGTCGAAACGCGTTGGCACATGGCCGCTGCACATCGGGATGAGGCAAACCGCTGGACCCTGACCCGCCGCCGCGCCCGCGCCCTGCCCCCGGCGAGTTGGCAGGCCACTATGGCAGCCCCTCGCGCACAGATGCATCTGCAACCTGCGAGAAACGGCGAAGACCGTTCACGGAAGATGTGATTGGCCGGGCAAAGGCCATCGCCCTAGCGTTTCCAACAAATAAGCGCGCTCATCGATTGTTGCCGGCGAACCACCAGCGGCAATTGATTTGAGGTCGGAGCGAATAAGACTGCAAGCTCGCGTGTTAACCAATCATTACGTCCTGCGTTCTAGCGTCAGGACAGCAGATATCAGCACAGGGGCGGATCTGACCACATCCGGCATGGGCAACACAGGCGAAAGGGATCGGCATGACCAGAATGACCAGACGCAGTTTCGTAGCTGGATTGGCACTATGGCCCAGCTTGGGAGCCGCACAATCCGTGATGATCCCCTATGCGCTTGCGCCAAAAGGCACATCGGTCGGGTTCACCTTTGATCTGTCCGGAGTGGCGCAATCTGGCACCATGCCGATCCAATCTGCCAATATTCAGCTGGATACAAAACGCCTGCAAAACAGCAAGATCGACGTCATCCTAAACGTGGCGGCTGCACGAACGCGTTTGCCCTTTGCGCGCGGACCCATGTTGGGCGAAAGCGTGCTGAATGCGGATGCGCATCCGACCATTCGCTTCACCTCGACCAAAATCCAGCTTGGCCCGGGTGGGCGCATCTCGGATGGGGCCTCGATCAGAGGCGACCTGACCGTGCGCGGCATTACCCGGCCGGTGACCCTGAATGCAGCGCTCTATCGTGCGCCCGGCAGCGCTGCGGATGATCTTGATGCCCTGTCGATCCAGCTGACTGGTGCGCTGGACCGTCATGCATACGGAGCCTCCGGCTATCCCGATCTAGTCGATGAGACGGTTGGCCTGAACATCATGGCGCAGATCACACGACTGAACTAATCTGCGAATTCGCAAAAAACGACACCAAGGCGTCGATTAGGCGCGCGCAAAGCGCCTAAGACAGGTAGAGCGTGGTCTCATTATGCGCACGATCATTTCCTTTGCCGCCCTCTTCCTGTCCGTCATTCTGTTGCAACTGTCGACAGGCGGCGTTGGGCCACTGGATGCGATCTCGGGCATAACGCTGAACTTCACGACCGAACAGATCGGTCTGCTGGGTTCGGCGCATTTCATCGGCTTCTTTATCGGTTGCTGGTGGGCGCCACGCCTGATGGGCAGCGTCGGGCATTCGCGCGCGTTTGCCGTGTGCACGGCCCTTGGCGCTATGGGTCTGATCGGGCATACCTTGACCGAAAACCCTTATGTCTGGGCCGCGTTGCGGATCGCGTCAGGCACCTGCGTGGCCGGGTGCTATACAGTCATCGAAGCCTGGCTGAACGCCAAGGTTACGAACGAAACGCGCGGGCGGGCGATGGGAACCTATCGCATCGCGGATCTGGGAGCCTCGCTCAGCGCGCAGTTGATCATCGCGGTTTTGCCGCCTGCATCTTATGTTTCGTATAACCTGCTGGCGATCCTGTGCTGTGCATCGCTACTGCCGTTGACATTAACACGGGCCAGCCAACCTCAGACCCCCAGCGCCCCACGGCTGAGGCCCAAACTGGCCTGGGCCTGTTCACCGCTGGCCGTTGCTGGCGTGATCGTTTCGGCGCTGAGCTCTGCATCCTTCCGGATGGTCGGCCCGGTCTATGGTCAAGAGGTGGGTTTGAGCTTGGATCAGATCGCCTTCTTCCTCGCCTCCTTCGTTTTGGGCGGTGCACTTGCCCAATATCCGCTTGGCTGGCTGGCCGACAAGTATGACCGGCGCTGGGTTTTGATCTGGCTTTCCGCTGCCGCGGTGCTCAGCTGCGGGGTCACAATGGCCGCCAGCGGGGCGGGAACACTGGGCGTGATGCTGGCGGCCGGGTTCTTTGGCCTGACCACCTTCCCGATTTTCTCGCTATCGTCAGCCCACGCCAATGATTTTGCCACCACCGAACAACGGGTCGAACTGTCTGCGGCCCTGATGTTCTGGTACGCGCTGGGCGCAATCGCCTCGCCCTATGTGTCTTCGACATTGATCGAACAATTCGGCCCAGGCGCCTTGTTCGCCTTTGTGGCCGTTGGGCATCTGGGGCTGATCGGCTTTGGTTTGGCCCGCATGCGGTCTCGCCCAACACCGGATGCGCGAACCAACTACGTCTATGCCCCGCGCACCTCGTTCACAATCGGAGGTCTGTTAAAACGATCGCGCGAGGGGAAAGAGTAAGCTCGATTGGCATCTCATCGGCCACCATTCAATCCGTCTCTCAGTCGAAATAGCAGCGTTTGCAGTTTTTGCAGTTCCGATTTGTCCAACCTTGTTTGCTCAATCATGCAAGAGGTGATTTCTGGCGCTTTGTGCTTGAGAGCCAAACCCTGCTCGGTCAAGAAAACCTCTACCGCGCGTCCGTCAGTTTGACTGCGCGACCGGATTACGTGGCCCAGGTTCTCCAGTCGCTTGACCAACGGCGTCAGCGTGCTGGTCTCCATCCCGAGTTTCTTGGCAAGCGTATTGATCTTTTGTCCATCACACTCCCACAGCAAAGTTAGCGTGATGTATTGCGGATAGGTCAGACCCAATTTCTTAAGGTGTGGTGAGTAGGCACGGTTAATTGCGTGCGACGCGGTATAAACGCCAAAACAAAACAGATCATCCGCCTGCTTAGGAATATCAAAACTGTCCAATTCAAAGCCCTATTTATATCGCACGCGATATTATTCTTGACTTAAACACTGGTTTCGTCAACTTTGCATTTTAGGTCGCGCACGATACAAATGGAGAGTGAAATGTCCTGGCTACCCAGTTTGAAAACACAAACACCGGAAGAAGGTTATGAGCTTGCAGTGAAATTGTCCCGTATGGCAGTCAAACTGACGCAACCCGATGATGCAGCCCGCAACCGGATGCGCCCTGAATATGCAAATAACGCAGATAGTTTGATTGGTGTCTCTCACGTTGTAGCCGTCAACTTTCAGACCGTCTCGCATGCAAACAATTTCTGGAAGTAACGCTCTGAAAAGAAAAATGGCCCGGGTAATCCCGGCCCATTTGATTTATTGGTCGCTAAGCGTCTCGTCTTCGACCAGGTCGGCATTATCTGGCGATGTGATGGCTGGCGTTGCCTCCAGCGCCCCGTTCACGACATCAGAAACACCGTTTTCCATCGACAGGCCAAGTTCTTCACCCAGCTTCTTAAGCGCGGGCATCTGCACCGCCATTCCCATGATCGAGTCAAGCGCCTGATTGACCACCGGCTTGTCGGTGTTAGCTGCCCCACCAGGCGCGCCCGCACCGATACCACCAACCTGATGGATCTTGATCGAGTCGATCTTTTCCGCAGGCTTGACCATTTCGGAGATGATCGAGGGCATAGTTTCGATCCGTGCCATATCGACCTTCATGCGGATTTGCGCTGTGGACAGAGCATTGTCGGCCTCAACAATCGCGCGCTTACCTTCCGCCTCGGCCAACATGTCGTTCTTCTTGGCCTCGGCGCGGATGTTCAGCGCGTCGGCTTCGGCCTGCGCCTCTTCGCGGCGGGCTTCGGCACGGTCAGCGGCGGCCTCTTTCTCGGCCTGCGCAGACAGACGGATCGCTGTGGCTTGACGTTCAGCTTCACGCGTGGCTTCGATCAGAACAATCTGCTTCTGACGCTCGGCCTCGGCCACCTCGCGTGCGGTTGCAACAGCTTCCGTCGCCTTGGTCGCCTCGGCCCGGGCCAGGTCAGCAGACGCACGCGCGCGGCTTTCCTCTTCGGATTTCTGCGCAATGATAATCTGACGCTCTTGCTCGGCCACTTCGATCTCACGCTCTTTGGCAATCTCCGCGTCGCGGATCTTGCGTTCGCGTTCGATTTCGGCTGAGCGGATGGCCTCTTCCCGCGCGATCCGGGCCCGTTCGGTTTCCCGCACTGAGTCCTCGGTCCGTGCCGCAATCTCTGCCTCTTGTGCGACGCGCAGGGTTTCGACCTGTTGCGTCTGTTCGATCCGCGCCTGTTCTTCATCCTTTTCGATCAACAGCTTCTGACGCTGGGCTTCCATCGCGGCGCGGCGCACCTCAACCTCGGCCTCGGCATCGATCTGCGCGCGCTCTTTCTTTGAGGTCGCAATCACCTCGGCCAGTTTGCGCATACCAACGGCGTTAAAGGCGTTGTTTTCGTCCAGCGCCTCAAAGGGCGTCTGGTCCAGCGCAGTCAAAGAGACGGATTCAAGCGACAAACCGTTCTTCAACAGGTCCTCGGACACTGCATTCTGAACCTCTTGCACAAAGTCAGCGCGATTCTCATGCAGACCGTCCATGGTCATTTGCGCCGCCACAGCGCGCAGACCGTCGATCAGCTTGCCTTCGATCATCTCGCGCAGCTGTTCGACATCAAAAGTCCGGTCACCCAAGGTCTGCGCAGCGCGTGCGATCCCTTCTTCGGTGGCCATAACCGAGACGTAGAACTCGACACCCACATCAACCCGCATACGGTCCTTGGTGATCAAAGCAGCCTCACCGTTGCGTTGCACTTCAAGGCGCAGGGTCTTCATGTTGACCGGGCTTACCTCGTGCAACAAGGGCACAATGATGACACCGCCATCCATAATGACCTTCTTGCCGCCTGCCCCGGTTTTCACCAGGCTGACTTCGCGGGTTGCGCGTTTATAAAGTCGGCCCAGCACCAAGCCGATGAACAGGACGACCGCCAAAATGGTCGCAACTGTGGTGATCAGGAAAGTAAGTTCCATGCAAAATCCTCCGATTTAGGGTTAAATTTTTGTCAGTTCGAAAGGCCGACCAGAACGAACCGGTCTTGCCGTCGGTCGCGCAGCACCAGCACTTCGGTGCCCTGTTCCAGCGTGTCGCTGTCTTGCAACGGCTCGGCCCGCAGGTAATGCGCATTGCCAAAGCGATCCATCACGCGCACTTCGGCCGGGCGTCCGCGCGATGCGGTGCCTTGCGAGATGAAGCCACGGCGACGGGCCAGCATCCGCTCGGACATTGCCTCGGTCTCGGTCTTGGGTAGAAGGCGCGCAAAGACGCCCCCAAAGCCGCGTGCAAACCAAAGACCAAAGACTCCAGCAGGTAGGGCAGCCACCAAGCCCGGCAGGTCAAAGCCCAGCAGATCGCGTAGTGCAAGCTGCAGGCCCATGCCTGACAGGCCAAAACCCGCCAGCAGGACAACCAGCCAGATCATGACCGGCACACTGCCGATACCCAGCCAGGCCAAAGGACCTGCTGAGGCGACCGAGGGCGCGTCAGGTTCGACATCCGCCAGTTCAAAATCGCCCAGATCGACATCCGCATCGATGTCGAGGTCAAAACTGCCGACATCCAGATCCAGCCCGTCAGCCATATCCAAATCAAGATCACCTTCGCCCGCCATCAGGCTAGCCCCCAGCAGCAAAGCGATCAGTTCAAGCGCCAGAAGGCCGAACAGCAACGCAAGCGCTAGGGTAAAAGGCGCAAAAGCACCCTCGAGCAAAAAGTCGAACATAAGGAAACAGCCCTTGTTATTGTATACTTTGGTATACATAAAAGATGGGAGTTCATTGTCGAAATTCAAGAGGTTGTGATTCAATAATACAACCTGTGGGTAGTTTGGCGCGCGACAATTCGGCAATCGCTGACCTTTGGTCAACCTGGTTTTTCCATATCGTGGCGCCGAAAATGTCATCCAGATGAAAGCCGGGGTTTTTCTAGCCGATCACATAAGGTAGACGGGCGCGCAGACAGATACGTGGAAACGCAAAATGGCCCGGATTCTTATTACCTCGGCGATCCCATACATCAACGGGATCAAACACCTCGGCAACCTGATCGGCTCGCAATTGCCTGCTGATCTGTATGCACGCTACAAGCGTGGCCGGGGGAATGAGGTCATGTTCCTTTGTGCCACCGATGAACATGGCACGCCTGCGGAACTGGCTGCCGCCAAAGCAGGCAAGCCGGTGGCCGAATATTGCGCCGATATGTACGCGGTGCAGGCCGATATTGCCAAACGCTTTGGGCTCAGCTTCGATCACTTTGGCCGCTCGTCCAGCGAACAGAACCGCCAGCTGACTCAGCATTTCGCGGGCAAATTGGATGAGGCCGGTCTGATCCGTGAAGTCAGCGAGAAACAAGTGTACTCGAACGCCGATGGTCGTTTTCTGCCGGACCGGTACATCGAGGGCACCTGCCCCAATTGCGGCTACGACCGCGCACGCGGTGACCAGTGTGAAAACTGCACCAAGCAATTGGACCCGACCGATCTGATTGAGCCACGCTCGGCCATTTCCGGCTCGACCGATCTTGAGGTGCGCGAGACCAAGCATCTGTATCTGCGCCAGTCGGCGATGAAGGATCAACTGGACGCGTGGATCGACAGCAAGACCGATTGGCCGGTCCTGACCACATCCATTGCCAAGAAATGGCTGCATGACGGCGACGGCCTGCAGGATCGCGGCATCACCCGCGATCTGGACTGGGGCGTTCCGGTTAAGAAAGGCGATCAGGATTGGCCCGGTATGGAGGGCAAAGTCTTCTATGTCTGGTTCGACGCACCCATCGAATACATCGCCTGCGCCAAGGAATGGGCCGACGCGAATGGCAAGACGGATGCGGATTGGGAACGCTGGTGGCGCACGGACAAAGGTGCCGATGATGTGCGGTATGTGCAGTTTATGGGCAAGGACAACGTGCCCTTCCACACGCTGTCCTTCCCGGCCACCATTCTAGGTTCGGGTGAGCCGTGGAAGCTAGTCGATCACCTGAAATCGTTCAACTATCTGAACTATGACGGTGGTCAATTCTCGACCTCACAGGGCCGTGGTGTCTTCATGGATCAGGCGCTGGAGATCCTGCCCGCCGACTACTGGCGCTGGTGGCTGCTGAGCCATGCGCCGGAAAGCAGCGACAGCGAGTTCACATGGGAGAACTTCCAGCAATCGGTGAACAAAGACCTTGCCGACGTGTTGGGCAATTTTGTCAGCCGGATCACCAAATTCTGCCGCTCGAAATTCGGCGAAGCGGTACCTGAGGGCGGACGTTTTGGAAAGCGCGAGACTGCGCTGATCGAAGACCTCGGCAAACGCATTCGCACCTACGAAACCCATATGGAGGCGATGGAGGTCCGCAAATCGGCGCAGGAATTGCGCGCGATCTGGGTTGCGGGAAATGAATATCTGCAAGCCGCAGCCCCTTGGTCGACCTTCAAGGAAGACCCGGAACAGGCCGCCGCGCAGGTGCGCCTGGGCCTGAACCTGATCCGCCTATATGCCGTGCTCAGCGCGCCGTTCATCCCCGACGCTTCAGCACGGATGCTGAGCGCCATGAACACGCTGGATACAGGCTGGCCGGACAGCGCCGAGACAGCGCTGAACGCCCTGCCCGCCGGACATGAGTTTACGGTTCCGGAAGTTTTGTTCGCCAAGATCACGGATGAACAACGCGAAGATTGGCAAACCCGTTTTGCTGGTAAGCGCGACTGATAGGCTGACTTTTTCGCTCGGCTCTATGACCTAAGGCGAAGGTTCCAACCTTCGCCTTATTTGTGTTCGGCGTTCCCATTATCCACAGGTACTGCACCCAAATCTACATCTGTTGCACACCTAAGTTGGCCTGCAACCAGAACAATTTCCCGCCCACTCCAACTCACCGCGATACTCAAGGCGCTTGAGATATGTCTCTAAACGAGCCATCCTGACCCGGAAAACTATCGACTCGTCGTGGCCTCGCGCCATGACGCATATTCCTTTTTAAACGAGGCGTCCGCCATGCCCCTTGAATTGAAGAAATCTATCCTCCACTATCAGGGTCCGGCTTTGGCCATCGCCGCCCTGGCCAGTTTGGGCGTCAGCTATACTGCGCTGGCGCAAGATCAAAGCGAGGCCCCAGCCCCCAAAGTGTCAATCGCGGCGGCTTATACGGAAGAGATCACAGATGAGGCGGCGTTCATCGGACGGGCCGAAGCGATCAACAAGGTCGATATCGTGGCGCGGGTGAACGGGTTTCTGGAAAGCCAGAATGTCGAAGACGGGGCACTCGTCACCAAGGATGAGCTGCTGTTCACCATCGAACCGGACCTGTATCAGGCCACGCTTGAGGCCCGCAAAGCCGACCTGAACCGAGCCCAGGCCAATCTGGAACTGGCAAAGATCGACCTGGATCGTAAGGAAGAACTGTTCAAGCGCGACGCGACGCCTGAATCCGAACGCGATACAGCCCGCGCGAACGAATTGGTTGCCGAGGCCGAGGTCAAAGCCGCAAATGCTGCAATTCAACAGGCTGAGTTGGACCTGAGCTATACGCAAATTCACGCCCCGTTTGACGGGCGGATCGGGCGCGTGACCACCAGCGTTGGCGATGTGGTTGGCCCCACGAACCCGGCATTGGTCAATCTGGTTAGCGAAGCTCCGATCTACGTGAATTTTTCTCTGAACGAAAAGCAGTTCACCTCGATCCTTGAACAGTTTAACGAAAACGCAGCCTCACTTGCGGAAAGTGACCAAAGCCCGAATGTCCATGTGACCCTGCCGAACGGCACGGAACTGGATGAGACAGGCGAGATCGTCTTTGTTGACAACCGCATCGACCCGCTGACGGGTGCGATTACAATGCGCGCCGAGTTCGACAATGCCAAACGTCTGATCCTTGATGGCGCATTCCTGACCGTTCACATCGAGGCGTTGGAGCCCACACTACAAGTACTGATCCCGCAGGCGGCCCTGCAACGCGACCAGCGCGGTGAATTTGTTCTTGTGGTCAATGACAAGCAAATGGTCGAACAGCGTTACATCACCACGGGCGATACAGTCGATACTGCGATTATCGTATTGGATGGGCTACGCGAAGGTGAAAGCGTGATCGTCGAAGGTTTACAAAGGGTACGCCCGGGCGTCGCGGTTGACGCGGTTGTGGCCTCAGAGCAGCCGGGAGAATAACACATGTTCTCGGCCCTCTTCATCAGCCGGCCCAAGCTGGCGCTTGTCATTTCGCTGGTCTTAACGATCATGGGCGGCATCGGCTATATGGTTCTGCCAGTCGCCCAGTTCCCGGACATCACGCCACCCGTTGTCAGTGTGACCACCACCTACACCGGCGCCAATGCCGAGACGGTGGAAAACACAGTCGCCGCCCCGATTGAGGCGCAGGTAAACGGTGTCGACGACATGATCTACATGACGTCAACGTCGTCCGATAACGGCTCGTATTCATTGAATATTACCTTCGAGGTCGGCACCGACCCCGATATAGCTTCGGTCAATGTGCAGAACCGCGTGGCGCAGGCCATGTCTTCGCTTCCAACCGAGGTAACATCCTCGGGCGTGGTCACGCAGAAAGCATCGACCAACATGCTGTTGCTGGTGACATTGACCTCGCCCAACGAGACCTATGACAGCGTGTTCCTGTCGAACTACGCGTCGATCAACCTGAAAGACGCGCTGGCGCGGATTCAGGGTGTGGGCAGGGCGGATGTTCTGACCAATCTGGAATATGCCATGCGCATCTGGATGGACCCGGACAAGATGGCGGCCCTATCGATCACCCCCGGGGACGTGATCAACGCCATTCGGGAACAGAATATCGAGGTTTCGGCGGGTTCGATCGGTTCGCCACCCGTTCCCGAGGGGCAAACCTTTCAGTACACGATCAAATCCAAGGGTCGCCTGACCTCTGCTGCCGAATTCGGGGATATCGTTATCCGCACAGGCGATGCCGGGTCGATCGTGCGTGTTCGTGACATTGCGCGGGTTGAGCTTGGGGCACAGTTCTATTCGGCCTCGGGCTATTTCCAGTCCGTTCCTGCCACCGTAATTGGTATCTATCAGGCTCCCGGCGCAAACGCGCTGGCTGTCTCTGAACGGGTTCAGGCCGAGTTGGAAAGGCTGTCGCGTTCCTTCCCAACGGATGTGGAATATGATGTGCCCTTCAATACTACGGATTTTGTCGAAGCCTCGTTGAACGATGTGGTCTCGACCCTGATCCTGACCTTCATCCTTGTGATTTCGGTGGTGTTTGTTTTCCTCGGCAGTTGGCGAGCAACAATCATTCCAGCCGTCGCCATCCCGGTGTCGCTGATCGGCACCTTTGCCTTCCTTTTGGCTTTTGGCATGTCGCTGAACACGATCTCGCTGTTCGCCTTGGTGCTGGCCATCGGGATCGTGGTGGATGATGCCATCGTGGTCGTTGAAAACGTCGAACGGATCATCGCAGACGAAGGCCTGCCACCGCCCGAGGCGACCCGCAAAGCCATGGGCCAGATCACCGGCCCGGTCATCGCCACCACACTGGTTCTGCTGGCGGTGTTTGTGCCCGTGACCTTCATGCCCGGCATTTCAGGCCAATTATATTCGCAATTTGCGGTGACCATTTCGACCGCTGTTGTGATCTCTTCCATCAACGCGCTGACCTTGTCACCGGCGTTATGCGGGTTGGTTCTGCGGGCCCGCTCCGGCCCTCCCAAAGGTGTGCTGGCCCTGTTCGAACGGTTCATTGGAACGGTAAGGAACGGCTATGTCTCGATCGTGCGCAAGCTGCTGATCCTGCCGGTCGTTGCGTTGGGTGTGATCGTAGCACTTGCGATGGGAACCGGAACGATCATGTCCAACACCTCCAGCGGGTTTATCCCACTTGAGGATAACGGCTATCTGTTCGTTGATGTTCAATTGCCGGATGCGGCCACGCTGGAGCGGACGGAAACGGTGACCGCGCGTCTGGACGATCAGATACGCGAAATACCCGGTGTTGCAAGCACGGTTCTGGTGAACGGCTTTTCCCTGCTGAACGGCACCATCACCAACGGTGCCGCGATTTTCGTCAACCTGGATAACTGGGATGACCGGCAGGAGGATGATCTGAGTGCTGATGCCATTCTTGCCAAGATATTGGCCATTGCGAATGGTGAATCCGCGGCTTCAGTCCTGGCGTTCAATCCGCCCCCCATTCAGGGTCTCGGCATGTCCGCTGGGGTTGAGATGGAGGTGCAGCAAACCGGAGGTGGCACACCACAGGATCTGGCCTCGGCCGTGGGATCCTTTGTCTACGCAGCAAATCAGCGGCCAGAAATCGGCCAAGCCTACACGACCTTCCGCGCCAACGTTCCGCAGTTGTTTGTCGATCTGGATCGGGAAAAGGCCAAGACCCTGCAGGTTTCAGTGGCTGAAATTTTCCAAACCATGCAGGCGCAACTGGGATCGTATTACGTGAACGACTTCAACCTGTTTGGTCGGGTCTATCGGGTGATGATCCAGGCAGATGGAACCTATCGGGACAATGTCGAGGATATCTCGAACCTCTATGTTCGTTCTCAACAAGGCGAGATGGTACCGCTGGGCACGTTGATCGATGTTGAGAACGTATTGGGCCCGGTTCTGCTAAAACGACATAACCTGTTCCGCTCGGCCACAGTCACGGCGGTGCCTGCCCCAGGGCTATCTAGTGGCGACGCGATCAGTGTGATGACCGAGGAATCCGCCACAGCCCTACCCCCCGGCTATGCCTTCGAATGGACGGGGACGGCGCAGCAGCAATTGGCCTCGGGCAGCCTGGTGATCATCATCCTTGGGCTGGCGATCCTGTTTGGCTACCTGTTCCTTGTTGGCCAGTATGAGAGTTGGTCGATGCCCGTGTCGATCCTACTGTCGGTGATCGTTGCGCTTTTCGGGGCGGTGGCCGCCGTGGCCATCGTGGGCAGCGACATCAACCTCTATACCCAGATCGGGATGATCATGTTGGTGGGTCTGGCCTCGAAGAACGGGATTCTGATCGTGGAATTCGCCATGGAGCAGCGCGCCAAAGGTCTGTCGATCAAGGACGCCGCAGCCGAGGCCGCCTATCAGCGTTTCCGTGCCGTGATGATGACAGCGCTGTCCTTCCTGCTTGGGGTTGTTCCGCTGCTGGCGGCAAACGGGGCTGGTGCGGCAAGCCAGAAGGCCATCGGTGTGGCCGTGTTCGGCGGCATGCTGGCGGCCACCTTGGTTGGCGTGATCCTTGTGCCGGTGCTTTATGCCCTGATGCAGAGCCTGCGCGAATGGCTGAAGGGCAGCAAAGGCGATCCTGATCCGGCAACTGAAACCAGCTGAGATCAACGGCCATGAATCCTGAAATAGCCCCGTGCTGGCCACGGGGCTTTTTGCTGTTCAGCTATGCGGTGGTCAACTCTGCCCGGTTGCGTCGTCGCACAGTAACCTCGCGGATTACGGCCTGCGCTTCTGGTGGTGGGGCCTGCTCAATCCGGCGATAGTCACTCCCGTCGATTTGTCGCGTCAGCAGCCCACAGGAGATCATCGTGCGCCGCAAGGTCGCCGGGTCATCGAACAGGTGCTCTTGCACAAGCCGTTCATTGACTTCGGCCTCTCGCAGGCTGATCCCCGCAGGAATGCTGGCCCACAGGGCCCACAGGGCAAGGGTCTGCACAGAGCGCCTGGACGGCCATCGTTTCAGGCGCCCGACGGCGTCGAATTGAATGAACGCCCGCTCGACAGTCCGCATGTCCAGCGGCTCTGCATCGGGTCGCGTTTCGATACGCCGCTTGGCCGCGTTGGCGGCCCGCATATGCTGCAGGTTCTGAAACCCGGCCGCGCGGGCCAGCATGTTCATCAGGCTGAGATGAGGCGGGCTGGCCTCACCCAATTGGTGGTTCAAAGCGCGCGCAAACCCGGTCAGGTCGTCCACGTGCAAAGGGATCGGAGTTTTGGTCATCATGCATCCATATCGGGCGTTTCATACGCTCGTCGGTCGCTGACTTAACGAAACAACGCCCCTAGGAATTGCGATGTCGTTTCAATCTGAATGGCAGGTTTAGCTCTCCCGCAGGAGCAGCGACGCCTCGGTGACTGCCGACCGTACCCAAGGGCTAACATGCTCAGCCCCGGCAGCCAAGCCTTCGATGGCCTATGCCTGTAGGCGCTGCGCCATCCACTGATCGATCCGTTCGATCTGCTCAGGCTTCAGCCGCAGACCCAGCTTGTTGCGCCGCCAGACCACATCCTCGGCCCTGCGCGCGTATTCCTTGTCCATGAGCCAGGCAACCTCGCGCGCGGTGAGTGTTGCGCCGAAATCCTCGCCCAGATCGGCAGCCTTTGTTGCATCGCCCAGGATCTCTTGCGCCTCGGTCCCGTAGGCACGGATCAGGCGCGCTGCCCAAGGCGCAGACAAAAACGGATAGTCTGTAACCAGCTTGTCCCTAAGCGCCTGCACGCCATCAACAGGGAAATCCCCGCCAGGCAGTGCCACACCCGCTGTCCAGGGGCCTGGCAAATCCGGGAAGTGCTCGCCCACCTTCTCTAGCGCGCTTTCCGCCAAACGGCGATAGGTGGTGATCTTGCCGCCGAACACGTTCAACACCGGCGCGCCGCCGATTGCGTTCACTTTCAACGTATAATCCCGCGTCGCCGCCGTCGCACTGCTGGCCCCGTCATCGTAGAGCGGGCGCACGCCTGAATAGGTCCAGACGATATCGTCCTTGGTCACGGGCTGCGCGAAATACTTCGTGGCAAAGGCGCAGAGATAATCCTTCTCAGCCTCGGTACAGACCGGGTGTTCGGATGGGTTCGCATGATCCTGATCGGTGGTGCCGATCAGCGTGAAATCCTGCTCATACGGGATGGCAAAGATGATGCGCCCATCTTCACCCTGAAAGAAATAACACTTGTCATGATCGTACAGCTTGCGCGTCACGATATGGCTGCCGCGCACCAGCCGCACACCTTCGCGTGAATTCACATGGATTTTGGACTGAATGATATCACCAACCCAGGGACCACCGGCGTTGATCAGCATCTTGGCGCGGATGACCCGCGTTTCATCTCTGTCGCGATCCCTGATCGTAACCTCCCACAGATCGTCAACCCTGTGGGCTGATATCACCTCTGTCCGCACCATAATCTTTGCCCCGCGCGCCTCGGCATCGCGGGCGTTCAACACGACCAACCGCGCGTCCTCGATCCAGCAATCGGAATACTCGTAGGCGGTTTCGAACTTTTTCTGCAATGGCGCGCCTTCGGGTGCGCTGGTCAGGTTCAGCGAGCTGGTTCCCGGCAGGATCTTGCGCCCACCGAGATTGTCATACAGGAACAACCCCAACCGGATCAGCCAGGCCGGGCGCCGCCCGCGCATCCACGGCATCACGGTGCTGAGCAGCTTTGACGTCGGCGTTTCGGAATCAA
Organism: Pseudomonadota bacterium; assembly: GCA_039818265.1. GTDB lineage: Bacteria > Pseudomonadota > Alphaproteobacteria > Rhodobacterales > Rhodobacteraceae > Ruegeria. Next base: position 325,204 of record JBCBUG010000001.1, on the reverse strand, counting down.
ACCGCATATCCTTGTGGTACGGCAGCACAAAGCGCATCGGCCAGCTGATATGCGGCATCGCGCGCAGCAGCGTCTCACGCTCGATCAGCGCTTCGCGTACCAGCCGGATTTCGAAATACTCCAGATAGCGCAGGCCCCCATGAAACAACTTGGTCGAGGCTGACGAGGTGGCAGACGCCAGATCGTTCATCTCGGCCAACGCCACCGACAACCCGCGCCCGGCGGCGTCACGCGCGATACCGCAGCCGTTGATCCCGCCGCCGATGATGAACAGGTCGGTGATCTGATTGTCGGTTGATGCCATGGTCAGTGATTCCTACTCGAATCCGGTTGTCTGCATTAATCAGAGCATCCTTCGCATAATCAAGCTTTATGTTCGTTTATTTTCGTTTTGCAACAGTGCTATGAACTATACACAGAAAAACTTGCCAAATTGACAGGAAAGAACATAAACGAAGATGTCTGAACCACACGGAAACGCCGATGTCGCTATCCTTTCGCCAAGCCGATATTCTTGAGATCGCCAGCGCCGAAGGGCGCGTCACAGTCGATGGGTTGGCCGAACGGTTCGGGGTCACAGTCCAAACCATCCGGCGAGACCTGACCGAACTGGCAGAGGCCGGCAAGCTGGATCGGGTACACGGTGGCGCGGTTCTACGGTCGAGCCTGGCCAATATCGGATACGAGGATCGCCGCACCCTGAATGCTGACGCCAAAACCCTGATGGCGCAGGCCTGCGCCCAGCACATCCCCGATGGCGCATCGGTTTTCTTGAACATCGGCACCTCGACCGAAGCCGTTGCCCGCCAGTTGCTGACCCACAATAACCTTATGGTTGTGACAAACAATATGAATGTCGCCAATATTCTGGTCGACAACCCCGATTGTGAAATCGTGGTGGCGGGCGGCATGCTGCGCCGCTCGGACGGGGGGCTGATCGGCAACCTGACCGTGTCGACAATACGCCAGTTCAAATTCGACTACGCGGTGATTGGATGTTCGGCGCTGGATGCAGATGGCGATCTGCTGGATTTTGACTTTCAGGAAGTCCATGTCAGCCAAACCATCATCGCACAGGCGCGGCGCAGCCTTCTGGTTGCAGATCATTCGAAATTCCATCGCTCTGCACCGGCTCGGATCACCTCAATGGCTGAGATGGATACGTTTTATACCGATCAGCTGCTGCCCGAGGATTTGGTGCAGAAATGTGTCGCCTGGGAAACCAAGGTTCGTATCTGCGACAGCTCGTAGACTGCCGCGTAAATCCACTACAAATAGATTGACGATCCCCTGCCTAAACCGGAGGATAGGGCCACCGTCCAGAAAAGGAGGCGCGAGCATGGGACTATTGGGGCAACCTCTGGGCTATTATGACTACCTGACCTTTGTTGCACTGATCCTGCTTCTGGCCGCGGTGATGGGCCTCTTTCTGTTCCTTATGGGGCTGCCCGGCCGGATTGCGATTAAACGCAACCATCCGCATGCCGAGGCGGTGAAGATCATGGGTTGGATGGGATTTTTGGCTGTTGTGCCTTGGGTCCATGCTTTTATGTGGGCATTTCATGACGGCATCACGGTCGATATGCGCCGTGGGCCGGATGAAGAAAAAGAAGCCATCCGCAAAGACATTGAACGTCTGGGAGGAACGGTGAAAGAAGAATATCAGGCCGCGTCCGACGAGACGCAGAAAAGCTAAGGCCAAAGGAAACACTCAGACATGTTCGTCGCCCTCGGCATTACGCTGTTCTACATCATTTTCGTCTGGTTCATCTTCTTCAAGATGGAATGGCTTAAGTTCAATATCGCCTGGGGCATCGTCTCGTTCTGGGTCGGCGCGCACTTACTGCTGATCTTCCTTGTTGCATTGCGTTTCTTTCAACCCTTCTCAGTCGACAGCCATGTGGTGCGATCCACCATTCAGATCGTCCCGAAGCTGACACAACCCACCATCCTGACCGAAGTTCTGGTTGAACCGAATACTCCTGTGACAAAGGGCGATCCGCTTTATCGCTTTGATGATACGGTGTTCTCGCTCGCGGTCGACAATGCACAAGCTCAATTGGTTGCAGCGCAGCAAAATGCCAAAATCCTGGAACAGGATGTCATTGCCAAGACCGAAGCAGTCGAGCGGGCAAATGCACAGCTGGACTATGCTCTGACCGAACAAGCCCGGTACGAAAATCTGGTCCCCGCCGGTGGCGCACGTCAGGATGAGCTGGATCGCTGGAACGAACAGGTGACCGAAGATACAGCAGGTGTTAAACAGGCAACCGCGAACCTGCAAAAGGCGGTTCTGGCGCAGGAATCCCAGATCGACGGGGTGAATACCGGCATTCTGCAAGCGCAGGCGCAGCTGGCCGAGGCCGAATATTTCCTGAATAACACGACGATCTACGCCCCTGAAAACGGTATGATCGTCTCACAACAGGCCCGTCCCGGTCTGGTCGTTGGCGATATCCGTCTGGGCGCGATTGCCAGTTTCGTGACCGAGGACAACCCCTATCTGCTGGCCACCTTCCGTCAGCAAAACCTGAAATTTGTCGAGGTTGGGCAAGAGGTTGAGGTCGCGCTAGACCTCTATCCTGGGGAAATTCTACCCGGCAAGGTCGAGGCGATCTGGTGGGCCACGCGTCAGGGTCAGTACCTGCCGTCGGGCCGCCTGCCCGGCTTTGAGCTGCCAAAGCTTCCCGGTCGGATCGCGGTTCAGATCACGGTCGAGATGCCCGAAGAGCATATCCTGCCAGCGGGCGGTCACGCTGCTGTTGCCATCTATACCGGTCAGGGAAAAAGTTTTGAGTTCCTGAGGCGTATCAACATCCGCCTCTATTCCTTCGCCAACTTCATCCGACCGCTGGACATTTGAGGACGCAGACCATGAAACGGGCCACCATTCGCAATTTGATGGGAACGGCCCTTTGCGCGGCGATGCTGGCTGCCTGCACTCCGCTGGGACCCGATTTCGTGCGCCCGAACTCGCCGCTCGTGAAAGAATGGATCGAGGTCAACAGCCCAAGCGCAGGACAAAGCGGTCTGACCGCGCGCAGCGCGCCGGTTGTGAAGTGGTGGGAGACATTCAATGACCCCACCCTCAACAAACTGGTGGCCGAAGCCTATGCCCAGAACCTGAGTTTGCAAGTTGCCGGGGCGCGCGTATTGCAAGCGCGGGCGCAGCTGGGGATCGCCTTTGGTGAGCTTTATCCGCAATCACAGGCGCTTGGCGGGTCCCTGCAAAGGCGCGAGATCAGTGACAATCTTGGCCCGATTGCAGATATCAATCGGATCATCCCGCTGGATACAGAGTTTTCGACCTCGCAAGTGGGCTTTGATGCCCAATGGGAGCTGGACGTCTGGGGCGCACAACGTCGCGGCGTGCAGGCGGCACGGTCGAACCTCGCCTTGCAGGTGGCGAACTATGATGACGCGTTGGTTACGCTGACCGGGGATGTCGCGGCGCTTTACGTCAATATCCGCGCGTTGCAGGAGTCGCTGGCCGTTGCCCGTGAAAACATCAAGCTGCAGCAAGACTCGGCGGATCTGACGCAATTGCGGTTCAACAACGGCGTCACCACCGAACTGGATGTTCAGGAATCAACCGCCCTTTTGAACAACACCAAGGCGCTGGTGCCCGAGCTAGAGAGCGATCTGCAGCAGACCAAGAATGCGTTGGCCGTATTGCTGGGCGCGACACCTTCGCGGATGACCGGCCTTCTGGGCAATTCCGGTCGCATCCCGTCGGCGCGCTCCAATGTCGCCGTGGGAGTTCCGGCCGAGTTGCTGCGCCGTCGGCCAGATGTGCGTGCAGCAGAACTGGCCGCGGCCACCCAATCGGCGCAGGTGGGTATCGCCATGGCGGACCTGTATCCACAGTTTGTCTTATCTGGCTCAATCGGATTGCAGGCTTCGGGCGGGCGCGATCTGTTCAGTTCGAACAGCACGACGGGTCTGGCCAGCGCGGGTGCGGTTTGGAACGTACTGAATTATGGGCGCATCAAGAACAACGTGCGGGCGCAGGACGCGGCCTATCAGGCTTTGATCGCAAACTACCAGAACACCGTGCTGACGGCCTATTCCGAGGTCGAAAGCGCCATGGTCGCCTACGCGCAGGCGCGCAAGCAGGTCGGGTTCTATCAGCAAAGCGTCGAGGCCTCACGCAAAGCTGCAGAGATTGCGATCAGCCAGTATCGCGATGGGATTGCCAGCTATTCTCGCATTCTGAACACCCAGACCGCGTTGCTGCGGTCTCAGGCCAATCTGATCGAGGCGCGGCAAGAGGTGTCCAGCAATCTGGTCGCTGTCTACAAGGGTCTGGGCGGCGGCTGGCAAATCCGCCAGAACCGGGAATTCCTGCCCGAAACGGTTTTGGCCGAAATGGCGTATCGCACAGATTGGGGTGATCTTTTGCAACAGGCCCCAACCGGTGCCAGCCTGAACTGACCTTTACTTTGTCAACCCGCGCAAACCGCCTGAGATCAGGATGTTCACCTCATAGAGGATGCGTGGAGCAGAGAACCCACCCGGGCTGGCCAGATAGTTTGGGCTCCATTCCGGGTCAAATTTCTGCTTAAACGCCCGCAGCCCTTCGAAGTGATAAAACTGTTCCCCGTGTTCATACACAAACCCGCCAATCCGGTTCCAGATTGAAGCAAGTTGGCGGTTTTCAATGCCAGAAAACGGCGCCGCGCCGAGTGAAAACCAGTGAAAGCCCTGCTCCGATCCCCAGACCATCATTTCGGCAAACAGCGCATCCATGACAAAGCTGGGGCTGTCGGGCTCGTACCGCATTAGGTCTAGCGAGAGCTCGGATTTATTGCCACCCTGAAACAGATTGGCGAAGGCCTTGATCTGCCCGGTCTCACCGTTTCTCAGCACCGCATGATCGAAATAGGAAAGATAAGCCTCATCAAAGCCGCCAAGGGCAAACCCCTTTTCAGCCCCCGCCTTCTGCGCTAGCCAATCATCCGAGATCTTCCGCAATTCCGGCAGCACCGGCGCAAGTTCCTCTTTCGGGATGATCTCAAACACATAGCCTTCCCGCTCGGCCCTGTTCTTGGCCTGCCGGAACCGTTTGCGGGATTTTCCGTCCAACGAGAAACCCCGAAGCGGAACGCGGGCGACCTCGCCGATTTTTAGGATCGACAGACCCAGATCAAGGAAGGTCGGCAGGTATTTGGTCGAAACGCTGTAGAAAGCGCATAGCTTGCCCTCTCGATCCGCCATCTCGCGCAATTGCCAGATCAGTTGTTGGCCGGCCTTTTCGTCCCCCACTGGCTCGCCTTTGGAAATGATGGCGTTGCCGGTGTCCGCGTAGGCAATAAAGGCCGTCTCATCCGGTGCAATCAGGAACTGTTTGTCTCCCGTCAATGAAATCTGGGACTCTGTGTCTTCGCTCTGCATCACCAGCCGTTCCACGACCTCGGGGATATCAACGCGCTCGGGCACCGGAATCTCGCGCCCGAACAGTGAGGTGACCGCGACGATGCCGACAATCACTGCCACAACAAAGCTCGAACGTAAGAAGCGTGAAGCATCGCCGTTCCAAGCAAATTCCCACCACAACGCATTTTGGTATTCGACGTGCGAATAAGCAAAGAGGCCGATCCAGAAGATCACCGCCAGTAATACGACTACGCTGATCAGCCAGGGGATATTCAGCCGAAAGATCGACGCCCCGCTGACCCGGTAAAACGCCCCGCGGAACAGCGCAAGAACAGCGATTGTGCCCAGCATGCTGATGGCTTCGTGAGTATCCAATCCCTTGGCAAGCGATGCGGCAAATCCCGCCGCCATCAGCAACATGGCGACGACCCAGGCTCGGTAGAGTTTGCGGAACAGACCCCTGGAGACCAATAACAGCAATACGCCGACTGCACTGCCCGCCAGATGCGAGGCCTCGACGAACGACAAGGGCAACACATCGCGTAAAACGCTGAGGTTTTGCGAATTCGATGGTAAAGCACCTGAAACCAGCAAAATAACACCGGCAATCGCTGCTACACCCGCCGCCACCATCGGAACAATCGGGCGGATCGCTCGATAAACCCAGGTGGCCGCACCGCCAATTTGGTGGCGTTGCGTCAGGGCCGAGGCGACGGCGATCGACAAGCTTGCGATAGCGAAAGGCACAAAGGTATAGACAACGCGATACAACAGCAGCGCCGCGATCACATCCGACCGGCCCGATGCGCCCAGCCCTGCGATGATAGTAGCCTCGAACACGCCGATCCCGCCGGGGGCATGGCTTAGGATACCCACCGCAATGGCCCCGACATAAATCGCGAAGAAATACGGGAAACCAACACCCAGATCATCGGGCATCAGAACGTAGAGCACCATGGATGCGCCAAACAGGTCGCCCAAGGCTGCAAGTGTCAACAGGCTGGCCAGCTTCCCGCCGGGCAGATCGAATTCGAACCCTGCAAATGAAAATCGGCGCCCACCGCTGGACAACCAGACAAAAACCGCCACCAATCCGGCCAGCAAAAACAGGCCAATAGCCGTCTCAACCGTTTCACTGATGGGCAGAACTTTGGATATCCCATCCGGGTGCAACATCAAAAGCACCCCCAGGATCAAAGTCAGCCCCATCCAGAACGCCACCCAGGACGTGGCGATCACCCCTGCGACCCGTGCCAGATCCAACCCCAGCGAAGCGTAAATACGATACCGGATCGCGGTACCTGTGATGTATGAAAATCCCAGACAGTTCGAAACCGCATAGCCACTGGCCCCGGCCATACCCGCAACCGGTAGTGGTACCTCGCCGTCGGCAACACTTTGGACAGCAAAAACATCGTAGAAGGACAGCGACAAAAAGCTGACGGCGGTCCAGCACAGTGCGATGAAAAACACGGTCCACGGGGTTGCCGCGATATCAGATTGCACATCTGACCATTTCACATGCGCTGACAGGTCATGCAATATCGTCAAAGCGACCAGCGTGATCACAACTGGAATGGCAATCCGCACCCACGGCTTTTCCAGAAGGCCTGTGAGCTTTTCAGCCCATTGCAGGGCTTTGGGCTCAACGCCTTGGTCTTGTGCGGTCATGGCTCTGGCCCCTACCTGTGGATCACCTCTGGCGGAACTGTGTCACAATTTCCTTCCGGTTCAAAGCGCTAGGGCAACCAAGATGAGGTGTCACAACCGCCCCTTCCGCGTTGACAGCAGCAGGTTGGTTTCAGATCGGGTGATCCCTTCCATCCGTCTGATCTGAAACAGAACTTCATCCAGCTCTACCAGCGTTTCGGTGCCAATCTCAGCAATCAGATCCCAACTGCCATTGGTCGAATGTACGGCACGCACCTGACGCATGGCGCCGATACGCGCCATGGTTCGCTCAGTGCCACGCCCTTCAATTTCCAGCATCATAAGGCCACGTACCGGGCTTTGAGCCTCATCCCGCCGGGTCAGCACGGTGAAACCGACGATCTCGCCGGACTGTTTGAGCCGCTGCATCCGACTGCGCACGGTCGTGCGGGTCACGCCCAATGTTTCCGCAAGTTCCGACAGGGATGCGCGCGCATCCCGATGCAAAGCGCTGATCAGGCGCGTATCCAGTTCGTCCATTAGATCTTTCCATTTCGGATTTTCAAAGCCCATTTTGAACAATTTGCGGGCTTCCAGCAAGATATATTGAGCGGCTAAATGAGCCTATGGATAACAAGCAGATTATTTTGGTCGGGGCCCCGATGGATTCGGGAAAACGGCGTCAAGGATGCCGGATGGGCCCCGATGCCCTTCGCGTAGCAGGGCTGGAACAGGCAATTGCCGATCTGGGGCATAAGGTTGCGGACTGGGGCAATGTCGATCCCGATCAGGTTGATCTACCCCAGGATTCGCATCTGTTCTCATTACCCGAATGCGTCGGCTGGACCCGTGCCTTGAGCCGAACCGCTGAAAAGGCGGCCTACGAAGGCACGCCTATCTTTATGGGTGGCGATCACGCGCTGTCGATGGGCACGGTTGCGGGTATGGCCGCGCATGCGCAACAGTTGAGCCGTCCCCTCTTCGTGCTCTGGCTTGATGCGCACAGCGATTTTCATACGCCGCAAAGCACAGACAGCGGCAATCTGCATGGCACGCCAGTGGCCTATTTCACCGGGCAATCGGGGTTCGAGGCCTTCCCCGCGCTTCCAGCAACCATCCCCACAGATCGCGTCGGGATGATTGGGCTGCGCTCGGTCGACCCTGCGGAACGTACCGTTCTGGAACAAAAAAGCGCCATGTTGGCTGATATGCGCAGCATAGACGAACATGGGATCAAAGCGCCGTTGATGGCCTTTCTGGACCGTGTCCGCGCCGAAAACGGAATGCTCCATGTCTCATTGGACGTAGATTTCCTTGACCCTTCCATCGCCCCGGCTGTTGGCACCACTGTTCCTGGCGGCGCGACCGAGCGCGAGGCCCATCTGGCCATGGAGTTGCTGCATGAAAGCGGGCTGGTTTGTTCGCTTGACCTGGTCGAGCTGAACCCGTTTCTCGATGAGCGCGGGCGCACCGCAAAGCTGGTTGTCGATCTGGCTGCATCCCTGTTGGGGCGCCGAATCTTTGACCGCCCCACCCGGAGCTTCTGATGCTGTCTCTTCAAGCGCCTTCCGCAGTCGTCATGGTCCGCCCGCATGCTTTTACATCCAATCCGGAAACGCGCGACGACAATGCGTTTCAAACACTGGCCAACCGATCGGCCAAAGCCACATCCGCGACTGCGCGCGACGAGCATGACAAAGCCGTTGAACAGCTGCGCGCTGCGGGCGTTACCGTGCATGTCTTTGACGACCACGGGGATCTGGACACGCCAGACAGTGTTTTCCCGAACAATTGGTTTTCCACCCACCCCGGAGGCCACGTGGCGATCTACCCGATGTTCGTTCCGTCCCGCAGACGTGAACGGCGCTCGGATGTCATCGAGTTGCTGAAACGCGAATACCGGGTGCAGGATGTCATCGATTATTCGGGGCTTGAGCAAGATGATCTCGCCCTGGAAGGGACCGGGGCGATGGTCCTCGATCACGTTGGCCGCATTGCCTACACGGTGAAATCAAACCGCGCCGACCCGGTTTTACTGGAAAGGTTCTGCACGCATTTCAACTATGAACCCATCGCTTTCGAAGCTCGTGACGCGGCAAATCGCGACGTGTATCATACCAATGTCCTAATGGCGATTGGCACGCAATATGCACTGATCTGTCTGGACATGATCCCTGATGCCGAGCGGCGGGGAACCGTCAAGTCCCGGCTTGAGGAATCCGGACGAACGGTCGTTGATCTGTCTCATCAACAAATCGCTGAGTTCGCCGGAAACGCGATTGAGCTGACCGGTAAGAACGGGTTGGTGCTGGCGCTTTCCAGCCGGGCGTTGGCGGCACTGACGCCTAACCAGATTGCCACGATTGAGGAAAGCGCAATGCTATTGCCTCTTTCGGTTCCAACATTAGAAACTGCCGGTGGATCGGTACGCTGCATGATCGCGGGCATCCACCTGTCCCGCCGATAGGAGCAATAAATGCAGCCGTCAGATAAGGCCCTCGTCCCCTTTGTATCCGTCGACAACATGATGCGGCTGGTTCACCATATCGGGGTCGAGCAAATGATCACCAGGATCGCAGCTCAGATCAAGGCCGATTTTAAACGATGGGAAAGTTTCGACAAAACCCCCCGAATCCCGGCCCATTCTCCACATGGCGTGATCGAGTTGATGCCCACCTCGGATGGCGAAGCTTACGGATTCAAATATGTCAACGGCCATCCGAAGAACACCTCCGAAGGTCTTCAGACCGTCACAGCTTTTGGCCTGCTGGCAGATGTATACACGGGTTACCCGACCCTGCTGACCGAGATGACCATGCTGACGGCCCTGCGCACTGCTGCGACATCAGCTCTGGTCGGCCAGTATCTGGCCCCGAAAAACGCGAGGACAATGGCAATGATCGGCAACGGCGCGCAGTCCGAATTCCAGTGTCTGGCCTTTAAAACCATGTGCGGTATCGAGACCGTTCGTCTTTATGACATTGACCCGAACGCCACCGCCAAATGCGCCGCCAACCTGCAAGGCAAGGGCCTGACCGTCGTATCCTGCAAGAGCGCTGAGGACGCCATTGAAGGGGCGCAGATCATCTCGACCTGCACCGCAGACAAGAAGTATGCCACCATCCTGACCGACAACATGGTCGGCCCCGGTGTGCACATAAACGCCATCGGTGGCGATTGCCCGGGCAAGACCGAATTGCACCGCGATATTTTGTTACGCTCTGAAATCTTCGTCGAATACCCCGAGCAGACAAGGATCGAAGGTGAAATTCAAGCGCTTGAAGACGATCATCCGGTGACAGAGATGTGGCAGGTGATGACCGGACAAGCCGAGGGACGCAAAGATGATCGGCAGATTACTCTGTTTGACAGCGTGGGCTTTGCCATCGAAGATTTCTCGGCCCTACGGGTCATCAAGAACGTGGTCGCCGAGACAGAATTCTTCGAGCCACTGGATATGCTGGCGGACCCGGATGATCCGCGTGATCTGTTCGGGATGTTGATGCGGGCGCAGTAACACCCGCGTCGTTCGTTTACGAGGTCGCGAAAGAGGGGGCTCTGCCCCCGCCGCCCTTCGGGCGTCTCCCCCGGGATATTTTTGGCCAGATGAAGTAATGGATCATTAACCAAAGCCACCAAATGGAGAGAGGCGGTACAGGCAGGGATGCCGATGACCGCGCCGGGTGAAGCTCTTTGGGCGGAAGTTCAGAGAGTGGATCCCTGCTTCATCTGGCTATAAATATCCCGGAGCGCGAGGCAGAGCCTCGCTGGCCCCTACCCTGCCAAGGATGGCAAGAAGAGGACAATGCCCGGGAAGGCCACAAGCAGCGCAATCGTCAACGCATCCGCGATGAAGAACGGTGTCACACCTTTAAATACATCCTGAACACTCAGATCAGGCCGCACGCCGGCGACAACGAAACAGTTCAAGCCAATGGGCGGCGTGATCAGACAGAACTCGGCCATTTTGACGACTAGAATACCGAACCAGATCGCACACATCGGACCGGACATGCCAAAGGCGCTGTCAGCCGCACTGACGGTTTCACCGCCATTCAAGGCCATCACCGCCGGGTAGACAACTGGAAGGGTCAGCAAGAGCATCCCAATGGCATCCATAAACATGCCCAACACCGCATAGGCCAACAGAATGCAGATCAGGATCAGCATTGGGGACATCTCAAGGGACGTAATCCAGTCCGAGAATGCGCCCGGCAAATCTGCGAAGCCCAGAAAGCGCACATAGATCAAGACGCCCCAGATGATCGAAAAGATCATTGCCGTCAGTTTGGCGGTTTCCAGCAGGGCGGATTTGAACTCGGGCCAGCGCATGCCGTGGAACAGGGCAAAACAGAAGACTATGAAAGCCCCTATTGCGCCGCCTTCGGTCGGGGTACCCCAGGCTTTGTCACCAAACGGGTTATAGACGAAACAAATGATGATCAGGATCACGGCCACGATCGGAATGGCACCGGGCAGCGCGGCGAAACGCTGTTTCCAGCTGAAGCCTGTCACCGGAGGACCCACCGATTTGAACACGACCGCGATGCCGACGATCAATAGGCCATAAACAAGCGCCGAGAACGCTCCGGGTATGAACCCCGCCAGAAGCAACTTACCGACGTCCTGTTCAACAATGATGGCATAGATCACGAGGATCGCTGAGGGTGGGATAAGTGAGGCCAAGGTACCGCCTGCTGCGACGACCCCGGCGGCAAAGCGTTTGTTGTAGCCGACGCTCAGCATCTCTGGGATTGCAATGCGCGCGAACACGGCAGATGTAGCAACCGAGGCACCGGATACTGCGGCAAACCCAGCGGTGGCGAAAATGGTCGAAACAGCCAGCCCGCCGGGCACCCAAGCGATCCAGCGTTTTGCGGCTTCAAAAAGCGCCCGCGTCAGACCGGCGTAATAAGCCAAATAGCCGATCAGGATGAAGGTCGGAATCAAACTGAGCGTATGAGCGGCCACTTTGGAATGTGGCACCTGCCCGGCTGTTTTCACGGCCACCGTAACGGCTTTGCCAAAACGGTCTGGATCGTAGCCGAACTTGGCCCAGAAAATCCAAATCAGCCCGATTAACCCGGCCAGACCCGCAGCAAAGGCCACGCGCATCCCGGTTACAACAAGAAGCAGCAGGCCTCCGGTGACCCAAAGGCCAATCTCAATCGTATCCATGCGCTAGTCCTGCCCTTCGAACTGTTCTGCCTCGGCAGCGGCTTGGGCGGCGGCGTCCTGAATCAATGGAACAGCAACGGGCGTCTCAAGACCCAGCACTAAGGCGCGCCCGTATCCCCAAACCTGCAGAACCAGCCGCATGCACAACACCGAGAACGCCACTGGCGCCAACAGTTTGGCAGGCCAAAGCGGTATACCAATGTCGATTGAACTGTCGCGGCTCCAAAGTGGAGCGCCGAAATCGAAGGACCGGTCAAAATGTGACCAGCTGCCCCAGACCAGGGCGAGCATCAGGATAAGGATCAGAAGGACCGACATAAGTTCAAACAACCACAAGGCCCGCCCCTGCAGGCGAGAGATCACGATGTCCATGCGGATATGCCCGCCATCGCGCTGCACATATGAAATGCCCAGAAAGGCAATCAGCGGCATCGCCTGTTCGATCCAATCCACATAGCCAGGCAGCGGCGCGTTAAAGGCGTTCCGACCACTGACCGAGACAACGGCCAGAACCATAAGGCTGAACACGGCGAAGCCGCTGATCAGCGCCATGAATTTTTCAAACGTCAGCAAGCGCTGATCCAGCTGGCTAAGGCGGCTGCCATCTTCCAGCACCGTGGCTTGACCTGCCATTCCGGTGATCCTTTGTAGTGAAGCAATACGGGCACCGCTAAGGGTGCCCGAAAGTAAGATCAGTTCCCGCCGCGCTGTTGCTGCAGCGTGGCTTGAACAAGATCATAGAGTTCTTGCGCCGGAAGGCCCTGGGCAGACATATCTGCGATCCACTGTTCTCGGATCGGGTCAGCCGCCTTTGTGCGGAACTCTTCGATGACCGCGTCGTCGATCATCACTTTCTGAACGCCTTTTTCGGACAGAACGCTATCCCATTGCTCGAGCAGACCGCCATAGTTCGCCAGATAATGCGCAATTGCTTCGTCAATCGAGCTGTCGAGCGCTTCGCGATGCTCGGGCGACAACGCCTCATAGGCATCGATGTTCACAACAACCGGGCAATTCACAGTGCCGGGGTTCAGGTTCGCCGTCCACCAATCGGCCTCATTGATCGTACCGAAGGACAGATGCGCGTGCTGAGCGAAGGCCACGGTGTCAACAACACCAGATTCCATCGCATTGTAAGCTTCGGTTGCGGGAACGGAAGTCGGAACCCCACCCACGGCCTCGAACGCCTGACCAAGACCGCCGGTTGCACGGACACGCATACCTTCGAAATCGGCCAGTTGATCTCGTGGATCGCCGGTGCCCACAAGATTGTACTGCGGCATAGGCGAGGTCATTAGGATGAGCGCATTCCACTGCGCCATTTCATCAGCCACAGCCGGATGGTCATAAACCGCATGGCTGACAGCAACTTCTTCTTCCAGATTGTTCACGCCCAGGAAAGGCAGTTCCAGCACGGTGATCGCGCGGTTCTTGTCGCGGTGATAACCTGCGCAGAACTGCGCGACTTCAAAAGCGCCGATCTCGATCCCGTCCAGGTTTTCGCGCGGCTTGGACAGGCCACCATAGCTAACATTGATCGTGAATTCGCCACCGGTTTTTTCGTTCACCAGTTCGGATAACTTTTCAACATGCTCGGTAAAGGCGCGCCGCTTGCCCCAGACCGAGGCATTCCACTCTGTTGCAGCCGCCTCGGTCACAAAGGCAATCCCAAGGGCGGCGACAGCGGCACCGCTCAAATACTTTTTCATTCTGATGTCTCCCTTATGTGCGCCTCTTCCCGAAGCGCTTGGCGAAAAGTTAGCGCCAACCCCCGCATCTGCCAACCCCGCAGACGCGGCAACGGATACCCGAAGCTCTGGATTCGGCTGTGTTTCACGCTTGGGTTTACTCTGACTCTGAGACCAAGCGGCGGCTAGAGCTGTTTCAACCGCAGCGATCTATGTTACATTCTTCCTTTTGATTTTATGTAATTATTTTAGACATCCAGGTATTTTTTTACAAATATACTCCAAGCCAAGAAATTTTTTGACAAACAAATGCAGGGATTACGGCAATTTATTTATTTATTTTCAGAACGCAGCAATACTGCGCTCGGGGAGGAATGGGATCGACATTACCCGTTCAGCGGGCAAAGAAGGTCCAGAACTATCCAGTCCAGAGGGAGGAGCCTCAAAAATGACTACCGCTGCCCAGGCAGATGCCAAGACATATGCGCCATCCGCAGATACCGTCGCCCGCGCGCATGTTGATGCCGCCAAATATGACGCGATGTATGCAGCTTCGATCAGTGACCCCGACGCTTTTTGGGCCGAGCAAGGCAAACGCGTCGACTGGATCAAACCCTTCTCTCAGGTCAAAGACGTCAACTACGATTTCGGCTCGGTAAAGATCAACTGGTTCGCAGACGGTACGCTCAACGTATCTGCCAACTGCTTGGACCGCCATCTTGAAACGCGCGGAGATCAGACCGCGATCATTTGGGAATCCGATGATCCAAATGATCCCGCCCAGCACATCACCTATGCTGAATTGCACCGCCGTACGTGCCGGATGGCGAACATTCTGGAAACGCTGGGTGTGCGCAAGGGTGACCGGGTTGTAATCTATCTGCCGATGATCCCCGAGGCAGCCTATGCGATGCTGGCTTGCGCACGGATCGGCGCCATCCATTCTATTGTTTTCGCAGGTTTTTCACCAGACGCCTTGGCTGCGCGCGTCAATGGGTGTGACGCCAAGGTCGTCATCACAGCAGACGAAGCCCCGCGCGGGGGCCGTAAGACGCCACTGAAATCCAACGCCGATGCGGCGCTGCTGCATTGCAAGGACACAGTGAAATGCCTTGTTGTAAAACGCACAGGCGGTCAGACCACGTGGATTGACGGGCGCGACTGCGACTACAACGAAATGGCGCTGGAGGCAGATGACTATTGCGCACCTGCTGAGATGAGCGCCGAGGATCCGCTGTTCATCCTCTACACCTCGGGATCGACCGGTCAGCCCAAAGGCGTTGTTCATACGACCGGGGGCTATCTGGTCTACGCGGCCATGACGCATGAGATCACCTTTGACTACCACGATGGCGATATCTACTGGTGCACCGCGGATGTGGGCTGGGTCACGGGCCACAGCTATATCGTCTATGGACCGTTAGCCAATGGGGCGACCACGCTGATGTTCGAAGGCGTGCCAACCTATCCGGATGCCAGCCGCTTCTGGCAGGTGTGTGAGAAACACAAGGTCAATCAGTTCTATACAGCCCCGACCGCTATCCGTGCGCTGATGGGCCAAGGCACTGAGTTCGTCGAGAATTGCGATCTTAGCGACTTGCGCACATTGGGGACCGTAGGTGAGCCGATCAACCCTGAAGCCTGGAACTGGTACAATGAGGTTGTCGGCAAGGGCAAATGCCCAATCGTGGATACATGGTGGCAGACCGAAACCGGTGGCCACCTGATGACCCCCCTGCCCGGTGCACACGCGATGAAGCCAGGTTCGGCCATGAAACCCTTCTTTGGCATTCAGCCCGTGGTTCTGGACCCGCAATCCGGGGTGGAGATCGAGGGCAACGGCGTCGAAGGCGTTCTGTGTATCAAAGACAGCTGGCCCGGCCAGATGCGCACCGTTTGGGGCGATCATGAACGGTTCGAAAAGACCTACTTCTCGGACTATAAAGGCTACTACTTCACCGGTGACGGCTGCCGT
Organism: Pseudomonadota bacterium; assembly: GCA_039818265.1. GTDB lineage: Bacteria > Pseudomonadota > Alphaproteobacteria > Rhodobacterales > Rhodobacteraceae > Ruegeria. The sequence continues at coordinate 309,337 of JBCBUG010000001.1, read as the reverse complement.
CGAGACGAAGACGGTGACTACTGGATCACCGGTCGCGTTGACGATGTGATCAATGTCTCGGGCCACCGCATGGGCACTGCCGAAGTCGAAAGCGCGTTGGTGGCGCACGCCGCCGTGGCTGAGGCCGCCGTAGTGGGCTATCCCCATGAAATCAAAGGGCAAGGTATCTATTGCTACGTCACTTTGATGAATGATCGTGAGCCTTCGGATGAGCTGCTGAAAGAGCTGCGCACTTGGGTTCGAACCGAGATCGGGCCGATTGCCAGCCCGGATGTCATTCAGTGGGCCCCCGGCCTGCCAAAGACCCGTTCGGGAAAAATCATGCGCCGCATCCTACGCAAGATCGCCGAAAACGACTTTGGCAGCCTGGGCGATACTTCAACCCTCGCAGACCCGTCGGTGGTTGAAGACCTGATCGAAAACAGGGCCAACACCTAGGCCGTGACCTAAGACCACCTCATCGCCCGCTCTGGAGGATCTTGCGGGCGATGAGACACACGAATGGGAGGAGATAGGCCGCAAGGCTTTGATCCTGAAACCGAATACTTCGATTGAACCGCCTTGGCGGAACAGCGGAGTTTTGCCGGACGTCACGGGGCGTTTGGCACAACCAAGAAGCGGCGCATCGCACTGGAGGAGTTGTGCAGCGTCGCCCAAGAGGGAAGCGAAGGAGGACACCGCATGGCGGATCATTCATCAAACTCCGCGCAGGCTGCCGATGCCGATAAGGGCTATTGGCAGGCCAACCTGCGCCTCATCTACATCAGCCTCGTCATCTGGGCGCTGGTGTCGTTTGGATTCGGCATCCTGCTGCGTCCGCTTCTGTCGGGGATCGCCATCGGCGGCACCGATCTGGGCTTTTGGTTCGCTCAGCAAGGATCAATCCTGGTCTTTCTGGTGCTGATCTTCAACTACGCCTGGCGCATGAACAAGCTGGACGCTGAATACGGCGTGGACGAGGAGTAAGCGAACCATGGATCAGTTTACCATCAACCTGCTGTTTGTTGGCGCATCCTTCGCGCTCTACATCGGCATCGCGATCTGGGCCCGCGCTGGGTCCACATCTGAATTCTACGCTGCGGGCCGCGGCGTTCACCCGGTCACCAACGGTATGGCGACAGCGGCAGACTGGATGTCTGCGGCCTCGTTCATCTCGATGGCGGGCCTCATCGCCTTCACCGGCTATGACAACTCGACCTTCCTGATGGGTTGGACCGGTGGTTACGTGCTGCTTGCTCTGCTGCTTGCGCCCTACCTGCGTAAGTTCGGCAAGTACACCGTCTCGGAATTCATTGGCGACCGTTTCTACAGCCAGACCGCACGTGTTGTTGCGGTTGTCTGTCTGATCGTTGCGTCGGTGACTTACGTGATCGGTCAGATGACCGGCGTGGGCGTGGCCTTTGGCCGCTTCCTCGAGGTCGACAACACCACCGGCCTGCTGATCGGTGCCGCTGTTGTATTTGCCTACGCGGTGTTTGGTGGGATGAAAGGCGTGACCTACACTCAGGTCGCTCAGTACTGCGTGCTGATCACCGCCTACACCATCCCGGCCATCTTCATCTCGCTGCAGCTGACAGGCACGCCGATCCCGGCGCTGGGTCTGTTTGACGACACTGCAAGTGGTGAGCCGCTGCTGACCAAGCTGGACGCAATCGTGACCGAGCTGGGCTTTGCTGAATACACGGCTCACCACTCGAACACGTTGAACATGGTTCTGTTCACACTGTCGCTGATGATCGGTACCGCCGGTCTGCCGCACGTGATCATGCGCTTCTTCACCGTGCCGAAAGTGTCTGACGCACGGTGGTCCGCTGGCTGGACGCTGGTCTTCATTGCGCTGCTGTATCTGACCGCACCTGCGGTTGGTGCCATGGCGCGTCTGAACATCAGTGACATGATGTGGCCCAATGGCGGCATTGAAGGCGGAGCCGTATCGGTCGAACAGATCGACAACGACCCGCAGTACGACTGGATGGCCACATGGCAGAAAACCGGTCTGCTAGATTGGGAAGACAAGAACGGCGACGGCAAAATCCAGTACTACAACGACAAATCCGAAGCGATGCAGGGCATTGCGGAAGAAAAAGGCTGGGTTGGTAACGAGCTGACCAAGTTTAACCGCGACATCCTGGTTCTGGCGAACCCGGAAATTGCCAACCTGCCAGGTTGGGTTGTAGGTCTGGTTGCTGCCGGTGGTCTGGCTGCTGCCCTGTCCACAGCTGCGGGTCTGTTGCTGGCAATCTCGTCAGCGGTGTCCCACGACCTTGTCAAAGGTGCTATCAACCCGTCGATCTCTGAAAAGGGTGAGCTTCTGGCGGCGCGGATTGCAATGGCTGTGGCCATCGTGGTCGCAACATGGCTGGGTCTGAACCCACCGGGCTTTGCGGCGCAAACCGTGGCCTTGGCCTTTGGTCTGGCGGCAGCCTCGATCTTCCCGGCGCTGATGATGGGGATCTTCTCAACCCGCATCAACAACACCGGCGCGGTTGCTGGCATGATGGCTGGTCTGGTTGTGACCCTGGTCTACATCTTCCTGCACAAGGGCTGGCTGTTCATTCCGGGCACCAACTCGTTCACCGATGCTGACCCGCTGCTGGGTCCGATCAAGTCGACCTCGTTCGGCGCCATCGGTGCAATGATCAACTTCGGCGTAGCTTACGTCGTTGCCGGTATGACCAAAGAGACTCCGCAGGAGATCAAAGATCTGGTCGAAAGCGTTCGCATTCCCCGTGGTGCTGGCGCAGCTCAGAATAAATGAGCATGATGCGGCGCATGGATAGATTCTGTGTTCCGCGTCTTTCGACTTACTGTTCCCGCCCGGCATTCCACCGGGCGGGATTTTTGCTTGGAGATCATTGAGCGTTCTGATGCCCCTGTCCCAATCGCAGATCACCCGGTTTCTGAAATCCGTTCATCCCTATGATGCGTTGCCCGAGGACGTGCTGGAAGATATCGCGCGCCGGGCTGACATTCAGGATGTGGACGCGGATGCGCAGCTTTATGATCTGGGGCACACCCTGCCCGGCGTGTTTCTAATCTACGAAGGGCTGGTCGAGATCACGGATGAAAACGGTGCTGTTGTCTCGCAACTGGGATTGCGCAATTCCTTCGGCGAACGGGGCTTGCTGCGCAATGGCAAAGCCGCGACGCGCGCAAGCGCACAACGCGCTTCTATCCTGATCATCTTGCCGCCCGACTTGGTGCAGGATCTGGTCACATCGCATGAGATCGTATCCCGGTTTTTCAACCGAACCCGAGGGGATCGTTCCGGCCCGCAGAGCCTGGCCACCAGTGCCATCGACGTTCTGATGGCCCGTGATCCAGCGACCTGTCTACCCGATACCCCCGTCCCCGAGGCCGCGCGCCTTATGCGCGACAAAAAGATTTCCTCCCTTTGCGTGACAGATGCCGACGCGTTGTTAGGGATCGCAACCCTGCGCGATATCTCAAGCAAATACGTAGCGGATTCACTGCCCCCGGACACGCCAATATCGGAGATCATGACCTCAAACCCCATTACGCTTTCGCCCACCGATATCGGGTCTGATGTGCTGCACATCATGATGGAGCGTGGGATCGGTCATATCCCCATTTGCAAGGCCGGTCAGCTGGTCGGGATTGTGACACAAACCGACCTGACCCATTATCAAGCGGTGAACTCGGCAGAGTTGGTGCGCAGAATTGCCCATGCCGATTCCCCCGCCGAAATGGCCACCGTTACGGCGGAGATACCGCAACTTCTGGTCCAGCTTGTGGCCGCGGGGAACCGGCACGAGATCGTGACACGTCTGATCACCGATATAGCTGATACTGCCACGCGGCGCCTACTGACGCTGGCAGAGGATAAACTAGGTCCACCGCCTGTTCCCTATCTGTGGCTGGCCTGTGGCTCGCAAGGTCGGCAGGAGCAGACAGGTGTGTCGGATCAGGACAATTGCCTGATGCTGGATGATAGTCTCACCGATGCCGATATGCCTTACTTTCAATCTCTGGCCAAATTCGTCTCGGACGGGTTGGATGTCTGCGGATATTTCTATTGTCCCGGCGATATGATGGCGACCAATCCGCGTTGGTGTCAGCCTCTGCGGGTCTGGCGCGAGTATTTCAGCGGCTGGATCGCCAAACCCAACCCCGAGGCGCAGATGCTGGCCTCGGTCATGTTTGACCTGCGCCCCATCGGCGGCACGTTTGATTTGTTTGCCGATCTTCAGGCGAACACCCTGAAAGCGGCCAGTTCGAATTCAATCTTTGTGGCCCATATGATTGCAAACTCGCTAAAGCATACCCCGCCTTTGGGGTTGTTTCGCGGGTTTGCCACTGTTCGGTCAGGAGAACATCGCAACACATTGGATCTAAAACATAATGGCGTGGTACCTGTGGTTGATCTGGGCCGCATCTACGCCCTTCAGGGGCAGTTGATCGAAGCCAATACCCGTGCGCGACTGAAAGCGGCTGAGGCGGCAGGCGTGCTCAGCCCCTCGGGTGCACGGGACTTGCTGGATGCCTATGACCTGATCGCTGAAACCCGTCTGGAACATCAGGTTCGAAGGGTCAAATCAGGCGCGGGCCCGGACAATTACCTGCCCCCCTCGGACCTGTCAGATTTCGAACGCAGCCATCTACGCGACGCCTTTGTCGTGATTAAGACAATGCAATCTGCGGTTGGTCATGGCAAAGGGATGCTGGGTTAAGATCTGTTGACGCTCTGATAGAGCAAATGAATTAAAGAAAGGGCCGTCTGCGCCTTGAAAGTGGAGGAAACAGATGTTTCTGGAGTTGATCGGCACAATATTCGCAGGCTTCGCCTTTGCCGGGGTTGTGATGGTGCTGAACAAAGTCACCGGTGATTTACTTCCTCGTTGGGCCACTCCTGTTGCCGCAGGTTTGGGGATGATCGGAATGACCATAGCCAGCGAGTATTCTTGGTACGACCGCACCCGCGACACGCTGCCCGACAGTCTGACGGTGATCCAGGAGGTTGAAAGCCGTGCGATCTATCGCCCCTGGACCTATGCGGTACCCTTTGTAGATCGCTTTGCCGCCATCGACACAGTCTCGCTGCGGACCAATGATCAGGTGCCGGATCAGCGTCTGATTGACCTTTATTTCTTTGGCCGCTGGGCCCCGCGTTCGATGGTTCCTATTGCGGTTGACTGCGCCCAGAACCGACGCGCCAATCTGGCTGAAGGAGCCGAGTTTGGGGCTGACGGACAACTGGTAAATGCCGAATGGTTCACAGCCGGAAGCAGTGATCCAATCATTGAGGCCACCTGCGGAGTGTAATCATGCTGACCCGCCTCAGTCTTCGACTTAGGATTTTCCTGTTCTTCTGTTTGCTCGCCTTGGGCGGGCTCTTGGTGACGGCTTTGGCTTTGGGGCTCAGCTATACCCGTGCAGGCCAGCCAGAGCTTCTGGATGCATTCATTTTCTCTGGACTTCTGATCGGGTTTGGCCTGCTGGCGCTGGTCGCAGGGATTTGGCTGCTGTTTGACGACAATATCGCAAAACCGATCGAGCGCATTTCGGCACAGCTTCGCGCCCGTGCCCTTGCCGGCGTTAGCACGGACATGGATATGCAGGCCGCGCGCTACCTTGGCGATCTGGCCCCCGCAGCCGCGGGGCTTGCCGATCAATTGTCGGATAAGACGTTGAATATAGCCGAGGCTGTGGCGACCGAAACCGCTGCTTTGGCCACGGAAAAAGAACGCCTGACCACTTTGCTCACCGAAATTCCGGTGGCCATGTTGCTGGCAAGTCCGACGCACAAGATCGTTCTTTACGATGCGCAGGCGGCTGAGGTTCTAGCCCAGATTGCGCATCCGCGCCTGAATGCTTCTCTGTTTGAGTATCTCAAGCCAGACTCGTTGGAGGCCGCGTATAAACGCCTGATGAAAACCGGGCTGGATGTGGATTGCACCTTGCACAGTGCCGACGACAAGCAAAGCTATCAGGCGCGGATGAAACCCTTGGGGGACGCGCCCGGATATATGCTGATCTTCGACGATAGCGCGGCCCGCATCGCCCCGGATTCGGCGCGCCCGTTGGTCTATGATTTCGACCTGCTGACAAGCGCGGCTGAGGAAGCGTTTGAAACCCGAAACCTGTCTGATCTGTGTTTTGTGGTGTTCGATACGGAAACAACCGGCCTGCTGCCCCATAAGGATGAGATCGTTCAAATCGGCGCGGTGCGCGTCATCAAGGGCCGTATCGTTGCGGGCGAGCAACTGGATATGCTGGTCGATCCGGGCATTCCCATCCCTGCGGCTTCGACCAAGGTGCACAAGGTCAGCGACCACATGGTTCAGGGCGCGCCAGATATTGGTCAGGCGGGGCGGATATTCCACCAATTCGCGCAGGATGCGGTGATCGTCGCCCATAACGCTCCGTTTGACATGGCTTTTCTGCGCCGTCATGCGCAGCGTATGGAGGTTGAATGGGACCACCCCATTCTGGATACCGTCCTGATGTCCGCAGTTCTGTTTGGCGCCAGCGAGACGCACACGCTGGACGCCCTGTGTGAGAGGCTGGACATCACCATCCCCGATGCTCTGCGCCATACGGCACTGGGGGATGCGGTGGCGACGGCGGATGCGCTGGTCAAGATGCTGCCGATGCTCGAGGCCCGCGGAATGACCACCTTCGGCGCGGTGATTTCAGAGACCCGCAAACATGGGCGGTTGCTGGAAGATTTGAACTGAGTTCGAGGCAGCGCACTAACACTCGGTTCTTTGGCGGGTGTACCTCTTTAGTACGCCCTACCGTCCGATTATGATATCGGCGCACAAACCGCCCAATCGCTCGCTTTGGGCGAGCCGCAGAACCCCACCATGCGCCCGTGCCACATCCGCGACAATTGCCAAACCCAGCCCGACGCCGCTGCCTTGATTCTGGTTTCGGGCCGGATCAAGGCGAGAGAACGGCTTTACCGCCTCGGTACGCCGATCTGCCGGAATGCCCGGCCCGTCATCTTCGACCCGGATTCGCAAGGATTTTGGGGTGATCGACAGGCTCACATCCGCACGGCTGCCATAGCGCACCGCGTTGCTGATCAGGTTCTCAACCGCCCGCCTCATGGCCATCGGACGCAGCATGACGGTGCCCTGCCCCTCGACCTTGACCAATGCGGCCGCATGGCCCGCCCGTTTGGCATCTTCAACGATCTGGTGCACCAGAATTTCGATGTCGACTTCTTCCGGCGCGCCTTCGGCTGCCCCGCGCGAGAAGTCCAGAAAGGCATCCAACAGAGATTGCATCTCGGTCACATCCTGCTGCATCGGTGCGGCCTCATCCTCGGGCAGCATCGATAGGCCCAGCTTCAGCCGGGTCAATGGCGTTCGCAGGTCGTGACTGACACCGGACAGCATCATCGTCCGTTGTTCGATCTGCCTTTCGATCCGGGCGCGCATGTCCAGAAAGGCATTGCCTGCTGCGCGCACCTCAATCGCTCCGCCGGGTGTGTAGTCGACCACCCGCCCCCGCCCAAAGGCCTCGGCAGCTTTGGACAGCCGCGTGATCGGGCGCAGCTGATTGCGCATATAAAGAAACGATATCGAAGTCATGACGATGGCGAAAAACACCATTGTCACGATCAACTGATGCGGTGCCGTGGGCGCAAGCCGCCTGCGGTCGAACACAAGTTCCAGTGTACCCAATGGTGTATCCATGTAGAGACGCGCGTCCGGTCCGTTGGGTAAAGCCACCGCCTCAAGATCAGGCAGCAGTGCATGCAAATCCGCCTCAATCTGCGGAGCGATGAAATCGTACCAGCGCCCGGTGCCGATATCCGGCGCTTCGTTGAGATCAAGGAACCGAACGCTCATCTCAAGTGCGGCCAGATCGGGGCGCACAGCAGCCATCGCCTGTTGCTGGGTCTCAACGCCCTCCATCGCGCCGGTTATCAGATTGACCTCACGCGCTGCGGTGCGGACCATTTGCGCGGTTACGTCTTCGAGATGCCGTTGTAGAAACGCATTTCCAACGACCAACAGCAGGACGATCACCGGCAAAACCAGAATCAACGCCGCCCGGGCGTAAAGGCTGCGTGGCAGATAAGGTTTGAGCCATTGCGAAGACATGCGCTAAACCTAGCGGGCTGCCCGGGCAAGAGGAAGAGGACAGAATGCAGGCGCCAGATGATTTCGACCCACCCGTTGGGCTTGCGATGGAATTGCAACCCGGACTAAGGCGCATTCTGGCCCCCAACCCGTCGCCCATGACCTATCGTGGGACCAATACCTATCTGCTGGGCACACGGGATGTCGCAGTGATCGACCCGGGCCCTGCTTCCGAGGCACATCTGCAGGCGATTCTGGGCGCGCTAGAGCCCGGTCAAAAGATCAGCCATATCTTCGTGACCCACAGTCATTTGGATCATTCACCGCTGGCTGCACCATTGGCATCCCGAACGGGCGCGCGGATCCACGCGATTGGAGGACCGGAGGCCGGGCGCAGTACCGTGATGACTGAACTGGCGCAGAACGGTCTTGTAGGCGGCGGTGAAGGGATTGATCTGGCGTTTCGCCCGGATGTTGAAATCGCGGACGGTGAGTTGATCGAAGGCGACGATTGGCAACTTGAGGTGATCCATACACCGGGGCATCTGGGTAATCACATTGCACTGGCCTGGGGTCAGACCTGTTTCACAGCAGATCATGTGATGGGCTGGGCCAGTTCGCTGGTTTCCCCTCCGGATGGTGATTTGACGGATTTCATGGCGGCCTGTTACAGGCTGCAAGAGCGCGATTGGTCGGTGTTTCATGCCGGCCACGGCGCACCTATCACCGACCCTGCCGGACGGCTGATGTGGCTGATTCAACACAGGTTGGGCCGCGAGGCGCAAATCCTATCCGCGCTGGAAGATCAGCCCGGCAGCGCCAGGCAATTGGCCCAGCGAATCTACACCGAAACGCCCAAAGCGCTGCTGCCCGTAGCAGAGCGGAATGTCTTTGCCCATCTGGTTGATCTGGTTGGAAAATCCAAAGTAACGCACGCGGGAGCGCTATCGACCGAGGCCGTCTTTCAACGGCACGCATAGGCGCAAAAGTTTTTTCCCAAATCGAGCGCTTCCCCACTGGACGACAAAAATCGAGGTTGCTATACGGCGCGAACCGTTCCGGCGTAGCTCAGCGGTAGAGCAGTTGACTGTTAATCAATTGGTCGTAGGTTCGATCCCTACCGCCGGAGCCATTCTTCCCCCTGAGAAGTCCGCTAATTCGCACTCAACGGCGTCGTCATTTCGGGGCCGCGTTTTTTCGTCGAAAAACTGACTGTCCCCTCTGGACGGGGCGAAATCTGGTTGCTATACGGCGCGAACCGTTCCGGCGTAGCTCAGCGGTAGAGCAGTTGACTGTTAATCAATTGGTCGTAGGTTCGATCCCTACCGCCGGAGCCATTCTTCCCCAATATCTCAGGATCAGTCGGTCAGGGCTGTTTCGAAATCGGCACGCAGGTTCCGTTTCAGCACTTTACCCGTGGCGTTCAGGGGCAAAGCCTCAACAAAAACAACCTTGTCGGGGATTTGCCACTTGGCGATCTTACCGTCGAAGAAAGCTAAAAGCTCGTCTTCACTGGGGTCCTGCCCGTCGGCCTTGACCGCCACCAGCAAGGGCCGTTCATCCCATTTGGGATGCGGGACACCCACAACAGCAGCTGTGGCAAGCTTGGGATGAGCCACGGCGATGTTTTCCAGCTCGACCGAGCTGATCCATTCTCCACCCGATTTGATGATATCCTTGGACCGGTCCCTGATCGTCATGTAACCATCTGGGTCCAGTGTCGCCACATCTCCGGTGGCAAACCAGCCATCCTGCAACAGCGTCTGATCCTGCATCAGGAAGTAGCTGTCCAACACCCATGGGCCACGCACCAGCAGATCGCCCTGGGTGACACCGTCATGCGGCAGCTCCTTGCCCTCATCGTCGACGATTTTCAGCTCGACCCCGTAAGGCGGCCGCCCCTGGCTTTCGCGCAGCTTATGTTGTTGGTCGATCGGCAGATCGCGGTGCTTGGCCATCGGAGTATTGGCTGTGCCCAGCGGGCTCATCTCGCTCATGCCCCAGGCATGAACCGTGTCGACGCCATAAGTGTCGCGGAAGGTTTCGATCATCGACGGCGGACAGGCCGCGCCGCCAATCACGGTGCGTTCCAGACTGGTCAATTCGCTACCGGATTGAGCCGCCTGCGCCAGCAATCCTTGCCAGATTGTAGGGACCCCCATGGCCAGCGTTACGCCATAAGTGTCGATCAGCTTGACCAGAGACGCGCCATCCAAGCCTGGCCCCGGCAGGACCATTCTGGATCCCGACATCGCGCAGGCATAAGGCGAACCCCAAGCATTGACATGGAACATCGGAACAACCGGCATCACGACATCCATGGCCGAATAGCCGATCACGTCCCGCGTGTTCGATCCAAAGCTGTGCAGCACGGTTGACCGATGCGAATACAGAACCCCCTTTGGGTTACCTGTGGTGCCCGACGTATAGCAAAGGCTGGACGCCGTGTTTTCGTCAAAGCTGGGCCAGGCATAGCCTGCATCGCCGGTTTCGATCAGTTCATCATAGAACGCGACCCCATCGATCTGGGCCAGCGCCTCGTCGTTGCGCGGCCCCATCAGGACAAAATGGCGAACCTCGGTCAACGATGGCTTTAGCGCAGCAACCAATGGAATGAAGGTGGCATCAAAGAACAGAACCCGGTCTTGCGCGTGGTTGATGATATAGGTCAGCTGTTCGGGAAACAGGCGCGGATTGACCGTGTGGCACACATATCCAGCGCCCGAAGTTCCATAGTAAATTTCAAGATGGCGTTGGTTGTTCCAAGCCAGCGTTCCGATACGGTCCTGCGGCTCTAGCCCCAGCTTGCCCAGCGCCGAGGCCAGTTTACGCGCATTGGTGGCCACCTCAGACCAACTGGTCTGAGTTACCGTTCCATCCGTTTCAACCGAGTGCATCTCGGTCTGGCCGTGATAGCGTTCGGCGTGTTCGATCAGCGACGAGATCAGCAAAGGCTGCGTCATCATCTGTCCCAGCATGAACATCCTCCCCATTTCTCGGCTTGGCCCCGTGCGGCCAATGCCGTGTCATCGACACCTAGGGGCAATGCCCCATGGGTCAATTCCATTCTCCTCAGACGGAACCCTGCCAAGCATTTAATTGTCTGACAATATCAGAATGCAGCCTGCCCTAAGGGCAAGCCACTGGTTTTTGCGTTAATCTCGGTGTTTCAACGCGTAAGCAACCAACGCCGCAGTCGAGCCATCCTTGCCTGCTGCGCTTTCCTCACCATCCACAACGGGACCCAGTGAGGTTGCCAGTTCTTTGCCCAGCTCAACACCCCATTGATCGAAAGAGTTAATACCCAGAAGAACGCCTTCGACAAAGACACGATGTTCATAGAGCGCGATAATCTGCCCCAGCACAAAAGGCGTCAGTTTCGGGTAGATCAAAGTGGTCGACGGCCGATTGCCCGCAAACACGCGATGACGCGCCTGACGATCCAGCTCACCCCCCTCAAAACCCTTTTCAGCCATTCGTGCGCGGGCCTCGTCCAGCGACCGGCCACGCATCAGCGCCTCGGACTGGGCCAGACAATTCGCCAGCAGCAGGCGGTGATGATGGGCCAGTTCAGGTTCGTGCCCCTCGGCCCCCACCATAAACTCACAGGGGATGACATCCGTGCCCTGATGGATCAGCTGGTAGAACGCGTGCTGACCATTGGTGCCGGGTTCGCCCCAGACAACCGGGCCCGATGGTAGGGTCAGCGACGAGCCATCCATCGCCACGGATTTCCCGTTCGACTCCATCTCAAGCTGTTGGAAATAGGCTGGAAGGCGCAGCAGGCGCTGATCATAGGGCAGAACAGCGCGGCTGGAATAGCCCAGAATCTGACGGTGCCAGATGCCGACAAGGGCCAGCATGACAGGCATGTTCTCGGCCCAATCAGCCGATTGGAAATGCAAGTCCATCGCCTGCCCGCCGCGCAGGAACGCATCAAATGCGTTCGAGCCCACCGCGATCATGACCGGCAAGCCCACAGGCCCCCAGACCGAATAGCGCCCACCGACCCAATCGGCAAAGCCAAAGACACGGTCCGCCGGGATGCCAAACGCCTGCGTCTTGTCCAACGCGCTGGACACGGCTGCAAATTGTTTTGCCGGATCGCCGCCACCATCACTCATCCATGCCCGCGCGGTGCGAGCGTTGGTCATGGTCTCGATGGTCGTAAAGGTTTTGGACGCTACGATGATCAAGGTCCGCGTCGGATCAAGCTGCTTCAGCGTGTCCGCGATATGTGCCCCATCGACATTCGAGACATAGTGGACCCGCGGCCCGTCATGATAGGGTGACAGCGCATAGGTCGCCATCACAGGCCCCAGATCGGACCCACCGATACCGATATTCACCACATCCGTGAAGCTGCCGCCTACCCCCGCTATAGCCCCTCCGCGAATCTCTTCGGCAAAGACACGCATGCGCTGCAACGTTGCCAGCACATCAGGCATGACGTCTTGCCCATCGACCTGCACAGCATCGCCATCCAGATTGCGCAACGCCGTGTGAAGAACAGCGCGCCCCTCGGTTTCGTTGATCTTCTCACCCGCAAACATGGCAGCGCGCCGCCCGGTCAGGTTGGCCTCGTCGCACAGTCGAAGCAGGCCATCACGCATATCAGCGTCGATCCGGGTCTTCGAATAGTCAAAGACCATATCGCCCGAAGAGGCCGAGAAGTTTTGTGCCCTGTCCACGTCAGCCGCAAACAAATCCACGATACGGTCGGTCTGCGCAGTGGCCAGCGCTTTGAGATTGTTCAGGTCCATCCCACTCACTCCGCCCAATGCACCGTCATACCACTCAGCACGGCAGCGATTGGCGCCTCTTCCGGTGGCAGCGCCATAGCACGCTCCAGCGCGTCGCGTTTGGCCGCGCCGAAGATGATCAGGTGCTTGGACAAGGCCCCGTCCAGAACCGGCCCCGTCAGTGTAATGCGTGGCTCGGGTTGAACCTGCGTGCGGGCCACGGCGAGCGTAGGAACATGACTGTCGAGGGCCGCCTGCAACCCCTCCATCCCCGTAAACAAGGATGCCGTGTGCATGTCTTCTCCCATACCCAGTACCAGAACCGACAGCGGCAGAACCGGTGCGATCAGAGATTCAATTTCTGGCAACGCATCCTCGGGCTCAGCTCCCGGGACATAGAGCGGGACGTATGTTGCTCCTGATGCACGATTGGTCAGCAATCGCTGGCGGATCAGGCGTTCATTCGAACGCTCGCTGTCGGCCGGAACGCAGCGTTCATCTGTGGGCATGACCCGGACGCGATCCCATTCCAGATCAGCCGCGCAGAGAACATCGAACATCGGGCCCGGAGTTGTCCCCCCAGGAACCGCCAGCGCGATGGTTTCATTGTGCAGCAACGCAGCCTCAAGCTCTCCGGCAAGCATATTTGCGACATCGATGGCCAGCATGTCCCGATCAGCATAGTCCTGAATTCTCATGGCTTTATTCCTTGCCAGCGGCGACCGTCACGTTTCATCAGCAGCTCGGCGTCGCCGGGGCCTGTGCTGCCGCTGTCATAGGGTTTGGGCACATCACCGCGCGCCTGCCAACCGGCAATGATCGGGTCGGTCCAGGCCCATGCAGCCTCGACCTCATCCCCGCGCATGAACAGGGTCTGATTGCCCCGGATCACATCCATCACCAATCGCTCATAGGCATCGGGCGGGTCCTGATTTTCGGGCCCCAGCGCCTCGGCGAAGCTCATGTCCAGCGGCACGTCGACCAGACGCATGCCGCCCGGTCCCGGCTCCTTGATGGTCACCTTCAGCGTGATGCCCTCATTCGGCTGCAACCGGATCGACAAGGCATTTGCGTGCCGCCCCGCGGCCTCACCAAAGATCGAATGCGGCGCATCCTTGAACTGCACATTGATGACCGAGGATCGCGCGACCAACCGTTTGCCAGTGCGCAGGTAGAACGGCGTGCCCGCCCACCGCCAATTGCTGATATGCGCCTTCAGGGCCACATAGCTTTCGGTGGTCGAACGTGGGTTGCCGACAACCTCGCGATAGCCCGGTTCACCCTCACCAGCTGCAAACTGGCCGCGCACGATGTGGTGCGGCTCAACCGGATCAAGCGCTCGGATGACTTTCAACTTTTCATCGCGCACCGCGTCAGGGTCGAACTTGGCCGGTGGCTCCATCGCGATCAGGCAAAGCAGTTGCATCAGGTGGTTCTGCACCATATCCCGCATGGCGCCAGCGCGTTCATAGTAGTCTTCGCGCCCGTCCACGCCGACCGTTTCGGCAACGGTGATCTGAATGTGATCGACGTATTGACTATTCCAGAGCGGTTCGAACAGCATATTGCCAAAGCGCACGGCCATCAGGTTCTGGACTGTTTCCTTACCCAGATAGTGATCGATCCGGTAGATTTGACCCTCGTCAAAATGTGCCGCCAGGGTTGAATTCAGACCGCGCGCACTTTCGAGATCATGGCCAAACGGTTTCTCGACGACGATCCGCGTCTGGTCTGAAACCATGCCATGAGATCTGATCTGATCGGCCAATGGTCCAAAAAGGCGCGGACCAACCGAGAAATAGAAAGCCCGAATACGATCCTTGGTCAGCCGTGCAGCCAAGTCTGACCACCCATCCCCCGACATTGCGTCCAGCACGACATAATCAATCCGGTGAAGGAAGCGATCCAGCGCTTCTGTATTCTCGGCGCAACCAGGCGCACCACGCCTTAGCGAGTCCGCCACAATCTGTCGGAACGCATCCGCTGTCAGGTCAGATCGCGCCGCACCAATGATCTGTGTATCTTCCGGCCATTGGCCTGCACAAAACCGGCGAAACAAGGCTGGCAAAATCTTGCGCTGCGCCAAATCGCCGGTGCCGCCGAAAATGACCAGATCAAATGGGTCAACAGGTATGACACGAGAAACCATAGCTTGTCCTTATCCTGCCCCCATCGACATGTCCAATGTTAGCGCAATCATTTTCGAACCTTTTGGCAGGAAAACATTCATTCATCAAAACTCTGTCAGAACGCCATCAGACCCTTACCATAGCGACAATAAACAGATAAATCAGTCAAACGACTTCAAGGAACCGGATGCGGCAATGAAAGACAACGCCCCTCAGCTTGCCAATATCGGCAAGTTTCAAGACAAATTGGTGACGGCAGACGGACAGACCCGTGCCTCGGTTGCTCTGACAAACCCGCAGACCTTGTGGTTCAATACCGGTACCCTGTGCAATATCGAATGCGTGAACTGCTATATCGAAAGCAGCCCCACCAATGACGCTCTGGTCTATATCACTACAGCCGAGGTCCGCGACTATCTGGATCAGATCGAACGGTGCAACTGGCCCATCAAAGAGATCGCGTTCACCGGCGGTGAGCCCTTTATGAACCCTGAGATGATCGAGATCACCCGCGCTGCGCTGGACCGCGGCTATGAAGTGCTGATCCTGACCAATGCGATGCAGCCGATGATGCGCCGTAAGATGCGCGAGGGCCTGCTGGAGCTGCGGCGCGACTATGCTGACAAGCTGACCTTGCGGGTTTCGGTCGATCATTTTCGCCCCGAACTGCATGACGAGGAACGCGGCAAGGGCAGCTTTGCCAAAACCCTGACCGGGATGGAATGGCTGCGGGATCATGGGTTTAACATGGCTGTCGCCGGGCGCACGGTGTGGGGCGACAACGATGCAGACAGCCGTGCAGGCTATGCCGCGTTTTTTGACGCGCACGGGTTTGACATCGACGCAAACAACCCAGCGCAGACCGTTCTCTTCCCGGAAATGGACGAAACGGTTGAGGTTCCGGAAATTACCACCGCATGCTGGGGCATTCTGAACAAATCCCCCGACGCGGTCATGTGTGCCAGCGCGCGCATGGTGGTGAAACGCAAAGGCGCCGCGCGTCCGTCCGTTCTGGCCTGCACCCTTCTGCCCTATTCGCCTGAGTTCGAGTTTGGCGAAACATTGGCCGAGGCCGAGGCGGATGTGCATTTGAACCACCCCCACTGCGCAAAGTTCTGCGTTTTGGGCGGGGCCAGCTGTTCAGGCTAGTTCACACGGAATTCCCCAACCATGTTGCGCCATTCCCCGGGCGCGATCATCTTGCGATGCGTGAATTTGACCGAATGCAGCGGTCCTTCGATCTCGCGCTGCCAAAAGTCGATGAATTCAAACAGTTTGGGGTGATCGGGGGCCAGGTCGTATTCCTGCCAGACAAAGGTGTTCAGCACGTGGATATAGTCAGGCATGTGATAGAAAAACTCCGCCGTCGTCAGCCCATATCCTTTCAGCATTAGCTCGGTTTCGCTTTGCTCCATTCAGACCTCCGGTTTCATGCAAGGTCTCTTGAGGCTACCCCGAAACTGCCTAATTATTAGATAACAATATGTTACTCGGATGTTACCGGCCTATTTCTACTGCGGCATCGCGGGCTGCTTGCACCTTATATGCTAGGTCTGATAAGGTGCATCCACAAGATATAGATCAAGAACAAGACACGGGCAGCCTACGTGAGCGATACGCCAGAAATCCCTGAAAACATGGACGAAACCCCGCCTGAGCGCCCTGTCTATGACGGCCCGACGGTCTCCATCGAATCCGAGATGCGCACATCCTATCTGGACTATGCCATGTCGGTCATCGTTTCCCGCGCGATCCCCGATCTGCGCGACGGGCTGAAACCCGTGCATCGGCGCATCCTGTATGCGATGCACGAGACCGGCAACACGCATGACAAGGCGTACCGCAAGTCGGCCCGTCCGGTGGGTGATGTGATGGGTAAGTACCACCCGCATGGAGACTCGGCGATCTATGACGCTCTGGTGCGGATGGCGCAGGATTTCTCGATGTCTTTGCCGCTCTTGGACGGTCAAGGTAACTTTGGCTCGATGGACGGCGATAACCCTGCTGCCATGCGCTATACCGAAGTGCGGATGGACAAACCCGCCGCGTCCCTGCTGGCCGATATCGAAAAAGAGACGGTCGATTTTCAGGATAACTATGACGGCAAGGACCGCGAACCAACCGTCCTGCCTGCGCGATTCCCGAACATGCTGGTCAATGGCGCTGGCGGTATTGCCGTGGGTATGGCGACCAACATTCCGCCGCACAATCTGGGCGAAGTGGTCGATGCGACACTGGCGCTGATCGACGATCCAGATCTGACCTCGGAACAATTGATCAATTACGTTCCCGGCCCCGACTTCCCGACCGGAGGCGTCATGCTGGGCCGCTCCGGTGCACGCAAAGCCTATCTGGAAGGCCGTGGCAGCGTCATCATCCGCGCCAAGACGCGGGTCGAGGAACTGCGCAAGGATCGCTATGCGATTGTCGTAGACGAAATCCCCTATCAGGTGAACAAAGCCTCGATGATCGAAAAGATCGCTGAAGCAGTGCGCGAAAAGCGCATCGAAGGTGTCGCTCATGTGCAGGATGAATCCGACCGCAACGGCGTGCGCGTGGTCGTTGAACTGAAGCGTGACGCGACGCCTGAGGTGGTGCTGAACCAGCTCTATCGCTTCTCGCCGATGCAGACGTCCTTTGGCTGTAACATGCTGGCCTTGAATGGTGGTCGGCCCGAGCAGTTGACCCTGAGACGCTTCCTGACCTCGTTTATCGACTTCCGAGAGGATGTTGTAGCGCGTCGCACCGCATATGACCTGCGCAAGGCACGAGAGCGCAGCCATATTCTGTGTGGTCTGGCCGTGGCTGTGTCGAATGTAGACGAAGTAGTAGCCACAATCCGCTCATCTGCCGACGCCGCCGAGGCGCGCGAGAAACTGATGACCCGCCGTTGGCCCGCATCCGAGATCGAAGGCTATCTGCGTTTGATCGACGATCCGCTGTCCAAGTTGAACGACGATGGCACCTATAACCTGACCGAGGTACAGGCCCGCGCCATCCTCGACCTGCGCCTGCAACGCCTGACACAATTGGGCGTCAAAGAGGTCACGGACGAGCTGGAAGACCTGGCTGCCAAGATCAAGGAATATTTGGATATCCTGTCCTCGCGTGAGCGGATCATGTCGATCATCGGTGACGAACTGCGCGAAGTGCGCGATCAGTTCGCGGTACCCCGCCGCACCGAGATCGTCGACTGGTCTGGCGACATGGAAGACGAGGACCTGATCGAGCGGGAAGACATGGTCGTGACCGTCACCTCGGGCGGTTACATCAAGCGCACGCCACTGGCCGATTTCCGTGCGCAGAAGCGTGGCGGCAAGGGGCTGTCAGGGATGCAGACCAAGGAAGAGGATGTGGTCACCAACCTCTTCGTGGCCAACACCCATACACAGCTATTGTTCTTCACCACGGACGGGATGGTCTACAAGCTCAAGACCTGGCGCTTGCCGCAATCCAGCCGCACCGGCAAGGGCAAAGCGATCGTCAACATCCTGCCGATCCCAACCGGGGTGTCCATCGCAGCGATCATGCCTGTGGATGTCCCGGATGAAGAATGGGAAAACCTGCAGATCGTCTTTGCCACCAGCGCCGGGGACGTCCGCCGCAATGCGCTAAGCGATTTCACCAATGTCAAACGCAACGGCAAGATCGCCATGGACCTGCCCGAGGGCGTCGAGTTGGTGAATGCACGCATCTGCTCCGAAGATGACGACGTCATGTTGGTCACCAATTCGGGCCGCGCGATCCGGTTCCAGACCACCGATGTGCGCGTCTTCAAGGGCCGTAAATCGACCGGTGTACGTGGCATTAAGCTATCCAATGGTGACCGGGTTGTTTCCATGTCCGTGATCCGTCACTTCGAGGCCACGTCGGACGAACGCGCCGCGTATCTCAAGATGCGACGCCTGATGGCCGGTGTGACGGATGAGACCGAAAGCGATGAAGACGAAGGCAATGCCGACAGCGTACTGCCTCAAGAACGCTATGCCGAGATGTCGGCCGCTGAAAACCTGATCCTGACCATTACTACTGGCGGCGCGGGCAAGCTGAGCTCTAGCCATGATTACCCCGTGCGTGGCCGTGGCGGCATGGGTGTCGCCGCGATGGACAAGGCGATGCGAGGCGGTGAACTTGTCGCTTCCTTCCCAGTTGAGATCGACGATCAGATCATGCTGGCCACGTCCAAGGGCCAATCGATCCGGGTGCCGGTTGATGGAATATCGTTCCGCTCCCGCAGCGCAGGTGGTGTGCGGGTGTTCAACACCGGCAAGGGTGAAGAGGTTGTTTCCGTTGCCTGGATCGCCGATCAGGGGGATGAAGAGGCCGAAGAATAGCCCTCACATTCCACAACAAAACTGAAACAAAACGTCCGCAATGCGGGCGTTTTGTCGTTTCGGATCACGTTATTGGTATCGAAACGGCTCGTTAACTTGCCCGAAACCCTGCTGCTGCTTAACTTTTTCATATGTGGTCCTTCGCACATATCCGCCCCGCCTATAGCCGAGCCGAGCGCTTGAGTGACGGGGTGGTTCATGTTCTGGGCATATGCGCCGCAGCCATCTGCGTGCCGCTGTTGATCACCCTGACCGTGCTTTACCGGTATGATCCGGCGGCGGTTGTTGGCGTTTCGATCTATGGTGTTACGCTTATCCTGATGCTCAGCTTGTCCGCCTTGTACAACATGATTGAAAGCGATGATTGGACAGAGCTTCTGCGTCGCCTTGATCATTCGGGGATTTATGTAAAAATTGCAGGCACCTATACGCCGTTCCTATTGCTATCTGGCACACAGGCGACAGGGCTTTTGCTGGGCTTGTGGTCTTCGGCCACTTTGGGGTCGGTTCTCAAGATGCTCGACCCAAACCGCTTTCGCTGGTTCGGCCTGGCGCTGTATCTGATGATGGGATGGGCCGCCGTTTGGGCCGGACAATCCATGTTGGCAGAGCTTGCGCCCATCGTTTTGATACTAATGATCGCCGGAGGGCTGGTGTATACCGCAGGCGTGGTGTTCTACCTGTCCGACTGGATGGCCTATCACAACACGATCTGGCATGTGTTTGTTCTGGTGGGCAGCGTTTTGTTCTTTGCCGCCGTTGCCGCGCGGATCCAGTCGATGCCTGCCGTCTAGCGCGTGCGGTGTGCCATAAGCAGATCCTCGACCGCCCAAAGACGATCCTGCCCCCACAGGCTTTGCCCATCGACGCAAAAGCTGGGAACGCCCCACAGGCCAACCTCTTGCAGGCGGTGTTGATTTGCCTCCACCCGACCACGCCAATCCTGAGCGTTTAGCAATGGGCGGGCGACGTTCCATTCCAGACCTGCGCTGGTCACGATCCGCTCCAACCCTTTGTCGGTCGCGGCATCCACGCCCTGCGACCAGACGGACCGCATGAAGGCCGAGCAATATAGCGCGAGTCGACCCTGACCCTCGGCATAGTCGAACAGCGCATAGCCGCGTTCGACCCCAGCCCCCAACGGATCGCAAATCCGGCCAAACGGGATACCCAAGCGCCGTGCTTCACGGGTGCAATCCCTTAGAATGTAACGCGATTTGGCCTTGCGAACCGACAATCCGCGCATAAGCATAGGCAGCACCGGCTTAAGTATCAGCCGGGCGTTGTGCCGCTTGGCAAGATTAACGACTCGATCGAAGGCCAGATAGGAATAGGGGCTGCGGAACGAGAAAAAGAACTCCAGCTCTTGTGCTTCACCTGCAAGAGGCTGATCCGTTGGACCAGAAACCGGAACGATCAGGGGGTCCCCGCCCAAACCTGCCTGCTGCAACCGTTGTTCCAGATAATGCAGACGGTCGATCCCCCAATACCATTCGCCGCAATAGAAGAATGTGCCGCCCAGATAATGCCCCTTTGACGCCAAGGCTCGATCCCCCGCTGCCATCGCGTGGGTCGGGTCCACGCCCGGTTCGTCCGGAAGCGCGTGACCGGTCCAGAGGGCAGCTGAAACATCGCTCAATCGATCAGCCCAATCCTGGGTGTCAATCACGGCTGCGAACAGACGATTGGCCTTCTGTATCCTTTCGATGGAGGGCTTCACAGGCGCGTTCAACCCATGTTTCAACGCCAATCGGGTCGCGTCAACCATAGCGTTTTTCTGATAGGCATCGGGTTCGGGCACAGCCTCGGATGGTGGGCCCGAGATGAGGTGCGGGCACAACTTGTCCCCATACTTTGCCTGAAATGCAGGCAAGATTTGCGCGGTCAGCGCACCATAAGGATCGGCGGTATCATGGAAGTAGTGCACCACATGACCCGCGCCACGCAGGCGGCGGCGTAGATCATGCACCCGCCTGCGGGCATTCAGCAATTGATCACTTGTGATGGCCGCTGCCAGATAGGATTTCAGATTTGTTTTCAGGGGCAAGCGGCTCTCCGTCGGGTATGGTGCCGCCTACTCTACCGATCCAGACTTCAAACGCCACGTTGCCGCACGACAACGTGACGGCAACTCGTTAAAGACCGTAGAGCGCCCCGAATTTCTGCTCCAGATAGTCCAACAACGGACCCGGACCCGGTTCAATCCCGCTGGCCTGCCGAATGATCTCGCGCGGCGCATAGAGACCGCCGTGGCGCTGAACCGTTTCGCGCAGCCATCCGGTTGCCTGCGATGTGTCACCTTCGGCCAGTTGGGCGTCCAGTTCCGGCACCGCCATCTGCAGGGCTTGATAGAGGCACCCAGCATAGACATTGCCCAACGAATAGGTCGGGAAATAACCAAACAAACCCACTGACCAATGCACATCCTGCAAACACCCGTTCGAAGGCTTGTCGACCGCATAGCCGAAATCAGCCTTGAACCGGTCATTCCACGCGGCCTCAAGATCGTTGACTTGCAGATCACCCGCCATCAGAGCACGCTCCAGATCAAAGCGCAGCATGATGTGCAGATTGTACTGCACCTCATCCGCCTCGGTGCGGATATAGCCGTTATGGACGCGGTTGACGGTGGCATAGAACGAATCCGCATCGGCGATGCCAAAGTCACCAAACGCGTCTTTCATCTGGCCAAACAGCCATCCGGTGAAGGCACGTGACCGACCCAACTGGTTCTCATAAATCCGGCTTTGGCTTTCGTGCACACCCATCGACACGCCCTGACCCAACGGAGTCAGCAGATAGTCGCGGTCAATGCCTTGTTCATAGGCCGCGTGGCCGACCTCGTGAATGGTCGAATAGAAGCAATTGAACGGATCGGTTTCGCTGGTGCGGGTGGTGATCCGAACATCCAGCCCGCTGCCCGAGCTGAACGGATGTACTGCCTTGTCCACACGACCATTGTTCAGGTCATACCCAAAGGCAACGGCCAGCTTTTCGGAAAGCTGCATCTGGATGCGCTCATCGAATTGACCGGTCAGTTCCGCGGGCTGTGGGCGTGCAAGCACTGCAGCGCGCAAAGACACCAGTCGTGGGCGCATTTCATCAAAGATCGCGGCGATCTGAGCACCTGTGGTATAGGGCTCGTAATCCTCGACCATCGCGTCATAGACGTCGCCGCCCTGCGCCAGCGCTTCACCTTCTTGCCGCTTCAGCGCGACCACCTCTTCCAGCACTGGAAGGAAGGCCGAGACATCTTCATCCGCCCGCGCCTGCGCCCATTTCCCCTGTGCCGCTGACGTCACGCGGGCAATTGCGGTGGCCAGATCGGCCGGTACTTTGACTGCACGCTCATAAGCCCGACGGATCTCGCGCAGCTGGGCCTTGCCTGCCTCATCCTGAGGGGCGGCCTGATCCAGCCAATCCGCCACGCGCGGGTCAGACCGGCGCGCATGCAGAACAGCCTCGATCGCGGCCATCTCCTCGGCCCGTTGCGCGGCAGCCCCACGCGGCATCATCGTTTCCTGATCCCAGCCCAATCGCCCTGCGATCTGAGCTAAGGCCGAAGTTTCACGCTGAAAGGCCATCAGGTCATTGAATGCGGTCATGGTATCAAACTCCGCGCACTGAAGTTGCAATTGGGTAGGCCGCCAGGAAGCGCGCGCGCAGGATCAGGGTCCAGACGACAACGGCCATAAACTGGTGGAAAATGGCGATCTGCCACGGGGCTGCATATACGACCGTGACGATCCCGACCACCACCTGCAGAGACAGGGCCGCAAAGGCTGCGTTGAAGGCGAAACGGGTCTGCGGATGGGCGCTGGTCTGCCCCCGACGCCAGACGATGATGGCGAAGATGAACAGCAGATATCCCGCGCAACGATGGATGAACTGCACCAGACCGGGGCTTTCGAAGAAGTTGCGCCACATCGGTTCCAGCATGGTCGCATCTGGCGGCAAGAGCTGTCCACCGATCAGAGGCCAGTCGGTGTAGGACCGCCCGGCGTCAATCCCGGCGACCAGCGCACCAATGAGTATTTGTAAAAAGGTGAAATGCAGGAGGCCGGTCGAGAGCGAGAACAGTTTCGCCTCTTTCGCGCGGCGCGCCTGCATCAGGTCGCGCTCGTCCCGGCCCAGCTCAAAGATATACCACGCGAGGAACCCAAGGATCACGAAGGCCAAGCCGAGATGTGTCGCCAGACGATAGCTGGCAACGGCTGTCATCCCCTCGCCCTGTGTCACGCCCGAGGCGACCATCCACCAGCCGACCGCACCCTGAACGCCACCCAAGGCACCGGGGATCAGCAGTTTGCCGGTCCAACCCGTGGGGATTTTGCGCGCGATCAGGAAGCCAAAGAAACCAAGCGCCCAAACCAAGCCGATCACGCGGCCCAATTGGCGGTGGCCCCATTCCCACCAGTAGATGAATTTGAAATCATCCAGCTCCATCCACTGGTTCTGAATGCGCCACTGGTCGATTTCCTTGTACTTGTCGAATTCGGATTGCCAGTCCGCCTCGGTCATCGGCGGAATGGCCCCGGTGATCGGACGCCATTCGGTGATCGAAAGCCCGCTATCGGTCAGCCGGGTCAGGCCACCTACGGCGATCATCACAACGACCAGAGCGAACAGGATCATCAGCCACGCCCGGATCGCCTTGCGTGCCCCGCCACGGCCCTTGTCGATCATACCGGGTTGAACGGCTTGTTGTTTTTCGGTGTCTGAGACGTCTTCGAAGATGCTGCGCTTTGCGCTCATGCTGTCCTCATATGTCCTGGATTTCGTCGCAAGCTAGGGCCAGTGAGGGGCAAGGTCCAGCCTTACCCCTTGTCTTTCCAACGGACCATCTGACGCATGACACCGTGCAACATCTGCACATCCGCCCGCGTCATCCGCATCCGCGACCACAGGTTGCGCAGATTGGTCTTCATGCCTTCGGCCTTTTCCGGCGGGTAGAAGAAACCCGCCTCTTCCAGCCGGTCTTCATAATGTTCGACCAGCTTCTCGACCTCGATCCCGGTCGCCCAGTCGCCCTTGCCCAGATCGGTGGCCTCATGCACCACATCACCGGTCTGGCGCATCCATTCATAAGCAGTTAGCAAGACGCATTGGCCCAGGTTCAGCGAGGCATATTCCGGATTCACGGGAACCGAGATGATCGCGTTGGCTTTGGCGATGTCTTCATTTTCCAGCCCAGCGCGCTCGGGCCCAAACAAAACGGCGACCTTTTCGCCTGCCGCCACCTTCTCCGCCGCGATCTGCATGGCGCGTTCCGGGCTGTAGACCGGCTTGGTTAGCCCGCGTTGCCGCGCCGTCGTCGCAAAGACAAATGTGGTGTCGGACAGCGACCCCGCCAGATCGTCAAACAATTGCGCCTCATCCAGCAGTCGCCCCGCCCCGCTGGACATTGCCACCGCCTTCGGGTTCGGCCACCCGTCGCGCGGCGCCACGATCCGCATCCGATCCAGCCCGAAATTCCACATCGCCCGCGCGGCGGCACCGATGTTTTCCCCCATCTGCGGGCGCACAAGCACGAAAGAAGGCTGAGAGGTATCGCTGGGCATGGCTGTCTCCGAAAAACTCCGCTTGCTCTAGTCGCCGCATAGACGAAGGGCAAGCCGCACCATGCTTCTTCTGTTTCCAAATACCCGCTCGGCAGGCAAAAAAGTTTGCTTCCCTACGGCAATCCGCTAAACCGCGCGAGGAACTGAATACCGAAGGACGCGCACATGGACACCCCCGAGCAGCCGCAGATTTACCTGATCACGCCTCCGACCATCACGCTCAGTACCTTTCCAGACCAATTAGCGCGAGTGCTCGACGGGTACGAGATTGCGTGCATTCGCCTCGCTCTGGCCGGGAATGATGAGGATACCATTGCCCGTGCCGCTGATGCCTGCCGCGAGGTGGCCCATGCGCGCGATGTGGCGATTGTGATTTCGAACCATGTTCTGATGGCGCAGCGGCTTGGGCTGGATGGCGTGCATCTGGATGACGGGGCACGGTCGGTGCGCGCGGCGCGCAAGGAATTGGGCACCGACGCGATCGTTGGCAGTTTCTGCGGGGCCTCGAGCCATGACGGCATGACCGCAGGTGAAGCAGGCGTCGACTATGTCGCCTTCGGCCCAGTGGGCACCTCTTTCCTGGGTGACGGTACCTTGGCGGAAAAAGACCTGTTTCAATGGTGGTCTGAAATGATCGAAGTTCCCGTTGTGGCCGAGGGCGGCCTGACCCCCGACCTGATCCGCGATCTGTCCCCGTGCACCGATTTCTTTGGCGTCGGCAACGAAATCTGGTCTGCAGAGGACCCGTTAGCGGCGCTGAACACTCTGCTTGAGAGCGTAGCTAGCTAAACAACCAAGGCTCGATCACCCAATACACGCCCAGACCAGCAATCAGGATCGAGCCCAAAACCGAAATACGACTGCGCAGGCGATGGGATCCGCCCGCAATCACGGTGACAACAGCCAACGCGGTCGCAGCAGCTGCTGACAGGACCGCCAGATAGCCAATCGCATATCCCAAAAGCGCCGGCGGCAGGTGATCCGGCGGCGCACCGATCGCACTCAACGATTGGCTTAGCGCGTTGCCCAACAACAAGCCAATGGCAAACACCGCCAACAGGCGAAACACATGAATACCGCGCAGGATCAGATTCCAAAGCGCCAGCACCACAACCGCTGCCGTCAACGACATCGTCGTAACAACGGACGACAGCACCAATGCTCCGTATGCTGACAACGCCAGCCCAAAAACCGCGCCGAGGGACAAAAAGACCAATTGCAGGACCAGTGACCTTGGGGACAGCGACAGAAAGACCAAAGCCAGGGCCAACGTAAATACACGCATACCGTCCGTTACGATCTGCTCTGCGCCTTTGACCAGAAATACCTGTATCGTTTGTTGTCCGCTTAGCGCCGCGCCGCCTTGCAGCGGGATCAGCGGGCTGGTCTCTCCGGCCATCAGGTAGCCGGTATAGGGTGCCTCGACACGCTGCTGTTTGATCACAGCGGGGCCGTGACCGGAGGGCCAGGTCAGCCGCAGCGCCGATGCCCCTTCGCGCAGGGGTGCCGTAAGCAAAAGCTTTGAGAGACGGGGCTCGTCCGGATCCCCAACCACCGGGATTCGCACGCCTTCATAGGAAAGACGAACCGGTCCTTCGACCTCAACCTGCAAAGAGGCCGCCCAGTCGTCGACAAAGCCCCGCACCTCGACCTCCAATTCGGATGAGACCAGCCGGCGGAGTTCTCGATAGCGCGCATTGCCCGCAACATCCGATTGCGTGTCGGGGTCGAGCCCGGCCAGAAACATCTCGGCATTCAGGCTGATCTCAATCAGAAGGCTATCTGCTTTGATCCAGAACTCGACAATGCTCGGTGGATGCGTTTGCGCCCTAGTCGGCGCAGCAAACAAGGTCAAAACGACCGGCAATATCAGGATAAGGCGGACCAACCCGCTCATGCGCGACACTCTGCGAATAAAATCAAATCAGAAACCATATGCGGCAAGTTTCCCGCCGAATGCTTCGGATCGCAAGCCCGAACAGTTGAGCGCGCGGCTTTATCTGCGAGCACCCTCTTGCACGCCCTCCGGTGCTGCGGCATGACAGCAGCATGACTCAGAACAGCGAAATCCTGTGTATCGGTTCCGTCCTATGGGACGTGATCGGACGATCGGCCAGCGCCATGCGGCAAGGATCGGACGTGCCAGGCCGGATCACGCGTTTGCCCGGTGGCGTCGCCATGAACATCGCCATGACGCTTGTGCGCTTTGGCATGACACCGACCCTGCTGACCGCGATTGGCCGCGATCCCGAAGGTGACGAACTGGCAAACGCCTGCGCACGGCTGGGTATGGTGACCGCACATATCTACCGCTCGCAAGACCTGCCCACTGACCGCTACATGGCGGTCGAAGGGGCGAATGGTTTAATTGCTGCCATCGCCGATGCACATTCGCTTGAGGCGGCCGGGGCCAAAATCCTGCGCCCGTTGATGAACGGTCCCTTGGGGTACGAAAACGCCCCCTTTGAAGGCCCGATTGCGCTGGATGGAAACCTGACACTGAACCTGCTGGAAGAAATCGCGCAGAGCCCGGCCTTTGCCAAGGCAGACTTGCGAGTCGCGCCTGCTTCGCCTGGCAAGGCCGAACGCCTGCTACCTTTCCTGAAACACGCCCGTGCGACGCTATACGTGAATTTGGAAGAGGCTGGGTTGCTCTGCCAACGCGAGTTCACCGATTCCGAATCCGCCGCCAAAGGCCTGCTGGATCGCGGTGCGCTGCGGGTCTTAGTCACCGATGGCGGCAGTTCCGCGACTGTGGGATCAGCAACAGGCGTTCTGACCCAGACACCCCCATCCGTTCTGGTGACCCGCGTTACCGGCGCGGGCGACACTTTCATGGCGGCCCATATCGCCTCAGAATCAAACGGTGCAGATGAGCAGTCGGCCCTGACCCGTGCTCTGAACGCCGCCGCAACCTACGTATCCGGAGAAACTCCCCTGTGATCGACATCCACTATTCCACCGAGGTCCGCGCCGCCAAGGACGCAGGTCAACCCATCGTGGCGCTGGAAAGCACCATCATCACCCATGGTATGCCCTACCCCCAGAACATCGAGGTCGCAGCCCAGGTTGAACAAGACATCCGCGATGCAGGCGCCGTGCCGGCCACCATGGCGGTGTTAGATGGCGTGCTGCATGTGGGGCTTGAACCCGATCAGTTGCAGTCTTTGGGCCAAGCGCAGGGCGTCGCCAAACTTTCGCGCGCGGATATGGCAGCGTGTCTTGCGACCGGTGGTACCGGTGCCACCACCGTCGCCGCGACGATGATCGCAGCGCATTATGCGGGGATCGAGGTCTTTGCGACCGGCGGCATTGGAGGTGTACACAAAGGGGCTGAAACCTCATTCGATATCTCTGCTGATCTACACGAGCTTGGCCAAACCCCGGTTACTGTTGTGGCTGCTGGGGCCAAAGCCATCCTTGATCTGGCCAAAACACTCGAAGTGCTCGAGACGTTGGGTGTGCCTGTCATCGCCCATGGCCAAGACGAGCTCCCGGCCTTCTGGTCGGCCAAATCCCCCTATGCCGCGCCCCTGCGGATGGACAGCGCCGAAGCTATCGCCAAGGCCCATGCCACCCGCCGCGCTCTGGGTTTGCCCGGCGGTCAGTTGGTCGCCAATCCGATCCCTGCCGCTGATGAAATCCCAGCCGAGGAACTGGCGCCGATCATCACCGAGGCGCAGGCCGACGCGGATGCGCACCGCATCACCGGAAAGGCCGTCACGCCCTATCTGCTGCAACGGATATTTGAGAAGACCCAAGGCCGGTCGCTGACCGCAAATATCGCATTGGTCCGCAACAACGCGCGACTGGCTGCGAATATTGCTAAAGCACTGGCAAACAGCACGTAATTCTGCCCTATTGCACCGGCCCGCCGGACTGCTTAACTAGTCCGGCAAGCCACTCGGATCCGCAATGAATACACCGTTTGACGAAAAACCCCATCGCCGCCCCGGCCTGTTCGCGCGCCTGCGTGCGTCATTCCTGACGGGAATCGTCGTGATCGCGCCGGTCTGGCTGACCGTATGGCTGATCTGGTCCGTCGTTGGCTGGATCGACAGTGCGGTGTTGCCTTTGGTGCCGCATCAATTCCAGCCCGAGCAATATGTGGGCATCAACCTGCGCGGCGTTGGCGTCATTATCTTCCTGATCTTCACGATTCTGGTCGGCTGGATCGCCAAAGGTATCCTTGGCCGCTCTTTGATCTCATTCGCCGAAGGTCTGGTAAATCGCATGCCCATCGTGCGGTCGATCTATTCCGGGATCAAACAAATCTCGGAAACCGTGTTCGCCCAGACCGAGCGGTCCTTTGAAAAAGCCTGTCTTGTCCAATACCCACGCCGCGGCATCTGGGCCATCGGGTTCGTGTCGACCACAGCCAAGGGCGAAGTCAATGTCAGGGCCGAAACCGGCGGCGACCTGCTGAGCGTATTCATCCCGACCACACCTAACCCAACCTCGGGCTTCTTGCTGTTCTTCCCAGAAGAAGACGTCATCTTGCTGGATATGAGCATCGAAGATGCGGCCAAACTGGTGATTTCGGCTGGGCTGGTCTATCCGAACGAAAAAGATCCGACCCAGCCGCCCGAGTGATCAGCCGAACATCGCAGGCAGATCGACAGTACTGTTTTGCCCCAGATCATCCTTATGCCGCGACAGGAACCCATCTGCAGCATCCCGACCTGCGCGTTTCAGCTTATGCAGGATCACCGGGTTGGGCACGGTTTTTGTGGCAACAGATAGGCTGTTCATCAGCTCGTTATCCGCGATCATGTGCACCAACACACGGCTCATCTCACCCGCTTTCAGTTTACCTTCTTTCAGCAGGCGCTGCACAAAACTGATCGCCCGCAACTCGCGAAACAGCGAAGAATTAAAACTAATCTCGTTGATCCGGTTCTGAATCTGCTGCGGCGTGATGGGCAATTCGTCCCTTTCCAGTGGGTTGATGTTCACAATCACCACATCATCCGGCAGGTCATCACCGAACAAAGGATACAAGGCCGGGTTACCCGTATACCCTCCATCCCAATAGGCTTCGGTCCGGTCGGTCTCTGGGTCATAAATCTCAACTGCCTTGAACAAGGTCGGCAAACAGGCCGAGGCCAGAATAGCATCTGTCGATATCTCGCTGCCCGTGAACACACGGATCTTGCCGCTGCGCACGCAGGTTGCACAGACAAATAGGCCTGGCCCCTGATCGGCGCAGACTTCTTCAAAGTTGAACCGGTCTACAACGGGCTCAAGCGGGTTGGTATAGAATGGCCCATAGGCATAAGGCGACACCATCCGCGACCAGGCCTCGCCCACCGAATAGGGCAGCGAATACTCCATAGCCTGCGCGATGCTGGACGGCTCCAACCCGCGAAACCAGTTGGTCAGGCGCATGTCACCCACAGCGCCCATCTGTTTCCACAACTCATCCAATCGCGCCCGCGCACCGTCGCGGCCTGCATGCACCATCCCCGATTTGAACGCTGCCCCGTTCAACGCCCCAGCCGAGGTTCCGGTGATCGCCGCAACCTCGATATCCTCTTCATCCAGAATTCGGTCAAGAACGCCCCAGGTGAAGGCCCCATGCGCCCCACCGCCTTGCAATGCCAGATTGATCTGTTTCATAGTTCCGCCTCTTCATCTGGCCAAAAATATCCCGGGGGTATGGGGGCAGAGCCCCCATGATAGCTCACAAAGCCGTCCAGCCCCCATCCACCGAGATCGTCGTACCTGTGATCTGCGCCGCCGCGTCGGAACACAGGAACTGCACTGTGCCACCCAGTTGCTCGACGGTCGCAAACTCTTTTGATGGCTGCCGCTCCAACATGACATTCTTGATCACGTCCTCGCGGCTCATGTTGTATTCCTTCATCGTGTCGGGGATTTGCGCCTCAACCAGCGGCGTCAGCACATAGCCCGGACAAACCGCATTACAGGTGATCGGCTCCTGCGCCGTCTCCAGAGCAACCGATTTAGTCATCCCTACAACCCCGTGCTTGGCCGCGACATAGGCCGTCTTGTAGGGCGAAGCCGTCAGACCATGGGCCGACGCGATATTGACGACCCGTCCCCAGCCCGCAGCACGCATCAACGGCAAAGCTGCCGCTGTGGTGTGAAAGGCCGAGTTCATGTTGATCGCTATTATCGCATCCCATTTCTCGATCGGGAACTGATCAATGGGCGAGACGTGCTGAATGCCCGCATTATTCACCAGAACATCGCAAGCCCCGGCCTGCGCGATCAGGCCCCGACATTCATCGCCCTTGGACATGTCGGCTTTGATGTAGCGCGCCTTGGTTCCCGTTTCTTTTGCGATCTCGGCAGCGAGCGCATGATCTTCATCCCGATCCGTGAATGAGTTTAAGACCACGTCTGCCCCGGCCTTGGCCAGTACGCGTGCAATGCCCAAACCGATCCCCGAATTCGATCCTGTGATGATAGCTGTTTTTCCCGACAGGCTCATAACCATTCTCCGCTGACCTCTGTTCAAATGCAGCATGCCATGCTGCACCTGCAAAGAAAACGGGGAAAGACGCCGGTAAAGTCTCGCGCTGATACGGCTTGCCGTAGCCAAAAAAAACGCCCGCACGAAGCGGGCGTTAAGTTATTGAGGCAGGTTTCATACAGGCAAGAAACCTATCGAGCAGTGATACCTTTATAAGCAATTCCATGCCTTCATCCAAGCTAAAAGTTTGAAAATAAGAAAAATCATCGGTACGATGATACCCAACAAAATAAGGCCAGAGCAGGATTGTTTCCAAAATGAGCCCGGATTTTCTACGCCCTCTTCGTTCACTCGCAGCGGGAATCGCCTGCATTTTGGCCGCCCCTTTGGCCCAAGCAGATTCGTCACATGGCATAGCTATGTATGGAGATCCGGCTCTACCACCGGATTTTGTGTCTCTGCCCTATGCAAATCCGGATGCGCCCAAGGGTGGCAAGGTCGTTTTTGGGAATACCGGCGGCTATAACAGTTTGAACCCGTTTGTGCAAAAAGGCACCTCTCCCTGGCAATTGCGATTTTGGACCCATGAAAGCCTGATGGGCCGGTCCTGGGACGAACCTTTCACTCTTTACGGGCTGTTAGCCGAATCGGTTGAGACGGCGCCGGACCGGTCCTGGGTCGAATTCACGCTGCGGGAAGAGGCTGCGTTTTCCGACGGAACACCGGTAACGGTCGAGGATGTGATCTGGTCGTTCCAGACATTGGGTACCGAAGGTCATCTGCGTTATCGCGGGCTGTGGTCCAAGATCGACAGTATCGAAGCAACCGGTCCGCGCACGGTCCGGGTTTCGTTCAATGAACCCGATCGCGAATTGGCCCTGATCGCTGGGCTGCGGCCGATCCTCAAAAAGGCTCAGTGGGAGGGCAAGAGCTTTGCCGACGCCCCGCTGCAAGACATCCCGATCGGCACCGGCCCCTACGTGATCGATGACTTTGAGGCTGGCCGATACGTCAACCTGCGCCGAAACCCTGACTATTGGGGCGCAGACATCCCGTTTCGCCGAGGCACGATGAACCTGGATGAAATGCGGATCGAGTTTTATGGTGATGGAACAGTCGCTTTCGAAGCGTTCAAGGCCGGTGAGCTATCGGCCGTCCGTGAGTTCAACGCAGACAAGTGGAACACTCAGTATGACTTCCCTGCAGTGCGACGTGGAGACGTTGTAAAAACCGAAATCCCGCATCAAAAACCCTCTGGCATGACTGGTTTTGTCATGAACACTCGCAAAGCTCCATTCGATGATTGGCGCGTGCGCGAGGCCCTGACGCTGGCGTTCAATTTCGAGTTTATCAACGACACCATCACGGGAAGTGCGCAGCCAAGAATAACCTCTTATTTCTCAGGTTCTGAGCTAGGCATGAAGCCGGGCCCAGCCACCGGTCGTGTGGAACAACTGCTGGAAACGTATGCCTCTGATTTAGCGCCGGGCACGCTGGAAGGCTATGAGCTGCCCGAGGGGGATGGCACCGAGCGCAATCGCCGCAGTATTCGCAAAGCGCTGGGCCTGCTGGAAGAGGCTGGCTGGACCATTCAGGATGGTCAACTGCGCAATACTGATGGTATGCCCTTCAAAATAGAACTTGTGATCAGCCAAGGCAGCCTGAACGTGGTACAGGATGTCAGTGTGATCGCAGAAATATATGCGCGTGCTCTGGAACGCCTTGGGATTCAATTGACGGTCACAAAGGTCGATGACGCGCAGTACACCTCTCGTATCGACGCGCAAGACTTTGACATGACCCCCTTCCGCCGTGCGTTGTCCCTGTCTCCGGGCAATGAACAACGCCTGTATTGGGGCAGCGAAAGCGCCAATACGCCAGGAACGCGTAACCTTATGGGCGTTGTCTCACCGGCTGTGGACGGGATGATCGATGCCATGCTGGCCTCGGAGACTCGCGAGGATTTTGTCGCAGCGACCCGCGCGCTGGACAGGGTTTTGACAGCAGGTCGGTATGTCATTCCGATCTGGAATTTCGATGTTGGCCGTATCGCGCATATCCGGGAGCTGAAATTCCCTGAAACGCTGCCGATCTACGGCGACGGGCCGCAATACATGCCAGAGATCTGGTGGTACGAAGGTTAAACCCCCTTGCGCCGCGCGAAAGCCTGACAAAGCAAATGGCCTGTTGAAACGAACACCGGATGCGAGGCTCCGATCGCGCCCCGACCCTTTTTCTATCCTGCTTCGGCAATAATCGGCACAGGGTGACATACGCCCCATGTTTAGTGTAGCGATAAAGAAAGATCGGCAACATACGTCTCAGACATCTAAATTTGGTAGGTTTCCGATCATAGTCATCAATTCACTTTACTCATCATATTCTATTGATATAGCCTGTGTGTAGGAAAACATGCGTTCAGCAGAGAAATAGCACTTTTATATCAGATACCTAAACCGGCAGGACGTCACCCCTGACCTCGCTTTATCGGACCGGCTACCACTCACTCACAAACTCAGGTCCAAAGGCCCGTTGCGGACGACCCGCAGCGGGTTTTTCTTTGGCAAACAACCCGCACAACACCTGCGACATTTTGTCATGTCTGAGGTTACTGTAACAGCTTCGTAACCTATCGGTGGGGGAGAGCAGTCCAGGTCGGATCACGGGAGGCTCGCACATGTTGAACTGGGCAGAACTTACAAAAGAGCTGGGCGCTACCTATGCCCGCGCAAAACGGCGTTTTCCAAACCTGAGAGATCAGGACATGGACCGCGTCTGGAACAATCGTGAGCGGTTCGAGGCCTATCTGGCCGAACGCCATCATCTGACGGTGAATGAAGCCCATGAAGAGGTCGAGGATTTCCTGTTCACCGAACGCTTAAACCATGAACTGGCGCATGCAGTCCTAGCCAAGTGATGTCACCCACAGGATCGTGGCATCTTCGTCGCTGACCGACACGACATTGTGCCCCATGCTGCCATCATAGTAGGCACTGTCCCCCCGGCGCATTTCAACAGGCTCGTAGAACTCGGTGTACAGGCGCACAACACCCGTCAGCACATACAAGAATTCTTCACCATCATGGCGCACCCATCCGTCAAACTCGTCCATTGACCGGGCGCGCACCCGTGCGCGGTAAGGCAACATCTGCTTTTTTGTAAGTGTCTCGGCCAGCAACTCATGCTCGTAGGTTGCGGTGGCATGGGCCGTCCCATCGCCCACGCGGGTCACCGCCATGCGCCCGATTACCTGATCGCGCTGTGGTGGGGTGAACAGCTGCGGCACCGAAATCTCCAACCCGATGGCCAGCTTTTTCAGCGCATCATAGGTGGGTGACATCTGCCCGTTTTCGATCTTGCTGAGAGTCGAGCGCGCCAACCCGGCCTGCGTCGCGGCTTGTTCCAGCGTCCAGTTTCGTGCCTTGCGCAGTTCGCGGACACGCACGCCAAGGTCCAGAGGTTCAACCTCTGCCTCAACGCCAGATTCGCGGGCAATGCGGATTAGGGATTTGGGATCTTGCGTGCTCATGGCCTTTCTATAGGACCAGCCAGCCCTGCTTGCAACGCAGCAGACGCCGCGTTAGCCAGACTGCATGTTATCAATCTTTGATCAGGGGCCACCCGCGCCCTGCCCCACTCCGTTCAATCTGGCAGCACATGTGCTGCGCCATGCGGATCGCTTGCCAGACAAAACGGCGCTGTCCGTACTGGGCGCGAACGGCACGGATGACTGGAGCTATAACCGTTTGAACCGCGCCGTCCTGGGAACGGGCACTGGCCTGTTGCGGGCAGGTTTGAAACCCGGTGACATCGCGTTGATGCGGTTGGGAAACACGGTCGATTTCCCCATCGCATATCTTGGTGCGATCGCGGTGGGGATCGTGCCGGTACCGACCTCGTCGCAACTGACCGAACCGGAAACAGCTCGTATCATTTCCGACCTTTCGCCTTCTGTCATCCTGCGTGATCCATCAGTAGCTTGCGCCGCACATCCGCATCAGATCGACCTGTCAGCGCTGAAAGCGATGCGCGACCTGCCCGCCGCCGAATTTGAGTTGGGTGATCCCGAGCGGCTGGCCTATGTGGTCTATACGTCGGGCACCTCGGGCAAACCGCGCGCGGTTGCCCATGCGCATCGTGCCATCTGGGCGCGGCAGATGATGGTGGATGGCTGGTATGGGCTGACGCAGAAGGATCGCCTCTGCCACGCCGGGGCGTTTAACTGGACCTACACGCTGGGCACGGGGTTGATGGATCCGTGGACCATCGGCGCGACGGCTCTGATTCCGGAACCCGGCACCGATCTCGCCGCGCTGCCCGGATTGCTAAGGCGCAGCCGCGCCACGATTTTTGCCGCCGCACCCGGCGTGTTCCGCAAGATGCTGCAAGGCCCGGAACAGATCGATCTGCCAGATCTGCGTCATGGGCTTTGCGCCGGAGAAAAGCTGTCTCCGCAGTTACATGCGCGCTGGCAGTCCGCCACCGGCACTGACCTGTTTGAGGCCTATGGAATGTCGGAATGCTCGACCTTCATCTCCTCTAGCCCGGCGCATCCCGCACGTGGTGAAGCGCTGGGGCAGCCACAACCCGGTCGCCGCGTTGCGATCCTTGGGCCCGACGGTCCCGTTCCACAAGGACAGGACGGCACCATTGCTATCCATCGATCTGACCCAGGCCTGATGCTGACCTATCTCAACGCACCGGATGAGGTCGCGCAGCGTATGCAGGGCGATTGGTTCCTGACCGGCGATCATGGGGCCATGGCCGTGGATGGGCAGATCACCTATCTGGGGCGGGGCGATGATATGATGAATGCAGGCGGCTATCGCGTCTCACCGGTAGAGGTCGAATCCGCCCTGTCCAACTATCCCGGCATCACACAGGTCGGGGCCGCAGCCGTCGAGGTAAAACAGGACACATTTGTGATAGCAGCCTTCTATACTGGGCCCCAAAGGCTGGACGAGGACGCTTTGCGCGCCTATGTCCAAGCCAATCTGGCACGCTACAAACAACCGCGCGCCTTCGTTCACCTTCCCGAGTTGCCGACCGGCGGCAACGGCAAACTCCTGCGCCGCGCATTGCCGGCCTATTTCAAGGCGACCACCGAATGACTCAGACCGTCAAGCTTGATATCCTGTCCGATCCGATCTGCCCCTGGTGCTATATCGGCAAAACCCATCTCGACAAGGCCTTGGCAAAGGTGCCGGACCATCCGTTTGTGATCGAATGGCACCCGTTCCAACTGAACCCCGATATGCCGGATGCTGGCATGGATCGGCGCGAATATCTGGAACGGAAATTCGGCGGCAAGGACGGTGCGGTGCGCGCCTATGCACCCGTGGTTGAACATGCCGAGAATGCGGGCCTCAAAATCGACTTTGAGGGGATGAAGCGCACGCCAAACACGCTGGACGCACATCGCCTGATCCACTGGGCCGGGATCGAAGGGAAGCAGAATGCCGTCGTCGATGCACTGTTCGACGCCTATTTCGTTCAAGCACGTGATATCGGAGACCCGGAGGTTCTATCTGACATTGCCGACAGCGCGGGTATGGATGCGGCAGTGGTGCTGAAACTGTTGAAATCCGACGCGGACCGCGAAGATATCCGCAACCGCGATACCCATTCACGCGAAATGGGTGTGGGTTCTGTTCCGACCTTCATCGTTGCCAATCAACACGCCGTTCCAGGTGCTCAACCTCCTGAAATGTGGGAGAAAGTGATTGGCGAGATTATGTCTCAACTTGAGGCTTCCTCTGCATAGAAGCACAGAGCTCTGTGCAAAATTCCGGTCTGGCGCAACCTGATCTGCCGTGATAGCGCGAACAGGTAAGGAGCGCCCATGGCCAATCGCATGTCCCGAGGGGAATTCATTGCGCTGATCGCAATGATGTTCTCGACCATCGCCTTTTCCATCGACTCGATGCTGCCCGCACTGCCCGAGATCGGCGCGCAGCTCAGCCCGGATGATATCAACCGCGCGCAGTTGATCCTGACATCCTTTGTGTTGGGTATGGGGATTGGGACCTTTTTCACCGGCCCCCTGTCAGATGCGTTCGGGCGCAAGCCGGTGATTTATGGCGGCGTCGCGCTGTATATCGCGGCTTCTGCCGTGGCTTGGGCCAGTTCGTCGCTCGAGCTGGTTCTGGCCGCCCGCGTGGCGCAGGGCCTTGGCGCCGCAGGTCCGCGCGTTGTGGCGATGGCGATCATTCGCGATCTCTATTCCGGTCGGATCATGGCTCGAATCATCTCGATCGCCATGATGATCTTTACTCTGGTGCCTGCCGTCGCCCCCATGCTAGGCGCAGGCGTTATCGCCCTGTTCGGCTGGCGCAGCATCTTTGCCCTGTTCATTCTGTTCGCGCTGATCGTCTGCGTCTGGATGGGCACCCGCCTGCCCGAGTCGCTGGCGAAAGAAAACCGCCGCCCATTCCGCCTGCCGTTGATGGTTGCTGCCACGAAAGAGATGTTTTCCCACCCCACTGTGCGCCTCTCAATCCTGGTGCAGACCCTCTGCATGGGCATCTTGTTCACCATGTTGACCATGGTGCAGCCTGTTTATGACGTGATCCATGATCGCGCTGACAGCTTTCCGTTCTGGTTTGGCTTTGTGGCTTTGATCTCAGGTTCAGCCAGCCTGCTGAACGCCGCTCTGGTGGTCCGTATCGGGATGCGCCGGATGGTAACCTGGGCGCTGGGGGGGCAAATCCTGATCACGACTCTGGTGATCATGCTCAGCGCATTGCCCATGTCGGCCAACGCGTCCTTCGCGCTGTTCGTGGCATGGCAGACAACTGTGTTCTTCATGGCTGGGGTGACCATGGGCAATCTCAACGCCATCGCGATGGAGCCGATGGGTCATATCGCAGGCATGGCCGCCTCGGTCATTGGATCAGTCGCCACGGTGTTGGCCGCCGCCATTGCCGCTCCGATCGGGTTGCTGTTCGATGGCTCGATCACGCCTTTGACCATTGGCATTCTGACCATGTGTATCACGGCCTTTGGCCTGATGGTTCACATGGGTCGGATCGAAAACAGATTTCCGCCTGACCCTGTGCAGACAGGTTAAATCGCGTTACCCTGCTTCCAAATTCGGGGGGAGCTTCTGCAATGAGCTATGATTATGATCTGGGCAGCCATACCTGTCCTGTGACCACGTCCTCAGCCGAAGCGCAACAATGGTTCGACCGTGGTCTGATCTGGACCTACGGCTACAATCACACTGAAGCGGTTGCATGTTTCGAAAAGGCTGTCACGCATGATCTCAATTGCGCCATGGCCCATTGGGGCGTCGCTTATGCTGCCGGGCCGAACTATAACCTGCCTTGGGATTTGCAGGACGACCGAGGGCGGCAAGAAGCGCTGGCTAAGGCTTACGATGCCACACGGCAAGCCTTAGCGCTGATGGATGGATGCACCGAAGTTGAAAAGGCGCTGATCCAGGCTCTGCCCGCTCGTTACCCGCAACGGGACCCGGTCGAGGATATGCATCGATGGGATTTCGACTTCGCCGACGCCATGCGCGCAGCCTTCGCCACCCAGCCAGAACATCTGGACCTACGCACGATCTACGTCGAATCCCTGCTGAATCTGACCCCCTGGAAAATGTGGGATCTGAGCACCGGCAAACCCGCCGACGGGGCCGCAACGCTCGAGGCGCAAGAGGCGTTGGAATGGGCGATGGAAAATGATCCCGCCGCGATGTCTCATCCCGGCCTGCTGCATCTATACGTTCATCTGATGGAGATGTCGCCAACCCCGGAAAAAGCGCTGAAAGCAGGCGACGTGCTGCGCACGCTGGTCCCCGATGCCGGGCATCTGGTGCATATGCCCACCCATATCGACGTGCTGTGCGGGCACTATCAGAACGTGGTGCACTGGAACGAAAAGGCCTCGATCGCCGACATTAAGTATTATGAGCGTGAAGGTGCGTTCAACATTTACACCGGGTACCGACTGCACAACTATCACTTCACCATATATGGCGCGTTGTTTCTGGGACAGATCGAACCTGCGATCCGAGCCAATCAATCCATGTGGGACACCACGCCCGAAGAAATGCTGCGCGTCGAAAGCCCGCCCATGGCGGATTTCTTCGAAAGCTACATGTCGATGGGCCCTCATATCCTGATCCGCTTTGGCCGCTGGGAAGAGGCCAAGGCGCTGGAGTTGCCCGAAGACCCCGACCTGTTCCGCACGCTGACGGCAACCACGCATTACGCCCGCGCGATTGCCCATGCCGCAACCGGCGATGTGGCGCAGGCCGAGGCCGAGGAACAGCTGTTCCTCAGCGCCAAAGCCTGCGTGCCCGAGGCGCGGCGGCTGCACAACAACCGCGTTATCGACCTGCTAGAAATCGCGTCGGAAATGCTGCGCGGTGAGATCGAATATCGCAAAGGCAATTTCGAGATGGCATTTGCCCATCTACAACGTTCGGTCGAGCTGGACGACACCCTGCCCTATGATGAGCCGTGGGGCTGGATGCAGCCCACGCGCCATGCCCTTGGGGCCTTGCTGTTCGAACAGGGCCATGTGGCCGAGGCAGAAGCGGTTTATCGCGAGGATTTGGGTCTGGGCTGCAACCTCAGCCGCGCCTCGATCCACCCCGACAATGTCTGGAGCCTGAAGGGCCTGCATGACTGCCTGAAAGCACGCGGCGAGACGGTTGAGATCAAACAGATCAAACAACGGCTTGACCTCGCACTAGCAAGGGCTGACGGTGCTGTCGGCGCATCTTGTTTCTGCGCCCAAGCCGCGATGAGAGCTGCTGAATGAAATCACTGATATTTGCGCTGGCCGTCCTGATCTGCGGGCCAGCCTGGGCCGACCGCCAAAGCTTCCCCCCCGTGGATCAGGCTGGCAATGACCCGTCGCTCGCCGCGTTCCGAGAAGACCTTCTGACCAAAGTCGCCGCCCGCGATACCGAGGCCGTGATCGCCGTCGCCTGCCCGGATATCTATATCAGCCACGGCACAGAAAGCGGCCCCGAAGCCTTTCGTGAAAGCCTGACGGTGCCGCCCGAAACTTTGGATGAGGAATACCGGGATCAGGCCGACGACATGCGCGAGGACTATTGGTCCGCACTGGAAGACACGCTGTCTCAACCCGGCTATTTCGACGATCAGGGCGAGTTCTGGATGCCACATCAGTGGCAGATATCCCTACCTGCCACGCTGGACCCGTTTCTGGCCTATTTCGTGACCGGAGACCGGGTCACTCTGCGTCGTTCACCGGCGCGCAGCGGGGCCATCGTGGATTTCATCAGCCACGAAGTCGTTCTGATCCCCGACTATCAGGATGGGGCCGAATACCAACTGATCCGCCTGACCGATGGCACCTTCGGTTACATGCACAGCGATTTTCTGTGGTCCATGGTTGGCTACCGGGCCGCTTTTGTGAAATCCGACGCAGGCAACTGGCAGCTTTGCACCTTTGTGACCGGGGACTAGGCTTTGGCCTTTTTCTTCTGGGCCATCAGCTTTTCCGCCAAATCACGGGCAATGGCGAAGGCTCCTTTGATTTTGTCGCTGTCTTTCTTCCAGTCGCGCCGGACCACAATCTTGTTGTCTTTGACCTTGGCCAGACCGCGCTGGTTCTGAATAAATTCAACCAACCCCTCGGGAGAGGCGTATTTGTCATTGTGGAACTGTATGGTCGCGCCTTTTGGTCCGCCGTCCAGCTTGGCAATCCCGGCCCGTTTACACATCGCCTTGATGCGCACGACCAGCATCAATGTGTTCACTTCTTTCGGCAATGAACCGAACCGGTCGATCAGTTCAGCCGCAAAGCCCTCCAGCTCGACCTTGGTCGACAGCGAGGACAGCCGACGATAAAGGCCGAGGCGCACGTCCAGGTCGGGCACATAATCTTCGGGGATCAGGACCGGAACGCCCAGATTGATCTGCGGGGCCCATTGGTCATCGGCATCCGACAGCCCCTCCATCTCACCCGCTTTGATTTTGGCAATCGCCTCTTCCAGCATCGACTGGTAGAGTTCATAGCCCACGTCGCGCATCTGGCCGGATTGTTCTTCGCCCAACAGATTACCCGCGCCTCGGATATCCAAATCCTGCGAGGCCAGAGTGAACCCCGCCCCCAGCGTATCCAGAGAGCCCAAAACCCGCAGGCGTTTTTCGGCCGTAGCAGTCAGTTTCTGGCGCGGCTTGGTGGTCAGGTAGGCGTAAGCGCGGGTTTTCGACCGCCCCACCCGCCCCCGGATTTGGTAGAGTTGTGCCAGGCCGAACATATCCGCCCGATGCACGACCATCGTGTTTGCGGTGGGAATATCCAGCCCGCTTTCGACAATCGTCGTCGCCAGCAGCACGTCATATTTGCCGTCATAAAACGCATTCATCCGGTCGTCGAGTTCCCCCGCCGCCATCTGGCCGTGCGCGACCACATAGGTCAGCTCGGGCAGTTGTTCTTTCAGGAATTCCTCGATCTCCGGCAGGTCCGAGATGCGGGGGACGACGTAGAAGCTCTGCCCGCCCCGGTAGTGCTCGCGCAGCAGTGCCTCGCGGATGGTGACCGCGTCGAACTCGCTGACATAGGTGCGGATCGCCAGCCTGTCGATGGGCGGTGTTCCGATAATCGACAGGTCTCGCACCCCGGTCAGAGACAGTTGCAGCGTGCGCGGGATCGGCGTGGCCGTCAGGGTCAGGACGTGGATATCGCTGCGCAGCTGTTTCAGGCGTTCCTTGTGGCCCACACCAAAATGCTGTTCCTC
Organism: Pseudomonadota bacterium; assembly: GCA_039818265.1. Taxonomy (GTDB): domain Bacteria; phylum Pseudomonadota; class Alphaproteobacteria; order Rhodobacterales; family Rhodobacteraceae; genus Ruegeria. The sequence goes on along the minus strand of JBCBUG010000001.1, from coordinate 267,352 downwards.
GTCAATGATCAGCAGGCCCAGATTGTTGAACCGTATACCCTTGGCCAGCAAAGCATGGGTTCCGATCACGATATCCACCGTTCCGCGCGCCAACCCATCACGGGTCTGCTGCGCCTCTTTCGCTGAAACAAACCGCGACAATTGCCGGACCTCCAAGGGAAAGCCCCGGAAGCGTTCCTTGAAACTGGCTGCGTGCTGGCGCGCCAGCAATGTGGTCGGCGCGACCACCGCAACCTGTACACCCGACATGGCGGCAACAAAGGCGGCGCGCATGGCGACCTCGGTTTTGCCAAAACCAACATCGCCGCAGATCAGGCGATCCATGGGCGCGCCGGAATGCATATCCTCCATCACCTCGGAAATCGCGCGCAGCTGATCGTCGGTTTCCTGATAGGGGAAACGCGCGCTGAACTCGTCCCACGCATGCGGTGGCGGGTCCATGACGGGTGCTTTGCGCAAGGCACGCTCGGCGGCGATGCGGATCAGCTTGTCCGCCATCTCGCGGATGCGTTCTTTCAGCTTGGCCTTCTTGGCCTGCCATGCGCCGCCGCCCAGACGATCCAACAACCCTTCATCATGGCCGTATTTTGACAGCAGTTCGATGTTTTCGACCGGCAGGTACAGCTTGGACTGTTCGGCATATTCCAGCAGCAGGCATTCATGGGCGGCCCCGGCGGCAGTCACGACTTCCATGCCGATATAGCGCCCGATGCCATGGTCCACATGGACCACCAGATCACCGGGGGACAGCGATTGGGTCTCGGTCAGGAAGTTTTCAGCCTTGCGTCGTTTCTTGGGCTGGCGGATCAGGCGGTCACCCAGCACATCCTGCTCGGCGATCACGGTCAGATCAGGCGCCTCGAACCCATGTTCCAGCGCCCAAACGGCCAGATGTAGCCCCCTTTTGCCGACACGGGTACCATCGGTGACAGGGATCGCCTCGGCGAGCCCTTCATCCTCGATCAACCCCGTCAGACGCTCTCGCGCACCTTCCGAACATGACGCGATCAACACCGGGCCTTTGGTCAGCTTGTCCGTGATATGGCTGGCCAGAGCGCCAAACAGGCTAATGCTTTCCTGTTGACGTTCGGGTGCAAAGTTGCGGCCAATTCGACCACCCGCATCGATCACGCCCGGCCCGCTGGCCTGTGGCAGCGGGCTGAACTGCATCACCCGCCGGTCGCCCACAGCCTGCTCCCAAGCCGCATCGTCCAGATACAGCAATCCAGGCGGCGTCGGTTTATAAACCGTATCCATGCGCGAGCGGTTTTCCAGCGCCAGACGCCGGGTTTCGTATTGATCCTCAATCGAGTCCCATCGCGCCAGTCGCGCCGGAGTGACCTGATCGTCCAGCGAGATCGTGGCACCGGGCAGATAGTCAAACAGGGTCTCCAGCTTTTCGTGAAAGAACGGCAGCCAATGCTCGACACCCTGATGTTTGCGGCCTGCACTGACGGCCTCATAGAGCGGATCATCGGTGCCCGCCGCACCAAACTCAATACGGTAGTTCTGGCGAAAGCGCGTGATGGCGGCGTCGTCCAGAATGACTTCGGAAACCGGGGCGAGTTCCACCACCTCCAGCTTCTCGGTCGTGCGCTGCGAAACCGGATCAAACCGGCGTGCGCCGTCCAGAACATCGCCGAACAGGTCCAGCCGGACGGGGCCGGATTCACCCGGCGGGAAGATGTCGATGATGCCGCCGCGAATGGCATAGTCACCGGGTTCCATCACCGTAGGGCTTTGGATGAACCCCATGCGCACCAGAAAGTTGCGCAGCGCGTCTTCGTCCACGCGGTGGTTCACACGTGCGGTAAATGCCGCCTCGCGCAGAACCTCGCGCGCGGGTACGCGTTGGGTCGCTGCGTTTAGTGTGGTCAGCAGCACGAACCGATCCGGCATCTGATGCACCAAAGCGGCCAGGGTCGCCACCCGCGCTGCCGCGATATCGGCATTGGGCGACACCCGGTCGTAAGGAAGGCAATCCCAGCCGGGAAATACAAAGACCGGCATGTCGGGCGCGAAAAAGGCCAATGCGGCACGCATCGCCTCCATCCGCTTGTCATCCCGCGCGACGTGACAAACCGGGGCGCTGGAACGCGCAATCTCGTTCAGCACAAGTTGCGCGTCATACCCTTCCGGGGCGCCGCCGACTGTCACGTGGTTCGGAGCCTTCATCGCCTTGCCTTTCAGATTTCGCTATCCCAGAACGCCAATCGAGAGGTTCTGATACATCCCCCAGAGCGAAGTGACCAGTATCGAGATCATGCCGATGATCTGCGTGTACAAGCGACATCGCGACAGAGTCTTTGCGACCCTGTCCATGGTCAAATCATGCTGCCGTAAGCGGCGGGCGTGAAAGATGTTAATCAGCGTGACGATGGCCATTGGAAACATCAATAGGAATAGGGCCTGCGCAAACTCGACCCCATAGTAAAAGCCCATCGTCGCCATGCCGGTAAATACAAAGCAGACCAACGCCAGCATAATAACCCCTGACATTTCAAGAAAATAGAGCAAACGATTGGTGTTGATCCGCACGATATCCAGCAAATCAACTTCGACCTGACCGCCAACCCGACGCGCGCGAACGACCAGATCGTAGGGCACCCCCATCACCCAATGGCTGGCCGTCGACCATATCACTGCAAGGACGATCCAGAACCACAGATTCGAAAAGCTGCGCATGTCGATGAGTTCGAAGATCGAGGTGTACCAGTCCAAACCCAGCCCTTTATTCAAATCCTCAGGGGGTTCTATCGCAGCGGCGCGTTCATTGGTACCCTTGAGCCCTTGGCGAATTCATGCCACCCAATGCGGCAATGTTCAAGGAGCACGCGCCATGAAACCAACCATCGCCCCCTACCCTCTGACCCGCTTTCGCCGCGCGCGGCAATCTGGTGCAATCCGGGCGCTGGTGCGCGAAAACACGCTGACCACAGATGATCTGATCTGGCCCGTTTTCGTGCGCGATGGTGAAGGGATCGAGGAACCTGTCCCATCAATGCCTGGCGTCATGCGTCGTTCGGTCGATCTGATTGCGAAAGCCGCGGTTGAAGCGCAGGCGCTTGGTATCCCTGCGATTTGCATTTTTCCCTATACCGATGCGGCGCTGAAAACCGAAGACTGCTCCGAGGCCTGGAACCCTGACAACCTGTCGAACCGGGCGATCCGCGCAATCAAAGCGGCGGCTCCGGACATCGCAATCATGACCGATGTTGCGCTGGATCCGTACAACATCAATGGCCATGACGGTTATGTGGTGGATGGCGAGATCGTGAATGATCAGACTATTGAGGCACTGGTCAAGATGACCCTTGCTCAGGCAGAGGCCGGGGCCGATATCATCGGGCCGTCGGACATGATGGATGGCCGGATCGGCGCGATGCGTTCGGCACTCGAAGGCGCAAGCCACCACAACGTGATGATCCTCAGCTACGCGGCGAAATATGCCAGCGCCTTTTACGGGCCCTTCCGCGATGCGGTGGGCGCATCTGGTGCGCTGACGGGTGACAAGAAAACCTACCAGATGGACCCGGCCAATTCGGACGAAGCGATGCGCCTAATCGAACGCGATCTGACCGAAGGGGCCGATATGGTGATGATCAAGCCCGGCATGCCCTATCTGGATATCTGTCGACGCGTTAAAGACACGTTTGGCGCACCGACCTATGCCTATCAGGTCTCGGGTGAATTCGCGATGATCCAGGCGGCAGCGCAAAACGGGTGGATCGATGGAGACAAGGTGATGCTGGAAAGCTTGCTGGCGTTCAAACGTGCCGGATGTGATGGCATCCTGACTTATTTCGCCCCACAAGTCGCGCGCCTCATGCAGGGCTAAAACCCCAGTTTGTCGCGGCATTTCGCCGATCTTCGCTGGACAGACCAAAGCTTTCCCGTGACATGACGCGGCAATCGGCGTATTCTTGCACATAAGATCGGGATCACCCGACATATCAGGCACATAATACAAGAGACAGGAAACATGAGCAGTTCCCAATCCCCCCTACTAAGCCGTCGCGGCTTTGCCTTTGGCATGGCCGGTCTTACCGTGACCGCCGCTTGCGGCAACGGTGTAGGCAACTCGAACGCTGCGACGATTGATGCGCGCGTCGATGCGACGCTGAACGAAATGTACAGCCGCTATCCCAACACGATTGAAATTGCCAGCAAAGCCAATGGCTTGCTGGTCATGCCATTGATTACCGAGGCCGGGTTTGTCTTTGGCGGTGGCTATGGTCGCGGCGCGTTGCGCATCAACAACGCAACTGTCGATTACTACTCGGCCGTCAAGGGCTCGGCTGGTCTTCAGATCGGGGCACAGCAATATGCCCATGTGCTGTTCTTCATGACCGAGGACGCGCTGAATGATTTCCGCCGGTCCAGTGGTTGGACCGCGGGTGCCGATGTGGGCTATGTGGTCAGCGATCAGGGTGAATCCCTGTCCACCGACACCACAACCCTACGCTCACCCGTTCTGGCCGCTGTGTTCGGACAGGCCGGTCTGCAAATCGGTGCCACGGTCGAAGGCCTCAAATACACTCGCATCATTCCCTAAACCAGTTCCACCACCCCCCTTTGGCCAGCCCCGTCACACCCTTGTGGCGGGGTTTGTCTTTGCCTGAGTTTGACACAGGTTCCTGACGCATTCCTCTTTCGGTTACCGGCCCCATCCTTTAGTCTTTGCACAAACAGAAACTGATCGGGTATGTGGGGCATCTATGGGTCTTGTTTTTCGCTGGCTGGTGCGTATCACCTCGGGTCTGATCCTGCTGGTGCTTGCGGCGATTGGACTGATCTATTATCTGGCCAGTCAATCCCTGCCCGATTATGATCAAACCCTTGAGGTAAAAGGGTTAACCGCCCCGGTCGAGATTGTCCGCGACACCGCAAACGTTCCCCATATCCTTGGCGAAACAGACCCGGATGTGTTCTTTGGTTTGGGCTTTGCCCATGCCCAGGATCGCCTGTGGCAGATGACGGTGATGCGCCGCACCGCGCAAGGCCGTTTGTCGGAAGTGTTCGGGGCCCGCACCGTACCGATCGACAAGCTGCTGCGCCGCCTTGATCTCTATGGCCTGGCCCATCGCTCGTTCGATGCGCAGGACGATTACACCAAAGCCGCGCTGCGCGCCTATGCGACAGGCGTCAACGCGCGTCTAAGCCAGATCAACGAGGACGCGCTGGGCCGGGGCGCGCCCGAGATGTTCCTGTTCAACGCGCCGGTGTCGCCCTGGCAACCGGGTGACAGCATCGCTGTGATCAAGCTGATGGGGCTGCAACTGTCAGGCCATTTGCAGGATGAAGTACTGCGCGCCCGCACGTCATTGATGCTGAACGACCCTGCGCGCCTTGCCGACATATTGCCGGACGTTCCCGGCGCAGGCATAGCCGCCCTGCCGGAGTATGCCCAGCTGTTCCCCGGCCTGCCCCGGTACGCATCAGGCACAGACATGCCAGACACACCCCTATCGCCCTTTCCGAAACGCGGGCTTGCGGGGGCGTCAAACGCCTGGGCTGCGGCGCCTGCACGCTCGGCCAGCGGTGGCACCCTCTTGGCAAATGACCCGCATCTGGGCTTCACCGCGCCCGGTATCTGGTATCTGGCGCATCTTGGTCTGGAAAACGGCGGCGTGATCGGCGCGTCCATCCCTGGAATTCCCGCCGTCATGAGCGGACGCAGCGACCGGTTAGGCTGGGGCCTGACCTCATCCTATCTGGATGATCAGGACCTGCATATCGAGCAGTTGAACCCAGACAATCCCGAAGAATACCTGACGCCTGACGGGTACAAGGAATTCCGCACGCGCCCGTCGATCATCGAGATCAAGGACGAAGCCCCCATCACGCTAACCCTGCGCTGGACCGAGAATGGCCCGGTGCTGCCCGGCAGTCATTACGATCTGGAAACCATTACACCTCCGGGTCATGTCGTCTCTTTGTCCTGGACCGCCCTTAGCCCGAATGACACATCGATGACCGCGTCGATGGGTTTGATGAACGCGAACTCGGTATCAGAGGCCATCGAAACCGCCGAACTGTTTATCTCACCCTCGCAGAACCTGTCACTGGTTGATACGGACACCATTGGCATGAAGCTAATCGGCGCAATGCCCCAGCGCGATCTGCGCAATCAAAGCAAGGGTCGCATCCCTACACCTGGCTGGATCGAGACCAACCGGTGGCAGGGCCGTCTGCCCTATGCCACTAATCCTGAATTTGTGTCTCCGGTCGGGGGTCTGCTGGGCAACACTAACAACAAGATCATCGACCGCCCCTTCCCCAACCATGTCTCGTATGAGTGGGGCGACACCCAGCGCGTCCATCGCTGGGAGCGTCTGATGCAATCGCGTGAGGTCCACACCCGCGACAGCTTTATCGAGGCGCAACTGGACACGGTCAGCTTCACGGCGCGGTCGCTGCTGCCTCTGATCGGGGCGGATCTGTGGTTCACCGGCGAATCCGCCCCCGAGGGAACACCGGAGCGTCAACGCCAGATCGCCCTGTCCCTGCTGGCCGACTGGAATGGCGAGATGAATGAACATCTGCCCGAACCGCTGATTTACGCCGCATGGCTGCGGGCGCTGCAAATCCGTTTAATCGCAGATGAGCTTGGCCCGCTGGCCAGCGAATACAAACATGTGCAACCCTTGTTCATTGAACGTGTCTACCGCGATATCGATGGCGCCTCAGTCTGGTGTGATGTGCGCCAAAGTGCGCCGGTGGAGACCTGCATGGACATGGCGCGGCTGGCGCTGGACGATGCGTTGATCTGGATCGCCGAAAACTACGGGCGGGCGCTGGAAACCCTGCGCTGGGGCGACGCTCATCAGGCCACGCATGATCATCCCGTGTTGGGAGGGGTACCGGTGCTGCGCTATTTCGTGAACATCCGTCAATCGACCAGCGGAGGGGACAATACATTGCTGCGCGGCCGCACCTCAGGCGAAGGGCCCGACCCGTTCCAGAACGTGCACGGCGCAGGCTATCGCGGCGTCTATGACTTCGCTGATCCCGACAGTTCGGTCTTCATCACTTCGACCGGGCAATCCGGGCATTTCCTGTCACGCTACTACGATGATCAGGCACAGCTGTGGCGGCGCGGTGAATATATCCCGATGTCGCTGGATATCGATCTGGCCCGCGCCGCCGCCGTTGGTGTGACCAATCTGATCCCGCAATAATCCGCCCATTCGGCGACTCCCCGCCCTGTTTGGCGGGGCGTCATGGAACGATTGACGAATTTCCCCTACCATCCCGACACCGATCTTCTGGGACCAAGGGGGCAATCATGGCCAGCATTCGGGACGTCCTGAACAACCTTGCGCGCGACTATGCCATCGCCTGGAGCTCTGGCGACGCTGCTGCCGTTGCAGCTTATTTCGCGGCGGATTGCCAGATGGTGATCAACGGCGGCGAACCTTTGGAAGGCCGCGATGCGATTGCTTCGATGGCGCAAGACCTGTTTGCCGAGATCCCCGATCTTGACCTGAGATGCGATATGCTGCGATGGGCCGGGCCCCGGGCCCTATTCGTCTGGACGCTGGAAGGCAAACATACCGAAACAGCCAATGCGGTCGTGACCCGCGGGTGGGAGGAATGGGAGCTGGACCCAAGCCACAAGATACGGTCCTCAAGCTGGTGGTTTGATCTGGCAGAGTATCAAAAGCAAGTTGGTCGGGACGGGACCTAGAGCCCCGCGTATTGCGCGGCCTGCTTCTCGGTCCACAAGACGGTGATTTCAAACCCGTCTTCAGTTTGCTCTTCAGATCGAACCACATCCTGACGGAACAGCCAGGCGCGTTTGTCGCCTTCAGAGAAACCCAGAGACAGCGTGATCTGATGGCGCACGCCTTGCAGTTTTCGCGCCATCTCGGCAAGCAACGGGTCGACCCCATCACCGGTCACAGCCGAGATGGCAAAGATCGCCGGATCACGCTCGGCCCGGGCCAGTGTGGCCACCTTCTCGTCAGTCTCCAGCAGATCGGTCTTGTTCCAGACCTCAAGCATCAGGCGTTCATCATCTACACCCAGTGCGGTTAGAATCGCCTGTACATCTTCGGCCTGCGCTTGCGAGTCTTCATGGCTGATATCACGCACATGGACAATCAGATCGGCACCCAGAACTTCTTCCAGCGTGGCCCGGAAGGCCGCAACCAGTTCGGTCGGCAGGTTCGAGATGAACCCCACCGTATCCGACAGGATCACTTCGGGTCCGTCAGGCAAAACGACCCGTCGCATGGTCGGGTCCAGCGTCGCAAATAGCATGTCCTTGGCCATCACCTCGGCCCCGGTCAGGCGGTTGAACAGCGTCGATTTACCCGCGTTGGTGTAGCCCACCAGCGCCACAATTGGATACGGCACCTTGGCCCGCGCCGCGCGGTGCAGGGTTCGGGTTTTAACCACTTTCTGCAATTGGCGGCGCAGCCGGACCAGTTGTTCATCAATGGCGCGCCGGTCGGCCTCGATCTGCGTCTCACCCGGGCCACCTACAAAGCCCAATCCGCCGCGCTGACGTTCAAGGTGGGTCCAGGCCCGCACAAGTCGCGTCCGCTGATAGCTGAGCGCTGCCATTTCGACCTGCAACACACCTTCCCGGGTGCGGGCTCGGTCGCTGAAAATCTCTAAGATCAAACCGGTTCGGTCGAGTATTTTAACTTTCCACGCCTTTTCCAGATTGCGTTGCTGTACAGGTGTCACGGGACCATCGATCAGAACCAGCTCGATCTCAGAATCATGCAGACGCTCCGCTAGCTCCTCGATCTTTCCGCTACCAAACAGCAATCCGGGCTGGGCACGTTGCAGGCGCACCACTTCGGACCCGATCACATCCAGATCGGGCAAGGCGGCAGCCAGTGCCACCGCCTCTTCCAGCGCCGGTTCGGGAACGCGGCGCTGTTCATCTGATTTGATTTCAGGATGCAGCACCCAGGCCCGGGTGCGCGCCCTTTCATGTTCCATCAAGAGGCGTCTTCGCCCTCATACAGGCTGATCGGCTGCGATGGCATGATCGTCGAAATCGCGTGTTTGTATACCAACTGCGACTGTCCGTCGCGGCGCAACAATACGCAGAAATTGTCGAACCAGGTGATCACACCCTGCAATTTTACACCATTGATCAGGAAAATCGTGACCGGGACCTTTGCTTTCCGTACATTGTTCAGGAACGCGTCCTGAAGATTCTGTCTGTCCGAAGCCATGTTTTATTAACTCGCCGTTGTTCTTGCTACGCGCTGCGGACCAACGCGCTCCCTCCGGGGGAGTATGGAGTGCTGCGCAAAGATATTCCAGATTAAAAATCAGGCAGTAACGCCGCGACCGCGCATTGGCTTAATCCCGCCAGAGCGACGGGGTGATCAACGCGATGATGGCCAAAGCCTCCAACCGGCCAATTACCATTGCGGCGCACAGGGTCAGTTTCGCCCCTGCGGACAGATCGATCAGCCGGATCGGCACGTCGGTCGCCAGTTCGATCAACGGCCCGGTTGTACTCAGCGAGGCAACGCTGAGAACCATGGCCTGTTCAAATCCCGCCCCCATTGCGGCAAGCAACAGGTTGAAAGCCGCCAGCGTCAGGGCAAACAGCATCAGGAAGATCCACGCGATAAAGGCGCCGTCACTCTGGATCCGCCGATTGCCGCCATCGGCGCCGCTGACCGATGAGGGATGTATCAGGCGGTCAATCTCGCGTGCGCCATTCAGGTAGAGCGCAAAAACCCGCAACAGTTTGACCCCACCGGCCGTTGTAGCCACGCCGCCGCCAACCAGCGCTAAACCCATTAGGATCAAGCCTGGTGTCCCCAGCCCAGAAATTTGCTGTGCATCATTCCAATTGGCACTTTCAAACCCGGCGGTTGTCAGGAAAGACAAAGCGGTAAACAACATACCCCATAGGACATTAAGGGCTTGCAAGGGCTGCATCTGGCCCCCGATTTCACTCACACCGGCCCAGACGCGAACAAATAGCAAAACGGCAACCCCGAGCACGATCATCAGGCCAATCCTGAATTCCGGGTCCTTGTCCAAACGTGAAAAGCCGCTTGTCGCTGTGTCTGTCGAGAAAGTCAGCCGGGACAAGGCGAAGAACAAGAACAGAAACAGGATCGCCTCACCCGTGAAACCGGCCTGTGCGCCTTCAAGCCCACCCACAGGAGAGATACCAGAAGTCGCCATGATCGACATTGCGTGGCAAATGGCGGTCAACTCCCGCTCTCCGGCGATCAACAACAGCACGCAGATTACTGCGGTCAGCCCGGCATAGATCGGCGTCAGGGTTATGGTCACTCGGATCAGACGACCGCGCGGATCAATCTTCTCACTTTGCGCCACGCCCGAGACCGGGCGTCCGGGTTGACCCTGCGCCGTGACTTCGAACCCGCCCAAGGACAAGGGTGCCAGGATCGCAGCAGCGGAGACCCACATCAGCAAACCGCCCATCCACCCCACAAGTGCGCGCCAAAGGTGCAGCGGAGCACTCAGGCGATCCGGATTTGGAAATAAATCGGCTCCGGTCGTCGTCAGCGCGCTGACCATATCGAAATAGGCGTTCAGAAAGGTTGTGTTGCCAAGCGCGTCGTGAAACGGGATCGCCAGAAAGATCGGCAGGATCGTGAAACATCCCAATAGCACCGCCAACTGGCCCAACGTACCACGCCGAGGCACTCGGTTGGACGCCGCCAATGCGATAGTCGCCACGAGAAACAGACCCAAAAGACCGGAATACAAAAAAGACCGGGACGTGTCGTGGTCGTCCAGCACCAATGCAAAAATCGCGGGAATCCACATCGAAACCGAAACGCACCCCCAGATCAGCAGAAACAGCGGCAACCGCCGCAATACCCCGACCCGTTGTGATTTAACAAGCGCCATCAGAAGAAATCGATCGAGACCTGCATCAGCCGTTCCACCTCGGGCACATCCTTGGCCATGGCAAAGATGGCAACCACATCCTTTTCATCAATCCGCAGGCTGCCGGTGGGGCGTAACAGTTCATCGCCTTTGCGAATTGCTCCAACCAAAACGCCTTCGGGGAAATCGATATCGCGGAGTTTCTGCCCGGCCATGGGCGAGGTCGATAGAACCTCGGCCTCGATCACCTCGGCCTCGGCATCGCCAATGGAATAGACCTGCCGCACCCGGCCATGGCGAATATGGCGCAGGATCGAGCTGACAGTTGTCGCACGCGGGTTGATATAAGCGTCAATGCCAAGCGGGCCCATCAACGCCACCATCGACGGATCGTTGATCAGCGCAATCGCCAAGGCACAGCCTTCAGCCTTGGCGCGTACAGCCGCCAGCATATTGGTGCGATCGTCATCCGTGACGGCCAGCATCGCATCAGCGCGGTCAATCCCGGCCTCTCTCAGCAGGTTCGAATCCAGCCCGTCACCATTCAGAACAATCGTCCGTTCCAGCGCCTCGGCGGCCTTTTCGGCACAGTGACGATCACGTTCGATGATCTTCGCCCGAACACGGCTTTCACGCTCTTCTAAGGTATGTGCGACTTCCAGACCAACATTGCCGCCGCCAACGATCACCACGCGGTCCTGGCGTTTCTGCGATTTGCCGAACACCTCCATCGTACGATCCACGTCTTGTACGCTGGCAAAGACATAGCATTCGTCGCCGACAAAAAGCTGATCCTCGGATTCCGGAGCGAATAGTGTTCCTTCGCGCCGAACACCCACAACAATCGAACTCAGGGTCGAGAACAAATCCGTCAGCTGGCGCAGGGGCGTGTTGACAATCGGGCAATCCTCTTCGATGCGGATGCCCAACAGCTGCGCCTTGCCATCCATGAACATCTCGGTGTCAAAGGCAGACGGGGCCGACAGGCGACGCATGGCGGCGGCGGCCACCTCGCGTTCGGGGCTGATCACAACATCGATGGGCAGGTGATCGCGGCGGTAGAGGTCGGAATGGATCGCTTCAAGATAAGATTTCGACCGCAACCGTGCGATCTTGCGCTGGATGGCGAAAACCGAATGGGCCATCTGACAGGTGACCATATTCACCTCGTCCGAGTGGGTCGCGGCGATGATCATATCGGCATCACGGGCCCCTGCCCGCTCCAGCACGTCAGGATAGCTGGCGAAACCTGCGATACCCTGAACATCCAGTGTCTCGGTCGCGCGGCGCACCAGATCAGGGTTGTTATCCACCACGGTCACGTCGTTCAATTCGCCGGAAAGATGCCGTGCGATCTGCCAACCCACCTGACCCGCACCGCAAATGATGACCTTCATGTTTCTGGCCCTTCTGCCTGAAATCTTTGAATGACAGATGCCCCCGATACGGTCAATTGAATTGTCATCCCCACCGGTGTGGGGCAAGATAAGCACATGAAAACGCTTGGTCCCCTTATGATTTCACTGATGGCGCTGTCCGCCTGTGGACCGCTGTCACTGTATTATCAAGAGGGCGAAAGCGTCTCGCGCATGCAGACCGAGACTACGCAATGTCAGGTTCAGGCGCTCAAGGATGCACCGGTTGCAAATCAGGTCCGGCAAGGGCCGCCAACCTATTGGCCGGGCAGAACATATTGCGATGGGCGTGGGTCCTGTTATCGCTCGCCCGGCTGGTGGGAGCCCGGTCAGATCTACACGGTCGATGTGAACAAGAACCTGCGCAACAAGGTCGAGGCGCAATGCATGGCCCAAAAGGGCTATCGCCCGGTCAGTCTGCCGCCCTGCAAACGGGCTGTGAAATCAGGTGTTCCCGTGCAGCGCACCACGACATTGCCACCTCTGACCACGCAATCCTGTTTCGTCAAATTCGATGACGGCTCATTCCAGATCATTTCGCCCGGTCAATCAGGCTGAACCCCTGTTAACGGCACGCCTGCGGGCCAGCGCCCAATGCGCCAGGATGGCAAGGGCGTAAATAGCGATGACGCTGATCAGCATCCCAGCCTCATCGACCCGCCACAGAACCGCCAGCAAAACCGGGGTGCCCAGCAAATTGCCCGCATTGCCCATCTGCGCCATCGCTCCGTAGCCGAGTGCCTGAGTTTCAGCGGTTTGGTTCAGAATCGGCACGACCGCGAAGCTGCCCCCTTGCACAAGGCCCAACACCGCAAACAACGCAATACAGGTCAACTCCAACGGCAGGCCAGCAAAAACGCCCAAGATAGACAGGATCGCAAGCGCGAACCCCAGGTTAACCACCGCAACGCCGGACATCAGGTTTAGCAAAACCGGCACCGCCACCAGGCTCAGCGCGATCCCGGCCAGCGGCATCAGACCCGCAACAGTCGCGCTGATGTCATCCGGCAAGCGCCCAGGCAGGATCGCCAGCAGTGAAACGAACGTCAGGGTGTAAAAAAACCAGCCTATTGCCGGCGCTGATACGAAGGGAGAGCGATAGGTGCGCAGATGCACTGCCCAAAGCTCTCGCCAAAGCCACGGTGCGGGCTCGGCCGCCTGTATGTCCTTTAGCTGAAGGATCGGGATCAATGCCGCGATCGCGATCATCAGGATGCCATGCAAAGCAAAGTAGACGGGCAGGCCATAGTTTTCGACCAAGGGCAGCCCAAGCCACGCATTCAGAGCAAAGGCCACGCCGAAGAAGGTGCTCCACAAAACCATGGCCATGTTGCGCGCTTTGCCGGTTGTGATCTGCGCAATCAAGGTTGGTGCCGCCACAACAATTGCCAGATGGGACAGCCCCTCGACAAACCGGCTGGCGAGCATGATCTGAAACCCCGGCCCCGTCGCCTGAAAGATCGAAAGTGCACCACCAAGCAAAAGGCCGAATATCAACAATTTGATCGGCCCCACACGGCCCACGATTGACCCGGATATCGCGCCAAGAACAGCTCCAATCAGGCTGATGATTGACAGCAGCCAACCCATGGTTTCAACTTGATCTGGATAGAGTTGCAATACCTCGGGGAATGGCACAGCAATCTTGGCAAACTGCGTCGCCGCACCCAACCCGGCCAGCCAAAGTAAGAGAACCTGAAACAGCTGAATCATAAGGCGCTTCTACAGCGCCTCGTCATGTCGGGGAACGCATAAATTATGCGGCCTGGCGCCGCGACCCGCTGACCAGCCGCACGGGCGTTCCATCCGACAGATACAGCCGTTCCCACATGATCTCTCCGGCGCTGATGCGTATGCGATCATGCACAGCCTCGGAGGTCAGAAAGGACTTTGGAGTGGGTGTGTGGGCCTCCCACCACCCTTCCTGATCCAGCTCAGCCTCGGCCTGTTGAATCTCCTCGGTTGCAAACTGCCAGAGCGATACGCCCAAAAACGCGTTCTGGCTGGTTTTCCAGTCCCTTGCCCGGCTGGCGGAATAGGCAAGGCATCTATGGCTGGCTTCCTCGACCAGATGAAGGCAATCCGATGAGGTCTCAACCAGTCGTCGCAGGGCGCTGTCATCTACGCGCGTCGGTCCGAACGAAGCAAAGACCGCCTGCTGCGTTTCCGGTGGCGGGGTTTGCCCGCCTCGTTCCCATCGGGAAATGGTCGCCTGATCGACCTGCAACAACTCGGCCAGATGCGATTGCTTATAGCCAATGGATTGGCGCAGGCGCTTCAGGCGTTTGCCGAAACCCGGATAGGCATGGGACCTAAGCTTGAAGTTGCCCGATCTTGGCGAAGCTGTGTGCATCGATCCCTACCCTATGAGAGCCGCAGATTACTCTGCCGGTTCCGGCTCATCTATTTGCGCCACCCGCGCCCCGGATTTGTTCGAGGTCACAACACCTAGCGATTTCAGCTTGCGATGCAGCGCGCTGCGCTCCATCCCGACAAAGCTGGCGGTGCGGCTGATATTGCCGCCAAAGCGATTGATCTGGGTCAGCAGGTATTCCCGCTCGAACGCCTCACGCGCTTCGCGCAGCGGCAGGGTCGCCAGAGCACCCGACAGGACAACACGGCCCGAATCCTCGGTTTTGTCTTCGTCGCTTGGCAGCTCGCGCGCCTCAATCGGGCCGGTGCCATCACCAAGGATCAGAACACGTTCGATCAGGTTCTTCAACTGACGCACATTGCCAGGCCAGGTCATAGTTTGCAGCAGAGCCACGGCCTCTTCCGACAACTCACGCATCGGCAGACCTTGGGTTTCGTTGCACATTTCGATGAAATGCTGGGCCAGAACCGGAATATCCTCGCGCCGGTCTTCCAGCGAGGGCACGTCCACCGGCACAACGTTTAGACGGTGATACAGCTCTTCCCGGAACCGTTCGGCTGCGATCTCTTCGTCCAGATCCTTGTTGGTCGAGGATATGACGCGCAAATCCACCCTTACCTTGTCGCTGCCGCCGACACGCTGGAACTGCTGATCCACCAGCACACGCAGGATTTTAGACTGCGTGCCTAGGGGCATATCGGCGACCTCATCGAAGTAGACAACGCCACCATGGGCCTCTTCCAGCAAGCCCGATTCCACCCCGCGTTCAGAGCTTTCGCGCCCGAACAACACCTCTTCAACCCGCTCGGGCTCAATCCCGGCACAGTTGACCGTCACAAAAGGCGCATTGGCGCGGTTTGAATGCGCGTGGATATACCGAGCCGCAATCTCCTTGCCTGACCCGGCTGGGCCGCTCAGCATCACGCGACCATTCGATTTTGTGACCTTGTCCAACTGGCTCTGCATCGCCCGGAACGAGGCGGATTTGCCGATCATGTCCGAGCTGCTGACTTCTTTGCGCTTGAGCGAGGCATTCTCGCGGCGCAGGCGCGAGGTCTCCATCGCGCGGCGGATCACCACCATCAACTGGTCGATGTTAAAGGGCTTTTCGATAAAGTCATACGCGCCCTGTTTGATCGCGGCGACGGCTATTTCGATATTGCCGTGACCGGAAATAATCACCACCGGCACATCCGGGTTGTCACGCTTTACAGCTTTCAGGATATCGATTCCGTCCATGCGACTGTCTTTCAGCCAGATATCCAGGATCAACAGCCCCGGCGGCTCAGAATTGATTGACGACATGCACTCATCCGAGTTTGCCGCCAGCCGGGTGGAATAGCCTTCGTCCTCCAGAATGTCGGACACCAGTTCGCGAATATCGCGTTCGTCATCTACGATCAGAATGTCGCTCATCTTTGGCCTGCTTTCAGTTTGTTGGTTTTAATCGCCTGTTTTTGTGGCGCTGAATTTGGTGGGAGGTTTGCTCCCGGCAAACGGATCACGGCCATTGCGCCGAAATGGTCCTGTCCGTCGAATACGGGCGCGTCTTCCAAAGTCAGCGCTCCGCCATGTTCTTCGATTATCTTCTTGACGATGGGCAGGCCCAGCCCGGTCCCTTCGTCGCGCGTGGTCACATAAGGCTCAAACAACCGCGCACGATCCTCAGGAAGGCCGATGCCATTGTCGGCAATCGTGACAATCGTTCCCGCATCATCCGTGGAAACAGCCACTTTGATCTGTGGCTTCAGATTCTCGGGTGCGCCTTTTTCTTTCAAGGTTCCAATGGCTTCGCCTGCGTTCTTGATCAAGTTTGTCAAAGCCTGATTCAACATGGTTGCATCCAGATCAGCCGTGATCGGCTGTTCCGGCAGATCTGCATCTATTTGCACATCCGGTTGCCCTGCCTGCTGCAGCAAAACGGCCTCGCGTACCAGAGCAACCACATCCTCCTGTCGCCGCTCTGGTTCCGGCATACGTGCAAATTTTGAAAACTCGTCGACGATGCGCCGCAGGTCATTGGTCTGCCGTACAATCACATCGGTCATCGACTCGAGGGTGTCGCAATCCGCCTCATCCAGCTTGGATGAGAACTTGCGCTTGATCCGTTCGGCGCTCAACTGGATCGGAGTCAGCGGGTTCTTGATCTCATGCGCGATGCGCCGGGCCACGTCGCCCCAAGCGGCCATACGCTGGGCGCTGACCAGATCGGTCACATCGTCAAAGGCCACCACGTAGCCCTCAAGCGTACCAGCCTCGCCCCGCCGCGTGGACATGCGCACAAGCAGGTTCTCCAACTGCCCTTTGCGGGTTACCTTGATCTCACCCTGTACGGCCTCTTGCCCGCCCTCTTTCAGGCTTTCGAACAGTGGCAGGAATTCGGGCACTGCGATACCGATCGACAGATGCTGTTCGCCCCGCGACCAGTCCAGCAGACGCTCGGCTGAGCGGTTTACGAAGGTTACACCGCCTTCGGGGTCAACACCGACGACGCCTGATGTGACCGAGCTAAGAACGGAATCGAAAAGGCGGCGGCGGCTTTCGATCTGGCGTGTGTTTTCCAGCAGCGTATCGCGCTGGCCTTTAAGCTGCCGGGTCATTTGGTTGAAATATCGTCCCAGCATCGCAATTTCATCGTCGCTGGCCTCTTCAATGACCTGTACGCTCAGGTCGCCGGCACCGACGCGTTGCGCGGCTGTAGTCAGACGACCGACAGGTCGCGACAGGCGTTCGGCAAACCACATGCCCAAAGACATCGCCGCAAGGATAAGGATCAGGGCAAACCCCAAATATAGAAGGCCAAAGTTGAAAAGCACCCTGCCGCGTTCGCTTTCAAGCTGCTGGTAGAACTGCGCCGTTTCCTTGGTATCGTCCAGCAGGGTCAGTAGCTGGCCATCGACCTCACGGCTGACATAGAGGTATCGGTCCAGATAGGCCTGCAGCGGCACAAGCGCGCGGAATTCGTTGTTCTCCCAATCGGCGATAATCAACAGACCGGTATCAGCCGCTTCGACCATCTGCTCGGGCGTGGGTTTTTCGTAGCTGAACAGGTAGGATCGATCCCCGCGCGACCGGATTTCGCCGCTGCCATCGATCACGTAAGCCTCGCGCAGCCCCCGTTGGATTTGCGCCTGCCCCTGTGCCAGAACCTCGCGCAATTCCGCGTCCGAGATATAGAAATCGCGGGCCCGCGCATTGTCCAGAAACAGCGCCAGAACAGCGGCATCCTGCGTCAGACCCTGCCGGTGTTCCAGCTCATAAGCCTCAGCCGCAGTAAGCGATGATCCGACGACCTGACGCACACGGTCCGAAAACCAGCCCTCAAGACCGATATTCACAGTCAGACCTGCGAAGATGGCAACCGTGACCGTCGGCACCAATGCCAAGAGCGTAAACGCCCCGATCAGACGCAAATGCAGGCGAGACCCCGCCGATTTTGCGCGTCTGGCTGCGATTAGCGAGCCAAGCTGGCTGAGCACCAGGGCCGCCACGACAAGGACGTAAACAAGGTCGGCAAGCAGAATCAGGCGCAGGGTCGGAGCGGTCGCGCCCAGGTCAAAGGGACCAATGACCAGATAGGTAGCAAGCGCCAGTACTGGCCCTAGAAGAACCAGCCCCAAGGTGCCGAAATTGCGCAGTTTTCGGGATTTTCGCCATCGACTAATCGATGGGATAATCCCGCTCTGTGCTCGGGTTGCCACCGTCTGCCCTCATCCTGATGTGTCGCTTGTGCGACTGACCGCCATATGTCGTGGTCGTTTCCCCGGAGATACCCGGATGCCACGGTTTGTGTGGCGATATTACATCAGTTTGCGACGGCGTGTCACCTGAATATCGAGGTCTGTGATCTTTTTCCGCAGCGTATTTCGGTTAATCCCAAGCAAATCAGCGCATTTTGCCTGATTACCGCCAGTTGCCTCCAATGCGATTTCGATCAGCGGGGCCTCAACCTCACGCAAAATGCGCTGATACAGGCCCGGAGGTGGCAGCATGTTGCCGTGCAGATCAAAGTAGCGCCGCAGATGCCGTTCCACCGAGGTGGACAGTTTCTCGCGCTCGCCCCCGCCCAGCACAGGTTCAGCCTCGGGCTGGCTGCCCAGCACCATCTCAACTTCGGCTTTCGAAATTTCATCGGCCCGGCTGGTCAGGCTAAGGCGGCGGACCGCATTTTCCAGCTGCCGCACATTGCCGGGCCAGGAATAGCGACGGATCAATTCGACCGCATCCGTGCTGAGCCAGCGTTTGGTCCCACTGTCACGTTCTTCGCGGGCCAGAAAATGCTCGGCCAGCAAGGTGATATCATCCACACGCTCGCGCAGAGCCGGTACATGGATCGTCGCGCCGCATAGGCGGTAGTAAAGATCCTGCCGGATGCGACCACCTTCCATACCTTCGGCCAGATCCGACTGGCTCGTGGCCATGAAACGCGGCACGTGATCGCCGGGGGTGTCCATCATACGCACGATGCGCGCCTGAAGCTCATCATCCAGATCGGAGATCTCATCAATCAACAGCGTACCTCCACGCACGCGCGCCATGACGCGGGCGGGCCCCTCCAAATCACGCAAGTCTGCGGCTGTGGCGGTTACAAACGGCAATGTACGACGATCTGAGAAGTCGTGAATTGCCCGCGCGATCAGAGATTTACCGGTTCCACTTTCACCTGAAATCAAGACGGACAGATCGGTGTTCATCACCCGCGCGACCAATCGATACAGAGACTGCATGACGGATGTGCGCCCGACCAGAGGCAACTCATCCGGGCGTTCATTCGCTTCTGCCTCGGGTTCCGATTGCAGCCGCTGCTTTTGTTCCAGTGCGCGCGCGGTGCGTTTCATCAAATCGGGCAAATCGAAGGGTTTGGGCAGGTAGTCATAGGCATCCGCCTCAGCCGCCTGGATCGCAGTCATGATGGTATTCTGGGCCGATATCACAATCACCGGCAAACCGGGGCGGTCTAGCGCGATTTTCGGGAGCATTTCCAACCCGTTACCATCCGGCATGACGACATCCGAAATCACCACGTCCCCCTTGCCTTCACCTACCCATCGCATCAGCGTAGTCAGCGAAGAGGTGGCATGCACCTTGCATCCGGCCCGTGTCAGGGCCTGAGTCAGTACTGTTCGGATCGTGCGATCGTCATCTGCAACCAGAACGGTGCCATCCATCAGGTGCTCTCCTTCGTTATGCTCTCTGCCGGCGCGCGGCGCAGCGACAGTTTGAAAACAGTGCGTCCCGGAACGGAATCGGCCGAGATCCAGCCGCGATGGTCCGAGATGATCTTGCTGACCAGCGCCAGCCCTAGACCCGTTCCATTTTCCTTGCCCGAGACAAACGGGTCGAAAATGTCGCTGCGAATATCCTCGGGCAGTCCGGGGCCATCATCGATGATCTCAATCTGCAACGGCAGCGAATGACCCGAGCCGTCACTACGACGCAGGCGGAACGAATGCTCGAAATAGGTGCGCAGACGAATCGTGCCACCATTCGGGCCAGCGGCCTCGGACGCGTTTTTCAACAGATTCAGAACCACTTGCAGGATTTGATCGGGATCACCATAGGCCAGCGGCAGCGATGGATCATAATCCTCGATAATGGTCATGTCCGCACCGAACCCCAGCAAGGCCGAACGGCGGGCGCGGTCCAATACATCGTGAATGTTGACCGGTTTGAAATCAGGTTGCTGCAGGTTTCCGAATTGCTCAACCTGCTCCAACAGCTTCACGATACGGCGGCTTTCGGCCACGATAAGGTCTGTGAGTTCAAGGTCTTGTGCTGAGATATTCATGCTAAGAAGCTGCGCCGCGCCCGTGATGCCAGCCAGAGGATTCTTGATTTCATGCGCCAACATCTCTGCCATACCGATGGCGGATTGTGCTGCTGACTTAACCGTGTTGCCACGTGTCATGCGCCCCGCCAATTCGCGTGGCGAGATGATCATGATCATTGATCCCGGATGCCCAACCAGCGGCGCGATCTGTAGCGCGCATTGCAGCGGCGCGCGGTTACCCGACCCGACATCGACATCATTGACGAACAGGGGCGTGCCTTGATGACGCGCGCGCAGTAACGCCTCTTCCAGTGGGGCATCCACGGCGATCTGGTCCCAGACCGGATGACCGATCACCGACTTGCGCGAGGCGTTCAGGAACCCTTCGCCCGAGGAGTTCACATCTGAAATCCGATCCTCCTGATCGATGATAAAGGCCGGAACGGGCAATGAGTTCCAGATGCTTTGATCCGAATTCATGCGGCCACCTCAGCTGCGCAATCCAGCGCCTCATCAAGCAGGCTCAGCACCTCTTGCGTATCACGTGAGGTCAAAACAGCCCGACGCAGGGGCGCGGGTGTACCGGCTTCATCCATGTACCAACCCAGATGCTTCCGCGCGACGCGCAGGCCCAAATCGGTGCCGTAGAATTCGAGCATGGCTTGATAGTGCGCGCGCACCAGCGCGACCAATTCAGCGCCCTTGGGGATTTCAGGTGCGTCGGTGCCGTAGATGTCGTGGCATATCTGCGCCAGAAGCCAGGGTTTTCCCTGCGCACCTCGCCCGACCATCACGCCATCTGCGCCAGACTGATCCAGCGCCTTGCGGGCCGCTTTGGTATCAACAATATCGCCATTGGCGATGACGGGAATCGAAACTGCCTGTTTCACCGCTCGGATCGCCTGCCAATCGGCGTGGCCTTTGTAGAACTGGCAGCGCGTGCGCCCATGTATCGTGACCATCTTGATACCCGCCCCTTCGGCCCGGCGCGCCACATCAGGCGCGTTCAGTAGCGCATCATCCCAGCCCAGCCGCGTTTTCAGGGTGACGGGTACATCGACCGCCTCAACCACCGCTTCGATCAGGGTCAGGGCATGATCTGGCGTTTTCAGAAGGGCCGAGCCGGAATAACCATTGGTCACCTTCTTGGCCGGGCAGCCCATATTGATGTCGATTACCCGCGCGCCGCGATCGGCGACCTGACGGGCAGCTTCGGCCATCCAATGCGCCTCGCGCCCAGCCAATTGAACGGCGGTGTTCTCGACATCCGCCGACAGTTCCGCCCGTTCGCGCACGCCCGGCTTGGCTTGCACCATCTCCTGGCTGGCGACCATTTCACTGACCACCATGCCTGCGCCGAACCGCATCACCAGATCGCGAAACGGGCGATCCGTGATTCCGGCCATCGGCGCCAGCAACACAGGCGGGTTCAGAGTTTTGTCAGCAAGATGCAGGGTCAACGTGCCTAATCCTTGAGCAGTTGGGGTTTTGATATCGAATCCAGTGCATATGAACAACAAAACGACCACTCACAAGCCTGCAAAATCATCACTCGCTTAATTTTTAAGCAGATTGACGCAGGTGATTGCCTCTGCATTCACCGCCCCCTAAACAATGCCTAAATCGCAGGAGCAAACGTCAGTATGACAACCGCCGCCATCATCGTTGCCGCCGGTCGCGGAACCCGCGCCGGAGGAGGCACCCCCAAGCAATGGCGCATGCTGGGCGGGCGCATGATAGCCGACTGGACGATCGACAGGTTTCGCACACAAGTCGAACATATTGTACTCGTGCTATCACCCGACGATTCGGGTGCTTGGGAGGCCTATCGGGACAGTGATCTGATCCTCGCCCCGGGTGGCGCGGATCGGGCGACATCTGTCCGCAACGGGTTGGATGCGCTGGCGGATGAGGACGTTGAACGCGTTTTGATTCACGATGTTGCCCGCCCCTGTGTGAGCGAGGATGTCATTCAGAACGTGCTGCACGCACTGAGCAAAAGCCAAGCTGCCGCACCCGGATTGGCCGTTACAGACGCGCTTTGGACCGGGGATGAGAGCACGGTTTCCGGAACGCGGGATCGAACAGGTCTGTTCGCGGCCCAAACGCCGCAGGGTTTTCACTATGATGCGATCACAGACGCGCATGCGGCCCATCCAGGCAACGCGGCGGATGATGTCGAGGTCGCGCGCGCCGCCGGGCTGGACGTGACCATCGTGCCGGGCGATCCGGACAATATCAAAATCACACGACCCGAGGATTTTGCCCGGGCAGAACGGATATTGGGGCTGAATATGGATGTAAGACTGGGCAACGGCTATGACGTGCACCGGTTTGGTGACGGAAATCATGTGATCCTGTGCGGTGTGAAAGTACGGCATGATCGCGGGTTGCAAGGTCATTCCGATGCTGATGTCGGCATGCACGCTGTGACGGATGCGATCTATGGCGCGTTGGCGCAGGGCGATATCGGCCAGCACTTCCCCCCTTCAGATCCGCAGTGGAAAGGGGCCGCCAGCGAGATTTTCCTGCGCCACGCTGTCGAGCTTGCCCAAACCATGGGTTACCGCATCTCGAACGTTGATTGTACGCTGGTTTGTGAATACCCAAAGATCGGTCTTCATGCCAAAAAGATGCGGGAAGAAATGTCCAGAATCATGGGATTGCGCGCCGATCAGGTCTCGGTCAAGGCAACCACGTCCGAGCGTCTGGGCTTTACCGGCCGTAGTGAGGGTATCGCGTCGCTCGCCACCGCATGTCTGGTGAAAGCATGAGCATCGCGCGTCTGATCGGAACCGTCTGTGGCGTTGGCTATCTGCGCCCTGCCCCCGGCACATGGGGATCGCTTGCGGCTCTGCCCCTGGTCTGGGTCCTAAACGTTTTGGGCGGCTTCCCCCTGCTCGTCCTCGCGACACTCGTCGTTTTCATCGCAGGGCTGTGGGCCACAAAAGTGATGACCGCCGGGCAAGAGGATCACGACCCGTCCGAGATCGTGGTCGATGAGGTCGCAGGCCAGTTCATCGCGCTCTGGGCCATTTCCTATCCAAGCTGGGCACATGGGATCGAGATCACCGCGCTCTGGCCCGGTTGGGTCGCGGGCTTCCTGCTGTTCCGACTGTTCGACATCACCAAGCCCGGCCCGGTCGGCTGGGCCGATCGCAAAGGAGACGCGATGGGCGTGATGCTTGACGATGTAATCGCCGGGGTCTTTGCCGCCATCGGTGTAATGGTTCTGGCCGGGATCGCACACGGAGTGTTGGGGCTATGACCGTCGCTGCTCTGCTCGATTTGGCCAAGGCGCGTGACGTGATGATCGCCACTGCCGAAAGCTGCACGGGCGGTATGGTCGCCGCCGCGCTAACCGACATTCCCGGCAGCTCTGCGGTGGTCGAGCGTGGATTCGTCACCTACACCAACCGCGCCAAGCAGGACATGCTGGGTGTCCAGGCCAAAACGTTGGAAGCCCATGGTGCAGTCTCAGAACAGGTCGCGCGCGAAATGGCCGAAGGCGCAGTGCGAAACTCTAAGGCGCAATTGGCCGTCTCGATCACCGGCATCGCGGGTCCCGGGGGGTCCGAATTCAAACCCGAGGGGCGTGTGTGTTTCGGGTTGGCTGGTGAGGGGTTGACCACCCACACCGAAACGGTGGAGTTCGGCGCACCAGGGCGCGACGCTGTGCGGCGGGCGGCGCGCGACCATGCGCTGAACCTGTTGCATAACGCACTTTCAAAATTCACCTAAATGGCATGGATGCCTTGGCGTCAATTGCGCCCCTTGCACCGATCAAACCGGTTGCACGGTTCGCCCTAGGTCGCATACACGCGGTGACCGGAACACGGGCTCGATCAGTCAGCAGACCGAAACCGGCCCGAAGACCCAAGCGGCCAAGCCCACCTTGGCCGCACTGCCCGAAAGGGCAAAAAGCGGACCCCGCAAGGGTCCGCTTTTCTTTTGCCGCCCTCTCGACTCCAGCCCAAGGGACAGGCTATCAGCCCGCAACACTCTTTCAGCCCAGAGGTTTGCGCCATGATCCCCAGTTCTTTTCCTGACAGCACCGAAATCGCCCGCCTGACCGCGCGGATGCTGCTGGAGATCAAGGCTGTGCATTTCAATGCGCGCGAGCCGTTCACGCTGGCCTCTGGCCTGCCCAGCCCCACCTATATCGATTGCCGCAAGCTGATTTCATACCCGCGCATCCGCTCAACCCTGATGGATTTTCTGACCGTCACCGTGATGCGCGAGGCCGGGTTCGAGGCGTTCGACAATATCGCAGGTGGTGAAACGGCCGGCATCCCCTTTGCCGCCATGGTCGCTGAGCGGATGGCCCTGCCCATGACCTATGTGCGGAAGAAACCCAAAGGCTATGGCCGCAACGCCCGGATCGAAGGCGCGATGAGCGAAGGTGAGCGTGTACTGCTGGTCGAGGACCTGACCACTGATGGCGGGTCAAAGCTGTCTTTCGTCGATGCGATCCGCGAAACTGGTGCGACCTGCGGGCACACAGCAGTGATCTTCTACTATGGCATTTTCCCCGAGACCGAAAAGACACTGGGCGATCACGGCGTGAAGCTGCATTCGCTGTGCACTTGGTGGGACGTTCTGGCCGAAGCCAAGGCCCAAAAGGCCTTTGACGAAGAGACCCTTAGCGGCGTCGAGGCCTTCCTGAACGACCCGCGCGGCTGGCAGGACGCACGTAAAACCACATAGACCGCCTGTGAGCAGATTGGGGATAAGCCCAGAAGAATCGGCCACACCGCCACGGTATCTGGTGACATTTCCCTCAATTCATACATAATAGGCTACGCATACACGGGCATCCAATCCGCTGGGAAAGTTATCCCTAGGCCTTACCGCAAGTTACCCCCAGGTATTTCCAGATAGCTTGAAGCGGTGTTTCCTGTGTAAAACCTCCGAACGGGCAGCGGGGACAAGATGAACGAGATCAGCAGTATCGAACAGGCAGCGGCACAGATTCAAAACGCCGAAACCATGCCGCATTCCATTGAGGCCGAACAGCAGCTTCTGGGTGCGATTCTGACCAATAATGATCTCTATGATCGCGTCGCTTCGATCATCGGGGCCGAGCATTTCTATGATCCGGTCCATGCGCGCATCTATGAGGTCGCTGCGACGCGCATCGCCAAGAACGCACTGGCCTCACCCGTGACGCTGAAATCCTTCATGGCCGAGGATGAGGGGCTAAAGGAATTGGGTGGCCCGGCCTATCTGGTCAAACTGGCCGGGGCCTCGATCAGTGCTTTTGCCGTCCATGACTACGCCCAAATGATCTATGATCTGGCCATCCGGCGCGAGCTGATCCGGTTGGGTCGAGATATCTCGGACAAGGCCGCGCGGGTCGAGGTGTCCAGCGAGCCGAAGGAACAAATCGTCGAGGCCGAGCAGCAGCTGTATCAGCTGTCCGAGCAAGGCCAGACAGAGCAGGGCTTTCAATCCTTTCTCAAGGCGGTCACCGAAGCCGTCAACGTCACCAACGAAGCATACCAGCGTGGGGGCGGGATGGCCGGCATCTCGACCGGTCTGGCCGATCTGGATAAGCAGCTGGGTGGCTTGCATCCATCGGACCTGATCATTCTTGCCGGCCGTCCCTCTATGGGTAAAACCTCGCTTGCGACCAACGTGGCGTTTAATGTGGCCAAAGCCTATAAACGCGGCACCAAGCCCGATGGCAGCGAAGGCGCGATTGATGGCGGCGTGGTTGGGTTCTTCTCATTGGAAATGAGTGCCGAACAGCTTGCAGGCCGTGTTCTGGCCGAAGCTTCTGAAATTTCGTCTCACAAGATCCGTCAGGGCGACATGACCGAGGCCGAGTTCCGGCGCTTCGTGGATGCCGCCAAGGAACTGGAAGCCTGTCCGCTGTTCATCGACGACACCCCGGCCCTGCCCATCGCACAGCTTGCCGCCCGCGCGCGGCGGCTGAAACGAACCCACGGGCTGGACCTGCTGGTGATCGACTATCTGCAGCTGTGCCGGGGCATGTCGGACAACCGTGTTAACGAAATCGCCGAGATCTCGATGGGCATGAAGGCGATTGCCAAGGAGCTGAACATCCCGGTTATCGCCCTGTCCCAGCTGTCGCGCCAGGTTGAAAACCGCGATGACAAGCGCCCGCAACTGTCCGACCTGCGGGAATCGGGCTCGATCGAACAGGACGCCGACGTTGTGATGTTCGTGTTCCGCGAGGAATACTACAAGGAACGCGAAAAGCCCGGCGATCATGAGCTGGACAAGATGGAAGACTGGAAGCAGGCCATGGAGCGCCTGCATGGCAAGGCCGAAGTGATCGTCGGCAAGCAACGCCACGGCCCCATCGGCACGGTCGAGCTGTCGTTCGAGGCCCAGTTCACCCGCTTTGGCAATCTCGTCAAACCCTGGCAGCAGGGCGGCGAGATCGAAGGCTACTGACCCCTACCACAAGGCAGGATTGTTCAGCGCCGCAACGCAATGCGATGGCCCCTTTAGCGGGGTCAGTTCGCGCCCGTCCAGAGATTGCCCCAGCCAACCATGCGGATAGCTGAGCCTCAGCGGCGGCTGCGCGATCTCTTCTGAAATGGCCAGAAACCCAGTTCTACAATAGTAGTTTGGATCGCCATAGGTGAGCACCACATCGACGCCGAAGTTGCGCAGCTGGTCCAGCCCGTATGTGATCAAAGCTTGCCCGATCCCCGATTTCTGTTGGTCCGTTCGCACCCCCATCGGTGACAGGATAAAGACATCTCGGCTGTCTTTCGGATATGTCATCCGGGAAAACGCAACAGCGCCCACCAGTTCCGTGTCTTGACAGGCGGTGTAAAGCATCACATCTGCCTCAGGCGTCCTGCTCAGCAAATCTTGCACAAACGCGCCAATCAGCACGCCTTCATCAGCACCCTCCGAGGCTGAAAAGACGTCTTGAAACAGATCGACCACAGCCTGAGTATCTGATCCTTTACCGGTCGAAAACTCCATGATCCCCTCCGGGCATTGCGTCTGCTTTGCCGCTAAAAACTGGAAGGCCGCACCTGAACAAAGCAGTGCGCCTTCGCGATCCCGAATATCATGATCACAGCAACAAACTGCCAGAATTCACAAGAACTTGGCAAATTTCGCCGGTTGTCGCTCATACAACGCTGAAACGGCGTCGCAAAAGCGTCATTCCCTCTTGACCTTATACGGCGCAATGTCATGAACAACGCCATGAGTACCGCACGACTTACAATCAATCTTCAGGCCCTTGCCAGCAACTGGCGGGCGCTGGATGCACAGACCGACGTTGAAACCGCCGCCGTGGTAAAGGCCGATGGCTATGGACTGGGCGCTGGGCCGGTCAGCAATGCGTTGGCCGAAGAAGGCGTGCGCAAGTTTTTCGTCGCGGTCGCCGAAGAAGGTGCAGCCGTGCGTCAGGCCATTGGGCCGGGGCCGCTGATCTGCGTGTTTTCCGGCCATATGGAGGGGGATTCAGACCTGCTGCGCGCCCATGACCTGATACCGCTGATCAACTCACCCCAGCAGTTCCAGCGCCATATGCAGGCGCTACCAGATCATCCCTTTGGCATTCAGCTAGATAGCGGTATGAACCGCTTGGGTCTTGAACCGGCCGATTGGGCCGATCTGCGCCCCAAGGTCGAAGTGCTGAACCCGGTTGTCGTGATGTCTCATCTGGCCTGTGCGGACGAACCCGATCATCCGATGAACCAACAACAGCTGAAGACCTTCCGGGAAATGACTGATGGCATAACCGCGCCGCGCTCGCTGGCGGCCACCGGTGGCACGCTTCTGGGGCCAAAGTTTCACTTTGACTTCTGCCGTCCAGGGATCGGCCTATACGGCGGGATGCCCTTTGCCGGGGCCAAACCGGTTGTCACGGTCGATCTGCCGGTGATCCAGGTGCGCGCGCTTGAGGTTGGCGAAACCGTTGGCTACGGCAACAGCTGGACCGCCCGACGCCCGTCGCGCATCGCAACGGTTGCAGCGGGCTATGCGGATGGCCTGCACCGCGCCATCGGGGGCGGGATCGACACATTTGCAGGCGATCAGCCCTGCCCCGTCGTGGGCCGTATTTCGATGGACCTGATCACGGTCGATGTCACCGACCTGCCTGAGGACCCGGAACGCCTGCGCATACTGAACGGGCATCAAACCGTGGATGATCTGGCCGAAGCGGCGGGCACCATTGGCTATGAAATCCTGACCTCGATGGGCAGCCGATTTTCGCGGGGTTATGTGGAATGAACCCTGTCTTACTGCTCAGCGGATTGGGCCGCGCTGTCCTGACAGTGCTGGCCGCGTTTGGTCGGGTGGCACTGTTTGCGCTGGACGCAATCTCTCATATCTTCCGCCCTCCGTTCTACCCGCGCGAATTCGCCATGGCGCTGCTGAATATCGGCTGGCTATC
Organism: Pseudomonadota bacterium; assembly: GCA_039818265.1. Lineage (GTDB taxonomy): Bacteria > Pseudomonadota > Alphaproteobacteria > Rhodobacterales > Rhodobacteraceae > Ruegeria. Next base: position 238,556 of record JBCBUG010000001.1, on the reverse strand, counting down.
CCTGCCCGTGGTCGGCCTGACTGCGATCTTCACCGGCGGCGCGCTGGCCTTGCAAATCTACGCCGGCGGCGCGCGTTTCAATGCCGAGGCGGTGGTCCCCCAGATCGTTGCTATCGGCATGGTGCGAGAGCTTGGGCCGGTGCTGGTCGGCCTGATGATCGCCGCCCGCGTGACCTCATCTATTGCGGCTGAAATCGCGACGATGAAAGTGACTGAACAGATTGACGCGCTGGTCACCCTGTCCACCCACCCGATGAAATACCTGACCGCCCCGCGCGTGCTGGCGGCGCTGATAACCGTGCCTGCCTTGGTTGCGGTTGGAGATATCATCGGCATCATGGGCGGCTACACCGTTGCCACGCAAAATCTGGGCTTCAACCCGGCGGCCTATCTCAAAAACACCGTGGATTTTCTTGAGGCCCGCGACATCTTCTCGTCCCTGGTCAAAGGGGCCGCCTTTGGCATGATCGCCGCCATCATGGGCTGCTATTACGGCATGTCCTCGGGCCGCGGTGCACAAGGCGTGGGCCGCGCCACCAAAGGCTCGGTCGAGGCCGCAGCCGTGCTGATCCTGGCCGCCAATTTCGTACTCACAGGGGTGTTCTTCTCGCTATGATCCGGATGGAGAACGTACATAAAGCCTTTGGCGACAACCGCGTCTTGCAAGGCATGGACCTTGAGATCCCCAAAGGCACCTCGATGGTCATCATCGGCGGCTCGGGCACCGGCAAGTCGGTGGCGCTGAAATGCATTCTGGGCCTGATCCAGCCCGACAGCGGCATGATCTATGTGGACGACAAAGACGCCACCAAGGGCGACCGAGATGCGTTTCTGGCACGGTTCGGCATGCTGTTTCAGGGCGCGGCGCTCTTTGACTCCCTGCCCGTCTGGCAAAACGTCGCCTTCCGCTTGCTGCGCGGTTCACTAAAACGCCCGGTGGATGAGGCGCGAGAGATTGCCATCGAGAAACTGCGCCGCGTGGGCCTGAAACCCGACGTGGCCGACCGTCTGCCCGCCGAACTGTCAGGCGGCATGCAAAAACGCGTCGGCCTCGCCCGTGCCATCGCCGCCGAGCCCGAGATCATCTTTTTCGATGAGCCCACAACCGGGTTGGACCCGATCATGTCCGGCGTCATCAACGACCTGATCCGCGAGATCGTGACCGAGATGGGCGCAACGGCCATGACCATCACCCACGACATGAGCTCGGTCCGCGCAATCGCCGACAACGTGGCCATGCTGCATGGCGGGGTGATCCAGTGGACCGGACCGGTGAGCCAAATGGATGCCTCGGGCGATCCGTATATGGAGCAGTTCATCAGTGGGAGTGCTGAGGGTCCGATTGAGGCAGTGCGTTAGCCCGTACCGTTCTCCCGATCGAGCCTCAATTGCTCGTAAGCTCGCTTTGCATATTCATATTTCAACAAATACTGTCCGCCAGCTACGACGAACTCTGGGGCTTGGATTCGGATGACATCAAGCGTTTGCACGAGGTGCGTTCCGGAAACCGGAATGTAGTCAGGGTCTTCGCCAGAGAACTTGTTATAAATTCGCCCACCAAACCAAACCGCCCTTTTCTTAGCTCGTTCTGTTTCGTAAATCCGAAAATGCAGTACTCCGAACAACTGCTCACGATCAAAGGGCAGTCTATCTGCAGCGGAGCTGCCAGCAGAGATCATCGCACTCATCCCGCCTGTAACCGCATTAGAAGCACCTTTGCTGAGCGCAGAGGGACCATTCAGAATTTTGATAACAAGATCGGGCATTTCAACTCAAAGTGTAAATCAACAAACGTCAGGCACCTTAACCAAAGCACTTACAACGACAATGAAAAACTTGCGGTCCGACGAACGGCCTCTTAGGTATTCAATTGGTTTCTTCGGAATTGTAAATGACCCTCCGCCTCGCCACCCTCTCCCTCCTGATCCTCTATCCCATCGCATGGTTCGCCCCACTAATGCGCGCAGGCCTGCTGCCAATCTTCGGCCTCAGCGAGATCAGCGTCATCACCGGGCTCCAGTCCCTCTGGAAATCCGACGTCTTCCTCGCACTGGTCGTCACCATCTTCGCCCTCTTCGCGCCGTATATCAAAACCATCGGTACCGCGCTGATCCAGTGGAACCTGCTCGACGCCCGCGTGCAACCCGCACTGAATAACCTCGGCAAACTGGCAATGGCCGACATCTTCCTGATCGCGCTCTATATCACTCTAGCCAAGGGCATCTCTTACGCCACGATTGAGACCGCCTGGGGCCTCTACCTGTTCACGCTCTGCATCCTAGCCTCGCTGGTGCTGGGCCTTCTGACCGAACGTCAGGCAAAGGCCCAAACTCCTACCTGACGACCCGCGCGAATGCGCCCGCTGCGGGTGACGGCCCGCAGGGCCCGAACCCGCTGCGCGCCACCCGCGGAGATGAAAGCCCGCTAGGGCTTGAAGAACCGACCATCCTAAGGCACCAAAGCCCAATGGCAAAACCAACTTATTCCTGCTCGGCCTGTGGCGCGAGCTTCACAAAATGGTCCGGGCGTTGCGATGGCTGCGGGGAATGGAATACCATCACCCAGGACGTGCCGCTTTCAGCTGGCCCGGCCAAGAAATCCCTCGGCGGCAAGCGCGGACAGTCTGTCACACTCACGGACTTGTCGACCGAGGAGACACCGCCACCCCGAACACTCAGCGGGGTGGATGAGTTGGACCGCGTCCTGGGCGGCGGATTGGTTCCTGCCTCGGCCCTGTTGGTGGGCGGCGATCCCGGTATCGGAAAATCCACACTGTTGCTACAGGCCGCAGCGCGCTTTGCCCGTGCAGGCGTCAAAACGATCTATGTGTCTGGTGAAGAAGCCAGCGCGCAGGTCCGCATGCGCGCGCGGCGATTGGGGCTGGAAGATGCGCCTGTTCAACTGGCCGCGGAAACCAACTTGCGCGATATCCTGACAACGTTGGAAACCGAAAAGCCCGGCCTCGCCATCATCGACTCGATTCAGACCATGTGGGCCGACAACGTGGACAGCGCACCGGGTTCGGTGTCACAAGTCCGGTCCGCAGCGCATGAATTGACCACGTTTGCGAAACGACACGGCGTGTCGATCGTCATGGTCGGCCACGTCACCAAAGAAGGTCAGATCGCAGGGCCACGAGTTGTCGAACACATGGTCGACACCGTGCTTTATTTCGAAGGCGAGCGCGGCCATCAGTTCCGCATCCTACGCGCGGTCAAAAACCGCTTTGGTCCCGCCGATGAGATCGGCGTGTTCGAGATGACCGGAAAAGGTCTGGCGCAAGTCACCAACCCCTCGGCCCTGTTCCTGTCGGAACGCGGCGAACCCAGCCCTGGATCGGCTGTTTTTGCCGGAATCGAAGGCACACGGCCCGTATTGGTTGAGCTTCAGGCGCTTGTCGCCCCCTCCCCTCACTCCCAACCTCGCCGCACAGTTGTGGGCTGGGATAGCGGGCGACTGGCGATGATCCTCGCCGTGCTCGAAGCGCGCTGCGGCATCCCCTTTGCTGGGCTTGATGTCTATCTGAACGTCGCCGGTGGGCTGAAAGTCAGCGAGCCCGCCGCCGATCTAGCGGTGGCCGCGGCCCTGCTGAGTGCACGCGAAGACACAGCCCTGCCCGCTGACACCGTTGTTTTCGGAGAAATCTCGTTATCCGGGGCACTTAGACCGGCCCCGCAGACCGAAAACAGGTTGAAAGAAGCCCAAAAACTTGGTTTCACATCGGCAATTGCTCCGGCAGGTGGCAAAACCGGCACTGTGGCAGGTCTGACACTCACCCGACCCTCTGATTTGGTGGGGTTTGTTGGCGAAACCTTCGGAGCAGGTTAAAGTCGCGCCGCGAGCGGCAGAAAAAGAACAGGCGAGGGCCATGGAAGGTTTTACAATAATTGACGGGGTTGTTGCCCTGATCATCGTGCTGTCAGGCCTCTTGGCCTATTCGCGCGGGTTCATGCGCGAGGTTCTGGCCATCGCGGGCTGGGTCGCCGCTGCGGTCCTTGCGTTCATCTTTGCACCACAAGCGGTGCCTCTGGTCAAAGAAATCCCGGTTGTCGGAGATTTCCTGCGTGACAGCTGTGAATTGTCAGTGATCACCGGCTTTGCCGCTGTATTCGCCATCGCGCTGATCGTGGTCAGCATCTTCACACCCCTGTTTTCGTCGCTGGTGCAGCGTTCGGCCCTGGGTGGTCTGGATCAAGCGCTTGGCTTCTTCTTCGGCATCGCACGTGGCATTCTGTTGGTCGCCATCGCCTTCTTTGTCTACGACACGGTCATGACTGGCCAGTCATATACGATTGTCGATGAAAGTCGTTCGGCCAAGGTGTTCGAACAATTCAGCACACAGATCGAAGAGCAAAATCCCGAAGCCGCTTTGGGCTGGGTTACGACTCAGTATGAAGAACTGGTGGGCAGCTGCACCTCGAATGCAGCCGCGCCTGCTGCGGAAAGCACTGGCAACTGATTACGAATAGACCCGCATCTAAGGAAGCCCGGCATCGTCCGGGCTTTTTCATGGATTAGATAAATCCTTCCCCACCACACACAGTGCATCGGATCGTTTTCAATCCGAAACAGCCTTCACACCGGCCGAAAATCGGTTTGCCATGAATATCGCGGCCTTTGATGACCTGTCCGGCGCCGTTGCAAATTTGGCAAGGTGCACGCCCCATACCGCGACACCTGTGGCACCGCCGCTTGGGTGTTTCTTCTTTCTTAGACGGCGGCCTGTTCTGCCACATCACACCCCCTTGCCCGCTCAACAAGCGTGTTTTGATCCGGTTTCTACCATGTCAGCACAATTGCATTCATATGTCATCAGACTTGCTGCGCGGTCGAGACAGCACAAATTTCACCTGCGGCATTGTGTAATTGTGATCCTTTGATGACAGGGGCGTTCTAAGGCAGTATGTGAAGGCCAACCCGCCACGGAATCGGAGCTGCCGGTCTTGTTCTTTGTGTTTTCATCTGCGTGCGTCGCATCGATGATTGGCCATTTGGCTTATGAAACACAGACAATCGCGCACAAGGTGCAGGTAGCATCCCCTTATCGATCCCGACAGTCGGTCAAACCTCTCGTCACAACGCCATAGGAATTGGAGCCCGTACATGTGTGGGATTTTGGGGATCGCAAGCCGGACACATGATGTGTTTGCGGAAATCTATGACGGCTTGCTGATGCTGCAACACCGGGGGCAGGACGCCTCGGGGATCGTCACATATAACGGTGAATTCTTCCGCGAGAAAAAGGCCAACGGTCTGGTCAAGGATGTCTTCAACGCCACGGATGCTGAAACCCTACTGGGGAAAGTCGGCATGGGGCATGTACGCTATCCAACCGCCGGTTCGCTCAGCGCGGCTGAGGCGCAGCCCTTCTTCGTAAACGCGCCTTACGGGATCTATTTAGTCCATAATGGCAACATCACCAACACGGCTGAGCAGCGCGAAAAGGTCACGGGCAAATACAGCCGCCACCTGCGAACCACCTCGGATTCTGAAATCCTGCTGAATGTGCTGGCCGACAAGGTGGCCGACGCGATCAAAGTCAACGGCAATGTCGAACCCATTCGCAACATCTTTGCCGGGGTGAAGATGACAATGGAGCGGGTTCAGGGTGCCTATTCCGTGATCTGCCTGATTGCAGGCGTGGGCATGCTGGCCTTCCGTGATCCATACGGTATCCGCCCGTTGTCTGTCGCCGTTCGTGAAACCGAAGGCAGCGGCAATGACTACGCCTTTGCGTCCGAGGATGTAGCCTTTGGCATCAACGGGTTCGACAAGCTGCGCGATCTGCGCGCGGGTGAGGCCATCCTGATCGATCTGGATGGCAACATGCATGAATTCCAGGCGGTCGAGGGCAAACTGACGCCCTGTATCTTCGAGTATGTCTATCTGGCCCGCCCGGATTCGCTGCTGGATGGAGTATCAGTCTACAAAACCCAGATGCGCATGGGTCAGACACTAGCCAAGCAAATTCAGGACTCGGGGCTGGATATTGATCGGATCATTCCAGTACCGGACAGCGCCCGCCCTGTGGCGCTTGAGGCCGCGAAAATCACCGGCATCCCTTATCGCGAGGGTCTGGTGAAAAACCGTTATGTCGGCCGCACCTTCATCATGCCGGGTCAGGAAGAGAGGCAGAAATCCGTGCGCCGCAAGCTGAATGCCATACCGCTGGAATTCAAAGACCACAATGTTCTGCTGATCGACGATTCAATCGTGCGCGGCAATACGATCAAGAAGATCGTACAGATGTGTCGTGAGGCCGGTGCCAAGAAAGTCTATATCGCCAGCGCGTCTCCTCCGGTCAAATACCCCAATGTCTACGGCATCGATATGCCCACAAAACATGAGCTGATCGCCAACGGCAAAGAGATCGAAGAGATTCGCGAAGAGCTGGGCGCAGATGCTCTGTTCTACCAGCATCTTGATGATCTGGTTTGGGCCGCCAAGGAAGGCAACCCCGAGATCGAGGCCTTCGATTGCTCGTGCTTCAACGGCGATTACATCACCGGCAGCGTCAGTGATGATTACCTCGACAGTCTGGAAAACAGCAGCCGTGTCAGCAAGAAGCGCGAGGATATGGAGGTTGTGGGCGGATCGTGGAACGGGGCCAAACTGGCCTCAGGCTAAACCGACGCTTCGAATCAGATGGGTTGGTTGAGAGATCGCGTTTCTCGCTTTTCACCAGCCCGCTATCATTCATGAAAACGTGATACACAGGCGTGATCCCGAAATCGTAGCGAATGCAAAGGCTTCGCAAACCCTGAGGTTCAGGTTAGGCCATGCGACGTTGCGGCAGTCTTTTGTTCCGTTTTGGCCTTTGTTAACCAACCCGCTGCTACCACTCACCAAAGGGGTCTGGGCCCTGCCCGACCGCAGCTTATGTCCAATGTCACCGTTAAAGGCGCGGCAACGCAAAAAGGCGCGCTGAAGAAAAACTCTGTTTCTGTGCTTGGGATATTTGGTCCCAAGGCGGAATTGCGCGCGCTGATGCGAATGTCTTCTGGTCGCGTTAAAGAGGTGAAAACCGGCAGCCGCCTTGGATCGGGCACCATCGTGGCGATAGACGAGCACGGTGTGATGCTGCGACAAAGCGGCCAGACCCGGCGGATCGCGATCCCTGGGGGCTGACGCCTCTTGACGGCCTGCACGATGGGGTCCAAACCGCAGCCATGACCGATCAGACCAAAATCGCCCTCATCACCGGGGCCTCTCGCGGGCTGGGCGCAGCCCTGGCCGAGGCGTTGGCCCCCGAATATCACATCGTCGCTGTTGCCCGTACGACCGGCGGGCTGGAAGAGCTGGACGATCGGATCAAGGCCAAGGGCGGATCTGCAACCCTGGCCCCGATGGACATCACTGATCCCAATGCCATGGCCACCCTATGCCGGGGAATACATGATCGCTGGGGCAAGGTGGATCTGTGGCTGCACACAGCCGTCCATAGTTCGGCCCTGACGCCCGCGCATTTTGTCGACCCGAATGAATGGGCCAAGGCGATGAACACCAACGCCAATGCCACTTCGGTCCTGATCCCCTATGTAACGCCTTTGCTGGGCGAAACGGGTCACGCGGTGTTCTTTGACGACCCCAAAGCGGGTGAGAAGTTCTATGGCATCTATGGGGCCACCAAGGCTGCGCAAATGGCTTTGGCCCGCAGCTGGCAGGTTGAGACCGAACGCACCGGGCCGCGCGTTTCGATCGTGGAACCCGCGCCGATGCCCACCGCCGTACGCGCGCGGTTTCATCCCGGTGAAGATCGGGATGTGTTGACCAGCACCTCGGATGAGGCTGCGCGGATTGTGGCGCTGCTTTAAGGAAATGGCCCCTTTGGGCCATGCCTCCGGCGGGGATATTTTTAGCCAGATGAAGCTGGGATCAGGCGATATGAACGCCGTTGCGCCCTGCCAGATCGACGAAGAATTGCCAGGCGACGCGCCCGGAACGCGCGCCCCGGGTGGCCTGCCATTCGATGGCTTCGGCACGCAAGGTTTCCGGGTCGACTGAAACCCCGTAGGCACCGCAGTAGCGGTCGATCATGGCCAGGTATTCATCCTGATCGCAGGGGTGGAAGCCCAGCCACAGGCCGAACCGGTCAGAAAGGGAGACCTTTTCTTCAACTGCTTCCGAAGGGTTAATGGCGCTGGAACGTTCGTTTTCAATCATATCCCGCGGCATCAAGTGGCGGCGGTTTGAAGTGGCGTAGAACACCACGTTTTCAGGCCGCCCTTCAATGCCGCCATCCAGCACGGCCTTAAGCGATTTGTAGTGCTGGTCGTCATGGCTGAACGACAGATCATCGCAGAACAGGATGAACCGGTGCGACGCCGCGCGCAGGTGGTTCAACAGGCGCGCGACCGAGCCCATGTCTTCACGTTGCAGCTCGACCAGTTTCAGGTCTGGGTGATCATCCTGAAGCGTGCCGTGCACGGCTTTCACCAGACTGGATTTCCCCATCCCGCGCGCGCCCCAGAGCAGAGCGTTATTGGCTTTGAAGCCTTCAGCAAAGCGACGGGTATTGTCCAACAACGTATCGCGGGAGCGGTTGATACCTACCAGCAGGTTCAGATCGACCCGGTTGACCTGTCTGACAGGCTCTAACCGATCCGGGCCGACATGCCAGACAAAGGCGGGGGCCGCGTTGAAATCCGGGGCAGCCAAAGGCGCAGGGGCCATGCGGTCCAGTGCGTCGGCGATACGGTTCAGGGCTTGGTCATCCATCGGGGCCTCCGGATCTTGGTGTGGCGCTGTCAAACCATGATCCGAGCGATGCAACAAGGGCCTCAAACGAAAAAGGCGCGCCGAACCCGACGCGCCTATCTTTGTCTTCAGAGCGGGTTACTTGCCCTCTTCCTCCTGAATGATCTCCTCATCCGCATCAGCCTCGTCATCATAGTAACCATCCGCGCGTAGCTGTTCTTCGCGCTTCTTCTCGACCCGTGCGACAAGGAAGATCGATATCTCGTAGAGGCCGTAGACCACAACGAACAGGATGACCTGAGTGATGACGTCGGGGGGAGTGACAATCCCTGCTAGGATCAGAATGGCAACCACCGCATATTTCCGAACAGAACCCAGCCCTTCCGCGCTGACAAGCCCGGCTTTACCCATCAAGGTCAACAGAACTGGCAGTTGAAAGCAAAGACCAAAGGCCACGATGAATTTGATGGTCAGGTTCAGATATTCCTGCGCCGAACCTTGGAACACCACACTCAGCGGCGCACCAGTGGATTCGTCGATCAGCGCTTCCCCATCGTTCCCAAACTGTTGGAAGCTGAGGAAGAAGTCGTAAGCGAGTGGCGTCACGACATAGAAGGCAAAGCTAGCGCCCAAAAGAAACATAAACGGCGACGCGACCATAAATGGCAGAAAGGCATTCTTCTCAGTACGATACAGACCCGGTGCGACGAAGCGCCAGAGCTGCAGACCAATGTAAGGGAAAGCCAGCAAAAAGCCCCCGAACAGAGATACCTTGATTGCAACAAAAAACCCTTCCTGAGGAGATATGAAAATCAGCCCGCAGTCCTGTCCTCGTTCGGACAATGCAGCGCAAAGCGGTGCGGTCAGGAAATTGAAGATCGGAGTTGCGATTGCAAAGCAAACAAACATGCCAACAATAAAAGCTGCTACGCAGTGAATCAGACGTGTACGAAGCTCTGCCAGATGCTCGATCAGCGGTGCAGAGCTGTCTTCAATGTCGTCGGTGTTGCTCATGTTTTGCCTTCAGTATTGAGCGCGGCCTCAGCCTCTTCGGCCTTCGCCAAAGCATCTGCGGCTTCTTTGGCCTTACGGTCGGCAGCAGCACGGGCTGAGGTCGCTTGGACCTTCTTGGCCTGCTCTGCACGCTCTGCTGCCAGCTTACCTGTTTCGCTCTCCGGATCGTATTTGGTCGGATCGATGCTCTTGGCCATGTCCTGAGCAGCTTTCTTCACACCGTCCACCGCAGTGTTCATCGGTTGCGTCGCTGCATTTAGGCTTTTTTGCAAATCACCAACGCCAGATTGATCAGCCGCTTCGTTCATCGCGCTGCTGAATTCACGCGCCATCCCCCGGGCCTTACCGACCCAGCGGCCAACATTGCGAAACAACACAGGCAAGTCCTTCGGACCAACCACGATCAACGCGACCACACCTATGACCAGAAGCTCGGTAAAGCCAAGATCAAACATGCTAGATCAGGCCTTGTCTTTGTCAGTCTCAGGCGTGACGTCCTTGGCCATTTCAGACGCGTCTTTTTCCAGTTCTTCAGTGCCTTCTTTGACGCCCTTCTTGAATGAGGTGATGCCTTTGCCAACTTCACCCATCAGAGAACTGATCTTGCCTCGGCCAAATAGCACCAGAACGACAACTGCAATTAGCAACCAGCCAACTGGTGGAACGTTGGTCAAAAGCATTGGAGTGGTGAACATATTGTCTCTCCCTATTTCTTGGACGCAGTACGCCCGGATTATAATCTGGTCTCGTGTTTACGCCCCAAACCCCCATCACAAAAAGGGGGCTTTCGCGGTGGCGCCTCCAAAATCCGGTCCAAACATACGATTTTACAAGGTTCGCCTTTTACAACTGACAGGTTTATGTCAGTTGTATCTGACTACAACAGCGATATCGCAACCTGGTCAACGGAGACTCACATGACCCATGTCGCAGAAATCGTCACTTTCACCTTGAACGACGGCACCTCGCCCGAGGCGTTCGTCGCGCTTAGCCAATCCACCGAATCCTTCGTGCGTGCGGCCCCCGGATTTGCCCATCGCCAACTCAGCCAGGGCGATGACGGGCGTTGGACCGACTATGTGGTCTGGCAGGATATGCAGGCAGCGCAAAACGCCGCCGCGCAGTTCCCGGAACAGGAATTTGCCCCCGCCCTGATGGCAGCCATCAACCCAGACAGCCTGCAGATGCGGCATGAGAATGTATTATGGAACATGACAGCCTAGTCGCGATCAGAATGGCGTGTCATGCGCCGCACTGATCGCTTGTTCGATATCATCCAGATCCTGCGCGACGGCAAACTACACCGCGCGCAGGACATCGCGGACCGGCTTGAGGTGTCGGTCCGCACGATCTACCGCGATATGGACACGCTGGTGGCTTCTGGCGTTCCGGTCGAGGGCGAGCGCGGCATGGGTTATATGGTGCGCGAACAAATCACCCTGCCCCCCTTGAACCTGACCCCGTCCGAGCTGGAAGCGCTGAACCTCGGCATGGCCATCGTCGCCGAAGCCGCCGACCCGGATCTCAAGGCAGCAGCCGAGTCCCTTGCCGAAAAGATCGACGCGGTCCTGCCTACACAGGTCGTAGCCGAGGCAGATGCCTGGAAATTCGCTGTCTACCCCTTTGCCGATGCCGCGCGCGGTTTGGCCCATATGGCCCCAATCCGTGCTGCGATCAAATCACGTCAGAAACTGCACCTGTCCTATCGCCGTATCGACGGCACGTTGACCGACCGTACGATCCGCCCCCTGCACATGGAATACTGGGGCCGCGTTTGGACATTGACCGGCTGGTGCGAGCTCCGCGACGGTTTCCGCGTCTTCCGCATCGACCTGATCGAAACGGTCACCCCCCAGCCCGAACTTTTTACGGATGAACCCGGCAAACGGCTTAGTGACTACGACTCCCAAGCGTAATCCCAGCTTCATCTGGCTAAAAATATCCCCGCCGGAGGCATGGCCCGGTACGGGCCATTTGACTCACTGCAGATAGGGCTCTGGGTTAACGGATTCGAACCCTTTGCGGACTTCGAAATGCACATAGGCATTATCCCCACCCCGCAACGCGGCAATCTGCTGTCCACGCTTGACCCGGTCACCTTTTTTGACAGTGATATCGTCGACGTTGGCATAAACGGTCAGCAAGTCGTTCTTGTGCTTGACCACAATGATCGGCACCTGATCTGCATCTGCCGTGATCGCGGCAACGGTTCCGGCTTCCGCGGCCTTTACTGGCGTGCCCGGCGCAGCTGCGATGTCGATGCCCTCGTTCTTACCCTTTTCATAGGTCCGAATGGTTTTGCCAGTCACCGGCAAGGCCAATGCGGAACGGCTTGCGTTGCTGGGAGCCTCTACTGTTACATCAGGGGCCTCCGGTGCTTCGCTGCGGGGTTCGACCTGTTCGTCCGGCAAGGGTTGCGTGGCGCTCGGGGGCGTTGGGGTTGGGGAGCCTTCGCCTGGCTGCGTAACGTTAGTCGCACTCGCCGCAGGCGCTGCCGGAGTGGCACCGCGCGGAGCGGGCTGGTTCTTGACCGGGATAAGAAGATACTGACCTTCGCGGATTGCGAAATCCGGACCCAGCCCGTTCCACTCGGCCAGCGATTCAACAGGTACTTGGTACAGACGCGAAATCGTATAAGCCGTCTCGCCCCGCTTCACCTTATGCCGAATCGGTTCGGGCCCGGTCGGCGTTGGTGCCGGGGCTGCCGCCGGTTTGGCAGGTTCCAGTGTCGTGGTCTGCACGCCACCCGTTGCGGGGGCCTGATCAATGGCGGACCCGGCGATCGAGGCGATGTCAACCCCGCTGGTTGCACCCACCGAACGCGGCAGCGCGAGGATCTCACCCTCGCGCAGTGTGTCGGTGGTTTGCAGGCCGTTGAACCGTGAGAGCTCACCCTCGGGCAACCCCACCCGGGCAGCCACATCACGGACGGTATCGCCGCGCCGTGCTACGGCCACCTGATAATTCGGATAGGTGATGACACCACGCGCATCGGGCGTCGGGCGACTGGCGGTGGCGGATTGCGCCGCCCCTGTGGTTGAAAACCCGCCAATCTGACCCCGCAGGTCATAATCCAGTGGTCCTTCGCACCCGGCCAATATAGCCAGAGCGGCCACCCCGGTCGCACAACGGCGCATTGCCGATTTGGAAACTGCTCTCATCACGTTTGCCCTCAACACCTGCCCCTGTTTTCCGGGGTTCCGGTGACCAAACTTTCAATACCTGTTATGTCTCATCCTTCCCGAGCCCCTCAAGCAGGGGTACGAAACGGACGGACGACAATTCGTTGTAGTCCAGACCATCCTCGGTGCGCGTGACCTTGATCAACTGCTGCACCGCATCCGACTGTCCTACGGGTAGCACCATAATACCCCCGATTTTGAGCTGCGCCAAGAGCGGTCCCGGAGGGTCCTCTGCCGCGGCTGTCACAATGATCCGATCAAAGGGGGCTTGTTCGGGCAAACCAAAGGACCCATCCGACAGCATCGCCGTCACATTGGTCAATCCCATCTCGCGAAACAGCTGGCCGGTTTCGTTCACCAGTCGCCTGTGGCGTTCAACCGTATAGACCCGTCGCGCCAGTTTCGACAGAACAGCGGCCTGATAGCCTGAGCCTGTCCCGACCTCCAGAACCGTATCGCGTGGGCGCACATCCAGCGCCTGCGTCATCAGCCCCACGACCGAGGGCTGGCTGATCGTCTGACCACAGGCGATGGGTAGAGGCATATCCTCATAGGCGCGATCCGCAAACAGCCCTGTGACAAAGCGGCCGCGATCCACCTGCTCCATCGCAGCCAGCACACGCGCGTCCGTCACCCCCCGTTTGCGCAGGGCAAACAGGAATTGCATGACGGTTTCCGGGTCCAGTCCGCTCATTCGATCGACTTCAACGCCTCTAGCGCATCATAGGCCGTCAGATCCGCCCGCATCGGCGTGACTGAGATATATCCGGCCAGATTGGCCGCCGCATCGGTGCCCGGTTCGGTCGGTCTGTCCTGCGGCCCACCCCGGACCCACAGAAAACGCCGACCCGAAGGTGATGTCTGTGGCTCAACCGTATGGCGTGTCTCGCGTCTGAACCCTTGGGCACAGACCTGAACACCCAGAACCTCATCCGCAGGAACGGGCGGGAAATTCACATTGTAAAACAACCGGTAATCCGTCTGATCCGCGGGGTTGGCCGCCAATATCTTGCGCACCACATCGGTGCCGTGTCGTACGGCGGCCTCAAACGGATCGGCCAGATCCCGGTTGCGCGGGCCATAGTATTGCGACAAAGCAATCGCGGGTACACCCTGCAACGCCGCCTCCATCGCGCCGCCGATTGTGCCGGAATAGACGGTATTCTCGGCCGAGTTGTTGCCCCGGTTGACGCCAGACAGCACCAGATCAGGCGGCGCGTCTTTCATCACGTCATGCAACCCAGCCAGCACGCAATCCGCAGGCGAGCCTTCGGCGGCATAGCGACGTTCGCCCAGCTTGGCCACCATGGTCGGATGCGTATAGCTGATGCAATGCCCGACGCCCGATTGCTCGAATGCGGGGGCCACGACCCAAACCTCGCCATCCGGCCCTGCCACCTCGGCTGCAATCGCCTCAAGCACCGTCAGACCCGGCGCGTTGATCCCGTCATCATTGGTCAAAAGTATACGCATCTGCCCGATCATCCCCACGTTTGGCCCTTGATAGACGGGCCCTTGCCTTGCGGCAAGCAAGGGGCGCACGCAATCTGAGGCTTTCGCGCACCACTTTGCTGGAAACTGAGCGTCAGAGCGGGAAAACGAAGCAGCGATCGCGGCGGATGGTCAGCCACATAACCCGCCCCGGATTGGGTACAAACACATTGGGCACCGTGGTTTTGAGGATCGAACCGTCGTAGTCCATGCGAAACTCGACCAGGCTTTCATTGCCTAAAAAGCGGGCACGTTCAACAACGCCGCGCGCGGCAACCCCTTCGGTGGGCGTGGGCGATGGGCCTTTGCCATTGCGGTCGAAATCCAGCTTGATGTGCTGCGGGCGAAACACGATCTCGACCTCAGTGCCATCCGGAATGCCGGGGGCCAGGAACTGACCAAACGGTGTTTCTGCCAGGGCGCCGTTCACATTGGACCGCAAGACATTGACATCGCTAAAGAAGGCCACCGCCTCTTTATCCGCGGGCCGGGTGTAGACATTATAGGGCGCGCCCTGTTGTACGATCTTGCCTCGGCGCATGAGCGCAATCTCATCCGCCATCCGCATTGCTTCTTCCGGCTCATGTGTGACCAGCAATACCGCAGCATCTTCCTCTTTCAGGATCGCCAGCGTTTCATCCCGGATACCGTCGCGCAACCGATTGTCGAGCCCCGAAAACGGCTCGTCCATCAGCATGATCCGGGGGCGCGGTGCCAGCGCACGGGCCAAGGCAACCCGTTGCTGCTCCCCCCCTGACAGCTGATGTGGGTAGCCATCGATAAAGCGCATCAGATCAACTTTGCGCAGCAGCTCTTCGACGCGGGCGCGTTTCTGGTCTTTGCTGCCAGTCAGGCCAAAGGCCACATTATTGGCGACGCTCAGATGCGGAAACAGCGCAAAATCCTGAAACATCAGACCAATTTCACGCCTTTCCGGCGGAACCCGAAACACCGTATCGCATATCAGCTTGCCATCGACGTAGATTTCGCCGGAATCCTGTATCTCGACCCCGGCAATCATCCGCAGCGTCGTGGATTTGCCGCAACCGGACGGCCCAAGCAGACACGTAACCTGCCCCGCCTGTACGCTGAGCGAGACGTCATCCACCACAACCCGCCCGTCGAACCGGCGGGTCATGTTGCGAATTTCCAAACGTGGTGGAGTTGCCTCTGCTGTCACCGATGACCCCGTAACCTTTCCCGATCAAAACCATCGGGCTTGGGCGGGGATAGCAACCCCGCCCCTTGGGCGCAAGGGATCAGCAGCAGCCGCCGGACGCGGGTGCAGCACCGGTTGCTTCAAACGGGCTTTCGCCGCCGCAGCCTTCGAAAATGCCATAATGGGTCGAGAAATCGCCGATAAAGTCGAAATGGCGGGCAAAACGGGTGTGTTTCAGCATCATCCATGTGTTGCCACAAACCGGGAAGACCTTGCCAGTTTCAATGGCGTGATGGTCATCCAGTTCGAACAGATGGGGCGCGTTGGGGATGGTGCCCTTGTAGATCACGGCCTGACCGTAGTCTTCGCAGGCAGGCTCCAGCGCGGGCAGTTTGAATAAACGGTACGTGGCCGACAAGAAGTTCAACGGGGCAACGCGTTCTTCGAGCACCGGGTTTTCGATGGTCAGGGGCCGATGTGTCACGCGGCGCGGATCACCAAAGCCCGCCTTACGCGATATCGACAGAAAGTCGTTCCAGTACAAAGCGCCAGAGAGGCATTCACCATACAGAACCTCATCCTCGGCCATTGCTTGTGGGATACGGCGGTCTGCATAAACGTCCGAGAAATACATCTCGCCACCTTCTTTCAGCAGCCTATGTGCGCCGCGTAAGACGGCCTCTTTATCAGTCGCCAGATTGATCACGCAGTTCGACACGATGATATCGAAAGAACCCGGTTCCAGATCCAACTTATCCAGTTTTTCGATATAGCCGTGGTGGAATTCAACATTGCTGGTGGCATAGCCAAAGACCTTGGCGTGGTAGTCCTGATGCGCGCGAGCTGCTTCCAGCTGTTCCTGGGTCATATCGACGCCGACGACGCGTCCGCTCTCACCCACCATCGCCGACAGGGCATAAACATCCCGGCCAGCACCACAACCCAGATCAAGGATGCTCATCCCTACAAGGTCAAGCGGCGCGATCAGGCCGCAGCCGTAGTAGCGGGTCAGCACTTCATCGTGCAGTTTCGATAGGATTTTCTTCAGATGATCCGGCATGTCATCGGGGGTGCAGCAGGCATTGGTCTGCAAATCCGCACTGCTTTGCAGCACTTCGCCATAGTAGTTCTGCACCGATTCATGATTCATCGCGGATGTCCTCTGTTCGATATCTGCTTAGCAGCTAGTGCAACTTTTCGGACCGGACAATCCACCCGGCCCAATTTGACAAAACTGTGAGATATCTCAGCCCAGCAGGTTGAAATCAACACCCGCCCGCACCTTGCCATTCACCTGAATCTCAAGCCGATGTGCACCGGGAACAAGCTGGAACGTGCTGGCGTTGGCCTTGAGCTTGTGACGCTTTTCCAAACGCAACGCCCCGTCCTTCAGCGCAGCTTGTTTCAGCTTGTGCACCTTGGCTGAGGTCTTCCCTCCAGGCCTTTGAAAGTGAATAATATAATCCACAAGAACCGGCTGCGCGCCCTGACCCTTCATGTCTACTAAAAACTCCAGCGCTTCTCCAATCCGGGCCTCTGCCAACAGCTCGATACCAATGGCCAGTTCGGCGTCAGGATCATAGCCCAGCATGGCCATCGCGCCCGGATGTCCAGCCTTTACAAGGCCACGCAGCGTGTGTCCGATCATCCAGTCCAGCTCATCCGCGTTCTGCCTGCCCGCCCCTTGCCAGGCCTTGAGCTGCGCCAGAACCAGATCGGGCTGTTTCTTTGAGATATCGTTCAGATGGTTGGCAACCGAGCGGGTGACATAGCGTGTTTTGTCGCCATGCAACCGATCAAGCAAAGGCATAGGATCATTCAGCTCCAACCCAATCGCCTGCCCCCAAGGTAGGCGTGGCCGCGTGCCTTCGCTGACCAATCGGCGGACATGATAGCTGTCATGCGCGCACCAGTCCTGCATCCGGTTCAGAACCAGATCGGGCCAACGGTTCAGAAACGGACGGATCGCCCATTCCATTGAAAACCTTTGGGTTAGTTCCTCAAACAGATCCAGTGCATCCTCCGGCGCGTCCAGCCCAATCGCGACCACCCATTCGCCGAGCGGTGCGAAGATGAAATCGCCGAAATCATCATCCGTTTTGGTCGGGTCCAAAGGCGGTGGCAGCGCGCGCAGGATCACGGGCGCGACCTCGGGCAGTGTTCCCGGCAGGGCCGATTGCAGGCAATCTGCAATCCAAGTCATGCGCTCTTTCAACTCCAGCTCGGTGAGGCGAGACATTACCTGCCCATGAAAGGCATCCGGATCAAAAGACGGGTCCGCCTGAGCAAAAAGCCCAGCCAGATATCGGGTTTTCTCATCATTAAACAGCTGATCTTTCAGCGAATACCCTTGTGACATGACTACATCGTCAAATTGGTTGCACCGCCATCCAGCAGGATGTTCTGCCCAACGATAAACCCGGCCTGTTGCGAGCAAAGAAAGGCGCAGGTGGCGCCAAATTCAGCCCGCGTGCCATAGCGACGCGCCGGAATTGTTGCAGCCCGCACGGCACGTGCTTCGTCGATCGAAATGCTCTGCTGTGTGGCAACGCCGCTGTCGAGCGCATCTGCGCGATCCGTCGCATGAATACCCGGCAGCAGGTTGTTGATATTGACCCCATGAGGGGCCACCTGCCGCGCCGTCCCCGCCACATAGCCGGTCAAACCGGTACGCGCCGCATTTGACAGGCCAAGCACGGCAATGGGTGCGCGCACGGATTGCGAGGTGATATTGACCACCCTGCCCCAGCCCTTGTCCATCATCGCAGGCAATAGTGCTTTCATAAAGGCAATCGGCGTCAGCATATTCGCGTCCAGTGCTTTGATGAAATCATCGCGATCCCAATCCGACCACATACCGGGCGGAGGACCCCCGGCATTGTTGACCAGAATATCGACACCTTGCGCCGTGTCGATCACCTGAGCCTGCCCCTCTGAGGTGGTCACATCACAGGCGACGGCCTGCACATCAACGCCATATGTAGAACGCAACCGCGCAGCTTCGGCCTCCAACGCATCAACCCCGCGCGCATTCATCACCAGATCAACACCGGCCTCGGCCAGCGCCTCGGCACATCCCAGACCCAGCCCTTTGCTGCTGGCACACACCAATGCACGTTTTCCTCGAATTCCCAGGTCCATTCACTTCCCCTTTTCGCACCGACCAGCGGTGTCACATAGATTCAGCGCACAAGACTCACGCTTTTTCGAGCGATGTCAGTATCTCAGACAATGCGTTGAGTTCAGCGCTCTCGCCTGTCCAGTCACCCTGCTGATACAGATCTTGTACAACCTCCGCACACTGTGTGCTGCTACATGCATCAACGTCAGCCAGTTTCGCTTCATGATCGGCGAGATAAGTCTCGCGGGTATTCAGATTTGCAAGGCGCATATCCAGACTATTGCGAACATCTGGCGTCAGGTCTGTCGAGTACTCTTTCAGAAACAAACCCAATTCACTGATCAGTTGCTCAGTCGCCCGACGTGCTGAACGAACCGACCGCAAAACCTGTTTGCGCGCTGAGTCCTTAAGCTCTCCGGTGCTTTGAAAGGCCTGAGCAGATTTCGCTACACGGGCGTCGACCGTTGCAATCCGCCGTTGCAACAAGGTGCTTTTCTTCACCAGAACCTCGGCATCCGTCGCTAACCGTTCGGTTTTGGTCATTCGCCGATCACGATCGCTTCCATTCCGTTGCGGGCCCGACGAGGTTGTACCACCATCACGCGAGAAACCGGGTCGGTCCGGAGGACCATGGCCCGGATGGGCTAACACGGCATCAGATTGATGGGCAATCAACATAGCAGTGGCCATGGATACCACCACCAGTTTATTGAAAACACTGCTCATTTCCAGGCTTGGTCCTTGATGATCTGATCTGTTCGGAAAAAGGGTTACTGAATTCGATAACAACGTTTCGCCTGAACAGATCAGAAATGTCGCCCGGCGTCAGTAGAAAAACTCCTCCCTCACGATTTTTCCATTCGCGACGTGATAATTCGCCACTTCGCGCATGTCGAAGCTTTCACCGGTCTCCTTTACTTTGCCTTGAACCTCAAAGATCACGGCAAAACGGTCTTCACCATGCAGGAATGGATCGCTCACTGACGCGCCCGACGCCTCGTGGGCGTTTTCCCACCAATCATGCTTGCCACCAATGCCATCGAGGCCCTGCGTTTCGCGACCCATACCTTGCATATCTTGTGCTTCGACGGATTCGGCATCAGGCGCATAAAGTTTGGTCAGGTTTTCCTTAGCCCTGTTCTCGCGGCAGCCTGCAACCAGTTCGTCAGCAATATCTTTCAAATTCATCGCTCAGCTCCATCATTTTGTTCACTATTTGTTCTTTTTGCCGCAAGCAGCCGATTCGTGCCACCCCGTTTGTCTTGCCTCGGCAGGTTTCCCCGCCTATACGCGCGCTTATGCTTGATACCGCCTCGAACCAACCTACCCTGCCGCCCGAGATCGCTCGTCGTCGGACATTCGCCATCATCTCGCACCCGGATGCGGGTAAAACGACGCTGACCGAGAAGTTCCTTCTGTACGGCGGTGCGATCCAGATGGCTGGACAGGTGCGCGCCAAAGGCGAGGCGCGGCGCACGCGGTCGGACTTCATGCAGATGGAGAAGGATCGGGGCATCTCGGTGTCCGCGTCGGCAATGTCGTTCGACTATGGGGATTTCCGGTTCAATCTTGTCGACACCCCTGGCCACAGTGATTTCTCGGAAGATACCTATCGCACGCTGACTGCGGTGGATGCCGCCGTGATGGTGATCGACGGTGCGAAAGGTGTCGAAAGCCAGACGCAGAAGCTGTTCGAAGTCTGCCGCCTGCGCGATCTTCCCATCCTGACCTTCTGTAACAAGATGGACCGCGAAAGCCGCGATACGTTCGAGATTATCGACGAAATTCAGGAAATGCTGGCCATCGACGTCACGCCCGCCGCATGGCCCATCGGAGTGGGCCGCGACTTCATAGGCTGCTATGATATGCTGCGCGACCGGTTGGAACTGATGGACCGCGCCGACCGCAACAAAGTGGCCGAGAGCATTCAGATCGATGGTTTGGACGATCCCAAGCTGGCTGAACACGTGCCCGAACATCTGCTGGAGAAGCTGCTGGAAGAGGTCGAAATGGCGCGCGAATTGCTACCCGCGCTCGACCCTCAGGCGGTGCTTGAGGGGCATATGACCCCGATCTGGTTCGGCTCGGCGATTAACTCATTTGGGGTGAAAGAGCTGATGGAGGGCATCGGCGCCTATGGTCCGCAACCGCAGGTGCAATCCGCCGAACCGCGTCAAATCGCACCCGATGAGAAGAAAGTCGCCGGGTTTGTCTTCAAGGTGCAGGCCAATATGGACCCGAAGCACCGCGACCGGGTGGCCTTTGTGCGTATGGCCTCGGGGCATTTCAAACGCGGCATGAAGCTGACCCATGTGCGGTCGAAAAAACCTATGGCGATCTCGAACCCTGTGCTGTTTCTGGCCTCCGACCGGGAATTGGCCGAAGAAGCTTGGGCCGGAGACATCATTGGCATCCCGAACCACGGGCAACTGCGTATTGGCGATACGCTGACCGAGGGCGAGGCGATCCGCGTGACGGGCATCCCGTCCTTCGCGCCGGAACTGCTGCAAACTGTCCGTCCAGGCGATCCGATGAAGGCCAAGCATCTGGAAAAAGCCCTGATGCAGTTTGCCGAAGAAGGTGCGGCCAAGGTGTTCAAACCCTCGATCGGCTCTGGCTTTATCGTCGGCGTCGTTGGCGCGTTGCAGTTCGAAGTGCTCGCCAGCCGGATTGAGATGGAATACGGCCTGCCAGTGCGGTTTGAGGCGTCTCAGTTCACCTCAGCCCGTTGGGTCAGCGGTGAGAAACCCGAGGTTGAGAAATTCGTCAACGCCAACAAGCAGCATATCGCTCATGACCACGACGGCGACATTGTCTATCTGACCCGCCTGCAATGGGATATCGACCGCGTCGTGCGTGACTATCCGGCGCTGAACCTGACGGCCACCAAAGAGATGATGGTTTAAGACAAAGGGTTGATTGCACAGCAGACTCAGGCTGTGCAATCCTGCAGGTATGAGCGATGACGACCTGACCTTTCCCGGCGGCCTGCCCGACATGCTGGATGGCTATGACAAGCGCCGGACCCCGTTTGACTTCGGCGCGAACACGCTGCCCCCGCTAGAAGCAGACCTTGAGGCACTGGCCGGACAAACCGTTCCGCAAAGCGCAACTGAATTGCCGCCTTTGGATGTACAGTCCTCATGGGATCGCAAACGCGTGAAAATCGCGGAAGAGTTCATAGGACGGTCAGAACTCGCCTTTCTGAACGCCCAACTTGTTGCAAATCTGCGCAAACGATCGTTCCCGCGCCAGGCCCCCGATCTGTTTCAGCGGCTCTGGGCTGAACAATCCGCGCATCTTCTGTCTGTGCTGGACCTGCGCTGGCTCGTCTCCTCGGTCCAGACCTTCGCCGATCACGGGCAAACCCCAACACAGCGCGAGGTCGGGCAAGCCCTGCGCATGCTGTTTGGGTTGATGAAGATTTACGAATACGAACGCCTGTTTTCCGGCACGGCGCCAGAAACTGCCTATGGATCGCGCAACAAGGTCCACACGCCCTTGCCCCTGCAAATGAAATCATTCTCTTTGGATACCGGCGGGCTGGATACCAATCTGATCGCGCCCATCTGGACCAAAGCCCTGAATGACCCGACAATCGCGCCGCTCGCCGATCATTTGTTTACAGCGTTAAACGCCGATCCCGGCACCGTATTCCGTCGACTAAAACACATGCGCAACCGCCGCGCGACGCTGCGGTCCCGCACATGACCCGTTGGGGTATCGTCTCGATGGTCCGTGGCCGGGCCGAGGATATCCTCGGCTTTGCGGCGCATCACCTCGATCTGGGGGCGGACCGGCTTTACATCTTTCTGGACGAACCGAACCCGGCTGCCTTTCAGGCGCTCAGCCAGCACCCAAAGGTGCAGGTGCAGTCGTGCGATGATGCATTCTGGTCAAAACGCACGCGCGGACGCCCGGACAAGCACCAGATTCGCCAGACCTTTATCGCGACCCATACCTATCGACGTGCGGATTTGGACTGGATGGCCCATATCGATGTGGATGAGTTTTTGTGGACGTCAGAGCCCGTCGCGGATGTGCTGGCTACAGTCCCGCAAGATATCCCGGCGGTCCGCGTGCGGCCGTCAGAGGCGATATCAGGCGGTGATGACCTGTATAAGGCGCATATCCCTAAAAGCCCCACCCGCGAGGCGCTTGTGCAAGAGATCTACCCAACATACGGCGCCTTTGTGCTGGGCGGGTTCCTGAGTCATGTGCAGGGAAAGTTGATCGTGCGTACAGGGCTGGAAAACCTCAGCTTTCGGATACACAACCTGTTTCAGAACAAGAAACTACTACCCTGCAAGCACGAACAGCCTCAGTTTGAACTCTGCCACCGTCACGCACCGGATTGGGAACACTGGATCGCGCACTATGAATTTCGGATGACCAGAGGGTCTTATCAGCCCGGCATGTCGCCCAACGTGCCGCGCGAAAAAGGTGGCTTGAACAAGAATGAGTTGTTCAGCTGGATCAAGGATGAACAAGGCATGGACGGTCTGCGCGCCTTCTATGCCGAGATCAGCGGTCAGGACCCTGACGTGCGCACGCGGTTGGAACGTTACGGCCTGATCCGGCACAGGCCATTGAACCTGAGCCAGAAAATCGCAGAACATTTCCCCGGAAGTGGCTGAATTGTTGCGTAGAATCCCGCATTGACGCCTTGCATGTGTGACAGGCTGGTCTTTGTTTGACCCTGACCTACCTTTTTGTTATGTCCGCGCCCAAGCCGAAATGCGCAAAAAGCGCATGGCCATCCGGGCCCGGCATTTTTCAGACGCGCGGGCCAGGTCAAGTGTCCGCATGAACCGGACATACATGACAAAGTTTAACGAACTGAACCTGAACCCGAAGGTCCTCAAAGCCATTGAGGAAGCCGGATACGAAAGCCCCACTCCGATCCAGGAAGGCGCGATACCACCTGCGCTTGAAGGGCGCGATGTTCTCGGGATTGCTCAGACTGGTACGGGCAAGACCGCCAGCTTCACGCTGCCTATGATCACCCTTCTGGCCCGTGGCCGCGCCCGTGCGCGCATGCCGCGCTCGCTGGTTTTGTGCCCGACGCGTGAGTTGGCCGCGCAGGTGGCTGAAAATTTCGACACCTATGCCAAGAATGTAAAGCTGACCAAGGCGTTGCTGATTGGCGGTGTCAGCTTCAAGGAACAAGATGCGCTGATCGATCGGGGCGTTGACGTTCTGATTGCAACTCCGGGCCGTTTGCTGGACCATTTCGAACGCGGCAAGCTGCTGCTGACCGGCGTGCAGATCATGGTGGTGGATGAGGCCGACCGGATGCTGGATATGGGCTTTATCCCTGATATCGAACGCATCTTCTCGCTGACGCCATTCACGCGCCAGACGCTGTTCTTCTCGGCCACCATGGCCTCCGAGATTGAGCGGATCACCGACACGTTCCTGTCCGCCCCCGCCCGGATCGAGGTTGCCCGCCAGGCCACCGCGTCCGAGACCATCGAACAGGGTGTCGTCATGTTCAAAGGCGGTCGCCGGGATCGCGAGGCCAGCGGCAAACGCAAGGTTCTGCGCGCGCTGATCGACGCCGAAGGTGACAAGTGCACCAACGCGATCATCTTCTGCAACCGCAAGACGGACGTGGATATCTGCGCCAAGTCACTGAAGAAATACGGCTATAACGCCTCTGCGATCCATGGCGATCTGGATCAATCACAGCGGATGAAAACGCTGGATGGCTTCCGTGATGGGTCTTTACGCCTGCTCGTGGCCTCTGATGTCGCCGCACGCGGCCTGGATATTCCGTCGGTCAGCCATGTGTTTAATTTCGACGTGCCCGGTCATGCCGAAGACTATGTTCACCGCATTGGCCGTACAGGCCGAGCCGGACGCGAAGGCAAGGCCGTCACGATCTGCTCGGGTCGTGACGAAAAGGCTCTGGATGCGATTGAGAAGCTGATCCAGAAGGATATTCCGCGTATCGACAATCCGGTGAAGGAAGAGCCCAAGCCAGAGGTGTCAAAGCCCGAGAAAAAGACCAGATCCTCAGACGACAAAAAGCACGACCGCAAGAAGGATGAGCGCAAGCAGGACAAGCCTGCCAAGGGGCGTGGTCGTCGGGACGACCATGGCCCAAAGGTTGTCGGCATGGGCGACCATCTGCCCAGCTTCATCGCGCTCAGCTTTGACGAGCGTCGCGCCAGCTAGATCGCCAGCACCAGCGCCAGTATCGAGATACCCAGCAAGCCCATCCCGGCAATCTCACGCCGGGTGATTGTCTCACGGAAGAACAGGATCGAAGCCAAAAGGCTGAGGATCAGCTCCACCTGCCCTAGTGCTTTGACATAAGCCGCGTTTTGCAAGGTGAAGGCCAGAAACCAACAGAACGACCCGCCGAGGCTTGTCAATCCAACGAAGACGCCGGTGGACCGTGTCTCCCAGACGGCCAGCAACTCGGCTCGATCCCGCCAGAGCAGCCACAGCCCCATGCTGAGAAACTGAAACGTGACCACCGCCGCCAGAGTGATCAGGGCGCGAAACCATGCATCAATGTCGCCAAGCTCCAGTGATGCGCCGCGATAACTGACGGCGGAGAAGGCGAACAGAACGCCTGAGCCAAGGCCAAGTTGCGACGCGCGGTTGGTCAAATGACGCCACCACGCTCCGTCCCCGCCCGGTGTTTTGGACAGCACCAGAACCGCCAACAACCCCAACAGGATCGCACCAAGCGCCCCGGCAGAAACCTCATCCCCAAGGATCAGAAACCCAACGATGGCTGTTTGGATAACTTCGGTTTTCTTGAAGGTGATCCCAACCGCGAAATTGCGCTGTTTGAACAGGGCAACCACGCAGATGGTCGCCAAAATCTGCGCCGTCCCGCCAATGGCTACGAACAGCCAGAACTGTGCGGTCAGGGATGGTATCGCAGCCTGCGTCACCCACAGCGTGACGACCAGCCCTAAAACCGCCAATGGCATCGAATAGGCAAACCGCGCAAAGGTTGCGCCGGCGGCGGATAGTTTCACGCTGCTGAGCGACTTCTGCAGCATGAACCGCACCGTCTGGAACAAAGCAGCGGCGATGGTGACGGGAATCCATAAACTCATGGCGCCCCTTCTGTCGTGAAATCAGGGCTTTGGCCAGAGCGGATGAGCCACCGGATCTTTCGCGCGCCAGAAGTATTCTTTGAAGATCTGCGCGTATGAGCGATAGACATAGGCTTCGTTGCAGGCCTGATAGCGGTCTTTCCCTGCCTGATAGAGTGCAGGCAAACGGTACCATGGGGCCGAAGGGTTCATGTGATGAACAACGTGCAGGTTGTTGTTCAGAAACAGAAAGGCCAGCAGCCCGCGGTCCTCGACAATCACAGTCCGAGCGCGAGATTTCTCATGAGCTCGGTGTTCAAGAAAGGTCCGGATTTTGACCAGACCCAGCCCGATATAGGCTGATAGGACAAAGGCCCAGATCGGCATCGCCGATTGCGCGACCACCCACAAAACCACCGCTACGCCGGGGATATGCATCGCCCAAGCCAGAAGTATCGCGCGGTCCCCTCGGATCATCCCCTGCCATTCATCGCGCAGAAACATTACTTGTCCGATTGCGGGTCCCAGCACGATCCGGCCCAGAAGCGTATTGTTGGTCACAAACAGCCGCTTTTGCCACCACGACAATCGCGCCCAAACTTTAGGGTCCAAATAGTTCGTTTCGGGGTCGTCATAGGGGTCTGTCAGGTTGGCATCCTGATGATGCGCCAGATGCAGATCGCGGAAGCGGTTGAACGGGATGAACAAAGTCAGCGGCAGGGCCATCAGCGCCTCGTTCAGCCATTTGGCGCGAAACGGATGCCCGTGCAATGCCTCATGCGTCAGTGAGGAATGCAAGGCGGCAATCAGCCCCAGGGCCGGGATGGCCAGCCATAGGGACCAGTCGGCCAGCCAGAACAAGCCTGCCAACCAGGTGGCGTAACAGGCTACGATCAGCGCAAATGTCCCCCATTCAGGCGTTTTAGGCAGCGTTGGTTCAGCCATTGCGGCCCCACGTAATCCCTGCCCAGACCCGTTCATACGCGACATACATCGTCACACCGATGGCCGTATTGACCAGTGCCAACGCGCCGCCAACAGCCGCTGACCCGGTGGCTATCAGACCGACCACAGTCATGACCGCCAACCCCATCACATTCCAAATCAGTGCCTTCACGACCGATCTTTGCCGCGTCTCCATTCCGGACCCCGTTTTTATTGTTCTCACAAAAGCGTTACCTACGGGGTGGCCTGTTGGGAATTCTGAATATGATTAACAAAATTCATCAAATGTGATATATATAAACACATGGATGAAAAACTCGACAAACGCGTGCGCGCTGCTCAGTTTCGCCTACGCTTGGCCCGCGCGATGGAAGACCGCCAAACCAGCCAAAGCGCCCTGGCCCGCAGCATTGGCGTGGACCGGTCTACCGTCTCGCAACTGCTGGCGGATGACGGCGCGCGCCTGCCCAATGCCCACGTGATTGGTGGCTGCGCAGCGGCGCTGGGGGTTTCGGCCGATTGGCTTCTCAGCCTGTCAAACCGCCCCGAAAGCGCAGCGGAACTGTTGGCCGGGTCCCTCAGCATGACAGAGGCCCCGCGCGCATTGGTGGATGAGCGGATTTTCCAATGGCATCAAGAGGCTGCGGGCTACAAAATCCGCTATGTCCCGGCCACCCTGCCCGATATGCTCAAGACCCGCGCCGTGCTGGAATGGGAATACGCCCCGCATCTGGGCCGCACGGCGGATCAGGCAATTGGGGCCTCCGAGGATCGGCTAACATGGATGCGCAGTGCGCAATCGGATTATGAGATCGCGATGCCCTTATTCGAAATCCGTAGCTTTGCCCTTGGTGAAGGCTATTACGAAGGCCTACCGCTGGAAGTTCGGCTGGAGCAGATCGACCACCTTCTGGCCCTGTGCGAACAGCTCTACCCGCGTCTGCGGATCTATCTGTTTGACGCCAAACGCTTGTATTCTGCGCCGGTGACGATCTTTGGCCCACTGCTGTGCGTCTTCTATGCCGGCAGCCATTACATGGCGTTCCGCGATCGGGACCGGATCGAGGTGTTTACCCGCCACTTCGACACTTTGATCCGCGAGGCCGATATGACCGCCCGTCATTTCCCCCAACATCTGCGCGAATTGCGGGCCGAAGCCGAAAAGGCAACCGTTTAAGGGAATCCCCCAATCGTGCGATCCGACTGGCCGTGTAGTATAGTGACTGCGCGAACCCTCAGACATTCCACGGAGGATGACCGAAATGGACGCACTCAAAACAGCGCAATATGCACGTGCCTTGTACTCGGTTCATGGAGACCGAGCCGAGGTGGAAGCCGCTCAAAAGATGCGCGAATCTGAAGCTGCCGGAAACGCACAGCAAGCCAAAGACTGGCAAGCCGTCCGCAGCACGATCCGCCAGATCAGAGGCCCGAATCAAGGCTGACCCAAATCAGAGTTTCGGGTCGGGATTTACCGTATTTCCGTCCACAGCGATGACCTGACCCGAAACCAGCCGTGCCGCATCCGAGGCCAGAAACACCGCCATATCAGCAATATCCCGCGCTTCAACAAAACGACCCATCGAGGTGCCCGAGGCATAACCCTCATAGACCTGATCGCGGGTCATGCCCTTGGCCACGGCCTCGCGCTGCAAGACCCCTTCCATGCGTGGACCTTCGACAGAACCGGGGCAGATCACATTACAGCGTATGCCATGCGGGCCAAGCTCCATCGCCAGCGTCTTACCCAATCCAACCATGGCCCATTTCGCGGCGGCATAAGGCGAGCGGTTCGGATAGCCATACTGTCCAGCTGTCGATGACGTGATCAAAACGGCCCCGTGCGCCTGTTTCTTGAGCATGGGAACCGCGTATTTCGAACACAAAAACGCCCCTTCAAGATTGATCGAAAGACAATTTTTCCAATCACTTAAAGATACATTCTCAACCAAGGCCGTTGGCCCGGCGACACCCGCATTGGCACAAAGCACATCCAGCCCGCCCCACGCCTTGGCAATCTGGTCGAACAAATCAGCCACCTGCGCCTCATCCGAGACATCGGTTTTGCATGTCTGCCAGTTCTCCGGGCAGCTATTCAGCGCCGCATCGTCGATATCGACAACCCAGACCCGCGCCCTTGCGGCATCAAACGCCTCGGCCATCGCGCGCCCTACGCCCGAGGCACCCGCCGTGATCAGAACCCGCTGCGTCATACGGGTTTCCGGATCGCGGCACCTGCCCCCTCGGGATAAGGCAGATCGGCTTGCGCCTGGGTAATCCGTGCCATCGCATCCTCGATCTGATCCGAAGGTGCTGAGGGGCGTCGTGTTTCAAGATCGACATGCAACAGGAAACTCTCGCCCGTCGCCAAGAGCTTGTCGCCCTCATACATGCTGTGGAACACGTGCAGCTTCTTGCCTTGGCCCAACAGCATCTGAGTACGCACTTCGATCCGGGCTCCGGCATGGGTTTCGTCCAGATACCGGATATGGTTCTCGGCGGTGAAGTAGCTTCCGCCCGAGGTGATGTACTCCATGTCACATCCGATGATTTCCATGAAGCGGTCCGTGGCGGCGGCAAACGCCTCCAGATACTTCGCTTCATTCATATGGCCGTTATAGTCGGTCCAGTCCAAAGGAACCGCGCGCGACAGGGTCAGGATCGGCTGGCTCAGGTCAGCCTGATCCAGTGTCGGCAAAGCACCGGGTTTCAGCGCCGCGTCGTGCTGGTTTAGAACGGCCCCCGCGCCGTAATTTTGCGCCTTAAGCGAGCGCATCATGCCGACAAGGTTGTTGTCGCGGATACGTTCCAGCTCGCGGATCGAATGCATTCCGGATTGCGCATCCGACTGATCTGCGATCAGATCGACCAGTTCATCTGTGAACTCGGGCACATCCATCAGTTTGGTCCAAGGCCATTTCAGCGCGGGCCCAAACTGTGCCATGAAATGTCGCATGCCAGCTTCGCCACCTGCCACGCGATAGGTCTCGAATAGCCCCATTTGCGCCCAACGAATGCCAAAGCCCATGCGGATGGCCTCGTCGATCTCTTCGGTTGTGGCGATACCATCCTTGACCAGCCACAGCGCCTCGCGCCAGACCGCCTCCAGGAAACGATCCGCGATATGCGCGTCGATCTCTTTTCTGACATGCAGCGGGAAGAACCCCACCGATGTCAGTACATCCTTGGCCTTGGAAACCATCTCGGACGGGTTCTGGCCGGTGGGCACCAGTTCGATTAATGGCAGCAGATACACCGGGTTGAACGGATGCGTCACCACGATCTGCTCTGGGCGCAAGGCACCTTCCTGCAATTCCGAGGGTTTGAACCCGCTGGTCGACGAGCCGATGATCGCCTCCGGATCACAGGCCTCTTGCAGGCTCTTGTAAACCTTCAGTTTAAGGTCTAGCCGCTCTGGCACGCTCTCCTGAATCCACGCAGCATCCCGAACTGCATCCGCAATGTCCGCATGGAAGGTCAATGTACCTTCTGTTGGCAATGGCACATCGCTCAGACCCGGCAACGAGCGCCGTGCATTGTCCAGAACCTCACCGATTTTGCGCTCGGCATCGGGGTCCGGATCATATACCCGGACATCCCAGCCATTCAGCAGGAACCGCGCGGCCCATCCGCCACCAATTACGCCACCACCGATGATTGCAGCAATCTTTGTCATATCGCTCGACCTATTCGTAGGGCGGGCTTTAACCCGCCACCCCTACCGGCGCCCGCTTCACCAGGCCTAACTTCTCACGCACTTCCTGCGGCCCAATTACCCGCGCGCCCATATTTTCGATGATACTGCCTGCGCGTTCGACCAACTGCCAGTTCTCAGCCAATACGCCCTTCTCAAGCCACAGATTGTCTTCCAACCCGACACGCACATTTCCGCCCGCCAAAACCGAGGCCGCCACATACGCCATCTCGTTCCGACCCAGCGAGAAGGCGCTGAAGGTCCAGTCATCAGGGACGTTGTTCACCATCGCCATGAAGGTGTTCAGGTCATCCGGCGCGCCCCAGGGCACACCCATGCAGAGTTGCACCAGAGCATTCGGCTCTAGAACGCCCTCTTTCACCAACTGCTTGGCAAACCAGAGATGGCCGGTATCAAAGGCTTCGATCTCGGGCTTCACACCCAGATCGGTCATCATCTGCCCCATTGCCCGCAACGCGCCGGGCGTGTTGGTCATGACATAGTCCGCTTCGGCAAAATTCATGGTACCGCAGTCCAAAGTGCAAATCTCGGGCAGGCACTCGGCCACATGTGCCACCCGTTCGGTCGCTCCCACCAGATCGGTTCCAGCCTCTGCCAGAGGCAGCGGGTTTTCGATCCCGCCAAACACCATGTCACCACCCATACCGGCGGTCAGGTTCAGCACCGCATCAACCTCAGCATCCCGGATGCGGTCCGTCACCTCGCGGTACAGCGCGAGATCGCGTGAAGGCGCACCGGTCTCGGGATCGCGCACATGGCAATGCACCACTGCGGCCCCCGCCTTGGCCGCCGCAATCGCGCTGTCGGCAATCTGCTTGGGTGAGCGCGGCACATGCGGGCTACGGTCCTGTGTTCCGCCCGAGCCGGTTACAGCACAGGTGATAAAGACCTCGCGGTTCATTTCCAAAGGCATGTTGTTTTCCCCACGTTATACCAAGGTTCCGATCGGGTTTTCCCCAGACTTCTCCCCGGTTATCGATTTGCGTTGCGCGCAAGTCTGACGCAGCCTTGGGAAAACACTTGCCAGAATGCGAATCGAACTTGATGAAATCCGCAAAAAACATCCTCGAGCCGGAACATTGCGCCCTGAAAACGGCCGTGCTGGTGCTGGACGAATGCAACACGCTCAGCTTTGCCTCGGCTGTCGATCCGATGCGTGCGGCCAACCGGCTGGCTGATCGCCCGGCCTTTGACTGGGACTACGTGACCGCAACATCTGACCCAGCAATGCTGACCAGTGCCTTGACCGTCCCCGGCACCCCGCTGGCCCGGCTGCAAAGCTGCGACCTGATGATCGTTATTGCCGGGTTCCAACTGGCCCGCCACGCCACTCCCAGCCTACTGGCCGGTCTGCGTCGCATCGCAGGCACTGGCGCAACCATGGCCGGGATTGACGGCGGGCCGTGGTTGCTGGCCGAGGCCGGCCTTCTGAATGGCCACGCTGCCACCACCCATTGGGAAGATCTGGATAGTTTCGCCACCCGTTTCCCTGACATCGACGTCCGCCCAGACCGCTTCACCGTGTCCGGCAATCGCCTGACCTCGGGCGGCGCAATCCCTGCGGTCGAGATGATGCTGCACATTATAGCGGCACGTCATGGCGCGGGTTTCGCTGCGCGCGTTTCGGGCCTCTTCCTCTACGAGGGCGCACCCGAACCGACCAAACCGCAAAGCCGAACCGGCGCCCCGCACCGCCATACCCCACTGACATCAAAAGCAAACAGCCTGATGCAGGCCTCGCTGGATGATCCACTGCCGCTTGCGTCGATCGCGGACCAGCTGGGCACCAGCCCGCGCACGTTGCAACAACAGTTCCGCCTGCGCCTGAACACCACGCCACAGGATCACTACCTGCAACTCAGGCTGGCCGAGGCGCGCCGTCTGGTCACTGACACCGACATGCCCTTGATGGATGTGGCGCTGGCCACCGGCTTCGCCTCACAATCCAGCTTTGCCCGCGCCTTCCGCACAGCCCACGGCCTCTCGGCCCGTGACCTAAGGCACGAACGCGCGCCCCATACCCATCACTGACCGGATCCCCTTCATCTGGCCAAAAATATCCCGGGGGAGGCGCGCGGAACGCGCGGCGGGGGCAGAGCCCCCTAGAATGGCATGGGATGCGCCCGGTGCACCTGACCAATTGCGTTCAGAACCTCTGACGACAACGACAGGTCATCACCGGCCAGAATATGGTCCAACTGCGCCACTGTCGTCGCACCGAAGATAGACGACATCATAAACGGCCGGGTCCGGCACCAGGCCAGTGCCATATGGGTCGGGTCCAGCCCATGGTTCGACGCCACCTCAAGATAGGCCGCGACAGCATCGTAAACCCGATCCGAGTCGCGCCCGCCCAACTCGGGCGAAATCGATTTACGCGATCCAGCGGGCACTGCACCACCCTGATATTTGCCGGTCAACAACCCGGTGGCCAACGGCGAAAATGCCATCAGTCCCACATCCTCATGCATGCTCAGCTCAGCCATATCCGTGTCGAAGTGGCGGCACAGCAGCGAATATTCATTCTGCACCGACGCCACACGCGGCGCGTCCATCTGCTCGGACAGCCGCAGCCATTGCGCCGTGCCCCAAGCACTTTCATTCGACAGACCGAAAGCCCTGATATTGCCCTTCTCGACCTGATCTTGCAGCGCTTCAAGGCAACCCTGCATGTTCTCCAACACCTCATAGGTGTTTTGGCCCGAGGGGGCGTAGTTCCAGTTCTGGCGGAACATATAGCTGCCTCGATTGGGCCAATGAAACTGATAAAGGTCGATATAGTCGGTCTGCAGCCGCCGCAGTGATCCCTCGATTGCCTCGGGAATGGTCTGAGCCGAAATCGGCGCGCCATCACGGGCATGGGCAAAGCCTGCACCTGAATGCTTGGTCGCCAGAACATAGTCACCCCGCCGCGCGGCATTTGCCGCGTTCCAGTTCCCCAAAATCTCTTCGGTTCGGCCCACAGTTTCTTTTGAGATCGGGTTGACCGGGTACATCTCGGCGGCATCCACAAAATTGATCCCCGCACCCAGCGCCAGGTCCATCTGTGCATGCGCCTCGGGTTCTGAAGTCTGGGTTCCAAAGGTCATTGTTCCCAGACACAGGTCAGACACCATGATGCCAGTGCGGCCCAAAGGCTTCATTTCCATCCGTCACTCTCCTGATTTCTGCAATCGCCGTGCGCTAGGCCTCGGCTTTCTTTTCCCAACGGCCCGATTCCTCGGACCAATATTGCGCTGAACAGCCCGCCTGCGTCAGCGTCTTCCACTGGTCGCGCGCGTGTTGAACGGCCTGGTCGTCATTGCCGTCGAACAGGATACAGACACGCTCTAGCGCGGTGACCTCGTCCGGCGCCACTTCGGCCCCGTCCACCGACATAACGCAGGTGGCCTCATTGCCCGCCTGTTTGTCTGAGGTCAGCAGAATCGGCTGCATCCCATCATGCGGCCCGCCTGCACGGCCATGGGGCAAGAACCCGTCCTCGGGGCCCAGCCAAAGCTTTTCGTCCAGCCAGTCTAACCGGGCGGGATCAGTACCCCGCACCGCAATCCGCCACCCGGCCTGCCGCGCCTTATCCAGCAGCACCGGCAAAGTGTGCTCCAGCGGCCTTTGGGTCAGGTGGTAGAAATAGACGACGCCCATAATTTACTCGAAATTGTCCTGCACAAAGCGGCTGAGCGCACGGACACCCCAGCCAGTGGCCCCTTTCGGCGCGTAGGAGGTCTCGGACGCGACCGAGGCCACCCCGGCGATGTCCAGATGAATCCACGGTGTCTCCTCTTTGACAAACCGCTGCAGGAATTGCGCCGCAGTGATCGAACCCGCAGGTCGACCGCCCACGTTTTTCATGTCCGCGATACGCGATTTCAGCAGCTTGTCATAAGCATTCCCCAACGGCATCCGCCAGGCGCCTTCATCCTCGGCCTTGGCCGATTTCAGAAAGGCATCACAAAAGGTATCGTTGTTCGAGAATACGCCTGCGTTCTCATGCCCCAGCCCTATGATGATCGCACCCGTCAGTGTGGCAAGGTCGATCATGCCAACGGGTGCGAACCGTTCCTGCGCATACCACATGACGTCACATAGAACCAAACGCCCCTCAGCATCGGTGTTGATGATCTCGACCGTGTCGCCCTTCATCGATTTGACCACATCACCCGGTCGCGTGGCATTGCCCGAGGGCATGTTTTCAACCAGACCTACAAGCCCCACAACATTGGCCTTGGCTTTGCGTTTGGCCAGCGCGCGCATGGTGCCCGCGACAACGCCCGCACCGCCCATATCCATGGTCATGTCTTCCATACCGCCAGCGGGTTTAAGCGAGATACCCCCGGTATCGAACACAACCCCCTTGCCGACCAAAGCCAGCGGCGCATCGTCCTTGTCGCCGCCATTCCACTGCATCACCACCACTTTGGACGGGCTGTCCGACCCCTGCCCCACGCAAAGCAAAGTACGCATGCCCAGCTCAGCCAGTTTGTCTTCGTCCAGCACTTCGACCTCAAGGCCCAGAGACTTCATCTCGTCCAGACGGGCGGCAAATTCGCTGGTGGTCAGGACATTTGCAGGCTCATTGGTCAAATCACGGGTCATCCGCACCCCATCCGCAACCGCATACATCGGTGCAAACTGGGCCTCGGCCTCTTCGGGCTTGTTGAAAGAGATTGTGACCGAGCCCGCAGCGTCGCTATCCTTTGTTTTATGCGCATCAAAATCGTAGCTGCGCAGGGCGATCCCCATCGCCAGATCCTCGGCCCGTGCCTGATTGCCCGCCATCACCAGCATATCGCGCCCGCCCGCCAATTTGGCCAATGCGGCACCGGCCTTGCGCGCCTCATCCGCCTCGGGGCGGCGGGGCAGGACCAGAACATCCAGCGCCTCGGCAGCCATTCCAACCGGCCAAGCCAGCGAGATAACATCGCCGGTTTTTGCCTTGCCAAATGCGTCGCTCTCGACCAGTCGGGCAACAGCCCCTCGGGTCAGGCGATTAGCGCGACGGGCTGCCGGGCTCATCTTGCGGTCCGCGGGAATCACAATGGCAACGCGCCCTTGGACCTGCGCCATGGCTTCCACGTCGAAGGCTTGAAAACGGATTGGGACTAGACTGCTCATTGCGCGCTCCTGAAACTGTGTTCCCCAAGACCTAGCCCGCGCCGCCCGGCTTGACCAGATAGCAGTTTTCCCTGACCGCCAATTGCATTAAGGTCCCCCAAAAATATCCGGCAGGCTCGGGGGAGATGACAGTGGCACGACAGGGCAGGCATAGACCGTCGCGCATGGGTTTATGCAAAGGCGATATTGGCCTGAACGCCAACGCTGCAAACCCAGCGGGGTCACGCTTGTGATTTTGGACCGCTATTTTGCCCGCCGCTTTATGCAGAGCTTTCTGGTTATCGGCGGCATCTTTCTGACACTGATGATTCTGATTGACCTGATCGAACAAGTGCGCCGGTTCGACGAGGTTGATCTGTCTTTTGGCCGCCTATTGCAGCTGACCTTGCTGAACACACCTGCCGCGATCAGCGAAATGCTGCCCCTGCTGGTGATCCTGGCAACCATAGCGCTGTTTGTCGGGTTGGCGCGCACCTCGGAACTGGTGGTAACCCGCGCGACTGGCCGATCCGGCATACGCGCGCTTGTAGCGCCGGTCTTGCTGGCGCTTGTGATCGGGGCCCTAGCCGTGACCCTTCTGAACCCGATCGCAGCAGCCACCTCGGAAGAGTACAACCGCCTTTCTGATTCCTATCGAAACAATGGCAGCTCAGCGCTGTCGATCAGCGGCGAGGGTCTATGGCTGCGCCAAAGCACCGAGACGGGCCAGGCCGTGATACACGCGCGCGGTACAGCAAATGGCGATGAGTTGAAATTGAGCGATGTGACCATCGTTTCATTCAACCCGGACGGAAAACCAACACAACAGATTGCCGCTGAACAGGCCCGATTGATCGATGGCAGCTGGGTCCTGAGCAACGCCAAAGTCTGGAACCTTGAAGATGGCCAGAACCCCGAGACACAGTCGGTTGAGCATGCTCAGCTTGACTTTCCGACGACGCTGACTCGCCAACGTATTCTGGATACGCTGGGGCAACAGGATTCTGTGTCGGTCTACGATTTGCCCCAATTGATAGCGGACCTGCGCGAGGCCGGCTTCTCAACCAAACAATATGAGGTCTGGCTACAAGTCCAACTGGCCCGCCCGTTCTTTTTGGTTTCGATGGTTCTGATCGGCGCAGCCTTTACCATGCGCCATGTACGCTTCGGCGGCACCGGCGTTGCGGTTCTGACCGCGGTATTGTTGGGGTTTGCCATTTATTTCGTGCGCAACTTTGCGCAAATACTCGGGGAAAACGGACAATTGCCCATCTACGTCGCCGCCTGGGCACCGCCCGTTGCTGCCATCTTTCTGTCGCTCGGCTTGTTGCTACATGCGGAGGACGGCTGATGCCGCGCATTCTGTTTGCGCTGATGGCGAGCGCCCTGGCTGTCACGGCCCCTGCTGCGCTGCTGGCTCAAACTGCGCCAGCACCTGCGACCAATCAGGCCACCCAACAGGATGAGCCCGCCCTGTTGGTCGCGGATAAGATATTCATCACGCCCGAACGCGTGCTGGTCGCCGAAGGCAATGTCGAGGCGTTTCAGGGCGATGCCAAGGTCAGCGCGCAGCGCATCACCTTTGACCGCGAAACCGGAAAACTGTCGCTTGAGGGACCCATTCGGATCGATCAGGGCGGGCGGACAACCTTGCTGGCAGATTCAGCCGAGCTGGATGATGGCTTGCAAAACGGGTTGCTGATCGGTGCGCGTATGGTTTTCGATCAGCAGGTTCAGGTCGCCTCGGTTCAGGCGCGGCGCGCCTCGGGGCGCTACACACAGTTCAGCAAGGTCGCGGCCACCTCCTGCCATGTTTGTGCAAATGGCAAACCTCCGCTTTGGCAAATCCGGGCGCGCAAAGTGACCCATGATCAGCTAGAGCGGCAGCTTTACTTTGAAGGCGCGCAGCTGCGCGTGCTGGACTACCCGGTCTTCTATTTTCCCTATCTGCGCCTGCCCGACCCGACGCTTGAACGCGCGACCGGGTTTCTGGCACCGTCCTTCCGCAGAACCTCACAGCTGGGTCTGGGTCTGCAAGTGCCATACTTCATCAAGCTGGGCGACAACAAGGACCTGACGCTGACACCGTTTGTCTCGGCCAGCACCCGAACGCTAGGCTATCGCTATCGGCAAGCTTTCGTGAACGGGCGCATCCAGTTCGAAGGTGCCTATACCCGCGATGATGTGCAGCGCGATCAGGATCGTGGCTATCTGTTTGCCAACGGCTTCTTCAATCTCAGGAATGACTTCCGGCTGACATTCGATCTCAAGACCACGTCGGACGATGCCTATCTGGCGGATTACGGCCTGCCCGATCTCGACCGGCTGCGCAGTGAGATCGCGCTGACCCGGATCAAGCGCGACACCGCCTTCAGGACCAGCCTGATCCACTATAAAACACTACGCGACAGTGAGGAACAGGATGAGATCCCCTCGCGCGTGTTTGACCTGAACTACGAGAAGCGGTTCTTCCCAAACACGGTTGGGGGCGAAATGCGGCTTGGCTTTGTGGCTCATGCCCATGAACGCACCAGTGACGAGAATGTTGTCGGGCGCGATATCGCGCGCGCGACGTTTGATGCGGAATGGCTGCGCAGCTGGACCTTTGCATCGGGGCTGCGTGCGGATGCCCAGATCGGCGCTGCAATTGATACGTTTAACATCCGTAATGACGACGCATTTCCCAGCAACGTCACGCGTACTACGCCCCGCGCGGCGCTGACTCTGCGCTATCCCATGACACGGCGCGAGCAAACCGGTGCGACCCAGTTTCTGGAACCAATCGTGCAATTCGGCTGGACCGATGTTTCGGACACGGATGTTCCGAACGATGAAAGCACCTTTCAGGAATTCGATCAGGGTAATCTGTTGTCCCTGTCCCGATTTCCGGCCGAAGATCAGCGCGAAGACGGGGCAACGGCGGTGGTTGGCGTCAATTGGGCACGTTACAAATCGAACGGGTGGCAGGCCTTGGCCACAATCGGTCAGGTCTTCCGCGCTGATGCCGACCCGAATTTCAACCTGACCTCGGGCCTGCAGGGCACCAAATCCGATCTGCTTGTGGCTGGCCA
Organism: Pseudomonadota bacterium; assembly: GCA_039818265.1. Taxonomy (GTDB): domain Bacteria; phylum Pseudomonadota; class Alphaproteobacteria; order Rhodobacterales; family Rhodobacteraceae; genus Ruegeria. Next base: position 200,012 of record JBCBUG010000001.1, on the reverse strand, counting down.
GATTAAAACCGCCAACGGCTGGTCGCTGGCCGGGCGCGGCTTGATCGAAAGCGATTTCAGCTTCACCCGCGCTGAAATACGCGGCGCCTGGACAGGCGAGTTCAGCGCAATATCAGGCAGCTATGTCTGGCAAGAGCCTGATCCGGCTGAAAATCTGGATGAAGAGGTGTCCGAGATCTGGTTGCGCGGGCGGCACCAAATCGATCAGAACTGGTTGACGCGGGCTTCGGCCCGCTACGATCTTGCCAATTCCGAACCTATCCGCCTGGGGCTGGGTGTGACTTATCAGAACGAATGCGTTCAGTTTAACATGTCCATAAACAGACGCTTTACCTCAACAACGACTATTGAGCCTTCGACCGAATTCGGGTTTACCGTTACGCTGACAGGATATGCCGTTGAAGGCGGCGGAAAGACGTACAAGAGAAAATGCAGTTGATTTCAGGTTTCTTCAGGTTTCTCCGGGGCGGATGCGCCCGTTCGATCTCATCGGCGTTGGCTGCCGTTGTTCTGGCGGTCTCTGTCCCGCAGGCCAGTGCGCAAAGCCTGTTTTCCCCTGCGATCCGCGTCAATCAGGATATCATCACCTGGTTTGAGCTTGAGCAACGGCTGGAGTTCCTGAACGCGCTGGGTGTGCCGGGTGGAACCGAGGCAGAAGTGCGTCAGGCCCTAATCGACGACCGCCTGCGCCAGCAAGCCATGCGCGAGGCCGGCGTTCAGGCCGCGCCTGAAGATGTCCAGGTGGGTATTGACCAGCTCGCCGCCCGCGGCCAGTTCAGCACTGAACAGTTCCTGCAACTGCTCAGCGAAGCCGGTATCGAGCCTGAAACCGTTCGTGATTTTGTTGCAGATCAATTGTCATGGCGCGACTATATCAGCGCACGCTTCCTGTCGCAGGCCCGCCCCAGCGAAGACGAGATCAACCGGGCCCTTGGTCAATCCGGTGGTGGTGGTCTGCAGGTTCTGCTCTCCGAGATCATTATCCCGGTGAATCAGCAAACCGTCGCGCAGGCGGAGCGGCTGGCAGAAGAAATCTCGCGCCTCGATGGGTATGACGCCTTCTCGGCAGCGGCAGCGCAATATTCAGCCGCTGACACCCGCAACAATGGCGGTCGTCTGGACTGGTTGAACATCAGTAACCTACCGCCCGCGCTGCAACCCGTGCTTCTGGGCCTTAAAAACGGTGAGATAACGGAACCACTGACCCTGCCGAACGCCATTGCGCTGTTCCAGATGCGCGGCGTGCGCGAAGTCGCAGCTGGCGCCCCCAGCTATTCCAAGATCGATTATGCAATCTACTACTTGCCTGGTGGTCGCAGTGCGGACGCGCTGGCGCAGGCCGCGCGCCTGAGCGAAGAGATTGACACCTGCGATGATCTTTATGGCATTGCCAAAGGACAACCCGCCGACGTGTTGGAGCGGACCGAAGCCGCCCCCTCCGATATCCCGCGCGATATCGCCGTTGAACTGGCCAAGCTGGACCGGAACGAAGTATCGACTACCCTGACCCGCAACAACGGTCAAACGCTGGTGTTTCTGATGCTGTGCAACCGCACCCGCGATCTGGGTGAAGATACCTCGCGCGTCGACGTGGCCAACGCCCTGACACAGCAGCGCCTGCAAGCCTTCTCAGAAAGCCTTCTGGAACAGCTGCGCGCCGACGCCACTATCGTCGAGCAATGAGTGCGCCCATCGCGCTCAGCTGTGGCGACCCGGCTGGCATAGGTCCGGAAATCGCCGCCAAAGCCTGGGCAGAGCTGCGCGATGACTGCCCGTTTTTCCTGATTGGCGATGCCACCCACCTGCCCCCAGGCACGCCAGTCACCCGGATCGCCGATCCGGCTGACGCGCTGGGCGCAAGCGCCCAAACATTGCCCGTTCTGCACGTGGATTTCCCGGTCTCCAACATCCCGGGCCAACCGGAACCGGCCAATGCGCCCTCGGTCATTGACGCCATCGAGCGCGGCGTTTCTCTGGTTAAATCAGGCGCGGCCTCGGCCCTCTGTACGGCGCCTATCAACAAAAAAGCGCTGATCGACGGGGCCGATTTCGCCTATCCCGGCCATACTGAGTTTCTCGCCGCTCTGGCCGGGTGCCAACATGTGGTGATGATGCTGGCCAGCACGCAGTTGCGCGTCGTGCCCGCCACGATCCACATCCCGCTCTCGCGCGTGCCGCAGGAACTGACGCCCGATCGGCTGACCCAAACCATCGCGCTGACCGCGCGAGGCCTGCAACAGCAGTTCGGCATCACACATCCCCGGATCGCCGTCGCGGGGTTGAACCCGCACGCAGGCGAAGGCGGCAAGATGGGCACGGAGGAGCTGGACTGGATCGCACCCCTGCTGAAAGGCTTGGACAGCCCCGATTACACCGTCACCGGCCCGCACCCGGCGGATACGCTGTTCCACGCCGCCGCCCGCGCCCGTTATGACGCCGCCATCGCCATGTATCACGATCAGGCCCTGATCCCGATCAAGACGCTGGATTTCGATCGGGGCGTGAATGTCACGCTGGGTCTGCCTTTCATCCGCACCTCGCCCGATCATGGCACCGCACTGGATATCGCCGGGCAAGGCATCGCCAATCCCACCAGCCTGATTGAGGCCCTGAAACTCGCCCAACGCATGGCACAAAGCTCTTGATCCTTCACCTGGCTAAAAATATCCCCGCCGGAGGCAAAAAACGTCTGGCGCTGTCCCATCAATCCGCGCGACTGTAACCGGATCATGAGCGCTATCGACACCCTGCCTCCGCTGCGTGAGGTCATCGCCACCCACCAGCTTTCAGCCCGCAAATCGCTGGGCCAGAACTTCTTGCTCGACCTCAACCTGACCGCCAAGATTGCGCGCCAGGCAGGGGATCTGACCCAATGCGATGTGCTGGAAATCGGCCCCGGCCCCGGTGGCCTGACCCGTGGGCTGCTTTCTGAGGGCGCGCGCAAGGTGGTTGCGGTGGAAAAAGACACGCGCTGTATCGCGGCGCTGAACGACATCGCCGCCGCCTATCCCGGCCAGCTTGAGGTGATCAACGGTGACGCGCTGGAAATCGACCCGCTCGAACACCTGACCCCTCCGATCCGCATCGCCGCCAACCTGCCCTATAATGTAGGCACCGAGCTTCTGGTCCGCTGGCTTACCCCACCCCAATGGCCACCCTTCTGGCAAAGCCTGACCCTAATGTTCCAACGCGAAGTGGCCGAACGCATCGTCGCCAAACCCGGCAGCAAAGCCTATGGCCGCCTCGCCATACTGGCCCAATGGCGGGCCGAGGCGCGCATTGCCATGTCCCTGCCCCCTGGCGCGTTCACGCCACCACCCAAGGTCTCCAGCGCCGTGGTCCACCTGACCGCCCTGCCCGAACCACGCTACCCCGCAGACGCCGCAACCCTGTCCCGCGTGGTCGCAGCCGCGTTCAACCAACGCCGCAAAATGCTTCGCGCGTCTCTGAAAGGTGTGGCCCCAGATATCGAAGACCGCCTGATCGCATCTGGCATCAAACCCACAGAGCGCGCAGAGCAGGTGCCGTTGGAGGCGTTTTGTGCCTTGGCCCGGGAAATCCGTAAAGGCTGACAATGAGAACCTGACTTGTAAGGTCACGCGAACTCGAAAATCGGTCTTCTTGTTCGTCGGGTAATCGACATACACCGGCACGCATATTTCCGCCATGCAAGATAAAGCGGCGATTCGCGTCGCTATAACAAAGGTTTACGTTTCAACGGAATTAGTCGCTCTTTGAGCCCGCAAGTGTTCGTTCTGCCCGAGCGAAACTAATAGTTTTCAAACGTTTCCTCATAGGGCACGCCAACGGCCCGTATTTTATCAACCACCCAAGACAGGCTGACGCCGGAGAATGACCTGAGTTGGATCGGATCCCGCGCGTGGAAATGCACCCAATACTGACGCACATCCATGTCTTCTTGTTTTTGAATGGTCTTGAATTCTATCCGCTCGATCTCAGTTAATGGCGCGGCAAAACCTTCCTCTTTGCCATGTGCGTGATCAGGGACCTGCCAAAGCAGATCGCGGTCGGTAAGCCGGAAATGCCACTCACCCGTCGTTGACCGCGCACGCAGCGCAAAGATCAGTTCCTTCAACAGCCTGTAAATCCCTGTGCCTATCATTATTGCGCCGAAAAAGGACCAAACGGTCCAAGCTTCGACTGCGTCAATATCGAGGGATTGGATCTTGTCTTCAGACAGCAGACGCATCCCGAACCAGATTAGACCCACTGCAAACACCGGAGCTATGATGAGCCGTGTTCGGTTTCTTCCCCGAACGGATTGACGCACATCGAAATATGGCTCGTCTTCGGCAACTTCTGTCACTCTGCCCCCCAAGGATGGTTTATGAGAACGGCACAGGCGCCATCCTGCGGAAATGCGCATAAACTCTCAGTACGCGACAGCCCTGCTATCAAAGCTTTCCCGACGTTCAAACGCATTGCGGCTTGCGTTGGTTTCGGCCCGGCCGCACCCCCGGCTGGTAGTATAGTCAAAATGATAACATCTAACAAAAAAGCCCTGCGTTTAACGGCAGGGCTTTTTTCGGATTCTGTCGCTAACTCACTCCGCCGCTTCGGGCGTGTCGCCGCCGTTTGCCGCTGGCTCATCGCCGGTTTCAGCCGCAGGCTTTGGCTTACGCTGACGTGGGCGACGCGGGGCCTTTTCCTTGCGCTCTTTCGGCTCGGGGGCTTCGGCCTCACTACCTTGATTTTCCGGTGTTTCCACCAGACCCGATTCCGGAGAAGCTGCGGGCGCGTCAAAACCCATGACATCGGGCTGAGGTACCTCGGCAGGGTCCGCCTGACGGGCCGCTTCGCGTTCCTGGCGTTCGGCGCGTTCGCGATCACGCTCGGCCTGACGTTCGCGATTCTGGCGTTCCTGCTCTTCGCGGCGGGCTTCGATTTCACGCTGTGCTTCGCTCAGCATGCGCAGATAATGCTCTGCGTGCTGTTGAAAGTTCTCGGCCGCAACCCTGTCGTTGGACAGCTGCGCATCGCGCGCCAACTGATTGTATTTATCAATGATCTGCTGCGGGGTACCGCGCACTTTGCCTTCGGGGCCCGAGCTGTCAAAAACACGGTTAACGACGTTACCGCCGGAAGGACGATTGCGGTTGTTCTTGGCCCGCGAGCGGGATTTGGAAGATCTCATCTTACTTTTCGTCAGCCTTATACATTCGCTGTCGATCAACCCCGTTTTTGCACTGCTCTTAGGCGTTTGCCGCGACGGAACCTCGACTTTTTGGGCTTGGCGTCAGGGGTGCGCTGCAACAGCGTCAACCTCGCCGACTAATCTTGAGTAAACATGTCCAGCACCCGCAGACAAGAGGATTCTCAGAATTTTCGCAGGTTTTTTACATAAACCGGCGTTTTTCGGCCTCAGTTTCTGGTTTTCATCCTGGCAAACGGGCCCCAACCACGCGGTCACGGCCGTCCAGATCGGGGATAATGCAGATGTCGGACAGGCCTGACGCATCAAACAATGCTGAAACCTGCTGGGCCTGTGTCGGACCAATTTCAACCAGAATGCGCCCGCCAGGCAGCAGAAAGTCTGGCGCATCCGCGGCGATGTGGCGATAGGCGTTCAGCCCGTCGCCTTCATCGGTCAGCGCCATCCGGGGCTCATGCTCGCGCACTTCGGGCGACAGCCCAGTCATCTCGGACAGTGAGATGTAAGGGGGGTTGGATACGATCAGATCGAACTTGCCCTGAATGGTCGAGAACCAGTTGGATTGGACCACTTCAATACGATCCTGCACCTTGTGCTGCACGGCGTTGGCGCTGGTTTGCAGGCAGGCAGCCTCACTCAAATCAACTCCAACGCCTGTAGCACTGGTGCGTTCGGCTAAAAGCGTAATCAGAATGCAGCCAGAGCCGACACCAAGATCGAGAACATGATCAAAGGGCTCGCTAAGCGCGGCTTCGATCAGCGCCTCGGTTTCGGGGCGCGGGTCCAGCACATCGCGGCTGACACGGAAACGACGGCCATAGAACTCACGCTCGCCTAGAAGATGCGAGACCGGGACCCGGATGGCACGGAGTGAGATCAGTTGATCATAGCGTTCGGCAATATCGGGGGCTAACTCCTCGGGCGCAATCAGAGTCACGCGGCTGGCTTCGATCCGGGCGGCATGCGCCAGCAAGACACGGGCATCGCGTGCCGGATCGTCGACGCCAGCCGCGCGCAAGCGTGCCGTTGCGGTCACCATGGCCTGCGCTGCCGTTTGCGCACCGGTCATTGCGCCATCTCGGCCAGCAGCCGCGCCTGATCATCAGCGGTCAGCGCGTCGATCACCTCATCCAGGTCGCCCTGCATCACCTGATCCAGCTTGTAAAGCGTCAGGTTGATGCGGTGGTCGGTCATCCTGCCCTGAGGGAAGTTATAGGTTCTGATCCGCTCGGACCTGTCCCCTGACCCCACCTGACTGGCCCGATCGGCCGAGCGTTCACTGTCAACGCGCTGGCGTTCCAGATCGTACAGGCGTGTCTTCAACACCTGCATGGCGATTTCTCGGTTCCGGTGCTGGGATTTCTCTGAGCTGGTCACAACCAAACCTGTTGGCAAGTGGGTGATCCGCACCGCTGAGTCGGTCGTGTTGACGTGCTGCCCGCCCGCGCCCGAAGATCGCATCGTGTCGATGCGGATGTCGTTGGCGTCGACTTGGATGTCCACATCCTCGGCCTCGGGCAAAACCGCCACCGTAGCGGCGGAGGTATGGATACGCCCACCGCTTTCGGTCTCGGGCACCCGCTGCACCCGGTGCACCCCGGATTCGTATTTCATCCTAGCAAAGACGTTGTCGCCCTTGATATGGGCCACCACCTCTTTGATCCCGCCAAGGTCCGAGGCCTGTTCCTCGATAATCTCAAACCGCCACCCGCGTGCCTCGGCATAACGTTGATACATCCGCAGAAGGTCCCCGGCGAACAGCGCGGCTTCATCCCCCCCTGTTCCGGGACGGATTTCCAGCATTGCCGGACGTGCATCGGCGGCATCCTTTGGCAACAGCGCCAGTTGCAGTGCATGTTCTGCCTCGGGGATGCGTGCCTTTAGCTCGGGGATTTCCTCTTCGGCCAGCTCTTTCATATCCGGGTCAGCCCGCATCGCCTCGGCTTCGGTCAGATCAGCAACCAACTGTCGCCATCCCATGATCTGATCGACCACCGGCTTGAGGTCGGAATACTCTTTAGCCAAGGCCGCAATGTCCCCGCCCGAGGCACCATCGGCCATGGCCGCTTCGAGGTATTGGAATCGCTGGGTTATCTGTTCAAGGCGTTCTTCGGGGATCATCCCGGCGGTGTCTATCATCCGGGGGCTTTGGTCAAGGGCCAGCCTTGTGCTAAGTTACCCTGCATGAAGGGGTTGATTATCGTTTTATCGCTGCTCGCCGTACCCGCAATGGCCGACTATGTCGGTCCCGACGGCAAGGTTCGCGATTGCTACTGCACCGACAAAGCCGGTTCACGCGTGGAGCTGGGCGAGATGATTTGCCTGCAAGTCGATGGCCGCATGTTCATGGCGCAGTGCCAGATGTCGTTGAATGTGCCGATGTGGCGCGAGGTGCAGGAGGGGTGTTTGTCGTCAGGTTTGCAGACGAAGTGGCCGAACATCGTGCCTTTACCGTTCGACGAGTTTGACTCTTGATCCTCAAAGTTCATTCCAAGAAGTCACAGCTTTCTTTTCGCCAAACAAACGCTCCCAGAGCAAAACAAAGGCTGCGAAAGCAAATCCACCCAAGATGCACATTCCTAGAACGACGATGCTGCCCACAGGTCGACATAACCACCAATGAAGCAGGCAAATATACCCGTTCATGGTAAGCCCAAAGCCCATCGAGTAATAGATAAACTGGCCAGTGTTTGACATGTACGGCAAAGGTCGTGGCTGAAGGCCAAGCTTTCGCGCAATACTAAAGCCTATGGGTAATGTGTGCGATTGTTCGAAACCCAATACCCCTAGTTCGTCAAACGCTCTGCAAAGTTTTTCCTTATAGTCGCTCATTCAGATCTTACGGCTCTAGAAAATTGTGTTTTCAATAACTTATATCTGCGCCAACCACCCATCAACGCGGGCTTTGTTCACCCCGAAATCCTTACGACCAAAGCGCAAGCGACCATGGATTCGCAGCGTGTCTCCGTCCTGCTGGGCTGTGGTGTAATCAGGAAAGCCAAACACCTTAGTGCGGGTGATGTAGGTGACCATCCCTTCGTTCACCGAACCGGCCAGAACGCTGGTACGCGGCGTTGCACCAACGATGCTGTCAAGGCGCGCCAGCCCATCTGGGCCGGTCTCGACGATCCGAACTACTCCACCCGGCAGATCTCTCTCCGCGCCTTCAGGGGCCACGTGCCAGCGCGCAGGGTCTGAAGGCGCAAGACGGATATAGGCGCCAATTGCAACGCCCATCGCGATCAACAACCAAAACAACATCTTCATCTGTCCGCTCAATCCATTTGCGTGCAGCCTATCGGCACCGCGCGTCGGCCACACCCCTACCGTGACGTCACGCCCGGCAGGATGCAGAGCAACTCAAACAAAAGGTTTGCTGCGGTCAGTGCCGTATTACCGGAGGGGTCATAGGGCGGTGAGACCTCGACCAGATCACAGCCCACCACATTGATCCCCTGCAAGGCGTGGATCAGTTGCAGCGCCTGAGGTGTGCTCAGACCGCCGATCTCGGGCGTGCCGGTTCCAGGTGCATAGGCCGGATCAAGGCTGTCGATATCATAGGTGATGTAGACAGGGTGATCCTCAACCGTTTTGCGGATTTGCGAACCGATCTGAGTCAGGTTCTGCTGCCACAACTCCCACGCGGGAAACTGGCGAAAACCCCAGCCCTTGGCCTCGGTAAAATCGGTGGCGGCATAGCCCGAGCCGCGAATGCCGATCTGAAAAGTCTTATCGGGGACAATCAGCCCCTCTTCATAGGCGCGGCGGAAGACGGTGCCGTGGGTTTCACGTTCGCCAAACATCTCATCGTTTACATCCGCATGGGCATCCACATGCACCAGCGCCACCGGCCCGTGTTTGGCCGCAATCGCCCTTAGGATCGGCAGGGTGATGGAATGATCGCCACCCATAGCGACAGGGGTCACGCCCTGAGCTAGTATTCCGTCATAGCTGTCCTTGATGATCTTCAGGCTTTCAGACAGCGAAAATGTGTTGATCGCCAGATCACCGATATCCGCAATCTGCAACGCATCAAACGGGGCTGCCGATGTGGCCATGTTATAGGGCCGGATCATCGCGCTTTCACTGCGGATTTGCTTGGGTCCGAACCGCGTACCCGACCGCCACGAGGTCCCGATATCCATCGGTATCCCCAACACCGCCACATCCAGCCCCGACAGCGAGGTCGCCTGCGGCAGCCGCATGAACGTGTTCGGCCCGGAAAACCGCGCCAGATCGTTGCCGCTAATGGGTTGATTGTATTCAGTCATGCGCGTTTGGGTCCCATCCCGTCCATTCACTTGCTTAAGCACATACCGGAAGTATGGCTAATCATCGGTTAACGCGCGCCGTTGCGCGTTTACTTTTTGTCAGTCATGAGACTGTTCCACCCCAGCAGGCAAATAATTTGCGTCGCCACATGCGCGCCCGCAATCGCTGTTGCCCCAGACGTGTCATAGGGCGGAGAGACCTCGACCACATCTCCGCCCTTGATGTTAAGCCCGGCAATATCCCGCAAAATGATTTGGGTCTGAATCGAGGTCAGCCCGCCCCAAACCGGCGTTCCAGTCCCCGGCGCAAAGGCTGGGTCCAGACCGTCGATATCAAAGCTGAGGTAGACAGGGCTATCCCCCAGAATGCTCTTGATCTTCTGCGCCACGGCGGCGGGGCCGGACTCGTAGACCTCGCGCGCGTCGATGATGTTGACGCCCAGAGTATCCTCGTTGCTGGTACGGATACCCACCTGAACCGAACGTTTCGGGTCCACGATCCCCGATTTCACCGCCTTGTAGAACATGGTGCCGTGATCGACGCGGGACATATCATCGTCGGCCCAGGTGTCCGTATGCGCATCGAATTGCAGCAAGGACATGGGCCCGTATTTCTCGGCATAGGCTTTCAGGATCGGAAAGCTGATATAATGATCACCCCCCAGCGTCACCGAGGCCACATCCGCCGCCAGAATGGTACGGATATGATCGGTCAGCGTATCGGGAAAGGCGGGAATATTGGCGTAGTCATAGGCCATATCGCCATAATCCACGATCGCCAACTCGCTCAGCGCATCGAACGGCCAGCCATAGGGCGCGTCGGGCGATTGCAGCGCGCTGGCCTCGCGGATTGCGCGCGGACCAAGCCGGGTGCCGGGGCGGTTGGTAACGGCCTGATCAAAGGGCACGCCGGTCACCGCAATATCCACGCCTTTCAGATCCTTGGTATATAGCCGCCGCAGGAACGAAGTCGCGCCACCAAATGTGTTCTCGTAAGACAGACCCTTCAGATCCGGGTTGGTGAACGCCTCGTCCACCTGATTTTTTGCATCTTCCAGTGCCATACTTGATCCCCATCAGCCCAGCGGCTGCGCCTTTTCCACGATCCGGGCAAAGAACGAGGCCCCGACCGGTGCGATATCATCGTTGAAGTTGTATTTCGGGTGATGCAGCCCAGCGCCCTCACCCTGACCCAGAAACAGATAGGCCCCCGGACGCGCCTGCAGCATGTATGAGAAATCCTCGGCACCCATGTCGCGCCCCATATTGTCGACAACGCGGTCCTCGCCTGAGACCTCGCGCGCCACATCTGCGGCAAAGGCTGTTTTCTCAGCGTCATTGATAGTCGCCGGATAACCTATCTGATAGTCCAGCGTCGCCTCAACCCCGTATGAGGCCGCCTGGCCTGCCACGATCTGCTCCATCCGCTCGACAACCATCTTCTGAACGGTTGGGTCAAACGTGCGAACCGTGCCGTTCAGGTAAGCCGTGTCCGGAATCACATTGTTCACTGTTCCGGCGTGAATCTGCGTGACGGAAATCACCAGGTCCTGCACCGCATAGTGGTTCCGGCTGACAATTGTCTGGATCGCCTGCGCAATCCCGCAGGCCGCCATCACCGGATCTTTGGTCTGGTGCGGCAACGCTCCGTGCCCGCCCTGCCCTTGCACGTGGATCTCGAACGTGTCCACAGCAGCCATCAGAGGCCCGGCTGTCGTGTAGAAGGCCCCCTCGGGATTTCCCGGATCATTGTGAATGCCATAGACCTGAGAGATATCGAACCGGTCCATGATGCCCTCCTGCACCATCACATCCGCGCCGCCGCCTTCTTCTTCGGCCGGTTGGAAGATCAGCGCCACGCGGCCCGCAAAATTCCGCGTCTCAGCCAGATAGCGCGCAGCGCCCAGCAGCATCGTGGTGTGCCCGTCATGCCCGCAGGCATGCATCTTGCCTGGGTTTTTCGAGGCGTATTCAACGCCCGTCTCCTCGGGGATCGGCAGCGCGTCCATATCCGCCCGCAACCCGATGGTTGGCCCGTCCTCCTGTCCGTTGATGATCGCCACCATCCCGGTCTTGGCAATGCCTTCGTGCAGCTCATCCACGCCAAACTCCCGCAAACGCTCGGCCACAAAGGCGGCTGTCTCGTAGCATTCGAACTCCAGTTCAGGGATCGTGTGCAAGTGCTGGCGCCACTTGGCCATATCGGCGGCAAAATCGGCAATTCGGTTGACGACGGGCATCTGGGGTGGACTCCTGATGGGGACTGCGGAATGGATGCATCTGACACCGGAACGAAAGGGTTCGCAATGGCTGAAAATCCTCTGATCCATGACAGCGATGCGGGTATCGAGCGCCTGCTGGAAATCATGCGCCGCCTGCGCGACCCGCAAAGCGGTTGTCCATGGGACATCGAACAGGATTTTGCCACCATCGCCCCCTACACGATCGAGGAAGCCTACGAGGTCGCCGATGCCATCGAGCGCGAGGCCTACGATGAGCTGAAGGGAGAACTTGGCGACCTTTTATTCCAATCCGTTTTCCACGCGCAATTGGCTGAGGAAGCAGGGCATTTCACCTTTCAGGACATCGTGCGCACCATGTCCGACAAGATGGTCGCCCGTCATCCGCATGTGTTCGGCGACGAATCGCGCGACAAATCCGCAGATCAGCAGACCAAGGACTGGGAAACGATCAAAGCCGCCGAACGCGCAGGCAAGGAACAGAGAGGCGCGCTGGATGGTGTGGCCGCCAACCTGCCCGCCCTTCTGCGGGCCCAAAAACTGCAAAAACGCGCGGCGCGTGTGGGATTCGACTGGCCCGATGCCAGCCATGTGCTGGCCAAGATCACCGAAGAAGCCGCCGAACTGGAAGAGGCGCGCGACAGCATGGATGCGGACGCGCTTGAGGATGAGTTCGGCGATTTGCTGTTCGTGATGGTGAATCTGGGCCGTCATTTGGGTATCGAGGCCGAAACCGCGCTGCGTCGCACTAATGCCAAATTCACCCGCCGTTTCGAGAAAGTCGAGGCACGGCTGGCCGACCGCGGCAAAACCCCCGCTCAAAGCGATCTGGCCGAGATGGATGCGCTATGGGATGAGGTGAAAACCGAAGAACACCGCGTCAACGGCAAAGTTCTGCCTGCGGATGCCAAAACCGGGGCCTGAATCCGCTGGACAAGCGCAGTGACACTTGCGAGTGTCCGCGCTTCAAGACACCGGAGGCACAATGGCACCGCGCAAGATCATCATCGACACGGACCCCGGACAGGACGACGCCGTCGCCATCCTGCTGGCACTGGCCAGCCCGGAGGAGATCGAGGTTCTGGGCATCACCGCCGTTGCCGGAAACGTCCCGCTAGAACTGACCGCCAAGAACGCCCGCATCGTGTGTGAGCTGGCGGGGCGCACGGATATTCCGGTTTATGCCGGGTGTGAGCGCCCACTGAAACGCCCGCTGGTCACAGCAGAACATGTCCACGGCAAAACCGGGCTGGACGGCCCTGTTTTACCTGACCCGCAGATGCCTCTGACCGAGGGCCACGGGGTGGATTTCATCATCGACACTCTACGCACGCAAGACCCGGGCACGGTAACGCTCTGCCCGTTGGGGCCACTGACCAATATCGCCACAGCGTTCGAGAAAGCACCCGATATCATCGACCGGGTGCAAAAGATCGTCCTGATGGGCGGCGCGTATTTTGAAGTTGGGAACATAACACCAACTGCCGAATTTAACATTTATGTCGATCCAGAAGCCGCTGATATCGTGTTTAAATCTGGCGTTCATATTGTTGTGATGCCGCTGGATGTCACCCATGATGCGCTGGTCACGCCCCATCGCAACGATGCGTTCCGCGCGCTCGGCAGCCAGGTTGGCCATGCGGTTGCCGAAATGACCGATTTCTTCGAACGGTTCGACAAGGAAAAATACGGTTCAGAAGGTGCGCCGCTGCACGACCCCTGCGTGACCGCTTACCTTATCCGCCCCGAACTGTTCTCGGGCCGTCACATCAATGTTGAGATCGAAACCCAATCAGAACTGACTTTGGGCATGACTGTTGCGGACTGGTGGGGCGTAACCGACCGCGCACCAAACGCCATGTTCATGGGCGACGTGGATGCGCATGGCTTTTTCACCCTTCTGACCGAAAGGCTGGCCCGCTTATGACCGCCGCTCTCCGCCTGGCCCGCCCCGAGGATCTGGATCGTCTGATGTCTCTGGTTTCGGCCTTCCATGGCGAAGAGGGTATCGAACAGGACGACCAGAAACGCCGCGCCGCGCTAACCCCGTTGCTGGAGGGAATACCGCATGGATGTGTTTACCTGATCGGCCCGGGCCGCGCGCCGTTGGGCTATGTCATCCTGACCTTCGGCTGGTCGGTCGAGTTTGGCGGCATGGACGCGTTTGTCGATGAGATTTACATCCGCCCTGCCGTTCGGGGCCGAGGCATCGCAACTGAAGTTCTGCTGGAACTGCCCAAAGCCCTTGCCGGGGCCGGCCTGACCGCCCTGCATCTTGAGGTCGACCGCACGAATGAGGCAGCGCAAAAGCTATATCTGCGCACCGGCTTCAAAGCGCGTGAACGGTACATGCTAATGAGCAAGATTCTCTGAGCGCTCAACTCTTTGCATTCCGAACCCCTTGTGTCCGCACGGCCCAGCTTTCAGGGCTATAATGGTTGTTTTTGATCCATCTTTCCCCGTGACCGCGCCTCTCTCTGACATTTAGACAGCGCGGCAGAATCAAAAGCAGACATTTAAAGGGATACGCAGATGGAACAATTGATCGGACAATTGATCGGCGGCGCAATTGGCGGCTCGGGTGGCGGCAAGATCGTCAAAGGCTCGGATATGGGTAATCTGGGCAACATGCTCGCCGGGGCCGTGGGCGGCGTTGGCGGTGGCCAGTTGCTAAGCGGCCTAATGGGTGCTGGCGGCGCGGCGGCAGGCGGTATGGATATTGGTGCGCTTGCTGCAAACTTTGTCGGCGGTGGGATCGCCGGGCTGGTTGTTCAAGTCGTTGTCGGCATGATCATTAAGAAGATCAAGGGCTAACACCTTTTGCGCCAGCAAAAACGGGGGCGAGAGGCCCCCGTTTTTTTTTTATTTATTTCAGGATCGACGCGCCCGCGTATTCGGCAACTTCGCCCAGAGATTCCTCGATGCGGATCAACTGGTTGTACTTGGCCAACCGGTCCGACCGCGCCAACGAGCCGGTTTTGATCTGACCGCAGTTCGTCGCAACTGCCAGATCGGCAATCGTGGCATCCTCGGTTTCGCCCGAGCGATGCGACATCACGTTGGTGTACCGCGCACGGTGGGCCATATCGACGGCGCGCAAGGTTTCGGTCAGCGACCCGATCTGATTCACCTTGACCAGCATCGAGTTTGCGCAGCCGCGCTCGATCCCTTCGGCCAGACGCGCCGGGTTGGTCACGAACAGGTCGTCGCCCACCAGTTGCACCTTGTCGCCAATCGCGTCGGTCAGCGCCTTCCAGCCGTCCCAGTCATCCTCGGACATGCCGTCTTCGATCGAGATGATCGGGTAGTCATTGACCAGCGCCGCCAAATAGGCCGCGTTTTCCTCGGAGGACAGCGAAATCCCCTCGCCCGCCAGCACGTATTTGCCGTCTTTGAAATATTCAGTCGCCGCGCAATCCAGCGCCAGATGGATTTCCTCACCCGGTTTGTAGCCTGCCTTCTCGATGGATTTCAGGATGAAATCCAGCGCCTCGCGGGTGCTTGCGATGTTCGGAGCGAACCCACCCTCGTCGCCCACACCAGTCGCCAGACCAGCGGCAGACAGTTCTTTCTTCAGCGTATGGAACACCTCGGAGCCCATGCGCACCGCCTCGCGGATATTCGCGGCCGAGGTCGGCATGATCATGAATTCCTGAATGTCGATTGGGTTATCGGCATGTTCGCCGCCATTGATGATGTTCATCATCGGCACCGGTAGAACGCGCGCCGAGGTGCCACCGATATAGCGATACAAAGGCTGCGTGGTGAAATCCGCCGCCGCTTTGGCGGTTGCCAGTGAGGCACCGAGAATGGCGTTTGCACCCAGACGACCTTTGTTTTCCGTCCCGTCCAGTTCGATCATCGCCTGATCGATGGCCACCTGCTCGGTCGCGTCAAACCCAACCAGTTCCTCGGCGATTTCACCGTTCACCGCAGCGACAGCCTCTAGCACGCCCTTGCCCATGTAGCGGGACTTGTCGCCGTCACGTTTTTCGACCGCCTCATAAGCTCCGGTCGATGCGCCCGAAGGTACGGCGGCGCGGCCCATGGTGCCGTCTTCCAGAATCACGTCCACTTCAACCGTCGGGTTGCCCCGGCTGTCAAGAATTTCACGTGCATGGATGTCGATGATGGTGCTCATGAGGCCCGTCCCTGTGGCTGAAATCAGTTGCACGCCTCATAGCAGCAACCAGCAAAAAGTAAACCTATCACGTTACCGCTAACACCCATATTCTCTGGCCTTTAGGGCTAACAGTTTGCTGTTTGCGCCAACAAGCGATCAGGCTGGAACCATCTGCCGCGCCAGCCGACGCTCACGGACAAAGGTGTAAAGGCCCGAACCGATGATCAGCGTGGCGCCTGCCAGGGTCAGAGCATCCGGGCGCTCGTTGAACATCAACATGCCTGCGATCATTGAGAACACAAGCCGGGTATAGCGGAAGGGCATCATGGCCGATGCCTCACCCACCCGCATTGCAGCCACGATGCCGTAATAGCCCAACATGCTGAACACAAAGGCGGCCAGGTATGGCACAACCTGAGCCGATTGCACCGGAGCATATGTTTGCCCGGTGGTCAGCATCAACACGCCACCGGCGATGATCGCGGCGATATAGGCTTGCATCGCAACCACGGTCGAGGCGACCCGAACGTCCAGCCTGCGGGTGATCAGATCACGCGCGGCAATCAGAAAGACAGTTGCAACAACCAGCAAGGTTTCGGGCTGGAACCCCTCCAGCCCCGGGCGGATGATCATCAGAACGCCGATGAATCCGACGCCAATGGCGCTCCAACGGCGCCAGCCTACCTGTTCGCCCAGAAACAGCGCGGCCCCCATCGTCACCGCCAAGGGCAGCGCCTGAAACACCGCTGCCACGGTGGACAGATCAATCAGAGACAGTGCGGTCACAAACAACACTGCGCCCAGCCCTTCAGAGGCCGCGCGCGCAAGCGGCAAGAGCCCCCATGCAGCCGGATCAAATATCCGCTTGCGCGAAACGACAGACAAGATGGCAAAGCTGCCACCACAGACAACGCCCAGTGCAATCAGAATCTGCCCGGTCGGCACATTGGCAGACAGGTGTTTGATAAACATGTCTTCGATCGCAAAAGCTGCCATCGACCCGATAAGCAGCAAGATGCCGTTTACGTTGTTCATGCGCGTTTCCATTGGATCGGACCGCAAACCAACAGGCCCGATGGTCACCAGAACCGAAACGCCTGCGACGCCGCAAGCAAAATTGCTTCAGTTTTCAATGAATTCCCGTGCGCCGACCAATCGCTTTTTGTGATATGTCAGTCTTTGTCCAACGGCACACCATAAAGTTCCAGCCGATGGCCTTTCAGTGTGTAGCCCAGCTTGGCAGCGATTTTTTCCTGCAGAACCTCGATCTCGGGATCGACAAATTCAATCACCTCGCCCGATTGCATGTCGATCAGATGATCATGGTGATCACGTTCTGCATCTTCATAGCGGGCGCGCCCGTCACCGAACTCAAGCCGTTCGAGAATCCCCGCCTCTTCAAACAGCTTGACGGTGCGGTATACCGTGGCGATCGAAATTCCGGAATCCAACGCCGAGGCACGGGCATACAGCTCTTCCACATCGGGATGATCGGCGCTCTGTTCCAGCACCTGCGCGATGATGCGCCGCTGGCCTGTCATGCGCAGGCCCTTGGCCTCACAACGCGAGATAATCGTATCCGACATGATGCCCCTCAGCCGCTTCTTGGGTTGCTGTCATAACCGGTCTGAACGCCCGGCGCTACAGGGATTCGACGCCTTAAGCCGAGATCATCCCACGCGCTGCAAATCTGCCCAGATAGGCAAATGATCCGAGGCGATATGGGCTGGACGGTCCTGATGCGCCCCGTGATCCAGTGCCGTGATCCCCTGCCCCAAGGCGATCCGATCCAGCGCGCCCAGCGGCTGCGCCGCGGGAAAGCTGGCAACCGGTGGCAAAAACCGCATCTCGGGCACCAGCTTGTCCAGCACGGGCTGGCGTGACCATTCGTTAAAATCCCCGGCCCACACGGTGGGCATTTCATCCAGCCCGTCATCACACCGTCGGATATGCGTGATCTGCTGACGCCGGGACGCAGGCAGCAACCCCAGATGCACCCCCATTACCCGCAGCGGCCCGATTTGTGTGTCGAATTCGACCCGAACTGCACCGCGCGGCTCGAACCCCGGCAAATCATGATGACCTGTTGTGCGAACCGAGATCTGGTCGCCCCGCCAGATGACCGCATTGCCATGCCAGCCCAGGCTGCCCGCCCCGCCCAGATCAACGATCTGCCAGCCCGCTTCATCCAGCATGAAATGGGGTAAAGCGGCAGGGCGCGGTGGCAGGCGTTTGTCGGCCTCCTGCAGTACAACGATATCCGCTTGCATCCCGTCAAGGACCTGCATGATCCGCTGCGGCTGACGTCGGAAATCCAGCCCGACGCATTTCTGAATATTGTAACTGGCAAGACGCAAGGTCTGGGCTGAAGTCATAGTCGCAGTCTAAACGGTTGTGCCAACGGTGATTTTATGTAGCGACAAAGCTAGACGCGAGACAACCCCGCGCTGCTCATGTCCCGCAGAACGTTGCCTGCACCACCTCACTGGATGTCGGTGGCCGCATCAGGTCTGCCGCCTCGGGCTGATCCTCATAAGGCTGTGCCAGAACCGCGTTCAGTCGATGGAACGGGGTATAATCGCCCTTTACAGCGGCCTCGATCATCTGCTCGACGCGATGATTGCGCGGAATGAAAGCGGGGTTCGCGGCGATCATCACCACTTGTGGATCGTCTTCCCTATCCAGGCGCTCGGTCCAACCGTCCGCCCAGCCGTCAAAGGCGCTCGGGTCGGTGAACTGGTCCCGCGCAGCATCGCCTGCCAAAGCACGGAACGTGTTGGTGAAATCCGCCTGATTTTCAGCCATGCGCTTCAACAGGTCCGAGATCAGATCCTGATCTCCCTCTTCCGCGCGCGTCAGGCCGATCTTAGCCCGGAACCGCGTCAGCCATTGCTCCTGCAACAGATCAGGCATCGCATGCACAATCTCGGTCGCCTCTTCCACGGCGGCCTCTTTATCTTCCATCTGCTGGATCAGAGCGGTCGCCAGCTGCGCCAAGTTCCACACGGCGATATCCGGTTGGTTGGAATAGGCATAGCGCCCCATCCGGTCAATCGAGCTATAGACGGTATTGGGGTGATAGCTGTCCATGAAGGCGCAAGGGCCATAATCAATGGTCTCACCGGCTATCGAGGAATTGTCGGTGTTCATCACCCCGTGAATAAACCCAACGCTCATCCAATGCGCAATCAGCCGCGCCTGCGCATCGCGCACCCCGCGCAACAGGCCCATTGGCCCATCCGTCTGCGGGTAGTGGCGTTCGATGGCATAGTCGGTCAGCCGTCGCAGGTTTTCCAACTGCCCGCGCGCCGCAAACACCTGAAACGTGCCCACCCGCAGATGGCTGCGGGCCACGCGGGTCAATACCGCACCTGGCATTGCCGCTTCGCGATAGACAGGCTCACCTGTTTCCACGGCCACCAGTGCCCGGGTGGTTGGCACGCCCAGCGCATGCATCGCCTCGGACACCACATATTCACGCAAAACCGGCCCCAACCAGGCGCGCCCGTCCCCCTGCCGTGAAAAGGGCGTAGGGCCTGAACCCTTGAGTTGGATATCTCGCCGCACGCCATCTGCGCCAACGGTCTCGCCCAGCAAAACCGCGCGCCCGTCACCCAATTGCGGGTTATAAGTGCCAAACTGATGCCCGGAATAAAGCTGCGCCAGCGGCTCTGCCCCATTTGGCAGCGCATTCCCACCAAAGACTTCGGCCATTTCTTGCGCTTCGCCGGGCGAAATCTGCAGCAGCCGCGCCAGATCTTCGTTGAACGCGATCAGCTTTGGCGCCCGTACAGGTACTGGCGCCTGTCGGGCAAAAAACGCATCAGGTAAACGGGCGTAACTGTTATCAAACGGGATCATCAGGGTCATGTCGCAAACATATGAGCTGCGCCGACAATTGCCATAGCAGATCGCGCCCGCCCGTGCATAATCCCCAGAAACGCCGAGGATACTATGACCGCCGACGACATCATCACCCACCTGAACCTGCAACGCCATCCAGAAGGCGGCTGGTTCAAGGAAACCTGGCGTGCCGACACGCCGGGCCGCGCCACAGGCACCTGCATCTATTTCCTGCTGCAAGCGGGTGAGAGCAGCCATTGGCACCGCGTCGACGCCACCGAAATCTGGCTCTACCACTCCGGTGCGCCGCTGATCCTGTCCCTCAGCGAAACGGATCAGGGTCCGGCCGAAGATCACTTGTTGACCCCCGACCTGACCGCAGGTGCGCCTCAGTTGATCGTGCCCAAAGACCATTGGCAAGCCGCGCGCAGCACTGGTGATTTCACTTTGGTCAGCTGTACCGTTTCACCGGGGTTCGAGTTCGAAGGCTTCGAACTGGCCGCGCCCGGGTTCGACATTCCAAAGGCGTGATCTGATGGACCACCGCGCCTTGATCGCAGCGATCCCGACCCAGACCAAAGAGCAACTGCAAAAAAGATCTGATCGCGCCGGACTGCGCCACCTGGCGCTCTATGCCGCTTTGCTGGGGGTGAGCTCAGCTGGTATCGCGGCGCAGGTCCCGCTCTGGCCGCTCTTGCTGATCCCCCAGGGGCTGCTGCTGGTGTTCCTCTTCACGCTCAGCCACGAATGCACCCACAAAACCCCGTTCAAATCCGGCTGGATCAATGAAGCGGTCGGACATCTGGTCTCGGTGCCGATCATCTTGCCCTTCACATGGTTTCGATACTTCCATCTGGCCCACCACAAATGGACAAATCACCCCGAAAGTGACCCGGAACTTGCAGGCAAACCCCGCCCCGAGGATTGGACCAGCCTGCTCCTCTACCTCAGCGGCTGGCCCTATTGGCTCGGGATGGTCAAAACACTGCTGCGCAATGCGAGGGGGAGGATCGACGCCCCTTATCTGCCCGCACGCCAACATGGCGCGATCCACACCGAAGCCCGCATTCTGCTGGGGCTCTATGCGCTGGCGATATTCAGCCTGTTCTTCACGCCAATTCTGTTCTGGCTCTGGATTTTACCGGTGCTGATCTGCCAGCCTGCGCTGCGCCTCTATCTGCTAGCCGAACACGGCCTCTGCCCGCCCGTGGCCAACATGCTGGAAAACTCGCGCACCACATTCACCAATCGGATCATCCGGTTTCTGGCCTGGAACATGCCCTATCACGCAGAACATCACGCCTTTCCGAATGTGCCCTTCCACCAACTTCCCGCGTTTCATAACTGGACCCAGACCCACCTGAAATCCACATCAAACGGCTATACCGAATTCACCAAGGACTACGCCCAAAGCCTCAATTCCTAGGATCCAGTCTTCATCTGGCCATAAATATCCCGGGGGAGTCGCACAGCGACGGGGGCAGAGCCCCCTAGTCCTTGCTGCGGGACTTTAGCAGCAGGCTGATCAGGGGAATCAGCACCGCAGTGAGTGACCCCAGAGGATTCGCACCGATGCCTTTGACCGCGCGCGCAACATCGCGCGCCTCGGTCGCCAGTTCCTCCAGTTCATCTTCGATATCTGCTATCGCCATATCCCGAACTTCTACTGCCGGCGCGACCTCGTCTTCGACATTCGATCGCCGCGCAATCAGAACAAGCAATCCAGCCAGAGCAAGATTGCCGAACGACAGTACCGCAGCCGCCCCTGCGGGCGACATCACGTCTTTCAAGGCCAGGAACAGAGCAACATCCAATAAAACGAGGGCAGACAAGGCCGATATTCCCGCCAGCACCATCAAAATGGTCTGCTGACGCATAACAGCCAATCGGCGACGCGCGATCAGATGCTCGGTTCGGTAGATCGTCACCAGATTTCTGCTCAATCTGCTCATCGCGTCACTCCTAACCCTGTGCCCGTCCAACCACGTAGCCAAGCGAAAAGGCAATCACGAGCGCCGTGATCGGATAGTCTTTCTGCAAGCGCTCGAACTCCTCGACCACGTCCTCGCCCAGCGATTGCGCCTTGCTCAGATCGATCCCGTGATCGGTCAGTAGTTTTCGGATTTCATCCGATGTTTTAACCGGTTCGCTTTGATCTTCGGGGTCTGGGTCTGATCCGGTTTTGGCCTCCAACTCGGCATTGCGTTTTCGCAGTGTATCCAGTTCGGCTTCAAGCTCGGCTTTTGTGGCCATTCTAGCTTACCTTCATTGCATGGGTCCCACCCAACCGTCGCACAATGAGTTGTATTTTTGAACTGCTTTCCGATCGTGCCTCAACCCGTGCTTCGGGCCGAGACCGTGCTGACAACGCCACCGCCCACCAAAACCGGAACCCCCGTCGTTCCCGGGCATGAGGTCGGCAAACCGCGAGCCACCCGCACGGCAAGGTAGGCGAAGGCCTGCGCCTCTAACATATCGCCATCCAAACCCACCGCTTCGACCGGTTCGACCGGACAATCCAGCGCCACCCGCAACATCTCCATCAAGACCGGATTGTGCCGCCCACCCCCGGTGACCAGCAGCCGTGTCGGAGGCTTGGGGCAATGATCCATCCCCTGCACCACCCCAGCGGCGCACATCCCTGTCAGGGTTGCTACTGCGTCAGCGTCGCTGAGTTCTTGAACAAGCCCGATCATCTCGGCAAAATCATTCCGGTCCAGTGATTTCGGCGGCATTTTGCTAAAGAACGGCTCGTCCAGAAACAGCTCCAGCGCGCCATTTTCAACAGTACCCTCTCGTGCCAGTGCCCCGTCTCGGTCCATCGGCAGGCCAAGTCTAGCCTGCACCAGATCATCGACAGGTGCATTGGCAGGCCCGGTATCAAAGGCCAGCAATGCGCCCGGCATCTCTGGACCGTCGAAGTTGGGGTCGACATAGGTCAGATTGCCCACACCGCCCAAGTTAAGGAAACACAGGGGCGCATCCGCGCCGATCCATTTGGCACAGGCAAAGTGATAGAATGGGGCAAGTGGCGCCCCCTCACCCCCCATTGACACATCATCGCTGCGGAAGTCCCAGACCACGGGGACACCCAGCGCCTGCGCCAAGCCAAGCCCATCGCCCACCTGAAGCGTGCCACGCCCGCGTGGTTCATGTGCAAGGGTCTGGCCATGAACGCCGATCAGATCAATTTCATCGAACTCAGACAGCGCCTCGGCATGGGCCACTGTCACCAGTTCAGCCGCTGCATCAACCTCGGGGCCATGCCACTTGCCCAATGCGGCCCGTAACACCGCACGCTCCGCCTCGGAATAAGGACGATAGCCGCTTTCACCGAACCTAAAGATCCTGTGACCATCCGTTTCGACGACCGCCGTATCCACCCCGTCCAGCGAGGTGCCCGACATCGCACCCAGCGCACGGATCGGTTCGTTTGTACTTATGGTTCGGCGCACCTGCTGCTCTCCTGCCCAAGGGTTAGATGCTGCAGCGACACTGCCCGCTTTTCGAAACCCAAGGCAAGGTGAATACCCGTGCTGACAGCGTTTTTCGCCCTGCGCGACCTGAGTTCAACACCCTGAACTGGCGCGGAGGTTGAGCAAATTTCATTCTCATGCCAGCATTATGTCTTCGCATGACACCGGCTTTGCAAACAAACATGGCGCAAAAACAGGCACCAAAGGACGTACACGCGGTTGAAAGCCGCAATTATCAACTGATTTTCTGGTCCGGGTCTTTGTCCACGATTGGCGGTCAGTTGGTGAACCCGCGCCTTGTTCTGCCCTTTCTGTACCTGGCTTTGGGGGCGCCCGCCTTTGTTGCGGGGCTGCTGTTGCCGTTCGTCACCGGCGCACGGTTGATCGCTGAAATCTTTGTTTCGCCGCTGATCAACCGCATTACCCGTGCAAAGGTTGCCGTCTATATCCCGAACCTGCTGACCGGAGCGATCCTGGCCCTCGTTGCGCTGTTTGCGACCAACCTGCCGCAAACCATGGTCATTATATTGTTCCTGCTGACGGCGATCATCATGGGCCTGTGTCAAGGCATCACCAGCCTTGGGACGAGCCAGATTTATGGCACCTCGGTCCCCGAGGCGAAACGCAACCGAATGGTCTTTGCCCAGGCGACCATATCGGGTGTGCTGGCGATCATCGTGGTGTGGGCGACCAAGGATCTGTTGTCCTCAGACCAGCCGATGCAACGGCATATCGTGGTCATGTGGTGCGGCGTGATTGCTATGTTTGCAGCCGGGATCAGCTTTGCCGGTGTGCAGCTGTTTGAGGATGAAATCAAACGTCCGCCAAAACCGGTAAAAAAGCCAAAGCCGCTGAAAGAACTGGCAACCGGTTTTGAAACCGGAATGGCCATGCCCTGGTATCGCAAATTCCTGATCGCGCGGCTGCTGTTCGTCTCGGTCGAACTGGCCATGCCATTTTACACGATCCACGCCGCAACCTACCATATCGGCACCAAACACTCGCTCAGCTATTTCGTGATCGGAGCCAGCGCAGGTGTGGTCATCGGCTCGCTTCTCTGGGGTTGGCTAAGTGGTCGCGTTTCGGTCAAACATGTGATGTGGCTGGGCTGCCTGACATCGGCAATCTCGGCTATCGCAGCGCTTGGGTTCACGATGATGGGCTATGCGTCCAATGTCTGGATCTACGCCTTTGTCATTCTGCTTTTGTCGCTGGGTGGCAACGGCGTGATCTATGGCCGCTACCTGTATCTGATCGAAATGACCGGCGAGAAAGAGCGCCCCTATCTGGTAGCGTTGGGCGATGTGACGGCGGGCCTGTTCGGGATCGCCTTTGCGGCAGGCCTCGGAGCGGTGGCACACCTGCACGACCCGGTAACGCCTATCATCGCATTGGCCATTTTGAACGTCTGCGCAATGCTCTATGCATTCACACTGCCCACCACCCCGGCCAAAGGCATGGCACCCACTCAATAGGCCGCCATTTCTTGCGAATTGGTGCCTTTCCCTTACCCCATCTGCCGCCTATACAGTGCCCCGCAACATAAACCCAAAGGGCAAAGCATGACCTACCACCCCAAATCGGATTTCATCGCCACGATGATCGAGCGCGGCTTTCTGGCTGACTGCACCGATTATCAGGGCCTTGACGACGCGCTGATCTCTGGGGTGCAGACGGCTTACATCGGCTATGATGCTACAGCACAGTCGCTGCATGTGGGTCACCTGATGAACATCATGGTGCTGCGTTGGCTGCAAAAGACCGGGCACAAGCCCATCACTCTGATGGGCGGTGGCACCACAAAGGTTGGCGACCCCTCGTTCCGGTCGGATGAACGCCCGCTGCTTGGTCCCGAACAGATCGACGCGAATATCGCAGGCATGAAACAGGTGTTCTCGAAATACCTGTCTTACGATGACAGCGAGACCGGCGCGCTGATGCTGAATAACGCCGAATGGCTGGACAGCCTGAATTACCTCGATTTCCTGCGCGATATCGGGCGGCATTTCTCGGTCAACCGGATGCTGAGCTTTGAATCGGTGAAATCCCGGCTGGACCGCGAGCAATCGCTGTCCTTCCTCGAATTCAACTACATGATCCTGCAGGCCTACGACTTCCTCGAACTGAACTGCCGTTATAACTGCGTTCTGCAGATGGGCGGTTCGGACCAGTGGGGCAACATCGTCAACGGTATCGACCTGACCCGCCGGGTGCTGGATCATGAGATTTATGGTTTGACCACGCCCTTGCTGACCACAAGCGACGGGCGTAAGATGGGCAAATCGCAGGGCGGTGCCGTCTGGCTGAACAGCGATATGCTGAGCGTTTTTGATTTTTGGCAGTTCTGGCGCAACACCACCGACGCCGATGTAGGCCGTTTCCTGAAAATCTTCACGGAACTACCGGTCGACGAATGTAACAGGCTTGGCAAGCTAAATGGCTCCGAAATCAACGAAGCGAAGGTCCTTTTGGCGAATGAAGTGACATCACTTTGCCACGGCCAAGAGGCCGCCGCTGCAGCGGCGAACGCGGCGGGGCACATCTTCAACTTCAAAGTCGAACCAAACAGTATCACAGCGCAGCCAATAGTGGGACAACCTACGGTTAGCGTTTTACCGACGGTGACTTTAACACTCGACGAAGCAGCACAAGGGGTTTCCATTGTTCAACTTTTTGTTCGAGCAGGCCTCGCCAAATCCGGCAAGGAAGCCAAGCGCCTGATTGCCGAAAGTGGTGCCAAGCTGGACGATGCGCCACTAACCGATGCAGGACTGATGATAGATGCTGGCGCCCTGTCTTCGCCAATCAAGCTGAGCGCGGGCAAGAAACGGCATGCTCTGGTGAAACTGGGCTAAACTGACACCGTTTAGATCATGAAGACAAACGGCCACCAGATGGTGGCCGTTTTTTCTTGTGCCATTGCGAAGCAAGATGGTTTAGCGCTTTCCTTTGCCGCCACCTTTGCCGCCGCCCTTACCGGGACCGTCGCCGCCTTTGCCGCCACCTTTGCCGCCGCCCTTACCGGGACCGTCGCCGCCTTTGCCGCCACCCTTACCAGGGCCATCACCCCCTTTGCCGGGGCCTTCACCGCCCCCGTCACCGGGGTTATCACCACCGCCATCACCGGGGCCGCCGCCACCATCGCCAGGACCGTCACCGCCGCCATTGCCGGGATCGCCTCCGCCATCACCTGGACCGTCACCGCCACCGTTGCCGGGATCGCCGCCCCCGTCTCCGGGGCCATCTCCACCGCCATTGCCAGGATCGTCTCCGCCGCCATTACCCGGCCCTTGGCCTCCGCCACCGGAATCACCACCATCACCGTTTTCACCCGCACTCGGTGCGCCTTGTGATGGACCATCCGAACTGCGGTCTTCTCCGCGATTGCTGGCCGGGTCAGAGATCGACGCCGTTGGCAAATCCGTCAACAAGGCTGCAAGACCCGGGCACATAGCGCCGGTATTCTGCAAGGTCGTCTCAAAATCCGCGCGCCTTTGCAGTTGCTTCAAAAAACTCGGCGTGACCTGCGAACAAGCGCAGAGTCCGGCGTAATCTCCGTTATTCGCCGCCGTGCGGGCGGTTTTCCAGTTACAGACTTCTGTTGCGGCAGCCGCGCTGCCTGCCATCAGAATTCCAACAAATGGCGCAATTGCAAATGCGCCCAGTTTACCTTTGGTACTCGTTAACATTTTCAGATCCTCCTGACCTAGAAACACCCGAAGATGTCAGGTTATTCGATCAGCAAATGGTGGTGGTCCGTAAAAGCCGCATGAGCGCGAGCTGAAGATTTCTTAACGCAGGGTCACCCGACACCATAGTTCAGAGAGGCAGAGTCAATTGTCTGGACAGATCCCGACTCACCCCGTTATTGAACAAATGTTCAGAAATATTGGAGGGCCGCCATGAACCTGTCAAACACCGCTGCCATCGTCACCGGGGGCGCCTCGGGGCTGGGAGAAGCAACCGCTCGCCATTTTGGTGATCAAGGCGCACAGGTCACTATTCTGGACCGGGATCAGGATCGCGGCGCACAGGTCGCCCGCGAGATCGGAGGCCATTTTGCACTGACTAATGTGACCGAGGAAAGCTCGGTCTCGGCAGCTATCGCCACCGCAATGGAAAAAATGGGTCGGATAAATGCTGCGGTGAATTGCGCGGGCATCGCCGATGGCATCAAAACAGTGGGCCGGGACGGTCCGCATCCGCTGGACGCCTTCCAGCGTACCATCGACATCAATCTGGTCGGCACATTCAACGTCTCGCGCCTTGCCGCTGCCGAGATGGCCAGAAACGAGCCCGAACCGGATGGCGCGCGCGGCGTGATCATCAACACAGCGTCGATTGCGGCCTTTGACGGGCAAAAGGGTCAGGCGGCCTACGCCGCGTCCAAGGGCGGTGTGGTCGGGATGACCCTGCCGATGGCGCGCGATCTGGCCTCGACTGGTATCCGCGTCATGGCCATCGCGCCGGGTATTTTCATGACGCCGATGCTGGCGGGCCTGCCCGAAGAAGTGCAGCAACAACTGGCCGCTGACGTGCCCAACCCAGCCCGTCTGGGCGATCCAAAGGAATACGCCCGACTGGCCGGTTTCATCGTCGAGATGGGGTATCTGAACGGAGAGGTCATTCGCATCGACGGGGCGCTGCGGATGCGGTAAGTCTGCCCCATGACCGAACGCGAGAAAATGCAGGCTGGTGCGTGGTATTGCTGCCTCGACCCCGAGCTTGACGCGCTGCGCGCCACTGCACGGCGCGCGGTTCATGCGCATAACTCTTGCGATCCTGATACACGCGGCAACATGGACCCGGCGCTGCATGCACTGCTGGGTGATCCGGGTTCCGGTTGCTATGTCGAGGCACCGTTTCACTGCGCCTATGGCCTCAATATCCACCTGGGCAAACGGGTCTATTTCAATGCAGGCTGCGTGGTTCTGGATACAGCACGGGTGCAGATCGGCGATGACACGATGTTCGGGCCTCAGGCGCAAATCTATTGCGCGCAACACGCCAAAGACCCGGCAGAGCGTGCCCGTGGGCTGGAAATCGCGTTGCCGGTGACAATCGGTAGCAACGTCTGGGTCGGCGGCAGCGCCCTTATCCTGCCTGGAGTTACAATCGGCGATAACGCCATCGTCGGCGCGGGTGCTGTGGTCACAAAGGATGTGGCCGCCGGTGAAACCGTAGTCGGAAACCCTGCACGCCCTCTCTGACAATGCTCATATCAAGACGCGGTTTTGTCCCCAATCGGCGAGTGCCTCAATCACAGGACCCAATGCTTGCCCCTTGGGTGTAAGGCTGTATTCGACCTTGGGCGGTACCTCCGGATAGACTTCGCGATGCACGATTCCATCAGCCTCCAACTCACGCAGTTGTTTGGTCAGGCTGCGCTGGGTCACGGTTCCCAAAGCGCGTGATAACGCACTAAATCGCATGGTTCCGCCCAACAGATGATAGATCACCAAGCCCTTCCATTTGCCCGAGATTTGTTCCAGCCCCGCCTCAACCGGGCAACCGCCGCTGCAATCATATCTTTCGAACCGATTCATATTTGGCCTTTTGTTCTTACAGTATACAAACTGTGCCTACCTGCACATATTGTACGTTCTTGCGCAGTTGACGTGTATGTCACATATCCGTGGTCATCGCAACAATCACCCATAGGATACACCATGGCCTTGACTATTCTCGCCCAGATCACCGCCCATCCCGGCAAGGAAGATCTTGTGCGCACCGAGTTGGAAAAGCTGATCCCGATCACGCGTGGTGAAGAGGGTTGCAAGCAATACGACCTGCATATCGACAAAACCAATCCCGGTTTCTTTGTCTTTTACGAAAACTGGGAATCTCGCGAGCTATGGCAGACGCACATGAATGCTCCGCACCTCTCCGCCTATATGGAGGCGACTGAGGGCAGTGTTGCTGATTTCGTCCTGAACGAGATGACGCGGATTGGTTAAACAGACACCAGAGAAAGCCCGAGGGCACAGAGCCTCGGGCTGCGCGCGAACAGGGTAAATGCGTGCGTTGAGCGACTAACCCGCCTCGGCTTTCTCTTCCAGCGTAAGCCACTCTTCCTCAGCCGAGGCCAGCTTATCCTGCCGTTCGACCAGAGCGTCGGTTGCTTTCTGAAACTTGACCGGCTCGCGGGTGAACAGTTCGGGATCGGCCATCAATTCTTCCAGCTTGGCAATCTCGGCCTCAAGCCGTGCAATCTCGGCTGGCAGTTTCTCAAGCCGGTGTTTTTCTGAGAATGACAGGCCTGTTTTCGGCTTTGCCTTTTGCTTTACCTTTGGCTTTGAAGCTTTTGCTTTTTCATCCTTTTTCCCAGGCACGTCGCCACGCTGCGCGATGTAGTCTGACCATCCCCCGGCATAAACCGTGGCCCGCCCGTCGCCTTCCATGGCAATGGTTGTCGTCGCGACGCGATCCAGAAAATCCCGGTCGTGGCTGACCAGCAGAACAGTGCCGTCATACTCGTCCAGCAGCTCCTGCAGCAAATCCAGTGTTTCCACGTCCAGATCGTTGGTTGGTTCGTCCAACACCAAAAGGTTCGAGGATTTGGCCATTAGTTTGGCCAGCAGCAACCGCGCTTTCTCGCCCCCGGACAGAGATTTAACGGCGGCGCGGGCCTGTTGTTCGTCGAACAGGAATTCCTTCAGGTACCCCACCACATGTTTGGGCTGCCCGCCCACCATCACCTGATCGGCCTTGCCAGAGACCCGCATTTCGGGATCGCCGGTCAGGCTGTCCCACAAGGTCATCTCCGGGTCCAATTGCGCGCGGGCTTGGTCGAATACGGCCACCTCAAGATTGGTGCCCAAGGC
Organism: Pseudomonadota bacterium; assembly: GCA_039818265.1. Taxonomy (GTDB): domain Bacteria; phylum Pseudomonadota; class Alphaproteobacteria; order Rhodobacterales; family Rhodobacteraceae; genus Ruegeria. Next base: position 170,062 of record JBCBUG010000001.1, on the reverse strand, counting down.
GACAGAGCCCTCATCCGTTGGTTCCTGCCCCAATAGCATTTTCAGCAGGGTGGTCTTGCCCACACCGTTGGGGCCCACAAACGCGACGCGGTCGCCGCGTTGCACCAGCAGATCAAAGTTCCGCACAATCTGCTGAGTGCCAAAGGATTTGGCCAACCCCTTGGCTTCAATCACCTTTCGGCCGGATTTTGGCCCAGCCTCAAGCGTCATCGCAGCAGAGCCCTGGCGCTTGATCTGCGCTGCCTTCTCGGCCCGCAAGGCCTGCAGTGCCCGCACTCGGCCCTGATTGCGCTTACGCCGAGCGCTGATCCCTTCGACGGCCCATTTGGCCTCGGATTTGATCAAACGGTTCAGCTTGTGGCGCTGCTGATCCTCTTCTTCCCAGATCTTGTCGCGCCAGGCTTCAAACGCCTCAAAACCCTGCTCCTGTCGCCGCACGGCACCGCGATCGATCCATAGTGTCGCCTTGGTCAAAGCGCGCAAAAACGCGCGGTCATGCGAGATCAGCACAAAAGCTGCACGAGTTGACCCCAATTCGCGTTCCAGCCAGGCAATCGCCTCGATATCCAGATGGTTGGTCGGCTCGTCCAACAGCATCAAATCCGGAGCTTCGGCCATCAGCTTGGCCAAAGCTGCCCGCCGCCGTTCCCCGCCCGAGGCGGTTTCGACCGCCCGTTCGGGATCGAACTTCAGCCCCTCGCCCGCGCGTACCACCTTGTACAGCTCGCCAGGCTCCAACCCGCTGCAGGCATAATCGCCCAGCGTGGCAAACCCCTCCATTCCGGGGTCCTGTTCCATATATCCGACGGATTTGCCTGGGGGCACGATGATCTCGCCCTGATCCGCCTCAACCAGACCGGCCATCACTTTCATCAATGTGGATTTGCCCGACCCGTTCCGCCCCACAAGCGCGACGCGGTCGCCGGGCTGAACCACCAGATCAAGCTCGGAAAATACCGGATCACCCCCGAAGGTCAGGGAAATGTCAGACATCTGCAACAAAGGAATTCTCGCCATGCCCGCCAGCTAAACCGGCAGGCACAAGGCGTCAACGCCCCGGCTTCACCTTTTCGGAAATACGCGACCTAACCGGCCACCGCCCGCAGAAGACGTTTCCGCGCCGGAGGAATCGCCCCAATTTCCAGCCCGGTGAACACATGCAGCGTGTTCATATGCCGGTCGACCACCGCATGATCGCTGACCCAGCCACCCATCATCAGGTAGGTGCGCAACAAGGGCGGCATCCGCAGCATCGCCTTTTTTGCATCGGGCCTACGCCGCAGACGGGCTGCAAAGCGGAAGACATCCGGCGCCTTGACCCGCGGCAACCAGCGTTTCGGGGCCAGATGGCGATGCTTCAGCATCGCAAACGCATCGAGATAATGCGCCGTCTCGGTTCCAGCGAATGAGGAACAGCCAAACAGCATCTCGACCTGATTCTGGTCAACAAAGGCGGTCATGGCACCCCACGCGGCGCGCAGAATATCCGGATCGGTCCAGTCCGGATGGATACAGAACCGCCCCATCTCGACCATGCGGCCATCGAAATCTTCGAGGCTGGAGAGATCATAGAACTGGGCAGAATAGCTGCGCCCGATATCCGCACCATTTGCCATAGTCAGCATCCTAAAACAGCAAACCAACTGCCCATCGGCCCGCAAATCCTCGACCAGAACATGGGCGCAGGCGGCATCAAACGCGTCCGTATCGATCCGATCCGTTTCAAAGGCCAGGGTTCTAAGTCGCTGCGCTGCTTTCAGATCATTGGCACTTTGCGCCAGTCGCGCTTGATAGCGTCCCTTGCTTAACAAGACGGCATTGGTCATCGTCGCTTCCTCCGCGCTTGCGGACCGGATTTCTGAACTACGCTCCCGTTACCACAGAAGATGTGACCGTCATGTGAAGCAGACAAGACGGTCAGCGATATTATTCGGACGCACCCGGAATGTTCGCCGGGTTGAAGTTGCCGATATTGCCAAGCAGCTGACGCAGGAAGCCTGTGTCGCTGACGCTGGATTCGGTCACACGGCGTTCCAGCGGAATCACAAGCCCGTCTTCAAGCCCGAATCTTTCGATATTCCGGACCACGCCGCGCTGATCAAAGCTGATCGCGACCAGCTCTCGCGAAACGACCTCGGGCCGTTTGGGACCGTAGTGGCGCACGCGCGAGCGCACATAATAGAAGCCAGAATCGTTCACGACCCCGGATATGCCGGGGGCGCCGATGGCCTCGGTCACACTGTCGCGCGTGTCGGTCCCGACCTTGATTTCGGCCAGTTCATCCGCAGGCGGCACATAACCGTGATTCCTGAAAATCGGCGTACAGGCGGTAATCGCAGTAAGGCAGGCAAGGAATGCAACTGTTCGCAACGCCGTTTTCGACCTATTTCCAACCATCAACTTGCTCACCCTCTTGCCTTGGCCTCTTGCGGCTTCTATCCGATTACAGAAACCGCAGCCACGGTTCAACACATAGAAAGGCTCAGGACATGGGCAACGTTACATCCCTGCGGGTGGCCGACCTGCCCCAGAACACCGCAACCTCGTTTGAGCTACGCCCGGAAAAGGACGCGCTGGAGGCTATCAAACAGGATTTGGGCCTGCTTGGGCTGCGCAAACTTAGCTTTGCAGGGCAAGTGCGCGCCGATGGCAAGCGCGACTGGGTCCTGACCGGCACATTGGGTGCAACGGTGATTCAGCCCTGCGTCGTGACGCTGGAACCAGTGACAACCCGGATCGATCTGCCTGTTTCACGCCTGTATGTGGCCGATTGGTCCGATCCGGACGAACCGGAATACGAAATCCCGGAAGGCGACGAGATTGAGCCGCTTGGGGCCGAGATCGACCCCGAGATCGTGATGATCGAAGCACTATCTCTGGCCCTGCCTCAATACCCTCGAAAGGACGGGGCCCAGATGGGTCAGGCTGGCTATACAGAACCCGGCAAACAGGCGATGACAGATGAAGATGCCAAACCCTTTGCTGGGTTGGCCGAACTGCGGGATGCACTGAAAAAAGACGAGTGACAGAGCCTTGATTTCCTGTCATAGCAGGCGGTCAGAAAAATCGCTTGATCATGACGAGAATCGCAGTATTTTCGCGCGCTCATCGGATTTTAGGTTGGACAACGTGGGGCATGTACCCTAAACGCGCGTCAAACCACGATAAAACGAAATATGAAACCCGGTCGGCAGCGAATCTGCTGGCCCACAGTCAGACAAAGGTTGAGACCATGGCCGTCCAACAGAACAAAGTTTCCAAGTCGCGTCGCAACAACCGCCGCGCACACGACGCTCTGGTTGCTGCAAACCCGAACGAATGCCCGAACTGTGGCGAACTGCGTCGCCCGCACCACGTCTGTGGCGCATGTGGCCATTATGATGACCGTGAGGTGATCGCACAGGCCGACGAAATCGACCTGGACGAAGACGCGGCCTAAGCCTGATTGAACGCTGGCCCGGGAATGACTGAACAGCCCACGCACGCCGAACGGATCACCATCTCGGTTGACGCTATGGGGGGGGACGCAGGTCCCGCAGTTGTTGTTGCAGGCCTTGCGCGATCAGCAAAGAAGAACCCCAATATCGGGTTTCTGCTGCATGGTCCCGAAGACACGCTACGCAAGCTCGTAGCGAAACGGCGCGTCCTGGATGGGCGCGTCGATTTTCGTGATTGCCCCGACGTGGTCACAATGGAAGATAAGCCCAGCCAGGTTGTTCGCAACGGCAAACAGACATCGATGTGGTCGACACTGGAAGCCGTGCGCCAGGGCGAAGCACACGGGGCGGTTTCGTGCGGCAACACCGGTGCCCTGATGGCGCTGTCGATGATGCGCCTGCGCAAACTGCCGGGGGTAAACCGTCCGGCGATTGCGATCCTGTGGCCTTCGCGCAATCCCCAGGGCTTCAACGTGATGCTGGATGTGGGCGCCGATGTCCGGGCCGATGCCAAGGACCTGCTGCAATATGCGCTGATGGGGGCCTCTTACGCCCGCAATGGTATGGCGCTGAATCGCCCCCGGATCGGCCTGCTGAACGTCGGAACCGAGGAACACAAAGGCCGGGCCGAGTTGAAAGAGGCGCATTCCCTGATCGCCGATTTTGCCGATCCCGCAAACTTCGATTTTGTGGGCTTTGTCGAAGGCAGCGATATTCCCGGCGATAAGGCAGATGTGATCATAACAGACGGTTTTACCGGCAATGTCGCCATCAAAACCGGTGAAGGTACCGCCAGCCTGATCGGCGACCTACTGCGTCAGGCATTCAAATACTCGCCGCTCTCACGGCTGGCATCAATCCTGGCCATAACTTCGTTGCAGCGTCTGAAAAAACGCATCGATCCGCGCCGCGTCAACGGCGGGGTGTTCCTTGGCCTCAATGGCACCGTCGTGAAATCGCATGGCGGTGCGGACGCAACCGGTGTTTCTTCGGCCATCAAACTGGCCTTTACGCTGGCCGAGTCTGGATTTGCCGAAAAATTGGCAGCACGGGTTGCATCAACAGCCCAGCTTGCACAAGATGCCGCGCATGCCGCGCCGCAGGCGGAAAAATAACAAAGAAGGCAGTACCCAAGCATGGCAGGCCGTTCAGTCGTTGTAGGTGTGGGGCATTATTTGCCCGAACGTATCGTCCCGAATTCCGAGTTCGAACGAACTCTGGATACGTCTGACGAATGGATCCGGACGCGCTCCGGTATCGAACGCCGCCACTTTGCTGCCGAAGGGGAAACGACCTCGGATATGGCCACCAAAGCCGCCGAGGCCGCCTTGGCCGATGCGGGGCTGTCTGTTGATGATATCGATGCCATCGTGCTTGCAACCTCAACCGCGGATCTGACCTTTCCATCTGCCGCAACGATGGTGCAGTCTCGCCTCGGCATGACGAGAGGGTTTGCATTTGACGTACAGGCGGTGTGTGCAGGGTTCGTCTATGCGATGACCAATGCCAATGCGCTGATCCTGTCGGACCAGGCAAAACGGGTTCTGGTGATCGGGGCCGAGACATTCTCTCGAATCATGGACTGGTCGGACCGATCGACCTGTGTGCTGTTCGGAGACGGCGCAGGCGCGTTGATTCTGGAACGGCAGGACGGCAATGGCACCTCCGACGATCGCGGGATTCTGGCCACCGATCTGAACTCGGACGGGCGCTACAAGGATCTGCTATATGTCGATGGTGGGGTGTCGACCCAGACCACTGGCTATCTGCGAATGAAGGGCAACCAATTGTTCCGACAAGCGGTTGAGCGTTTGACCTCAACCGCCGAAACCTGTTTGGAAAAAGTTGGGCTGAAACACGAAGATGTGGACTGGATCGTACCGCATCAGGCCAATATCCGCATCATTCAGGGCACCGCAAAGAAACTGGGGGTGCCGATGGATCACGTTGTTGTCACCCTACAGGATCACGGCAACACTTCGGCGGCCTCGATTCCCTTGGCCATGTCCGTGGCCAAGCAGCGTGGGCAGTTCAAACCGGGCGATTTGCTGGTGACCGAGGCGATCGGTGGCGGTTTGGCCTGGGGATCGGTCCTTTTGCGCTGGTAACAAGCGCATTCCAGCTTACACAGCCGCACGCAATTCATTGATATTGACAGTGAATTTGCCCTGACCCTATGGTTTGGTAGCAACAGGGGAAAAAACATGGGCGACAAAACACTGACCCGAATGGATCTGAGCGAGGCCGTCTTTCGCGAGGTTGGCTTGTCACGCAATGAAAGCGCGCAGCTGGTCGAAAGCGTTCTGAACCACATGTCCGATGCGCTTGTGCGTGGCGAACAGGTCAAGATTTCGTCTTTTGGCACCTTCAGCGTTCGGGACAAAACCGCCCGTATCGGTCGCAACCCTAAAACCGGCGAAGAGGTTCCTATTCAACCCCGCCGCGTTCTGACCTTCCGCCCGTCGCATCTGATGAAGGATCGCGTCGCCGCCGGGAATCGCAAATAACGCCGGAGCTCTGCGGACATGAGCAAATCCCCCGACGCATTTCGCACGATCTCTGAAGTTGCGGATTGGCTCGGTGTACAGGCCCATGTTCTGCGATTCTGGGAAAGTCGGTTTACTCAGGTCAAACCAGTCAAACGCGCCGGAGGGCGGCGATATTATCGCCCGAACGATATGCTGCTGCTGGGCGGCATCAAGAAACTGCTGCATGAAGATGGTGTGACGATCAAAGGTGTTCAGCGGATTTTGCGCGAACGCGGCGTTGCCCATGTCATTGGGCTGTCCCATGGGCTGGACGAAACACGCGTGGATGAACCCCAAAGTTCTGACGACACTGTCGTCCCCTTCTCAGCTGCGCCTGCTTCTGAACAAATCGATATGGATCTCGATGCGCCTGCTGCGCCTTCTGAGGACGCACCCGCAGAACCGCTGCCCGCTCCCGAGCCGCAAGAACCAGTGCTCGATACGGCACCTCTTACAGGTGGCCTGACGTCATTGGTCTGGAATCGTACTGAGTTTGACGCCGATCTTCTGAACAAAATCGCCCCCATCGCACGGGACCTGCGCAACTGGCTGGACCGGGTCGAAGCTAAGACGGCGGGATAGGAAAAAGGCATTGTTTTCCTCTTGCCCCTGCCGGGAATTTCTCTATGAACACTCCAACGTCGGGCTATGGCGCAGCCTGGTAGCGCGTCCGTCTGGGGGACGGAAGGTCGCAGGTTCGAGTCCTGCTAGCCCGACCATATCACACCGACGTTTGTGGCACATTGGCCAGATCCCGCTCTGGCATCAGGGGGGATCGGAATGACAGGTGTATGCCCAAACCAGCAGATCGAAGAAATGATCGTGCGCGGTGAGATCATCGCCACACCGGATGTCATCCCTGCTCAGGTTCAGCCAGCCAGCCTTGATCTACGTTTGGGAACAGTGGCTTACCGGGTTCGCGCATCCTTTTTAGCTGGTGAAACCCGATCCGTCGCTGACCGTCTGACCGAGTTCGAGATGCACCGAATCGACATCACCAACGGGGCCGTTCTAGAAAAAGGCTGCGTCTATCTGGTGCCGTTGATGGAATCACTGGACCTACCCGGCCATACCAGCGCCGTAGCCAATGCCAAAAGCTCGACCGGGCGGCTGGACCTGCTAACCCGCACCATCACCGATGGCGGGACCGAGTTTGACCGTATTCCGGCAGGTTACACCGGGCCACTTTATGCCGAGATTTGCCCTCGTTCCTTCTCGGTCCTGGTCCGCCCAGGCATGCGTCTGAACCAGATCCGATTTCGTCAGGGTCAGGCGGTTCTAACCGACGCCGAACTGAACGATCTGCATGCTGAATCGCCGCTGGTCGATGGCCCTGCTGTCATCCAAGATGGGCTGGGTTTCTCGGTTGATCTGCAACTGCCGGATACTGATCTGGTCGGCTATCGTGCCAAGCCGCATACGGGCGTTATCGATCTGGACCGGATCGGCGAATACGACCCGCAGGAATACTGGGAAGAGGTGCGCACAAAGGATGGGCGCATCATTCTGGATCCCGGTGCCTTTTACATCTTGGTCAGCCGCGAAGCAGTGCATATCCCACCGATGTATGCCGCCGAGATGGCCCCCTATCTGGCCATGGTCGGAGAGTTCCGTGTGCACTATGCAGGCTTCTTCGATCCCGGTTTCGGCCATGCCGAGGCTGGCGGTGCCGGATCACGCGGTGTGCTTGAGGTTCGCTGCCACGAGGCGCCCTTCGTGCTGGAACATGGGCAGGTCGTCGGTCGATTAGTCTATGAGAAAATGACTGAGATGCCCACACAGCTATACGGCGCTGGCATCGCATCGAATTATCAGGGACAAGGCCTGAAACTGTCCAAGCATTTCAAGGCGATAAGCTAGACTTCAGAACTTCATGAACCGGCGCATCTGGCGCGTTACCCGATGTGCTTGCCTTAGGTTCTTCGCGTGACGCGGCGCACTGGCATTCTTCGGCGCGCCCGTATTCGAAGGTGCCTGATCCGGATTCCCACCTCGACGGCTGGCCATATCGATGCCCTTGTCGATCCCCTTGTTCACTAGGCGGCGCATGACCTGTCGCACGATCATGTCGATAATCCGATTGGCGTTCATTGCTCAGCTCCGTTTCCTATGCCTCAAGATAGCGTTCATCTGCGGCAACAAAAGGGCCAGCTGATCACTCTTCCTCGAACAGCTCGGTTTGATCCTCGTCCTCTGCCTCGTCCTGCCCCTCGCCCAGTGGCATTGCACCCGGTGGCGGGCGGTTTTCCAGCAACCCGGCAGCGCGCAGTTCCTTGAGGCCCGGCAGATCGCGGGCGTTTTCCAACCCGAAATGATCCAGAAACTCTGGGGTCACCACAAAAGTCACCGGCCGGCCGGGAGTCATGCGGCGACGGCCCAGACGAATCCAGTCCATTTCCAGCAGTTGATCGATGGTGCCGCGCGACACGGAAACCCCGCGAATCTCTTCGATCTCGGCTCGGGTGCAGGGCTGGTGATAGGCCACGATGGCCAGCGTCTCAATCGCAGCGCGGCTCAGCTTGCGGGTTTCAACCGTTTCCTTCTGCATCAAAAATCCGAGGTCAGGGGCGGTGCGGATCGCCCAGGCCTCACCCACCTTGACCACGCGCACGCCGCGCCCTTCGTACCGTTTCTGAAGCAGTTCAACCGCCTGCGCCGCATCGCTGCCATGCGGCATCCGCGCCTCAAGATCGGCAACCGTCACTGGCGCAGCGCTGGCGAACAGCACCGCTTCGACCATGCGTTCCTGCTCGGCCAGCGGGGGCGCTTCAAACAGGGTGCCGGTCTCTTCGGGTGTGTCAGTCACGTGTTTCGGTCCTCTTGCGCAATTGGATCGGAGCAAAGGTCTCGCTTTGCTTCATCTCCATATGTCCTTCTTTCACCAACTCCAGAGAGGCCGCAAAGGTTGCGGCTGTGGCCGAGCGTCTGCGAACTGGATCAGCCTCCCACCCCTCCGGCAGGTAGGTCTCCATATCGGTCCAAGCCCCGGCGAACCCGATCAGCGGGCGCATCCGTTCCAATGCTTGTTCCATGGTAAACACGGCATCACGGTCCATTACAAAGGGCCGGAACTCGTCCCGTGTGCGGATACGGGCATAACCCTGCATCAGGTCCAGCAGCGTCGCGGAATAGGTCACCGTGCGGATGCGGGTGACGTCCTCGCTCTGCCCGCGCTTGAAGAAATCACGCCCCAATTGGTCTCGTGCCATCAGACGTGCAGCAGCATCTCGCATGGCTTGCAAGCGTTCCAACTGGAACGCCAGATGCGCGGCTAGTTCCTCGCCCGAGGGGCCTTCGTCATCCGGGTCCGGTGGCAGCAAAAGCCGGGATTTCAGAAAGGCCAGCCAAGCGGCCATCACCAGATAATCGGCGGCCAGCTCGATCCGCAGCGCCCGCGCCTTTTCAACAAAGGCCAGATATTGCTGCGCCAGCGCCAGAACCGAGATTTTCCGCAGATCGACCTTTTGCGTGCGTGACAGGGTCAGCAGCACATCCAGCGGGCCTTCGAACCCGTCGACATCAACGATCAACGCCTCGGCGGCCAGTCGATCGGCGACCGAGACCGGGTCTTCGCTGAAAAGGTTATCGTTCATATACCTGCCCGCCCATTAGGGCAGATAGTTCCGCTTCGGTGGCCTCGATGTCAAGTTCCTGCGGGGGTTTGCGCATCGCCAAGGCCCGTTCAGCGCGGGCCTGAGCAAGATCGGTCATCTGACCGGCAGACTTAAGCACCTCGGCGCGTTCCACCAAGCTGGCATTGCAGTGCAATACCACATCACACCCGGCTTCGATCGCCCGACGCGAAAGCTCAGCCGCCGAGCCGCTCAGCGCCTTCATCGAGATATCGTCGGTCATGATCAGACCCTCAAAACCAATAACGTTTCGGATCACAGTCATCACTTCGGTCGAGATGGTCGCCGGGAGCGGGTCAATCTGCCCGAAAACCAAATGCGCGGTCATGCCCATCGGCAGATCGTTCAACGCGCGAAACGGTGCGAAATCAGTATCTTTCAGCTCCTCCAAAGGCAGATCGACCAAAGGCAACTCAAAATGAGTGTCCAGCGTTGCACGTCCGTGACCCGGCATATGTTTGACCACGGGCAGTACACCGCCATCCAGATGGGCCTGCGCCACGGCACGTCCGATGTTGCCGATGGTGTCCACGTCTACGCCGTAACACCGGTTGCGCAGAAACGCATGGGTCTCAGCCCGGGCCAGATCCAACGTGGGTGCGCAGTTGCTATCGATCCCGAGCTCGAACAGCTCATGCGCGATCAGGCGATAGCGCAAATACATGGCCCGTTCGGCCTGTTCTCCGGCCCGGTTGGCATGATCCAGCGGCGGCAGCCATTCCCGCGCCAAAGGGGCACGCAGGCGCTGAACGCGCCCGCCTTCCTGATCGATTGTGATCGGGCAATTACGCCCGACCGCCTCGCGGAAATCATCGCAGAGAGCCCGGATTTGATCGGCGCTGTCGATATTGCGGCCAAACAGGATGAACCCAAACGGGTTCATCTCGCGGAACAGGGCTCGTTCGTCGTCGGTTAGCCGCAGTCCCTCGGCATCGGTGATCGCAGCGCCAAGTGTCACCGGACGGCGACCGGGATGCAGTCAGCACCTTGAGCAACGAGCGCGGCACAGAACTGACGTGAGTCACTCAAGTCATCAAACCCCAGCACGCGCAGCCGATAGAAGGTGCGTCCACCGCTTGAGGTTTTCTGGATAACACGCTGTTTTCCATCCATATACTCACCGAATTGGCCGCCCAGTCGCACCCATTCGGCCTTTGCCACATCCGGGCTTTCAAAGGCGCCCAACTGGGCCAGACGCGTTCCTTTGCTGAGTGTGTCGGGGTCGATATCCAATCCAACAGCCGCCTTCACTGCCGCATTGATCGACGCCTCAGAGGTATCGACAGCAGGCGCGCGACGCGCCGGGCGCGTATGCGGGCGCAATGACCGGCGCACACCGGGCAGTTCCGCAATCGCCGGGTCAGGCAGTGCAGCGGCCAGATCGGCCGGGTCGATGGCGGGTTCTTCCTCGGGCGCGGCAAGGGATGCAACCTGCACACCCGGTGCGGCCTCTTGATCGGCACGGGCCGCCTCGCCTGCCAGTTCCGCCACCAGAGCATCAACCGCGTTTTGCCGCAGCGCCGCGGCTTCCTGGTTCGAGATCGGTTCTTCCACCACATGCAACGCCGGAGTGGGCTGCAATTCGCCTGCTGGAAGGTCTTCGTCGGTCAACGAGACCGGACGCGGTGCAAGGATCAGGCGATCCGCAGGCGCCGCAGCAGTACCTTCGGCAGCCACGGCGTTCACCGCAAGCCCCTGATGATCAGCAGGTCGTCCGCCGGGGTTTTCAGGCTGGACACGCATCGGACCTTCGGCGGCCCGCACGACCGGTACACCGCTGACATCGCGCATCACAAGCTTGTAGCTCCAGACACCAACACCGGCGACCAAGGCCAATGAAGCCACCGCCCCCAGCACATTTACCATCCGCGCGAGCCCAAACGCACCGCGTGGTTCATCCTCGGGATAGACATCCTGAGCCTGTGATTGATTCGGATAATGCATATGCTCGGGGTCGTGATGCCCCGAGTAATCGTAACTCGCCATGTTGCCTCACCGCCCGACTGCGCCTGAAATCAAAGCGCGCGGGTCATTTCTTGTCTGCCTCAGACCGGCGGTTCGGGCGGTATTGATTACCGCATCTCCTGCGCCGGAGTAACGCCAAGAATACCCAAGCCTGCTGAAATCACAACAGAAACGGCACGGGCCAATGCGATTTTCGACTGGCTTGTGGCAACATCGCCATCCTGAATGAATCGCAACTGGGTTTCTTCGTTGCCTTTGTTCCACAACGCGTGGAAATCCCCAGCCAATTCATAGAGATAGAAGGCAACCCGGTGCGGTTCATTGGTCCGCGCAGCAATCTCGACCAGCCGTGGCCATTCCGCCAGTTTCTTGGCAACCGTCAGTTCGGATGCGTGATCGTTTTTGCTAAGATCCGCGTTCGACAGCGCCGCATCATCAGCAGCAATCCCGGCCTCAGCCGCGCGACGCAGCACGCTCATGACTCGGGCATGGGCGTATTGCACGTAGAACACGGGGTTCTCACGGCTCTGCTCCAGCACCTTGTCGAAATCGAAATCCAGAGGCGCGTCGTTCTTGCGGGTCAGCATCACGAACCGGGTCACATCCGGGCCAACCTGATCTACGACATCGCGCAGGGTGACGAAGTTCCCGGCCCGTTTGGACATCTTGAATGGCTCGCCATTCTTCCACAGCTTCACCAGCTGGGTCAGCTTGATATCCAGCGGCACTTTACCGTCAGACAGAGCCGAAACAGCCGCTTTCATCCGCTTGACATAGCCACCGTGGTCCGCGCCAAACACGTCGATCAGCGCGTCAAAGCCACGGCTGACCTTGTCGTAGTGATAGGCGATATCCGGGGCGAAATAGGTCCAGGCACCATCCGATTTCTTGACCGGGCGATCGACGTCATCGCCATGCTCGGTCGATTTGAACAGGGTCTGCTCGCGCGGCTCCCAATCCTCGGGCTTTTTGCCTTTGGGCGGCTCCAGCACGCCCTCATAGATCAGGCCCTTGTCGGTCAGCGACTGCAACGCAGCCTCAATCCGGCCCGTGCCGTAGAGAGATTTTTCCGAGAAGAACACGTCCATCTCGACGCCCAGCGCCTTCAGGTCAGCGCGGATCAGGTCCATCATCGCGTCGGTCGAAAACTCGCGCAGATCTTCCAGCCATTCGCTCTCGGGCTTGTCGATCAGGCTGTCGCCGTATTTCTCTTTCAGAGCCTCGCCGATCGGGATCAGATAGTCACCGGGATAGAGCCCCTCGGCAATCTCGGGGCTCAGCCCGTTGGCCTCGCGATACCGCTCATAAGCCGAGCGTGCCAGCACATCCACCTGTGCACCACCGTCATTGATGTAGTATTCACGGGTCACATCATGGCCGGAATAGGCCAGCAGGCTTGCCAGAGCATCGCCGAACACCGCCCCCCGCGTGTGGCCCACATGCAGCGGACCGGTCGGGTTGGCCGAAACATACTCGACGTTGACCTTCTGCCCCCGCCCCATGGTCGAGCGGCCATAATCGGTGCCCATCTCCAAAACGCGCGCAAGCACACCCTGCCAGACACTCGCAGCAAGACGCAGGTTTAGGAACCCCGGCCCCGCAACTTCGGCGCTGGTGATCCGGTCATCGGCGGCCAGCTTGACCGCCAAAGCATCCGCAATGTCACGCGGCTTCATCTTGGCGGGCTTCGCCAGCACCATCGCCGCGTTGGTCGCCATATCGCCATGCGCCGCATCGCGCGGCGGCTCGACCGCCACGTTGTCAAAGCTCAACCCCTCGGGCAGCGCGCCTTCGGACTTCATCTGCGCCAACGCGTCTAATACAAGGCCGCGGATCTCGGAAAACAGGTTCATTTCGGATGTCCTTTTGCTTGCCCGGCGGTTTACCACGCAAGGCGTGAACGTCAATGGATCGCGCAAGTTTGCGCTTGGCTTCAAACTAGAGCCCGCTAATCTCGATAGGGCCTGTCCAACCGGAGACTACCTTATGCGCCTTGCCTTGCCCCTTGCCCTGCTGCTGACAACCTCGCTGCCTGCGGTGGCTGAGATGCCCACCCCCACCGATCACGTCCTACTGACGCTTGGTGGCGCGGTGACCGAAACCAATCTGCCCGCCCCGTGGCGAGAATGACGGCGGTCTACTGGGCTTTCTAGATGTTCAGCACGATGGCGCCGCCGGGTTCGACGCAGCGGCGCTGGACGGCATAAAGCAAGTCGAGATCACAATCCCTTATGGCCCCGAAGGTAATCAGAGAGAGATCGCTTTTTCCGGACCTCTTTTGGCAGATGTTATGACATTGGCGGGCGCTGTCGGCAAAACCGCAAAACCCATGGCCATGGACGGCTATCAGTCGGAGATTTCTTGGGACAACATCACGTCACATCGACCCATCTTGGCCACGCATGCTGACGGGTCCCCGATGGGGATCGGCGGCTATGGCCCAACAATGATCGTTTTCCCTCCGACAGATGATGAAGAGCTGGCGCAAGAACAAGCCGGGCAACAGGTCTGGGCGCTGGCTTACATCGAGGTTGAATAGTCAACGCCCAGTCAGCCGCGCGTGATCCTGCAGCGCGAACCGATCCGTCATCCCGGCGATGTAGTCAGACACGATCCGGGCCAGAGCAGTTTCATCCTGCGCAGCCTCGATATCCCCATGCCAGCGCACGGGCATCTGTTTGGGGTCATTGAGGTAAATCGGAAACAGTTGCTCAACGACTGCGCTGACCTCGGCCCGAACCTGCATCACGCTGGGCGCGCGGTACATGCGTGCAAACAGGAAGGCGCGGATCTCTTTCAGTTGCGCCCAAAGCGCGGCTGAAAACTGGACCACCGGATGGCCGAGATGGCGAATATCTTCAACGCTCTGCGCCCCAGACTGGTCGATCAGGTCCCGGGAGGTGTCGATCACATCCGAGACCATCACCCCAAACACCCGCCGCAACGCCTCGTGCCTGCGTCGATATGAATCCAGACCCGGATATTTGCGATCCACCTCAGCATAGCAATCCCCCACGATGGGCAATTGCTGAATGTCCTCATCCGTGAACAGATCAGCACGTAAGCCATCCAGAAGATCATGATTGTTATAGGCAATGTCGTCTGACAATGCAGCAACCTGCGCCTCGGCGCTCGCATGAGTGTACAGTTCCAGATCGAAACCGGCATTGCACTCTGCCAAGGCCCAAGGAAGCTCTCCGACAACCGGCCCGTTGTGTTTGGCAATGCCTTCCAGACATTCCCAAGTCAGGTTACAGCCGTCAAATTCGGCGTAGTGACGTTCCAGTCGGGTCACGATCCGAATGGCCTGTGCGTTGTGGTCAAAACCGCCATAGGGCTGCATCAATGCGTGCAGGGCGTCTTCACCGGTATGCCCAAACGGGGTATGGCCCAGATCATGCGCCAGCGCCACCGCCTCAGTCAGTTCCGGGTTGAGGCAAAGCGCGCCGGCAATCGTACGCGCCACCTGAGCGACCTCGATGGAATGCGTAAGCCGGGTGCGATAGCTGTCACCTTCATGTTCGACAAAGACCTGCGTCTTGTGTTTCAGCCGCCGAAAGGCGCTGGCATGAATAATCCTGTCCCGATCACGCTGAAAGCATGATCGGAAACTGCTTTCTTCCTCTGGCACAAGCCGCCCCCTGGCGCGGCCTGGATCCGAGGCAAAACCCGCTCTGTCCAAAGGTCTTGTCCTTGTCGCCCGTCCTTTGGTTGCATATATTGCAGCGCGAGAAGGAAATAAACCTTTGGAGTCTGTCATGAATCTGCCCCCAACAGTGACTGAACGCGCCTTTGAGCGCCTCGCCGAAATCGGCGCGGCGGATCAGGGGCAAGCATTGCGCGTCGCAGTGGAAGGCGGCGGATGTTCCGGTTTTCAATACGAAATTGCGCTGGACCAGCCCAAAGAGGACGATCTGGTGCTGGAAGGCAAAGGGCAAAAGGTGATCGTCGACTCGATCTCTCTGCCGTTTTTGGAAAATGCTGTCATCGATTTCACTCAGGAATTAATTGGTGCGCGTTTTGTGATCGAAAACCCAAACGCCACGTCTTCCTGTGGCTGTGGCACTTCGTTTTCGATGTAACGTAACACTTGGGGGCTCTGCCCCCGCCGCGGCAAGCCGCGCCTCCCCAGAGGTATTTTCAAACAGAAGAAGCATGGGAAACCGCCCACCTTCTTCTGTTCCCAAATACCCCGGAGCGCGAGGCAGAGCCTCGCAACCCCACCCTCCATCTTGCCGTTGGGCCGGTTCTGCGCGATAGGTTGCCCTTAGGCATCGGAGGACCGCGTATGAAAATCGCCACGTTCAACATCAACGGCATCAAAGCGCGGGCCGAGGCCCTGCCTCGCTGGCTGGATGACGCGCAGCCTGATGTGGTTCTGTTGCAAGAGATCAAATCCGTCGATGAGAACTTCCCGCGCGAGATGTTTGAAGACCGAGGGTACAACGTCGAAACCCATGGCCAAAAAAGCTTTAATGGCGTTGCCATTCTATCCAAGCTACCGCTCGAGGACGTCTCGCGCGGCTTGCCTGGCGATGACGAGGACGAACAGGCGCGCTGGATCGAGGCCACCGTTGTCGGCAAGCAGGCCATCCGGATTTGTGGGCTCTACCTGCCGAATGGAAATCCAGTGCCCGGGCCAAAATACGACTATAAGCTGGCCTGGATGGAGCGTCTCTATGCGCGCGCCAAAGACCTTATTGCAAGCGAGGAGCCCGCATTGATGGCGGGCGACTACAATATCATCCCGCAGGAAGAGGACGCCAAACGCCCCGACGCTTGGCGCGAGGATGCGCTGTTTCGTCCAGAAAGCCGCGCGGCGTTTCGCAAAATTCTAAATCTTGGATTTACCGAAGCCTTTCGCGCCCGCACGCAAGGTCCCGGGCATTATTCATTTTGGGATTATCAGGCCGGTGCGTGGAACCGCAATGACGGCATCCGGATCGATCATTTCCTGCTCACCCCACAAGCGGCTGATCTAATGCGCGATTGCCAAATCGATGCCGATGTACGCGGGCAGAAAAAACCATCAGATCATGTTCCGGTCTGGGTGGATCTGGACATTTGACCGCTCAGCTCGTCACATCGTGGCTATAAATCCACTCATATCGGCGCGACAGGTGCGGGCCGATGACCGAAAGAGCAAGCTGCGCCGCGAGCCTTTTGGGACCTTTCAGGTGGAAATTGTGGGCGTTTGCAGCAGCGGTTGCAACGACACGCTCTGCGCGCGGCAGACGCGCCGCCTCATAAGCTGCCAAAGCGCTGCTCATCTCCGAGTGATCATCAAAGCAACGGGCCAAAACCCATGCGTCTTCAAGCGCCAAGCACGCCCCTTGCGCCATGAAGGGCAGCGTAGGATGCGCGGCATCGCCCAACAGAGCCATGCGGCCATCCTGCCATGTGCGTGCAACCGGTCGCAGGAAAAGCGCCCAAAGATGTGCCTCTGTCACGTCGGCGAGTATGTCGTACACCGGCCCTCCAAAATCAGCGAAACGGGCGCGCAGATCATCTGGATCGCCTTGCCTGCGCCAACCTTCTTCTTGCCAGTCTGATCGCTCTTCGATCGCAACAATATTCATCAAGCTCTGGTCGCGCAGCGGATAGTTCACCACATGGCGGCTTGGTCCCATGGTCAGACTAGCGCCCGGTTCAACCTCGTTCTCCTGCCATGGAATCGTTGCCCGCCACGCAATCTGATGGGTGAATACGGGTATCTCAGGCCCGTTTAAGCTGGGCCGGAGGGTACTGCGCCCGCCATCGGCGGCGATGACGCAATCGGCGCGCAGAGGCTCGCCGCTTTCAAATACAAGTTCGACCTCGGTCGGGTGTTTGCACAACTCCGCAACATGCGCGCCCAAACGGATATCTACCCCGGCGGTTTGCGCCGCCTTGTGCAACAAGTCCAAAAGATCAGCACGATGATAGTAATATGTCGGCCCTGCCTCCGGACCCGGAAGTCGGCTAATCACTCGACCGTTGCGATAGTCACGTAGCACAGTTCCATAGGACCTTTGGCCCAAGGCCGGAATATCGGATACGACACCCAAAGCGCGCAGCACGCACATCCCGTTGGGGCTGATCTGCAAACCCGCACCCACTTCGGTCAGGGCGGCAGCCTGCTCGAATAAGGTTACCCGCGCCCCACGTTGCTGCAAGGCAAGCGCGGCGGCCAGGCCCCCTATGCCACCGCCCACAACGCAGAATTTCAGCCCGTCGAGTTTCATCCCTTGGGCTTAACGCAAAAACGCCGAGGCGACAGGCCCCGGCGTTCTGATTTTTTACGATTTTCAGCGATCAATCGTCGCGGTGAACCTTCTCGCGGCGCTCGTGACGCTCTTGCGCTTCCAGCGTCATGGTCGCGATGGGTCGCGCATCTAGACGCTTCAACGAGATCGGATCACCTGTCTTTTCGCAGTACCCGTATTCGCCCTCGTCGATGCGGCGTAGGGCCGAGTCGATCTTGGCGACCAGCTTGCGCTGGCGATCCCGTGTGCGCAGTTCCAGCGCGCGGTCGGTTTCTTCGCTTGCGCGATCAGCGACATCGGGAATGTTTCGGGTATTGTCCTGCAGCCCTTCGATCGTGTCGCGGCTGCCTGCAAGTAACTCTGTCTTCCAATCCAGCAGCTTGCGTCGAAAATACTCAAGCTGACGATCATTCATGAAAGGCTCATCTTCGGCCGGGCGGTAATCATCCGGCAGAAAAACTTCCTGCTTCATATCTGCTCCCTCGGTATGGCCAGAAACGTCGGTCGCGGTTGTATCACCTGACATTTGGCACCCCCTTCTGCGCAGCGTTTATCCGACGGGCACGGGATTGTCACTACACAAACTTAGGTCAGGCGCGCCCAACACCTGACTGGTCTAAATGTGATACTTGAAACGGAAAAAACGCGTTTTTCGGTGAACTTCTGTGGGTGATTTTGTGGCAGTTCACAATCAGTGAAGCAGAAATATCGCCACGAATCGCGTCAGGCGATGGCGTTTTCACAGCAAATTGCGGTTGAGTCGACGCAGCGACCCGGGTTGTCAAAATCACTGGCTCTCTGTAACCGGGATTGCACCACGCGCAGCCGCGCGCAAGAGCTTGAGGGGCCCATGACTGCACGTTTCCAAGGCACAGCCGAATATGTTGCCACTGATGACCTGACCATCGCCGTAAACGCGGCCGTGACGCTGGAACGCCCCTTGTTGGTCAAAGGCGAACCCGGCACCGGCAAGACCGAGCTGGCCAAACAGGTGGCAGGTGCTTTGGGCCTGACGATGATCGAGTGGAATGTGAAATCCACCACCCGCGCACAGCAGGGCCTGTACGAATATGACGCCGTCAGCCGACTGCGCGACAGCCAGTTGGGCGATGAGCGTGTGCATGATGTGTCGAACTATATCCGCAAGGGCAAGCTGTGGCAGGCCTTTGACGCCGACGAAAAGGTCGTGCTGTTGATCGATGAGATCGACAAGGCCGATATCGAATTCCCCAACGACCTTTTACAAGAGCTCGATAAGATGGAGTTCCACGTCTACGAAACCGGTGAAACGGTCAAGGCAAAGCATCGCCCGATCGTCATCATCACCTCGAACAACGAAAAAGAATTGCCCGACGCCTTCCTGCGCCGCTGTTTCTTCCATTATATCCGCTTCCCGGATGAGGCGACGATGCGCCGGATCGTCGAAGTGCATCATCCCGGGATTAAGGACGCTCTGCTAACCACGGCCCTGACCCAATTCTACGAAATCCGCGAGACTCAAGGCTTGAAAAAGAAACCTTCTACCTCTGAGGTGTTGGATTGGCTGAAATTGCTGTTGGCCGAGGACCTGACACCCGAGGATCTGAAGCGCGACGGGGCAAACGCGTTGCCCAAGCTTCATGGGGCGTTGCTGAAGAACGAACAGGACGTCCATCTGTTCGAGCGGCTGGCCTTTATGGCGCGCAGCAAGCGTTAGGCTGCTGTTGAATAGGTCGTGAACGCGGCTTGCCTTGGGGCGGGGCGGATGTCAGCATCGGGCAACCGGGGCTCAGTTTATAAATAGGGACGTATCGCTTGGCCAATGCACCAGAAATTCGCCCCTTGTGGGCCTCGGACAAGGATCAATGGGCCGAGATGTGGCAGGCCTATCTGGCCTTCTATGAAACCACCCTGCCCGATGAGATTTATGAATCGACGTTTGCACGGTTGCTTGGGGACGATCCGCAGGATTTTTCCTGCTTCATTGCCGAACAGAACGGCGCGTTGGTTGGGTTAACGCACTATCTGTTTCACCGTCACGCCTGGAAAGTGGAGCGGGTCTGTTATCTGCAAGACCTTTATGCCCGCCCCGAGGCGCGCGGGACCGGTGTAGGGCGCGCGTTGATCCAAGCGGTGTATGACGAGGCCGACCGGCAGGGTGCGCCAACGGTCTATTGGTTGACACAGGATCATAACCAGACAGCACGCCAGCTCTATGACCGGATCGGCACCCTGACGCCCTTTATCAAGTACAACCGCTCATGATGCGATGGGGCGCCCTTGCTGCGGTATGCCTGCTCTCGGCCTGCGCATCGGTCGAGCGGATTGAACTGCCGGGCAATGTGACTACCATTGAAAAGGCCCTGCCCCCGGCCAACAGCTTTACAACGTCTCGGCCCACCCCTCCGGCCAGGTCCAACACAAACATAGCAGCTGATTTCCTAGATCTGCACTTTGCCCTGGAAAGTGGCACACAGCTGCCCGTTTTCACCCGATTTGAAACCCCGGTCACGGTGCGGCTGACGGGCAAGCCCACCCCCAGCATGCAGAGCGATCTCGCCCGATTGCTGACCCGTCTGCGGCGCGAAGCGGGGATCGATATCCGGCAAGTTTCCGAAGGTCAGGCCAATATCACCATCGAGGCCGTCAGCCAGCGCGACATTCACCGTATTCTGCCGAATGCTGCGTGCTTTGTGGTCCCCAATTCCTCCAGCCTGGAAGAATACCGCCGGGATCGTCGCAAGGCCAAAAGCAGCTGGACCGAACTGCAGCAGCGAGAACGTTTGGGTATATTCATCCCCTACGATGTCAGCCCTCAGGAGATGCGCGATTGCCTGCATGAGGAGCTGGCACAGGCCTTGGGGCCGTTGAACGACCTGTATCACCTGCCCGATTCCGTGTTCAACGACGACAATATCCATACCGTCCTGACCGGCTTTGACATGTTGATCCTGCGGACGGCCTATGCGCCCGAGTTAAAAACAGGCATGACGCGCGAACAGGTTGAGGCCGCCCTTCCCGGTATACTGAGCCGCTTGAATCCACGCGGAGACAGATTGCCGGTTCAACAGGTTTCAGCGACACCAGCTAGCTGGCAGAAAGCGATCCAGAAATCACTGCGACCGGGCAGAGCCAAGGTCTTGAGGATCAGGGACGCTCGTCGCGCGGCGAAGATCGCGCAGCAACTTGGCTGGACAGATCACCGCAACTTTTACCCATACTATCTACTGGGACGTATGACGCAATTTGACAACCCTGCAGAGGCGCTTCGATACTACCAAATTGCGCTACAATTCCTCCGTGAAGCACAGGCAACAGAATTGCACCAAGCCCATCTGACCGCGCAACTGTCAGCTTATGCTCTTGCAGAAGGAAAGGGTCCCGAAAATTTACCTCACCTGGACATCGCAATCGATAGAATGGTTCAGGCAGAAAACGCAGCACAACTTGCAACCCTTTTGTTGCTTAAGTCTGAGGCATTGCTCCAAGAGGGCAGAATCCTTGAAGCAAGCGCAGTCAGGCTAGACAGCATTAGGTGGGCGAGATACGGGTTTGGCACGGATGTGGTGGTGCAATCCCTCGTGGAAAGCCGCGCGGCCAGATCGGCTGGTAACAACATAGGCGGATGACGAACACATGCTCGTAGTACTGGGAATGGCTGTTTTGGGTGCGATACTCGGCGCTTGGAACGCGCGCAAACGCAACGGGAACGGCGCCGACATAGCTCAGTACGCTGCTGTCTATGGCATTGCCTTTGCCTTGCTGGGACTTGTGATGTCGCTGGTCCTGGTCCGACTGGTGATCTGACCGATGTTCCTGCCCTTTTTCGAAAACCTTCGTAAGGCTGGCATCCCCGTTTCGCTGCGGGAGTATCTGACCTTTCTGGAAGGTATGAAAAAGGGTCTGGCCACCTATGATGTCGAGGCGTTCTACTACCTCGCCCGCGTCTCGATGGTGAAGGATGAGCGCAATATCGACAAGTTCGACCGTGCCTTTGCCGCCAGTTTCGAAGGATTGGGTGAGATCAGCTTTGATCAGGTTCTGGAGGCGGTCGACATTCCCGCCGACTGGCTTGAGAAAATGGCCGAAAAGCACCTGTCGGCCGAAGAAAAAGCTGAGATCGAAGCGCTTGGTGGTTTCGACAAGCTGATGGAGACTCTGCGCGAGCGCCTGAAGGAACAACAAGGCCGCCATCAGGGAGGCAATAAGTGGATCGGCACCGCCGGAACCTCTCCGTTTGGGGCCTACGGTTACAACCCCGAAGGGGTGCGGATCGGCCAAAAGGAAAGCCGCCATCAGCGCGCGGTCAAGGTCTGGGAAAAGCGTGAATTCAAGAACTTGGACGACACAGTTGAACTGGGTACGCGCAACATCAAGGTCGCCCTGAAACGCCTGCGCCGCTGGGCGCGCGAGGGCGCTGCCGAAGAACTTGATCTCGACGGCACAATCCGCGCCACGGCGGAGCATGGCTATCTGGACGTCAAGACCCGGCCCGAACGTCACAACGCGGTCAAGGTTCTGCTGTTTCTGGACGTTGGCGGGTCAATGGACCCACATATCAAAGTGGTCGAGGAACTGTTTTCCGCTGCGCGGACCGAGTTCAAGCATCTGGAGTACTACTACTTCCACAATTGCCTCTATGAGGGCGTGTGGCGCGACAATCGCCGCCGCTGGGACCAGCAGACGCCCACACATGAGGTGTTGCGGACCTACGGCCCCGACTACAAATGCATCTTCGTCGGCGACGCCTCGATGAGCCCTTACGAGATCGCCTATCCTGGCGGGGCCAATGAGCATTGGAATCAAGAGGCGGGTCAGGTTTGGTTGCAACTCGCACGCGAAAAATGGGCGTCAAACCTGTGGATCAACCCGGTGCCCGAGAAATACTGGGAATATACCCATTCCATCGGCATGATCCGCGAGATTTTCGAGGATCGAATGGTGCCGATGACTTTATCCGGCCTAGAACAAGGCATGCGCGAGTTGACGCGGTAGGCCGCAAGATTTGCTTCGAGACTAAAGCCATCTTCACTGGCATGCATTACGATAGAACAACATTTCTTAGCCGGTGTTTTTTGTGTTCAGTCAAGGCACTCAGGGTCTGGCGCGCATTTTGACAGCCCATCCAGCAACGCATCACCGATTTCACCATCTGGCCCGCCCGCATAGTGACCGGCGGATTGAAGGCGAAGCTGCCAGAGCGAAATGTCTTCTGAACTTGCGCTTTCCAAACCTCTGTGCCATGCGGCAAGCGCAGCTTGCGGGTCCCCAAGACGATGGTGAGAAAAGCCGAGTTTCGTGTATTGACGATCAATCACCTCGTCCGAGATTTCATTGCCCTCTTCCCGTTTCGATGCAACTTCAAAGAAATCATTAAGTGAGCTGATTGCCGCTTCGTCGTCCCCGAGATCAAAATAGACATCTGCTTTCCCGGCATGTGCAAAAGCATTGTCCGGCAGATTCGCAAGAACCGTGTCGAATTCGGCAAGCGCGCGCTCCGGCTCACCAAGATCTGCAAATTTCCGAGCCAGCAGTGTACCAAAAGAAGGCCCCGCAATCTCGCGGGCAGCGGGTTTAATCAGCCTTTCGTTCCTTGCTATTGCATCGGCAGTTTCCCGTACAAACCGCTCTGCAGTACGACGCGCGTAGCCGTATTCCGGTTTGATCGCCAAAGCACGTTCAATCGCCGTCTCAGATTCTGCGTATCGACCAAGTCGCAGCAGGACATCACCAAGGACGGCCCATGCAACGTGGTCATTTGGGTATAGAGCCAAAACATGATTCAGGTCGACTTCTGCGTGATACGGCAGTTCAAGGTGCTGGTAGTATAGCCAGGCGCGATCCAGTCGCACTAGAGCGTAGTTGGTGTCAAGCAAAACGGTTCGGGAGTATGCCTCAAGCGCCGCATCAAAATCCTCAAGCCTATCCAGAATTCGCCCTTCGCGATGTTGATCTATCACTGCGTTGGGATCGGACGCGAGAACAAACCTCGTATCTGCCAAAGCTTCCGAATACCGCTTCATTTCATAGTACGTATTCGCCCGACCGCTGTGGCCAAAATCAGATGCCGGGTCAACGTCCAGAAGGTGGTTGAACAGCGACAAGGCTTTATCATACTCATCTCTGTTCAAGTAGATCAGACCCAGATTGTGTAGAGGCGCTGTCCAATCTGGCGTGATTTCAAGAACGGCAAGATAGTCGGCCTCGGCCAAACCGGGATCTTGTCTAGCCAGACGCAGAGCGCGGTGAAACAGGGCCTGCGATCGAGTGTGTTCTGCAAGATCGTCATAGGCCAGAAGCGATGTGCAACCAGCGATGACCTCCTTATCGGAATTGCCTCTTAAGAGACACTTCTGGGCTTTCGCTTCAACGCCAAAAGGCGCGGAAACCGCAAGAACAACGGCGGCCAGAGCGATACCGACAGCGGCCAGTCGAATTTTGTTCATGAGATGCTTTCGAAGTATGGAATAGGGCAGAATAACTCTTAAGAGTTACATACATTCTCAGCATCGCGCGTCAATCACGAGATGCAACCCGCGTCACCTCATGCGTCCCTTAAAATGGGACCTTGCAGCTCATAACAAACAGAACAGACGTTTGTTGCGTCTGGAGCCTTCTCTTATTAGGAGTGCAAAACACGCGCGAACAATGGTCGTCAAGCCTGTGGATCAACCCGGTGCCCGAGAAATACTGGGAATACACCCACTCTATCGGCATGATCTGTGAGATTTTCGAGGACCGCATGGTGCCGATGACCCTGTCCGGGCTGGAACAAGGCATGCGGGAACTGACGCGGTAGGAGATGCTCCTTGAGGCCATCGCGCTGATGGTTCGAGGGCAAAAGGCCGTTGATCTTTAAGGTTTTACAACCCGGCCACTCCGACTAATGTGCATCCGGAAAAGTGGAACTTGCGCCTGCGTTTCTGGGCGTTCGATGCTACCATGCCAGATCTGAGGTTTATTGATGTCAGAAGAGTTCTTTGAAGACGATGGCTCGGTGTCTTATCGCGGGGTCAGGATTCAAAAGGCGCCCGGATTGTTCACACGTCGAATTCTGAAATCCATGAGATTGGGGCGGTACGAAACCGCAGAACTGCGTCATGCCGAGCGGTGTATCGAACAAGGCGAGCGTGTTTTGGATATCGGGGCTGGAGTTGGTTTCTTGTCGACCAAGATCGCGCAGATCGAAAAGGTGGACAAAGTTGTATCAGTCGAAGCAAACCCCGCATTGATTGACGTAATACGCACAACGTTTGAAGAGAACGAAGTTTCCCAAAAGGCCGAGTGTCTTCATGGCATTCTGGGGCAATCCTCAGCACGCGAAACAATCGATTTCTATATCCGAAAGAACTTCTGGGCGTCGTCCCTAAATGGCGACGAACGCGCCTTCGTTGACAAAGTCGAAGTACCAATTTTGGATTTCGACGCGTTAATTGCGAGGTTTGCCCCGACGATGATCATTTGCGACATCGAAGGCGGCGAGTTGGAGCTTTTCCAGAAATGTGACCTCCGCTCTGTACCGCGCCTTGTGATTGAAGTTCATCCCGGAATTTACGGTCAAACCGGACTGGCTAAGGTGTTTCAAGCCGTGATGGATCAGGGGTTTGTTCTGGATATCCGTGCTCCTCGTGCCGGTGATGTACTCACCTTTCTAAATATGGATCACTTCGCGGAGTGAGACCGAGGGATCCGGGTAATGGGCCCGTGTACCCGTTTCCCAGGCGATTGATCTGCTGAAGAATTATGTTGCCCTGCTGCTGCGGCGCCCCCATATCTGAGCCATGTTGCGTTTCACACCAATCCTGCTGGCCATTGCTTATGGCCTTGTGATGTACCGGATTTCGGTTTGGCGGACCCATCGTGAGTTGGATCAGAAATCAACCGAACTGGCCGATCCTGTATTGAAACGCATGACCGACCGGTTGGCCGCCGCTTTGGATATCGCGCGGGTTCCGGTCTATATCTATGAGATCGATCCGGTGAATGGGTTGGCCGCACCCGATGGGCGCATTTTCATCACCCGCGGGTTTTATCGCAAGTTTCGAAATGGAGAGGTTTCAGCCGAGGAAATGGCCAGCGTGATCGCGCATGAGCTGGGGCACGTTGCATTAGGTCATGCCAAGCGGCGGATGATTGATTTTTCCGGTCAGAACGCCATGCGGACAGCGCTGATTATGGTGCTGAACCGGTTCATTCCCTTTATTGGTGCGATGATCGCCAATGCGCTAACCTCATTGCTGGCCTCGCGCCTGTCGCGCCAGGATGAATATGAGGCCGATGAATACGCCGCCGCCTTGCTGACCAAGGCTGGGATCGGGATCGAACCGCAAAAGTCCTTGTTTCACAAGCTGGAGGACCTGACCCAGCAAAGGGCTGGAATGGTGCCAGCCTGGTTGATGAGCCATCCGAAGACGGATGAGCGAATTGCAGCGCTGGAAGCTCTAGAGCAGCGCTGGAGTGCGGGCGGCCAGGCTTAGGCAGCGAGGGGCCAGCCCCTCGCGCTCCCCGGGATATTTATAGCCAGATGAAGGGGGATCGCACCTATTGGGAAAGGGCTTTGCCCAGGCGTGGGAGGCGCGCCTTTTTCATCAACGCACGCAGAGTCCATTGGTCGCCCGAAAGGCGGTTGGCTTCATTGAGAACGCGATTGGCGATGGTGGCCATGCCGTCGGGGTCCGAGAGCCAGAAACCGTGCAACAGGTTATCAGGGTCGCGGCGATCAAGTCCCTCTTCTGCTAAGATATTTTTGGGGAAGTCCTTCGCGTTAACGGTCACGATAATATCAGCTGACGTGTCGATCGCGGTTGCCAGCACGTGGATATCCGCTAAGTCGGGCAGCCAAAGGCGCTTTTCAAGCCCTTGTGCGGGTGCGCGTTCGGATTGCGGCCAGTGCGCCTGTGTCAGGGCGATTTCAGCACGGGCCTGGGCCTCGCCCTCGGGGCCCAGCTTGCGGGCGGCGCGGGCCCATTCTTCCAGAATACGGGCGGACCAGATCGGGGTGAAATGACTCAGGCTGGCTGCACCCAGCAGCATCTCTCGCATCACTGTCGGGTAGATGACGCAGGTATCTAAGACCGCCCTCACAGACGGTAGAACACGGCTTTGAGGTAACCGCTTTCTGCCAGCTGTGGCAGTTGTGGGTGATCGGGACCTGCGAAACCAGTGTGGATCAGTTGCGCCTGTCGTCCGGCGCGGCCAATCCCGCGTGAAGACGCATCGCGGAAGCGGCCCAGATCGGCGGCGTGTGAGCAGGAGCAGAGGCCCAGATAACCACCGGGTTTGACCAAAGGAGTGGCCAGGCGCGCGATACGTTCATAGGCGCGCAGACCTGCATCCAGCGCTTGTTTTGAAGGCGCAAAGGCGGGCGGGTCGCAGATCACGACACCGAACTGCGCACCCTCTTCGCCCAGTTGGGTCAGCACATCGAAAGCGTCGCCTTGGCGAGCCTGAAAACGGTCGGCGCAGCCGGTCGCCTCGGCTCCTTGGGCTGCCAACTCCAAGGCGGCGGCGGAGCCATCGACGCATGTGGCGTGCGTAGCCCCTCCGGCCAACATGGCAAGGCCAAAGCCGCCTACATGGCTGAATACATCCAACACCGTTGCTTCGGGATGAACCAAACGGGCGGCGAAGGCGTGGTTGGGGCGCTGGTCGTAGAACAAGCCGGTTTTCTGGCCTCCGGTCAGGTCGGCCAAATAGGTTGCGCCGTTCATGGGCACAGGCAGCGGCGCGTCTGGTGCTCTACCGCGTAGGGTTTGGTTCACATCATCCAGCCCTTCCAAACCGCGGGTCCGGCCTGAGGCGTTCTTCAAGACCGTCGTTACCCCGGTGACGTTGACCAACGCATCAGTGAGCCTTTCCAAATGCGCCTCGGCCCAGGCGGCGTTGGGCTGAATGACACAGGCGTCTCCAAAACGGTCGATGATCACGCCGGGAAAGCCATCGGCCTCGGCATGGATCAGGCGGTAATATGGCGCCTCGAACAGGCGCTCGCGCGTCTCAAGCGCGCGTTGCAAACGGGTTTCGAACCAATCGGCGTTCAGATCGGCATCAATGTCGCGATCCAATACGCGACACATGATTTTTGAGTCGGGGTTCACAGCGACCAAAGCGATAGGTGCGCGCTTTTCATCCTCAAGCACGGCCAGCGATCCGGCCGGGATTTTTCGAGTGCGGCGGTCAGTGACGATGTCATTTGCATAGACCCAGGGAAACCCATGTCGCAGGCCGCGCGCATTGACTTTGGGTTTCAGACGGATACGTGGGTGATCAGTGGTATTGGTCATGGCCCCCTATTAGTGATGCACGCGCCGGGGGAAAAGCCCTAACGCTGGCGCGAGCGCCAACCGCCACGTCGTTTTGGTGCTTCTGAAGCTCGCAACCCCTCGGCCATGACCTGTGTCATCGGGTGGTCGGCATCCTGCGCAGCATAGGTGGCATGCAGGGTGGTCAACGCCTGCTTCTGATCCTGCCCCTCCGGCAGGCTGAGAGCCCAATCGAGGAAGATGCTGCGGCATTCCGGCAGGACGATGCCCTCGATGTTATAGGCTTCGCGGATCAGGCCCTTGGGGTCATTGGGATCAGTGCTGCGTGCCATCTTCGCCCTCTTTGATGACGCTGCCGATGATTTCGGCAGCGGTCGTGTAAGTGTCTTGTAGCGCGGATTGCAGTTGCTCCACCTGTTCGAACCCAGTGGCCCTGCACAGGAACGCCGCACCACCCTCACCAATCTTGTCAGCCTCGATTACTTTGCCCGAAAGCAGCCGCGCTGCGCATTGCACGTACCAGCATAGATCGTAGCTGTCTTTCAGAGTTTGTGCCTGCGCGACATCCAGCAACCCGGCAGCGACGGCGCCATCTAGGCCGGAGGGCACATCACGATCCGCGAGACCTGCCATCAACGCGCCGGTTTGCGCCATCAGTTCGATATCCATCAGGCGACCGGGGCCATTTTTGGCGTCCCAGACTCCGGCAGGGGCTTTTGCAGCGGCAAGCCGCGTGCGCATTTCGGCCACCTCGTGCAAAACCTTCTTCATATTGCGCGAGCGCGACAGGAAATCAGCCCGAAAGGCTTCGATATCCATGGCCAGCCCCGCGTCACCCGCCACCACATGCGCGCGTGTCAGGGCAAGGTGTTCCCAAACCCAGGCTTCGTTCTGCTGGTAATTGGTGAAGCTGGCCCAACTGGTCGCCACCGGCCCCTGATTGCCTGACGGGCGCAAACGCATGTCGACTTCATAGAGCCGCCCCTGAGACATCGGGGCCGAAAGCGCCGTGATCAGTGCTTGCGTGAACCGCGCATAGTAGGTGCGGGTGGCCAGTGGGCGCGGACCTTCGGATATCTCCTGATCCAACGGGTCGTAGATCACGATTATATCCAAATCGGATTGCGAATTGATCTGCCCTGCCCCAAGCGATCCCATACCCAGAATGGCGGCCCCACGCCCCGGAGCAGCGCCATGCTTGAGGGCGAAATTCTCGGTCACATGAGGCAGGATCGAAGCGATAATAGCCTGCGCCAGTTCTGCATATTGGCGACCCGCTTGTGCGCCGTTGATCAGCCCGCGCAAATGGTGCACCCCCACACGGAAATGCCATTCCTTGCACCAGCGCCGCGCCAGATCAAGCTGGGTTTCGTAGTCCGACTCGGCCGCCAAAGCCTGTTCCAGCTCGGTCTGCAGGTCTTGCTGCCCGGGCCAGTCAGCAAAGAAACTGCCGCCTATGACCGCATCAAAGACCGAGGCATTGCGGGACAGATGCGAGGCCAGCGCGTGGGACGTACCCACGATATCGATCAACAGATCAATCAGCTGCGGATTGGCCTCGAACAGGGAAAACAGCTGCACCCCGGCAGGCAACCCAGCCAGAAACCCATCCAAAGCCACCAGCGCCTCCTCGGGTTGCGCGGTTTTGGCGAGGCGCGACAGGAGTTCTGGTTTGAGCCGGTCAAAGATGCGCCTGCCCCGTTGCGATCGAAGCGCCGGGTAAGAGGCCCAACGGGCCAGGATGCTTTTGTCGAACGTGACCTCCTGCACCGGCGTCGGAGTTGCACCGGCCCCGGGAGCAAAGAACCCCTCGGTCAGGTCATGCACCTCGGTCAATCGGCGGGTCAGGTCGTTCGTCAGTTCGGTACTACTGATCCCCATCAGGCAGGCCACACGTTCGATACCGTCCTCGGATTGCGGCACTTTGTGGGTCTGAGCATCATGGATCATCTGAATCCGATGTTCGACCTCACGATGCGCGCGATAGTGATCGGTCAGTTTATACGCGACGTCGTCGGGCACCCAGCCTTTTGCAGCCAAAGCAGCCAAACCGGGAACCGTTCCACGTACCCGCAGATCCGGGTCGCGCCCCCCTGCGATCAGTTGTCGGGTTTGGGTGAAGAATTCAATCTCACGAATACCGCCCTGTCCCAGTTTCATATCATGGCCAGGAATCGAGAGGCTGCCACCTGTCCCTTTATTCTCGCGAATGCGCAGGCGCATGTCATGGGCGTCCTGAATGGCGGCAAAATCCAGATGCCGACGCCAAACAAAGGGGCGCAGAGTTTCCAGAAACCGCTCTCCGGCAGCGATATCGCCCGCACAGGCGCGCGCCTTGATATAGGCGGCGCGTTCCCAAGTTCGGCCAAGGCTTTCATAGTACCGCTCGGCCGCTTCCATCGCCATACAGACCGGGGTCACCGCCGGATCAGGCCGCAGCCGCAAATCGGTGCGAAAGACATAGCCGTCAGCAGTTTTGTCGCTGAGCGTGGCGCAGAAGTTGCGTGTGGCGCGGACCATCCCATGCCGCGCATCGTAGAAATCATCCGGGTCATGACGTGTTTCATCGAACAGTACGATCAGGTCGATATCCGAGCTGTAATTCAGCTCATGCGCGCCCATCTTGCCCATCGCCAAAATGACCATCCCAGCAGCGGTTTCGACGTCATCTTCGGTCATTCCGGGCAGTTTCTTGCGCCGGATCAGGGCGGCGATCTCGGCCTTGGCCGCGACATCTGCCGCCAACGCACCAAAATCGGTTAGCGCGGCGGTCACTTTTTCCAAAGGCCACGCACCCGAGATATCGGCCAGCGCAGTCAGCAGCGCCATCCGGCGCTT
This sequence comes from Pseudomonadota bacterium, assembly GCA_039818265.1. GTDB lineage: Bacteria > Pseudomonadota > Alphaproteobacteria > Rhodobacterales > Rhodobacteraceae > Ruegeria. The sequence continues at coordinate 139,176 of JBCBUG010000001.1, read as the reverse complement.
GGCAAGCCTCAGACCCGACTTCAGCTGATCTGGGGCCAAAGCCCGCGCCGCATCCATAAGCTCAACCATGGCCTGATCCGGCCCGGACAGCGCTTGCGGCAGCCAGTCTCTCTCGCGCTCAATCAACCCTTTCAGATAGGGGCTGGACCCGGCGGTTCCGGCGATCAACTCCCCTTGTTCAGGTGTCAAATCCGCCAGCAAATCACGTGTTTCATCGCCCAAAGACGGGTCGAACGCGCGTGGCAAACGGGTGATGGCCAAACTGTCACTCATATCGCGACCCTGCGCATTGCCTCACCCCAAGGTCAATGGGTCAAACGCATCACGCGTTCTGAACCGGCGTGTCCTGACTGAAACTGTTGACCCACTTGTCATGCCGACGCTCCCACAGCGAGGAAATCAGCATCGCCTCCCACCTGGCTGCACCAGGCCGCACGTAGTCGGCGCGATAGGATAGCAAGACGATGTCCGCCGTCAGAACCCGCAGCTTTTCCTCGCTCATTCTGAATTCAGCCATCGTCGGCGCATCGGCAAATTGACCAACGTGATCGTCCCGATTGGCAAAGCCCGACGGGTAGACACCCAGAAAGTCGGCGCTCAGCAGCGCGCGATCCGCGCTGGCATCCCCGACAACCAGCGCAGTCCAAACCTGCTTTTCCAGATCCAGTATTTCGGCAATCGAAGGGGCGGTGTTGTTTTCATCCATAGTCATAATCGTTTGTTACGCTAATCTGCGGCTGCACGAAAGAAGGCGAATGTGCAGCTACGAACAGCGATCAAAGATATTTTTTAGGCAACATGTCAAAGGTCACAAGCCTGAAGAACGATCAACAAAGCCCGATGCGGCATACGCTCAACCTTGCCTCGGTTTTTGAACCAAAATAGGCTCATTCCATGTGTGGTAAGTTTGCAGCCGGTCACCTAACGCAGAAACAGATGCTCGCGACTCTGGAGTACTTTCTTTATGGAAAGGTCTCTCCCGATCTACCCAAGCCGCTGCCCTCTGGGGGCTATAACGTCTCACCGACCGATCAGGTCAATATGATCCGCTGGGATGGCGACACTGCCGAACTCACGTCCGCCCGCTGGCAGCTAAAGGATCCGCGCAGTCAAAAGCCCATGATCAATTCCAAGATTGAGAATGTCGCGTTCTGGCAGGACTATTGGAACAACGGCCGGTGTCTTATCCCGGCGCTTGGATACTATGAATGGCAAAAAGATCAGGGGCATGGCTGTCCGACCTATGTCACAGTCAAACGTAATGAACCGCTTATGTTCTTTGCCGGGTTCTATCGAACGCACGATGGGCGGCACAGCTGCACCATCATGACACGTAAACCAAGTCCCCAGATAGCGCACATCCATAATCGCATGCCGGTCATTCTGACCCCTTCAGAGATCGAGACTTGGTTAAACGGCATCACGACACCACAAGAGGCGCAAGAAACGCTTGGTACGGGATATGAGGGGCGATTTGAATATCATACTGTGAAGCCGATCAAACGCGCATCCGACGGCGAAGACCTAATCGAACCCTACACGCCCCCGATTCAGAGCAAGTTCGATTTCTGAAAACGATAGAATGCGCGCGCTGCTCAGCCCTGTTCTGTCGATGCTGCAAACATCCGTTCAATAAATTGAATAAAACACCGGCGCGCTACAATAGCTGCGTTCTGTGAGGGTGCAGGTTCCCAGTCATCCGACTCGAAAAAATGTAAATCTTTTTCACATCGCCCCTTGCAACCATCCGAAGGCTTCCCATCTAGACAATGTGAAAGGAATTTACATCAACCCCTGGAGAGACCAAATGACCGCATTGTCCGAACCTACCGTCCCTGCAAACCCGGGATGGCTGCACCGCGCCGAGGCCTGGATGGACGACAAAGGCAAAGGTGCCTGGATCGCCGCCATGGTCCTTGGTTTCATCTTCTTCTGGCCTGTGGGCCTGGCCCTTCTGGCCTATATGATCTGGAGCAAACGCATGTTCAGCAAATCCTGCAGCCGCCGCAAATCCTGGCACAGCCATATGAGCGCGATGAAGCCGTCGGGCAACGGCGCGTTTGACGCTTACAAAGCGGATACGCTGGCCCGGCTGGAGCGCGAACAGCAGGATTTCGAAGCCTTCCTGCACCGCCTGCGCGAAGCCAAGGACAAGGCCGAGTTCGACCAGTTCATGGATGAACGCGCCCGTGAGAACCACGAAGAAGACGGCAAAGGCGAACCTGCCTAAAGCCCCTTGCCCTGTCCCGACAACTCGGGACAGGGTGAAACGACCTTATCTCTGAGAAATCCAAACATGTCCCATCTGCCAGATCCCGATCGCCAACCCGAATTTTATCAATCGGTGGTCACCAAACGCTTCGTCGCCTGGTTATTCGACATCGCCCTGATCTCACTTCTATGTATCGTCCCGGTCTTCCTGAGCTTCGGCGCAGTGTTGTTTTTCCTGCCCCTGATTTACGCGGTGATCAGCTTTGTCTATCGGGTCATCACCATCTCGAACGGGTCCGCCACGCTAGGCATGCGCTTTATGGGGATCGAACTGCGCGACGCGTTTGGAGAGCGTATGGACATGGGCAAGGCCCTGGCCCACACCGCTGGATACTTCATCAGCATGGGTTTTTTCGTGGTCCAGATCATCTCGATCATCATGATGCTGACCAGCGCCCGTTGCCAGGGCCTGACTGATGCCTTCCTTGGCACCGTCATGATCAACCAGCGGGCCTGACCACCCATCGCGTGAATCACTTGGCGACATCAAAAACCGTTGCTATCATCAGGTCCGAGGCTACATGGGACCTTCATGCGACATACCCTGCCAATTGCGCCACAATTCTATGTGACGGCCCCCCAGCCCTGCCCTTATCTCGAGGGCAGGCTGGAGCGTAAGCTGTTCACCGCCCTGCAGGGTGAAGCTGCAGATCAGCTGAATAATTCCCTGTCACAACAAGGGTTTCGCCGGTCTCAAAACGTGCTCTATCGCCCATCCTGTACCGATTGTGCCGCCTGTCTGTCCGCCCGGATCGACGTTGCCGCCTTCCGTCCGACCAAAAGCCAGAAACGGGCTGCCAAACGCAACGCCTACCTGCAGCGGCGCGCCACATCGCCCTGGGCCACAGATGAACAGTACGAGCTGTTCCGCCGCTATCTCGATTCCCGCCACGCCGATGGTGGCATGGCCGATATGGACGTGTTCGAATTTGCCGCAATGATCGAGGAAACCCCGATCCGCAGCCGCGTGGTCGAATATCTGGACCCCGAAACCGGTGACCTAATCGCCGTCAGCCTGACCGATGTGCTCGATGACGGGCTCAGCATGGTCTATTCCTTCTACGACCCGCTGCAACCGCAGAACTCTCTGGGCACCTATATGATCCTCGATCATATCGACATCGCGCGCGAGGCGGGCCTGCCGTATATCTACCTGGGCTACTGGGTGCCCGGCAGCCCGAAGATGGGGTACAAGGCCAAATTCTCAGGCCTCGAAGCCTATGTTCAAGGGCAATGGCAAAAGGTCCAGGACCCTGCGACCTTCTCTGATGAGTCGCATCATCCGCTCTCTGCGGCCCCTATTGCGGAACAGGTTGCCAATATTCAGTTGCCCGACCGCCACCCCACCAAGGGCTGATCCGATATGAAACAAAGCCTGCATGCCGTCACCCTTGTGGTGCCGGATTATGACGCTGCGATCGCCTTCTACACCGAAACGCTCAGCTTCACGCTGGAGCAAGATATCGATCAGGGCGGAGGCAAACGCTGGGTACGGGTTGTCCCACCTGGCAGCAATGGCGCCTCGCTTCTGCTGGCCAAAGCCGTTGGTCCTGATCAAAACGCCGCCATCGGCAACCAGACCGGAGGCCGCGTCGGCTTCTTCCTGCAAACCGATGACTTCCAGCGCGACCATGCCGCGATGCGCGCAAACGGTGTGCACTTCGAAGAAGACCCTCGCACCGAACCCTATGGAATTGTCGCCGTCTGGCGCGACCCGTTCGGCAATCGATGGGATCTGATCCAGTTCACCTGATCCACTCTTCATCTGGCCAGAAAATATCCCGGGGATGAATTGGCCGCAGGCCAAGAAGGGGCTGGCCCCTTACCCCCCAACATAAAAAGCAAAAGGGGGCCATCAGGCCCCCTTTTTCAATTTGATTACTCAATCCGATCAATTCGGAATCAAATCCGGGACAATGGTTACAATCGCCGGGAAGAACCACAGGATTGCGATCCCAACCACCTGGATGACCACAAAAGGTGCAACCCCTCGGTAGATATGTCCGGTCGTCACCTCTTTTGGCGCGACACCCCGCAGATAGAACAGCGCAAACCCAAAGGGCGGCGTCAGGAACGAGGTCTGAAGGTTCACCGCCACCATGATCGTCACCCATTTCGGATCAAACGACCCGCCATAGATCACCGGGCCCACAATCGGGATCACAATGTAGATGATCTCGAGGAAATCCAGCACAAAGCCCAGAATGAACAGCACCAGCATCACGATCAGGAAGACCGTGAACTCGTTGTCAAAGCTCTTCAGGAACTGCTGGATATAGTGCTCACCCCCGAACGAGATCACCACCAGGTTCAGCAACTGCGATCCGATCAGGATGGTGAACACCATCGAGGTCACCTTGGCCGTTTCCCGCACCACAGGGGTCAAAACTCCGCTCGAAAACAGCACCCAGCAGCCATAAAGCAGGCCAAACAGCGCATAGAGATAAGCCGAATAAGCCAGACCAAAGGCGATCCAGGTTTCGGCGTTTGCTCCGCTCTGGTTCACCCGCAGGTCAAAGTTCACACCCAGCAACAGGCAGATGATGACGGCGAAGGTCGACCAGATGATCACACCGCCTGACTGACCCTGCTCACGCAACTTACGATAAGCAGCCAACATGATCGCGCCACCGGCGCCAAGCGCGGCCGCCGGTGTCGGGTTGGTGATCCCGCCAAGGATCGAGCCAAGAACGGCAATGATCAGAACCAGCGGAGGAAAGACCACGCGGATCAGATCATTGGTCGCGCAACGCGCAGCCGCTTCCTTGCAGCCATAAATCGCAATAGCAAACGGGATGGCTAAGAGCAGGAAGGTGCCGCCAGACGAGGTGATTGGTGAGATCAACAGGATATCAACCAGCAACATCAGCAACAGGCCAATCGCCCCAACGATCAAGGGCTGAGGGGAACGCGATGGTGCAATGCCGCGCCCCAGAACCAGGGTCAGAGCCAGCAGCACAACGATAATCGTGACACCCGTCCCAATCGGCGCAGCATCGGCAATCTTAGCCTCACGCGCCGCGGCGATTTCTTCCTCGCTCAGACGTTCTGCATTGGCAATCCCACCGGCTGCATCAATCTCCTGTTGCTCGATCACAGCCTGATCCCACGCCGCCTGACCATGCAGGTCGATCATCGAGGCTTTGCATTCCTCCGATACATTTGTCCGCAGCGATGCATCCTGCCCCACATCCGAGAAGGCCGAGACCGAGATATTCTGGCTACCAATGATGCCGGCACTGCCCAGAAGCATCGCGCCAACTATGATTGCAACCGGCGCGCCCAGTAGCCATGTCAACCCTTCGGATCGTGTGATCGTCTCACCTGACCCGCCAGACAGTTCGACGGCAGGTGCTTTGTCCGGGTTCAACAGCGCATAGCCAAAGGCGTAAAGCGCATAGAGAAGTGCCAACATGATCCCCGGCAGCAGTGCGGCCTGGAACAATGTGCCGACGGAGACAACCGCTGGTTCACCCAGATAGGTCAATGCATCGGTACATCCCGCTGCAACAGCTCGACTTTCCTGAGCTGTGGAATACAGATCTCCTGCCAGTGTCCCCAAAAGGACAATCACAATCGATGGCGGAATGATCTGCCCCAAAGTGCCCGACGCAGCAATCACACCGGTCGCAAGCTCTGGCGAATAGTTGTTTCGCAACATGGTCGGTAGTGCCAACAATCCCATGGTCACCACGGTCGCGCCCACGATGCCGGTAGAGGCGGCAAGGAACGCGCCCACGACCACAATCGAAACCGCCAGACCGCCCGGCAACGGGCCAAAGACACGTGCCATTGTAGTCAGCAGATCATTGGCAATCTTCGAGCGCTCCAGCGTGATGCCCATCAGAACAAACATCAACACGGCCAGCAGTGTCTCGATCGATTGGCCCGCCAGAACACGCTCGTTCATACGGTTCACGATAAACGAAACATTGCGGTCCAGCGCAGTTTCCCATCCCGAGGGGAAGACCGGCTCGCCGACCCTCGGCAGGTCCGGGTATCGGAACACCGAGACCGCATCCGGTTTCACCCCCGTTGCAACCAAATCCCGGTACATTTGCGAACTGGTATCGATTGCCTGATGGATCAACAGCCCGGCACTATCCAGCGCGGCAATGATCCCGAAGGATATGACCCCGGCCCCACCAATGGCAAAGGCCACCGGGAAACCAGAGAGGATGCCTCCGAAAAGGCAGAAAAATACGATAATCAGGCCTATCTCGACGCCATCAAGTCCGAATAACATTGTCTGGGTCTCCGTCCCTAATGTGCGCCTTCATAGGCTTCTTCACCCGCGCCAAGGCTGTCCTTGTCGAGGTATTTTCCGGCGCTCTCGGGCCCTTCCACATATTCCAGATACGATCGGTAAAGGAACGCAATCGCATGCAGGAACACCATGCCCGCAAATAGGACAAGCAGGATTTTGAACAGGAAATATGCGTTGAAACCATTGGGGCTGAAGCCGATGGTTTCCACATTCCACCGCAGCGCGCGTGATTTGGCAACCAACCGGTCCAGAGTATCACTGGCCGATGGTTTCGGCACGATCAGATGCCGCCACATGAAATACCAGCCATACATCCAAGTCAGCACCGCCATCGGCATCATGAACAATAGCGCACCGCACATGTCGACCACACGCTTGGCGCGGTGACTGATGCCCGCGTAGATCAGGTCAACCCGAACATGTCCGCCTTGCACAAATGTGTAGGTACAGCACAAGCAGACCACCATGGCGTTATAAAGCTTAAGTTCTTCAGCGAACCAACTGATATCCTTTTGAAAAGGTATGCCAAACCCGAACGCCATATCCGCGCGCGTAAAGACGCGCTGCATGAAAACGATGATGATCTGCTGAAGCACCATCAGCAAACCGGCCCAGGCAAAGAACCGCCCGGTGATGTTTGCGAACCCTTCCAGCCCGCGAACCATGCCCCACATGAAATTCCGGTAGTAGAGGCCAATGGCCGTCAGCACCAGAAACAGGGCAAAGATCACAAAGAAGAACTCGACCGACCCGCCATAGTAGACAAAGCGCATCACAGCTTCATTGTCCGACCAGTTCAGCCACAGTTGCGGATGCGTGATCGCATATCCAAAATTATAGAAGGCTTCGGCAATGCTCTGAATGAACCAGATCAGTCCATTCCACAGGGCGCCGAAGAACGAGATACCGTTTTCGTCCTGCATGTTGTCCCCAGGTCGCGTCGGTTGCACTGCCTATTGGTGCGGCATGATGGGTCCGCGCATGTGCAACAGGAAAGGTTTCCCCGCGCCTGCGGGGAAACCGTTTGGTCTGATGATCAGGGCTTAGCCGCGCACGCGGTCGCGCTGAGCAGTGTAAGCACCAGACGACAAGTTCAGCCAGGCCGAAGACGATGCCATCGACGCCATCGCGCTGTCGTGGATCTTCTTGAACAGCTCGTCGCCCATGTTCTCGTCCAGAACTTCTTGGCTGGCCTGACCGAAGGCGTCCCAAACGCTGTCCGGGAATTCCATAACTTTCACGCCACCCGACTGCAGACGCTGCAGGGCTGCACCGTTGTTGGCCAGGAATTGCGCCAGGTTCCACTGGTGCGCTTCGGCAGCTGCGATCTCGATGATCTTCTGCTGGGCAGGTGTCAGCTCGTCGAACACGTCGCGGTTGGTCGCCAGCGACAGACCTGCGCCCGGCTCGTGGAAGCCCGCGGTGTAGTAGGTCTTGGTGATTTCCTGGAAGCCCGCTTTTTCGTCTGCCCAGGGGCCGATCCACTCGGTGCCGTCAATCGCACCCGAGGACAGCGCCTGATACACTTCCGAACCCGGAATGTTCTGAACGGATGCGCCCAACTTGCCCAACGCCTGGCCTCCCAGACCCGGCATACGGAACTTCAGACCCTGGAAATCCTCGGGGCCGTTGATCTCTTTCGAGTACCAACCGCCTGCCTGCGCACCGGTGTTACCGGCCAGGAAGGATTTCAGGCCGAAGATCGAGCCCAGCTCGTCATGCAGCTCCATACCGCCATCGTGGTAGTACCAGTTTACCAGTTCCTGAGCGGTCATGCCGAACGGAACGGCGGTGAAGAAGGCATAGCCCGGGTGCTGACCTACAAAGTAGTAGTCTGCCGCGTGGTACATGTCGGCCTGACCCGAAGATACAGCGTCAAACACTTCAAACGCGCCAACCAGCTCGCCTGCGGCCTTGATGTCGACATTCAGGCTGCCATCGGACATCGCGTTGATGCTGTCGGCGCAGCGCTGCGCGCTGTCGAACACGCCGGCCAGACCACGACCCCACGAGGTCACCATCGTCAGGGTCCGCTGACCCTGCGCATAGGCCGGTGCCGCCAGTGCGGTTGCCGCAGCAGCAGAGCCGCCCAGAGCAGATTTCTTTAGAAATGAACGACGATCCATATGAGTGTTCCTCCCCTTACATAGTCGTAACCCGGAAACACTCCGGGCCTGTCGCATTCAGTAGGCTGCAGGGTAATGCCGAAGATGTGAAAAGGAATACCTAGTACTGCGTAGAAACGAAGGTTTCTGACGGGTTTTAATAAGAAAATAACAAGCAAAAACGGCTCGAACCCCGGATTTTCGGTCGTTCCGGTCCTTAAGATGTCCATTCTTTTTGCATTTCTGCCGCCTGTTGCGTATCGATTCGACAATGCAGAGATTAAGAAATCTGGTTTCGCTGACCTATGCGCAGAAGCTGTCCCTTGTCGCCGCGATCCCCTTGGTTGTGGCCGTGGCAGCCATTGCCGTGCTGGTAGCCTACGAAGCGCGTGCAACAGCCGAACGCGAAATCGAAGCGTTGGAGCGCAGCCTGATCGAGGCCAAGAAAGAAGAACTGCGCAACTACGTCACGCAAGCTCGCAACGGGTTTGCTTACATCTATGGTCGCGCGACACCTGATGACGAGGTGGCCAAGAACCTCGTGTCTCAGATCCTGTCGGCCATGATCTACGGTCAGGATGGGTTCTTCTTTGTCTATGACTATGATGGCAACAACCTTGTCAGCCCCCGGCAGACCGAATTCATCAACCGCAACTGGGAGGGCCTGACCGATAGCGATGGCACACCCGTTGTTGATGAGTTTATTAGCCTCGCCCGCCAAGGCGCAGGGTGGCACAGTTTCATGTGGCAAAAACCTTCTACCGGGGAAGAGGCGCAGATGATCGCCTATGTGGTCGGGCTGCAGGATTGGCGCTGGGTGGTCGGTACGGGCGTGTTCATCGACGACATCGTTGCCGCTGTTGCGAATGCACGCGCCGAGGTCGAAGCCCGCGTGCAGCGCACCTTTATGTATATCGGCGCAATTGTTGTGGCGGCTGTCCTGATCGTGTTTGCCTCGGGCATGTTGCTGAACATCCGCGAACGGCGGCTGGCTGACGCAAAGCTGAAAGAGCTGACGCAGCGTGTATTTGATGCGCAGGAGGAAGAACGCGGACGAGTTGCGCGGGAACTGCATGATGGGATCAGCCAGATATTGGTCGGCGTCCGCTATGCGCTGGACACCGCTCGGCGGCGGGTATCTCGTGGAGATTTTTCAAATGCAGAGGACCCGTTGGACAAAGGGATCGAACATTTGGGCACCGCCATAACCGAAGTGCGCCGTATCAGTCGCGACCTTCGCCCTGGTGTGCTGGATGATCTGGGTTTGGGCCCTGCCCTTAAATCGCTGACGGATGATTTTCGGGACCGCACCGGGATCGAGACCAAGTTCTCGACCGTTGTATTCCGCAACCGGCTGGATCAGGACAGCAAGATCGCGCTCTATCGCATTGCGCAAGAAGCGCTGACCAATATCGAACGTCATGCCGATGCGTCACATGTTACCATCGATCTGCGTGGCCACAAGAAAGGTGCGACGATGCGGATCACCGACAACGGGCGCGGGTTGCGAAACGAACCGGGCCGTGTGGCCACCGGGATCGGGCTGCGCAACATGCAGGAGCGCATAGAACAGCTTGACGGGACGCTGCGTATTCTGTCATCACGCGGCCCGCATGGCGGCACGGTGATCGAAGCAAGCTTGCCGCTGAGCCACCTGCTCCCACCGCAGGAAGACGCAACACCAAAGCGAAAGGCCGGGACATGACCATCCGAGTCCTTATTGTCGACGATCATCCGATGGTGGCCGAGGGCATCCAGTCGATCCTTGAAAGCTATGACGAGATCGAGGTGGTCGGTACGCTCAGCAGCGGTCAGTCTGCCGTAGATCAGGCCGCAAGCCTGTCCCCCGACGTGATCCTGATGGATCTGAACATGCCGGGCCTGGGGGGCCTGAGCGCAACGGAAATGATCCTTGAACGTTTGCCTCAAACGCGCATTCTGATCCTGTCGATGCATGACAGCCCAGAATACATCTCGACCGCGCTCAGTCATGGTGCCAAAGGGTATCTGCTGAAGGACGTCCCAACAGACGAAATCAAACAGGCCATAGATGCGGTCATGGCAGACGAGCAATACCTGTGCACCGGAGCAAGCGGGTCGCTGAAACCCAAAGGCGACAGCACCCGAGAGGCCCTGACCGGTCGGGAACAGACGATCCTTCTGGAACTGGCGCAGGGCAAATCCAACAAAGAAGTCGCCCTGGCCTTGGATATCTCGGTTCGCACGGTCGAAACCCACCGCAAGAACATCAAACGCAAACTGGGTATTTCCTCCACCGCTGGGCTCACCCGCTATGCGCTGGAACATGGGGTCTTGCAGGGCACTGGCGTAGGGTTCTGATCCGACCGCGGCGCGGCACGCGCCGCCTGGCCCAACCAGAGAAATTGCGCCGCAGGCGCGATGCCGATGGGCGGGAGATCTCACTCCCGGGGTCGAATACGCTCTCCAAAAAAGACCAATGTCCCATCTTCATCAAGAACATGAAACTCGCGCTGTAGATAGGATTGGTCAAAAGGCGGTCGAACGCGCCCCTCCGGTAGGTCGCTCAAACCCTCTTTCAAACTGTCATAGAGCGCATCTATTCCTTTCACATCAATGTAAAAGGATTGGTTGTCACCCAAGGGCTTGCCATCGGGGTGTGGGGGGCATTCCAGCAAGCGGATGGCGACAGATCCCCTGGACAAAAACGCGTAATTCTCCTGTCTGAACCCACATTCGAACCCCAAACGTCGGCAATAGAAATCGATCTGAGCATCCAGCGACGCGCAGAGAACAAAAGGTGTGAGCTGTAACACTTCGGGCATCGGAACCTCGGGCTTGCAACAGGGTCATGCTACACGTTCCGCAGACTCAATCCAGCAATTGATCCTGCCGTGTGCCTTCACGCTCATAATGATGCGGCAGGACGCGACCGTATAGCTGCCGGGTCCGCTCGACCCCGCCGCACATGCCTTCGGTTTCCACAAAGGAAAAGATGCCGACATATCTTTGGCGGGTGCCAAAAACCGGCGCGACCCGGTGCAGGGAATACCGCCCTTTGAAAATTTGCAAATCGCCGGGCTGCAGTTCCAACCGGCGCACGCGCGACATGTCGCCATCCAGAACGGCGGCGACTGCACCGAAATTCTCGTCCTCCGAAGTCCGCAGGTTCGGCGCGTATTCGAACGCACCCCCGTCTTCACCATTTTGAATGGCCAGAGTCACCGTGAAGTTGTTGGTGTCGAAATGCCAGGGAAAGCCCTGCCCCTCTTCTACGACATTGATGATCACATCTGCCAGCGGGTCGTCGTAGCGAAAGAACCGATCCGCAGGCTCCTCCAGCGCGGTCCGGATGAAGGGCATGAACCCGTCATACTCATATATCCGTCGCAATGGTCCGGATTTAGGGAAATTGTCCGCCGGGACAAAGGCATTCGATCGTTCATAGAAGCGGCGGATGGGATGGCCGATTCCGAACCGCGGGTCATCTTTAGTGAAATAGGCGTTCGTTCGGTTGAAGGAGCGATGGGCCTGCGGCGACACCGCGTCGGCCTCTTTCACCAACAGTTCCAGCCCGCCGGTATGCACAAAACCCGGCAATACCGCACAGCCATCTTCGCTCAGTTCGCGCTGAACATCATCGATCATCCGGTCATAAGCCTGTGAACCTGGCCGGTCGATGGGATAGCGGCCCAAATCCACCAGATCATGCAGCATGACATACCTCCCTCGTAGTCCCGTCTCTGTCAGCGTGACTCAGTTAAACCGCCCGATCATGCCCATTTTGGACATTTGCTTGACGCATTCAGACTGGCGAATATCCATCCCAACCGGCGCCCAAGACATCATTATTCGCTAAAATTCCCAACCTGCGGCAATCTGCGCAATAAAATGTCGCAAAATTACGCCTGCAAGTTAGAAAATTGGTGCAATTGACTGTTGACGCCCCTGCGCGCCGCTCATAATGTCCCTGCACGCAAAAAGGAGCCTCTGGCGATGAGAACGCTAGTCGTAATCGTAGGAAACACGCGCATGGGCCGGTAACGGTAAACCATAATCGAACCCATGCGCCTCCGACACCATCGGGGGCTTTTTTTTGTCAAACGCAAGACACATGTCGCGAACGGAGCAAAGCAGATGACACGTGAGATGACCGGCGCAAAGATGGTGGTTCAGGCCCTCAAGGATCAGGGCGTGGACACGGTATTCGGATACCCCGGCGGCGCCGTGCTACCGATCTATGATGAGATCTTTCTGCAAAACGACATTCGCCACATTCTGGTACGCCACGAACAGGGCGCGGTGCACGCCGCCGAAGGTTATGCCCGGTCAACCGGCAAGCCCGGCGTTGCATTGGTAACCTCTGGCCCCGGCGCAACCAACGCGGTGACCGGTCTGACAGATGCTCTGCTGGATTCGATCCCGATTGTTGTTCTGACCGGTCAGGTTCCGACCTTCATGATCGGCTCGGACGCGTTTCAGGAGGCCGACACGGTTGGCATTACCCGTCCCTGCACGAAGCACAACTGGTTGGTGAAAGACACGGACTCGCTGGCCGAAACCATGCACGAGGCGTTCCATGTCGCCACCTCGGGCCGCCCAGGCCCCGTGTTGGTCGATATTCCCAAGGACGTGCAGTTTGCATCGGGCGAGTATGCGTCGCCCAAACCCTCAACCTCGCACTATCAACCCATCCTGAAAGGCGATCTGGAAGAGATCACCGAATTGGTTGCCGCGATGGAGACGGCGAAAAAGCCGGTCTTCTATACGGGCGGCGGTGTGATCAACTCTGGCCCGGCGGCCAGCCAGCTGCTGCGCGAGCTAGTGGATTCTACGGGCTTTCCGATCACCTCGACCCTGATGGGGTTGGGGGCTTATCCGGCCTCGGGTGAAAACTGGTTGGGTATGCTGGGGATGCATGGCCTGTACGAGGCCAACATGGCGATGCATGATTGCGATCTGATGATCAATATCGGCGCGCGGTTTGATGACCGGATCACGGGCCGGATTGATGCGTTCTCGCCGAACTCGAAGAAGGCGCATATCGATATCGACCCCTCCTCGATCAACAAGGTGATCCGCGTGGATATCCCGATTGTGGGTGATGTTGCTCATGTGCTTGAAGATATCCTCAAGATCTGGAAAGCGCGGGGCCGCAAGACGGACGTGACGAATGTCAAGCAATGGCAGGCGCAGATTGCGGAGTGGCGCAAGGTGAACTGTCTGGCCTTCGCCGCCAGCGAAAAGACCATCAAACCCCAACACGCCCTGCAACGGCTTGAAGAGCTGACCAAAAAGCATGACCGCTATATCACCACCGAAGTGGGTCAACACCAGATGTGGGCCGCCCAGTATCTGGGCTTTGAAGACCCCAACCGCTGGATGACCTCCGGTGGTCTGGGCACGATGGGCTACGGCTTCCCGGCGTCGATCGGTGTGCAAATGGCGCATCCCGATGCGCTGGTGATCAACGTGGCCGGTGAAGCCTCATGGCTGATGAACATGCAGGAAATGGGCACCGCCGTTCAGTACCGCCTGCCGGTAAAGCAGTTCATCTTGAACAACGAACGTCTGGGCATGGTGCGCCAGTGGCAGGAGCTGCTGCATGGTGAGCGCTATTCGCATTCCTGGTCTGAGGCCCTGCCCGATTTCGTCAAACTCGCCGAGGCCTTCGGGGCCAAGGGTATCCTGTGTTCCGACCCCGTCGATCTGGATGACGCGATCATGGAGATGATCAACTATGACGGCCCGGTGATCTTTGATTGCCTTGTTGAAAAGCACGAGAACTGCTTCCCCATGATCCCGTCGGGCAAAGCCCATAACGAGATGCTGCTGGGCGAGGCCGAAACGCAGGGCGTGATCGATTCCAAAGGTTCGGTTCTGGTTTAATAACATTCGTCGGAATTGACCGGGCGCCCGACGCCCGGTTTTCGCAAGGTGATGAAAGGGACATAAATGTCTGCCCTACATATCAAAAAAGGCTCTACCCGCCATTCGGCCTATAACCTACGGCCCACATTTTCGGACGTGCAGGAACGGCACACAATCGCGGTTCTGGTCGAGAACGAGCCGGGCGTACTGGCCCGCGTGATCGGCTTATTTTCGGGCCGTGGATACAACATCGAAAGCCTGACCGTGGCCGAGGTCGACCACACCGGCCACCTCAGCCGCATCACCATCGTCACCACCGGCACCCCGCAGGTGATCGAACAGATCAAGACACAATTGGGCCGGATCGTGCCGGTTCATGATGTTCATGATCTGACGGTCGAGGGCCCCTCGGTCGAGCGCGAGCTCGCGATCATCAAAGTGGTCGGAGAAGGTGACAAACGGGTCGAGGCGCTGCGTCTTGCCGATATCTTCCGCGCCAATGTGGTCGACAGCACGCTGAATTCGTTCATTTTTGAGATCACCGGCGCACCCGACAAGATCGACGCCTTTGCCGATCTGATGCGCCCGCTGGGACTGATTGAAATTGCCCGCACCGGTGTTGCCGCCCTGCTGCGTGGCGATTGATTTTTCTTAAGCCCCGACCCTGCCTCCGAAAACTTCGGGCGGGGTCGATCTGAAATTGGTCGATTTCCACAGATGCTGGCAATCGAGTGGCTTTATGTGCGTTATTTTTACCATAACGCCCCTTCTCCTGAGAAAAACCTCAAACAAATTAAGATAAAGCCTATTGCTTTTGGCTTACGGCGCGTTAGCTTCGGCCCGCAACGCGATTTGGGGATGCGTTGTTTTGGTGATTTTTGTGATTTCTCAGTGCCTGCGGTGATCCGTAAGCCTGAACTTTTAACACGTGAAGCAATAAAGCGCCGGGGAAAAACATGGCCGATGACATTCGCAGCCCTGCTGAGCTTCGGGCTATGTTCGGCTCGAACCTAAGGCACCTTGCGCGCGACTACCCATCTGTCTCGGCCTTGTGCCGGAAGCTCGGCATCAATCGGACGCAATTCAATCGCTACCTCGCAGGCGAAAGCTTCCCGCGCCCGGATGTTTTGGATCGGATTTGTCGGTTTTTTGATGTTGATGCAAGGATTGTCCTAAGCCCCTTAGGTGAAATTCCTGCTGTGACAGAACATCCTGCAAGTTCAATTCTGACACAGTTTCTGGGGTCCGGGTCTGAAGTTCGAGGACCAAAGAACTTTGCATCCGGTTTCTACGCGGTCGCCGAAAGCCAGCCCTCGGCACCACAAGTGACATTGCTTTACGCCAAACGGCGACCTCAATGCACCTTGATACGGGGTTATACCCCCCGAGCCCACATGCCCGGCACATCACCTCAAGCGCGCGAAATTCAAGGAATTGCAGCGACCACTGGCGATCATGTCTACATTCTGACCTCACAACGCGGTGGCCATAACAGTAAGATATACTTGCTGAATCAGGATGCCGAAATTTGGCGCGGAACGGTTATCAAACCCTCTGAACCGCATCAGCCAAAGCCGGTTGTTCTGCGCCATCTCAAACAGAACGCCGAAACCGTGTTCCAAGCCGCGCGACGATCTGCAAAAACCGGTGGACCATCAGTCTAACCCTCGCGAAACGGCGCTTATGCCAGATCGATCAATCTGGTGCGTCGTCACTGCAAATTCCCCGGTACAAATGCCAGCTTGCATGGCCCAACAAAGGCAGCACGATCAATAGGCCCAAAAACCAGGGAAGCATCGCAACAAAGGTCAGAACCCCGATAAACAGCCCCCAAGCCAGCATCACGACTTTATTTTGTGAGACATATGTAAAGCTGGCGATCATGGCGGTGACAAAATCCAGCTCTCGATCCAGCAGCATCGGGATCGACAGAACCGAAATCATATAAAGCAGCGTTGCAAAAACCGCACCAACAGCCGTGCCGACAGCCAACATCATCACCCCGTTGGGGGTCAGAAAAACCTCCAACGAACTAGATATGTTCGTCATCGTCGAGAGCCCCATGAACAGGGCAAAGATCATGTGGCCCAAAAAGAACCAGAACAAAAACACCACAACGATGATGGCGCAGATCGAGGGCAATTGGCGGCGGCTTTGCTGCAGCACGACACCGAACACGGCAGACATATCAAGGGGTTCCCCCTGTTCTAACCGACGAGAGACCTCATAGAGGCCGACAGCCGCAAACGGCCCGATCAGCGGAAAGCCGATCGCGGCCAGAACCAGCCAGAAACTTGTACCGGTTTGCACGGTGATCCAGGCCATGGCCCACCCGGCCAAAACATAAACCCCCGCGAAGATCAGACCAAAGACCGGGGCGCGGCGCAGATCAGCCCAGGCCTGATGCAGTGCCTGCCGTATCATCGCGCGGTTCACCGGGCGCAGGTTCGGTACGCCAAAGGGTCTATCCATCTCAACTCCTCCTCGCCGTAAGGCGCTACTGCAAGGCGGGCCGCCTTTGGGGCCACTCTGTTGCCGCATGATAGGCCGCGCCAATGGACAACAGCCGAGCATCCGACCCACGCGTCCCGAACAGTTGCAACCCCATCGGCAATCCTTGCGCCCCAAAACCAGCGGGTACCGCCAAGCAGGGCAGACCGATCAGGCTAACCGGCACGGTCACATGCATCCAGCGGTGATACGTATCCATGGCCCGCCCAGAGATTTCGGTCGGATATGGCAGGTTGACATCAAAAGGCCAGACCTGCGCCGCCGGCAGGATCAGCGCATCGTAGCGGTCAAAAACCTCGACTGCCTTTCGGAACCAATTGGACCGTACCACGCTCGCCCGATGCACTTGCATCGCCGACAGCGCCAAGCCTCGATCCAGCTCCCACTGCGCGCTGTCTTTTAGGGCATCGCGGTTATGGGACAACGGCTCCAGACCCGACGCAACAGACCAAGATCGCAACGTGATCCAACTGTCCCACATGGCTTCCGCATCAAAAGGCGGCGGTATACGCTCGATATGGGCCCCCAACTGCCCGAACACACCCAAAGCCGTTTCGCAAAGGTCCAGGACCCCCGCGTCCATCGGAAAGGCGCCTCCCCAATCCGCCAGCCAGCCAATGCGCATCCCGGTCAAATCCAGGGGCTCAACCGGCGATACAGACCTTTGGGGCGCGTTTAAAGGCAATCGCGGATCAGACCCCGCGATCACATCCAGCAACAGGCCAATATCCTCGGGGCTCCGCGCCATCGGCCCAAGCGTCGACAGCTGATGCAAAAAGCTATCCCTAACCGGGTCCGACGGCACCAGGCCCCAACTGGGCCGAAACCCGTAGACGTTGTTCCAGGCGGCCGGGTTGCGCAAGCTGCCCATCATGTCCGATCCATCGGCCAGCGTCACCATCCCGGTCGCCAAGGCCACCGCCGCCCCGCCCGAAGACCCACCGCAGGTCCGCGCGGCGTCGTATGGATTGCGCGTCGCCCCATAAACTGGATTGAACGTATGTGACCCAAGTCCAAATTCCGGCGTGTTGGTCTTGCCGATCAGGATCGCCCCCGCCGCCCGCATCCGCGCCGCGATCAGATCATCTGTTTCGGGCACAAACCCATCAAACAGAGGTGACCCCTGAGATGAGACAACACCCGCCACATTCACTAGATCCTTTACCGCCACGGGCACCCCATGTAGTGCCCCGCGTATTGGCCCGGTATCCATCGCACGAGCCTCGGCCAACAGCGCCTCTTCATTCCGTATCGCCACGATGGCGTTCACCACGCCGTTGACCTGCCCGATCCGCTCCAGCGTCGCGCGCATTACGCCTTCCGCAGAAACCCGCCGCTCCGATAAGTCCGCGATCAGCATCCGCGCAGAATATTCTGTGATGTCCATTTAGGCTCCAGCGGCAGGGGTCGTGAATGTCACATCCAGCCTAGCCGCGCCACCAGATCATTAAAACCCACTGTTTCAATACATCTTTTTCGCCCGCGGACACTCACACCGGATCCGCTTCATCTGGCCAAAAATATCCCGGGAGAGTCGCGGCCTGCCGCGGCGGGGGCAGAGCCCCCTGCCGACTTACTCGCCTTGCGCCTCGGACCGGCTCTTGCCCGCCACGTTCAACGCCAGCGTCGCCGCCATGAACCCATCCAAATCCCCGTCCAGCACCCCTTTGGTGTCCGAGGTCTCATGGTTTGTCCGCAGGTCTTTCACCATCTGATAGGGCTGCAACACGTAAGATCGGATCTGGTTGCCCCAGCCCGCATCACCTTTCGCCTCATGCGCGGCGTTGATGTCGGCGTTTCGGCGGTCCAGCTCTTGCTGATAAAGCCGCGACTTCAGCGCTTTCATCGCAATGTCTCGGTTCTGGTGCTGGGATTTCTCGGACGAGGTCACTACAATCCCGGTCGGGATATGGGTGATCCGCACTGCCGAGTCCGTGGTGTTCACGTGCTGACCACCCGCACCGGACGACCGGTAAGTATCGATCCGAATATCCGACGGGTTTACCTCAATCTCGATATTGTCATCCACGACCGGATAGACCCAGACCGAACTGAAAGACGTATGCCGTTTTGCAGCCGAATCGAACGGAGAAATTCGCACCAGTCGGTGCACGCCGCTTTCCGATTTCAGCCAACCGTAAGCATTGTGACCGGTGATTTTATATGCTGCAGACTTAATCCCAGCCTCTTCACCGGCCGTCTCCGATTGCAGCTCTACAGTATAGCCCTTTTTCTCTGCCCAGCGCACATACATGCGCGCCAGCATCGAGGCCCAGTCGCAGCTTTCCGTGCCACCCGCACCTGAATTGATCTCAAGAAAAGTGTCGTTGCCGTCAGCCTCGCCATCCAACAGCGCTTCAAGCTCTTTCTTAGCAGCCTTCGAGCCCAGCTTGACGATGGCTTCTTCGGCGTCCTGAACAACCTCTTCGTCTGCTTCCATCTCGCCCAGTTCGATCAGCTCAATATTGTCGCTAAGGTCAGTTTTGATGGATTCGTATGTCTCAATAGCGTCGACCAGCATCTGCCGCTCGCGCATCAGCTTTTGCGCGTTTTCAGGGCTGTCCCACAGGTTGGGGTCCTCGACCCGCGCATTGAACTCCTCAAGCCGATGCGGCGCGGTTTCATAGTCCATGCGCTGCGCCAACAGCTCCAGCGACTTTTCGATTTCCGCCACGATATTTTGGGTTTCGGCGCGCATGGTGTTGTCCCAACTTGCTCAATCAGGCCTGCGTGATAGCAAGAGGTGGAGGCCACCACAAGACAGGCGCATCGGGAATGCAGAACCCACCACAAGAGATTCTGGATCAATGGCAGCTGACTTTGATCACGCCGGTTGCGGAAACCGGCGCGGCCCGTGTTTGGAAGGTTCTGGATCCTGATGATACCGCGGTTGCGCTCAAACTCTATCACCGCCCGGATCGCGGCAACGAAGCAGCGGGAACCGAAATCCTGAGCACTTGGCGCGACCGGGGGGCCGTCAGGATTCTCAAAGAAACCGGAACAGCGATCCTAATGGAATGGCTCGAAGGCCCCACGCTTGGGGATATAGCGCGGCAGGGAGAGTTTGATCAGGCCCTGGTCACTTTGGCAGAGACGGCCAAACGCCTGCACGCCAAGCCCACCCCGCAGATTTCGGGCTTACGCCCGCTGATCCAGGTGTTCCGCCCCCTGTTTGAATGCCAGTTCGCCCCCTCCTGCCCGACTGATCTGGTTCGGGATATGCAGCAGGCCACACAACTGGCGCAAAGCCTGCTGAACAGTCGGACAGCAATGACCCCGCTGCACGGCGATCTGCACCCCGATAATGTCATCCTCAGCGGCGCGGGTCCGCGTGTCATCGACGCCAAAGGCTATCTGGGCGATCTTGCCTTTGAACTGGCCAACGCAATCCGGCATCCCAAGGGTATGCCGCAGCTCGTGCGCCAACCGGATCACATGAACAAATGCCTCTCGCTTTATGCAGATACTCTTGGTGTTGACCGACAGCGCCTGGCCCAATGGGCCGCCGCCAAATGCGCGATGTCGATCTACTGGAGGGCAAAAGGCCCCCTTGCACAAGACAAAGAGGCCGATCTGTTACGTTTGCTGCTAGACGCGGCAGGTCAGTAAAGACCACCCGTGCTCAAATCGCCTTGCGAGGCTTTTGGGCCGACGGTGACCGTTTCACCTGTTGAGGTTTGTACCTGTACACCCGCACGCTGAACCTCTTCGAACAACGGCAAGTCTGATCCGATGGCAAAGCCACCATCATAGATCCGGTCGATAAATCCATCGACACCATCGCGGAAATATTCGGCCACGACATAATCGCCCGAAGCGTTTGCGGGCAAGCGCGCACCGCTGAACCGGTCGATCTTGATAAAGTGACCGCCGGGCGGTACGTCGAACGGGCCCCCGCCATATTTCTCAACCGCTTTTTCCATGAAGCTTTGGAACACCGGGCCGCACAGGGTGCCGCCATATGCCCCCCTACCCATCGGACGTGGGCGGTCGTAGCCGATGTAGCAGCCCGCGACGATGTTCGAGGTGAAGCCGATGAACCAGGCATCTTTTGAGTCGTT
Source organism: Pseudomonadota bacterium (assembly GCA_039818265.1). Classification (GTDB taxonomy): domain Bacteria; phylum Pseudomonadota; class Alphaproteobacteria; order Rhodobacterales; family Rhodobacteraceae; genus Ruegeria. The sequence goes on along the minus strand of JBCBUG010000001.1, from coordinate 118,111 downwards.
GGTGGTTCCAGTCTTGCCTGCGGTTGGCACCGGCAGGTTCACAAAGCGCGAGGCCGTACCCCGGTCGACAACACCCTTCATCATTGAGGTCAACTGATACGCCGTAATCGCATCCATCACCTGCGAACGATTGGTCTCAATCGTGGGCGATTCATGCGGCTCCAGCCAGCTGGAGTTGCAATCCAGACATTGCCGATCATCATGGCGATAGATCGTCTTGCCGAACCGGTCCTGAATGCGGTCGACCAGCGTTGGCTCTACCCGTTCACCTCCATTTGCGAACATCGCGTAAGCCGCAACCATCTTGTAAAGCGTGGTTTCCTCGGACCCTAGCGAGCTGGCAAGGAAAGCGCCCATGCGGTCATAGACGCCGAAACGCTCGGCGTAACCGGCAACGACGGGCATCGTCACCTCTTGCGCCAAACGGATGGTCATCAGATTTCGGGATTGTTCGATCCCGGTGCGCAGCGGCGTCGGGCCGTAGAACTTGTTCGACGAGTTCTTGGGCCGCCACAGCCCCTGTGGCGTGTTCACCTCAATCGGCGCGTCCACAACGATGGTTGCCGGGCTATAGCCGCTGTCCAATGCGGCGGCATAGACGAACGGTTTGAAGCTTGATCCCGGCTGACGCTGCGCTTGCGTCGCACGGTTAAACACCGTGTCCTGATACGAGAACCCGCCCTGCATCGCCAGAACGCGGCCCGAGTTTACATCCATCGCAACAAAGCCGCCCTGCACTTCGGGCACTTGACGGGCAGACCACTGCCCCTCTTCCCCGGCCATCACAAGGATCACGTCACCGCGTTTAAAATTGTCGAAGAAATTGCCCTGCATCCACTTGATGTCAGAACGCGGGATGATGCCGTCGGAAGGACCATCCTCGATCCCGACGGTCAATTGCTGCTCGGCCACGTCCAGCACCACAGCCGGATACCATTGGGTCGGCAGCACCACATCGCGCGGGATTTCCATCAGAGACAGCGCATCGCGCCATTGCGCCTCATCCGCAAGCGCGTCTTCGGCAATCACCTCACCGGTTCCACGCCATTTGCCACGAGACAGGTCATATTTCTGCAATGCGGTGCGCAGGGCCTTGGCGGCCTCGACCTGCATTTCCTCATCAACCGAGGCACGGACAGTGAAACCCCCGGTAAAGAATTCGCCCTCACCAAAATCTTCGCTCAACTGACGGCGGATTTCATCGGTGAAATAGTCGCGCGGTGGCAGCGCGGTGCGGAAGCTTTCGAAATCGCCGTTCTGCACCGACCGCAGCGGCATCTCGACCTCGGCCTCATAAGTCGCCTGATCAATATAGCCGTTCTGGTTCATCTCACGCAGCACATAGTTGCGGCGTGCAAGCAGGCGTTCTTTTTGCCGAACCGGGTGATAGTCAGACGGCGCCTTGGGCATCGAGGCCAATGTCGCGGCCTCATGTGGGGCCAGTTCCTGTAAGGTCTTGTTGAAATAGGTCTGCGCCGCCGCCGTCACGCCATAGGAGTTCTGACCCAGGAAAATCTCGTTCATATAAAGTTCGAGGATTTGCTCCTTGTCCAATGTATCCTCAAGCCGGGTGGCGAGGATGATCTCTTTGATCTTGCGCTCGGCCCGACGGTCGCCGGACAACAGGAAGTTCTTCATCACCTGCTGCGTAATGGTCGAAGCCCCACGCACGGTTTCACCCTTTGACCGCACCGCCTCAACCCCAGCCGCGATAATCCCGCGCGGGTCATAGCCTTGATGGCTGTAGAAATTCTTGTCCTCGGCGGAGATAAACGCCTGTTTAACCAGATCAGGGATTTCCTCGGACGGGGTGAACAGACGACGTTCCTGCGCAAATTCGTCGATCAGTTGGCCTTCGCCTGAATAAATCCGGCTGATCGTTGGCGGTTTGTATTGGGCCAGTGATTCATGGCTGGGCAGGTCACGGCCATACATCCAGAACACGGCACCGACCACCAGCGCCGCCATAAAGATACCCAAAGTCACGAGGCTGAAGATCGCCCCGAAAATCGAAAGAACAAACCGGATCACGTTACTGCCTTTTTTTCGCGCTGCCGCCTATATAGGGGCGCACCGCCCAAGGGTCAAAACCACAGGCGCATTCTAGCCGTTTTGAGGCGTCAGGTCACTGTCCAATCAGGGACCGCCTGATCACATCCTGCTGGTTCCAGTCCTCAAGGCCCTGAAAAATACCAAAGGCCATCTTGGCGCGCCAATCGGGGTTCTTGATGTTTTCCAGGTCTCGGGGGCTGGACAGAAACCCCAATTCCACAAGAACCGAAGGTATATCTGCGGCCTTCAGCACCGAGAAAGACGCGGTACGCAGCGGCTTGCGATTCATCGGCCCGCCCTGCTGCGCCATACCGTTGACCAGAGCTTGCGCCAGCGCGTCTGTGCGGGGCTCTGTCTCTTGCCGAGCCAGATCCAGCAGGACGTCCGTGACCTCATCATCCGCACCTTTAAGATCGACGCCCGCCAGCAAATCCGCGCGATCGTGACGTTCGGCCAGCTTTGCACTGGCCACGTCCGAGGCCTCATCCGACAGGGTATAAACCGCCGCGCCATGCGCCTGCCCCTCGGACAGCGAATCCGCATGCAGCGAGATGAACACATCTGCGCCCGCCCGATGGGCCAGCGCGATGCGACGTTCCAGCGAAACAAACTGATCGTCAACGCGGGTCATCACCACCTCATACCCGCCTGAACGCAACAGCATTTCCCGTAGTTCGCGCGCAAAGGTCAGCATCATGTTTTTCTCGGTGATCCCCCCAACCTCGGCCCCCGGATCGATACCGCCATGTCCGGGGTCCAGCATCACGCGTAATGGTCCATCTGACTTGCGAGGAGTCGCCTGACCGGTCAGCGAAGGTTCGGGAAGATCCCAACCGGGATTCTTGGGCTCACCTGCCGAGGCGTTGAACACGTCGAAATCAACGCCCTTGAGGTTTAGCGTCAGCAAGGCCGTGCCAGCATTCGGATCGATCTGCATCTCGGCGGTGTCCACGGCCATCGGTGCACCAAGTTCCAGCACCAATCGAGACCAGCCAGGAACATAAGCGCCAAACCGAACGCCGCTGATCAGCTCGGATTGCAGGAAGTCTGAACTGCTCAGGCCACTCCAGTCGACCTCTTGGAAATCCATCACCATCCGGTAGGGATCGCGCAGAGTGAAGATGCGGTACGGCACCCCCTGGCTAAGGCCAAGATCGACCTGCACACCGGTGCGTCCCGTGTCGACAATGCGGCTTTGATCCGGCTGAATGCGTGCAAGGGCGCTGAAATCCTGCGCGACAGCAGCACAAGACAGTGCCCAGATCAGCGCGATACAATAGAAAATCCTGCTCATGGCCTCAAGTTATCCCGAGATCGTTTGGCGGGCAGCCTATACCAATCCGCAACTTTTGTGAACGGGTCAGGCGCGCTGATCCAGCCCGTGACGTTCCGACATGAAAGCCCGCAGTCGCTTCAATCCCTCTTCGATATCGGCCGTGGCGCGCGCGTAAGAGAACCGCAGGGTCGTGTGTCCACGCACTGGGTCGAAATCCAGCCCCGGCGTGACTGCAACGCCCGCTTTATCCAGAATCTCAGCCGCAAAGGCGCGACTGTCATCGGTCAGATCCGAGACATCGGCGTAGACGTAAAACGCCCCATCAGGCGGGGCGATATTGGTGAAGCCAGCGCTGGGCAGACCGTCCAGCATCAAAGCCCGGTTCCGGCGATAGACATCCAGATTGGCTTGTAGCTCATCCTCGCATTCCATCGCAGCCAAGGCTGCCACCTGACTGGCATGGGGGGCGCAGATGAACATGTTCTGGGCAATGCGTTCGACCACGCGCACCTGATCCTCGGGCACCACCATCCAACCGACCCGCCAGCCGGTCATCGAGAAATACTTGGAAAATGAGTTGATCACATAGCACTCATCCGTCAGTTCCAATGCGGTGACGGCTTTGGCCTCATATTCCAGCCCGTGGTAGATTTCATCGCTGATGAAGGATGCGCCCTGCCGGCGCGCTGCATCGATCAGCGCGCCCATGGCTGCGCGATTCAACATGGTACCGGTCGGATTGGCGGGTGACGCCACCATCAGACCCTGCAGGTCCAGCCCTGCGAAATTGGATGGCACAGGCTGCAATCGGTTCTCGGGCGCGGTTGGCAGATCAACGGGAACCAAGCCCAGCGCTTTCAGAATCTGTCGGTAAGACGGATAGCCCGGCGCGCCGATACCCACACGGTCGCCGCTGTCGAACAGCGCCGTGAAAGCCAGCAGAAACCCGCCCGAGGAGCCGGGTGTGATCAGCACCCGTTCGGGGTTCAGATCGACATTGTACCAATCGCCATACATCTGCGCGATGCGCTGGCGCAGCGCGGGCAAGCCCAAAGCCACCGTATAGCCCAACGGGCCCTGCTGCATCGCGTGGGCCAAAGCCTCGGTCGCGCCTTTCGGGGCTCCGGTTCCGGGCTGGCCGACTTCCATATGAATGATGTGACGTCCGGCCTCTTCCGCCCGACGCGCGGCCTCCATCACGTCCATCACAATAAACGGATCGACCCCGGATCGGGTTGAGTTTCTCATGCCCATCTCCCATGTTGCAGCCATGGCTTTTGAACGCGTATCCCGGCTGGCGTCAATCCCGGCCCTGATACTGGCGGCTGTCCTGTGGCTGACGGCGGCGGTGCAGAGCCATGCGCAAAGCCTGATCCGCGACCCCGATATCGAATACGGCCTGCGAGAACTGGCCTTTCCCGTGCTCCGCGCAGCCGGGCTGAACACCAACCGGGTTCGAATTCTGGTGGTCAATGACAGCACGTTTAACGCATTTGTGATCGACTATAACGCGATCTACTTGAACTATGGCCTGATCCTGGGCGTCGACAGCCCAGAAATGCTGCAGGCGGTGATCGCACACGAAGCCGCGCATATCGCCAACGGGCATCTGGCGCGGCGTTCAGAGAATCTGCGTGCGGCGAACCGCAATGCAGGCCTTGGCACCGCATTGGCGCTGATCGCAGCTGCGGCGGGCGGCGGAGAGGCCGCCGCCGGAATTGCCGCGGGTGTACAGGGCTCTGCGCTGCGCAGCTTTCTGGGGCATACACGGGCCGAAGAGGCCTCCGCCGACCGCAGCGCAGCCAGCTACTTGCGATGGGCCGGTATCTCTCCCAGCGGGATGGTCACGCTTCACCGCAAATTCGCTGGGCAGGAACTGCTGAGCACGGTAAATCAGGACCCCTATATGCGGTCGCATCCGACCAGCCGCGAACGCCTGCGCGCCGCCGAAGCGTTTCTGGAGGAATTCGGCGACAGGGCCCAGCCTAACGCAAATGCCGACTACTGGTTTGCGCGTGTCAAAGGCAAGCTGTCGGCCTTTTTGCGCACCCCGTCCTGGACCCTGCGCCGCGCCAAAGAAGAGACCGATCGCGACATCCGCATGATGCGAGAAGCCTCGGCCCACCACCAAAACCGCAATCTGGCCAGTGCGCGCGCCGCGATTGACGAGGCGCTGGCCATTCGCCCGGACGATCCGTTCTACTATGAGCTCAAAGGTCAAATCCTGTTGGAAAACAGACAACTGGCTGAGGCAGTTCAAGCCTATGGTCAAGCGGTTGAAATGGCACCGAATGACTCGTTGATCCTGGCAGGCTATGGGCGTGCCCTTTTGGCGCAAGGCAAGACCAAGGACGCCCTGCAGGTGCTTGAAAAGGCACGCGCGCGCGATTTTCGCAATGCCCGCCTGATGCGGGATTTAGGGCTGGCCTATGCACAGGTCGGCAACAATGGGATGGCCTCGGCCGTCACCGCTGAACGATATGCCCTGCAAGGCCGGCTGGCGGATGCAGGGATTCACGCTAGGCGCGCCGTCGGGCAATTGCCCGAAGGATCTCCGGGTTGGCAAAGGGCACAGGATGTGTTGATTGCGTCGGAACGCGCAAAGAAGAACTCAAAAAGGAAACGGAAATGATCCTCAGACATGCAGCCCCCGCCCTTCTGGGGCTTTCCCTGATTGCAGGCCCGGCACAAGCGCTGGACCTGAATGCCATGAGCGATGCGGAACGCGCCGAATTTGGTGCGCAGGTGCGCGAATACCTTCTGGAAAACCCCGAGGTTATTCTGGAAGCGATCAATATTCTGGAACAGCGCAACGCCGCGGCCGAAGCCGCCGCAGACAAGGATCTGGTCGCCGCAAACGTGGATGAGCTGTTCGATGACGGCTACAGCTGGGTCGGCGGCAACCCGGATGGCGATATCACCCTAGTCGAATTCATGGACTATCGCTGCGGCTATTGCCGCCGCGCGGTGCCCGAGGTCGCGCAGTTGCTGGAAGCCGACGGAAACATCCGTTTGGTGATCAAGGAATTCCCGATCCTTGGCGATGCCTCGGTTCTATCTTCGCGCTTTGCCGTAGCCACCAAACATGTGGCCGGGGATGATGCGTATAAGCAGGTGCATGACGCCCTGCTGGAGTTCACCGGAGAACCCAGCGAAGTCACCCTGCGCCGCATCTCGGACGGTCTGGGCCTGGACAGCGACGCCATCATCGCCGCTATGGACAGCGATCAGGTCACCGATGAGATCACCCGCACCCGCGCATTGGCGCAACGGATGCAGATCTCGGGCACACCGTCCTTTGTTCTGGGCACCGAGATGCTGCGCGGCTACCTGCCTGCGGATCAGATGCAGCAGATAGCGGACGGGGTACGCGCGGATCGGGGCTAAACCTCGGGCGTGATCATCAGACACGAAAAAGGCCGCATTTGCGGCCTTTTTTGGTCTATTTGCCGGTCTTCTCAAAAATGGCAAACTTCGCTTCATAGTCCGGATGCCAGCGAGAAAGCGGAGGCCGATTTTCTATCAGATCAACTGCATTCCACTCGATCCGTCGGTTGTCGCGCGTGCTATCCACGTCATTGTCAGGACAAAGAATATAGAACTCACCCTTCGACATGCGATCAACAAAATGGTCAACTGTCTGTTCGCTCGTCCAAGCAGCTGCAGGCTTCTCGGGAAAGAACGAAGCAGTCATACCAGTGTAGGTGAAGCCAGGAACGAACAGGTGAACTGAGATTGGAGCCTCCGCCTGCCGCAGTTCATGGGCCAATTGTTCACTGAGTACGCGCACCGCTGCCTTGCTGACGTTGTAACCCGGATTACCAGACGGTGTCGTGATGCCCTGTTTGGAACCTGTATTAATCACAACAGCAGGGCGATCTGCCTTTATCATGCGTGGGACAAACGCTTGAACGCCGCGGAGAACACCGAGCAAATTGACGTCTAGTATTTTTTGCCAATTCTCCCATTCAGACCAAGTATTGGTCGGCAGGCTGATCCCAGCATTGTTCATAAGAACGGCGACAGGCCCTGCTGTGAATGCCTTGTCTGCCAACGCATGGATATCTTCCTGTTTAGTGACATCGGTAGGAACGCCAAAGACTTCAGCACCGCCTTTTGCTTGAGCCCGAACCTCTTCAATTGCCTCTTCCAAAGCAATACCGTCAAGATCGGCAAGAACAACGCTCAGTCCCGCCTGTGCAAACCGGTTCGCCGCCACGCGACCTACGCCGCTGGCAGCTCCGGTGACAACGGCGACACCGCCTTGTTCGATTGCCTTGAGATACATGCCGAGCCTCCCCAAGTAGGTTTAGTGTGGTGTTACTCTGCTGCCTCAGCCGCGGCGCCCAGTTCCGCCGCTTTCTTTTCGACCTCTTCCACGATGTGATCGATCATCTGGTCGTTCGACATCTTGTGGCTGGCCTTACCAGCCAGATACACCATGCCGGACCCGGCCCCACCGCCGGTAAAGCCCACATCGGTCATCAGCGCCTCACCCGGGCCGTTGACCACGCAACCGATGATCGACAGGGACATCGGTGTCTTGATATGTTCCAGCCGCTGTTCCAGCGCCTCAACCGTCTTGATCACGTCAAAGCCCTGACGCGCACAAGACGGGCACGAGATGATGTTCACGCCGCGATGGCGCAGGCCCAGAGATTTCAGAATCTCGTAGCCCACCTTGACCTCTTCCACCGGATCAGCTGACAGGCTGACGCGGATCGTGTCGCCGATCCCCATCCAAAGCAGGTTGCCCAGACCAATGGCGGATTTGATGGTGCCGCTGACCAGCCCTCCGGCCTCGGTGATGCCCAGATGGATCGGCGCGTCAGTGGCCTCGGCAATGCCCTGATAGGCCGCCGCAGACAGGAACACGTCGCTGGCCTTCACGCTGATCTTGAAATTGTGAAAGTCATTGTCTTGTAGAATGCGGATATGCTCCAACCCGCTTTCGACCATCGCCTCGGGGCATGGTTCTGCATATTTCTCAAGAAGGTGCTTTTCCAGACTACCCGCATTCACGCCGATCCGGATGGAACAATCGTGGTCGCGCGCGGCCTGGATCACCTCTTTCACGCGCTCTTCACTGCCGATATTGCCCGGGTTGATCCGCAGGCAGGCAGCACCTGACTCGGCGGCTTCGATCCCACGACGGTAGTGAAAATGGATATCAGCCACGATCGGCACAGGACTTTCGCGCACGATCTCTTTCAGAGCTTTTGACGATGCCTCATCCGGCACCGAAACGCGCACAATATCGGCCCCTGCCTCAGCCGCCGCCTGAACCTGCGCCACCGTCGCCGCCACATCCGTGGTCAACGTGTTGGTCATGGTTTGAACTGCAATCGGGGCATCGTCGCCGACCGGCACGTTCCCCACCATGATCTGACGAGATTTACGACGATAGATGTTCCGCCAGGGGCGTACATGATTGAGGGACATGGGGATCGGTCCGCATCTGCCTGAGTTGCGTCTCTAGATAGTCCGCCAACAGTGGTACCGCAATGGTTAGATCACTCAGAGGGCTGTTCTGCCACGTCTGTCTGCAGCTCAGCGACCAACTGCTTAAGGGCGCTGTTCTGTTCCGCCTCAAGATCGGCCACGGCATAGGCTTCTGACACGGCATCCTTGGACAGAACGACCCCCTTGGCGACGGTGCCAGGGGCACCTGCCGGGCCAAAATGCTGACCGTTCATCGAGAAATAGACCGAACCAGACGCCCCTGCCCGCAGCTGAGGTGGTTCTTCAGTCAATGGAACCTCGAACACGTTGCCCTGCTCGACCGTGCCCAACGTGCCTTCGAAGATCACGCTGCCATCGGCGGCGGTAACGCGCATCCAAGCTGGATCGACGGCCACGATTTTCAGAGTTGTGTCGATCTGTTCAACAACCTGCGGCAAGCTTGGGCGTTCAACGGTATGAATGTCTGCCACGACAACTTCGGGCAATTCCGGTGGACGGAAGGTTCCCACATTACGCGGGTCGAGAGTTGATATAGGCGCATCGCGCGCGACTAGAACAGGGACATCCAGCGCTTGCGGGCGATACAGACGGTCCAGCGCTTCGGTGTTGGCCGCCGCTGTCTCGACTTCGGCTGTATTGGTCCGTGCCGCATCCAAAGGATCCAGATCTGACAAAACAACCGGGGCCTGTTCAACCGGGCTGACCTGCACCTGTTGAATCTTGTTCAAAACAGACCAGCCGCCATAGCCGATGCCGGCAATCACTGCCAACAACACCAAAGACGAGCCAATCGCACGTGGTTCAATCTGGCTGACCAGAGATTCCTTGCCCGGAATATAAGGCGTGTTTGGCGAAATGAACGGGTCGCGTCCCATTGGACCGCGTGACAGCACATCACCTGAAGGCTTGCGTACAACTGAGGCCTCAGCCGACATCCCATGCGCAACTTCAAAACCGCTTTCTTCGCAGAAGCTGGCAAAAGTCTCATCCGGGTTCATGCCAAGATAGCGAGCGTAGGAACGCACATACCCGGCGATGAAGCCGGGTGTATCAAACGCATCGGGATCGGCGTTTTCGATTGCAGCGATGTAGTTGGCCTTAATCCGGAGCTCTCGCTGCACATCCAGAAGCGACTTGCCCATGGTGGCGCGCTCACCGCGCATCTGGTCGCCCAGACGCACTTCGTAGTCGTCAAAACCCTTCGGTCTGAACTCCACGCCTTCTTCAGATTCGCGCTGTGATCTGCGCCCAATCATGCCTGCCGCCCCATTCTGCCTGTCACGCGTTTTGCGCTAACGCCGAATCGTCCCCCATAGACGATTCGTCCGCTTCTTTTGTTAGCGTAAGCTTAACACGTGGCAAATAAGTTGCACACTTTAGCGCAAGGTTATCCGGCAAGTTCGGCGCGATTTAGCGCACAATGTGACCAAAGTTCGTCCATCGCCTGAACCAAGCGGTTCATTTCGCCCGGCCCATGCACCGGAGACGGCGTAAACCGCAACCGCTCAGTTCCGCGCGGAACGGTCGGGAAGTTGATCGGTTGCACATAAATGCCATAGTCATCCAGCAACCGGTCGCTCAGAATTTTCGTATGAACCGGGTTGCCGACGATCACGGGAACGATATGGCTGCCATGATCAATCAGCGGCAGCCCCATCCCTTTTAGACGCAGTTTGAGGATCTTGGCCTGAGTCTGATGCTGCTCTCGCAGCTCGGGCGCCGTTTTCAGATAGGCCACCGAGGCAGCAGCCCCCGCGGCAACTGCAGGCGGTAGTGACGTGGTAAAGATGAAGCCCGGCGCATAAGAGCGTACCGCGTCACACATCTTTTCGCTGGCGGCGATATAGCCGCCCATCACGCCATAGGCCTTGGCCAGTGTGCCGTTGATGATGTCGATGCGATGAGCCAGGCGATCCCGCTCGGTCACGCCACCGCCACGTGGGCCATACATGCCAACCGCATGCACCTCATCAATGTAAGTGAGCGCACCGAATTCATCGGCCAGATCGCAAATCTGTTCGATGGGTCCAAAATCTCCATCCATCGAATAGACCGATTCAAACGCGATCAGTTTGGGTGATTTGGGATCGTCGGCTTCCAGCAACTCACGCAGATGCTCCACATCATTGTGGCGGAAGATGCGCTTAGACCCACCGTTGCGGCGCACGCCTTCGATCATCGAGGCATGGTTCAGCGCGTCGGAATAAATAATGAGGCCCGGGAATAGCTTTGGCAGTGTGCTGAGCGTTGCATCATTCGCAATATAGGCACTGGTGAACAGCAGAGCCGCTTCTTTGCCATGCAGATCGGCAAGCTCGGCCTCAAGCCGCTTGTGATAAACGGTGGTTCCCGAGATATTGCGGGTGCCGCCTGAACCTGCGCCAGCAGCATCGACGGCTTCGTGCATTGCATCCAAAACCACCGCATTCTGCCCCATACCGAGGTAGTCATTGCCACACCAGACAGTAATATCCTGCGTAGACCCATCCGGACGCGTCCGCACCGCATGGGGGAAGTGCCCCTTGCGACGTTCGATGTCGATGAAAGTCCGGTAACGTCCTTCGTCGTGCAGCCTGGCAATCGCTGTATCGAGCTGAGCAGTATAGTCCAAAGGACCCTCCTTGGCCGCCCGGCAAACGGTCTGGGAACCGGGCTATTCTTTCCAGCGTCACAGCTTTCACTGTTTAAGACGCGTATGCATTCACCTGTCATCCGGCCTATCGCCAACGGGTAAACCCAACTTTGATTTGCATCAAATACAGCCTTGTTCCCGCCCCGACAAGTAAAGTTGCGGATATCTGGCGCGAGGAAACGACGCAGGCGAAAGTCGATGTTTTAAATAAGTTCCAATACAATACTCAGTTTACTAACTCCGCCGACTGGACCTTAGCGATAACGCTGATAGGTTTCGGCCAACACAGTCTACCACAAAGGAATCCTTCATGTCTTTAGACCCTGTGCTCAGTCGGATTGACGATGACCTGCAAAGCGCGATCGACCGTTTGATGGAGCTGCTGCGCATCCCGTCGATCTCAACCGATCCTGCCTACAAGGAACAGGTTGATCAGGCTGCCGATTGGTTGGTCGAGGATTTGCAAAGCATTGGCATTCAGGCCGAAAAACGCGAAACACCAGGCCATCCGATGGTTGTGGGCCATGTGGGCCAAGGGCAGGACGGACCCCATGTTTTGTTCTATGGCCACTACGATGTGCAGCCTGTCGATCCGCTGAACCTGTGGAATCGTGATCCGTTTGATCCGGCAATCGAGGATACCGAGCATGGGCAGGTCATTCGCGGGCGCGGGTCCTCGGACGACAAGGGCCAGTTGATGACATTTGTCGAGGCCTGCCGCGCCTGGAAAGCGGTTCATGGCACCCTGCCCTGCCGCATCACATTTTTCTTCGAGGGTGAAGAGGAATCCGGTTCACCCTCTCTGGTGCCGTTTCTGGAGGCCAACAAAGACGAATTGCAGGCCGATCTGGCGCTGGTCTGCGATACGTCGATGGTGTCACGCGGGGTACCGTCGATTGCTTCGCAGTTGCGCGGTATGCTCAAGGATGAGTTCACCATCGTCGGGCCGCGCATCGACTTGCATTCGGGCCACTATGGCGGCCCAGGCCTGAACCCGCTGCGTGAACTTTCGAAAATCGTTGATTCATTCTACGACGATGAAACCGGCCGCGTTGCCGTGGAAGGCTTTTACGAAGGCGTCCACGAAGTGCCTGCCGATCAACTGCGCCAATGGCTGAATTGCGGGTTTGACGAAGCCGAGTACCTGAATTCGGTCGGCTACAGCCAACCGCACGGGGAAAAGGGCTATTCCACGCTTGAACAGCAATGGGCCCGGCCAACGCTCGAGGTGAACGGGCTTTGGGGTGGCTACAATGGTGCAGGGTCGAAAACCGTGATCCCATCTGAGGCGCATTGCAAGATCACCTGCCGCCTGGTGGGTGACATGGATCCGGATGCGCTGCGCGACAAAATCCGTAAACATGTCGAAGATCGCCTGTCGCCAGATGCCAAAGTCGTCTGGGACAATGATCTCGAAGGATCGCCAGCCTCGGTCATGAACCTGAACCGGCCTGAATTCGAAGCTGCACGCGGCGCGCTGTCTGACGAATGGGGGCGCGAGGCGGTCTTTACCGGGATGGGCGGCTCTATCCCTGTCGTTGGGTATTTCAACACAGTGCTAGGGCTGGATTCCATGCTGGTCGGCTATGCCAATGACGATGACGCCATCCATTCGCCCAACGAAAAATATGACGTCAAAAGCTTCCACAAGGGCATCCGGTCCTGGGCCCGCATTCTGGACGCTTTGAATAAGTAGAAGTATTTTGCGAGGCTCTGCCTCGCGCTCCGAGGTATTTGGGAACAGAAGAAGTTCGGATGCCCTGCTTCTTCTGTTTGAAAATACCTCGGGGGAGTCGTGGCTTGCCGCGACGGGGGCAGAGCCCCCTTCCCTTACATGTGGATTACGCGCCCATAGGCATCCAGCACGGCTTCGTGCATCATTTCTGACAGTGTCGGATGCGGGAAAACCGTGTTCATCAGGTCTTCTTCGGTGGTCTCCAACTGGCGGCCAACCACATAGCCCTGGATCAACTCGGTCACTTCGGCGCCGATCATGTGCGCGCCCAGCAACTCTCCGGTCTTGGCGTCAAAGACGGTTTTGATCAGACCTTCAGGCTCGCCCAGTGCGATGGCCTTGCCATTGCCGATGAAGGGGAAGCGACCGACTTTGATGTCATAGCCAAGTTCCTTTGCCTTGGCTTCGCTGTACCCGACCGAGGCGACCTGGGGCTGACAATATGTACATCCTGCGATGCTTTCGGGCTTGACCGGGTGCGCGTGTTTCCCGGCGATCAGGTCCGCGACCATAACGCCTTCGTGGCTTGCCTTATGCGCCAGCCAGGGGGCGCCTGCGATATCACCAATGGCATAGAGCCCATCGACGCCCGTACGGCAATATTCATCCGTGACCACATGGGTCCGGTCGATTTTCACTCCCAGAGCCTCAAGCCCCAGGTTTTCGACATTGCCAACGATGCCGACAGCGGAGATTACAGTGTCGAAATCGTGTTTTTCGATTTTGCCCTTCACTTCGATATGCGCTGTGACCTTGCCCTTGGCGCGATCCAGCTGCTTGACCATCGCCTTTTCCATGATGGTCATGCCTTGCTTGGTGAAGGCTTTCTTGGCAAAGGCGCTGATCTCGGCATCTTCGACGGGCAGCACACGGTCCATGACCTCGACCACGGTCGTGTCCGCGCCTAGGGTATTGTAGAAGCTGGCGAATTCGATACCGATTGCACCCGAGCCGATGACGAGCAGCTTCTTCGGCATCCGCGGCGGTTGCAGCGCGTGTTTATATGTCCAAACCAGATCGCCGTCAGCTTCCAGCCCCGGCAATTCACGTGCCCGAGCGCCGGTGGCCAGAACGATGTTCTTGGCGGTCAGTTCTTCGGTGCCTTTGTCTGTTTTGACCGTGACCTTGCCTTTGGCCGGGATCGTCGCCTCGCTCATCACCACGGTCACTTTGTTCTTCTTCAGCAGGTGTCCGATGCCACCCGAAAGCTGCCCTGCTACACCGCGTGAGCGTTTGACGACCGCGTCCAGATCATATCCGACCTTGTCCGCCTTCAGGCCGAAATCCTTGGCGCGCTCCATCAGGTGGAACACTTCGGAAGAGCGCAGCAGTGCCTTGGTTGGGATACAGCCCCAATTCAGGCAGATCCCGCCCAGATGCTCTCGTTCAACCACACAGGTTTTTAACCCCAATTGCGCGGCGCGGATTGCAGCGACATAGCCCCCCGGACCAGCCCCGATAACGATCAGATCAAAAGATTGTGCAGCCATGTGTCCCTCTCGGCGCAGGTCGAACGAAATTTAGTTTACCATTAAACTACTTTTCAGAGCGCATCAACACAGCACATCCGCGACAAAAGCGACGCGAGGAACCAGCAGCGAAAAGGCGCTGTTTTCAGCCTATACCCGGGACTGCCCAAAGGCTAGAACAGAAGAGCCTTAGGCGATTTCATAGTCTCAACCCCAGTTTATTCGAAAGGCTTACCATGGCCAAAACATTGAAAGATCTTTTGGTTGCGCTGCTCAATGCCACCCTGATCCTGGTGGCCCTCTGCCTATTTCTTGGCTGGAAACTAGCGTCGAGTGTGGAGGGTATCTCGGCCAATTTTTCGGATGTCATTCAAGTCGTTGCCCCCCTGCGCGACGAAGCCAAGGGCATTCGCGGAGAGCTGACCGCCCTGCGCAGCGAACTGGCAGCGCTGCCAACCGATGGTAGCGCTTTGGATACGGCCACCGCGCAGCGTATTTCCACGACGCTGAATCGTTTGGACGCGATTGAAGACAGTTTGAAATCTGCTCAGACCCGGTTCTCCGACCTGGCCGAAGAACCTGATGTGTTGGTGGAGACGGCCATCACCACCGCTGGCGATGTGATCGCCGAGAAGGTTCTGGCCATTCGCGGATGCGTGCCCGAGGTCTAACCCCCGGCCTGCAATTCCCGCACCGTCGAGCCATAGCCGCCCATGCTGACATACGCCATTTCATGTTCGGTGGAATGGCGTGACAAAGCCTCATTCCGGTAGGGGAACCGACCGAATTTGCGGATCACCTCACGGTGGGCGCGTGCGTGTAGCAGGTTGCTGGGCTCGCTGCTGAGGTTTTGGCAAATCAAGCGGACACAGCGTTCCTGATCGCACAGGTTTTCTGAATGCATCATCGGCAGATAGAAGAACTGCCGCGCCGGTTCATCGATCTTAAGGTCCCAGCCTTTGTCGACCGCACATTTGGCTGCGGCCAGCGCAGCCCGGTCAGTTGAGAATGCCCGCGCACTGCCCCGGAACATGTTGCGTGGAAATTGGTCGGTCATAATGATGTATGCCAAGGCACCGCTGGGATATGTCAACCAAAGCGAGAACTTGCCTTCGGTCGATGCTTCCCAGGTTTTCAGAAAACGATCACGGATTTTTGCGTCCAAGGCATCATCCTGCAGATACCAACCGTCTGGACCAACTTCATCCAACCAAAAACTCAGTACGTCTTCAGGCCCTACCATTGCCCTAAACTCCGTCTTGTGCCCTCCCCAGGGACGTAACGTCATTTATTGCCATTTTACAGATTTGTTACAGTAAAATATTGCAACAATATCGACATATTTTCGTGTCTTAAGCCGTTTCCTGCGCATCCTGCTCGGCTTCGGCCGCTTCAATGGCCACTTCCTGCGCCACCTCAAACGCCACAGGCGAGGCTGTGGGGTAAAGCGGCGACATCGTACCGGTCTCGTCAACAGGAACCGTCGGACGCTGCGTGGTCCGATACAGCGCATAAATCGCGGTCATGAACAGCAATGCGGCGAGGAACAGGAAAAAGCCCTGCGGGCCAAAGACCTCATCGCCCATTAACCAACCCGTGATCAGTGGACCCGCAATGGCGCCCAAGCCGTTGATGAACACCAATCCACCTGAGGCTGCGGCCATATCCTCGTGATCAAGAAAGTCGTTCGCATGCGCAATCAGCAATGAATAAAGCGGGTTCGACAGACCTCCGATGACAAACGCCGACCCCAGCAGAACAGGATAGGTCACGCCATAGATCATCCCGACCACGGCACCAACGCCACCTGCGACCGAGACCAGCGTGATCAGCAGGCGGCGGTCCATTCGGTCCGAGAACCAACCCAGCGGATATTGGAAAACAACCGCGCCGATATAAAACGCGGCCACAAAGGTCGAAATCTCGAATAGCGACAACCCGGCCCTCGCGCCGTAAACCGCCGACATGCCGAACTGCGCCGAGAACACACCGCCCAGAAAGAACATACCAACGCAGGCCAAGGGCGACTTTCCAAGCAGCTCGCGCAATGTCATCGGCTTGGTTGAATCGAACGCAGGCGTTGGCGAGATCGACAGCAAAATCGGCGCGAATGAGATCGAAACCAAAATCGAGGCGATGACAAAGGTCTGATAGCCAGCCGGGTCCCCGAGCAAAACCAAGCCCTGCGCGCTGATGATGCCGGTCATTTGAACGATCATATAAAGCGACAGAGCCTGACCGCGGTTTTCATTGCTGGCTGCGTTATTCAGCCAGCTTTCTGCGGTCACATACACGCCCGAGAAACAAAACCCGATCACGACACGACCCAGGACCCAGGCGATCGGGTCGGTCAGCATCGGATACATGATCATGACAGCCGAGATGAACGAAGCCAGCGCCGCAAAGACGCGCACATGGCCAACGCGGCGGATCATCTCGGGCGCCAGACGTGATCCGCCCAGAAAGCCGACAAAATAGGCGGACATCACAAAGGACATCTCGAGCGTCGAGAAGCCTTCGATCTCGCCACGCACACCTAGGATCGTGCCCTGCAGGCCGTTGCCGACCATCAACAGCCCCATTCCCAGCAACAACGCCCACGCGCTGGACAGAACCTGAATCATTGGGGCCTCCGGTGAAATGCCGATCAGAATACGGATTCGTTGGTGCGATCAAAAACCGCCTCGGTCGCGCTTGTCTACGACATTCCTGTCGTTTGCCGCCTGAAACGCGGCCCTCACGGGATCAAAAGCGACGAATCTCCATATGAGAAGAAGCGATATTTTTGAGCGATTGCATGATCATAGAGCTGCCGCATCCGGTCCTGACCCATGAGGGCGGACACCAGCATCAACAAGGTGGATTTGGGCAGGTGGAAATTGGTCATCAGCGCATCGGTTACGTGGAACTGAAAGCCGGGATAGATGAAGATATCAGTTTCACCCTCCCAGGCCTCGATCTGCCCCGCGCGCGCAGCGCTTTCGATCAGGCGCAGCGCTGTGGTGCCGACCGGGATGACGCGTCCGCCTGCGGCTTTGGTCTCCCTGATTTCACCTGCGGCTTCCGCGCTGACTCGTCCCCATTCGGCATGCATCTTGTGGGTGGTCACATCCTCGACCTTCACCGGCAGAAACGTGCCTGCGCCCACATGTAATGTCACATGGCTGAAGGTGACCCCGCGCGCGGCCAAGGCCTGCATCAGCGCGTCGTCAAAATGCAGCGACGCCGTTGGTGCGGCCACAGCACCCGCATTTTGAGCCCAGATGGTCTGGTAGTCGGTCTTGTCCTGTTCGTCCGCAGGGCGTTTGGCGGCAATGTAGGGCGGCAAAGGCATCGCGCCTGCCTGTTCCAACGCCGCATCGAAATCATCACCAGTCAGGTTGAAGCGCAGAAAAGCCTGACCGTCCTCGACCCGATCCAATACTGCTGACAGATCATCTGAGAAGACAATATCCTCCCCTGGCTTCACCTTTTTCAAAGGTTTGACCAAGGCGGTCCAACAGCCATCTGACTGCGGCTCTAGCAAGGTTGCTTCGATCGCGGCAGAGACTGAGCCCTGCGCGCTGTTACGGTGTCTGCGTCCGCTCAACCGTGCTGGGATCACCCGTGTGTCGTTCAACACAAGGCGGTCGCCGGGTTGCAACCAATCGGGCAGATCGAAGACATGGCTATCAGTGACCCTATCCCCTTGCGCAACCAGCAAGCGCGCCGAGGATCGCGGATTGGCGGGCCGCGTGGCAATCAAGTCTTCGGGCAGATGGAAATCAAAATCGCTGAGTTTCATGGCCGCGCCTTACAAGGCTAGGACAGATTCGGCCATATCCCGGTTCAATTGTCCCGAGGCGGTGATCCAAAGGTCCGCTTTGGCTCATCCGGTTTCTGGCGCTGCGCATTCGGCCCGTCCGAGACGGTGGGTGCCGGTGGGCGCAACAGATTGCGCAGGAACAACGGGGCCAGTCCGGACAAAGGGTTCACCGACACTTTTGGTGCGCTCAGTGGGCCAGTGAGAGAATAGTTAAAGCCGATGATCCCCTCACCCTTGCGGGTCAGCACGCTGCCGATGGCATTCACCAGGTAGATTGGCGAGATCGCACCACGTAGATCGAGCCTGCCGTTCACCGTATCAATAATGCCGTCGAAAGACAGGCCCATCGACGGGCCGACGGCGCTGCCGCTTAGCACTTTGATTTCGGTCGGCGTCAGCCTCATCCGGCTGTCGATGGATGAGAAAAAGATCCCCTGCCCAGCCATCTCATCCAGTAGACCCACAAGGCTGATGGCATTTAACAACGCCGCCATGGCCGGGGCGTCGGTAATGCGGGTGTTTATGATCTTGAGGATCACGTCATAGCTGTCGGGCGCGGTTACTGGCTCAAGTTGCAAATCCAGATCGCCCCCTTTTGCCTGTGTCAGCACCCCGGCAGCGCGCAAAACCGCCCCTGCGTCGCCAGAGGCCAGGCTTACAGCGCTGCGATTGCCACGCGGCGTCACCTGCCCCTGAACCGCAGCCTCCCCATTCACGCGCGCCCGAAAGCTTCCATTGACCCCGCCCGTGGTTTGAAACACCCCCTGAAATCCCGTCAACGCAACGGTTTCGGTGACCTGCAGCAGATCCAGCGTCACGTCCACCTGCGATCCTTGGCCCGAGCCGCCTGCGCCCCCGTCGCCCTCGCCAAATTGCGCGCGGCCCAGGTTCAGAACACCCCCCAACACGCGAATATCGGGCGGTCCCGACTCGCGCCCAATCAATACTGCCGGGACGGCCAGCCAATCGCCCAGATCAAATGAGCTAAAGCTGACACGATCAAACGCCCCGTCTTCGCGGAAGGAAATCGCGCCTTTGGCCCGCAATCCAGCCGCGTTCAACTGCAAGCTATCGACACTGATCTGATCTCCCAATGTGGCTTCAATACTGAACGTTCCGGTGCTGCCCGCAGCTTTGCGCCAGCTGAGTTCCGGGATGGCGAGTGCAACCCCCCGCAAATCAGACTGGGTCGACAGTTTCGGCGGTTCCCCTGCACCGATCCCCAGCGTGATATCGGCCGTGCCTTTCCCCGTTAGCATCCCCCGCGGAAGCCCCGCCTTCAGCGTTTCCATCAGTTTGGGAGACAACTCAATCTGACCGGTCAATTCGCTGCGCTGCGCCGTTTCACCATTGATGGGTTGCCGCCAACTGGCCTCGATCGGCACATCACCGAAAAGACCCTGCCCCGCGATCTGCACGCCGGTTTGATCGCCGCTCAGGCGCAGGGTGTCAGCGGAAACGGAAAACCCGGGAACCAGCCCGTCGCTGCTTAGGTTGTCTAGATCGCCATCAAAATGGAACTGGGTGTCCTGAAACTTCAACTTTTTCTTTAACGGCAAAGACAGCGTACCGCTTAGCGCAACGGTACCATCAGCCAGATCAACCGGCAGATTAGCTTTGCTGAGCAAGGATAGCGGCGGTCGATCCAACAGCGACAGCGCGGCCGTCACACTGCCTGATGCCTTGATCCGGGCAATGGCCGGGGCGGATTTCTTGATATCCGTATCCGGAATGATGAAAGACGTCCCCGATGCGTCCACAAGGCCACCAGTATCTGCAACCACGAACCCGCTCTGCGCGGTCGCGGTAAATCGGCGATTGATCAAGCTGGCCTGTCCCTGAGCGTTTTCAATCGGGGGCAACGTTTTGACAAACCGGATTGTTGCGTCTTCGAACCCGAAATCCAAATAGAGGTCCGGTTTCGATCCGGGCCGCAGGCGCAACGCGAAATCCATGTCCGACAGTTTGCCCTGATAGAGGTTCTTCGTGACCCATTCGCGCGGCTTCGGGGCCAGTCGTTCAGGCCAATAGCCAAGCACCTGATCTGAGGTCATGCGATCCAGATGGGCATCCAGATCGACGGACCAACCGTCTTCCAGCCCGAGCAACTCACCCGATGCGCTTACACGATGTTCGCCGTCTTCGACGGTTATCTGCCCAAGTCGCAGCTTGAACGGAGCAAAGGTCATTTTGAAATCAAGATCCGCCTGCCGCAGCTTCAAAGCCTCGGGGAACAACCCCGCCGGATTGGCATCGATACCGGTGAATCGAAGCTGCGCGTCAAGGCTGTCCAGCGTTCCATTTTCGACGCCCTGCAAATAGGCTTTACCGGACGCCTGCACCGCCCCCCAAGCCGAGACAACCGATACTTCGTTAAAATCGATCTCCTGACGTGTGGGCTCATAGGTGAAATAGGTCCGAGCCGAATCAAACGGCACCGGGCGCGTCTCGGGCGTCGGCTGCACCACACCGGCCCCCAGATTGAGCGTTGCAAACAGCGGACCGACCGCGCCTTCGCCATCGATGCTGCCCCGCAACGCGCCAGAGATTGGCGTACGCAGAACTTGCAGCCATGCCAACGCAGGGCTTTGGCCGTAGACATCCTCGGCAGGTAAATCCGTGATCGTGACCCCGAACCGCGCCTCGGGCGTGCCCAGAACGCTGGTGTAATTGGCCTCGATCCCGCTGACAAAATCGCGCCCCGAGAGGACCGAGAAGCCGGTTGCCAGTCGCATTTCGTTGTCGTTGCGTGTGATCTGGATATGCCCGCCATCCATGATCCATGACCGACCCTGTCGCAGATCGCGGTAGTCCAGCGTGATCGCGTCCAGCCGGACGGATGTCAGCGCCGAGAGCATCGGAGACAAAAAGATATCATCCGAGGTTTCGATCAGCTGCGCCAGGTTGGGGGCCTGTTGAACCGGCGAACTGTCAGTGCCAACCGTGAGGGTCAGCGCCCCGTCCAGGCCCCGGGTCAACGAAATCTGGGCACCGCTCAGCAGGATGCGCTTGGGGCGTACGTTGCCGCGCAGCAAGGGGCGCATCGCAAGGCTCGCCCGCATGTCCGACACCTGCGCGATTTGCTGGCCCGCAGCATCCGCGATGCTGACATCTGTCAGGCGCAGGCGTGGGCGCCAGCCTTCATTGATGATAAAACTGACATCGCCAAACCGAACCTGTAGCCCGCCAAGGCTCTGTTCCAGCCGCGCCTCGACCCGATCCCGCACCCAGGCCGGGGCATGCATGCGCTGGCCGATCAGCATGAAACCCGCAATCAGCGCCAGCACCACCAGCAACACGGCCCCGCGCATGGCCCAGAGCCCTGCAACCCGGCGGCGCGAGCGGCGACGCGGGGCAGGTTCCGGCGGATCGCCCCCTTGCTGTTCCTGCTGCGCCAATTTGCTGTCCACGCCTTTTAACCCGCTGATATCGCCCTATGATGTCGGGCAGCCCTTAGAACCCTATTGCGGAGTATCCAATGCCCGACATTTCAGACATGGCCCCCGATTTCACCCTGCCTCGTGACGGAGGTGGCGAGGTCACCCTATCGGACCTGCGCGGCACAACCGTCGTTTTGTTTTTCTATCCCCGCGATGATACGCCGGGCTGTACCAAGGAATCCATCGGTTTCTCGGAACAACTTCAGGCCTTTGCGGATGCGGGCGCTCAAGTTTTCGGCATCTCGCGCGACAGCGTTGCCAAACATGACAAGTTTGTCGCCAAGCACGGGCTGACCACGCCACTTTTGTCCGACGAAAACTCGACCGTGTGCGAAGACTATGGCGTCTGGGTCGAAAAGAACATGTATGGCCGCAAGTCGATGGGAATCGAACGGTCCACTTTCATCATCGACGGCGAAGGCCGCATCGCGCAGCTTTGGCGCAAGGTCAAGGTGCCTGGCCATGTTGATGTCGTGCTGGATGCCGTGAAGGCAATGTAAGCCTCTCGACCCCGGCGGCCATCCAGTTTATGCCGCAGCCTTGCATTCAACCGGCGGAGCGTATCTGTGCCCAAAACACTGACCCAGATGGCCACTGAAGTTCTGACAACAGCGAACGGGCGGGAAAAAACCGCCCTTTCGAAACGCCACTCCGCCGCATGGTTTGCCGCCCGCAAAGGTGAAGCCGAGGCGATCGAGATCGGCACTGCGACGCCCCCCTTGCAACCCGCGCGCCCGGACAAACCCGAGCTGCTGTCGCCGCGCGAAGTGCCCAAGCGCAAACCGGGAACCGAGGCTGGGCGGACCGCTCTGCTGCACGCCGTTGCCCATATCGAGTTGAACGCCGTCGACCTGCACTGGGATATCATCGCACGGTTTGGGCATGTCCCGATGCCCATCGGATTCTATGACGACTGGGTTAAATGCGCCGAGGAAGAGTCGCGCCATTTTGAGATGGTCTGCGACTGCTTGGAACAGATGGGCAGTTCTTACGGTGCCCTGCCCGCCCACGCAGGTATGTGGCGTGCGGCCGAAGACACGGCAGAGGACTTGATGGGGCGTCTGGCCGTTGTGCCCATGGTACTGGAAGCCCGCGGGTTGGACGTCACGCCCGGCATGATCAACATCTTTCGGAAGGCCAAGGCCGATCAGGCCATTGCGGCGCTGGAAGTCATCTACGCAGAAGAGGTCGGGCACGTGGCCTACGGGTCCAAATGGTTCCATTTCCTGTGCGGACGTGAGAATGCCGATCCCAAGGATGTGTTCCACGACTTGGTGCGGTGCTATTTCCATGGCGTCCTGAAACCGCCCTTCAACGAAGAGAAACGCGCCGAGGCCGGATTGCCGCCAGATTTCTACTGGCCCCTCACCGAAGACTTACCAAAGCCCGGCACCGTCTCAGATTGATCCAAATAGGTTAATTTAGGCGAATTCCTGCCGATGACACAGGGTAATTTCGCAAGCTTCGCGTCAAATTGGTCAGCAAACTTGCCCGATGTCCCGGTCCGCTTTATGAAATCCCCCCAAGGGACGGAGATTGCACCACGACCGGTCCCGATCTTGGGGATGAGAGGTAAGACGCGTGAGAACACGTCTGGCAATAAAGTTTCACTCATGGCTTGAACGCCGTTTCCCGGAACGCCGGGTTTTTCTTAAATCAGATCAGGACACCCGGTTCATCCGGCTCAGCTCCGAGACGCAAGTGGTCGCTGTTGCCGGTGTCGCGGTGATTGTCGGCTGGACCGCGCTTTCGACCGCGATCCTGCTGATGGACAGCATTGGGTCAGGCAACTTCCGGGAACAGGCGAAACGCGATCAGGCGACCTATCAGGAACGGCTGAACATATTGTCCGCTGAACGGGACGCCCGCGCACAGGAAGCGCTTGCCGCACAGGACCGGTTCAATGCAGCCCTTGCGCGGATTTCGGCAATGCAGTCGGAACTGCTGGCCTCGGAAAACCGCCGCCGCGAGTTGGAAACCGGGATCGAGGTGATCCAGACCACGTTGCGCACAACTATGAAACAGCGCGAAGAGGTACGCACCGAGCTGACCGAGCTGAAGCAGGACAGCGACGGATCGGGGATGTATCTGGCGTCGGTCGGCGACTCGGCGCAGATGGAGTTCATGACGGACGCATTGGCGCGCACCGCCGAAGAACGCGACCAGATCGCGGCCGATGCGCAGACCGCGTTGGATCAGCGCGACGAATTAGAGCTTGAAATCCGCCTGATGCAGGAACGCAGCGACGAGATCTTTCGCCAATTGGAAGAGGCGATGGTTATCTCGGTCGAGCCATTGGACAAAATGTTCCGTCAGGCAGGTATGCCAACAGATCGTATCATCGAAGAGGTCCGGCGCGGATATAGCGGTATGGGCGGTCCGCTGACCCCTTTATCCTTCAGCAGCCGCGGCGATGAAGAGCTGACGGCTGACGAAATCAGGGCCAACAATCTGCTGCAACAGATGGATCAGTTGAACCTGTACCGTCTGGCTGCCGAAAAAGCACCCTTTGCCAATCCTGTGCATTCCGCCGTGCGTTTTACCAGCGGCTTCGGCTCGCGTCGCGACCCAAAAACCGGCGGCCGCCGGATGCATAACGGCGTCGATTTTGCGGGTCCGCAAGGCACCGATATCTTTGCAACTGCCGATGGTGTGGTCAGCCATGCCGGGTGGCAATCCGGCTTTGGTCGTCTTGTGAAGATCAAACATGCATTCGGGATTGAGACACTTTATGCTCATAACACCAAGATCAACGTAAAGGTCGGCCAAAGGGTCTCGCGCGGGGATCATATTGCTGATATGGGTAGCACCGGACGGTCCACCGGCACGCATTTGCACTATGAGGTGCGCGTGAACGGGAAACCTGTAAACCCAATGACTTACATCAAGGCTGCGAGAAATGTTTTCTAAGAGCAAAATGAACGAGCCCGGATCCAAGGAAACTGAAGCGGCGAAACCTGCTGCTCCGGCGACCCCGGCGGCCCCTGCCCCATCCGAGACCAAGGCCAGCACTGCGCCCAAGCCAAAGCCGCCCGCATCGGTTCTGTCTTCGGACCTGCACATCACCGGCAATATCAAGACCACTGGCGACATTCAGGTTGAAGGCACTGTCGAAGGCGACATTCGCGCGCATTTGCTGACCATCGGCGAAACCGCGACGATCAAGGGCGAAGTCACCGCCGATGACGTTGTGGTCAATGGCCGCATCGTGGGTCGTGTGCGTGGCCTGAAGGTGCGCCTGACCTCGACCGCACGTGTCGAAGGCGACATCATTCACAAGACAATCGCCATCGAAAGCGGTGCCCATTTCGAAGGCTCGGTCCAGCGTCAGGACGATCCGCTGAACCCCGGTCGCAGCGGTAAATCCGGCGGCAACCCTGCGGCGGACGTCAAGCAGTAAGCCAAACGCGAAGCAGATTTCTGAAACGCCGCAGGACAATCCTGCGGCGTTTTTCTTTCGACACTCGATTTGCGTTTCCCGCCAGGCAGGAACTGGCATAGGGTCGGATCATGTTGATATTCCTCAGCCTTGTCGCCCTGATCGCCTGTGCCATCGCCTACTATCTGTGGTCGCGTCGTCAGACCCGCGCTCGGTTGCTGGCCACCACGCTAACAGCTTCGGAACGACAGCTGGTCGAGACCATGGTGCCGATCGTTCGGCGGTTGCCGCCCGACTTGCGCAGCAAGTTGGAAGGCAAGATGACCCTGTTTCAGGATCAGGTCCGCTTCTTTGGCTGTGATGGGCTTGAGGTCACAGAAGAGATGCGCCTTTCGATCTCGGCTCAGGCCTGCCTTCTGGTTGTGAACACCGACATGTGGTTCGACAATCTGACGACCATTCTGATCTACCCAAATGCGTTCAAATCCCGCCAACAAAGGCGCAGCGGCTACGTCGTGACGGAGAAAGAAATCATCCGCACCGGAGAAAGCTGGAACCGAGGCCCGGTGATCCTATCCTGGGCGCATAGTCGGCAAGGGGCCCTGAACGACCATGACGGGCACAATGTTGTCTTTCATGAGTTTGCGCATCAGATCGATGATCTGTCCGGCGGCACAGATGGCGTACCCATCCTGAGCCGAGGGCAGAGCTATGCCGACTGGGAGCGCGTTTTTATCGCCGCTTACGATGCCCATGTCCACGCGGTTGAAACCGGAAGGCCCACTGTCATCGATCCCTATGGCGCCGAAGGGCATGAAGAGTTTTTCGCGGTCTCGGTCGAGGTGTTCTTTGAATGCCCAAACGCGCTTAAAGACAGTGTGCCCGAAGTTTATGAACAGCTCTCACTGCTGTTTCAACTGGACCCGGTCAGCTGGGCTTAGCGCATTACGCGTTGTCTGTGACACGTCCCACGAAAAACTCCCCGTGCCTGCAAATTTAACAAAAGGCATCTTCTGAACTAAACTCAAACCCATTGGTTTATCGGAGGAGTTTTCATGTCATCAAAACTTATGGCCGAGTTTTTCGGCACATTCTGGCTCGTTCTGGGCGGATGCGGCAGTGCGGTTCTGGCCGCTAGTGTGGCAGATGTGGGTATCGGATGGCTGGGTGTATCCTTCGCCTTTGGCCTGACTGTCCTGACCATGGCTTATACGGTTGGCCATATCTCGGGCGGGCATTTCAACCCGGCGGTCAGCCTGGGGCTGATGATCGGCGGGCGGTTTCCAGCCAAAGACCTGTTGCCCTATTGGGTCGCTCAGGTCATCGGCGCCATCGCGGCAGCCGTGGTCCTTTATCTGATCGTCAGCGGAGCGCCCGGCTTTGAGGGCGTCGGTGGATTTGCCTCAAACGGATATGGCGACGCCTCACCTGAGGGATACTCGCTGATGTCCGCTTTGGTGATCGAAATCGTGCTGACCGCGTTCTTCCTGCTGGTCATCCTGGGTGCGACCTCAAGCGGCGCCCCGGCCGGGTTTGCCCCGATTGCGATCGGTCTGTGCCTGACGCTGATCCACCTGATCTCGATCCCGGTGACCAACACATCAGTGAATCCGGCACGGTCGACCGGTGTTGCGCTGTTTGCCGATGGCCCGGCCCTTGCTCAGTTGTGGCTGTTCTGGGTGGCGCCGCTGATCGGTGCTGCAATTGGCGCACTGATCTGGAAAGTGATGTCTCCCGACGATTAACCTGATCAAAACGGCGCAGCCAAAGGGTTGCGCCGCTTGATCCGATACAAGACACACATTCCGTCGGAATTCCCGCCCTGATAACTGCCAGGTTGAATTCCGCCCGAAAGCCGCGAATATCGCTGCGCATGTGTAAGAGTTTTGTTCATGACCTCGCGAACCGGCTTTAAGCGTCCTGCATCGGCCATCCCGGCCTCAACCGGGTTGGTCGCGATCTTCAGTATCCCGATCCTGCACTACCTGTGGCCCGCGATGCCCGGTGTTTCAGACCGCGATCAAACCGTGCTGTTCGCCCTGACCGTATTTGGTTTGATGGTCGCGTCAGAATTCGCCTTTGCCAAGCTTCACCGCATGCCCGGCAGCGGGCTGGTTTTTAAGGCGCAGAACTTTCGTGATG
The DNA here is from genome assembly GCA_039818265.1 of Pseudomonadota bacterium. Lineage (GTDB taxonomy): Bacteria > Pseudomonadota > Alphaproteobacteria > Rhodobacterales > Rhodobacteraceae > Ruegeria. Next base: position 90,718 of record JBCBUG010000001.1, on the reverse strand, counting down.
CCTCCTATATTCAAGATTTTCAGGTCAAGCTGGTTGGGTTGGTCGCAAGTGCGGGTCTACTTGCGCTGTTCTACTGGTCGGCAGACCTCTATCGCGGGGATTGGTATTCACCCTTCTTTTCGCTGCTCGCCGACTACTGGTGGCAAATATTGGCCATCGTTCTGGCGGTCGTGACTTCGGTGCATTTCATGATGCGGCATCCGCGGGATGGGATGTGGCATCTGGGGCGCGTGGTTATGACCCTTGGACACCACTCCACCCGTGCGCGTGGGCTGAAGGTCTATCTGCTGGGTCTGCTGGTCAAAGGCTACTTTCTGCCCCTTATGTTCTGTTATCTGGTCTATGACTGGACGTTCTTTCAGTCGCGATCCTTGTGGGAGATGACAAGCTTCCCACAGGTCTATGAATACCTGTTCCGCTTCTCCTTCTTCCTTGATCTGACGGTTGTTGTCATCGGCTACGCAACGGCCACCCGGCTGCTGATGTCCCATATCCGTTGGACAGAAACCACCGTCAGCGGCTGGCTGGTCTGCCTGGCCTGTTACGCGCCGTTCTGGCAGGTGCTGTCGCGGGACTACTTCAACTACACCCAAGAGGGCTTCGCCTGGGGTGCGTGGCTGTGGGATTATCCGGTTCTCTACACGATCTGGGGCTGCACGATCCTGTTTTTCCTTGGGATATACTGCCTAACAGCCGCCCGTATGGGGTTAAGATTTTCGAACCTCACCTATCGCGGGTTGGCCTGTGATTTCCCCTATAATCTAAGCAAACACCCCTCGTACATCAGCAAGAACATCAGCTGGTGGCTTGTCTCGATCCCGTTCATCGCGGTGGATTTCTGGACCGGAGTGGCCAATTGCATGGCTCTGCTGGGGGTGAACTTCATTTATTTCATGCGCGCCTGGCATGAAGAACGCTGCCTGTCGCAGTCGCCATCCTACAGGGCCTATCAACAGCATATCAGGGAAAACGGGTTGCTGGCCCGCATCAGGCGCGTTGTATTCTCAACAACGCAGCGGGCGTCAGAAAAGCTGAACTAGGATAAACCCGGCGCTTTGGCGCGCCGGGCGAAACGTTTATTCGGTTACAGTGACGGTTTTCATCACATCCGGTTGGCCGGAAACAGCACCCGATTCAGGATGACCACGCTTGATCGCATCAACCACATCCATGCCTTCGGTAACCTGACCGACAACCGTATACTGGCCATTCAGAAACGGCCCCGGTTCGAACATGATGAAGAATTGCGAGTTTGCGCTGTTGGGGTCCTGCGACCGTGCCATGCCAACGACACCACGATCAAAGCTGACATCCGAGAACTCTGCCGGTACGTCCGGGCGATCCGACCCGCCACGTCCCGCATAGCGCATGTCAAACGCCTCATCGCTTTGATCGCCATATTGCACATCGCCGGTTTGGGCCATGAACCCATCGATCACGCGGTGAAACACCACACCGTCATATTGGCCTTCGCTGGCAAGAGCGGTGATCTGTTCAACATGTTGCGGGGCGACGTCTTCGAACAGGTCGACGAGTATAGTGCCGTTGGCCCCTTCCCCTTCGACCTCGATCTGCAGGCCTGTGGCCAAGGCCGGGCTGGCCAGCAAAGTGAAAGCGACTGCCAGCTTACGCATCTGCGGCCACTTTCACGCTGATCATGCGATCGGGCTGCATCGGCGGCTCACCCCGAACGATGGCGTCCACATGTTCCATACCGTCAATTACACGGCCATAGACGGTGTACTGGCCGTTCAGAAAATGATTGTCCTTGAAGTTGATGAAGAACTGCGAGTTTGCCGAGTCCGGATCCTGCGACCGCGCTGCACCCAGAGTACCCCGGTCATGCGGCAGCTTCGAAAACTCTGCCGGAACGTTCGGCAAGGAAGACCCGCCGGTGCCCGCCATACGCAAGTTGAACCCGTCCTCCATATCACCATGCTGCACATCTCCGGTTTGTGCCATGAAGCCGTCGATCACGCGGTGGAAGGCCACGTTGTCATACTCACCACCACGGGCCAGTTCCTTCATCCGTGCACTGTGTTGCGGCGCGACGTCGGGCAGCAATTCGATGACGACATTGCCGTCTTTCAGCTCGATGATGATGGTGTTTTCGGGATCCTTGATTTCGGCCATCTGGCCCTCCTGTCGTTTTGTCTTGCGCAAATACCTATGCGCAGGGCGCGTGAAAGCCAAGTGACGCATTGACCTGAGGGCAAAATGAAGGAAAGAACCGCCTAAATCGATAACATACGCACGAAGGAATGCACGATGGGCTGGAAAACGCTGGACGATATGGACCTGAACGGCAAACGCGTTCTGGTGCGCGTGGACATCAACGTGCCCGTCGTGGACGGTGTTGTGACGGACGCCACCCGCATTGAGCGGATCGTGCCCACCGTGCGCGATATTCTGGCTGCGGGTGGCAAGCCGATCCTGCTGGCGCATTTCGGGCGTCCGGGCGGCGAGCGGCGCGAGAACCTGTCGCTGAAACAACTGGTGCCAGCACTGGAAAGCGCCTTTGGGACATCGGTTCTGTTTGCCGCTGATTGCGTTGGAACCGAGGCCGAACTGGCCGCAGAGGCCCTGCAACCGGGTCAGGTTCTTTTGTTGGAAAACACCCGCTTTCACGCAGCAGAGACAAAGAATGACGCCAATCTGGCCGCGGGAATGGCCAAGCTGGGCGACATCTATTGCAACGACGCGTTCTCGGCCGCACACCGCGCCCATAGCTCGACCGAAGCGTTGGCCCGTCTTCTACCCGCCTGCGCAGGCCGCTTGATGCAAGCTGAACTGCAAGCGTTGGAAGGCGCGTTGGGCGCGCCAAAACGCCCTGTGACGGCGGTTGTGGGCGGCGCGAAAGTGTCGACCAAGCTGAAACTGCTGGGCAACTTGATCGACAAGGTAGACTATCTGGTGATCGGCGGCGGCATGGCGAACACGTTCCTTGTTGCCCAAGGGATCAGTGTTGGCAAATCTCTGGCCGAGCGCGACATGAAAGACACCGCAGCCCAGATATTGGCAAAGGCCGAAACCTCGGGCTGCACCATCGTCCTGCCCACTGACATCATTGTGGCGGAAAGCTTCGCGGCCAATGCACCGCATCAGGTGCTGCCTGCTGATCAATGCACCGAAGAGGGCATGATCCTGGATGCCGGTCCCGAAAGCGTTGCGGCAATTTCCGAAATCTTCGCCAAAAGCCAAACCTTAATCTGGAACGGCCCCCTTGGTGCGTTTGAACTTGAACCGTTTGATATGGCCACAAACGCAGCCGCGCTGAAAGCGGCCGCGCTAACACGCGCAGGGCAGTTGATCTCGGTCGCGGGAGGGGGCGATACGGTTGCAGCCCTGAACGCATCGGGCGCGGCTGCGGATTTCTCGTATATCTCGACAGCAGGCGGCGCGTTTCTGGAATGGATGGAAGGCAAAACTCTGCCTGGTGTTGCCGCGCTGGAGCAATAACGCGGTTTGGCGGCAGTCGAAAAATCTAGCCCGTCCGCAAGATTTAGCGAATCAGGGGATTCACAAGCCGAATCACCTGTGACATAGTGCTGCCAGAGGTTCGCAAAGAACCCATTATTGAGACAAGTTTTCATACGGCGGTAAACAGAGTGTCCCGTTCCAATCGCCCCGGTTTGGGCTCAGTTGCTTTCTTTTCGGTGGCTTTCATGCTGGGTGTTTATTTCACCTTCGCCGCCGTGCAGGGCGACTATGGCCTGTTCCGACGGGTCGAGATCGCAGCGGAACGGGACGCTCTGTCACGCGACCTGGTCAAGCTTGAAACCGAGATCGTCGAGATGGAAAACCTGACGCGCCGCCTGTCAGATACTTATCTGGATCTTGATCTGCTGGATCAACAGGCACGGTCAATCCTGGGCATGATCCGCGCAGATGAGATTGTCATCCGCTAAGACGGACCAAGCTATCGTCAAATTCCCTGTCTTTCTCCGCAAACAAACCGGCTACGCCCTAGCCGGTCGCTACGCCGTGCGACGCTGCGTCAGATTTCCCCTCGCCAGAAAGCCCGAAATGCTTTATGAGATAGTTTAACGCTAAACTATCTGTCCGAAAGGGAGAGGTCGCCAAGATGGCTGCGCGAAAAACCACAAAGAAACCAAATGTTTCTGCGGAAGAACTCAAGACTTACTACCGCGAGATGCTTCTGATCCGCCGATTCGAAGAAAAGGCCGGTCAGCTTTATGGAATGGGTCTGATCGGTGGGTTCTGCCACCTCTATATCGGACAGGAAGCGGTTGTTGTCGGTCTGGAAGCAGCGGCAAAGCAAGGCGACAAGCGGATCACCTCGTACCGCGATCACGGTCACATGCTGGCCTGTGGGATGGATCCGGGCGGCGTGATGGCTGAACTGACTGGACGCGAGGGCGGCTTGTCCAAGGGCAAAGGCGGCTCGATGCATATGTTCTCGAAAGAGAAGCATTTCTACGGCGGCCACGGTATCGTTGGCGCGCAGGTTCCGCTGGGCGCGGGTCTGGCCTTCGCTGATAAGTACAAGGAAAACGGTGGCGTGACCTTCACATATTTCGGTGATGGCGCAGCCAATCAGGGTCAGGTCTACGAAACCTTCAACATGGCCGCCCTTTGGGATTTGCCTGTCGTATTCGTGATCGAGAACAACCAATACGCCATGGGTACCGCGCAGGCGCGCTCGACCTCGTCGGCGGATATTTACCACCGCGGTCAGGCCTTTGGTATCCCCGGTGAGATGGTCAACGGTATGGATGTGCTAGCCGTTAAAGAGGCGGGCGAAAAGGCTGTCGCCCACTGCCGCGCGGGCAAGGGCCCTTACATCCTTGAGGTCAAGACCTACCGCTATCGCGGCCACTCCATGTCTGACCCGGCCAAGTACCGTACCCGCGAAGAGGTTCAGAAGGTTCGCGAGCAAAGCGATCCGATCGAACATGTACGCGAGTTGCTGCTGACCGGCAAACACGCGACCGAAGATGACCTGAAGGCGATCGACAAAGAGATCAAAGAGGTCGTCAATCAGGCCGCTGAATTCTCAAAAGAAAGCCCCGAGCCTTCTGTCGAAGAGCTCTGGACCGACATTTACGCCTGAGAGGACGAATAAGACATGGCAACCGAAATTCTCATGCCCGCCCTTTCGCCCACGATGGAAGAAGGCACGCTGGCCAAATGGCTGGTCAAGGAAGGCGACACCGTATCCTCGGGCGACATCATGGCCGAGATCGAAACCGATAAGGCGACGATGGAGTTTGAAGCTGTCGATGAAGGCATCGTCGGCAAAATCCTGATCGCCGAAGGCACCGAAGGGGTCAAGGTGAATACCCCTATCGCAGTACTGGTGGAAGAAGGCGAGGACGCCTCCGCCCTGCCCGCGGCTGCGCCCGCAGCCGCAGTGGTGGCCGAGGCCGCCCCTGCGGCGGTTGGGGCCCCCACTCCCACAACTGCCCCGGCAGCTCCGGTTGTGGACCTGTCGCCGGATTGGCCGGCCGATGCCGAGATGAAATCCGAAACCGTCCGCGAAGCGCTGCGTGACGCCATGGCCGAAGAGATGCGCGGCGACGAAGATGTTTACCTAATGGGCGAAGAAGTCGCTGAGTATCAGGGCGCATACAAGATCAGCCAGGGCCTGCTAGATGAATTCGGTCCGAAACGCGTGATCGACACCCCGATCACAGAACATGGTTTTGCCGGTATCGCAGTCGGTTCAGCCTTTGGTGGCCTGAAACCCATCGTCGAGTTCATGACCTTCAACTTCGCCATGCAGGCGATTGACCAGATCATCAACTCCGCCGCAAAGACGCTGTATATGTCCGGCGGTCAGATGGGTTGCCCTATCGTGTTCCGTGGCCCCAACGGTGCCGCCGCCCGCGTGGCCGCGCAGCACTCACAGGACTATGCCGCGTGGTACATGCAGATCCCCGGTCTGAAAGTTGTCATGCCCTATTCGGCGGCCGACGCCAAAGGTCTTCTGAAATCGGCGATCCGCGACCCCAACCCGGTGATCTTCCTGGAAAACGAGATCCTCTACGGACGCACATTCGACATGCCTCAGGTGGATGACCTGACCATCCCACTGGGCAAGGCCCGCATCTGGCGCGAAGGCTCGGATGTAACCATCGTCAGCTTTGGCATCGGCATGCAGTACGCGCTGGAAGCCGCCGACAAACTGGCCGAAGAGGGCATCAGCGCCGAGGTGATCGACCTGCGCACCATCCGCCCGATGGACACAGGCGCGATCATCAACTCGGTGATGAAAACCAACCGTCTGGTCACGGTCGAAGAGGGCTGGCCGCAAGGCTCGGTTGGCAGTTACATCAGCTCGGTCGTGATGCAGGAAGCGTTCGACTATCTCGACGCACCGGTCATCAACTGCACCGGCAAGGACGTTCCGATGCCCTATGCCGCGAACCTCGAAAAGCTGGCTCTGATCACCACCGATGAGGTGATCGCCGCCGTCAAACAAGTGACCTACCGGTAAGGAGCGACACAGATGCCCACAGAAATTCTGATGCCCGCCCTGTCGCCAACCATGGAGGAAGGCACGCTTGCCAAATGGCTGGTCAAAGAGGGCGACACCGTGTCGTCCGGCGACCTGCTGGCCGAGATCGAAACCGACAAGGCCACGATGGAGTTCGAAGCCGTTGACGAAGGCACTATCGGCAAGATCCTGATCCCCGAAGGCTCCGAAGGGGTAAAGGTCAACACCGCCATCGCAGTTCTGCTGGAAGATGGCGAAAGCGCGGATGATATTGCCGCTGCGCCTGCCAAGGCCCCTGAGGCGGCCCCAGCCGCCGCGGGCAATGAAGCCACCGCGCCAGCGGCATCCGAGGCGCCCGCCCCTGCCCCGGCAGCACCGATGAAGGCCGACGGCGGTCGTATCTTCGCTTCGCCCTTAGCCCGTAGGATCGCTGCACAAAAAGGTCTGGATCTGGCGCAAATCGCTGGCTCGGGCCCGCATGGCCGTATCGTTAAAGCAGACGTCGAAGGCGCGACAGCCGCCGCACCGGCTCAGGCAGCTGCACCAGCCGCTTCAGCAGCCGCGCCAACAGCTGCCGCCCCTGCTGGTCCCTCGGCCGATATGGTGGCCCGCATGTACGAGGGTCGCGACTACGAAGAAATCACACTGGACGGTATGCGCAAAACCATCGCCGCGCGCCTCAGCGAAGCCAAACAGACCATCCCGCATTTCTATCTGCGCCGCGATATCAAACTGGACGCGCTTCTCAAGTTCCGCAGCCAGTTGAACAAGCAGTTGGAAGGCCGAGGCGTCAAGCTCAGCGTCAATGACTTCATCATCAAGGCCGTGGCCAATGCGCTGCAACAGGTTCCGGCCTGCAACGCCGTCTGGGCGGGTGATCGAGTGCTGCAACTGAAGCCCTCGGACGTCGCCGTTGCGGTTGCCATCGAAGGCGGCTTATTCACCCCAGTCCTGCAGGACGCCGACACCAAGTCGCTGTCGGCCCTGTCAACCGAAATGAAAGACCTCGCCGGTCGTGCCCGCGAGCGCAAGCTGGCCCCGCATGAATATCAGGGCGGTACTTTCGCGGTTTCGAACCTCGGCATGTTCGGCATCGACAATTTCGACGCCATCGTGAACCCGCCGCATGCTGGTATTCTGGCCGTCGGTTCGGGCGTCAAGAAACCAGTCGTTGGCGAGGACGGAGAGCTAGCGGTTGCCACCGTCATGTCGGTGACCATGTCCGTCGATCATCGGGTCATCGATGGGGCGCTTGGGGCAGAGCTGTTGCAAGCTATCGTCGACAATCTGGAAAATCCGATGGTCATGCTGGCTTAAATACAGCCGACCCCCAAAAAAAAGGCCGCCTCGGTAATCCAGGCGGCCTTTTGCGTTTATTTATATCAAACTACTGGTCTTTGCCGAGCATGTGATCCATCGAGATCGAAGGTTGATCACAACCAGCCTCGCCTACGATCTTGGCAGGTATGCCAGCAACGGTTTTGCAAGATGGCACAGGCTGCAGAACCACAGACCCCGCAGCAATGCGGCTGCAATGTCCAACCTCGATATTGCCCAGAACCTTGGCCCCGGCACCGATCAGAACACCATCACCAATCTTGGGATGGCGCTGTTCCTCTTCCTTGCCGGTCCCGCCCAGCGTCACCGAATGCAGCATCGAGACGTTGTCGCCAACAATCGCAGTCTCACCAATGACGATCGAATGGGCGTGGTCGATCATGATCCCTTTGCCGATTTTGGCGGCCGGATGAATATCTATCCCGAATATCTCGGATGACCGCATCTGGAAGAAATACGCCAGATCGTACCGCCCTTTCCGCCACAGCCAATGCGCCACGCGATAGGCCTGCATCGCCTGATAGCCCTTGAAGTAAAGGATCGGCTGCAACAGGCGGTGGCAGGCCGGATCACGTTCATAGACGGCCATTAAATCGGCGCGCGCTGCTTCGATCAGGCTGAGATCGTCGGCATAGGCCTCATCCACGATCTCGCGCAGCACCATCATCGACATCTCATTCGAACACAGTTTGGCCGAGATACGATAGGACAAAGCCCGCTCAAGGCTGCGATGATGCAAGACACAAGCATGGACGAGCCCGCCCATCAGCGGCTCTTTTTCGACGGCCTCGGTCGCCTCTGAGGTGATGCGGGTCCAAACCGGATCGACCGGCGTTACATGGCTGCGCTTTTCAAACATGGCTTTTGATCCTCTGCTGCGCCTAGAATGCCATTTAGTGACAAAAACACCAAACGCAAACCCGTGATCGGGTCTTCAACAAAAATGAATGAAACAAAACGAAGCGATTTCGACACCCTGATCCGCGCCCGTTTAGAGGAGCTTACGGCGCTATCTGCCTCCGCTGAGCGGTCGCAGGCTGTGGTAGAATTAGATCAACAGGCCGTCGGACGCCTCAGCCGCATGGATGCCTTGCAGAATCAGGCGATGGCCAAAGCGCAGAAAACGAACCGGAATATCGAAACGCACCGCCTAAAAGCGGCGTTGCAACGTTTGGAAGACGGCGAATATGGATATTGCGAGGATTGCGGCGACCGAATTCCCGATGGCCGTCTAAAACTGGACCTTGCGGCCAGCAAATGCGTCAGCTGCGCCTCTGGCTAAGGTGAAAGCAGATCAGCTAACGCAGAACCAATTCAAAACATTGGCAATAGTTCACGTCGTCAAAGCCGGGCTCGTCCACCAGTTTTCGGTTTCGCGCGGCCGCCATCAGCGAGTCATTGCCATATAGCGGATGCAAGCGACCTGATGATCTGACATGCACGTCGGCCAGTTCGGCCTCGGCGACCATCTTCAAACACAGGCTCTTTCGCTGAGACTGCGGCACCGCCAATAAGGCACGCGCCGCAGCACTGAGGTCCCCATGAAGCAATGGGCGCATCAGGCCGGTCTACCCAACTATCACACGGGCCGAAGCACCCGGTCCGTAGATGGCGGAAACCTGAGCGACTTCTACGTCAAACGGCCGGGAGACCCCATCAGCCACCTGCATCGCGGCTGTGTAGGCCCAGCTTGATTGAGTCACCACCTCTTCGCGCAGAACCGTTGTACCGGACCACGCCCGCATCAGATAGGTCTCGGATTCTTCGCCCAAAGGTACGTCCAGACCGGACCAGTCATCACCGTCCAAACGGGTGCGACGCACCCAGCGGATTTCATGGCCATCATCCGTCGCGATCGCTGTCAGATGCGCAGGCGAATACGGTCGAAGCCCGTTACCCTCGAAGGCTTGCACCAGGTGCGTATAAGACGGATCGTCATACCCTCGGGTCGCGGGTCCGATGCGATAATGCTTGTCTAACCGCCGCTCAGTCCGCAACAGATTGATCTGCGAGACACTGTCGTTCAGTAGCACAAAAACCGACCCATCAGGCCAGGCATCGGGCATCAGGGCATCGGTTCCCAACTGCCCGCGCAACCGCCCTGACAGCGCGTAAACACCGGGGCTTTCGAGCATCGCATTCGAAAACTGAAACACTTCCCAACTACCGGTTGTTCCATCACCAATGGCCGCAAGGTTCAACCCGTTCAACAGCGCCTCGCGCGGTTGCGATTCCAGCTGACCCTCAATCAACCTGACCCGAAGGATCGGGCCGTCGTCCCAAAGTCCGGTGCTGGCGCGCAGCAGCGGCGTTTCGGTTCGGCCAATGGTCGCAGGTGCGGTGATCACATCGCTGAGCGTATAGCCCTGATCCGTGGTCGAACTATAGACCGCCGCATTCCCCGGCCATGGATCTGCAGACACAGCCAGATAAGGCGCATGCGGCACCTCCGCCCCCGTAATCAGTGGCAAATCCAGAAAGACCGGCAGCACCGGAACAGGCGCCAGATAGGGTTTTACGGAAACAGGGTCCTCTTCAATATCCGACAGCTTATAGACCTCCGGTTCAACCCGAACTGCGTCGGCCAGTTGCAGTTCTGCCGTCTCCATCCGGTCAATCCGATAGAGCGCCCCCTTGGCCTCACCTGATAGGCGCACGACATCCCCGGCCCCCAGATGCAGCATCGACGGGGGCAGCGCAAACCGGGTGCTGTCGCGCGACACGCGCGCCTCGCTGAGCCAGCGTTCCGCTGTTTGCCTTCCCTCACCGCGCGTCATCGACAGGGGCACCTCATTGACCGAAACGGAATGGGTACTGACATCGGGCAGCACTGCCTCTTCGGCGACGAAGTCGTGGTCTGCATCGGACTGGACAAAGCGCAGGCGCACGCGCCCGGTCATCTCGGCTTCGGCCTCACGACGGTATTCGACAGTGCCGTCCAGATCGGGGCTGACCGCCAGACGATCCGGGTTCAGATCAACAGCGCCATAGCCATCCCGCATCTGAAACCGCAACACACCGTCACGTTCGATGGCGTCGAACCCGTAGCGCAGCATCAGTGGTTGCAAGGCGGACCGGGCATTGGTGACGTCTTCGATGACATAGCCGCGTACAACGCCATAGAGGCCCGATACGTCGATATCAGTCACCCCGGCGCCATAGCAGATTTCAGTCACGACCGAGGCCAGCGTGCGTGCGCCTGATCGCCCGTTCAGCCAGTGACCGCGCGCATAGTTGCCGCCGTCACTCCATTTCGCGCCTTGGTTCGGGAACGCCGGAAACGGCCGCGCATCCCAGGCCCAGACATAGGCGTTGGACATATCCACCATCGGACCGCCGTAGACCGTTGAGGTCGGGTTGATTTGCGGATCACCCCAATAGCTCAGCATCGCCCTAAGATACTGAACCTGAATGAAATCATCCCGCATGCCGTTGGAATAGGAAGGTAGCTGAGATTCAGACGATTTGGGGTCCAGAAACTTGTTTGGCTGATTGGTGCCCTTGTCGATGGCCGCACAGCCCAATTCCGTGAACCAGATCGGCTTGGACCCGGGAATCCAATCTGTCGGGTTGGCCTGCCGCACGCCGCCTATCCGATCGTGATGGGTGTTCAACCACCAATTCCGCAGGTCTTTGTAGCGCCAGATCCAAGGCTCGTCATACGCGCCATCTTCTATCGGAGCACGGATCTGCGCCTCTGCTTCCTCAGGTGAGGCGTAATACCAGTCATACCCTTCACCGCCTTCGATGTTGCTGCGCAAATAGTCCAGATCATAGATCGAAGGTGCGCCCGCGGCGGCATCCAGATGATCCTCGCCATCGCGCCAATCGGACAGGGGCATGTAATTGTCGATACCGATAAAATCGATATTACCATCGGCCCACAATGGGTCGAGGTGGAACAGCCGGTCGCTGGTACCGGGCGGTTGATAGCCGAAATACTCGCTCCAATCCGCCGCGTAGCCGATTTTGGTAGCAGTCCCTAAAATGCTGCGCACCTCAGCCGCCAGCGCCCGCAGACGTGCAACAGCCGGGAAACCGCTCGCTCCGCGTATTTGCGTCAGCCCGCGCATCTCGGATGCGATACAAAACGAGCTGACCCCACCCGCAGCCTTGCACAAGGCGGCATAGTGCAGAATGAACCGATTCAGCCCCCATTCCTGAGGGCCCGAGTAGCTGACAGTGCCGTTTCCGATGGTGAAATCACTGGCCTTCGCGGCCCCGAAAAACGCCGCAACCTGCGCGTCGGCATCCGCGGTTCCATCAGGGGAACCCGTACGCCCGGGGGCCTCGCTCAGTGTGATCCGCCCACGCCATGGCAGATGCGGCTGATCGGTTGCGTCGGACCAGGGGTCGGTCAATCCGTTTCCAGCCAGCTGTTCCATCAGGATGAACGGGTAGAACATGACCCGCTTGCCGCGTTCCCTAAGATGCCGGATCGCCTCGACCACCGAGGCGTCCGTGGGCGTCCCGCCATAGACCGGGCGATCATTCTCGCGCGCCACCAGTTGCGCCTGACTGCGCGACAGGCCTGAGACGCTCCACGGCATCCCTTGCCCATCTGCATCACGTCGTTCCACCTTGGGGCGGATATCACAGGACCCACAGCGCAGATCATCGCCGAACCAGGACACGATCAACGAGGTTGCATCGCAGTGCAGCAACTCCCAAGACAAGGCGCGGGTCGAGGTCACCAGGTCCGTCCAGCCCGAGGCTGAGCTGGCATTGGCCGGAGCGCTTTTGCCATAGCCAAGCGCATAGTTCACCTGCGAACTGGCCAAGGCGTATTCACCCGACCCGGGCATCATCGCGACGCCCCGCACCAATTCCTGGACCGAAGTTTCGCGATCGGGCAGGTCCGTTTGCGGCGGGCGTACGACCTCGAAGGAAAACTGCGGGACACGATTTCCGAAGTTCCCAAGCTGGAAGTCTTCGATTACCACATAGGCCGTACCACGATAGCCTGGCACCTGGCCTGCACCTTCGATGGATTCGATCAGAGGATCCGGCAACTGATCGTCAGACCCATGATAGATGCGCATGTTCAGGCTGCTCAGTTCCTGTTCTTCGCCATCAGCCCAGACGCGACCAACATCTGCGATCTGCCCCGCGCCAACGGCGATCGCCAGCGAGATAGAGTAGCTGTAGGTAACAGTCGTCACCTTGGGTGTCTTCGGCTTGCCTTTGCCGCCGCCCCCGCCTTCGGTGGTCTCACTGCGCGTTTCTAGGAAGTCCGAGGCCCAGATCACCTGCCCTCCGACCCGCATCCGCCCAAATACCGTCGACACCGGCGCGCCTTCGCCCGTCTCGGTCAGACGGAACCGGTCCATCCGCCCGGTTTCGACAACGTCACTGCCGCCACCCATCACGGATTGGCTGAGAAGACGCTGGTCAATTACCCGCCCGATGGTCGCACCCACCGCGCGACCGATAATGGCGGTCGAGAGGCCAGCAATCGTGCCACCGATTGATCCACCCAGTGCAGCACCGGCTGCAGAAAGAACTATCGTCGCCATCAGCGGACCTCCAACGGGAATTCAAAACAGGCCACAATCCGGCGGCGCCACGGCTCGCTCAGGGCGTTTTCGACAACGCCGTGCCCGTTATAGGCATGCACAAAACGCGGGACTGCACCGGTGCTGGTCATAATCCCCAAATGCTTGGCGATGCCGCTGTCGCGCATGCGAAACAAAACGACATCACCCGCCGAAAGATCCGCGCTTGGCTTTTCGATCAAATGACGTTGCGCAGCGGCCCACATTCGCTCCTCGCCCTGAGGTTCGGACCAATCCATCGTATAAATGGGCACTTCTTCGGGTTCGTGACCGATTTGCGCGCGCCAAATGCCGCGCAGCAGACCCAGGCAATCCGTGCCTGCCCCCTTGGTCGAAGCCTGATGGACGTAAGGAGTGCCAAGCCAACTGCGCGCCTCGTCCACGATATCCTGTCTGCGTGGCATCACCGTCTGCTCCCCCCGTTGTTCGGATTGGTTTTCTTAGGCACCGCCATCATCCAATCTTCACCCGGAAGATCGGGAAAGCCCTGAAAATTCAGCAGATTGTTAAATTTTGACCGGCAGGTCGACATGCGCTTGTCGCAGCCCGCAGTCAGCCGGACCTGATCGCCAACAGACAGCCCTCCGCCAATACCCGACCACAAGGTGACCTCGCGCCCGCTATCGACCCTCTGATCCGCTTTGATCGAAGACCAAAGTCCGCTAGCCGAGCCGGACAGCACGTCCAGACGACCCCGCTCAAACCAAGCAGCAGCCGCGTTTTCACCACCGTCCACATGGATCAATGTGCTACCGTCAAACGCCACGATCTCAGCCTCGACCGAGAACCCTTCGGCATTTGTATCGAACTGGCACACCTTGTCGCCCAGAACTGCAGTACAGGGTTTCTGATAGATACGCCCAAGCGGACGGTTCAGCAGATCGGTCAGCCCGCGCAGCTCGGCGTGAAATGCACCGCCCGAGCGGCGCAGCTCTCCAATCGATCCGCGAAACTGCAGGATACGCTGATCCAGATCGGCCCAGTTGACCAACCAAGCCCGCACCTTTGCGCCATCGAACCGGCCCGCTTCGATATCTTCCTCGCGCACGGCGGCGTCAGACAGCGCGCCCATTGCTTCGGTGTTATCAATCGACAGCCCGGTGGCCTGTTCAATCGCCGCAGCGGTCAGGCCGGTGCTGGCCTTGAAGGTCACGCCTTCGAATTCCAGTTCCCGGTCGTGATCCGTAAAGCCATATTCCTGCCCATCCGTGCGCGTGATCGCCCAACAACGGCATACAGTGGTCAGACCGGTCTGAAGATGGGCGTGCAGCCCCTGAACATCCCCGGCCATCAGACACGCACCTCGACCACAGGAACATTTGGCGCGTCACCGGCCTGAAAGCTGGCAACACTGGTCTGAATCTTGTCGGTATCGAACCGCACCGGCACGTCGAACTCGTACCCGGCTGTAATTTCGACACCTTCAGGCGGCGGATCCGCGAACACGACTGCGCCCGTGGTCAGATCAACCTCAAAATCCACGCCTTCGCGGATTTCATCCTGATCCAGCCCCAAGACCACCGTGCCCAACGCTGGCTTGGCAATCGGGCGTACATAGCTGACACCGCCCGATGTATAGGTCTTGACCAGCTGAAATTCAGTGCGCACACCATCGCCCAGCGCGATGACCTGATCCCCTCGTTCCACATCGGCGGAAGCCAGACCCGATTTGAAATCAGACCAATCCTTCCAGCGGAAACCGAACATCTGCCCCTGCCGCGCCTCAAAGAAGGAAATCAGCGTCTCAATATCATTCAGCGACCGCATCCCAAGGCCCGCGTCGTAGCGACGGCGCGAATGGGCCCAGGGGGTGTTGCGTTCTTCGAACCCGTTGGCCAGCGTCACGATATCTGTGCGCCGCTCGGGGCCGCCGACCGAGCCAAAGCTCAGGCTGGCCGGAAATCTGACCTCGTGAAAATTCATGACCTGCTCCCGGTTTTATCTGTTGCGATTGCCGCGGCCCAAAGCGCGGCTCATCTGTGCTGCGATCTGGCCCTGGCTGCGGCGGAACCCTTGAATATCGGGTGTTGAGATATTCATGACGACGTTGACCGCGCGCCCGCCGCCCGAGCTGCGAACCCCCAGCTTGCCATCCGCACCGCGGGCCAATGGCATGATCGCCTCGGGGCCCGCCTCGCCCATCAGGCCAGTGCCGCCTCGCATCGGAAAGGTGGTCGGGTTGCTGATCACGCCGCCATTGGCAAAAGGCATCACCCGCCCCTGGCTGAAACTGCCGCCATCGGCAAAAGGCAGAAGCCCCTTTACCAAGCCACCAATCGTACCGGACAAAAGCCCGCCAAAGTGATCCGTTACCGGCTTGATCGCAGCCGAATAGGCCGTCTGGATCAAAGAGTTCTTCAGCACGTCCAGCGCATCAGATAGACTCTTCCCATCCAGCACCACACCATCAAAGGCTTTGCGTAGCCCGCTGGACATCCCCCGCTCCAACGTCGCGACATCCTTCCCCGTTTCCTCAAACGCTGCGCCGATCCGCTTCATCTGACCGTCAAATGCCGCCGCCATGCTGGCCGCATCACTTAACGAGTCGCCCAGCGCCTCGCCCCGCTCCTGCAGGTCGTCAAACCCGTCACGATCCGTCATCACGCTCTCCTTGTTCTGTGTCCGGATACGCCGCCAACAGCGCATCCAGCCCGGCCCGGTTCATCGCGGGCAGTCCGGCACCCTGCCCCAGCATCAGCCGCAGCTCGGCCGGGGTCAGACGCCAGAACTGATCCGGCGTCAGCCGCAGCCCGAAGAACCCGGCCCGCATCAGAACGGGCCAGTCAAACCCGCTCATGCGCCGCCCGGCACCATAAAGGCCCGCGCCAGCAGCTCAGCCGCGGCCCTGGCTCCGGCCAAGGGCCCACCTTCTACCTCGGCATGCATCACGTCAGCACGGGTCACATCTGAACCGCCCCCGCGCAGCCCCGCCACGATCAGCGCCAGCACATCGTTGCTGGAATAAGCGCCGCCTTCGAACCGCTGGACCAGCTCAACCAATGACCCGGTGTCCAGTTCCTGTTCCAACTCCGCCAAAGCACCCAGCGTCAGCTTGAGCACCCGCCGCTCCCCATCGATGGTCAATGCCACCTCGCCCGTCCACGGATTGGCCATCGGACTACAGCCCCGTAAAGGTCAGCGCGCCGGCGCTTGCCAGGCTCATCTCATAAGTCGCCTCACCATTGTGCGAGCCCGCATACTCGATACCAGTCACCTGAAACGGCCCCTCGACGATACCGAAATCGGGGATGATCACCTGAAAGCCCGGCGTCTCGCCATCAAAGAACAGCTGCCGCGCACGCTCGTCGGTGCCTTCATCCTTGAAAACGCCCGAGCCCGAAATCGCGGCCGATTTGACCCCTGCCCCCGACAGCAGCTCGCGCCAGCCTCCTTGGCTCTCCAGCGTGGTCACATCCACACTTTCGGCGTTGAAACTGATCCGCGTGGCGCGCAGGCCCGCGATGGTCTCGAACAGGCCTGTGCCGTTCATATCCACTTTGACCAACAGGTCTTTTCCGTTCTGGGCAGCCATGTGCTTTCTCCGTTGATTGCTTAGTCGTCTTCCACGCGGGCGCGGAATCTCAGGTCGATCTGGCGGATTGCACCGCCGGTTCCGGCGCGCCGGGCGCTGGCGCGTTCGAACCAAAGCCCCACTAGTCGGCCCCGATCCAAACTCAGCCCTGCGCCATCCAGCGCGTCACACACCGCACCGGCCAGCGATTTTGCAGCGCCAAATCCTGCGGCCTCGGACACGACCGAAATCGTGAACCGGTGCAGCGCACCTGCGCCGGACCTGTCCGACGCTTCGCGTACCTCTTCCGGGCCCAGCGTCACATAGGTGGCTGGGACCGTCCCGGTCGGCACTGCATCAAAGATTGCACCGCCCGATTGCGCGCTGACATCGGTGTCAGCTGAAAGCCGCTGAAACACCGCCGCTTGCAGCGCGGCTGCTACGCCATAGCTCATGCCGCCACCTCTTCATCTGCGAAACAGGTCAGGTATTGGCCGCGCGGATCCCGATCTGCGACCGCACGGATCACAAAACGTCGCGCGCCTTCGACAAAACGCTGATCCGGCGTTGGCCGCATCGACGATCCCTCAGGTGCGCCACGCACTACGATGCGATAGCCCACCCGCGACACCGGCACCCCTGCGATGGCCCGCTCGGTCCCGCTGCGCGCCGTAACCTCGGCCCAAAGCGTCCCAAGCACCGTCCAAGTTTCCGAGAACCCACCCGCGCCATCAGCCACACGATCGGGGGTTTCCAGCACCAGTTTGCGGTTCAGACGAGGCACTGTCATTGCGCCATCCCCGAACCAAAGCGCACCATGCGGTAGCGCTGAATCAGGCTGGTGACCCCAAAGGGCATGCACCCGTCGCTCAGCGACGTCTCATCCCGATATTCATAGTAATGCGCCGCCAGCAGTAGCACCGCTTGCCCCAAATCGGCGGGCAGATTGTCCCACCCGAGGGCCATCCCCGCGGTGAAGGCAATCTTCACCGATCCACCCGTCGAAACATTTGGCAACGACGTTGCCGCAGGCCGCAACCGCGGGCGCTGACTGTCGCGCTCCAGCCGGTAAGTGCCTGCATCGAGATCGGTATCTGCGCCCGTCGCATCTGTCATCGTGACCGTATCAATTGCTGAAACCGGGGCCACCGGCAGCACTTCGCCCGCCGGATCACGCCAGCAGCTGAGGCTCCAGGAAAAGGCGCGCTCGATCAGCACTTTGCCGGTTCTGGCCTCGATTGCCGCAATGGCGGCACGCAAGAACCCTTTCAGCACCTCGTCCTGCACATCACTCTCGGCAAACCCCGTGCCCATCCGCAAATGCGCTTTGAACTGATCCACCGGCAGCGTCGCATCCGCGATGGCGGTCTCTTCGATCAACATCATCCATTCACTCCGCAATCTCGGACCCCTCCGGGGCCGTAGTCTTGAAAATGACGGGCACGCGCCGCCCCACGTTGCTCGGACGGAGGGGAGCAGCTAGACAACGCGGGGGATCTCACCCCGGCCCGCGCCCGCCGCCCGAAGGACCGGTTACCCGGCCCCTCGGATCCGTCACCGCTTAGGCGGTGCCGAATTTCAACAGCTTGATCGCGGCAAAATCGCTGACGTCACCGCCCACGCGCTTGGTCGCGTAGAACAGGACATGCGGCTTGGCGCTGAACGGATCACGCAGCACGCGCAGATCAGGGCGTTCCGCAATGGTGTAACCGGCCTGGAAATCGCCAAACGCGATCGAGAAGCTGTCCGAGGCCGCATCCGGCATGTCCTCGGCGATCAGAACCGGATAGCCCATCAGACGCGCAGGCTCACCCGCGGCCAGACCATCCGACCACAGGAAGCGGCCATCGCTATCCTTCAGCTTGCGGATCAGGCCAGCGGTTTTCGAATTCATCACGAAGGTGCCATTGACGCGGTATTGCGCGCCCAGCGCATAGACCACATCGACAATCGCATCCGCGTCGATACCACCATCGATACCGGTGGCGACGTAACCAAGGCTGCCCCAGGACCAGCCATCATCCGGCACCGCGCGGTGGATCATCAGACCCTTGGGCTTGTCCACGCCATCGCCGTTGATAAACGCCGCAGCTTCGGCACGCGCGAACTTGTCCGCAATGCGACCGGCCAGCCAGCCTTCGACATCAAACGCGCTGTCATCCAGCAGACGCTGCGAGGCTTTGGGTAGCGCACTCAGCTCGTGCAGCGGAATCGAGATGCGGTCAATCGACGGGGTCCCGGTCTCTGCTGTGGCCGAGTTCTCGTCCGCCCAGCCCGCGCCCACATCCGTATGGTCGATCAGTACATCGAACGAGTTCGCCTCGACATTCACAACCGAAGCAACCGAACGGATCGACGCGGTCGAATTCAGCACCGATTTGATCGCCTCGGCGGTCTGCGGATCAACCAGATACCCGCCTTCGCTGTTCACAGCGGTCGACAGCGATTTGGCCTCAATCTCCAGCCCGCGCAGCCCGTCATCTTCGCCGGAACGCACATAGGCATCAAAGGCTTTCTGATGCGGAGCACCGTCCTCGTTCGAGGCCGCAAGATGCGGGCGTGCCGCGATGTTTGATTTTCGATCCAGCATGGTCAGTCGCTCTTCTGTCTGTTGCAATTTGGTTTTAACTTCAGCCTTCAGGCCCTTGTATTCATTAACGAAGCCAGCCATCGCCTGCTTCACCTCCTGAACCAGGGGCGCACCCTCTCCGGTCAAGGCCGGGGTTTCGGTCTTGCTCATCAGCACTTCCTTTTTGGGTGGGTTTGAGGCGCGCTAGGTCCGCGCCAGCTCCTGCCGGGCGTGGTCAAACACCTCGGCAATATTGCGCCAGGTGTTTTCAGCTTCGGGGTCGCTCCCCTTCGCCGCCACCCGCGCACTGGGCAGCATCGGGAAGGTCACCAATGACACCTCCCACAGCTCCAGCTCGGTCAGGACCCGCTGGCCCTTGTCATTCTTCACAGCCCGTGTCGTACGATAGCCAATCGACAGGCCGTCCATCGCGCCCGCCCGGATCAACTCGGCTGCCTCACGGCCCTTCTGCGTGCTTTCCAGAAGACGCCCCTTGACCCACAGGCCCTTGTCGTCCTCGCGCACCTCGTCCCAGACACCGATAGGCTGCGCCGGGTCATGCTGCCACAGCATCTTGACACGCTGTCCAGCTGCCTTGAGTCCTTCAAGCGAGCCGCGATACGCCCCGCGCTGCACCAAATCGCCGCCCTGATCAACTTGCCCAAACAGGCTGGAATAACCTTCGATCACCGCATCCTCGGTCACCGACAAACCATCTCCAAATCGCGCGAATTTATGTTCCAAATCCATGAACTTCTCCATGTAACCTACTGAACTCATGGCGTTACCACCAAGAGGGACTGAAAGGCTTGCGCCAAGATCACCGCCACCACGCCATAGACCGTCAGCCACAACCGTTTCTCCAACCGCTCCATCATCTCTTCGATCTGATCCAGCCGCCGACACAGATGCGCGTGCTGGATCTCGGCCACCCGCTCATGCGCGGCCAAGCGCAAGCCTGGCGCGCATTCGAACGGAGGATACCCCTCAGTCATCCGCACGATCCGGCAGCCCCAGCAACGCGCGCTTCTCGGCGTCCGTCAGGAAATCGGCCCCATTGACCCGCGCCCATTGTGCATCGCGTTCCGCCGACAGCGCCGGGACCTGATCCAGATCGGGCTTCAGCACCAAGTCCTCTCCGGAATAACCCGATAGCCATTCCGACACCGCCGCCGCCACCCGCGTCACCAGGGGCAGCACGGTCAGGCGATAAAACGCCCGGTTGGCCTCCTGATAGTTCGAATAGGTCGCGTCACCTTGTATCCCCAGCAGCATCGGCGGGACCCCAAAGGCCAGCGCGATCTCGCGGGCGGCGGCTTCCTTGGTCTTTTGAAACTCCATGTCGGACGGAGAGAACCCCATCGGCTTCCAATCCAGCCCCCCTTCCAGAACCATCGGACGCCCGGCATTTCGCGCCCCGCGATAGTTCTGCTCGATCTCATCGGACAGACGCCGGAACTGATCCTCGGCCATCACCCCATGGCCATCGCCCTTCCAGACCAGCGCTCCCGACGGCCGCGCCGCATTGTCGAGCAGCGACTTGGACCACCGAGACGCGCTGTTATGCACATCAATCGCCATCGCCGCCGCCTGCATGGGCGAGAATCCATAGTGATCATCCTGCGGATGGAACGACTTGATATGGCAGATGTTTTCCGCCGCAAACCGGTGCTTCTTGCCGCCCACCGCGTAATCATACGCCTTGGGCCAGCCATCCGCCCCCGGCACAACGCTCATCCGGTCCGAGCGCAGAACGTGCAGCTCAACCGGCAGGCCCTGATCGGCCTGAACCGCCTCGACATAGGCATTGCCCGACAGCAGCAGCTGCCCGAACAGAGCCTCCATCAACTCCGCCCGCCCCTGTGCCGCATTCGGACGACGCATCAGCGACAGGATCGGATGAGTATCAAACCGCTGCGCCTGATCCTGCAACACCAAAGGCAACGCCGCCGCCGCCTCGGCAATCAACTTGACTGAACGAAACCCAACCGGGTTCCCCGAAAACCCCGTCCGCGTCAGCGACACCGCATCCCGAGGGCTCCACGCCACGCGCCCGCCTGTCTGCCACGCCACCACAGGCCCCGCCGCGCTCGCCTTCGCCTCGGGCGCCTCATCAGCCGATCCACGACGCAAGAAATCGAATACCATCTGTGCTCCTTTCTGCCGCCGCTCTGCCCGGCTTGTTGAAAGGAGTTATGACGGAAAGAAGTTTAAGGCTTGGGAATGGGGCGTACGGGGGGTGGGCAACGGCGGCAACAGGACGAGAAATCAGTTGTTACAAGTCCAAAGGCCAACTGATAGAAACAACCTCTAAGATCAGGTGTCTTTCGCCACCTTTCGATTTTCGGCGCAAGTCCTTATCATCGCAAGCAACTGTTCAGAATTGGGCAGGTAGTCCAGGAAGATCGGTTCAACACCACGAGCAAACCGTTCTGGATGACCTGAATGCGACAAACCAAACCCTAGGAATTGAACTTGTTGTTCTGAAAGCAGGGTTCCTACCCTTAGCGACGGATAGGGCCAGGTGGGCAGCACCTCGTATGGAAATGTTGTTGAATGTTCGCACGAAACGACAAAAAGCCTGGTGCTAAATCTCCAATTTCTTCCCAAACGACAGATGACTACGCGTGTATCGGTAACGTAGTAAATCAAATTGCTCAGAACAAACTGGCGTTGAAAGGCGAGGTAGGCGGAAAAAGAAAGCAAGGCCACCGTTGCAATGCCATATGCAAACAGCGCTTTAAATCGACCGAAACGTGCATCTGGGTCAGCATCTATGAATGGCAGCGTTGCCCAAAGCGCAACAAGTGCTACTAGAATAAATACTTGTAACTTCCGTTCTTCCCCTACAGCTTGAAAAAATTTCAAACCACAACCCGGACGACCCGACCAAAGTAAACGCTCTTTTGGAGTCAGGATTTCTTCCAAATCAGGCGCTCGGAGAGCTGTAACGGTAACATTTGACATACGATTGGCCATACAGCGCGTAAGGTCCCGAAACCAGATATAATCAGTGTAAGGGCATCAGAACCCATTCGCCAAAGAAGTAACGTTTCACAAACTCCGCACCCTTGGCCGCCGATACGCCCCCGCGGGCCCTACAACCAACTCATGCAACGCCCAGACTAGCGCATCCACCCGGTCAGGCGAGCCCTGCCCCTCGAACCCGCGCGCGGTCATCTGACACATCTGCTCCTCCAGCGCGTCCAGCCCGGCCACATGGCTAACCCGCCCCTGCTCATACAACGCCGCCACAGGTTCGGCCCGCGCGACCTTGCCGCGTGAGGCCCGCACCGCGCGATAAGGGACCAGAGGGTCCACCTGCCGCACGACCTCTTCCACCAGTTGCCCGCCCTGATTGACCTCGGCCACCAGACGTTCGGCTCCGAACTCATCCATCGCGTCAATCGCCGCCTGCGCCCAGCCCGCCGGGCCAACACCCTGCACCGTCCGGTCGGCCAGCACATAGGCGCGCCAATCCTCGGGCGGCCCCTGTACCTGAGCCCCCACGACCACGATCCCGCAGGCATCCGCATCCGCCCCCGCAGTCACCGCCGGGTCCAGCGCCACGACGATGCGGTCCAACGCAGGCACCCGCGCACAGCGCGCCGCCTCGAGCATCGACCTGGTCCACAGCGCGCCTTCGGCATCCGACAGCAGCACCCCGTCCAACTCCTGCCGCCCCAGCCGCGTACCCGCATAGCGCGCGCGTACTTCTTCCAAGAAGGAACCCGCCAGATTGGCCCGGTTCGCCTCGGTCGGCGCGTGGGTCTGCACGGTGGACGGAAACGCCAACAAATCCTTCAAAACCTTCACATTGCGCGGCGTGGTGGTCACACAGACCCGAGGGCGATCCCCTAACCGCAACGCAAATTGCAGCATATCCCAGGTCTCACCGGCCTTTTTCCACTTGGCCAGCTCATCCACCCAGGCCGCATCGAACTGCGGACCGCGCAGCCCCTCGGGGTCATGCGCCGAAAACGCCTGCGCCTCGGCCCCGTTGGGCCAGACCAGCTTGCGTTCCGATGCCTTCCACGTGGGTCGCCGATCCGGCGGCGAGCATTGCAGAATCCCACTATCGCCAAAGATCATCACATCGCGTACCTGATCAAAGGTCTCACCGACCAATGCCACACGACAGGCCTCGCCGCGCTCCAGCGGCAAAGACCCCTCGACCATCGACCGCACCCATTCGGCCCCGGCCCGCGTCTTGCCCGCCCCGCGCCCGCCCATGATCACCCAGGACCGCCAGTCGCCCTCGGGCGGCAATTGATGCGGCAGCGCCCAGAACTCGAACAGGAAAGGGAGGGCGCACAGCCCCCCCTCCCCGATCTCACTCAGAAATCTGTCCTGCACCGCAGCAGGCGCGGAGGCGAGCCAGCCTGCACCCGATCTCAGATCGTGCCCGATCAAGGTCGAGCGCGTAGCCCCCTTGGGCAATTCCGGCTTGTCTGTGATGTTGTTCGACAAAGCTTGTCTCCACTTTCTGGCAACTGCGGATCAGCCCCTCTAACTGCCCGAGTTGCTTAGCTGAACCAGCAAGATCTGCATCCTCCCCGGCCCCAATTTGCTTGCGCAGGTCTTCCGCCGCTTGCCGCAAATTGCGAATGGACGCCTCGAGCGACCGCAACAAATCTGCCGTCTGAGAAATCCGCTCTTCCGGGGTAATTAACGTCATGTTTGCCTGTGACCTCATGCGTGAGTTTTCTCCGCACGACAGAAACGAGAAACGGCCGCCGGGTCACCCCGGGGCCGCTGCCCACTTCTTCTAGCATGACACAACCTATACGCGATTTAGCGCGCAAAGTCAACGTTGCGCGCAACGGCTCGCAACACCCAACGTACGGAAATCGTTAATTTTTCTTAAGGTTCAAGCCCACAAGATCGGCAAGGGCCCACGCGTTTTGGTCTGACGCAAAACAAAGTTGCTGCGCGTGTCGCGTACCAGCCCTGACTTCAAAAGCCGTTGCATAATAAAATGCTCCAGTTCTTCGGGCGTCTTCGCATAAACCTTGAGAATGAAATCATGATCCCCGGTGATCGAGGCGCACTCAACAATCTGCGGCTCTGTTTCAACCAGGCGCAGGAACGAGGAGATGCTGTCTTCCTGATGATCCTGCAAGGCGACATGTATGTAAGCAATCGCATTTAGACCCACAGCCTTGGCAGTGACCTGCGCGCGATACCCCGATACGACACCCGCAGCTTCAAGATCACGAACCCGCCGCCAGCATTGCGACGCGGACAGGCCGGTTCGTTCCGCCAATTCCTGCATCGACAGACGACCGCTGATCTGCAGCTCCCGCAGGATTGAAATGTCCGAAGGCTGAAGCATTTCTTTCACTTTTAGCTCTCTTTTGAATTATTCATCTCAATTCTGGCGAGATTTCCACGAATTTCAAAGATTTTTCTTGGCACGACACCTCTAGACTCGTTGTAGGAGGATGCCCGAGATGCCCAAATCAACCAAGTACACTGCAAAATGCGCCGATGCGCAGGGTCACATTGACTATTCCGCAGAAGAAGACGCCGTCTGGGCCGATCTCTATGCCGCTCAAGAACCGAACATTCGCAGCTTCATGGCCCGGGAATATCTGGATGGTTTGGACCGTTTGAACCTTCCCAAAACCAAAGTCCCCTCATGTGCAGAAGTCTCGGACCGACTGCTCGACTTGACCGGCTGGCAGGTTCAACCCGTTCCGGCCTTGATCGGTTTCAAAGAGTTCTTTGGAATGTTGGCCAACAAGGTCTTTCCTGCCGCGTCTTTCATCCGCTCTCGCGAAGATTTCGACTACATCGAAGAACCAGATATCTTTCACGAAATCTTCGGACACACTCCCCTTCTCAGCGACCCGCGCTTTGCAGCGTTCAGTCACGCAATCGGAGCGGCCGGAACACGGGCAGATGCCTCCGACTACATTTGGTTGATCCGCCTCTACTGGTTCTCGATCGAGTTTGGCCTGCGCCGCCAGAACGGGCAAATCAAAGCTCTGGGATCTGGTCTTGCATCCTCGCCAACCGAACTGATTTATTCTGTGTCCAGTGATATTCCCGACCGCGATCCGTTTGATGTTCTGACCATTCTGCGAACACCATATCGGATTGACATGCATCAGATGGGATATTTCGTTCTGGACGATCCAGAAGAACTCTTCGCCGCTGCTGAACGTGATCTCGTCGCAGACGTGCATCAGGCGCGTTCATTGAGCCTGCTTCCAAACAAATTCCCACCAAAGGTTACGGCTGCAGAATAAAGCATCGAAATCGACTTCTTATCTGCGGTCAAACGGCCACTGGCCGGCAATTCGCATAGTGTATGGCTTGACAATCCTCTCTCGACACCGCATGTGCCCCTCAATCAGCGCTGATGCGTGAGCACCAGCGGGCCTCACCCGCCTCACAGCGCCCTACAAACACTTCTCCAGTTCCCCTTCACGCAGGGTTCTTGATGCGACGGCCAGATAGCACAGGGTGCGCCTGTATATCCCGAGGTCACGCAAAACCCCTGCCGGTTGCGCGGTTGCCGCGCGGCCTGTTTCAATTGCGCTCCTGCCAATGTGGCTCGGGGCGAAAAGGAAAAACATTGTTCGACTTCGACATGCTGGGCCTGGCGCCCGCGCTGAACGACGCGTTGAAACGCGCAAACTTTTCTGAACCGACCCCGATCCAGAATCAGGCCATTCCCTTGGCCCTGAACGGGCATGACATTCTCGGCCTGGCCCAAACGGGAACCGGCAAAACGCTGGCGTTTGGCCTGCCTTTGATCGATCACCTCTTGGCCCAACCGGGCAAGCCCGATCCCAAAACCGCCAAGGCCCTGATCCTTGCCCCGACGCGCGAGCTGGTAAACCAGATCGCCGACAGCCTGCGCAATCTGACCCAAAAGACAAAGCTGCGCGTCGCAACTGTTGTGGGCGGCCAATCGATCAACAAACAGATCGCCTTTCTGGCGCGCGGCACAGACATTCTGGTGGCGACCCCCGGTCGTCTGATCGACCTGATGGAGCGCGGCGCGGTCGATCTCGGCGCCGTACGCCATCTGGTGCTGGATGAGGCCGATCAGATGCTGGACCTGGGTTTCATCCACGCGCTACGCAAGATCGCGCCTGCTCTGGGCACTCCGCGCCAGACCATGCTGTTCTCGGCCACCATGCCCAAACAGATGGAAGAGCTTAGCCGAGCCTATCTGACCAACCCGCAGCGTGTGCAGGTATCGCCTCCGGGCAAGGCGGCGGACAAGATCACCCAATCGGTGCATTTTGTCAGCAAGCCGGAAAAGCCCCAAAAGCTGCGTGAAATCCTGTCGCAAGATACCGATGCGCTGACCCTCGTCTTCTCCCGCACCAAACACGGGGCCGAGAAGCTGATGAAAGGTCTTGTCGCAGACGGCTACAATGCGGCCTCGATCCATGGCAACAAAAGCCAGGGTCAGCGCGATCGCGCGATCAAGGCCTTCCGCTCCGGTGAAACTACAGTGCTCGTCGCAACGGATGTGGCCGCACGCGGGATCGACATTCCCGGCGTGGCTTACGTGATCAACTATGATCTGCCCGAGGTGCCCGACAATTATGTCCATCGCATCGGGCGCACCGCTCGCGCCGGACGCGAAGGCGAGGCTATAGCCTTCTGTTCACCGGAAGAGGTCGACCTGCTGCGTCAGATTCAGAAGCTCATGAAAATCGACATCCCCGTCGCCAGCGGTGAGATGCCCGAGGCCGTCCAAATGGAACGCCCCGGTCGGCGACAAGGCAACAGACGTCGCAGCTTCAAGCCGAAACCTGCAAACGGGACGTCAAAGCCTTCGCAATCCAAGCGTCGGCGCCCCCGCCGCAAACCGGCAGCCTGATCCAAACAAAAAAACAGCGCCCTAACCGGCGCTGTTTTTTAGCCTAATTCCCTGAGTTCCGCTCGGCCTCAATCTCGCGCCACTTGGCGACATTGCGGTTGTGCTCTTGCAGCGTCTCGGCGAAAGCGTGGCCGCCAGTTCCATCCGCAACAAAGAAGATGAAGTTAGTGTTGTCCGGGGACACTGCAGCCTCAAGGCTCGCCTGACCTGGGTTCGCGATTGGTGTCGGCGGCAAACCATCGATCTGATAGGTGTTCCAAGGCGTTGGGCGGTTCAATTCGCTGCGACGCAGCCCACGTCCCAACGTCCCCTGCCCCTTGGTGACACCATAGATCACAGTCGGGTCCGTTTGTAGCCGCATGCCTTGGTTCAGACGGTTTACAAACACGCTTGCTACCTGACCACGTTCACCGGCGACGCCGGTTTCCTTCTCGATTATCGACGCAAGGATCAACATCTCTTCGGGGCTTTGCAGTGGCAGGCCTTCCTGTCTGTTCTCCCAGGCTGCATTGATACGCAATTGCTGCTTATCCTGCATCGCCTTCAGGATTTCATTCCGGTCCTGCCCGGCAGCGACATCATAGCTGTCAGGTGCCAACGACCCTTCGGCGGGAATTTCAGTCACCTCACCACTCAGCGCTTCAAAACCCTTCAATGCCTCGACCACCTGCCACGAGGTCACACCCTCGGCCAGCGACACACGATAGCGAGTATCCGCTTCGTTACGTTTCTGGGTATAGGCCTCCGGAGTTTCCTCTTCCGCAGCATCGAATGACGCAATTTCAACGAAATCCAGCGTCGCAGGATTCAGTTCGCGCACCCTGGTCTGGGCACGGGTCACACCGATCCGGTATTCAATCTCGGACCCGCAGGTGCTTGCCCCGCTGCTGGTGATTTCGTCGATAATCTCCTCCATCGACGCACCTTCGCGCACCAGAAAGCTGCCAGCCTTCAACTGCTGCGACCGGTCGGTATAATCCGCCGCCATACGAAAGATCGTGGCACTGCTGATGGCGCCCTGATCCTCTAGCTCACGGCTCACACGGGTCATGTTCGATCCGCCAGCAACCTGCAGGCAGATCGCAGTTTCTAGCGGTCCTTGCGCCTTGTATTGCGTTTGGCCCCACAAGATCAGACCGCCCATCAGAAACAGGCCAACCACCAGAATGGTCAGCGCGTTTGATGCAATGGCCCGCCACATTTAGCTGACCTTTCCGAAGATCACGCTGGCATTGGTGCCGCCAAACCCAAACGAGTTCGACAGGGCCACATTGATCTCTCGCTCACGTTTCGCGTTCGGCGCCAGATCGATGGGCGTTTCAACCGCCGGATTGTCCAGGTTGATCGTCGGCGGGGCAACCTGATCGCGGATCGCAAGGATCGAGAAGATCGCCTCGATCGCGCCCGCAGCGCCCAACAGATGACCTGTTGCCGATTTGGTCGAGGTCATCGTCGCATTCGCAGCGTGATCACCCAACAGGCGCTCAACCGCGCCCAGTTCGATTGTGTCGGCCATGGTCGAGGTGCCATGAGCGTTGATATAGTCCAAATCCTTCGGCTCAAGACCTGCGCTGCGCAGCGCGGCCCTCATCGAACGCTCGGCTCCGTCCCCATCTTCGGACGGTGCTGTGATATGATAGGCGTCACCAGACATGCCATAGCCCAGCACCTCGGCATAAATCTTGGCACCGCGCGCCTTGGCGTGTTCATAGTCTTCCAGCACCACGATGCCCGAACCTTCGCCCATGACAAATCCATCGCGGTCGATGTCATAAGGGCGGCTGGCTTTCTTCGGATCGTCGGCATATTTGGTCGACAGCGCTTTGCAAGCGTTAAAACCCGCAATTCCGATCTCACAGATGCAGCCTTCGCCGCCGCCTGCGATCATCACATCCGCATCCCCTGAACGGATGATCCGGCTGGCATCACCAATTGCATGGGCACCGGTGGAACAGGCCGTCACAACGGAATGGTTCGGCCCCTTGAACCCAAACCGGATCGACACCTGCCCCGAAGCCAGGTTGATCAGAGCACCCGGAATAAAGAAAGGCGACACGCGACGCGGGCCCTTGTCGCGGATCAGATTGGCAGTTTCGGCAATCGAGCCCAGGCCGCCAATCCCGGACCCAATGAGAACCCCGGTCCGCAGGCGATCTTCTTCGTCCTCAGGGGTCCAGCCAGCATCCTTACAGGCCATCTCGGCC
Organism: Pseudomonadota bacterium; assembly: GCA_039818265.1. Lineage (GTDB taxonomy): Bacteria > Pseudomonadota > Alphaproteobacteria > Rhodobacterales > Rhodobacteraceae > Ruegeria. The sequence continues at coordinate 61,235 of JBCBUG010000001.1, read as the reverse complement.
GCCGCGATGGAATACAGGATAAAGTCTTCGATCTTGCGCTGTTCTTTCGGCGGCATCCAGTCGTCAGGATTGAATGTGCCGTTTGTTCCGTCGCCTCGGGGAACTTCGCATGCATATGTCGTGGTGACACCGCTTGCTTCGGCATCAAACAACGTGATGGGGCCTGCGCCGGACTCACCGTCCAGCAGGCGCGACCAGGTTTCTTCGGCCCCGCTGGCCAAAGGAGTGACCAATCCCAGACCGGTTACGACGACTCTGCGCATGTAGTGCCTCTTGCCTGCTTGCTGTTATGAGAAACGCTCATACCCCGGCCCGGGGTCCGGGGGCAAGAGCAAGGCGATAATCGGCGCAAGCGACTTACCGCCTTACTGTCAATCTATGCCGTATTACTGGAACTGCGCGACGGGTTCCCGCGCCGATGCGGCAACGTCAAGCACATCAGGCAGGTCGACGGCCTTACGGAACAGTGCCCTACCAACCAGAGCCCCCGCGATGTTGGGTATATAGCTAAGGCGCGAGATATCGTCTGCCGTGCGCACAACCCCGCTGGCAATGACCGGTGTCCGAGAATGCTGTGCCAACCCAGAAATTAAACCAAGCTGCGCTTCGACATCTTCCACATCGCTGTCAATATCGGTGACGAGAATGGCGGCAAAAGGTGTGCCATCAAACGCGTCGATGAACGCCTCAGGCGTGAACGCACTTTGGCTGCGCCATCCTTCGGTCATGACGAACCCTTTCCAGACATCCACCGCCAGAACGATCTGATCCGGATAATGTTTCGCCAGTTCCTTGACAAGGTTCGGGTCCCGAGCTGCCAGGGTTCCGATAACGATCCGACCGGCCCCTTTATCGATCCAGTTTTCAACCTGCTCGCGGGTTCGCATGCCACCGGCCAGTTGCACCGGCATCTCTGCCGTGCGGATTAATTCTTCGACCAGCTCGGAATTGGTATCGCGCCCTTCGATCGCATCGAAATCCGTCAGATGCATCCACTCAGCACCCGCTGTTGACCAGCCGCGTGCCGTTTCAACCGGATTCACATGCCAGATCATTGCCTCATCCAGACGGCCCTTGTCCAGTGTCACACACCGGCCGTTCTGCAATTCCATAGTGGGGTAAATCCTCATGAGCACGCTCCTTCGCCCAATCGCTCTAAAACACAGTGTAGCATAAAGGCAGGAACCGCGCCCGTTCGACCGGGATCGGCAAAGTTTGGTCGATTTGCGGCATCTGTGGTTTTCGGCGTATTTACGCCCGCGCAGGAGGGCCGTTGCGGCGCAGCAGATGAACATCGGCGCCGTTGAACTGCGCCGCGCGCATCCGCACATATCCAAGCTTCTTAGCCAGCTTCTGCGAGGACTCATTGGCGGCATTCACCATGGCCACCAACGGGCCCGGCATAATCCTGTCAAACCAGTCATGTGCGGCCAAAGCTGCCTCATATCCCAATCCCTGCCCTTGGGCCTCGGTAGCCAAAACCCAACCTGCTTCGGGACAGGCATCGAAATCCTCACCGAGCCCGCGATTTCCATAGAAAAACCCGGCCTGACCAATCAGCTTACGATTCGATTGCTGCAGAATGCCCCACTGGCCAAAGCCAGCCATCTGCCAATGCCCGGCGTTTCGTAAAAACGAATCCCAAGATTCCCCACGTGAGCGCGGCGAGCCGCCGATATGTTCGACCACACAGGGATCACGCCAGATTTCGGCAAAGCGCTCAAAATCCTCAGGCCGCATCGCACACAATGTCAGCCGCGCTGTATTGATCATAGGAGTGGATCTTATCATAGCCTGCCCACTTAGAATTATGCCTCAGTGGAAACAGTGATCAGCGAATGGCACTGGCGCAAGACAGAATTGCTGGCAGACAATAAAAAACGGCGCCTCCGTTGCCCGGAAGCGCCGCTTTTGATCAGAAATGAAACGCTTAGGACGCTTCGCTGATGAATTTGACCGCGTCGCCGAAGGTCTGAATGGTCTCGGCTGCGTCATCAGGGATCTCGATGCCGAACTCTTCTTCGAAGGCCATAACCAGTTCAACAGTGTCCAGGCTGTCTGCGCCCAGATCGTCGATGAAGGACGCGTTTTCCGCTACTTTGTCCTCTTCAACACCCAGGTGCTCAACAACGATCTTTTTAACGCGATCTGCGACGTCGCTCATGTCTATTCCTCATTCCTATTCAGGGCGGTTTGCCCGGTTCTGCCCTTGCCCGCTCAGGCTGGCTTTAGTTTGCCCATTCCGGGCGGTTTGGGTCCCGGTGCACCGGGAAAGTAGAAGGCCGATCTGAACAACCGGCCTCTGCATAGATGCGCCGCCTATAACATAGTCGGCGCACAAGGCAAACGCTTTCGCGCCTGTCCTGTTATGCGCTCACAACATGGCCATACCGCCATTCACATGCAAGGTGCTTCCCGTGACATAGCCCGCTTCGGGGCTGGCTAGGTAAAGAACCGCCGCCGCGATTTCCTCGGGATCGCCCATCCGACCCGCAGGAACCTTAAGCAACAGCCCCTTTTTCTGTTCCTCGGTAAGCTTCTCGGTCATGGCCGTGGTGATAAAGCCCGGGGCCACCGCGTTTACGGTAATACCGCGCGTTGCAACTTCATGCGCCAAGGCCTTGGAAAAGCCGATCATTCCGGCCTTCGACGCTGCATAGTTCGCTTGCCCCGGATTGCCGATCGCAGCAACAACGGACGAGACATTCACGATCCGACCCCAACGCGCCTTCATCATGCCCCGGATAACGCCTTTGCACAGTTTCATGGTCGAGGTCATGTTTACGTCGATGACGCTCTGCCATTCCTCATCGGACATACGCATAAACAGATTGTCCCGGGTGATCCCAGCGTTGTTGACCAGAATATCCACCGATCCCATGGCCTCGGCTGCCTGTTTCGGCAGGGCCTCTACGGACTCGGGGTCACTCAAGTTGCAAGGCAGAACATGCGCACGCTCGCCCAGCTCATCTGCCAGCGCTTGCAAAGGCTCTACCCGTGTGCCGGACAGGCCAACCGCAGCCCCTGCGCCATGCAGCGCGCGCGCAATGTCACCTCCGATCCCGCCTGACGCGCCCGTGATCAGCGCGTTCTTACCAGTCAAATCAAACATTCTGTTTCCTTCGTGAGGCGCCCTTGTGGGCGCATTCCATGCTTACGATTCGGCGCCAATGGCTTTTTGGACATCGTCAGGTGTGCCAACCGCCTTGCCGACTATGTCGCGGTTGATCTTGCGCACCATGCCGGACAGCGCCTTGCCTGCGCCGATCTCCCAGGTTTCGGTCACCCCTTGCGCCGTCATATACTGCACGCTTTCACGCCAGCGCACGGAACCGGTGACCTGTTCGACCAGCAGCTGCCGGATCAGATCAGGGTCCGAGACCGCCTCGGCGCGCACATTGGCGACGAGAGGCACTGCCGGAGCTTTGATCTCAACCGCCGCCAGGGCCTCTGCCATTACATCTGCAGCAGGTTGCATCAGCGCACAGTGAAATGGAGCACTTACAGGCAACAAAATCGCGCGTTTTGCGCCCTTTTCTTTGGCAATCTCTGCCGCTCGTTCAACCGCCGCTTTGGCACCGGACACAACAACCTGGGTCGGATCGTTGTCATTGGCCGCCTGACAAACATCACCTTGTGCCGCTTCTTCAGCCACGGCACGCACGCCCTCTAGGTCAAGGCCAAGGATCGCGGCCATCGCGCCTTCGCCCACGGGAACGGCACTTTGCATCGCCTGCCCGCGCTTGCGCAAAAGGCGGGCGGTATCGGCGACCGACAATGCACCTGCAGCCGCCAGCGCTGAGTATTCCCCCAGCGAATGCCCTGCCACAAAGGCCGCATCGGTGACCGAGACACCCTCAGCCTCCAACGCGCGCATTGCGGCCAGCGAGGTGGCCATCAGTGCGGGTTGAGCGTTCTGCGTCAGCGTGAGATCAGCAATGTCACCTTCCCAGATCAGATGGCTCAGTTTTTCACCCAGTGCGTCGTCGACCTCATCATAAACGGCTTGGGCGGCCGGATAGGCTTCGGCCAGTGCTTTGCCCATTCCGATGGTCTGGGCACCCTGCCCCGGGAAAACGAACGCGCGTGTCATTGCAACCTCATGGATGACGTTAGGTTGCGGCGGGGTGTAAACTGACAAGGGGCGCGGCACAAGTAGGGTGCACAGCGGCACTGGGTATGTGCGCAAGCTGTTACTTGCACGCCCGGCCGGTGGCTTTAGGTTGGACACAGCCAAACAAATCCGGAGTTCCCATCCGATGCCCTCAATTAACACGTTCTCAAGCTATGGCAGTGTCACCAAAACCTTTCACTGGCTGACCGCACTGCTGATTTTTACGGCACTGCCTTTGGGATGGTTCGCAAACCAACTGGCCCACGCGATCTACGACCCCTCTATCCCGACCACAGAAGAGGATATCGCCCGCGCCGCTCAGATATTCTCAATTCATAAGACCGTTGGGATCGCAGTGTTCTTTGTCGCGTTGGGGCGCATCCTCTGGGCCGTCACGCAAACCAAACCCGGGCTGCTGAATGCCGAAAACAAGCCCGAAGCCTTCGCCGCCGAGACGGTTCATTGGATGCTCTATGCCTCTCTGGTTCTTGTCCCGCTGACGGGCTGGATACATCACGCCGCTGCCGAAGGATTTGCTCCGATCTTCTGGCCCTTTGGGCAAAATCTGCCCTTTGTCCCCAAATCGCCCTATGTGGCAGAGGTCACAGCCGGGCTGCATTGGCTGTTCATTTGGGTTCTGGCAGGGTCCTTAGCACTGCACATCATGGGCGCTTTGAAACACCATGTAGTTGATAAAGACAGCACCTTGCGTCGCATGTTGCCCGGCCACTCTGACGCCCCGGAGCCCCCGGCCCAACACCACTCCGTCCTGCCCGCCTTCGCAGCGCTGTGCATCTGGGGCGCGGTTCTGGTAGGCGGCGGGATGATCGGCATCTTTGCAGATCACTCCCGGGCACATACCGACACGACAGAGCTTGCCGAGGTGCAATCGGATTGGCAGGTGCAGGAAGGCAATTTGGCGATCACGATCACGCAGCTGGGCAGCCCGGTCACCGGTAGTTTCGCGGATTGGACAGCAGCCATCGCTTTCGAGGACCCATCTGAGCCCGGCCTGGCCGGATCGGTTGATGTAAATGTATCCATCGGATCGCTTACCCTTGGAACAGTCACGGATCAGGCGATGGGTGCCGATTTCTTTGACAGCAACCAGTTTCCAACCGCGCGTTTTGCAGCCGACCTGTATAAAAGCGAAACCGGGTACGAGGCCCGCGGCCCCCTAACCATTCGAGATAAGACGCTGGATGTGGTCTTGCCGTTCGACCTGGAACTTCAGGACAACACGGCTAACGTTTCAGGGCGACTAGAGCTGAACCGTCTCGATTTCGATATTGGCGCGACGATGCCAGCCGAGGATTCGCTGGCCTTTGCCGTATCGGTTGCGATTGAACTGACCGCGAGCCGGGCCGAATAAGCCTACAAAAAAACCGCCGGAGCAAAGGCCGCCGGCGGTTTCTTTTCCAGAATTAGATCGGATCTTAGTCTGCTTTCTGAGCTTCGACCGAGATCTGAACTTCGACTTCATCGCTGACGAACGGGGCGAACTGGCCCAGATCGAACTCGCTGCGAACCAGCGTTGTGGTCGCGTTGAAACCAGCCCAAGGCTTGTTTGCCATCGGGTGCTGATCCACTTTGTTCAGCTTTGCATCCAGAACAACCGATTTGGTGACGCCGTTCATAGTCAGATCACCTGTGATATTGGCTGTACCTTCGCCCGTGATTTCGATACCGGTCGAGTTAAAGGTGACCATGTCTCCCTCAGAGGCACCAAAGAAATCTTCGGTCATAAAGTGATCTTCGCGCGCTTCCCAGCCAGTGAACATCGACATCACAGGCATGGATACCGACACAGTCGAGGCTGCAGGGTCTTCCTGATCAAACATGATCTCGCCCTCAAAGCCCGAGAACATGCCATAGGTGGTCGAGAAGCCAAGGTGGTCATAGCTGAAGATCACCTGGCTATGGCTTGGGTCCAGAACGTATTTCTCGGCACTGGCGAACGCAGTGGTCGCCGACAGTGCAAGCGCGGCGGCAAGAAGTGTGGATTTCATGACAGTCTCCGGGTTTATGAACACTATGCAAACTAGTGCGTTTGCTCGGAAACAAAAATGTGCCGCCAAACGGCGGCACACAAGTCATTTTGATTCACAAACTCTGTTCCTTTTTGAACAGAATAAAAATCAGGCGAAAATTGTTACTGTTTGGCTCAATTGCGCTTTGAGCGCTCGGCTAACATCCGCCGATTGCAAGGGCAGCTTCATCAAAAGACTACCATCGACGTCATAGAGTTCCACCTCATCGTCCTCGAAACGGGCTCCGCCCAGGGTATCATAGCTGCGGCGCAACACGGTCTGTGGGCGACCGTTTTCATTCTTTTGCAGAATGCGCAATTCGCGGCGGATCGGATCAAAATAGGCGTCTGGGCGCGGGTCCATCAACTCGATCGTCAGCAGGCTGACCCCGACAATCAGGAACAACATGGATGCAGCCAGTTTGATCGGCCAGACCTCAGCGCCAATCACTGACCCCGGCATCAGCCACATGGAAAAGGCAGAGACGATCAGAAACGCGCCAACAACCCGCGCTAGAATGATCCGCGCCTGCCAGTTCGCCTTGAACGCGATCTTGACCGGCACCGAATGCTCAAAGCTCGCGCTGGGGGTCTGCTTGGTAAGTGTGTTTGTGTTCATCGCGGTCATAACATATTCACCCTGAATAGGTTGCCTTTCTCGGCTAACTGTCCGGCTCATCTCCGGTTTGGTAAACAACCTTGAGCCGAAAAGCGTCAGGAATTGGGCGCAGCAAAGGAAATTGGGCGACTTCACCAAGGCATCTATGGCAGGTCTTGCCCCGCGTGCTGAAACGTGTATATCGGGCCATCCTTCGCACTACGTATGAATCGCGCAGCCTCTCGTGGCAGGGTCGTGAAGGACCAGATGGCCCCGCCTTTGAAATGCGCCTTGATATAAACAGGAGTGAACATGCCACTGTATGAGCATGTAATGATCGCGCGTCAGGATCTGTCCAACGCGCAGGCAGAAAGCCTTGTCGAACACTTCGGCACCGTTCTGGCTGACAATGGCGGCAACGTCATCGACAGCGAGTACTGGGGCGTTAAGACAATGGCCTACAAGATCAACAAGAACCGCAAGGGTCACTACTCTTTCCTGAAGACCGACGCCCCCGCCGGCGCCGTTCAGGAAATGGAGCGCCTGATGCGCCTGCATGATGACGTGATGCGCGTTCTGACCATCAAGGTCGACGAGCACGCCGAGGGCCCCTCGGTCCAGATGCAGAAGCGCGACGAGCGCGAAGGCCGCCGCGAGCGCCGCTGATCAACGCCTGACGAAAGGACATAAACCATGGCCGCAAAACCATTTTTCCGCCGCCGCAAGGTCTGCCCGTTCTCGGGTGAGAACGCGCCGAAAATCGACTACAAAGACACCCGTCTTCTGCAGCGCTACATCTCTGAGCGTGGCAAGATCGTACCTTCGCGCATCACCGCCGTTTCGGCGAAAAAGCAGCGTGAACTGGCCCGTGCTATCAAGCGCGCCCGCTTCCTCGCCCTGCTGCCCTACGCCGTGAAGTAAGGAGAGACTGACATGCAAGTTATCCTTCTGGAACGCGTTGCGAAACTGGGTCAGATGGGCGACGTCGTTGACGTCAAGCCCGGCTACGCCCGCAACTTCCTGCTGCCTCAGGGCAAGGCGCTGAGCGCGTCCGAGTCGAACATCGCCTCGTTCGAAGCGCGCAAGGCGCAGCTTGAAGCGCACAACTTGGAAACCAAGAAAGAAGCTGAAGCACTGGCTGAAAAGCTGGATGGTCAGCAGTTCATCGTGATTCGCTCGGCCTCGGATGCTGGCGCTCTGTACGGCTCGGTCACCCCGCGTGACGCCGCAGACGCTGCGACTCAGGCTGGGTTCACAGTCGACAAGAAACAGATCGCCCTGATCGCACCGATCAAGGAACTGGGTCTGCACGCGCTGGCGGTCAAGCTGCACCCCGAGGTTGAAGTCGAAATCAAGATGAACGTTGCCCGTTCGGAAGAAGAAGCCGAACTGCAAGCTTCGGGCAAATCGATTCAGGAACTGGCTGCCGAAGAAGAAGCCGCTGCTGAATTCGAAATCGCCGAACTGTTCGACGATATCGGCTCGGCCGCATCGGATGATGACGAACTGGTTGCCGACGCAGCACCCGCTGCTGAAGAAGACGAAGCAAAAGCCTGATCAGGCCTCGCTGAACGCAACAAAGGGCTGCGCCTTCCGTGCGGCCCTTTTTTTGTTTTCCAACCAGCAAAATTCGGCCCAAATTCAGGGATACGGTTGCGACACCCAATGCGATCCATATCATCGCAGTTCTGAGCTTGGAGTACATAAATGGCAGTCTTCTCCCGTCGTGGCCTCATCACCTTAATCGCAATCTCAGCCCTAAGCGCGTGCAGCGCCGCCGAGGTATCGCGGAACGACACCGAAGCGTTCGATCCTCCGCTCTACCCCAATGAAACGCCAGAACTGCGTGCATCGATAAACAATTGGGCTGATCATTACGACCTGCCCCGCGAACTCGTTCACAAGCTAGCGATCCGCGAAAGTACGCACAGACCGTGGGCTGTGAACCGACCGTATTACGGATTGTTGCAGATTCTGCCGGCCACAGCACGCTCAATGGGTTATCAGGGCGACGCTCAGGGCCTTCTGGACGCAGACACCAATCTGGAGTTCGCAGGGAAGTACCTTCGGGGCGCGTGGCTGCTATCCGATGGTGACCAGCAACGGGCTATTTTCCTGTACGCAAAAGGCTTCTATCCCGAAGCAAAAGCGCGCGGAATGCTGGTTGAAACAGGCCTGAGACCGGCCCCCTGACACCGTGCCAAATCCGGGGCGCAGCCTGTGGATTTGGAATTTGGTGATAGTGATATAAATGTTCTAGTCTACGCAAGTTATACTCAAATGTGCAGACATTTGGCACCTCGCCTTGTCATATTCCCGAAAGTATGTTGTCCTTTCCGATGTGAGGTAATTTGGGTTCCGCTCTAAGTTTACTACTGGTCCGAAGACACCATCGGGCTTGTGGGATGGGCCACAGTTGGTAGGCACCGCATGGAAATTGTTGATCTGAGCACTCTGCCGGATGCAGAAACTCGGTATACCGAGTTTCTGAAACAAGTGTGCGAAAAGCATGATATGGATCATGCCGCCTATGCAGGCATGAACCCTGCGTCTGGCACGGTTGCGGGCTTTGTAACCTATGATGATGCTTGGACCGAACATTACCAGAACCAGGGTCTGATCATGATCGACCCCACGATCCACATGGCCCGCCGCAGTATTGCACCCGTTGATTGGAGCCGGTTGGAACGCGGCCCTGAATTTCAGCGCATGTTCAATGATGCCAGTGAATTTGGTATATCAAACCAAGGCGTTACGATACCTGTCCGCGGGCCGTTCGGGGACATCGGGTTGCTAAGCGCCTCGCGCGACTGCAGCAAGGAAGAGTGGCGCAAGCTCTACACCCATGTGATTGGTGACTTGCAATCCATGGCTGTACATATTCACGACCATGTCGTGTCTTCTGATGAGGTCACAAGTGCGCTCTACCATCCCAACCTTTCGACACGTGAAGTCGAGATTCTGCAATGGGTTGCAGCGGGGAAATCGCAACAGGATATCGGCGATATTCTATCGATTTCACATCGCACGGTTGAGGTTCATCTGCGATCCAGCCGCGAGAAACTCAGCGCATTGACAACGCCACAAGCGGTTGGTCGAGCTATTGCCATTGGCCTCATTACGCCTAGTTAACCACAAAAAACCCCAAATTCTGCCAAAATACGGGAAACCCCCAATAGAAAACCCCCGACAAAACGGTAACGTCTAGTTTACCGAACAACCACTCGAAGGGGGAAAAAATGATTGTTGTTGTTGATGGGCTGAACAGACACCTGTTCGGCGAAGTTCTCGACGAAATGTTTGAACTGCGCGCGCGCGTTTTCGGCGGGCGCCTTGGATGGGACGTAAAGATCGAAGACGGGAAAGAGATTGACGAATTCGATCATCTGGACCCGGCATACGTGATCGGACTCGACGACGGGGGGAATGTCGTCGCAGCCGTGCGTGCCCTACAGACCACCGGACCTCACATGCTGGCTGATGTTTTCTCAGCCATTCTCGACGGAGAAGCTCCGATCCGTAGCGCAAGAATGTGGGAATCCACACGCTTCTGCGTCGACACTCAAAGGCTCGGTCGCGGGAAAGAGAAAAACTCGGTCTCTTATGCGACCTGCGAATTGATGATTGGCTCGCTAGAATACGCCAAGAATGCTGGCATGGAAGACATCATCACTGTCATTGATCCGGTCATGGACCGGGTTCTGAAACGCTCGAATTGCGCGCCGTACGACTATGTGGGCAAAACCGTTCCGATGGGCAAAGTGTCGGCCCTGGCCGCGCTGCTGGATTGTACTGACGAACGTATCCAAGGCATTCGCGAATTCGCCGGTATCCACGAGGACGTGTTCCTGGAAGAAGAAGAGGCGCTTGCCCTGTTCAACTCGAAGAAAACCATCGAGAAGCAACCCGCGAACCGCGATCACAAACCGCTCACGGATCTTGAGAAATACTTTGTCGAGCAGATGAGCGCAGCGCGCAGCGAAGAGGAACGTCAAGATGTTCTTCGGTTGATTGAGACGCTGACCGATACCTTCACGCCAGAGCAAAGACATGCTCTGCTTCATACCCCCCGTGCTTTTGCTCATGAGGCCTGACCCCCTCACCTCATAATACAAAAGCCACCCACGCGGAGCCGCCCTATTCGAAGGCGGCTCCGCTCTATTTCAGCCCCCCGCAAAAGGGGGGAAGAGGATTATTCCTCTTCCAGTGCCTCAACTGCTTTTTGCAGATCGTCTTTGCTGACTTCTTTGTCCGCAACCGTGGCCAGTTCGAACACGTAGTCGACAACCTTGTCCTCGAAGATAGGCGCGCGCAGCTGCTGCTGCATCTGGGCGTTCTGCTGCACAAACTCAAAGAACTGGCGTTCCTGACCCGGGTACTGGCGCGCCTGGTTCATGATGGCCTGGGTCATCTCGGCATCGGTCACTTCTACCTCAGCCTTTTGGCCCAGTTCAGCCAATAGCAAGCCCAGACGTACGCGGCGCTCGGCCAGCTTGTTGTGCTCGTCGGTCGGCTCAATCTCACCATGGTCGTGGCCTTCCACATCCGGGTTTTCTTCGTGGAACAGCTGATGGGCGATCTGCTTGGCCTCGGCCTCAACCAGCGACGGGGGCAGGTCAAACGAGACTTTCTCGTCCAGCACATCCAGCAGGCCGCGCTTCATAACAGCGCGCGAGGCGCCCGCATATTCAGCTTCCAGACGTTCAGAAATCTGACCTTTCAGTGCGCCCAGATCTTCAGCACCGAATTTCTTGGCCAGCTCGTCATTCAGCTCCGCAGCAACCGGTTCTTTCACTTCTTTGATTGTGCAGCTGAAAACCGCATCTTTACCGGCCAGGTGTTCCGCGCCGTATTCTTCTGGGAACGTGACGTTCACGTCCTTTTCTCCGTCGGCCTTCACGCCAACCAGCTGCTCTTCAAAGCCGGGGATGAAGCTGTTCGAGCCCAGAACCAGCGGGTAATCCTCGGCCGAGCCACCTTCGAACTCTTCGCCATCGACCTTACCGACAAAGTCGAACACGATCTGATCGCCATCCTTGGCTTTCGAACCCTTGCGACGTGCTTTGAAGTCCTGCGCGGTTTCCGCCAGGTTGTTCAGCGCTTCTTCAACGGCTGCGTCATCGGCTTTGACAACCAGCTTTTCCAGCTCAACCGATTTCAGATCAACTTCTGGGATTTCCGGCAGCGCCTCGTAGGACATTGCGACCTCGACATCGTCGCCTTCTTTCCAGTCCTCGTTGGTCATCTTGACCTCTGGCTGCAACGCAGGGCGCTCACCGCTGTCTTCAAAGTGCTTATTCATCGCACCGTCGATGGTTTCCTGCATGGCTTCGCCCAATAGGCGCTGGCCAAACTGCTTTTTCAGCAGCGCCATCGGCACCTTGCCTTTGCGGAAGCCCTTCATCTCAACTTCGGGCTGCGCCTCGGTCAGCTTCTCGTTGACCTTGTCGTCCAGCTCGGCTGCGGTCACAACGATGTTGTAGCCGCGTTTCAGACCTTCGTTAAGCGTCTCGGTAACCTGCATTATGGTAGTCCCCATAGGATTCGGGGCGCGCAACACGGGCGCGCCGGGCAAATTTGACGCCTTCTATTTGCACAGCCGCCCGCGTGCAAGGGGTCAAAGGCCCGATCACTCCGGTTTTAGGGTGTCTGCAACGAAAAAACGCTCAGTATCAAAGCTGGGACCTCGCGTTCTTTCAGAACGCGCTACTAGAACCGCCAGCGCGCGCCCAAAACCCATGCCGCGTTCTTGTCGAACGAGGTACCGTCATCAAAATCGTGATTGCGGTATTTCAGGTAGGCATCCGTATTGATGCTGTCGATCCGCTGAACCACAGCGATCCCCCAGGCCTGGGTACTAGAACCGTCAGTCTCGAAGTCCGAGCCGTCATAATAGTCGATACCGACACCGGTTTTTCCCCAGGCTATCCAATCGCCTTCATATGACAGCTTCCCGTACCAGAAACTGGGATCCGAGACGCCAGCCTCATCCTCATCCCGGGTACCAGCCGCGAATGTAACGCCTAACCCGCTGGGCAACAGAACCGAGGCGGATCCGATCGTATCCTTGCGGTCCCCGGAATTGTCATCACGCGACCGCACGGCATAGGCCAGCGCGGCTTTGAATTCAGCGCCGCCAGCAAAGGTGGATTGATATCCAAGGCTGATATCGTAGTAGTCATCATCATCACTGCTGGACAGAATGTTCTGACCATAGGCGATGGCGGCTGAAAACCCGTTGAAATCTGGCGTGTCATAGCGAATGCGGCCGCGCCGGGACCCATCGAAGTTGCTGCTACTGTCTCCGATTGTGATGTCACTCAGAACGCCATCAGTACCACGATAAAAGAAGCTGGAATTCTCATCATTGGTAAAGGAATAAAGCGCCGTACCGACATAGGTCAGGTCCACCTCAGCCGCCCCGTCCGAGGCCATGCTGCCTTGTCCGGCCGAGAATTTGCCCCATCCCCCTTTCAGCGCGAAATCCACATGTCGGATATCCTCACGCGACCACCCATCGCTGTTAGTGCCGAACTGATCAGCTGATGCCGATTCGGGCAAACCTAACCCGGTTTCAAATCGGAACGTGAATTCGTTGGTCCCGAAGGGCTGCATCAGACGCAGGCCAACCCGGCTGTTGGACAGATCATTGTCGAGCACGCGGGTTTCGGTTTCCTGCCCATCGTCGACTGAGATCAGCGCCGGGTTGAACTGACCATACAGTTCGACATAACCGCCACTGTTGTTTTCGTACTTCAATTCGGCGAACGCCGAGGTCGCAGTGGCTGTGACCACAATTGCGGCAGCGGATGTTGGTTTGAAATAAGAGTTCATATCAATCACCATCAATGGCTTAGGTTTTGGTACTGCCCAGACAATCACAAAAACATGTGTTTCCTGTGATGCAGGTTCCGGGTCGCCCGCTGTCGATTCAGCTGCCAAATCCCACAGATGTGGGCATAAATATTGTTTTGATCACTAGCTTGGAATTGCGTGGTGTCTCTTTTGATCCACCAAGGCAAGTTTGCACCTTTGCGGTGGCTCATGCAAATCCCAGGCATCGCCCAGCGATCGGCGGCGCTATAAAACCGCTATTTCCTGGCGATCTCGGCTAAAACCCGCTGATTGCCTTCACGTCTCCAGTGTCCGGAACACGGCCGGCAGTTGCTCAGGCAAGTCCTCGGCGATCAAGCCAGGCCCGAACTGTCGGGCACATTCCACATGCAGCCAAGCTGCGCTTTCTGCTGCCTGCATCGGGCCAAAATCGCGCGCAAGCAACCCAGTGATAAACCCGGCCAAGACATCGCCAGATCCAGCTGTTGCCAGCCAAGGGGCTGCACGTTCATAGACCGCAGCATTGATCGAGCATCGCCCGTTCGGGTCGGCGATCACCGTGTCTGGCCCTTTAAACAGCACAACGCACCCTGCCCGTTTGGCAGCCTCTCGCGTCGCATCAACCTTGGAATAGGCCGGACCTTTGGTTGGCACAGCGTTTAGTTTTTCCGAGATATCCGGAAACAAACGCGCGAACTCGCCCCCATGTGGCGTTAGCACGCAGTTCTCGTGCAGTTGCGCGAATAGTGCAGCAGGGTCATCTGCAAAAGCGGTCAAAGCATCCGCGTCCAAAACCGTTGCGCGCCCAGCGTCCAAGGCAACCGGAACGAGTTCGCGCGCATGGTCCAAACCCAAGCCGGGGCCAAGACACAACGTATTCAGACGTTCATCCCTCAACAAATTGGTAATTGCATCCGCCCCGTCGACCCGTTGCAACATGATGGCTGTTACCTGCGCCGCAACCTCCATCTGCGCCGCCGGAGGCACCCCCAGCGTCACCAGCCCCGCCCCGATCCGCAAAGCCCCCCGCGCCGCCAAACGGGCCGCACCGGTTTTGCCGGGACCACCGGACAGGATCAGAGCGTGGCCGTGGGTGTATTTGTGGGACGGCGCAAGCTTGGCGAGTTCTCGCGGGTCCGAAGAAACGTGACCGTCAGCATTTACATCGACTTGGGTCAACTTCGCCAAACTAGAAGCACTCTCAGACAATCCATGACTTTCAAGACCAATGGATTTGACGACAACTTTCTCGCAAACATCAGGCCCCACCCCAAGAACATGCCCAACCTTTAGCGCGTGAAACGAAACTGCCAGTTCTGACCGATAACTGTGTCCAATTGGCTTTCCGCTATCCGAACATAGACCTGAAGGAACATCGACAGCCACGCGCTTGACGCCCTCATGAGACATCAAGTTTTGTACAACCAAGTCGAACTCAAAAATGTAGTTTGGCATCGGCTTTGACAGCCCCGTACCAAACACAGCATCAACGAATACCGTTGGAACTTCTGATGTAGCAAAAACATCGATCAGCGACAGACGCGTAAGAGCTGGTAAGTCTGATGGAAGATGCACTTCTCCGATACCTACCCATCGCTCATAATTCACCCGCGCATCTGGTGGCAGCTTATCCGCATCGCCATACAGAAAAACCTCAACCTCCCAACCCCGCTCCTTCAACAACCGCGCGACAACGAACCCGTCACCACCATTATTCCCAGGCCCGCACAATACAACAGCACGCAACCGATCCCCTTCATCTGGCCCCAAATATCCCGGGGAGCTCGAGGGGCTGGCCCCTCGATCTGCCAGCTCCGGCCATTCCTCAAAAATCGCATCGACAACGCCCTGCCCGGCGCGCTCCATCAACTCCAATCCGGTAACTTTGCCGGACTCAATCGCTGCCTGCTCGATCGCCCGCATCTGGGCTGCTGTCAGCAATTCTGCCATCCCGATCCCTCACACGATTCAATTCTGATTACTTTTTGTGCAAACCGCTCATAAATTCACCGGCCACCCAAATTCCGCGCCGCCGCAGCGCGCCAATTCCGCAATCACATTGCCCGCCCCAGTTAGACGTGATCACTGCGTGTCTGACAACCATGCGAGGTGAGCCGGGATGAAAAAGATCGAAGCGATCATCAAGCCGTTCAAACTGGACGAAGTGAAAGAGGCATTGCAGGACGTTGGCGTCCAGGGCCTCAGCGTTATCGAAGTCAAAGGCTTCGGGCGTCAGAAAGGCCATACTGAACTGTACCGTGGCGCTGAATATGTGGTCGACTTCCTACCCAAGGTGAAGGTCGAGGTGGTGCTGGACGACGACCAGGTCGACGCCGCCATGGAAGCCATCGTTTCGGCCGCAAAAACCGACAAGATCGGCGACGGTAAAATCTTTGTCTCGCCCGTTGAACAAGCCATTCGCATTCGTACCGGCGAAACCGGATCGGACGCGCTGTAACACACCCATCTTCAAACCAGAGGAATAGATAGTATGAGCAAGGACGCAGTTCTTCAGCTGATCCGCGATGAAGACGCAGAATATGTCGACATCCGCTTTACCGACCCGCGCGGCAAGCTTCAGCACGTGACCGTTATGGCCGATCAGGTTGACGAAGACTTCCTCGAAGAAGGCTTCATGTTCGACGGGTCGTCCATCGCGGGCTGGAAATCAATCGAAGCATCTGACATGAAACTGATGCCCGACACCGATAGCGCTTATGTCGATCCGTTCTATGCGGAAAAGACCATCTGCCTGCACTGCTCGGTTGTTGAGCCCGACACTGGTGAAGCGTATGAGCGCGACCCGCGTGGCACCGCTGAAAAAGCCGAAGCCTACCTGAAATCCTCGGGCATCGGTGATGTGGCCTATATGGGCCCCGAGGCCGAATTCTTCCTGTTTGACGATGTCCGCTTCTCGAACAGCATCAACAAGGTGTCCTACGAGGTGGATGCCACCGACGCGTCCTGGAACACTGATACCGAGTACGAAATGGGCAACATGGGCCATCGTCCAGGCGTAAAGGGCGGTTACTTCCCGGTCAACCCGATTGATGAAAGCCAGGACCTGCGTTCGGAAATGCTGTCGACCATGAAGCGTCTGGGCATGAAAGTGGACAAGCACCACCACGAGGTTGCGTCCTGTCAGCACGAGCTGGGCCTGATCTTCGACAGCCTGACCAAGCAAGCTGACGAGCTGCAGAAGTACAAATACGTCATCCACAACGTTGCACATGCCTACGGCAAATCGGCCACCTTCATGCCGAAGCCGATCGCAGGCGACAACGGCACCGGCATGCACGTGAACATGTCGATCTGGAAAGACGGCAAGCCTCTGTTCGCTGGCGACAAATACGCCGACCTGTCGGACGAAGCGCTCTACTTCATCGGCGGTGTTCTGAAGCACGCGAAGACCCTGAACGCCTTCACCAACCCGTCGACCAACAGCTACAAACGTTTGATCCCGGGCTTTGAAGCACCTGTTCTGCGCGCCTACTCGGCCCGTAACCGTTCGGGTTGTGTCCGTATTCCGTGGACCGAAAGCCCGAAAGCCAAGCGCGTCGAGGCTCGCTTCCCTGACCCAGCTGCGAACCCCTACCTGGCGTTTGCTGCGTTGCTGATGGCTGGTCTGGACGGCATCAAAAACAAGATCGATCCGGGCGAAGCCATGGACAAGAACCTGTACGATCTGCCTGCCGAAGAACTGGCCGACATCCCAACCGTTTGCGGCTCCCTGCGCGAGGCTCTGGAAGCTCTGGCATCCGATCACGACTTCCTGCTGCAGGGCGACGTGTTCACCAAAGACCAGATCGACGGCTACATCGCACTGAAGATGGAAGAGGTCGAAACCTACGAGCACACACCGCACCCGGTAGAATACGGCATGTATTACAGCTGCTGATCCTGCACTGGGTTACATCTGCAAGGGCGTCCATTCGGGCGCCCTTGTTTCGTTTGGCGTGATCTTTCAAACTGGCCGTCAAAACAGGTTGGGAGAGAGCATATGTCATCCGATGACCCGTTCGCGCAATTCACGGACTATGTGACCTCGGCTGAACAGCTGGAAGGCATCACCGGCGCTCCATTGCCTCAGATCATCGCAAAGGAGTTGTCGGCTCTGGATCAGATGTGCAGGGATTTCATCGACAGGTCCACCTTGTGCCTGATCGCATCAGCCAACCCGGACGGGTATCTCGATATCTCGCCTCGTGGTGACCCCGAAGGGTTCGTGCATGTCATCTCGGACGACTTGCTCGCAATCCCCGATCGCCCTGGCAATAAGCGCGTTGATACCTTTCACAATGTTCTGAAGGACCCACGCGTCAGTGTGATCTTCTTTGTCCCCGGCAAGATCGAGACGCTACGCATTCGCGGCACGGCGCGTATCTGTGCGGATGAGACGCTATTGGGCCCCATGGCCGTCAACGGCAAAGCGCCCAAACTGGCGCTGCTGGTCCATGTCGACACCGCCTTTGCCCACTGCCCCAAATGCGTCATCCGCGCCAACCTCTGGCAGCCGGAGAATTGGCCAAACTCCTCGGACCTGCCAAACATGAACGCGATGATGGTCAAACACGCCAAGATGGGTAAAACGCCTGATGAATGGTTCGAAGACCTCAAGCAAGCAGGCGAGTTGGACCTGTATTAAAGCCTTTGCCATGGAACGGTTGGCGTTTAGCCTTGGTGCAGATTGTACAAAGGAATTGACTTGATGTTGCGCATTCTAAGCCTCACGCTCGCCCTTTCTGCACCGACGCTTGGCCATGCGGCCCCTTGCGGAAATACCAGTGCTGGGTTCGAGGTCTGGAAGGCTAATTTCGCCAGAGAGGCCCGCAAGGCAGGAGTGAAAAAGAAGGGCCTTCAAGCGCTGGCCCAGACGCAATATGCCACCAGAACGATCGCCGCGGACCGAAATCAGAAGAGTTTCAGATACTCGCTGGACAAGTTCATGCGAGTGCGCGGCGCAGACACGATTGTCGCCCAAGGACGCAAACGCAAAGCGCGAAACCCGCAGTTTTACGCTGCGCTTGAACAGCAATACGGCGTGCCAGCAGGTGTTCTGATTGCCATCCACGGCATGGAAACCGGCTTTGGCAATTTCATGGGCGACAGCCAGGTTGTGTCAGCAATAACCACTCTGGCCTATGATTGTCGCCGATCCGAGTTCTTTGTTCCCCATGCAATTGGGGCGCTCAAACTGATCGATCAGGGCAGTATCACCATGGCGACAAAAGGGGCAAAACATGGCGAGCTGGGCCATACCCAGTTCCTGCCAGGCAATGCTCTGAAATACGGTGTGGATGCCACTGGGGATCGCCGCGTGGATTTTTACAACCTGACGGATGCAATGGCCTCAACCGCCAATTTCCTGCGCAAAAAAGGGTGGAAACCGGGGCGCGGCTATCAGCCGGGGCAACCCAATTTCGCGGTTATCGAACAGTGGAACGCGGCCACGGTTTACCAGCAATCCATCGCCATCATGGCCGCCCGAATCGACCAATAGCCCAGTCATGTGCTCAACACGTGATTTGCGCAATTTCGCCACAATGTCGCCACAGCGGTCGCAAAAACCCCTTATTTTATTGGTTTCCAAAGCGTAATCAATCATCCGATTTTCTGATTTTTTTGCACTTTTCGTCAAATTCTACCCAAAAACGGTTGTTAACCTTTGATTTGCAACGAAAGCGGCAAAGGAAACTCCCGTGGCTCAGAACCGCAACTATCATGGCGGCCTGCAATTCGATGGCGACGCCGATGGCGCAATCGAACGGTTTACTTCGATCGTCGCAACAACTCTTGAGGATTACGGTCACCTGATCGAGCGCAAAGCGATGCTGAATCACACAGAGGCCAGCATCGTCTCGAGCCAGTACCTTGTGCGCCTGACGCTCAAGCGCGAGGCCGTGAACGCGGACACCCATCATGACCGCCTGGACCGGGTGGTAGGGCTGAAAACAGCACCGCGTCGCCGCATTGCCACGCGCCCGCAGAACAGGATGCAGATCACTGTCTCGCCGGTCTCTCCTGTACTGGACGATCCGGAGATTTCAGAGCTGATGCTAGCGGTCATGCTCTATCGCATGGTCGATATCTGCTCCACCCGTCGCGTCGAATGGCTATCGCCGCGTACTGTTTTGACGCTAGAACAGTTCATGAGTGCGTTTGACACTCTTGCGCCTGGGAAATCCCGAGACAGAAAACAGATTTTCCAATCAATATCCGGCCAATTCGCGGGGGTGGATATTCCCGAGCCCGACGAACAGATCGCGGCCTCGAACCCGTCTGCCCGCCCGATCCAGCTGACCGATGACCAGTTGCTGAGCATCGCGTTTCGCGCGGATGAGACGCTGGAGCCGCCATCAAACGAAAACAAACCTTTTGAGCAGATCCAAGACAATATCGAAGACGAAGACCGCCCAAGCGACATCCTGCGTCTTAGCAGTTGGTGTGTAACGGGCGTAATCGCCAGCGTTTCCATGCCTATCGCCTGTTCGATGGCAGCCGTCAATCTGATCCGCGGTGAAGACTTCCGGCTCAACACGCAGGTTTTGGTCTTTTCCTCTGCCATCGTTGCGTTGAACACCAGCAATGCCTTTGCCGACGTGGCCAACGTCCTGGGCATGTAACAGAATTACCGAAGACCCTCCTTGGAGGCCCCGCCGTCAGGCGGGGTTTTCCATTTTTTGCAGGCTGTCTGCGGCCAGAACATAGGTGTGGATCGAAAACACAACCGCCCCGGTGCGCGGCAAACGCAGTAAGGTTTGGCGTTCGCTGCGTAGGTACGAGGTTGTCCCCTCCTCGGGCTTTTCACGCGGGGTGCTGGCGCTGCGGGGCTGGTAAAGCTCGGGGTCTTCATACCAAAGCGCATTGAAGCGCCACAGCGGGCGGTCAGGCTTTATCCCATCAAACAGACGCTGCACGCGCCGGGCAATGTTGTCATCATAGCTGTCAACGGGGATATGAATATCCACCAAAGGCCGCATGAACTTTTCCGACAGGCGCCAGCTGGCCGGAAAGCACAGAATCGCGCCGGTTAGCACGTGTTCGTTCCCCTGTTTTTGAAGGATGCAGAAATCCTCTTGCACCAGCAAGCAGAGCGTATCCATCGGTCGTGCCGTATCAATTTCAACGCGCACCCCGTCAGGCCGTACTACATGATTAGTTGCACCGGGATAAGCCGTTGCCAGAGCCAGCGCCAACAACTCCTGCGCGGCCTCTTCTGCCTGCGGGTCCAGCGCCAGCACATCGTCACGACGTTCACTCAGCAGCGCCGCGCGTCTATTCATCTGCGCCGCAAAGGCATCATCCTGATACAGCCAATCCTGCATCTGTGTCGGCTGGATGCCCGG
Organism: Pseudomonadota bacterium; assembly: GCA_039818265.1. Taxonomy (GTDB): domain Bacteria; phylum Pseudomonadota; class Alphaproteobacteria; order Rhodobacterales; family Rhodobacteraceae; genus Ruegeria. The sequence continues at coordinate 40,314 of JBCBUG010000001.1, read as the reverse complement.
CAAGGCCCGTAAATCCGTCGGATCATAGGGAATTTTCTTTTGCAGGATCACGCTCATAAAAACCAGCTATCATTGAATTTCCCGAATGTCGGTCAAAAAACGACAAGCGGGCGGTCGCAATCTTCTGCGACGTCTTTCGACCGTCTTAACAAGATTGCCTCAATCTGAGGGAGGCGCGTTGTGAATCAACACTATCGGGATACCCGTAAAATCGACCCAACCCGTGGCGAAACGCTGGGCGATGGCACACCGAATGACAACGACAGAATCGAGATCGGACCCACCCAGCTGGCCTTTGACGAATGGTCAGCCGCAGGACTCGCGCTACCCAATCTGGACCAGATGCGCGCGTTTCGATGGAAACGCCTAACCCAGGCTATCGTAGATCGCGGTTATGGAGGTTTGCTGATTTTCGATCCCCTGAATATCCGCTACGCGACCGACAGCACCAATATGCAGCTGTGGAACACCCACAACCCATTTCGTGCAGTCTTGCTATGTGCCGATGGCTATATGGTGATCTGGGACTACAAGAACTCCCCCTTCCTCTCCACCTTCAACCCTCTGGTCCGCGAGCAGCGCTCAGGCGCGGATTTGTTTTACTTTGACCGCGGCGACAAGGTGGATGTCGCGGCCGATGTATTCTCGAACGAGGTGCGGGTGCTGATCGACGAACATGGCGGAGGCAACAAACGGCTGGCCGTCGATAAAATCATGCTACACGGCCTGCGCGCGCTTGAGGCGCAGGGTTTCGAGATCATGGAAGGCGAAGAGCTGACCGAGAAAACCCGCGCCATCAAAGGACCCGATGAAATCCTGGCCATGCGCTGTGCCAGCCATGCCTGTGAAACCGCCGTGGCCGAGATGGAAGCCTTTGCTCGCGCCAATGTGGGCGATGGAAAGACATCCGAAGATGACATCTGGGCCGTTCTGCATGCCGAAAACATCCGCCGCGGTGGTGAGTGGATCGAGACGCGCCTCTTGGCGTCGGGCCAACGCACAAACCCCTGGTTCCAGGAATGCGGCCCCCGGATCACGCAGCAGAATGAAATCATCGCATTTGACACCGATCTGGTCGGTTCCTACGGGATTTGCGTCGATATTTCACGCACTTGGTGGATCGGGGATCAGAAACCGCGTGCCGACATGATCTATGCGATGCAACATGCCCATGAGCATATCATGACCAATATGGAGATGCTGAAACCCGGCGTCATGATCCCCGAGTTGACAGCGAATTCGCACCGGCTGGATGATAAGTTTCAGGCCCAGAAATATGGCTGCTTGATGCACGGCGTTGGCCTGTGCGATGAATGGCCACTTGTCGCCTACCCGGACAAGGCGGTTGCAGGGGCTTATGACTATCCGCTGGAACCCGGTATGGTTTTGTGTGTCGAGGCTGCGGTTGGCGAGGTGGGCGGCGATTTCTCGATCAAACTAGAAGATCAGGTTCTCATAACCGAAGACGGCTATGAGAACCTGACGCGATATCCGTTTGATGCCCAGCTTATGGGGCTATAGCAACCCGGTTAGTCAGGCCAGTTCGACCGCCGCACGTTGCCATGCCAGTCTTCGACGGGCGGGCTGATTGTATCAGAGTGCTCATTCTCGCTAAGTGGCAAGGACTGGCCCAGTGCGAACCCCAAGACGACGGCCAGAATAAGTGCGACCAGCCGTTCCATGCCAACCCAGGGTGCATTTGGCTTTGCTGTAATATCTACCATGTTTCCCTCCGGCTATGGTTTCGATAGCGGGAAGATGGGACTTTATGTGAAATAATTAAAACGAATGTTTGACTAGCTATACATCACAAAACGGAATGTATGACTTATCTTCCGGTTTCGATGACGGACCACAAACCCGTCACCAACCTTACGGCAGTCCCTCACCTTACCGTGACGCCTTTGACATATAGGTTGTGGCAGGCCCTGCATGATCGCAATATTGCAAACGCCCCCAATGGAAGGAGCCGAAATGCCTACAGAACGCATCACCTTTGCCGGTCATGATGGCGGCCAACTTGCCGCTCGGCTGGATTTACCCGATGGTCCGGTTCTGGCGACGGCCCTGTTTGCCCATTGCTTCACCTGTTCCAAAGATATCCCTGCCGCGCGCCGTATCTCAGCCCGATTGGAGGCGATGGGAATCGCTGTGCTTCGGTTCGACTTCACAGGGCTTGGGCATTCCGAGGGCGAGTTTGCCAACACCACTTTCACATCGAATGTCGAAGACCTGATTGCGGCGGCGACGTATCTGGCGGACCGAAACATGGCCCCGGCCCTGCTTATTGGCCATTCACTTGGGGGAGCCGCTGTGCTGCGCGCTCGCGCGGGTATCCCATCGGTCAAAGCGGTGGTCACGCTTGGGGCCCCTGCGGATCCCAGCCATGTTTCGCACCATTTCGAACAGGCCCTGACCGAGATACAGCAAGAAGGCAGTGCCGAGGTCTCGCTGGGTGGTCGACCGTTCCGCATTGGCAAAGCGTTCGTAGACGACATCGCTGAGACGGCCCTGACACCATCGCTGGCAGAATTGAAAGCCGCCTTGTTGATCCTTCACGCACCCTTGGATGAAACCGTCGGTATCGACAACGCCAGCACCATTTTTCTGGCCGCCAAGCATCCCAAAAGCTTTGTGACGCTTGATAATGCCGATCATCTGATCACCCGTGCCGCAGATGCGGAGTATGCGGCAGATGTGATCGCTGCGTGGGTATCGCGATACGTGCCCCTGCGCCCCCCGGCCCCGCCCCCCGGCGCACCCGAAGGCGTTATTCGCGTGACCGAAGCAGACCCGGATGGGTTTTTGCAGGATATTCAGGCCGGACCGCGCCATCATGCAGTGGCGGATGAACCTGTCTCATATGGCGGCACAGATCGCGGCATGTCGCCTTATGGGTTCGTTTCGTCCGGGCTTGGGGCCTGCACCTCGATGACCATTCGCATGTATGCGCGTCGCAAACGGTGGCCCCTGACCGGGGTCAGTGTGGACGTGTGTCATGACAAAGTTCATGCACAGGATGCAGGGCTGGCAAACGAAGGCAAGGTGGATCAGTTCAACCGGAAAATCCGATTGCAGGGCCCATTGACTCAGGAACAAAAGGAACGGCTGCTGGAAATCGCCGACAAATGCCCAGTGCACCGAACGCTGGAAGGCTCGGCACTTGTAACGACCATACTGATTGACAACTGATTGGAATAGCTGCCACAAGGCCGCTCCACTAGGCAGTGAGCGGCAGGCGCATGGACAAACAGATCGTTTGCATCAACTGGGGCACGCGCTACGGTGCCCCCTATATCAACCGTCTGTACCGAATGGTCTGCGCCAACACGACGCCGCCCTTTCGGTTTGTCGCCTTTACAGACACGCGCGACGGGGTCGACCCCGGCGTTGAATGCTTTGACTTGCCCGAAATGCCGGGGTTCATGCCCGAACGCACCATCGGCCAATGGCCGAAATCCAGGCTTTGGGCTGCTGAACTGGCCGATCTAAAGGGGCCATTTCTGTTCCTGGATCTGGATGTTGCGATCACGGGATCGCTGGACCCGTTCTTTGAGTTTGGTGATCCTCAGGATGTCGTCCTGGCGCGCAACGTGGCCAAACCGTTGAACCGGTTGGGTCAAACCTCAATCTACCGCATGCCTGTTGGTGCTCTTGCCTCGCTTCAGGATATCTTTGCAGCTGACCCTCAGGGCGTGGCCGACAAGTACCGGTTCGAGCAGCATTTCGTCACGAAAAATGCCCCAAACGGTATAAAGTTCTGGCCAACCGGATGGGTGCGCCATTTCCGGATCGAGTGCATTCCGACTTTCCCACTGAACTACTTCAAGGACACGCGCCCGCCCAAAGGCACCCGCGTGGTCATCTTTGCCGGATCGTTGAACCCGCCGGACGCGATCAAAGGGCAATACAACGACGCGGTTCCGCACCTGCCCCCGAAACAGCATATCCTGCGGGCGCTCAGGTCAAAGCACAAACTCCGCGCGATGCGACAGTACTTTCGACCTGCGAACTGGGTGGCCCGAATCTGGGATCAGGCCGAACGCAACTAGTTTCGACCCGCTTTCGTAACCCTGGCAAATTCCAACAAACAAAAAAACCGCGCCGGATCTCTCCGGCGCGGGTCACTCAGATTGAAAATGACAATCGCGGTTAGCCGCGCGCGTTTCCGACCAGTTTCCAAACCGCAGGGATCAGCAGCGCAGCCAAAGCCAGCTTGATCGCATCTCCTGCCAGGAACGGTGTCAGACCCCATTCAAGGATCGGCTTGTCCCAACCATACAATTGGCCCAGCCACAGCAGGCCGGGAACATAGATCAGCACGTTGGCCAAAAGCAGTGCGAATGCGAGTTTGCCAACCGATCGGTCCCAACCGCGGGCAGCCAAAGCGCCCAGCATGACGGTGGCCAGCAGATAGCCAACCAGATAGCCGCCCGTGCCGCCCATCATGTAGGTCAGGCCAAATTTCTCAGCCGACGAACCGGCAAAAACGTCAAAGCCCAAAGCACCGACCAGCAGATAGCCCATCATGGTGACCAGACCCAGACGCGCGCCATAGGCTGTGCCGATGGTCAGAACGGCAAAGGTACCCATTGTCATCGGGACCGGCCACATTGGCACTTTGATCTTTGCGGCGATGGCCAGAGCGGCGACACCCAAGACAACCAGAGCCACCTGCTTGACGCGCAGCGCCGTCCCTTCGCGCGGGCCAAATGCGTTGGCCAAAACGTTTGCGTTCATCTCATATCTCCACGTTCGGATTTATTTGCACCTGCAGCAATGCCTGTTCCGGGCGTCTGCTGCAAGATGATTACGCTATCGCAGCGTGTATTTGGTCTCCATTTCATAAGATTTTCGCGGCCCAGACACGGTCCAACGGACTGTCCAGATTGGCCATCCCGAGAAATCGTAATCTGCGTTATAGCTGTCAGGTGCACAATCGTGATGATCGGTCACCGTGGTTTCGCCAAGTTTCAGCGTATGAAAATACCGCCCATCGTCAAAATGAATGGCAATGCGATCCCCATCTAGCCGCCATAGATATCGACGGGTGCCTTTCATCGGTGGCTGACCCGGAACACGCACCGTCACCTCTTCACTATAGGTCAGACCGTTGGCATCGGGCATTAGATCGGCCCGGCCATCGGCCTGCACAATCTGCCCGGCCTTGTTGTCGCGGATTTTTCGCGTCAGAAGCCAGCTTCCGGCGAAATCCTTCAAATCGCGTGGCAGAATCATTCCGCAAACACACCATCTGTTGCATTGCCCGCGTCATCAATAAACCGGATCGTCTGACCGTTTTGTTGAACGTCGTAACAGGCCCACAAGTCCGAAGGCGGCCAGAGCGAACAATAGCGATCACCCCGAACAGCCCAACGACCCGCGCCCGGTGCTCCCGAGAAGTACTGCGTCAGCATCGAGCCCTCGAAGGTTTGCCAGACACCGCCGCCATAATCCAGCTTTCGCTCGGTCAATGCCGCCAGTATTTCAGGGCCTGACAACTCTCTGAACTCGTTTGCTGCCAAAACACCCGGCCAGATCGCTAGAATCAGGGCAAACCGTCTCATATTTGCACTCTCGTCTTGTTCCTGTGGCTGCTCAGGTTTAAACCCCGCGGCATCACCCACTGCCCAGTCACAATAAGGCGATGCTGCCAATGATTCCACGTTATTCCCGCCCCGATATGGTCGCCCTCTGGTCGCCTGAATCCAAATTCCGCATTTGGTACGAGATTGAGGCTCATGCCTGCGAAGCCATGGCCGATCTGGGCGTGATCCCGCGTGAGAACGCCAAGGCCGTGTGGAAAGCCAAAGACGTGGAATTTGATGTGGCTCGGATTGACGAGATCGAGGCCGTTACCAAGCATGACGTCATCGCCTTCCTGACCCACTTGGCTGAACATGTCGGCAGCGAAGAGGCACGTTTTGTGCATCAGGGCATGACCTCCTCGGATGTATTGGACACCTGTCTCAACGTGCAACTGACCCGTGCCGCCGACATTCTGATAGCAGATCTCGAAGGTCTGCTGGCGGCCCTGAAACGCCGCGCGATCGAACACAAACATACCGTCCGCATTGGCCGCAGCCACGGTATCCATGCCGAACCGACCACTATGGGCCTGACCTTCGCGCGTTTTTACGCCGAGATGGACCGCAACCTGTCCCGCATGCGCGACGCTCGTGCAGAAATCGCCACCGGGGCGATCAGCGGCGCCGTCGGCACCTTCGCCAATATCGATCCGCGTGTCGAAGAACATGTCTGCGACCAGTTGGGACTTGTTCCCGAGCCGATCAGCACACAGGTCATCCCCCGCGACCGTCACGCGGCCTTCTTTGCCACACTGGGCGTCATCGCCAGCAGCATCGAAAACATCGCCATCGAAATCCGCCACATGCAGCGGACCGAGGTTCTGGAAGGGGCCGAGTTCTTCTCGATGGGCCAAAAAGGCTCCTCGGCCATGCCGCACAAGAAAAACCCGGTTCTGACCGAGAATCTGACCGGTCTGGCCCGCATGGTGCGCGCGGCTGTGATCCCGGCGATGGAGAATGTGGCGCTGTGGCATGAACGCGATATCTCGCATTCCTCGGTCGAACGCATGATCGGGCCCGATGCTACGATCACACTGGATTTTGCACTGGCCCGTCTGACCGGCGTGATCGACAAAATGCTGATCTTCCCAGAAAACATGCTGGAAAACATGAACAAATTCCCCGGCCTCGTGATGAGCCAGCGGGTTCTGCTGGCGCTGACCCAAGCCGGTGTCAGCCGCGAAGATGCCTATGCCATGGTGCAGCGCAACGCGCTGAAGGTCTGGGAACATCGGACTGATTTCAAAGAAGAACTGCTGGCGGACGCCGATGTCACCGCTGCGCTGAGCGCCGAGGAAATCGAAGAGAAGTTCGACCTCGGCTATCACACCAAACATGTCGATACGATTTTCGAGCGAGTGTTTGGCGAATAAGCGCCTGCGATAACTCAGAAAAAGCCCGGCCAGCCTGATGCTGGCCGGGCTTTTTGGTGAATCCACGGGAATCGGGTAGTCTGGTGGCGATACTTCCGCGAAGAGGACAGATCATGATCAGAACCGTATTATGCTCAATCGCACTTGTTTGCATGGCCTCAGCCAGCCTGGCCTGTAGCGGCCATAGCAAGCAAACCCAATCCTGTATCGAAGGGACAACCTGGGACCAGGAAACCCAAAGCTGCCTGAAAATCATCAACAGCTGAAAAATTTCTTTCCTGTTTGTGAATAAACGCGACCGATCCGGTGTTAGCTTTTTGGAAGATCACACTATGATTTCAAGAAGCAGACCTGAGAACGGAGTCGAATAATGCGCCTTGTCCTAGCATCCGCAATCGCGTTTCAAGCCTTTGCCTTTGCCCCCGCTGTCCACGCCGCAGGCGGCGACAGCAATCCGCCCAAACCCACGAACACAACCAAGAAGTGCCTGTTCGGCCGGGTGTATGACGAAGCGGCCGGTAGATGCGTAAAGCCAGACAAAAACAAGTTCTCGGATGATCAGCTTTATGACGCGGTTCGTGAGCTGGCCTATGACGGCCAGTACAAAAACGCTCAGGGTATTCTGCGCATCATGGATCAGGCCGATGACCGTGTTCAGACCTATTGGGGCTTTACCTACCGCAAGATGGGTGAGCTTGAGCTGGCGAACCTGTTCTATGAAAAGGCCATCGCGGCCAACCCCGATAATATTCTGGCCCGCAGCTATATGGGTCAGGGGTTCGTAGCCGAAGGCAAAACCGATTTGGCCATTGAGCAGTGGCGCGAGATCAAGGCCCGCGGCGGAGAAGGTACCTGGGCCGAAGCCTCGTTGCGCGAGGCGATCCAGACCGGGCTGACATACAGCTATTAAGGCCTTTGAACAGCGGCACATCGCCAGCTTTCCGGATATGCAAAAAGCATCAGCCCGGGCTGGCGATGGGTTTGTTTTAGTGCATTGGGCTTCAGCCTTTCTTTACCCAACTCTCTTTATGCTGACTGCGGAACTGAATTTGGCTCGGCAGGCACATGCAGGATACAAACGCACTGATAAAAATGGCTCCGGGGGCGACGCCACCCGCGGGCACTGAAAGCAGCGCTGCCAAGATCGTCCCCAGATCGCTGAGCAGTTTGCAAAAAGCCGCCGTTGTCGTGCGGCTGCTGCTAAATGAAGGCGCGGATATCCCGCTGGAGGAACTGCCCGACGATCTGCAGGAACGGCTTACGCATCAGCTTGGCCAGATGGGGTTGGTGGATCGGGTCACACTGGACTCCGTGGCGCAAGAATTTGGGGATGCGCTTGATAACATTGGGCTGTCCTTTCCCCATGGGTTGGCTGGCGCGTTGGATGCGATAAACGGAAAAATTGCCCCTGCGACGGCAGCGCGCTTGCGCAAGGTCGCAGGTGTTCGGCAGATCGGGGACCCTTGGCAGCGGTTGCGGGAAATCCCAACCGAAGAACTGGCAGGCATGGCGCAAGCCGAAAGCACCGAAGTGGCCGCCGTCATGCTGTCCAAGCTTGACACCACACAGGCCGCGCAGCTTTTGGGCCACCTGCCCGGCCCGATCGCGCGTCGCATCACCTATGCGATATCAAAAACCGCCAGCGTCACACCCGAAGCGGTGGAGCGTATCGGCTGGTCGCTGGCCTCACAATTGGATCAACGTCCGGCCCAAGCGTTCAGCGATGGCCCGGGCGCGCGTGTCGGGGCAATCCTGAACCAATCCGCTGCGGCAACCCGCGACGGTTTGCTGGATGCTTTGGATGCCGAAGATGCCGATTTCGCCAGCGTTGTTCGCCAATCCATCTTTACCTTTTCGCATATCCAGACCCGTATTCAGGCACGCGATATCCCGGCGGTTCTGCGCGAGGTTGAACAACCGGTTCTGATCACCGCCTTGGCAGGCGCTGCTGCAGATGATGACAAGGCATCGGTTGAGTTTCTGTTGTCGAACATCTCCGCCCGAATGGCCGATAACCTGCGCGAAGAAATGGCCGAGCGCGGGCGCGTCAAACAAGCCGAGGCCGAAGAGGCAATGACTCAAATCATTGGCGCCGTGCGCACTTTGGTTGATGCAGGCACGATCATTCTGGTCGAAACCGAAGAGGACGAAGACTAGATCCTTCGCTCGCTGCTTCTAAGGGTCAAACCAACCTGTCTGGCGTCAAGCGTGCTTGAACGCTTGAGATTGCAGGTCCTGACATATATGTCTGACCCCAAAATGCGCAAAACGCGGTGAGACGCTTTCATGCCCGTCGAAAAGTCAAGGCTCAGCCGAAGTGAGCTTGCAAAATACTATGTCGCCAATCTGTTCCTGAAAGGGGTCATTGGCACCATGCGCTTGCTGCCTTATGAGCGGCGCATCGCCACAATGGGCGCAATCGTCCGTGGCCTTGCCCCCATTGTCGGCTTTCGACGTCGGGTTCTGCGTAACCTGAACCTTACCTGCCCCGATCTTTCAGACGCTGAGGCGAAGAAGATCAGTAGCGATGTCTCTGACAATGCCGGGCGCGCAATCATGGAGCATTTTTCGCCTGAGGGGTTCATCGAACGTCAGAAACACGCAAAAATAAGCGGGCCCGGTATCGAAGCCTTTGACGCAGCGATTGCCGAAGGTCGCCCGGTGATGATGATCACCGCGCATTTTGGGCACTATCTGGCCGCACGCGTTGCATTGCAGCATCGCAGCGACAAACCAATTGGCTGCCTGTACCGCCGGATGGCAAATCCATATTTCAATGACGCCTATGTCGAAGCCTTCTATAAATCCGGCTCGCCGATGTTCGAACAGGGCCGGCGCGGCATGGTCGAGATGGTCAGGTCTCTCAAAAACAGCGGCATCATCGCCATCGTCTCGGACCTGCATTCACAGGGTGGCGAACAGCTGCAGTTTTTCGGCAAGCCAGCGATCACATCGGTCCTGAATGCTGAACTGGCGATAAAATACAAAGCCGTCCTGATCCCGTGCTACGCGGTTCGTCAGCCCAACGGGCTGGATTTTGAGATCATCTTGCACGACCCCGTTCCGCACACGACTCCGCAAGACATGACGCAGTTCACCAACAATGATCTGGAACAGATGGTTCGCCAGCATATGGGCCAGTGGTTCTGGATTCACCGCCGCTGGAAACACTGGAATGGGCTGGGCGTCAGCCCTGAGGAAATGCCCTGATCATTTCACATTGGCGGCGGCGACAATGGGTCCGTGTCCGACTTGTTGCACCAAAACCACAGCAGGGAATTCGGCGTTCAGAGGGGTCTCGAAACTTTGCGACTCTGTGCCATCCCATTGACCTGCGATCTGCCAGTTTTCAACAACGTTGGCATAATCCAGGTCATGCCCGGCCAACTCACCCCGACGGATCGAGGCATGCCGCATCGGAGAATACTGAACCACCCGCACATCATAGACCTGCCCATCGGGCAATGCGACTGGGGTAACATCGACCAATATTGCATCCCCATCACGTCGGGCCTGAACCGATGCCTGGGGCGCGGCGGCCGAATGCGCCTCGATCAACTGGTTCAACTCGGCTGCCTTGGCACCGACAACATCCTCTTGACCGTTGATCACCATCTGAGGCGTATAGATCATCGACCGCCCGCCCTGACGCGCATAGGCGCGCTGTCGCAACGTATGATCAGGGTCTGCATATTCATCTTTCCAGCCGATATAGTCCCAATAGTCCACATGCAGCGCCAGACCGATCACATCGTCGCGTTTAGCGAGTTCGTGCATGATCCGGTCGGCTGGCGGGCAAGACGAACACCCCTGCGAGGTAAACAGCTCAATCACTACCGGGTCTTCTTCAGCCGCAGCATGGGTTGCGAGCAGAAGGGCAAGAACGGTTGTGACGACAGTCGCTTTAAACATCGGTAGGCCTTGGCTGGTTGGGCTGCCTAGAGGGTTTAGCTGCTTTGACGTTCAACCTCCAATCAAGGTTTCTTGAAACGCGGTAAGAATACACTTAAGTTGCTGTGTACAATGGTATACAAAATATACATCAGAAGTGCTGATCGCCCTTGAACCGACAGCGCTGGTGATGCAGATAAAGTGTAGCGACCCCATAATCCAAGTCATTTGAGAGGGAGGCCAACAGATGCCCATCAAAGTCGGACAGGACACCGCCAAGACCCGCCGCAGCCTGAGCGTGAGTGGCACATCCATTTCCTACTATTCGATCCCTGCGGCGCAAAAGGCCGGTCTCGGCGATTTCTCGAACCTGCCAGCCGCGTTGAAAGTGGTGCTCGAAAACATGCTGCGGTTCGAGGATGATGGTTTCTCGGTCTCGGTCGATGACATCAAGGCCTTCGCCGAATGGGGTGCGAATGGGGGTAAAAACCCACGAGAGATCGCTTATCGCCCTGCCCGCGTTCTGATGCAGGATTTCACCGGTGTTCCGGCGGTCGTCGACCTTGCCGCGATGCGCGACGGGATCAAAGGCCTGGGGGGCGACGCACAGAAGATCAACCCGTTGAACCCGGTCGATCTGGTCATCGACCACTCGGTCATGATTGACGAGTTCGGCAACCCGCGCGCCTTCCAGATGAATGTGGACCGCGAGTACGAACGGAACATGGAACGCTACCAATTTCTGAAATGGGGTCAGACCGCGTTCAACAACTTCCGCGTCGTGCCCCCTGGCACCGGCATCTGCCATCAGGTGAACCTGGAATACCTGGCTCAGACTGTCTGGACCGATACGGATCAGAACGGCGAGGAGGTCGCCTATCCTGACACGCTGGTCGGCACCGACAGCCACACCACCATGGTCAATGGCATGGCCGTACTGGGCTGGGGCGTCGGAGGGATCGAGGCCGAAGCCGCGATGCTGGGTCAGCCGATCTCGATGTTGATCCCCGAGGTTGTGGGGTTCGAACTGACCGGTTCCATGGTCGAAGGCACCACTGGCACTGACCTGGTGCTGAAGGTTGTCGAGATGCTGCGTGAAAAAGGTGTTGTCGGCAAATTCGTTGAATTCTACGGCGAAGGTTTGGACCATCTGCCGCTGGCAGATCGTGCGACCATTGCCAATATGGCACCGGAATACGGCGCGACCTGTGGCTTCTTCCCCATTGACGGCGAAACCCTGCGCTACATGCGCAATACGGGCCGTGACGAAGATCGGATTGCGCTGGTCGAGGCCTATGCCAAGGAAAACGGGTTCTGGCGGGGTGCGGATTATGCGCCCATCTACACCGATACGCTGACGCTGGATATGGGCACCATCGTGCCCGCGATCTCGGGGCCGAAACGCCCGCAGGACTATGTTGCGCTGACGGATGCGAAGGCGGCCTTTACCAAGGAAATGGCCGAAACGTTCAAACGCCCGATGAGCAAGGAAGTCGCTGTCAAAGGCGAAGACTACACGATGGAATCGGGCAAGGTCGTGATCGCCTCGATCACCTCCTGCACCAATACGTCGAACCCCTATGTGATGATTGGGGCTGGGCTTGTGGCGCGTAAAGCGGCAGCTCTGGGTCTGGATCGCAAACCTTGGGTCAAGACCTCTCTGGCGCCGGGGTCACAGGTTGTGTCAGCCTATCTTGAGGCCGCGGGTTTGCAGGATGATCTGGATGCAATCGGTTTTAACCTTGTTGGCTACGGCTGCACCACCTGTATCGGGAACTCAGGTCCGATCCAGAAAGAGATCAGCGAGGCGATTGCCGAAGGCGATCTGGTTGCAACCTCCGTTCTGTCAGGTAACCGAAACTTCGAAGGCCGCATCTCGCCTGATGTGCGCGCCAACTATCTGGCCTCGCCACCGCTGGTCGTGATCTATGCGCTGGCCGGTACGCTGGATATTGACCTGACATCCGAGCCCATCGGTCAGGACAAGGATGGCAACGATGTCTACATGAAAGACCTTTGGCCCAGCCAGGCCGAGATTGCGGAACTGGTCGAGGCGACCGTGACCCGCGAAGCGTTCCAGTCTAAGTATGCGGACGTCTTCAAGGGCGACGAGAAATGGCAGAGCGTCGAGGTGCCGCAACAGGAAACCTATGACTGGCCGCCAACCTCAACCTACATCCAGAACCCGCCTTATTTCCAGGGTATGGGGGCCGAACCGGGCACCATCTCGAATATCGATGGGGCCAAGGTGCTATTGATCCTGGGGGACATGATCACCACCGATCATATCTCGCCCGCCGGATCGTTCGCGACCACCACCCCTGCCGGGAAGTATCTGATCGAACGGCAGGTGCAGCCGCGCGAGTTCAACTCATATGGATCACGACGCGGCAATCACGAGATCATGATGCGCGGTACCTTTGCCAATATCCGCGTCAAGAACGAGATGCTGGATGGCGTTGAAGGCGGGTACACGAAAGGGCCTGATGGCCAACAGACCTCGGTCTATGAGGCGTCGATGGCCTATCAGAAACAGGGCACGCCCTTGGTGGTATTTGGCGGTGAGCAATATGGCGCGGGCTCGTCCCGCGACTGGGCGGCCAAAGGGACCGCCTTGTTGGGTGTGAAGGCGGTGATCGCCGAGAGCTTTGAGCGTATTCACCGGTCGAACCTTGTGGGCATGGGTGTTATTCCGCTGGAATTCACGGGCGGTGACACACGTAAGACGCTGGGCTTGAAAGGCGATGAGACAGTGTCGATTCATGGGTTGGATTCGGTCGAGCCGCTGCAAGAGGTGCCCTGCACCATCACCTATGGCGACGGGTCCGAGAAGACCATCACCCTGAAGTGCCGGATCGATACCGCGCCCGAGATTGAATATATCGAAAATGGCGGCGTGTTGCATTATGTATTGCGAAATCTGGCCAAGGCTGGCTGAAGCCGCTTTGTTCGTGGCCGTAAAAGGACGCCTGCGGGCGTCTTTTTGCATTTTTGGCGAGGCTCTGCCTCGCGCTCCGAGGTATTTGTGAACAGAAGAAGTTGAATATCGCCCATAATCCGGGTCTGGTCAGCGCAAGGAGGCTGGTATGGACAAAGTGGCATTGATAACAGGCGGCGCGCGCGGAATTGGGCGCGCAATTGTCGACGAATTGCGCGGCGACCACCATGTGGCGTTCACCTGGTTGACGAGCGAACCGGATGAGAAAAGCGAGTGTCTGGCCTTGCGATCTGACCTAACAGTAGAGGGGCAGCCCGAGGCGGTTATTCAGCAGGTCATAGAAAAGTTTGGACGTCTCGATCTGATCGTGAACAATGCCGGGGCGGTTACGATGACCCCGAAAGACGTGTTCGATAAGGATGATCACCTCTCCATATTGGACCTGAACCTGCTGGTGCCCGCCGCGTTGCTGACCGCAGCTTTGCCGCATCTGAAACCGGGCGCCGCGATTGTCAGCATCTCTTCGATGAATGCCGTTCTGCCACCCAAGGATGCGGTGACCTATGGGGCCAGCAAAGCTGCACTGAACTTGTGGACGCGTGGTATGGCCAAAGAACTGGGGCCCAAGGGTATTCGCGTGAACGCCGTGGCCCCTGGCGCGATCAACATCCCCGAGGCGCCGCGCCCGGATGACCTGACCGCCTTATTCGTCAAGGATACCGCTGTTGGACGCGTAGGCCGGCCAGAAGATATTGCAAAAGCCGTTCGGTTTTTGGCCTCGGATGACGCCAGTTTCATTACGGGCGAAGTTCTGGGCGTTACCGGCGGGTATCGGTTATGAGCCGCCTGCCGCCTGGTCCAGAGCTGGCCGGATCGTGCTTTCAATGACACGCCGCGTAATCGGTCCTGCAAAGCGCAGGATCACGGTGCCGTTGCCATCGATCACATAGGTCTCGGGCACGCCGTAGAGGCCCCAATCCAGAGCCATACGCCCCTGCTCGTCTCGGCCTATGCCTGAATAGGGATCGCCTAGTTCTTGCAGAAAGCTTTCGGCATTATCCAACTGATCTTTGTAGTTGATGCCGTAGACGGGGATGCCTTCGGCAGACAGCGCTTCGAGGTTGGGATGCTCGGCCCGGCAGGGCGCGCACCAGCTGGCCCAATAATTGACCAGCTTAACCTTGCCATCCCTTAGCGTTTCATCGTTGAACAAGGTTTTGCCAGGAAACTCGGTCAGGACGACAGGTGGTGCAGGCTGTCCTTGCCGCGCCGAAGGCAGCGCATCAGGATCCTCACGGAACATGCCAATCCCGGCAAGAACCGCAAATGCGCCGAAGATCAGGGGTGGCGCGATCATAAGGGGCGAAATCTTAGCCATTGCGCGTCACTCTTTGTTCAATCTTTTCCATCTCGGTTCGCACTTTGCGGCCGCGCATCACGCTGATCGCGACAAGCGCCAGCAGCAAGCCGATTGAAACGGCATAGGACCACAGAACAGCATCTGCATATTTTCCAAGATCGGGGATCATCCGCCCACCCTTTCACGTGCCAGCAGGGCCTTGACGCGCCGCGCGCGGATTTCGGTGCCTGTGCGGTACAGAACCAGCGCGACGAACAGCAAAACAAAACCGATGATGCAGACCAGAAGCGGGTAGAAGAAGATGTTGCTCACCTTCTCCTCAGTATCTGTGCCTGTGATGGCTCCGGCCCGCATAACGGATGCGCCCTGATGCAGGCCTTGGTTCCAGAAATTCACTGCATAGCGGCTGAGCATGGCGAAGACCGAGCCCACCAGACACAGGACCGAGGTCAGATCGGCCGCCGTATCAGGGTCTTCTATGGCTTCCCAGAGCGCCACATAGCCAAGGTAGAACAGAAACAGGATCAGGAATGAGGTCAAGCGCGGATCCCACGCCCACCAGGTGCCCCACATGGGTTGACCCCAGATCGCTCCGGTTGCCAGTGCAATCAGAGTCATAACAATGCCCACCGGGGCTGCGGCCCGGGCAGCCAAGGCGCTGACATGATGGCGGCGCACCAGCCAGATCAACGAGGTTACCAGCATCATCAGCCAACAGTTGATGGCCATGAGTGCCGCAGGAACATGCAGATAGATGATCTTGACGGTCGATCCCTGTTTGTAGTCGTCGGGCGTAAAGAAAAAGCCCCAGACAAGCCCGACCGTCAGACACAATGCTGAGGTGATCCAGAAAAACGGCAAGATGCGTTCGCTGGTGGCAAGAAATTTGCGCGGATTGGCATATTCCCAAAGGGCGTTGGCTCTGGCTGCGATTGTCATGGCTGATATCTAGTCTGAAACCGGCAGTTTCTCAATTGACCTCCGTCAAGAATGTGGCGCTTCACCGCAGATTGATCCGTAGCACAGCTGCGCTGGCAAATGGCAGCAAGGCAATCGTGGCGGCGGTAATCCCGGCCAGCATCAGCAGCGGGGTCTGTGTGTCCATTCCGGTCGCACCGCGACGGGCGACCTCGGCCCCGAAAATCAGAGTCGGAACGTAGAGCGGCAGCACCAGCAGTGACAGCAGTAACCCCCCGCGTTTAAGCCCAACGGTCAAGGCCGCGCCGAAAGTGCCGATCACGCTCATGGCCGGGGTGCCCAGCAGCAGTGAGATCACCAGCCAAAAAAAGCCCGGTGCTGGCAGGTTCAGCAAGATGCCCAGGAAAGGGGCCGCCAAGACCAATGGCAAACCCGTGGTGATCCAATGTGCAAGCGCTTTGATGGAGACAATCGCCTCAAGCGGCAGCGGGGCCGTGGCGAGAAGATCCAGTGATCCATCCTCCCAATCCAGCGCCAGCAGACGGTCGAGCGAAAGCAGACAGGCCAACAGCGCCCCAAGCCAAAGAATGCCGGGCGCGATGGTGGACAGCAGCGCCGACTGCGGGCCAACGGCAAAGGGCACCAGAACCGTCACGATCAGGAAAAAGGCCAGCCCCAGACCAAAGCCGCCCCCGGCCCGTAAGGCCAGCTTCAGGTCGCGCAGCAGCAGAGCGATCACAGGAACCCTCCGTCCAGGTCATCGGTCAGGTCAAGACGGGCTTTGTAGGGACCGACATCCAGTATTTCAGCTTCAAGACCCAGATCGATATGGGTGGCGATCAGGGCGGAGCCGCCCTGCCCCAAATGTCTTTGTACGGTTGACGCGAACATTTGCACCGCGCTTTGGTCCAGGGAAACGGTCGGCTCATCCAAGGCCCAGATGGGTCGGCCCGTCACCAACATGCGCGCCAAGCCCAGCCGCCGTTTTTGGCCTGCTGACAGATTGCCCGCGTGGCGATCTGCAAGCGCGTTCAGCTGAAAGGCATCCAATGCAGGCTGGATGTCATGCGTTCCGAAGACCGCAGCCCAAAAGGTGAGATTCTCGGTCACGGTCAGAGTTGGTTTCAACCCGTCTGAATGGGAGGCGTAGGCAATCTGATCCTCGGCCCCGTCGATACGCCCGGACAGCGGTGGTTGCAGACTGGCCAAAGTGCGCAGCAGCGTTGTCTTACCGATGCCGTTGGGCCCGCGAAGGATCAGTGCCTGACCGGTGGCAAGCGAGAAGCTCAGCCCTTTAAGCACGGGGATGCCGCCGCGTGCAATCGCCAATTCTGTCACCGTGAGTGTCATATCCATCGCTTATCTGATTGGAGAGGCGGGCAAAAGGATGGATTTGCCGCAGGGTTCATAGGCTTTTTCATATGGTGAGTGCGGGAGCGAGAGGCCAGCCTCTCGCGCCCTCCGGGATATTTTTGGCCAGATGAAGGAGGATCCGTTTACACGGGGATCAAGGCAAGCGCGATGCGGCGGCCTTCGGAGAGCAGCACGTTATAGGTGCGGCATGCGGCGGGTGAATTCATGATCTCGACGCCAAGGCCCGCCTCTTCCAAAGCGTTGCGCAGGTCTGCTGGAATATGGGATAGCTCAGCGCCTGTACCAATGAACAAGACATCGACCACATCTGCAAGTGCCAGCAGGTCGTCGACCTGTGCATAGCCGTCCCAGGGTGTTGTTCCTGTTGGTCCGGTCATGACACCGCCGCGATGCACCTGTCCACCAATACGAAAAAAACCGGGGCCATAGCCATCGACAGGCTGGGCATTTGTATAGGTAATCTCATTCAATCGCATGCGTGCCTTTTATCCCCAAAGCGGCAGACCGGACAAGGCGGCAAAGGCAATCGCCAGATAGGCTGCGTTGCGGTAGATGCGCTCGCGCTCAGGTCGGAACAGCCAGCCGCCCAGCCAATTGCCCAGCAGGTTTGGTATCGCCAGCGCAAGCCCCAAGCCTGCGGCTGCATAGGTGGCTTGTCCCATTGCTGTCAAAAACCCCAGCAGCAGGAAGTCGAACGCCAGAAGGAACAACAAGATGGTTGCCCGGATCACCTCGACCGGCAGCGGGCGTGACATATAAAAAAGGATGACAGCTGGCCCCGGGAGGCCCGCAACGCCGCCCAGGAAACCCGCTGCGGCACCGATCGCGTTGACCATCATGTGGCTGACGTGACCGTGATAGCGCAGGCCCAGGATCAAGATGGCTAGCATGGCCAGCGCAAGGCCGCTGACCGCGTAGCGGAACACATCCGGGTCGACTTGGGTAAGAAGCCACAGGCCTACGGGCAAGACCACGGCGCAGCTTATTACCAAGCGCCACAGGTCGGCCTGATTCACAGACACCCAAGCCCTTCGCAGGTTGGGCAAAGGGCCGAAGACATCCATGATGGTTAAACCGATCAGGGCACCAAACGGACCCAAATGCGGCGTTGCAAGGGGAAGGAAGATCAGCGCAGTTCCAAAACCTGAAAACCCGCGCACAACGCCGCTGAGACCTGCGGCAAAGACGATGATGGCCAGCCCCTGAGGGGACTGGCCGAAAAGCTCAGGCATCCACGTTGGCAAACTGGTTGCCCGCGTTGTTTGATGGCTTGGACCAGTCTCGCTTAACCCCCAACCACAGCAGGATGGTCGAGGCGACGAAGACCGAGGAATAGGTCCCCACGATCACGCCCCAGATCATTGCGAAAACAAAACCGCGGATCACATCACCGCCCAAAACATAAAGCGAGATCAGCGCCAGAAGGGTGGTAACCGAGGTCATCACCGTCCGGCTAAGCGTTTCGTTTATCGAGATGTTGAGCACCTCTTTGAGGTCTTTCTTTTTGTATTTCCGCAGATTCTCGCGCACCCGGTCGAACACGACCACGGTATCGTTCAGCGAGTAGCCGACGATGGTCAGCAGTGCAGCGATGATGGCCAGATCAAAGCGGATTTGGAGTTCCGAGAAGATACCGATGGTCAGGATCACATCGTGCACAAGAGCCGCGACCGCGCCCAGTGCGAATTGCCATTCGAAGCGTAGCCAGATGTAGACAAGCACCGCGCCAATGGCCAATGCCACAGCGATGATCGCCGTTTGGATCAATTCGCCAGATACCTTCGGGCCGACCGATTCGACCGAGACAAACTGAATGTCCGGGATCACGGTTTTTAACGCCTCCTCGACGGCGGTGATTGTCGCCGCCTCAACCGCTTCGGCATCAGCCTGCGCCTGAATGCGGATCATCGCAACGTTTTCGTCCGGGCCAAAGGTCGGATCAAAAATCTCGGTGATCGTCACATCGCCAAGCCCCAAAGGCGCGATGGCATCGCGATAGGTGCCCACGTCAATTTCAACCGCACTTTGGGTCCGAATGGTCGTGCCACCGCGGAAGTCGATACCAAAGTTCAGCCCCTGCAAAAGGAAAGAGGTGAAGGCGATGACCATCATCAGGCCCGAGATACCCAGCCAGAGCTTCCAGCGGCTGAAGAAATCGAACGAGGTGTTCTGGGGTACGAGTTTCAGTCTCATGTCAAACCTCGATCGTTTTCGGGCGGCGGCGTTCGAACCAGATCACAACCAACAGTCGCGTGACGAAGATCGCCGTAAAGACCGAGGTCAGAATACCCAACCCCAGTGTAATCGCGAATCCGCGTACCGGCCCGCTGCCCATGGCAAACAGGATCACGGCGGTGATGAACGTGGTGACATTGGCGTCCACAATGGCCGACAGCGCCTTTTCATAACCCAGCTCGATCGCGCGTGCCGGGCCTTTAGCGGATTTCAGTTCTTCCCGGATTCGTTCAAAGATCAGTACGTTGGCGTCAACGGCCATACCAACTGTTAGAACGATGCCCGCGATGCCTGGTAGAGTTAATGTAGCTCCGATGAGGGATAGAAGGCCGAACAGAAGGCCCACGTTGATGATGAGCGCGACATTGGCGAAGAGACCAAACAACCCGTAGCTGAGCGCCATGAAGGCCAGCACTGCCACAAATGCCACAATGGTTGCGACCTTACCTGCATCGATACTGTCTTGGCCCAGCTCTGGTCCGATTGTGCGTTCTTCCAGAAAGACCAACTCTGCCGGCAGGGCACCCGCGCGCAGCAAGATTGCAAGGTTAGTGCTTTCCTCAACGGTGAAATTTCCGGTGATGATCCCAGACCCACCCGGGATATGGCTTTGGATAACAGGGGCCGAGATGACCTCATCATCCAGCACAATCGCGAACGGCGCGCCGATATTGTCGCGAGTGTAGTCACCAAACTTCCGGGCGCCCGAAGTGTTAAAGCGGAAGCTGACAGCCGGGCGGCCATTTTGGTCAAAAGAGGGCTGCGCATCCACCAGTTCCTCACCGGTGACCACCGGAGCGGATTCGATGATGTAGAAGATACCGTTTTCATCAATCGACGGCACCACCTCTTGACCGATGCCAGCGACGGCATCTGGATCGGTGCCACGATTGATCACGGGGTTAAAGGTCAGCTGCGCCGTGGTTCCTATAATATCCTTCAGCTCTCCAGCGCTGCCGATCCCCGGCACCTGGATCAGGATACGATCCGAACCCTGACGTTGGATGGTTGGTTCACGCGTACCAACCTCATCAATCCGGCGGCGCACGATTTCCAGCGCCTGACGTACCGTTCGGTCATCCGAGGCAAGCTTCTCGGCTTCAGACAGTTGAACGATGATCGTGTCCCCATCGGCGCGGGCTTCAATATCCGTGGCACCAACCCCGGTTAGGGTTTGTACCTGACGGGCAAGCCCTCGAACAACCTCAAGCGCTCGGGGCATGCCTTCGGGCTGGCTGATGCGCACACGAATCTCACCGGGTGCTGCGTCCTGCCTGCGGATCGTACCCACTGTGGACCGTTCATCCCGCAACGCGTCGCGGATTTCCGGCCACATCGCCTCCATCCGCGCTTCGTAGACATCTTCTACCTTTACCTCGGCCAGCAGATGCGCGCCGCCCCGAAGATCAAGGCCCAGATTAACTAGCGAAGATGGCAGCCAGTTCGGCCATAACGCGGCCTCGGCCTGATTTTCTGGCGTATCCGCGCCCAGCTCAATCGCAGCTTTGGCGTCGTTCGAAAGCTCGACCCGAGTATAGAAAGCATTCGGCAGGGCCATGAGCAGGCCGATCACGCAGACCAGCCAGATCAGAACCCGCTTCCAGGTATCAATTTGCAGCATTACCCTGCCTTTTCAAGGAATTGTCAGGCGAAGTTACTTCGCAGGTTCGGTCTTGTTCAGAACTTGAGCAATGGTTGACTTGACCACGCGAACCTTGACGCCCTCGGCGATCTCGACCTCGATCTCGTTTTCGCCTTCCTTGACCTTAGACACTTTGCCGATCAGCCCGCCTTGGGTGACAACTTGATCACCGCGGCGCACCGCTTCGACCATGGCCTGATGTTCTTTCATCTTTTTTTGCTGCGGACGGATCAGCAGAAAATACATGATCGCGAAGATCAGGATCAGCGGGAGAAACTGGGCGATTGCGCCACCTTCCATGGGATATTCCTTTGCTTTGTGCTGCGGTAACGTTCCGCAAATTTGGCGGGAACCTATGCGCTGATATGCCTGTTTGCAAGCAAAGGCGGCGGTGTGACCCACCTGCACTGCCGTTCCCCCCCCCAAGGACGGCACAGAGCGTTGCAGATATGCCCTAGGAACACGAGGCATCTTGGGTATAGTCGGCCCTAGGGGGGCGTGATGAGATTTCTCTACAAATACTTGCAGCGACTGAAGCTTTTGCTATCCACGCTGCTGCTGATCACCATTCTATCCACCGCAGGACAGGCTCAGGATACACCCGCTGAGCCATCCGAGGCTGACGCGGCTGGCTCTGAAGTGTTCAAAGCGCCTGTCATTATCGATGGTGATCCGCTCTTCTTCCTGCGTGGTTCGTCTGCTCTGCCCGCCAATGAACGGGCTGAGCGGGTCCAGAACAGGATCATTGAAATCGCTGAATCATCAGAAAGCCTAAATGTCGAGATCACCTATCGGGACAGCGAGCTCGGAACGGAGATTCTTGCAGATGGTGTTGTTGTATCCGTGGCAACCGAGGCGGATGCCGAACTGGACCAGATGGAGATCGATATTATCAGCGTGTTGCAGGGAGATGCGATCCGCGAAGCCATCGTCACCTACCGTGCCAACCGCAGTGATGAGGCGCGCGTTTCCGGCGCTATCGAGGCCGCTGGCTGGACCTTTGGGTTTGTGGTCTTCATCGTGCTGATCCTTTGGCTGCACCGACGGATCAAGCGGCGCACGCTGGAAATCGTTCAAGGCTATTTGAAAGACGTTGAAACCGTGACGGCCAAAAGCGTCCAGGCCGAAGCGATTGCCGCCCTGATCCGCTATGGGCTGAACTTTATCCTGCTGATCCTCTTCTTTTTGGGTTTCTACTACTACCTGTCCTTCGTGCTGCTGTCGTTCGCCGAAACACGGTATTTTGCCCAGTTGCTGCTGACCTACCTGACCGAACCGGTCTTGCTGATCTTCCGAGGCATCATCAGCTATATCCCCAACCTGATCATGCTGGCGCTGATCACATGGATCACGCTGTATATCATCCGGGGAATGCGGGTGTTTCTCGACGCGGTCGAGGCCGGATCTTTTGAGATGCGGGATTTCGAAAGGCACTGGATCAATCCAACCTTCAACATCGCACGGGTTGTCGTCGTTCTAATCGCACTGGTCTTTGCGGTGCCTTACATTCCTGGCTCGGACTCGGCGGCCTTTCAGGGGCTGACCATCCTTGTGGGGGCTATGCTGTCGTTAGGCGCAAACTCGGTTGTGTCGAACATGTTGGCTGGCTTGTTTGTGATCTATCGCCGATCAACCTCGATTGGGGATCGCATTCAGATCGGCGATCACATCGGCGACGTGGTGCAGATCAAGCTGATGGAAACCCATCTGAAATCCATCAAGAACGAATTGATCTCAATCCCAAACTCCCAGTTGATGAATTCGGACGTTGTGAATTTCTCGAAGAAAACCGATGGCAGCGGCTTGTTGCTGCACACAACGGTTGGCATCGGTTACGAAGAGCCACCCGAAAAGATCGAGGCGATGCTGATAGAAGCCGCGCATCGCACCAAAAGCATCAAGACCAAGCCAGAACCCTTCGTTTTGTGGACTGCGTTGGCTGACTACGCGATCAACTATCAGATCAATGGATATACCACGCGAGGCAGCATCATTCCCAAGATCAAATCTGATCTGCACCGTAACATCGTGGCCGTGTTCAACGAGAACAACGTCCAGATCATGACGCCGTCTTACATCGCCGATCCGCCAGAGCCCAAAATTCCGACTGAAGGTTGGGACGGCCATCTGGCGCATGAAGATGATGGGGATGAAAAGGCCTAGGCGGAAATCGCTTAACCGGTGCTACACCCTTGCAGCCATATAGTGCATAAGCGGCTTTAGTGATTCACGCATTAAGGATCTGAACTATGCACGACATCCGCGCCATACGCGAAAACCCTGCCGCCTTTGACGCCGCCCTTGCGCGCCGTGGGGACGCGCCGGTGTCGTCAGATTTGTTGCGGCTGGATGAAAGCCGCCGCGCCAAGATTCTGGCCGCAGAGACGGCGCAGGCCGAACAGAACAAGGCCAGCAAAGAGGTCGGCGCCGCCAAGGGCCGTGTGGATGAGGCTGAATTCGAACGCCTGCGCGCGCTTGTGGCGCAGAAAAAGGCCGAAATCGCCCAGATGCAGAACGAGGCCAAGGACCTTGATGCGCTGCTGACCGACCAACTGGCGCGCATCGCCAACCTGCCCGCGGACGACGTACCCCAGGGTGCGGATGAAGAGGACAATGTCGAAGTGAACCGCTGGGGAAATCCTCGCAACTTCGATTTTGACCCGAAGGAGCATTACGACATCCCCGCCGTTGCCGCAGCGATGGATTTTGAAACCGCCGCCAAGACCAGCGGCAGCCGGTTTGTGAACCTGTCCAAAGGCGTGGCACGCATACACCGAGCACTGGCCCAGTTTATGCTGGACACCCATATCGACAAGAATGGTCTGACCGAAATGCAAACCCCAGTTCTGGTTCGGGATGAGGCGATGTACGGCACCGACAAGCTGCCGAAATTCGGCGATGACAGCTATCAGACCACCAATGGCTGGTGGCTGATACCCACCTCCGAGGTGACGCTGACCTATTCGGTGGCCGGTGACATTCTGGATGAAGCCGCCCTGCCCATCCGCATGACGGCCCACACCGCCTGTTTCCGGTCCGAGGCCGGTAGTGCGGGTAAAGACACCGCCGGTATGCTGCGGCAGCATCAGTTCGAAAAGGTCGAGATGGTCTCGATCACTCATCCGGACAAATCGGATGAGGAACAAAAGCGCATGCTGCGCTGTGCCGAGGACTTGCTGGAACAGCTGGGCATCCCCTATCGCACCGTCGTTCTATGCACTGGCGACATGGGCTTTGGCGCGCGCCGCACCTTTGATATCGAAGCCTGGTTGCCGGGTCAGAATACTTATCGCGAAATCAGCTCGGTCTCGACCACCGGGGATTTCCAGGCCCGCCGCATGAACGCCCGGTTCCGCCCAGAAGGCGGCGGCAAGCCGGAATATGTTCACAGCTTGAATGGCTCGGGTCTGGCTGTGGGGCGCTGCCTGATCGCCGTACTTGAAAACGGTCAGAACGAAAATGGTACCGTGACCCTGCCCGAGGTACTGAGCCCCTATCTGGGCGGTAAGCTGACGCTTCAAACAGACGGTACACTAACATAAGAAAACCGGCGCTTCGATCAGCGCCGGCTTTTCAGACAATGGGGCAAAGATAGGTTACTTCTTCGCCTTTTTCTTATCTTTTTTCTTTTCTTTCTTCTTGCTGTCTTTCTTGCCAGCGTCTTTCTTTTTATCGTCCTTTTTGGACTTCTTGTCCTTTTTAGACTTGGCCTTCACCTTGTCCTTGGCTTTCGAAAACGCGGCCTCCATCTCGGCGCGTTTCTTGGCAGCCTTCTCAGCCTTTGCTTTGGCTTTGGCCTTCTTCTTGGCCTTCGCTTCGGCAGCTTCAGCAGCAGCTTTTTCCTCTGCGGCTTTCTTCGAGGCTTCTTCCGCGCGTTTTTCGGCTGCAGCGGCAGCAACTGTTTTGCGCGTAGTAGTTTTTTGGGTCGCGGGTTTGCGGGCCGCCGGTTTGCGTGTCGCAGCACGCCGCGTTGCCGGGGCGCGCTTCGCGGTGGCGGGTTTCGCGGCAATTGCTTCTTTGGCGGCAGCGATCAGGACAGCCGCGCGCGCCAGACCAATTCTGGGAACCTTGACCAAATCTTCGGGCTTGGCCTTTGCCATGGCTTCTGCTGTCTTAAAGCCATTGGCGGCCAAAGCTGTGGCGAGCACGTCTCCCACACCTTTTACGTTGGTCACTGCGGTCATTGTTGGTCCTTTCTCTCATTCCCTGCATTTATGTATATACACTGAATATACAGACCTTCAAGTCACGAGGCCCACTTGCTGCGATCTTAACTGCTATGGGCCAAATTGGCCGTGCGCCCCTTTTTCGGAAAAGGCACCAGACGCTTTGCATCTTCGTCCCAAAGTTTGAGGTTCAGCGCTGCCATAGCCTCAGGAAACTTGATCCGACGCGGGGTGTATTCGGGCGGCAGGTTATAGTGGCAAGCGCGCAACCGATAAGATGGGATGCGGGCATTGAAATGGTGGATATCATGCAGGGTTATACAGGCCACCGCATTGTCGAACCACCATCCAAAGTCCAAAGCCGAAGATCCCTGTAGCGCCGCGACTTTAGGATCGAGATCAGGCCGCCTGTCCCAGTAGGTGTCTTCGAAATTGTGCTGAAGATAGACAAGGAACACACCCAGCATTCCGCCGATAAACGAAAACACAAGCCAGACCAAAATGCCTGTTGTCCCCGCGATCAGCCAGAGCAACCCCAGAAACACAATGATCGAAAGATTGTGCAAAAGAACACCGGCAACGCCGAACCGGACCGTGTTCTTGGGCCAGCGATAGCGGATGAAATAGGTGAACAACGCCCCAACGGGCACAAGGATGAACGGGTTGCGATACAGGCGATAAAACAGGCGTTTCTTCCAGTCTGCTTCAGACCATTCCCGCAGGGTCATGGTGTGGATTTCACCGGTTTCACGGTGTTCCAGATTGCCGATCCCCGAATGATGCAGATTGTGGTTCTGCTTCATCACCTCGAACGGCGCGAAGGTAAACGGCGACAACCCATGCCCCGCCCATTCATTCTGTTGCCGCGTCTCAAACAGCGAATGGTGCCCGCAATCATGTTGCAACACATAAAGACGTACGGCTGAAAAAGCAAAAACGATACCAGCCGGAACCATGATATACCAGCGATCCACGAACGCGATCGCCAGAGCCAGCGATGCAAAATACACCGCAAAAGTTCCGAAATAGCTTAGCGCTGCCAGCCTGTTATCCTGAACTGCGTATTGTCTTGTATATTCCCTAAGATCCATCCAATGCGCTCCCCACGAGGCCTGGTTAATTTGAACCAAAAATAAGCGCGGATTGCCCGCGTACAAGCCGCGCGCATGAAAACATATGCACGCAGACGAATGCTAGCGCGGGGAAAAGGCGCTGTCACGCCCCGAGGCTAAAAACGCTGAAAATTGGCGCAGTTACGCCTTACCCTTGAGATGCTTGGCCAAAGCACCGGCATTTTTCTTGCGCCGACCCTTGTAGGGGTTCTTGTCGCCCTGACCGCGCAGGGTCAGGCGGATCGGCGTGCCGGGCATGTCAAAATCTTCGCGCAAACCATTCACCAGATAGCGGGTGTAGCTGGCGGGCATCTTGTCGGGATGTGAACACATCACCACAAATCCCGGCGGGCGGGTTTTGGCCTGGGTCATGTAGCGCAGTTTGATCCGACGCCCTTGGGGTGCTGGCGGCGGGTGCTGCTCCAGCATTGCGGTCAGCCAGCGGTTAAGCGCAGCCGTGGGCACGCGCCGGTTCCAGACGTCATGTGCCCGCAGGATCGCAGCACGCAAGCGTTCGAGACCTCGACCCGTCTTCGCCGATACGGTGATCAGGGGTGCACCGCGCAGTTGCGGTAGCAAACGTTCAAAGGACTCTTTCAAGTCACGCAGTTTTTCCTGCTTGTCCTCTTCGATATCCCATTTGTTGACGGCAACGACCACGGCACGTCCTTCGCGTTCAGCAAGGTCAGCGATGCGCAGGTCCTGCTGCTCGAAGGGAATCGCCGCATCCAGAAGGACGACCACAACTTCGGCAAACTTCACAGCGCGCAGACCATCTGACACCGAGAGTTTTTCAAGCTTTTCCTGAACCTTGGCCTTTTTGCGCATCCCCGCCGTGTCGAAAATCCGCATAGGAGTGCTGTTGCCATCGGGATCGGCCCAGTCGATCCGCAGGCTGATCGCGTCGCGGGTGATCCCGGCTTCGGGGCCGGTCAGCAGGCGATCTTCACCGATGATCTTGTTGATCAGCGTGGATTTACCAGCATTCGGGCGACCTACGACGGCAACCTGCAAGGGCTTCGCTGCCGTAATCAGAGGTGTTTCGCCCTCGCCATCCTCATCAAGCTCAATGTCGACGATGGGCGCGTCATCCTCGGCCTTTTCCTCAGCCGCATCTGCCAAGGGCATCAGTTGAGCGTATAGGTCTGTCATCCCCTCGCCATGCTCTCCCGATAGGCGCACTGGCTCACCTAGGCCCAGATTGTATGCTTCCAACACACCCGCATCCGCCGCCGAACCTTCGGCCTTGTTGGCAGCCAAAATCACGTGTTTTGAGCGTTTGCGCAGGATCTCGGCAAACATTTCATCGGTTGGGGTCAGCCCGGTACGCGCGTCTATCATGAACAGGCACACATCGGCCATATCCACCGCACGTTCGGTCAAACGGCGCATTCTGCCCTGAAGGCTGTCATCGGTCGCATCCTCAAGACCCGCCGTATCGATCACGGTAAAGCGCAGATCGCCCAGCCGCCCTTCGCCTTCGCGCAGGTCGCGCGTCACGCCAGGCTGGTCATCGACCAAGGCCAGACGTTTGCCCACAAGGCGATTGAACAGGGTGGATTTGCCCACATTCGGGCGCCCCACGATGGCGAGGGTCAGCGACATGTTCTCAACTTTCAAGACTCAAGATGCGCCCTTTAGCGTATCTTTGGGTCAACGAAAAGCGTGTAGATCACCCTTAGTCGAGACGACGTACAATGTCTGGTTGGCCACAACAGGGGTTGTTGTTGCGCCGCCCGGCACCTCGACCTGATTGATCAGCGATCCGTTAACTGGATTGAAGAAGCGCAGATAGCCATCATTGGACGCCACCACAAGACGCCCACCCGCCAAAATCGGGCCATAATGGGCCACAATCGGCCCGCGCCGTCCTGGTCGATCTTTTACAAAACCTGGCAGGTCCTGCGCCCAGATGACGGACCCGTCAGCCGCACTCAGGCGTACTAGCTGGCTACGATCACTGATCAGGAAAATGCTGTTACCTGCAGGCCAAACCGTATCGACCGCGCCTTCATCTGCGGTCCAATTTCGCTCACCCGATGCGGCGTCAAACGCAACGGTGCGGCCCGAGTGATTTCCGATGTAGATCGTGTCGCCGACCACCATGGGGGAACCCGTGACATCCACGATCTGGGCGGCGGCCCGCCCCCGACGCCCACCAGCGACCGAGGCGTTCCAACGACGGATGCCACCACGACGGAAGGTGGCAGCGATGTCCCCCGATCCGAACGCAAATACCGAGAGGTCCGAGGCA
This sequence comes from Pseudomonadota bacterium, assembly GCA_039818265.1. Classification (GTDB taxonomy): domain Bacteria; phylum Pseudomonadota; class Alphaproteobacteria; order Rhodobacterales; family Rhodobacteraceae; genus Ruegeria. The sequence goes on along the minus strand of JBCBUG010000001.1, from coordinate 11,463 downwards.
ATGACCGGCGCAGGCGCACCCAGAACATTGCCGACGCTCGGGGTGCCTTCGATTTGCCAGGCGATGCGCCCATCCTTGGTTGTGATGGCCCAGCCGGTTTCGTCGCCCGCGACCAGATACAAAAGCCCATCTGACACCAAGGGCGAACCACTGCCTGTTGCGTTCAGGCGATTCTGCCAGCGAACGGCACCAGTTTTGGCGTCCAACGCGGTCAGACGGCCAAAACCGGATGACACATAAAGAACCCCATCCGCGTAGGCCATGCCACCACCTGTGGCATCACCGTCTTTGTCCGTGGCAGGGATAAGGTCCGCAGTCCAAGCAACCTGCCCCTGAGGCGTCACCGCCGAAACGGTGCTGGCCGCGTCAAGCGTGTAGATCAGGCCACCGGCGACAACGGGCTCGGCAGTGATGCGCTGCTTGCGCGAGTCGCCTGCACCGATCGAAGCCGACCACACCCGCTGCGGCGCAGCCCGCAACGCGGCATGGGTTGTTCTGAAGGCAGGCGTACCGGGGCTTTGTGACCAGCTGCTGTTCGCAGTTTGCGCCGGCAGGCTGATGGGCTGCGACCCTTGCGTCTCGACAGTCTCGGTATCGGATGCGGGCCGGATGTCTTCGCGTGCGCCGGGCAGGATAACCTCGGGCTCTTGGCAGGCAGCCAACGTGGTCAGGGCAATCGCCGCAGCGGGCAGCCCCATGCGGGAGAATACATTTGTTACCATATCAATCCGAACTCGCCTGTCCTTTATCTTCCCGTCGGCTTAGCCTTGTTGTGCCACTAACGGGTCCGGCTCGCCACCCAAAGCGGTGATCAGTTGCGCGGCGCGCTGCTGCATATCGATCCCGATCTCGGCATCTTGTCGCAGCGCTTGCAGACGATCCAGGGCCGCATCCACATTGCCTTCGGAGATGTCGATCAGCGCCAATTGCTCTTCCGCCAGCAGACGCAGCGGTGCACCAGGGGCGGCCAGCGCCTCAAACTGCAAGCGCCGATCTGCAACTGGCATCGTATCTGTCTGCAGCAAAAGCGCTTTGAAGCTGGCAATCGCGCGATAGATTTCCGGCAGATCCCCCTGCACAGCGATTGCATTCAGGCTGGCTACTGCATCCGGCTCCGAACCGGCTTCGATCTGCGACGCGGACAGCAACATGTTCAAAACCGCCTCGCCACCCGCAGATTGTGTCTCAATCCCCTGCAAACCAGCAGCCCGCGCGGCGGAATCATTCTCGGACAATGCCGCGAGAATCTCATCCCCGAGCGATTGTGCTCGTGCTGTTTCGCGCGCTTTGCGCACCTCATTGAAGGCCGCGCCACCTACGATCAGGATGACAGCAACTACACCAACCCAGCCCCAGCGGCGCAACAGCAGGTACATCCGGTCGCGCCGGACCTCTTCTGTGACCTCATCGATGAAACTGTCGGTATCGCTCATCCCTGCCCCCGGGCTGTTCTGTCTTGCATTCGTGCGCCATGTCATACCCCGCCGCCACGGCCAAGCCAAGAGCCGGATTTCGCACGATCTTGATGCCAGAGTCCGCCCTTGCGAAAAAAAGTGAACCGAACTATTCAGTTCAGCGTAGAAAATCCACATGCCGAACCCCATCTACAGGCATGAATGTCAGATATTTTCTGATGCGGAACTCTGGGAGTACCACTTTATGCGGTTGATTTCATTCATCAACGCCCTTCTGGTGATTGTTGCCTTATATTTTCTGGTTTTTGAGCGCGACTCGCTATTTGCATTTGCCGGGCGCGACGACGCGGATGCGCCTGCCGCCGCTGAGGGTGAAAACCCGGACGCCGCAGCCGAAGACGCGGTGCGCGTGGTGGCTATTCGCTCGCAAGCGCGCGAGATCGACAGCGCCGTTCTGTTGCGCGGTGAAACACAAGCAAACCGTCAGGTTGAAGTGCTGGCCGAAACCACATCAACCGTTGTGTCAGAACCCAAGCGGCGCGGCGCCTTTGTCGAAAGCGGCGATCTGCTGTGCGAACTAGATCCCGGAAGCCGTCCCGCCAGCCTCGCCGAGGCAATGGCCGGGAAGCTGGAAGCGGAAAGCCGTGTACCCGAATCCGAGGCACGGCTGGAAGAGGCGCACGCCCTTGTTGCCGAAGCGCAAATCAACCTGACGGCAGCTCAGAAGTTGTCAGAAACCGGGTTCGGATCAGAGACCCGTCGTATTTCCAGCGAAGCTGCGATGAGTACCGCCGAAGCCGGTATCAAATCCGCCGAAGCGGGGTTAGAAGCCACCCGCGCGGGTATCGAGGCAGCCGCGGCAGAGGTCGAAGCCGCTCAGCGTGAGATCAACCGCCTGACCATAAACGCCCCGTTCCGAGGTCTGCTGGAAAGCGACACGGCAGAATTGGGCAGCTTGATGCAGCCTGGCTCTCTTTGTGCCACGGTAATTCAGCTGGACCCGATCAAGTTGGTTGGATTTGTACCTGAGACCGAGGTCAATCGCGTGCAAGTCGGTGCTGAAGCATCTGCACAGCTGGTCACGGGCCGACAGGTTGAAGGCCGCGTGACATTCCTCAGCCGTTCAGCGGATGAAACCACCCGCACCTTCGAGGTGGAAATCACCGTGCCCAACGCGGACCTGACCATCCGCGATGGACAAACCGCCACGATTCGCATCGCAGCCGAAGGGGCCAAGGCACATTTGCTGCCTCAGTCAGCATTGACGCTGAATAACGAGGGTCAATTGGGCGTTCGGACGGTCGGAGCGGGGAATATTGTCGATTTTGCACCCACCCGCGTGCTGCGCGACACGGCCGAGGGCGTTTGGGTTGGCGGATTGGCAGAAACCGTTGATATTATCGTTGTCGGACAGGAATTCGTGATCCGGGGCGTCACTGTCGCCCCAACCTATCAGGAAGCGTCACAATGACAGGTGTTGTCGCATGGGCCGCTGATCGGGCCCGAATGGTTCTGGCCTTTATCGCCATTTCGCTGGTCATTGGCGGCTTTGCTTATGTGAATCTGCCCAAAGAAGGCGAGCCGGATATTGAAATCCCGGCCCTGTTTGTGTCGGTCCAGTTTCCAGGCATTTCCGCCGAGGATTCCGAAAACCTTTTGGTCAAGCCGATGGAGACGGAACTCGCCGATCTTGACGGTCTGAAAGAAATGACGGCCACGGCTGCCGAAGACTATGCCGGTATCGCGCTCGAATTTGATTTCGGATGGGACAAGACCGCGATCATGGCAGATGTACGCGATGCCATGAACAGTGCGCAGGCCGAGTTCCCGGAAGGGGCCGAACAATACTCGCTGTTCGAGATAAACTTTTCCGAATTCCCGATCGTGATCGTCAACCTGACCGGCGCTGTGCCGGAACGCACGATGGCGCGCGTCGCCAAAGACCTGCAGGACGAGCTGGAGGCACTGGATTCAGTGCTCGAGGCCGGGATCGCCGGCAATCGGGACGAGCTGCTGGAAGTCATCATCGATCCGCTAAGGCTCGAAGCCTATAACGTCACCGCAGCTGAGTTGATTGAAGTTGTTCGCAACAACAATCAGCTGATCGCAGCCGGTGAAGTTGATACTGCACAGGGCACATTCTCAGTCAAAATCCCATCATCATTTAAAACCCCAAGCGATGTGTATGGCCTTCCGATCAAGGTCAATGGCGACCGGGTTGTCACCTTGGGCGAGTTGGCCGAGATAAACTATACCTTTGAAGATCGCGAAGGTACGGCCCGTTTCGACAATGTACCAACCGTCGCTTTGCAGGTAGTCAAACGCAAAGGGTTCAACCTGATCGACACGGTTGAGCAGGTCAAAGCCACAGTGGCCGAAGCGCAAAGTAAATGGCCGCCTGAACTGCAGGCGGCTGTCGATGTGGGCACGTCAAATGATCAGAGCCGCATAGTCGGTTCGATGGTCAGCCAGTTGGAAGGCTCGGTTCTGACGGCGATTGCGTTGGTGATGATCGTTGTTCTAGCTTCGCTAGGTTCGCGCGCAGCTTTGCTGGTGGGCTTCGCGATCCCTACGTCGTTCCTGCTGTGTTTCGCTTTCCTTGCGGTCATGGGCGTGAGTATTTCGAACATCGTGATGTTCGGTTTGATCCTGGCCGTGGGCATGCTGGTGGACGGCGCAATCGTGGTTGTCGAATTCGCAGACAAGCGCATCAAAGAAGGGGTTGGGCCGATGCATGCCTATGTGCAGGCTGCGCAGCGCATGTTCTGGCCTATCGTCTCGTCAACCGCCACCACACTTTGCGCATTCCTGCCAATGCTGTTCTGGCCCGGCATTCCGGGTGAGTTCATGGGGATGCTTCCGGTTACCCTGATCTTTGTTCTGTCCGCTTCGCTCATCGTTGCGCTGATCTACCTGCCGGTCATGGGCGGCGTGTCCGGACGGCTGAGCCGTGTCTTCGACCGTTCGTCGAACTGGTTGCGCGCACGCACCCCATGGTGGTTGCGTGCCGTATTGGTGGCACCGTCGTTCTACCTTGTTTTCCTGGGTGCGATGCAGGTCCTGAATCCGGGATATTTGCTACCGGTTGGTGGATCATTTGCGGGCGCTGTGCTTATGATCTTTGGCGCATTTGCCGGGTCGGTAACCCTGGGCGCCGCCAAAATCGAACGCGCGCCAGATACCACCGTTCACACCGCGAAAGAGCACACGCCCTTCGGATATGCGATCAAGTTTCTGGTTGGCAATCCGATCATGCCAATCGTTTCAATCGTCGCTGTAGGGTTTGCCGTTATTTCGGTTGTTACATATTTCGGAGAAAACAATCGCGGTGTTGAATTTTTTGTCGAAAGCGAGCCGGAACAGGCCACCGCATATGTGCGTGCCCGCGGGAACCTGTCGCTTGATGAAAAAGACGCCATGGTGCTGGCCGCCGAACAGGTTATTGCAGCCCATCCAGCGGTTATCAACGTGTTCTCATTCGCGGGCGAAGGCGGTCTGAACCAGAATAACGGAGGGGCCGAAGCCCCGGCAGACACGGTTGGTCGCGTCCAGTTCGAGATCATCCCATGGGAAGACCGTCCCAATGTGCACGAACCCATTCTGGGTGGCCTGTTTGACCGCCATTCCGTCGCCCCCGAGTATGACGGCGACTTTGTCTTGGAAGAACTGGGGGCTCAACTGGCCGAACTGCCGGGGTTTGTTGTCGAAATAGCGGCGCTTGAACAAGGCCCCGCCTCGGCCAAGCCCGTGCATCTGCGGATCAAGGGTGATAATTGGGACAGCTTGACCGCAGCCACCAACGCCGCACGTGCACAGTTCGATACGACACCCGGCCTGATCAAGGTTGAAGACACCCTGCCCCTGCCCGGCATCGACTGGCAGATCGATGTGGACGTTGCCAAAGCGGGCCGTTTCGGCGCCGATGTGGCGACCGTTGGTGCGATGGTTCAACTGGTCACACGTGGCATCCTGCTGGGTGAGATGCGCCCGGACAGCACGGATGAGGAGATCGAAATCCGCGTTCGTCTGCCCGAGGAAGATCGGGTGCTGTCAACGCTGGATACCTTGAAAGTGCGTACGCCCGACGGGTTGGTGCCCCTGTCGAACTTTGTGACGCGTCAACCCGTGCCCAAACTGGCCGAGATCAACCGCATTGATCAGGAGCGCTACTATGACGTCAAAGCGGATGTTGAACCGGGCCTGAGCAAACTGTTTGTGAACGGCAGTAACGGCACCGAACAGCGTCTGGCCGTGGTCCGCGCGCTTGAGGACGGCACAGAGCCTACCGCATCAACCCTAACCATGCCGGATGGCAAGCGGTTCGATCTGGTGATGCTGACGGGTGCAGCTTCGATTGACGAGCTGCGCACAGCCATCGACGATGGTGATGCACGGACCAGCCTGATCAACCCGAACGAGCGGATCGCTGTTCTGACCGAATGGCTGGACACCAGCCCCTTCGACCCAGCGATCAGCTGGGAATGGACCGGCGATCAGGAGGATCAAGCCGAATCCGGGGCATTCCTGATGAATGCCTTCGCTGGTGCGTTGGGTTTGATGTTCGTGATCCTACTGGCACAGTTCAACAGCTTCTACAACTCGATCCTGGTTCTTCTGGCCGTGGTCCTGTCCACCACCGGGGTGTTGATCGGGATGCTGGTGATGGAGCAACCCTTCTCGATCATCATGACCGGCACCGGGATCGTGGCGCTGGCGGGGATTGTGGTGAATAACAACATTGTTCTGATCGATACCTATCAGGAATACAGCCGTTATATGCCGCGTATTGATGCGATTGTCCGCACAGCCGAAGCCCGGATTCGCCCGGTTCTGCTGACCACCCTGACCACCATGGCGGGCCTGACACCGATGATGTTTGGCCTGTCTTTGGACTTCATCAATGGCGGCTACACAATCGACAGCCCGACAGCTTTGTGGTGGAAGCAACTGGCAACTGCCGTGGTCTTCGGGTTGGGCATCGCAACGGTTTTGACGCTGATTGTCACGCCCTCGATGCTGGCGCTGCGCGTTTGGGTAACCACCTACGCGATCTGGCTGGGCCGAGTGCTGGCACGCGTCACTGCGGGCCGCTCCAGTCAGATCGCGCAGGATATGGCCATCGGGCGCAGCGCGCGGGCGATGCAGGCGACCGAGCTTGTCTGGACAGATCCCCCCGCAGCGGCAGACAAAACGCCAGATGCACCACCCGGTGCACCATTGAAAGCTGCGGAGTAAATCAAAAGGGCCGGATCAACCGGCCCTTTTTGTACCACTGTATGGTTTACTCAGTGCGCTCCTTCGAGGTCGACTACTACCGCTCACTTGGAGGTATCCAGATCTGTCCGCACTTCGGGTTGTTTAAGCATGCGATACCGCTCTTAATATTCTCCGCAATTCTTGATCCAGAAGTTTCGTCAGAGTTCGTGTTTGGTTCACGCGCCCGGGAACCAGCATCCCGTTCGTTTTTGCGATCCCGATCATCGCCGGTTCTGTTCTCACGCCTCTTGCGATCATGGTGACCCTGACCCCAGTTGGCGCTGACTTTAAAGGGCTCTACCGTGGTTGGTGCCGCTTCAGAGTTCAGAGCGGTAAACTGGAATGAAGCAGCCAGCAAAATGACAATGACAGCTCGCGTAAGTGATCCGTTCATGACTAATCCAGCTATTGAACCAATGTTCATAGAACAAAGATGAATATTCCTCAGATTGCCTACAACCCGGTAATAGCAGTTACTTCTAGGCGGCCTGAGTATCTGACTGCTGGCGGCTCCAAAGCTGTGCATAACGCCCTTCACGCGCCAACAATGCATCATGGGTGCCTTGCTCGATAATCTCGCCGCTTTCCAGAACCACGATCTGATCCGCCTCAGCAATCGTGCTCAGCCTATGGGCAATGGTAATCACTGTGCGCCCCTCGCCCGCGCGAGCCAGGGCATCCTTGATCTCTTGCTCGGTGTCGGTATCCAGTGCCGAGGTCGCCTCGTCCAGCAGCAGAATAGGTGGATTCTTAAGCAGTGTCCGGGCGATGCCAACGCGCTGCTTCTCACCACCTGACAGTTTCAGCCCGCGCTCACCAACCTTAGTATCGTACCCCTCAGGCAGAGAGGTGATGAACTTATGTATCTGCGCTGCGCGTGCGGCCTCTTCTACATCTGCCTGCGTCGCGCCATCCCGACCATAAGCGATGTTGTAACGGATGGTGTCATTGAACAGGACAGTATCCTGCGGCACTACACCGATAGAGGCATGTAGGCTGTCCTGTGTCACATCGCGCACATCCTGGCCATCAATCTTCAGCGATCCGCCTGTGACGTCGTAAAAGCGAAACAGCAAACGCCCGATGGTCGACTTACCTGATCCGGTCGCGCCTACAATGGCCACTGTCTGTCCGGCGGGGACGGTCAGGGACACACCTTTAAGGATTTCGCGCTCGGCCTCATAACCGAAACACACATCCTGCAAGGTAACCTCACCCCCGTTGACCTGAAGCTCCGGCGCTGCTGGCTTGTCTTCAACCTCGGCAGGCTGTTCCAACAGATCAAACATCTGACCCATATCAACCAAAGACTGCCGGATTTCGCGGTACACTGTGCCCAAAAAATTCAGCGGCACGGTGATCTGGATCATGTAGGCATTCACCATCACAAAATCACCCACGGTGAGTAAGCCATTTTGCACCCCGATGGCGGCCAACACCATGACACCGATCAGGCCACAGGTGATCAGGAAGGACTGGCCGAAATTCAGAAATGCCAATGAATAGGCTGTTTTCAAAGCCGCCCCAGCATAGGCTTTCATCGAGACATCGTATCGTTCTGCCTCACGCGTTTCGGCATTGAAGTACTTGACGGTTTCGAAGTTCAACAGGCTGTCGATGGCGCGCTGGTTCGCTTCGGTATCCTGATCGTTCATTTCGCGCCGCAGTTTCACGCGCCATTCGGTAACCGCAAAGGTGAACCAGATATATAGCGTGATCGTCGCCGCCACGACGACCAGATACCAAACGTCAAACAGCCACATCAGGATGATGGCGATCAGCAACAGTTCCAAGATCAGCGGTCCGATTGAGAACAGCAAGAACCGCAGCAGAAAGTCGACCCCTTTGACGCCACGCTCGATAATCCGGCTAAGCCCACCGGTACGGCGAGAGACGTGATACCGCATCGAAAGCTGATGGATATGCTGGAAGGTCTCTAGCGCCAGCGCGCGCAGGGCCCTCTGACCCACTGGTGCAAAGGCTGCATCCCGTAGCTGCTGAAACCCCACTGTCATCATCCGCGCGACACCATAAGCGACGGTCAAACCGACTGCGCCCAGCGCCACGGGCGGCACCCCTTCGCCGGCCAATGCATCGACCGCCCCTTTGTACAGGATTGGCGTATAGACAGCGATCAGCTTGGCAAGGACCAGCATGGCCATCGCAATCACCACCCGGCGTTTCACCCAGGGCTCATCCTCGGGCCACAAATACGGCGTCACCTTGCGGATCGTTCGCCAGCCCGAGCGGCGTTCGTCGATCTCGGCCAATTCGTCAGAAGTCATCGGGACCGTCCGTCTCATCACGTGCCTTATCTGCGGTCAGAGATATCGTCTGGCCCTCAAAGGGCCAGAAGTTTTTATTCGGGGATCGTGAAAATCTGCCCCGGATAGATCAGATCAGGATCACGGATCAGATCGCGGTTGGCATCGAACAGGCGCACATACAGGACACCATCACCAAAGCGTTCGCGCGAAATCGCCCAGAGCGTATCCCCCTTTTGCACCGTGACCTGGCGTATAGGGGGTGTTTCAGCGGCGGCGTCCGCGGTTGACGCGGTGTCTGCCGCTTGCAGAACCTCGACAGGCTCACGCTTGAACGGCGTCTCAAGGCGACTGACAACGGTACCATCGGTGCCGACCTCATCAACGCGCAGGGTGTAAACACCGGGTTCAATCCCCTGCAACTCACCTCTCCAATTGCCACCTGCCTCTGGCGTAACATCCGCAACCAGACGGTTGTTCAGATAGAGGCGCACAGCCGAGCCTTCGGTGACCCGGCCCGTCAGCTGAACGTCACCCGTATCGGAATAACCGATCGTATCCAGTTCCACTTGCTCGGGCTCTGTCGGCTCCGTCGATGGAGATTGAACCAGTTCGACCCCTTCTTCGCCCGAGCGCAGCACCGCCACTTGCTGATCATCTGATGTGGCTTCAGCCGGTGATGCGCTTTCGGTCGGAGCCTCAGCAACCTCAGTATCCGCAGGCTGTTGGGGCTGTTCCCCAGCGTCTGTGGTGCCAGAGGCGTCAGACGGGGCAGCAGTGTCAGACTCGTTATCCTCGGGTGTTACGGAAGGATCGGCGCTGGCGACCTGCTCTTCTTCAACAGGTTTCGGCAGGGCCGCAATCAGGTAGTCATCGGATTGGGCAGTCACCTCACCATCAGACGTTTCCAACACCAATCCCCGCGCAACCTCACTGAACGGGATCGAAACAAACTCGGCAAACTGTCCGGTATTGTCGACCGTAAAGCTGTGCACAGCTTCGCCATCCAGCAAAACCCGAATCTCACTCCCGGGCGCAGCTTCACCCGACAGCAACGCATTGCCATCTTTTTCGACGAAGATCTGATCCAAAACCGCAGCGGTTATCTGAGGTGCTTCCGTCACCTCCTGAGCGGGTTCATCCGCGTCGGCATCCGCATCGACCTCTGCCACAGTGTCTGGTTCCGCGTCGGCTGGAGCGTCGGTCTCGGTGTCCGCCGCCTGTGCGCTCGGCTCTGATGCTTCGGGCGCAGGCGCAGCTGCAGTTTGTTCCTGAGGCGCATCCGCTTGGTCCGGCGCGCTGTCAAATGCACCAGACAGGTATGCCCCGCCCAAGCCCAACAGAGCGACTATTGCGGCAACGACTCCCCATACGAAGTTGCTCGAACTTCCGTTTCCCGACTTGGCGTCCATTGTTTTCCTTTCACCCCGCAGCACAAACACATGTTTTCTGAATGTGTTCAGGCGGACAGTTGAGCCAATTTATCAATCCCGCTATCACGGGTCAAAACCTCTGACACAACCCCGGAGCGTCAAATTCATGTCTCACAAGTCTGTCTGTGTGTATTGCGGGTCACGCGATGGCGCTAACAAAGCCTATGCCAGCGCGGCCAAATCGCTTGGGACTCTGCTGGCGCGCGAGGGCTGGCGGCTGGTCTATGGCGCGGGTGATGTCGGCCTGATGGGAGAGGTTGCGCGCGCCGCTCAAAACGCGGGCGGAGAGACGTTTGGAGTCATACCCGTGCATCTGGTTCAACGCGAGGTCGGCAAGACCGACCTGACCCATTTCGTGATCACCGAAACAATGCACGAGCGCAAGAAAGTCATGATCATGAATGCTGACGCGGTGGTTGTTCTACCCGGTGGCCCCGGATCGCTGGACGAGCTTTTCGAAGCACTCACATGGCGGCAGCTGGGCTTGCACTACAAGCCTATTGTCGTGGTGAATGTTGACGGTTATTGGGACGCTTTAAAAACATTGCTGGATCAGGTCGTTGATCAGGGTTTTGCCGAACAGTCGCTTGCTGCGTTTGTCACCTGGGTCGACAGCGCCGCTGCGGCAATAGCAGCCTTGCGCACAAATATCTAACCGCGCGCGGTACGGCTGGGCGGCATGTGCCGCCCAAACAGGGTTAAGCTAAACGGTGTGTGGGCTTAAGACGCTGCCTTAAAACCTGTTCGACCTTGTGGAGCGGGTGGTTCGTTAGCGTCTTATCGACCTCAGCCACAACTTTGGCCAGCACCTCACTGTGCAAACGCCGGCGCAGCAATCCCAGAACATGCGGGCTTGCGACCAGAACAAGGCGCTTATAGGCACCCTTCAGCCCCTTGCGGTTCAGCAAAGTTGCCAATTCCTGCACAAACAGAGACTTGGCATGGGCCTTCCAAGACGGATCATTCAAGGCTGACTTCTGGTCGCAAGCCCGCATGTTCTGGGATTGCTGCGCCGGCGTTTGCACAGTGAGGTGCTGGCCAAAGTTGTGGCTGAGGTCGATAAGACGCTAACGAACCACCCGCTCCACAAGGTCG